>NZ_MDEC01000013.1 GCF_002939785.1 Xanthomonas codiaei
GTTGCCGCCGCTGCACCTCCACCTGCCGAAGCAGCTTTCCGTGTAGCGAGCCGCCCATCATAGCCGGCTTTTGCGTTTCGTCAACACCCTATATCAGGGAATTTCCGAACCCTGTCTGCGTCGTCGCCGCGTTTGCGGCTCGGTTGCGTCGGGGGAGGCGAACTATATGCCTGCTAAACGGTTTTGGGAAGTGATTTGTGAAAAATATTTCACGAATCTTCCTGAAACCTTGCGCTGCCGCGCAAACCCCACTGGCATTCGTGGTCTGAACGTGTCGCCGCAGCTGACGTCACCGCGTATAGAGGAATCGGCAGCCCATGCGATTGCCGCTCTGCAGCAGGCTGGCACGCGTCAGTCGTTGACCAGCATCACACGGGCGAAGTTGCGCTTGCCGACCTGAATCACGCCCTCAAACCCCGGGACGAGCGTATGCGCCGCATCTTCGATGACTTCGCCGTCGATCTTGACCGCGCGCTCCTTCAGCTTGCGCGTCGCTTCGGAATTACTTGGCGTCAGACCAGCTGCGGTCAGCAGACTGGCGATTCGCAGACCCTCGGCCGGCACCGCGACTTCCTGCAAGGGCAACAGGCTGGTGTCGCCCTGCCCGGTCACCACGGCATGCCAGCCTGCGATCGCCTGCTCAGCGGTGGCCGCATCATGAAAACGCGTGGCCAATTCGCGCGCCAGCCGCAATTTGACATCGCGCGGGTGCAACTCGCCGGTTGCGACCTGCTCCTTCAGCCGCGCCGCTTCGGCCACGCCGATCTCAAAGGAGAGCAGATCGATCCAGCGCCAGGTCAGCTCGTCGCCGATCTTCATGGTCTTGGTGACGATGTCGATGGCCGGCTCATTGATGCCGATGTAATTGCCCAGCGACTTGGACATCTTGGCCACGCCGTCCAGGCCTTCCAGCAACGGCATGGTCAGCACGATCTGCGGGGCCTGGCCGTAATGCTCCTGCAGGCCTCGGCCCATCAATAGGTTGAACTTCTGATCGGTGCCGCCCAGCTCGACATCGGCCTTCAAGGCCACCGAGTCGTAGCCCTGGACCAACGGATAGAGGAACTCGTGGATGGCGATCGGCTGCTGCCCGGTGAAACGCTTGGCGAAATCGTCGCGCTCCAGCATCCGGGCCACGGTGTGCTGGGCGGACAGCTTGATCATGTCCGCCGCGGTCATCTGCCCGAACCACTCGGAGTTGAAGCGCACTTCGGTGCGCTCGCGGTCCAGGATCTTGAAGACCTGCTCTTCATAGGTGCGTGCATTGGCCAGCACGTCCTCGCGGCTGAGTGGCTTGCGGGTGACGTTCTTGCCGCTGGGGTCGCCGATCATGCCGGTGAAGTCGCCGATCAGGAAGATGACCTGGTGCCCGAGCTGCTGGAATTGCCGCATCTTGTTGAGCAGCACGGTGTGGCCCAGGTGCAGGTCCGGCGCGGTGGGATCGAAGCCGGCCTTCACCCGCAGCGGTACGCCCGATTTCAGGCGGGCTTGGAGCTGATCGAGCTTGAGGATCTCGTCGGCGCCACGGCCGATGAGTGCGAGGGATTCTTCGATAGTGGCCAACGACGGACTCCAGCGGCAATTGCCGTCAACAACATGAATGAGGTTAAACGCAAGTTAATTTAGCGCCAAGCGAAAATAATGAACAGGCTCAATGGTTTGACGCGCTGTTACAGCCTGTCTATGGTACCGGCGATTGGGCTCGCACTTCGAGCCATCGAGGACATTGAACGATGCAGAACTCCGAGCAGGGCCGTGCACGCAAGCGGCGCTTCCACGAACGCCTCCACGTTCTCCACGACACTGCACTGCATCGCAAGCTCAAGGCGCATCTGCCGGCCGCGTTCAACGATCGTTGGACACGCCGTCATTGGATCCACGCCAGCCTGTTCGCGACCATCGGCGCGATGGTCGCGACCATTGTGCCCGGCTTCTCCAATGCGATCGACACACCGCTGTCCAGCCATTCCACGCTGGCGTTGCCGCTGCCGCCGCTGGTGCCCAGCCGCAAGCAGCTGGCACCGAGTACCGAATGGGAGATCCTGCAGGTTAAGCCGGGACAGACGCTGAGCACCTTGTTCGGCGAATTGGGAATTCCGACCACGGTGATGTATCAGGTGCTGTCCCATCCCGGCACCAAGGAGGCGCTGACCAAGCTGCATCCGGGGACCGAGATCGCATTCGATATGCCGACGCCGGGACAGCTGCGGGCGTTGCGCTTCGATCGCGACGACAGCCACCGGGTGGAACTGCGCCTGCTGGGCGACAGCGTGCGCGAGAAGGTGACCGAGCGGGCGACGACCACGCGTACGGTGGTGGCCAGTGGCGAGATCACCAGCTCGCTGTACGCCTCGGCCGACAAGTCCGGGTTGTCGCCGGCCGCGGTGGCGATCATGACCGACGAGATCTTCAAGTACGACATCGACTTCGACAAGGACCTGCAGCCGGGCGACCGCTTCAGCGTGGTGATGGACGAGACCTGGCGCGAGGGCGAGCGGATCAACACCGGCGACATCCTGGCGGCGACCTTCACCACCGGCGGCAAGACCTACACCGGCTTCCGCTTCGAACGCGCCGGCAAGCCGGCCGAGTACTACGACATCACCGGTCGGCCGCTGAAGAAGAGCTTCATCCGCATGCCGGTGGCCTATAGCCGCATCAGTTCCACCTTCGGTGCGCGCCGGCACCCGGTGCTGGGCACGATGCGCATGCACAAGGGCGTGGATTACGCGGCCGCCTCGGGCACGCCGATCATGGCCGCCGGCGATGCGCGGGTGGTGTTCGTCGGCACCCAGCGCGGCTATGGCAATGTGGTGATCCTGGACCACGGCAGGAACTACAGCACGCTGTATGGTCACATGTCGCGCTTCGGCAAGATCAAGGCCGGCCAGCGCATCAACCAGGGCACGGTGATCGGCTATGTCGGCATGACCGGCCTGGCGACCGGCCCGCACCTGCATTACGAATTCCGCGTGGGCGGGCAGCAGCGCAATCCGATGTCGGTGACCATGCCGCCGCCGGAGCCGTTGCAGGGCGCCGAACTGGCCGCCTTCCGCGCGCAGACCGCACCGGCGATGGCGCGTATCGAAGGCATGGAGAAGCTGATCTACGCTGACGCCGACGCCGGCAAGCCGGCCAGGGGTAAGTCGCGCGGCTGAGCGCGCACGGCCGGGCAACGGCGGTGGCGGCCAGGCGGCGTTGATCGAGCAGAAGGTGGCCCCGGCATTGGGGCCACGTTGCATGGCTGGGTAACAGCCCAACGGCTCGCCGCGGCTCGCTGCACGCCATACGTGTCGACACGTTCCACTCGCCGTGGCAGGTCTTGCCAGCCTATCGCGCCGAGCTGAAGCGTACTCGCCAGCAATGCCCGCGACCTGCGGGGGACCGGGACGGCCGCTGTCCGAAAGGGCACCCATCCAGGCCTTGGGCCCGGCCGCGATGCGGGTATTGCTCATTGGTGTCGAGCGCCAGACGGGTTGACGGCCACGGCCTAGCTGCACAAGCTGGCCGACCTTGCATTTCCGGCTTCGGCATGCCTGCTTTGGAACACGTTGACCCCCCGCTTTACCTGGGCCTGATGTCGGGCACCAGCGCCGACGGCATCGACGCGGCGCTGGTGCGCTTTGCCGACGACAGTCATCGCCGCTGCGCGTTGGTGGCGGGCATCACGGTGCCGTGGGCGCCAGCGTTGCGCGAACTGCTGGTTGCGCTGGGCCAGGGCGCGGAGACGGTCGCCATCGATGCGCTTGGGCGGCTGGATGCGCAGGTGGGGCTGGCGTTCGCCGCCGCCGCCAACCAGCTCATCGACGAGGCCGGGGTGGCGCGCGCACGTATTCGCGCGATCGGCTCGCATGGGCAGACCATCCGCCACCGGCCAAACGGGGATCTGGCCTTTACCTGGCAGATCGGCGATGCCAGCCGGATCGCCGAGCACACCGGCCTGACCACGGTGGCCGATTTCCGCCGCCGCGATGTCGCTGCCGGTGGACAGGGCGCGCCGCTGATGCCGGCGTTTCATCTGGCCATGCTGGGTACGGGCGATGAAGACCGCGCGGTGCTCAACCTGGGCGGCATCGGCAACCTGACCCTGATCCCGCGCGAGGGCACGGTGCTGGGCTTCGACACCGGGCCAGCCAACGCGCTGCTGGACAGCTGGTGCCAGCAGCATCACGGCAGCGCATTCGATGCCGACGGTGCGTTCGCGGCCAGCGGCCAGGTGGATACGCGCCTGCTGCAGGCGTTGCTGGCCGACCCGTGGTTTGCGCTGGCGCCGCCCAAGAGCACCGGGCGCGAGCAGTTCCACCTGGCCTGGATAATGCAGGCGATGGGCGATGCGCGCCTGCGCCCGGCCGATGTGCAGGCGACCTTGCTGGAACTCACCGCAGCCACCGTGGCCGACGCCTTGCTGCGGCTGCAACCGCAAACCCGCCGGGTGCTGGTCTGTGGCGGCGGCGTACGCAATCCGGTGCTGATGGCACGCCTGGCGGCACGGCTGCCGGGGGTGGTGGTGGAATCCAGCGCGCGGCATGGGCTGGATCCGGATTATCTGGAAGCGATGGGGTTTGCCTGGCTGGCGGCCGAACTCCTGGCCGGGCGCCCGGCAAACCTGCCGTCGGTCACCGGCGCGGCGCGGCCGCGGTTGCTGGGGGCGATCCATCCAGCCTGAGGGTCTTCCCAGGCCATTGCCAGCAGCCGGCGCAAGAGGATTAGAAGCTTGGGGCGAACGTGGGCTGTGGCCGGCTGCCATCCGGGCTTGGAACGGGCTTGCCTGGCGCCGATCAGGTGGCCCGCTGGTTGAGGGTCAGGATGCTCCACCGCTGCGCGTGTTGCGGATCGGCCCTTTCCAACCCTGCCTGGCAGCCGCCGCAGTTCGCCTGCCGCTAGGGATTGTTCCCGGCCGGCAGCGCTTTGAGCGCGGCAATCGCTTCGGCCAGGGCATCGACTTCTGGATGCTGCAGGCCGCCGGTGACTTCGTATTCGCTGGCGAACAGGCCTTGTTCGAGCAGATGCATGACGGTCTGGTGCTGGGTCCAGCCCCGTGCGACGGAAATGCGGCGGATGCGGTCCACCAGCAGCGGATCGATGTCACGCAACACCAGATCGGTCATGCCCTTCCTCGTGCGATGCAGTGCCCCGTCGGCATCATCGACAACCTTGACGGCGGTTTCAATCCGGCTGCCTGTCGTGTGCCAGCAGGCGCGGCCAGAGCCAGGCCAATAGCAGCAGGGTCGGGATCACCGTCAGCGCGCTGAGGATGAAGAAGGTGCTGTAGGACGTGGCCTGGACCAGAAACCCGGACACGCCGCCAGCGAACTTGCCCGGCAGATTGGCCAGCGATACCAACAATGCGTATTGCGTGGCGGTGAAGTTGCGGTCGGTCAGCGACGACATGAAGGCCACCAGCACGGTGGCTGCGAAGCCCTGGAACAGGTTGTCGGCGCTGAGCGCCGCATAGAAGGCCCACAGCTTGCCCGGGTTGTGCGCCATCAGCAGGAACGCCAGGTTGGACAGCGCCACACCCAGCGCAGCCACCAGCAACATGCGACGGAAGCCGAATGCCGCCACCGCCGCGCCGCCGGCAAAGGCACCGACAATCCCGATCCACACGCCGAACAGCTTGGAGACGGTGGCGATATCGGCCTTGGTGTAGCCGGAATCCAGATAGAACGGCCCGGCCATCACGCCGATCACCTGGTCCGGGAACTTGTACAAGCCCACGAACAGTAGCAGCACGACCCCTAACGCCACGCCGTTGCCGGAAAAGAAGCTGGAGATGGGTTGCCAGAATGCTCCTGCCACATCGACGCGGCGGACCACCGTGGCTTCGGGTCGGTCGGGCTCGCGGCACACCAGCGTGGTGATGATCGGCAGCAGCATCAGCGCCGACATGCCCAGGTACGCCCAGGTCCAGTCGAGGTATTCGGCCATGTACAGCGCACCGGCGCCGCCCAGGATCAGGCCGATGCGGTACCCCAGGGTGTAGGTCGCGGCCAGCGCTGCCTGCGCGGTTTCCGGTGCGATCTCGATGCGGTAGGCGTCCACCACCGAATCCTGGGTGGCGCCCCAGAACGAGGCGAACAGCACCCAGCTCACCAGCCCCGTCACGCTCAGGTCCGGGCGCGAGAATGCCAGCGCAACCAAACCAATGGTGACGCCGATCTGCGCGACCAGCAGCCAGGAGCGGCGGCGGCCGAGGAAGGCGGTGAGCGGAAACGCGTAGCGGTCGATCAGCGGCGCCCACAGGAACTTGAGCAGATAGAAGAAGCTGGCCAGGCTGATCAGGCCGATGCTGCCCAAGTCCAGCCCGACATCACGCAACCGTGTGGACAGCGTTTGCGAGGCGATCAACAGGAACGGCAGGCCGCTGCCGAAACCCAACAATGCCATGGTCGCCGCCGATGGCGTGGCGAAGGCTTGCCGGATCCCGCGCAGGCCTTTGTACCTGGGTGCGGGCTTGCTCATGCGTGCGGCCGGTGGGATCGGATGCTGGTCGATGCTGCGCGGGCAGTGTTACCGACCGCGGCGCGGGCAGGGCTGACGCAAACGCACAATCGGCACCCTGAAGGATCTGCAGCCCTTGCGCTGCGGCGCGCTACCGCCCGCATGCGCGCGATGCCTGCCTGCGCCACGCCACCGGACGCGCGCCAATCCCGAGTAGCGGCACTCCTGCCCAGTCCAGCGCCGATCCACTGTGCGGCCTCACTCACAGTGCGTAATCCACGACATACGGCGCATGGTCGGAGAAGCGCTGCTCGCGGTAGATCGCGCAGGCCTGCAGTGCCTCGCGCAGGCCGGGGGTGACCAGTTGATAGTCGATGCGCCACCCCACGTTGTTGGCGCGCGCGGCACCGCGGTTGCTCCACCAGGTGTAGTCCTGGCCCTGCGGATGCAACACGCGGTAGCTGTCGACCCAGCCTCGCCCATCGGCGGCGCTGGCCTCGCTTGCCGCATCCGCGCACAGCCCGTTGAGCCAGTCGCGCTCGGGCGGCAGGCAGCCGGAATTCTTCTGGTTGGACTTCCAGTTCTTGATGTCCAGCGCGGTGCGCACGATGTTCCAGTCGCCGCACAGCACGTACTGGCGGCCGCTGGCCAGCCACTGGTCCAGGATCGGCCGCAGCCACTGCATCACCTGAAACTTGTAGTCCTGGCGCACCTCGCCCGACGAGCCGGAGGGAATATAGAAGGACACCACGCTCAGGTTGCCGAAACGCGCCTCGATGTAGCGCCCTTCTTCGTCGAACTCGGGCCAGCCCAGCGCACTGCGCACTTCGTCGGGTTCGCGCCGGGCGTAGATCGCCACGCCGCTGTAGCCCTTCTTGGTGCTGGCGTCGCGAAACCAGGCCTTGTAGCCGGCCGGCAGGAATTCCGGCCCGGCCAGTTGGTGTTCCTGGGCCTTGGTCTCCTGGATGCACAGCACATCCGCGTCCTGGGCGACGAACCAGTCGAAAAAGCCCTTGCTGGCGGCCGATCGCAGGCCATTGGCGTTGAAGCTGATGATGCGCATAGATGAAGAGCCGGGATTCGGGAGTGGGAATTGGGGATTGGCGAAAGCGTACCGCATCGGCGGATGCCGCAAGGCGCGACCGGCTATGCTTTCCAATCCCGAATCCCCACTCCCCAATCTCGTCACCATGACCGACCACCGCACCCGATTCCTGCAGCTGGCCCTGGACGCCGATGCCTTGCGCTTTGGCGAGTTCACGCTCAAGTCCGGGCGGTTGAGCCCCTACTTCTTCAATGCCGGGCGCTTCGATTCCGGGGCCAAGACCGCGCGGCTGGCGCAGTGCTATGCCGATGCGATCGACGCGGCCGGGGTGGAGTTCGATCTGGTGTTCGGGCCGGCCTACAAGGGCATCCCGCTGGCAACGGCGCTGGCCTGTGCCTACGCAGGACGCGGCCGCGACCTGCCGCTGGCGTTCAATCGCAAGGAAGCCAAGGACCATGGCGAAGGCGGCAGCCTGATCGGGGCGCCGCTGACCGGCCGCAAGGTGCTGATCGTGGACGACGTGATCACCGCCGGCACCGCAATCCGCGAGGCGCTGGGCATCATCCGCGCAGCCGGCGGCACCCCGGCCGGCATCGTGGTGGCGCTGGACCGGCAGGAGATCGCCTCCGAGCAGGACCGCCGCTCGGCGGCGCAGGCGGTGGCGGCCGAGGCCGGCATTGCGGTGATCGCGGTGGCCAACCTGGCCGACCTGCTTGCTTTTGCGGCAGGAAACGCCGACCTTGTCGGCTACCGGGAGCCCCTGCTGGCCTATCGTGGCCGCTACGGGACCGACACCACAGGCTGACGGCAGGCGACAGGGGGCTGCGATGATGCCGAGATACACACGTTTGGCGTTATGCGCCGCCGTCATGGCGGCCCTGGCCGCCGCGCCTGCCATCGCGCAGGACAAGTCGGCGGCGAAGAAACTGTATTGCTGGAACCAGAACGGCGCCCGGGTGTGCAGCGATACGCTGCCGCCGGAGGCGGTGAACCAGGCGCGCGACGAGTTCAACGCCAAGAGCGGGCTGCGCAGCGCCGAGGTGCAGCGCGCGATGAGCAGCGACGAGCGCGCCGCCGCCGCGGCCAGCGAGCAGCAGCGCCAGGCCGATCTGGCCGCAGAGCAGATGCGCAAGCGCACCGACCAGGCGATGCTGATGTCGTATCAGAGCGAGGACGACCTGCGCCGGGTGTTCAACGAGCGCATCGCCATCGTCGACAACAACATCCACACCGCACGCTTCAACGTGACCAGCCTGCGCGAGGGATTGGCCAGCCTGCTGCGCGCCGCCGGCGACCGGGAGCTGGCCGGCCAGGCGGTGGCAGACAAGCTGGCCGGCGACATCCAGCAACGCCATCGCGAACTGATGGCGCAGTTGCGCCTGCAGACCAGCTTCGAGCAGCAACGGGTGGCGCTGGACGGGGAGATCGCCGACATCCTGCAGCGCTACCGTGCCATGCAGGCGCCCGCCGGCAGCGCCGCGCCCGCCGGCTGACCCGCAGCGGTCATTCCGACGCGTGGGCGCCGCCGCCGCGGGCGGCATTTCCCGATCCGACGCCCTGCCCGCATAATGGCCGGTCTTACTCCTTGCCCACGAGGCTCTCCCGCATGGCCCGGATCATCGCCATTGCCAACCAGAAGGGCGGCGTCGGCAAGACCACGACGGCAGTCAATCTGGCGGCCGGCCTGGCGCGCGCGCCCAAGCGCGTGTTGCTGGTGGATCTGGACTCGCAGGGCAACGCCACCATGGGCAGCGGCATCGACAAGCGCGATGTGGCGGCCTCCACCTGCGACCTGCTGCTGGGCGAGAACAGCGCGGCCGAGATCCGGGTCACCGCGCCGGAAGGTTTCGACCTGCTGCCGGGCAACATCGACCTGACCGCCGCCGAGATCCAGCTGATGGACCAGGGCGAGCGCGAGCAGCGGCTCAAGCGCGCGCTGGCGCCGATCCGTGACGAGTACGACTTCATCCTGATCGACTGCCCGCCGGCGTTGTCGCTGCTGACGCTCAACGCGCTGACCGCGGCCGATTCGATCATCGTGCCGATGCAATGCGAGTACTACGCGCTGGAAGGGCTGACCGCGCTGCTGGAAACCATCGAAGCGCTGCGTGCCAACCTCAACCCGGCGCTGGAGATCGAAGGGGTGCTGCGCACCATGTTCGACATCCGCAACAACCTGGCCAATGCGGTGTCGGCCGAGCTGACCGAGCATTTCGGCGATAAGGTGTTCCGCACCATCGTGCCGCGCAACGTGCGCCTGGCCGAGGCACCCAGCCATGGACAGAGCATCGTGGGCTACGACCGCACCTCGCGTGGCGGGGTGGCCTACCTGGGCCTGGCCGGCGAGATCGTGCGCCGCCAGAACGACCGCAACAAGGCCGTCCGGCCCGTGGAGACCGTCTGATGAGCAAGCCGCCGCTGGCAAAGAAGCGTGGCCTGGGCCGCGGCCTGGAAGCGCTGCTGGGGCCCAAGGGTGCGGCCGCCGCCGCAGCACCGGCCGGTGCCGACGAACAGGCCTTGCAGCCCGGCGACACCCTGCGCACCTTGGCGGTGACCCAGCTGCAGCCGGGCAAGTACCAGCCGCGCCAGGAGATGGACGAGGTCAAGCTGGCCGAGCTGGCGGAGTCGATCAAGGCGCAGGGCGTGATCCAGCCGATCGTGGCGCGCGAGCTGGCGCCGGGGCAGTTCGAGATCGTGGCCGGCGAACGCCGCTGGCGCGCCTCGCAGCTGGCCGGGCTGACCGACGTGCCGGTGGTGGTGCGCGAGCTGGACGACCGCACCGTCATCGCGATGGCGCTGATCGAGAACATCCAGCGCGAAGACCTCAACCCGCTGGAAGAAGCGCAGGCGCTGCAGCGGCTGATCGACGAATTTTCGCTGACCCATGCCGAGGCCGCCGAAGCGGTGGGCCGCTCGCGCGCGTCGGTGTCCAACCTGCTGCGGCTGCTGGAACTGCCGGTGGCGATCCGGGTGCTGCTGGAAACCCGCCGCCTGGAAATGGGCCATGCGCGTGCGCTGCTCACCCTGGCACCGGAACTGGCCAGCAAGCTGGCCCAGGAAGCGGCCGACCAGGGCTGGTCGGTACGCGAGGTGGAACACCGCGCACAGCAGTTTGCCGCCGGCAAGGTGCCGGGCGGGCTGCGCCGTGGCAAGCCGACGCCGGTTGCGCCGCAGGCCGACATCGCCTCGCTGGAAACCGAACTGTCCGAATCGCTGGGCACCAAAGTGGTGTTCAATCACGGCCGCGGCGGCAAGGGCAAGCTGGTGATCCACTACACCGACCTGGACACGCTGGAAGGCGTGCTGGAACGGCTGCGCCTGCACAAGGGTTAAGGCCGCGGCCCGCGCACGAGGAGCACCGATGCATCCTGCCAAGGTCGACCGCGCGCAGCTGCGGCGCCTGACCGACCTGCCCAATGTCGGTCCGGCCTGCGTACAGGATCTGCATCTTCTCGGCATCCACGAGCCGGCGCAGCTGCGTGGCCGCGATGCGTTCGAGATGCATGCCCAACTCTGCCAGCGCAGCGGGGTGCGGCACGACCCGTGCGTGATCGATGTGTTTCTGTCGATCGTGCGCTTCATGCAGGGCGAGGCGCCACGCCACTGGTGGGAATTCAGCGCCGAGCGCAAGGCGATCCTGGCGAGCCGACCCGCGCTGACGGCGGAGCCGCCATCTGGCGACCCCGCCCTTCGTACTTGATGTCTTCAGGACTACTGCCATGACCATTCTCGTCACCGGCGCCGCCGGTTTCATCGGTGCCTACACCTGCCGCGCCCTGGCTGCACGCGGTGAGACGGTGGTGGGCCTGGACAACTACAACAGTTACTACGACCCGCAGCTCAAGCGCGACCGGGTGGCGGCGCTGTGCCCCGGCATCGACATCCGCACGCTGGATCTGACCGACCGCGACGGCCTGGCCGCGTTGTTCGATCAGATCCAGCCAACCCGCGTGGTGCACCTGGCCGCACAGGCCGGCGTGCGCTATTCGCTGGAAAACCCGCATGCCTATGTCGACAGCAACTTGGCCGGCTTCGTCAACATGCTCGAGCTGTGCCGGCACCGCGGCGTGCAGCATCTGGTGTATGCCTCCAGCAGCTCGGTCTATGGCGACTCGGCCACCCCGCCGTTCTCCGAAGACCAGCGCGTGGACCAGCCGCGCTCGTTGTATGCCGCGTCCAAGGCCGCCAACGAACTGATGGGCTACACCTATGCGCAGTTGTACGGCCTGCGCGCGACCGGGCTGCGCTTTTTCACCGTGTACGGTCCATGGGGCCGGCCGGACATGGCGCCGCTGATCTTCAGCCGCGCGGTGCTGGCCGGGCGCCCGATCGAGGTGTTCAACCACGGCAGGATGCAGCGCGACTTCACCTTCGTGGACGACATCGTGGCCGGCGTGCTCGGCGCGCTGGACACGCCCAGCGACGCGCCGGTGCCGCACCGGGTGTTCAACCTGGGCAACCACACGCCGGTGGAGCTGGAGACCTTCATCGAGGTGATCGCCCAGGCCGCCGGTCGCCCGGCCGAGAAGGTCTACAAGCCGATGCAACCGGGCGACATGCTCCGCACCATGGCCGACACCCGGCGCGCGCAGGCGGCCTTCGGCTTCGATCCGGCCACGCCGGTCGAACGCGGGCTGCCGCAGGTGGTGGACTGGTGCCGGAACTACTTCGGCGACCGCGCCTGAGCGTGATGCAGCGCAGGTGACACCGCGGGCCAGGGAGCGCTCGGCCGCCGCCGCAACTCGTACACTGCAGCGATAGCAGCCACCCGGCGGCCATCAGCGTGCCAAGGCACGCCTGGCGGCATGCGCCCTACACGCTCCCGGCCGCTTGTGCGCATGCCGGCACGGCGGATGCGCACAGGCTTCATGCCTGGCTCAGACGCTCAGGGCACAATGCGCGATCTTTTTTGCTCTGCCCTCCTCCGGCCACCACGAATCCATGAGCCAACCTCAGCTTTCCGTCGTCGTCCCGGTGTTCAACGAACGCGACAACGTCGCGGCCCTGGTCGGCGAAATCGTCGCAGCACTGCGCGGCCTGGTGGCCTTTGAAATCGTCTATGTCGACGACCACTCGCGCGACGACACCCTGGCCGTGCTGCAAGGTCTAAAGGCCACCACGCCGGAATTGCGCGTGCTGCACCACGTGACCCAGAGCGGGCAAAGCACGGCGGTACGCAGCGGGGTCAAGGCCGCGCGCGCCAGCTGGATCGCCACCCTGGATGGCGATGGCCAGAACGACCCGGCCGACATCCCCAAGCTGCTCATCGCGCGCAGCCAGGCGCAGCCGCAGGTCAAGCTGTTTGCCGGCTGGCGGGTCAACCGCCAGGATTCCGGGTCCAAGCGCTGGGCCAGCAAATGGGCCAACGCGATCCGCTCGCGCATGCTGCAGGACAACACGCCCGATACCGGCTGCGGCATCAAGTTGTTCGAGCGCGAGGCGTTCCTGGACCTGCCCTACTTCGACCATATGCACCGTTACCTGCCGGCCCTGATGCAACGCGCCGGCTGGCGCACGGTGAGCGTGCCGGTGAACCACCGCCATCGCACCGCCGGCGTCTCCAAGTACAACAATCTCAATCGCGCGCTGGTGGGCATCCGCGACCTGCGCGGCGTGGCGTGGCTGATCACCCGCAGCAAGCGCACCGTGGTGGAGGAGCGTTGATGGAACCGTCGTTTCTCGACCAGCAGCTGACCTGGCTGTACTGGACCGGTATCCATGTCACCGGCTGGAAGCTGATCGGCTATGTGGGCGCGCTGATGTTCGGCGGCCGCTGGCTGGTGCAGTTCGTTGCCTCCAAGCGCGCCGGCAAGCCGGTGATCCCGCGGCTGTTCTGGTACATGAGCGTGGTCGGCAGCCTGATGACGCTGAGCTACTTCGTGTTCTCGGCCAAGCAGGATTCGGTGGGCGTGCTGCAGAACCTGTTCCCGGCGTTCACTGCGTTTTACAGCCTGTATCTGGATGTGAGGCATCGCGGCTGGAAGCGTGATCGGGCTGGGCATTGAGGGGCTGGGATTGGGGATTGGGGATTGGGGATTGGGGATTCGTCGGTAGTCGGTCGCCGGCGCGCACACGCCGTGTTGGTGGATCTATCGCTCCAGACGGCGCCAGGTTGTTCTTGTGGCTGGCCGCGTTGCGAAAAAGTGCTGCAGCTGGGCGCCCGATCCTTACGCGGCGTTGCGCAGGTGGCCGACGCCCTGGTGCGCGGCTGGATGATGTCGATGCCCTGACGGCATGGGCAAGCTGTGGGCATGTCCAGCATGTCCCTCCCCTGTTCGGTTTTCATGCCAGCGCCCACTGCGGCGTATTGGCATCTGTGCCTGCCCACGCATCAGGATGTGCCCTTGTTCGCGGACTGGCGCTGCGCGCGTGCGGCCGCGGCCACGTTGGCGATGCCGCGCCATTGGCACGGCGCGCAGCTGCTGTGCTGGGTGCTGCTGCCGCAGCGCTGGTGTGGCCTGTTGCAGGCACCGGGCAAGGCGGGCCTGCTGCAACTGGCTGGCGCCGCACGGCTGGCAGCCGGCGAAGCGGTCAATCGCGCACGCGGGCGCGGCGGCACCATCTGGCAACCGGAGATGCAGGCGGCGGCGCTTCCAGCGGATATCGATCACCGGCAGTTCGCGCGCAGCCTGGTGGCGTCGCCGTTGCGCATCGGGTTGGTCGACCGGATCGGCGCGTATCCGTATTGGGATGCGGTGTGGCTGCAGCGCGACGGCCCTCGGGCCTTCGAACTGCCGGTTGCGGCCAACGGCCTGCACCTGCATGCAGTGGCCGGCAGTGCCGGTCGCAGCGGCAGCGAGTATTGAGCCTGCCGATGCGGCAGGCCTGCTTCGCTGCCGGATGGCCCACCTCCTTCGCCGCCATCCTGCTGCGCCACGACCGACGGTGCTGCCGCTGGAGGGGCAACGCCGCGGGTGGCCTTGCCCGCTGGCTCAGAACGCCAGCGGATGTTCGGGCAACAGCGCCTGCAATTCACTGCGGAACAGCGCGCGGATACGCTCCAGCGCCGCCTCGCTGTCGGCTTCGAACCGCAGCACCAGGATCGGCGTGGTGTTGGAGGCGCGCACCAGGCCCCAGCCGTCGACGAAGTCCGCCCGCAGGCCGTCGATGGTGGACAGCCGCGCCGACTCGAACGGCGATTCTTCGCCCGCCTGCG
Organism: Xanthomonas codiaei; assembly: GCF_002939785.1. Lineage (GTDB taxonomy): Bacteria > Pseudomonadota > Gammaproteobacteria > Xanthomonadales > Xanthomonadaceae > Xanthomonas > Xanthomonas codiaei. The sequence goes on from NZ_MDEC01000013.1 coordinate 14,643, forward strand.
CACGCGCGACCACGCGCGCCACCAGCGCATGCGCATCGCCTTCCACCGGCACCTTGATCTCCGGCGTGGAGACGCTTTCGGGCAGTGCGTCCAGCACCTCGGACGGGGTTTGCTCGCGCTGGGCCAGGATTTCCAGCAGGCGTGCGGCCGCGTAGATGCCGTCGTCGAAGCCGTACCAGCGTTCCTTGAAGAAGAAGTGGCCGCTCATCTCGCCGGCCAGTTCGGCATCGGTTTCGCGCATCTTCGACTTGATCAGCGAATGCCCGGTCTTCCACATCAGCGGGCTGCCGCCGTTGCGCAGCACGTAATCGGACAGCTTGCCGGTGCACTTCACGTCGTAGATGACCAGCGCGCCGGGATTGCGCTGCAGCACGTCGGCGGCGAACAACATCAGCAGGCGGTCGGGGAACACCACCGCGCCTTCCTTGGTCACCACGCCCAGGCGATCGGCGTCGCCGTCGAAGGCCACGCCGATATCGGCGTCGAAACGCTGCACCATGTTCACCAGATCGTCGAGATTGTGCGGCTCGCTCGGGTCCGGATGGTGGTTGGGGAAGGTGCCGTCGATGTCGCAATACAGCGGCACCACTTCGGCGCCGATCGCTTCCAGCAAGCGTGGCGCGATCTCGCCGGCCGCGCCATTGCCGGCGTCCACGACGACCTTGATCGGGCGGTCGAGCTGCACGTCGTCGGCGATGCGCTGGATGTAGGCGTCGCTGAGATCGTGCTGTTCCAGCTCGCCGGGCGTGGCCGCGGTGTGCAGGCGGCCTTCGTTGATGCGCTGGTGCAACTCGGCGATGGCCGTGCCGGACAGCGTCTCGCCCCCGATGACGATCTTGAAGCCGTTGTAGTCCGGCGGATTGTGGCTGCCGGTCACCGCTACGCAGCTGCCGGCACGCAACTCGTACGCACCGAAGTACACCACCGGCGTCGGTGCCAGACCGATGTCGGTCACGTTGCAGCCGGCGCGCCGCAGGCCTTCGATCAGCCCGTTGCTCAGTTCCGGGCCGGACAGCCGTCCGTCGCGGCCCACCACCACATCGCGCAGACCCTGGGCCTGCATCACGCTGCCGATGGCCTGGCCGATCAGCGCCGCCACGCCGGGATTGAGGTCTTTTCCAACCACGCCCCGGATGTCGTAGGCGCGGAACATGTCGGTGGCGACCTGCACCGCCGGCACCAGCGCTGGCGTGGCGGGCTGCGCTGCCTCATCCGGCACAGCCGCCTGGCTGGCAAGGCTGGCGTCGTGTTGCAGGCTTTGACTGAAGGTGGGTTCGTCGGCCGTCGGCGCGCCGGCGACGCGGCGACGCGGCAAGGCCACCCGGCCACGGCTGGCCAGCACCAGCAACACGGCAATGACGCCCAGCAAGCCCGCCACGATGGCGCAGCCCACCGCGCCCAGGCCCAGCGGGCCGGCATCGCCCTGCGGCACCGCTGCGGCCACGCGCAGGCCGCTGGTGCCCAGCGGCCTGGCCAGCGTTTCGGCGGCATCGGACAGTGCCGCATCACCCTGTTGGGCCACGTTGTAACTGCCCTGGCGCAGCGCCAGGTAGGCGCTGCCGGGCACCGCGATCGCGTCCAGCGGGCCGGTCAGGCGCAGCAGCGGCAATCGCGCATACGCCACTGCCGGCTGCCCGCCCAGGCGCACCGCGGCCGCCACGCCCAGGCGCACCTGCCTGGCGTCGCGCACCACGCGCACCTGCGCATGGTCGGCCACCTGCGCCGATTCGAGCAGGCTCAGGCGCGCGTAACCGAAATCCTTGGGGTTGGCATAGGCCGCTGCCAGGTCGCCAGGCAGCACCTGCACGTCCTCGGCGCCCTTGAAACGCTCACGGACGATCGAGGCGGCGGCCAATGCGTCGCCGTTGCCCAGCGCGGTCACGACCGCTGGTTGCTTGAGCACGGCGTCGAGCTGGCTGGCCTGCGCGGCCATCGCCTGGCCGACCTCCTGCACCGCACGGTCGCGGGCCTGCTCCAGCGTCTGCGCAATCGACTCTTCGTGCCATTGCGCATAGCTATTCCAGCCGAACCACGCGGCCAGCAGCAGCAACACGCCCCCCAATACCGGACCACTCGTACGCACGCTGGACATCGACTGCCTGCGCTCGTTCGCCTTGCTCATGCGACTCCCCCGTCAGCGCATCCCGGTGTGGCCGAATCCACCCGCTCCCCGCGCGCTGTCGACGAAAGTATCCACCACTTGCAGGCCCACGCGCACGATCGGCAGGATCACCAGCTGCGCGATGCGGTCGCCCGGCTCGATGGTGAAGGCCTCGCGCCCACGATTCCAGGTGCTGATCAGCAGCGGCCCCTGGTAATCGGCATCGATGAGCCCGGTGCCGTTGCCGAGCACGATGCCGTGACGATGGCCCAGGCCCGAACGCGGCAGGACCACCGCGCACAGCTGCGGGTCGGCCAGATGGATGGCGATGCCGCTGGGAATCAGCGCCGCGTCGCCGGGTTCCAGCGTCATCGGCGCTTCCAGTGCGGCGCGCAGGTCCATGCCTGCGCTGGCCTCGGTGGCGTAGGCCGGCAACGGCCATACGTCGCCGAAGCGCGGATCGAGCAACTTCAGCTGCAAGGAGTAGGTCGGGTCGCTCATGCCTGCAATCTCTCCGCGATCAGGGCCAGCAGTTGGTCGGCCAGCTGGGTCTTGCTGCTGCTGGGGAACACACGCTCGCCGCCCTGCCAGTAGGCGGTGGCGGCGTTGTTGTCGCTTTCGAACCCGCCGCCCTCGATCCCCACCTGGTTGGCGATGATCAGGTCCAGCCGCTTGGCCGCCAGCTTGCCGCGCGCGTAATGCTCCACGTCGTGCGTTTCGGCGGCAAAACCGACCACCAGTTTGAGCGCGCCGGTCTGCGCGGCCACCTCGGACAGGATGTCCGGCGTGCGCACCAGTTCCAGGGTCAGGGTTTCGCCGGTCTTCTTGATCTTCTGCGATACCACCCGTTTGGGCGTGTAGTCGGCCACCGCGGCCGCGCCGATGTAGATGTCGGCCGGAAACGCGCCCAGCACCGCGTCGCGCATCTGCGCGGCCGAGCGCACGTCGGTGCGCTGCACCCCGGGCGGGGTGGTCTGGTGCACCGGTCCGCTGACCAGCACGACGTCGGCGCCCTGGCGGGCGGCGGCAGCGGCCAGGGCGTAGCCCATCTTGCCGCTGCTGCGGTTACCGACGTAGCGCACCGGGTCCAGGTCTTCGAACGTGGGGCCGGCGCTGATCACGATACGCAGGCCTTCCAGCTGCGCGCTGCTGGGAATGAACACCGGCGTGGCCGCAGCCGGGGCGGCAGGGGATGCGGCCGCCACGGCGCCGGTTCCGGCCAGTGCAGCCACGATCGCTGCCGGCTCGGCCAGCCGGCCGGGGCCGGATTCGCCTTCGGCCAGCGGACCGTCCTCGGGGCCGATCACCGCCACGCCGCGCGCGCGCAAGGTGGCGATGTTGGCCTGGGTGGCCGCATGCAGCCACATGCGGTGGTTCATCGCCGGGGCCACGATCAGTGGCGCGGTGGTCGCCAGGCACAGCGTGGTGACCAGATCGTCGGCCAAGCCATGTGCCAGGCGCGCCAGCAGGTCGGCGGTGGCCGGGGCCACGACCACCCGGTCGGCCCAGCGCGCCAGTTCGATATGCCCCATCGCCTGCTCGGCGGCACTGTCCCATAGCGTGGTGCGGGTCGGGTGCCCGGACAGCGCCTGGAAGCTCAGCGGAGTGACGAACTGCTGGGCGCCGCCGGTCATGGCGACCTGCACCTGCGCGCCGGCGTCGCGCAGGCGACGGACCAGTTCGAGCGATTTGTAAGCGGCAATGCCTCCGCCGACGCACAGCAGCAAGCGCTGTCCGTCCAGGGGGCGGGCCTGAGTGGAGCCGATCACGTCGGAGTCGTCCTACGGTTACAAGGACAACTAGATTAGCCGATGGCCCTGCCTGGCCTGATGGGCGTGGGCGATAAGCACCGGCAATCTCGCCATATGCACATACACGACTGGCCCAGCACCGAACGCCCGCGCGAAAAACTCCTGGCGCGCGGCGCGCCCGCCCTCTCCGACGCCGAGCTGCTGGCGATCTTCGTCGGCTCGGGCCTGCGCGGCCAGGACGCGGTCAAGACCGCGCGCGAGCTGCTGCACCGGCACGGTCCGCTGCGCGTGCTGCTGGACCGCCCGGCCTCGGCCCTGGCGCGCCTGCCCGGCCTGGGCCCGGCCTCGGCGTGCAAGCTCAACGCGGCGCTGGAACTGGCGCACCGCCACCTGATGAGCGGGCTGGAGCGCGGCGAAGCGCTCAGCGACCCACCCAGCGTGGGCCGCTATTTTTCCCAGCGGCTGCGCGCACGCAGCTACGAAGTGTTTGCGGTGCTGTTCCTGGACAACCGCCACCGCGCCATCGCCTTCGAGGAAATGTTCACCGGCACCATCGACGGCGCCGACATCCATCCGCGCGAGGTGGTCCGCAAGGCGCTGCTGCACAACGCCGCGGCGGTGATCGTCGGGCACAACCACCCGTCCGGCAATCCGGAGCCGTCCGAGGCCGACCGCGCAGTCACCCAACGCCTGCTGCAGGGGCTGGACCTGGTGGATATCCGCCTGCTGGACCACTTCGTGATCGGCGATGGCCGGCCGGTATCGCTGGCCGAGCGCGGCTGGCTGGACTGGCGCGCTTGATGCCTGCCCGGGATGCGCTGCCATCCGGGCAGATGCCGTCATCAGCGAGGCGGGGCCGATGCTGCGCGGCCCCGGGAACGCGGCGCGCTCGGCGCGGCTGACGGCCATTGCGTACGGGAAGCGGCCTGTGCCACGGGTGATCTGCAACGCCCGGGCAATACTGCCGGCCGCAGATCCCTGTTGCGCCTGCGTGGTCGTCGCGTCGTGCTGGGGTGGATCGTTTGAGCCGGCGCGCCGACCTGAACCATCGGCCGGACCCTGCGCCGCGCGGTCGGGTAAAATCGCTGGTTTGGTTCCAAGCAGATCCCACGTGAAAGCCCAACTCCGCGCACTGATCGGCCAAGGCATCGAAGCCTTGCGCGCCAACGGCACCCTGCCCGCCGACACCCTGCCGCCGGATTTTGTGGTCGAGCGACCCAAGACCCGCGAGCATGGCGACTTCGCCACCAATGCGGCAATGCTGCTGGCCAAGCTCGCGCGCAGCAATCCGCGCGCACTGGCACAGGCGCTGGTGGCCGCGCTGCCGGCCAGCGACGATGTGACCAAGGTGGAGATCGCCGGTCCCGGCTTCATCAATTTCCATCTGGCGCCTACCGCGTATCAGCGCGAAGTGGCGCATGTGATCAAGCAGGGCCACGACTACGGCCGCGGCCTGGCCGGCAACGGCCGCTCGGTGGGCGTGGAATACGTTTCGGCCAATCCCACCGGCCCGCTGCACGTCGGTCATGGCCGCGCCGCGGCGATCGGCGACAGCCTGGCGCGCGTGCTCGATGCCAATGGCTGGAACGTCAAGCGCGAGTTCTACTACAACGATGCCGGCGTGCAGATCGAGAACCTGGCGCTGTCGGTGCAGGCGCGCGCGCAGGGGCTCACCCCCGACAGCGACGGCTGGCCGGAGAGCGGCTACCGCGGCGACTACATCGCCGACGTGGCCAACGCCTACCTGGCCGGCGATACCGTCGACCTGGAGGGCCATCTGGTCACCGGCACCAAGGATCCGTCCGATCTTGAATCGATCCGCCGCTTCGCGGTGGCGTATCTGCGCAACGAGCAGAACCACGACCTGGCGGCGTTCCGCGTCGACTTCGATATCTATTTCCTGGAAAGCTCGCTGTACAAGGACGGCAAGGTCGAAGAAGCGGTGCAGAAGCTGATCGCCTCCGGCCACACCTACGAAGAAGGTGGCGCGTTGTGGCTGAAGTCCACCGACTTCGGCGACGACAAGGACCGCGTCATGCGCAAGTCCGACGGCACCTACACCTACTTCGTGCCGGACGTGGCCTACCACCTGACCAAGTGGCAGCGCGGTTACGAGCGCGCGATCACCGAACTGGGCGCCGACCACCACGGCTCGCTGACGCGCGTGCGCGCCGGCCTGCAGGCGCTGGAGCTGGGCATCCCGCAGGGCTGGCCGGAGTACGTGCTGCACCAGATGGTCACGGTGATGCGCGGCGGCGAGGAAGTGAAGCTGTCCAAGCGTGCCGGCAGCTACGTCACCCTGCGCGACCTGATCGAGGAAACCAGCGCCGATGCGGTGCGCTGGTTCCTGATCGCGCGCAAGCCCGATTCGCAGCTCACCTTCGACATCGACCTGGCGCGTGCGCAGAGCAACGACAACCCGGTGTTCTACGTGCAATACGCGCATGCGCGGGTGTGCAGCGTGCTGCGCCAGGCGCAGGAAAAGGGCTTCAAGTACGAACAGGCCAATGGCCTGGCCCAGCTGGCGCGGCTGGACGACGAGCACTCGCTTGCGGTGATGCTGGAGCTGTCGCGCTACCCGGAAGTGGTGGAGATCTCTGGCCAGGCGCTGGAGCCGTACCAGATTGCGCAGTACCTGCGTGAATTGGCACATGCTTTCCACACGTGGTATCACAACAGCAAGGTGCTGGTGGACGATGCCGCCGAGCGCGACGCCAAACTCACCCTGGCGGTGGCCACCCAGCAAGTGCTCGCCAACGGCCTGGAACTGCTCGGCGTCAGCGCTCCGGAAAAGATGTAGGCACGCCGCCGGGATGCCGCAGCCGGGTGTGCACATCCGGCTGCGGCGCAGGCACGGCAGCCCGCTCATCGCCTGCGCCGCACCCGGCAGCAGGCGCAGCGATTGCCGCAGCAAGCCGGGCAACGGCCCGCAACGACACGATTCGGAGAAGTGGTAGATGGCAGCACGACGCGGTAAGAGCCAGGCACGACGCAACACCAGCAATGGCACGCCCGGTTGGGTGTGGTTGGTGGCGGGCGCCGCGATTGCGGCGGTGATCTTCCTGGCCGCGCCCAACCTGTTCAAGAAGAACGGCGACGGCTTCCTGCGCGTGGGCCCGCGGGCCAATCCCGATGCGCAGCCCGAGCCGGTGGCCGATGCCGACACCGATACGCCGGCCGAGCTGCCCAGGCCCAGCACGCAGCCGCCCAAGCCGCAGACCAAGCCCGGCGATGCGCAGACCCAGTACGACTTCTACACCTTGCTGCCCGGCAAGGAAGTGCAGATGTCCGATGCGGAACTGGCCGCCAGCGCGCGTGCCGAGGAAGCTGCGCGCGCGCGCGCGGCGCTGGAAGGCAAGCCGGTGCCACCGGCACCGGGCGCCGCAGCCAGCGTCGCGGCGGCCACGCCTGCCGCCAGCGTGCCGGTGCCGTTGAACGAACCGGCCGCCCGCGTGCCCAAGCCGTTGCCGGAAGCCGCCCAGACCCGCCCGGCCGCCACGCCTGCGCCAACCAGCACCGCCGCGCTCACCACGCCAGCGGCCACGGCGCCCAAGCCGGCTATCGCCGCAGCCGGCACGACGGCGTCCAGCCCTGCCGCCGCGCCTGCGGTGACCGACAACACCCGTTACATCCTGCAGGCCGGCTCGTTCGGCGCCTCCGGCGATGCCGAATCGACCAAGGCCAAGCTGGCGATGATGGGCCTGGCCGCCCGGGTCGAATCGGCCGAAATCAGTGGCAAGACGGTGTATCGCGTGCGCATGGGGCCGTACGGCAGCGCCGGCGAACTGGCCGAGGCCAAGCAGAAACTCACCGGCAGCGGCTTGCCTGCCATCGCGATCAAGGCGCAGTAAGCGCAGGTGATGCGCCGCCTCGCCGGCTCGCTGCTGGGACTGCTCGCGCTGATCGGCAGCGCGCAGGCCACCGAGCAGATCCCCGACCGCATCCAGATCGACGGCCGGCAGGCAGACCTGCTGGCGGAGCCCTTGTCCGGGCCGCTGGACGATCCCGCCACCTGGAAGCGCTTCGTCGCCAGGGCCGGCACGGCCCTGGGCAGCTGTACGGCCAACTGGCGCGGCTACCAGGCGTTCTGGCGCCTGGACGCACAGCAGCTGGTACTCGATCGGGTGGTGCTGGGCGCCTGCCGCGACGCACCGCCGGAGCTGCCGCTGGAAGTGGTGTTTCCCGGCCAGCGCGCGCCGGTAGCGGCGGTGTGGGTGGATGGCGAATTGATCCTCGCGTTGCCGCCTGCCGCAGAGGCGCCATCGGCGGCGGCCAGCTATCGGGTCCTGCGGCTGCGCCGCGGCCGGGTGATCGCGCAAGACACCCTGACCGGGCAGATGCTGCGCGCCCGCCGCGCTGCAGCCGCCAGCGGCGACCCCGTTCCCTGATACCCCCTTCCCCTGCCTGGAGTTCCCCATGTCCAAGACCGTCATGATCACCGGCGCCACCTCCGGATTCGGCAGCGCCGCGGTGCGCCGCTTCGCCGCCGCCGGCTGGAAGGTCATCGCCACCGGCCGGCGTGCCGAGCGCCTGGAGGCGTTGGCCGCGGAACTGCCGGCCGGCCAGGTGCACACCGCCGCCTTCGACATGCGCGATGCGCCTGCGCTGGCGGCGGCCATCGACGCGCTGCCGGCCGCCTTTGCCGACATCGACGTGCTGGTCAACAACGCCGGCCTCGCACTGGGCACCGCGCCTGCGCAGCAGGCCGACCTGCAGCAGTGGCAGCAGATGATCGATACCAATGTCACCGCCCTGGTGACCCTCACCCACCGGCTGCTGCCGGCATTGATCGCACGCCGCGGCGCCATCATCAACATCGCCTCGGTGGCGGCCACCTACCCGTACACCGGCGGCAATGTCTACGGCGGCACCAAGGCCTTCGTGCAGCAGTTTTCGCTGGGCCTGCGCTCGGACCTGCACGGCACCGGCGTGCGCGTGACCTCGATCGAACCGGGCATGGCCGAAACCGAATTCACCCTGGTGCGCACCGGCGGCAACCAGGCCGCGTCGGACACGCTCTACCGCGGCGCCACCCCGATGACGGCCGAAGACATCGCCGAGCAGATCTTCTACGTGGCCAGCCTGCCGGCGCACCTGAACATCAATCGGCTGGAAATCATGCCGGTGACGCAGTCGTTCGCCGGTTTCCAGGTGGCGCGCGACCCACAGTGAGGCGGCAGGCGGGATCTGCACGCTCGTCGGGTGCAGCTCCCGCCGCAACCGGCAACGTGCGTTGCGCGAGCGTGCGCTGGGCGAGGCGCAATGCGGTCGCCTCCATCCTGTGTCGTGGCCGCGTCGTACGTGGCAACAGCTCATCGCCTGTCCTGGGAGCTGCAGCGCCGACCGTCGCGTCGGTCACTGCGCTGCGGTCTGCAATGCCCGTGCTCGCCGCCGTACCAGGCTGCCGCGCAGCTGCAGGAAGGGCCGTTCCACACCGTAATGCAGCACCGCGCCCGCCAGCAGGGCCGCAACGCCATACGCGGCAAACGCCAGCACGCCCCGCCCTTCCAGTGCAGTGCCGAACCACGCCTGGGTGAGGTGGAAGACGGCCTTGTGGGTCAGGTACAGGCTGTAGGAGACCGTCGCCAGCCAGGCCGCGCCGGGCACATGCAGGCGGCCAGACAGGCTGTCGGTCGCGCTGCCCGCCAGCACCAGCAAGGCCAGGCCGACCGAAAGCACCGGCCAACCCACCGCATTGCCGATCAGGCCGGTGCGCTCGCGAAACAGCCACATCGCCAGGGCCAGCGTCGCGATACCGGCCAGCAACCAGGTGCCTCCACGCTGCTGCAGCCGTTGCCAGGTCTGCGGGCGAAACACCTTCAGCACTGCGAGCGCTACGCCGGCCAGCAGGCCGTCGAGACGGTTCCAGGTGGGGTAGTAGATGTCTTCGACAAACCAGTTGCGCTGCTGCCCGGCGCCGATCTGATCCAGCGCGGTGTTGTGCAGCCATACGCTGCTGCGCAAGGCGATGCCGGCCACCACCACCGCCATGCACAGGGCGATGAAGCGGGCTGCCGACGGGCGCCGCAGCAATAGCGTGGCCAGCAGCGGGAACACCAGATAGAAATGCTCTTCCACGCACAGCGACCAGGCGTGCGAGAAGGCGGCCTGCTGGCCGTAATCGACGAACAGGTTCAGGGTGAAACTGGCGAACATCCACCACGGCGCCAGCCCGGGCGCTTCGCGAAACCCCGGCCACGCCATGTAGACGATCAGTACCACCGCAAACGCCGGCAGGATGCGCAAGGCGCGCCGCAGGTAGAAGTCCCTGACATCCAGCCGCTGCCCGCGCGCCAGCGGTGTCAGCACCTGGTTGCCGATCAGAAACCCGCTCAGCACGAAGAACAGGTCCACCCCCATCCAGCCGTAGCGCGACAGCCACGCCCAGTCCGGCCCCAGCCCGCCGACCACGAAGGAATGGAACAGCATCACCCAGACGATGGCGATGCCACGCAGCAGGTCCAACGCGGGATAGCGCATGTGGGGAATACAGACCAGGGAGGCGCGATTGTGCCCCACGCACGGTGTGTGCATAACCGCTTGCGGCGCGGACCGGGCATCGGCTGGCCGCATCGCGTGGGTGCAAGCTGGTTCTTGCGTGTGCAAGGACCCGGTGTTCGGAGGGTACGCCTGCATCGCACCACACCATGACCGCCGCATACCGATCGACGACGATCATGACCAACGCTGCATCGGTCGCGCCCGGGTGGCTGTACCGCCCCGGCGCAGGTACCGCCGCCACTGGTGCGGCGATCCATACCGCGCATGACCTGCCGTGCGACAGGCCACCGATCCGCAGCGCCTGCCGCCTGCCGCCCGTCGCAAACAGAAGCCTGGAATCGAAGACGCGCAACGCGCCGAAACCACGGATTAGCACCAACTTTTCTTTATAGCATTTGCTATATTACCCGCAGCCAGCCGGTCCGTTTCGGCCAGCCCTCGTCGCGATCGGCCGCGTTGTCGCGACACCCCGCGCTCCCCCGGCTTCCCATCCAGGTCTTCGCATGCACCACACCCCCGCGCCCCCGCATCGCGTCGATGCCGTGCGTTCCCTTGTCCTGCTGGCCGCTTCCCTGGCCGGCGATGCAGTCGCTGCGGCGGCCGAGGACGCCACCACGACGCCGCAGGCAGTGGCGCTGGACCGCATCGAGGTCAAGGTCAGCACCGCCACGCGCACCGAGCGCCTGCTGGCGGATGTGCCCGTGCGTACCGAAGTGCTGCGCCAACAGGACATCGCCTTGCGCGCCGCCACCGACGTTTCGCAGGCGGTCGAACTGATCAACGGACTGCGGGTGGAGAGCAACTGCCAGAACTGCAACACCTCCGAGGTGCAATTGCTGGGCTTGCCTGGCGCCTACAACCAGTTGCTGTTCGACGGCACGCCGCTGCTGTCCACGCTGGGGAGCGTGTACGGCCTGGAGCAGATCCCCAGTGCGTTCATCGATCGCATCGAAGTGGTCAAGGGCGGCGGTTCGGCCTTGTACGGGCCCGGCGCCGTGGCCGGTGTGGTCAACCTGATTTCCGAGCGACCGGTACGCAACGGGGGCTACGTACAAGCGGGCGTGGACGTGCTCGAGGGCACGCCGCAATGGAACCTGGATGGCCGACTGAATCTGATCACCGACGACGATCGCTTCGGCGTGGCGGTGGTGGCACAACGCTCCGACGACGACGGTATCGACTACAACCACGACGGCTACACCGAAATCACCCGCAAGGACCTGCGCCTGGGCGGCGTCCAGCTCTGGTACGCACCCACCGCCCAGACCCGCCTGCGCGCCGATTATCAGTCCACCGACGAATCGCGACGCGGCGGCAATCGATTGGGGGTCCCCGAATACCTGGCCAACATCGCCGAGTCGTTGCACACTCGCTATCGGCGCGGCGGGCTGAGCTGGGAACAGACGCTGAGTGAGGACGCCGATTTCCGCATCGGCTATGCGTTCGCCGCGATCGATCGCGACAGCTTCTACGGTGGCCTGGGCGAGGTGGCAACCGATCCAGGCGATCCCGCCTACGACCCACGCCAACTCTCCCCTTCGGTTCCCGGCAGTGCGGCAGCGCGGTCCTACGATCAATACGGCTACACCGAAAATCCGTTGCAGTTCGTCGATAGCCAGTTCAACTGGCGGCTGGGCGCGCACGCAGTGGCCTTCGGTCTTCAGTACAAGCGCGAGACCCTGCGCGATTTCAATCTGGATGCGACCGGCCGGCGTCTGCGCACGCTCGCCGATGCGCGCTTCCGCAACCTGGGCGGCTTTGTCCAGGACGAGTGGGCGGTGAGCGAGGAGGTGGATCTGGTCCTGGGCGCGCGCCTGGACAAGAGCTCGGAACTGGAGAACAGCGTGTTTTCGCCGCGCCTGGCGCTGGCCTGGCAGGCCACTGCCAACCTGAAGTGGCGCGCAGGCGTGTCCACCGGCTTTCGTGCACCGGAGATCTTCCTGGAAGACGTGCATGTGGACACGCTCGGCGCCGCACCGGTACGGGTGCGCAACACCGATGGATTGCGCGAGGAGCGCGCGATGACCGCAATGCTGGGGATGGACTGGCGCAGCGATCCGGCGCAACCGCGCTGGAGCTGGGATGCGACCGCCTCGTTCACCCGGCTGCGCGACACCTTCGTGCTCGGGCAGATCCGCAGCGACGCCGACGGCAACCTCTTCCAGCTTCGTGACAATGCATCCGGTTCGACGGTGGCCGGGCTGGAAAGCAACCTGGCGTGGCAACCCAGCGCGCAGTGGCGCGCCAGCGCAGGCGTGGCGTGGTACCGCTCGCGCTACGATCAGGCACAGCTGATCTTCGACGACACCGCCGATGGTGGCGACACCCGCATCGCCAGCACCCGCTATCTGAAAACGCCGGAATGGAGTGGACTGGCGCAACTCACCTGGCAACCCAGCGAGGCGTTTCAGGCCTTCCTCGCGACCCGCTACACCGGCCGCATGGACGCATTGAACAACCGCCTCGGCGTCTTGCGTCGTACCCCGGATTTCTGGAACACCGATGTGGGCGTGCTCTGGCATCTGCATTGGGGCGCGAATGGCAGCCAGCAGTTCAGCGTGGCGTTCGGGGTGAAGAACCTGTTCGATCGACGCCAGCGCGACCTGGAGGTGGGCGCCGGCCGCGACAGCGATTATGTCTACGGGCCGCGCCTGGCGCGCGCGTGGTATTTCAACCTGCGCCATGCGTTCTGAGCGTACGCCATGGCGGCTGGCAGTGTGCTGTCTGCTGGCATGCGCGCTGCCGGCCGGCGCGCGGCAAGGCCCGCCGCTGCGGCGGGAGATCGCGCAGGCCTTGGTGGTGCCCGCCACCGACCGCATGCAGACCTTTCGCTGGACGCGCGAGCCGGCCGTGATCGCGCTGTACTTCGGTGCCGACTGGTGCGGCCCCTGCCATGCGTTCGTTCCCGAATTGATCCGGGTGCGCGCGGCACTGCGCGAGGCCGGCGCCGACACCGAGGTGGTGTATGTCAGCCAGGACCATTCGCAAGCGCAGATGCGCCGCTACATGCGCCTGCAGCAGATGCCCTGGCCGGCGATCGACTATCGCCGTCTTCCCGCATTGCCGGCATTGCGCCGGCTCGCCGGTACTGCGCCGCCGAACCTGGTGCTGCTGGATCGCAACGGCACTGTACTGGCCAGCGGCTGGCAGGGCCGGCGCTACACCGGCCTGGTGCCGGTGCTGCGCAGCTGGAGCGCGCATGTCCAACCCGGCGCGGCGGAGGCCTTGCAGGACGCACCGGAGGATCCCGCCGCACTTCCGGAGGCGCGCGATTGATTGCGTTGGCGATCGGGCCTGCCGTCAGCGGCCAGCTGTCGAACGACAGCTCACTGCTTCCCGGACCTGGCGACCTCCCACGGCCATCCCGTCACGCAACGGCCCGTTCGCTACGGGCGACCGGCGTCATTGGCATTGCAGCGTTCAGCAGCCCCCACGCTTCCAACTGATCCACCGCGGTGCGTACGCCGTCTTCCTCGCCGATATGCTGCCCCAGCGCACGCGCGGCCGCACGCATGGCCGGCGCGCTGGCCTGGCGCAGTGCGTCGGCCAGCCGCTGCGGCTGCAGACCGACGCGGGCGAGCGCCGGCGGCGCCACGCCGCGCTGGGCCAGGCAATGTGCCCAGAACGGCTGGTCGTACCCGAACGGCAGCACCACCGAGGGAATGCCCGCCGCCAGCGCGGCACCGGTGGTGCCGGCACCGCCGTGATGCACCGCCACGGCCACGCGCGGGAACAACCAGTCGTGCGGTGCGTGCTCCAGATGGAAGAAACGTTCGGCATCGTCGGCGGCGGCCTCCTGGCCATCGGTCAGTCCACCCCAGCCGCTGGCCAGCAACGCACGCTGGCCGGTCAGACGCACCGCCGCCTTGACCGTGGCGGTGAGCTGCGCCGCGTCGGAACTGGTCATGCTGCCGAAACCGATATACAACGGCGGTGGCCCGGCCTGCAGGAACGCCTGCAGGTCTGCCGGCGGTTGCCACTGCGGCTGCGGCAGCTGCCAGAAGCCGCAGACCTGCGCGCTGGGCGGCCAGTCCGGTGGACGCGGGCATAGCTGGGCGCTGTAGCCGTAGATCACCCGCAGCGCGCTGCGGTCCGGTCCGCGCCACGGGTAGGCCGGCAGGCCCAGCGCCGGCCGTACGATGTCGTTGAGCGCCGGGCGCATCAGCTGCCAGCCGGCAAAGCGCACCAGGTGATGCAGCGCCACGCTCACCCGCCCGGGAAACCGAACGCTCGGCATCACCATCAGCGGCAGATGCCGCGAAGCGGTCAGCGGCTGCAGTTGCGCGAACACCACCGGCAGCCCGTAGGCCTGCCCCAGGCTGTGGGCCAGGAAGCTGGCGCTGCCCACGCCCAGGATCAAGCCGGCATCGGCACAGGCCGCACGGCCCTGCTCGGCCCAGTCGCGCGCCCAGTCCAGCAGCTGCGCGCGCAAGGTGCCCCAGATACCGCGCCAGCCGCCACGCATCTCGGCCACGTGCGGGTTGCCCTGCAGCAGTTGCTGGTGGTCGCCGCTGAGCGGGAAGAACTCCAGCCCGTTGGCGCGGATCAGCGCTTCGAAATTGCCGCTGGTCAGCACCCGCACCGGATACCCGCGCTCGCGCAGGCCACGTCCCAGCGCGATGATCGGGCGCACGTCGCCGTGGGTGCCCAGGGTGGCGATGACGATCGGTCGATGGACGGTAGCGCTTGCCGGGATCTCAGGCATATTCGGCCACCCCGTCGCTGGCAGTGGCGATGCTGCCGTCGCGCAGCGACACCGGGCCGGTGGCGGCATGCAGCAATGCGCATAGCCTGGTCGAATGCGTGGCCGACAGCATCGAATGATGGTCGCTATCCAAGCCATGCAGGTGCAGCGTGCGCACGTACGGACGCCAGGCCTGCGGCCGGTAGTCCACCCACTGCGCATCGTCGCCGCCGGAACTCATCCGCACGTTCGCCTCGACGAACAACACGTCCTGATTCAATGCGCGGGGGCGGTGACGGCGCGCCAGGTGCAAATGATGCTGGGTCACATCGCCCAGGTCGTCCAGCAGCGTGGGGCGCTGTTCGAGCAGCTGGCGTACGGCCGGCAAGGTGGTCAGCCCGTAGTGGTCGCACAGCAGGCTGGCCAGCTCGGCCACGGTGGTCGGCATCGGCTGGTGTGCGGCCAGGGTCAGGCCCAGCGCATGCACCGACGCGCGCACGTTCTCCGCTTCCGGCAGCGCGGCGGCCTGTTCCAGATGCGGGTAGCTGTCCAGCATCGCCAGCAGTTCGACATCCTCGCCCAGGTCGTGCAGCTCGGCCGCGATGGCATGGGCGATCAGCCCGCCCAGCGACCAGCCGATCAACCGGTACGGGCCGTGCGGCTGCACGCTGCGCATGCGCGCCAGATAGTCGCGCGCAATCGCCTCGATGCTGTCCGGGCGATACTGCCGGTCGCTCAATGCCGGCGACTGCAACACATACACCGGCCACTGCGGGTCGAGCTGGCCGAGCAAGGTGAGATACGACCAGCCCAGCCCGATCACCGGATGGATGCAGAACAACGGCGTGCTGCCGGGCGTGCCTGCACGCAAGGGCAACAGCACGCCCAGGGGATCGTTCGCCGGCTGCGCGCTGCGCCTGATCACCTCGGCCAGGCCGGCGATCGTCGGCGCATGGAACAACGTGCCCAGCGGCAGTTCGACACCGAACAGCTGCGGAAAGCGCGCTGCCATTTCCGCCGCGCGCAGCGAATCGCCGCCCAGCTCGAAGAAGTTGTCGTCCACGCCCACCGCCTGGATGCCCAGCACCTCGCGCAGCAAATCTGCCAGCTGCTGTTCCAGCGCATCGCGCGGCGCCACCTGCGCACGCACCGCCACCACACCCGGCGCAGGCAGGGCACGGCGGTCCAGCTTGCCATTGGCCGTCAGCGGCAAGGCCGCCAGCATGACCCAAAGGCTTGGAATCATCGACGCCGGCAAGCGCTGCTGCAGATGCGCACGCAGCGTCTCGGTCGACGGCGCCGTACCGTGCTTGCCCACCACGTAGGCCAGCAACTGCAGCGCCGTATCGCCGTCCTGGTGCGCCACCACGGCAACCTGCGCCACCTGGGCATGCAGCAGCAACGCGTTCTCGATCTCGGCCGGCTCCACACGGTGGCCGCGGATCTTCAACTGCGCATCGGCGCGGCCGATGAATTCCAGCAGGCCATCCTCACGCTGACGCACGCGATCGCCGGTGCGGTACATGCTGCTGCCGTCGGCGGCGAACGGGTCGCGCAGGAAGCGCTCGCTGGTCAGCTGGCGCTTGCCGCGGTAGCCCTTGGCCACGCCGGCGCCACCGATGTACAGCTCGCCGATGGCACCGGTCGGCAATGGCTGCCGCTGTGCATCGAGTACGTAGACGCGCGTATTGAGCAGCGGCCTGCCGATCGGCGGCGCCGCGGCATCGGTCAACTGCAGCGGCATGATGGTCGACCAGATGGTGGTTTCGGTGGGTCCGTACAGCTGGGTCAGGCGCCCCGCCCGGCTCAGCAACTGGCTGGCCAGTTCCGGCACCAGCGCCTCGCCGCCCACCAGCGCATGCAGGCGATCCAGCGCAAGATCCTGGTTGGCCAGCAGGATGCGCCACAGCGACGGCGTGGCCTGCACCAGGCTGATCTGCTCGCCGGCGATCAAGCGCGCCAGGCTGCGCGGATCGTGGCTGATACCGGCCGGTGCGATGACCACGCGCGCGCCCACCAGCAGCGGCAGGTACAACTCCAGCCCGGCGATGTCGAAGGTGATGGTGGTGACGGCCAGCACGCGGTCGCGCGGGCGCAGCGCCAGCTCGTGTTCCATCGCATGCAAGAAGTTGAACAGGTTGCGATGGCTGATCTCCACGCCCTTGGGCGCGCCGGTCGAACCGGAGGTGTACAACACGTAGGCCGTGCCATCGGGCGTGGCCAGCGGCGCGATCGCTTCCGGCAACACCGCCGGACGGGGATCCAGCCAGACCATGCCGCCGATCAGGTAGCGCTCGCACAGCGCAGGCTCGCACACCAGCGCGATGGCGCCGGAATCGTTGAGCATCTGGCGGTTGCGCGCGGCCGGGCTCTCCGGGTCCAGCGGCAGATACGCCGCACCGCTCCACATGATCGCCAGCAGCGCCACCAGCAGCTGCTCGCTGCGCGGCAAGGCCACGGCCACCACATCGCCGGGGCGCACGCCATCGGCGACCCACTGCGCGGCAATGCGCGAGGCCAGCTCGCACAAGGTGGCGTAATCCAGTGTGCGGTTGTCGTACTGCACGACCACGGCGGCAGGCATCAGTTCGGCACGCTGCAGCATGCCGTGCAGGAGCGTGGCATCGGCCGGCAGCGGCGCGTCGGTGCGGTTCCAGGTGTACAGCAGGCGCTGGCGCTCCTGCTCGCCCAGTACGTCGAGCTCGCCCAGCGCGCAGGTGGGGTGGTCGAGCACGGCATCGGCCAGCTGGGTCAGGCGCCGGCAATGCTCGGCCAGTTCGTGGCTGTCGTACAGCGCCGGGTTGGCATCCAGATCGAAGCGCAGTGCCGCGCCATCGCCGCGCTCGTAGCAGAAGATGGTCAGGTCGTCGGCCGGTCCGTTGCAGAGGTTGTGCGGCATCGCATACGCCTGGCCAAAGCGCAGCGCGTAGTCGAAGGCTTCGATGTTCACCGCCAGGCGGGCGAACTTCTGCTCGATGCCGAACATGCCAAGGTCGCGGCGCACGTCCTCGAAGCGGTATTGCTGATGGCGCAGCGCGCTCCTGACCACCGAGGCCACCTGTGCGAACAAGGTGTGGACCGGTTGCTGCGGGTCCATCTTCAGCCGCAGCGAGATCACGTTGGCGACCAGGCCGGCGGTATGCCGGTAGCGCGCATTGATCCGGCCGGTCACCGGCATGGCCAGCACCAGGTCTTCGGCACCGGTGCAGCGGTAGTAATACGCGGCGATCAGGGAAATCAGCATCTGCGGCAGGCTGGCGCCGTACTCCTTGCCCAGCGCACGCAGGCGCACCACCTGCTGCGGCGAAAACTGCCCGATGCCGCGCAGCAGGCCGGTGGACAGGTGATTACCCGGCCGCGCCAGGGTGACCGGCGGCGGCAGATCGGCCAGTTGCTGCATCCAGTAGCTGCGGTCGCGCTGAAAGCGATCGGAGTCGCGGTACTGCTGTTCCATCTCGATCAGCGACAACGCGCTGCCGTACTCGGCAGGCTCGGGCTCCACGTTCGCCGCGTAGGCGTTATAGAGCACCGCCATCCGCTGCATCATGATCGAGGCGCAATAGCCATCCATCACCAGATGGCTGACGCACTGCACCCACATGTGGTGATCTTCGCCGAGGCGGAATACCGCGCAATGCCACAGCGGCCCGTTGCGCAGGTCCTCCGGCTTGCGGATTTCCTCGGCCACCCAATGCTCGGCGGCATTGCGCGGCGCCGGGTCGTCGCTCACGTCGAAGAACGGTATTGGCGCGGTGTACTCCGGCAGGACGACCTGGTGCGGCACGCCCTCGTGCTCATGGATGCAAAGGCGCAGCGTGTCGAACTCGCGCGCCAGCTGCAGCGTGGCGCGGATCAGCAGCGCAGGATCCAGTGGACCGAACAATTCCAGCGCTTCGGACAACATCAAGGTGTTGTCGGTATGCAACTTGTTGGCCACCCACAGGCCACGTTGTGCCCTGGTCAGTGGAAACAGTGGGGCGGCATCAGCGTGCATCGCATGCATCCTTCTGTGTGGCGCGCAGTCGCCCGGCGCTTTGGCTGCAGCGCAGTCAAAGAAACGTCGGATCGGCACCCGGTAATGAAACGCATGATAGAGAGCACCAGCGACTGTCGGCGAATGCCGGCAATACGTGGTGGAAACGCACAATGGAAACGCACAACGAGGCGACATGCACGATCGAGACCCCGATGTGCACTGTCATGGGTGAAGCAACTTGTATCCCGACAAGTTAAGCAAACACTAACAACTCGCGAACTTAATGAACCGTGCAAAAATCACGAAATGCGGGTCTTTCGTAATTATTTTGGTCCAAAATGTGATTCCTACAGACGTTCTGCATGCGCGTATGCGCTTGGGTCGCCTTGTGCATGCAACTGACACACGATGTGGTGCAGGCAGACCGCAAGTAGCCACCAAACATCTGTTTTCAAGGCGATTTCGCACTGTCGCGGCACGCTGGCCCAGGCCGTCGATAAGACCATTTCAAACAACGCCATTGGTACAAATGGATCTGCAAAAAATCACTTGATGCAATCGGTGATGATCGCCGGCGCGATCGCAATCTGGCGGGCGGCCAGGCGAATGCCGTCAATCGATTGACGTCTCGCGCCGTGTATAAAAGCGAGCAGTGGCAACGATGGCGCGTGTAAATCACGGCAAGGCGTGACTTGCCGGCACGCCATCGCAGGCAGCGAGGCGTGGGCCTGCCGATATCAGGCGAGGCGTTCGAAGGCAGGGGTGGGCGGGACTCCCCGCCATAACCGCAAGCGTGCGCCACGGTGAGATGGCGCGACGGCAGTGCCGCGCGCTGCAGCAGGGGCCGCAGCGCGCCGAGGATCAGCCGAGCGGCTCGTCGGACAGATAGGTGTAGCCGGTCAGCCCGGCTTCCAGCGCCTGGCTCAGCTGCTGCGCGCGCTCCGGGGGCAGCTGCGCGGCGGCGATGCGCTCGGCATAGGTCGCGCGCAGCGTGTCCAGGTGGTAGCCCACGTAATCGAGCATCACATCGGTGGTGTCACCGCGACGCTGCTGCACGATGCGATATCCGTCGCCGTCCACGGCCACTTCCACCGCATCGGTATCGCCGAACAGGTTATGGATATCGCCCAGGATTTCCTGGTAGGCACCGACCAGGAAGAAGCCGATGCGATAGCTCTCACCCGCGTTCAAGGCATGCAGCGGCAGCGAGCTGTCCAGGCTCTCGTTCTCGACATAGGTCTTGACCATGCCGTCCGAATCGCAGGTCATGTCGGCGATGATGCCGCGGCGCTGCGGTGCCTCGTTCAGGCGCTCGATCGGCACGATCGGGAACACCTGGTCGATCGCCCAGACGTCCGGGATCGATTCGAACACACTGAAATTGACGAAGTACTTGTCCACCAGCCGCTCGTTGAGCTCGTCCAGCACCGGGCGGTGGCTCTTCTCGTCGAAGCTCAACCGTGCCCGCACGCCGTGGGCGATGGCATAGAACAGGTCGTCGATGCGCGCACGATGGGTCAGGTCGATCTGGCCCAGCGCATAGGCGCTCAAACCCTCGGCATGGAAGTGCTGGGCCTCCTGGAACAGTTCCACCGCCGGGCGCACGTCCAGTTCGTCGTGGATCTCGCGCAGGTGGCGGATCGCCGCCGGTTCGTCATCGTGCGCATCGGGCACGCGGCCTTCCGGCGCCTGCTCCACCTCGGACACGTTGGCGATCAGCACCGCATGGTGGGCCGTCATCGCGCGGCCGCACTCGGTGACGATGCGCGGCGGAGCCAGGCCATGTTCCTCGCAGGCGCTGGCCAGCGGCTGCACGATATTGCTGGCGTACGAATGCAGGCCGTAGTTGATCGAGCAATAGCTGCGCGAGCGGGTGCCTTCGTAGTCGATGCCCAGGCCGCCGCCCACGTCCACATGGCTGATCTTCGCGCCCAGCCGCGAGAGCTCCACGAAATAGCGCGTGGCCTCGCGCATGCCGTTGGCGATGTCGCGCACGTTGGAGATCTGCGAGCCCATGTGGAAATGCAGCAGATTCAGGCTGTCGGCGTACTCGGTGTCGCGCAGCGATTTCCACAGGTCCAGCACCTGGCGCGGCGACAGCCCGAACTTGGCCTTGTCGCCGCCGCTGTTCTGCCACTTGCCCGCACCCAGCGAAGCCAGGCGCATGCGCACGCCCAGGCCCGGCTTGACGTCCAGCGCGCGCGCCTCTTCCAGCACCAGCGCCAGTTCGGAGGGCTTTTCGATCACGATGAAGGTCTGCAGGCCGAGCTTGCGGCCGATCAGCGCCAGCCGGATGTATTCGCGGTCCTTGTAGCCGTTGCAGACGATCAGCCCGCCCGGGCGCGACAGCGCCAGCACCGCCATCAGCTCCGGCTTGCTACCCGCTTCCAGGCCGAAGCCCTCGCCGTGATGGCCGGCCAGGGTGCCGGCCACGCCACGGTGCTGGTTGACCTTGATCGGGTACACCGCGGTGTAGCCGCCGGCGTAGTCCCATTCCGACTGCGCCTGCGCAAAGGCCGCCTGCAGCTTGCCCAGGCGCTGACCCAGGATGTCCGGGAAGCGCACCAGCAGCGGGAGTTTTGCCCCGGCCGCGCGTGCGGCATCCACCACTTCGGGCAGCGACACTGCCGGGCCATCGGCGGTTGGTTTGACCACCACGTGGCCGGCGGCGTTCACATCGAAATACCCATCGGCCCAATGCGGGATCGAGTAGGTCTTGCGGGCTTGGTCGAGGGACCAATCGCTCATTTCGTTGTCTCGGCTGGGGCAAAAGGGCGTGAATTGTAACGCCTGGCATGCCGAGGGTCCGTTACAATCCGCGCCGACTTCACGCCCCGCTCCTGGTCGGATCGGGGCCGAGCAAGGGTCGGCCGCTGCGCAGTCTGGCTGCACGCGGCTGCGCCCGATCCTCCTCCGGCGCTACGCGCCACCTTCTCCCGGCAGGAGAAGGAACCGCCCGCTTCTTTTAGTTTAGGACGTCCGCATGAGCAGCAACGACAACTGGTACATCGAACACTTCCAGCCCACCGGGTCGGCCATCGGCTTCCGCATCAGCGGCAAGCTGGACGAGGTGCAGTCCCCGTTCCAGAAGATCGAGATCTACCAGACCACCGATTGGGGCAAGCTGATGCTCATCGACGGCGCGGTGATGCTGACCAGCCGCGACAATTTCTTCTACCACGAGATGATCAGCCATCCGGCGCTGTTCACCCATCCCGCGCCCAAGCGCGTGGTGATCATCGGCGGCGGCGACTGCGGCACGCTGCGCGAGGTGCTCAAGCACCCGGGCGTGGAAAGCGCCACCCAGTGCGATATCGACGAGCAGGTCACGCGCATGTCGGAGAAGTATTTCCCCGAGCTGTGCGACTCCAACCACGATGCGCGCGCCGAGCTGCTGTTCGACGACGGCGTGGCCTACATGGCCAACTGCCCGGCCGGCAGCGTGGATATCGTGATCGTCGATTCCACCGACCCGGTGGGCCCGGCCGAAGGCCTGTTCAACAAGGCGTTCTACGAGAGCTGCTTCAAGGCACTGAAGGACGACGGCTTGCTGGTGCAGCAGTCCGAATCGCCGTTGGCGCTGCTGGACCTGATCAACGAGATGCGCACCGAGATGGGCAAGGCCGGTTTCCAGTCGTTCAAGACCCTGCCGTTCCCGCAGCCGTGCTACCCCACCGGCTGGTGGAGCGTGACCATGGCCAGCAAGCAGGCCAAGGCCGATTTCGCCTTCCGTCAGGACGCCGCGCAGGCCAAGGGCTTCGAGACGCTGTACTACACCGCGCACCTGCACACCGGCGTGTTGGTGGCACCGCCGTTCGTGGCCAAGGCGCTGGGCGAGTAAGCGCAAGCCGGCGCTGCAGAGTGTCGGCAGCGCCCAAACCACAACGGGGCGGATGTTGCCATCCGCCCCGTTGCCGTATCTGCCGCTGCGTCGCCAATCAGAAACGGACTTCGGCGCCTACGTTCAACACTTCGGCACGGTTGATGGTGACGTCTTCGCCGTAGTCGTAGTAGTCGTTGGCGTACACATAGTTGGTGTACATCACGCTCACACTGGCGTATTTGCCCAGGTCCACACCCAAGCCGACGCCCGCGTAGCCACCGTAGATTTCCTCGTTCGTCTCTGCGACATCGGCGTACCACGAGCCCAGGCGCACCATCGCAAACAACGGGCTATCACCGAAGTTGAAGCGCGCTGTGCCACCAAGGCCGCCAAACTTCACGGACGGGATAAAGATGTCGTCCGTGCTCTCGCCGCGATCCAGGCGACCGATCGATGCTTCAAGACCGATGAGGGTCACCGAGCCTGCGCGCCAGCGATAACCAGCGCTTAGACCGAGCATGTCCTGCTTATAGCCATCGAACACCTCTGCTCTACCGCGTTGCACGCTGATGAAGGCACCGCTGTCGATGCGGGACTCTTCGCGCGGGGCGGCCGCCACATACGCAGGCACAGGTGGCGATGCCACTGCGGGTGCTTGCGCCGTCACCGTAGTGAATCCGCCGCTCTGGCCAGACGCGTTACCGTCGCTGCCGGCCGGTGCCGTAGCAGTTGTGGTGGGCGTTGTGGCCGATACCGGAGCAGTCGGCGCGGCAGTCCCCTGCGGGCCGGCCTGTTGCTGCTTTTGCTGCTGGCGGTAGCTATCCCAGCCGCGCGAGAGCGATTGCGCCGAGGCCTGTGCCGTGACGCCAAGCGCCGTGCAGGCCAACAGCAGTGTTGCGGTCTTTTTCATCACGTTCCCCTGAGTGGTCGTCCATCGTTCCGCATCCTTGCGCACGCAGGCGGACCTGACGGGCGTCGGGAAGTGGTGCAGTTGCTGCCGTCTCGTAGGGGCTTCCCCGCCGCGCGCTGTGTCGCCGACGACACTGGCGCAGGCAAGCCTGGGCAGACCAAGCCAGTCGCGTGATGCAGCCCCCTGACCGCAGCGCGCACAGTGTCTGGAGTCTCAGTGGCTGTCAAGAAGATGTGAGACGCCCGTTGCCCGGAACGGGTCGGATGGTAGGTACGTCACTGCGCGGCCTGCGATAACACCGGGCCGCATCGGCCGTCTGGCCACGCGTCGACTGCCGAGCCCGCACAGCACCGGCGTTTTCGATACGTCTTCCAACGCCTTGATCGGAAAGGCCGTTCCACGCCCAGAATGCTTCATTTGTTAAATAACAGTAATTTCAATACTGACAAGTTCTAAAATTGCGCACTCCCGATCCCATGCGATCACCGTGGACCTGCGTAACGCGTGACACCTCCGCGCCGCCAGCGTCCGGAGAACTGCCATGCATCACCAGCCGCTGGACGTTTCCAGCCTGCACCTCGTGACACCCGTGCTGCTCAAACAGGGTATGCGGCTGCTCGAACCGGACGTCTACCGCACCCACCTGGATGGGCAACTGGCGGTGGTCAAGGACTACACCCGTTATCGCCGTACCCTGCTGGCGCCGATCGCGCGGCTGATGGTGCGCCACGAAGCCCGCATGCTGCGCCGGCTGCACGGGTGGCGGCATGCGCCCGCGTTGCTCGGCACCCTGGGCGGTTTGGCGTTGGGCATGGAGTTCATTCCCGGCGACACGCTCAGCGCCAGCGCAGTGGTGGGCCAGGAGGTGTTCCAGCAGCTGCAGCAGGCGTTGCGCCGCCTGCACGGTTTCGGCATCACCCATAACGACCTGCATGGCACCAACGTGGTGGTCAGTGCCGGGGTGCCGGTCTTGATCGATTTCACCTCGGCCTGGCGGTTTCCGCGCTGGCTGCGGCGCGGCCTGCTGGCCCGCCAGCTGCAGCGCAGCGACGTGGCCAATTTCCAGAAGATGCGCCAGCGCCTGGCCGGCATCGCCCCCACCGCCGACGAAGCCGCGCGCAGCGCCGAACCGGGCTGGGTGCGCGGCATTCGCGGCGGCTGGAAGCGGCTGTATCGCCATCTCAAGCGCGAGGCACAGCCGGCGGATCAGGCGGAGTCGCGCCACTGATCTGCGCGATGTGTGCAAGACGCGCCGGCGGGGTGGCCGAGCAATCTTTTCATCGGACGTAGCAACGCCCGGCAGGCATCGCGCCCGGGAGTGATGAAGCAGCACGCAGTGCCGCGCCAGACCGGGTATGCGGCGTGGGCAGCGAATGGCAGCGGTGTACGACCGCCTCAAGCGCGATGCATCAGAGTCACCGGTGCCTGCCAGAGAGCAGGCACCGGCATTCCGTCAGCGCAGCACGCCGCTACGGCGTCGTCGCTGGCGCGCGATAGGCGATCAGGTGCGGCGCGTCGACCACAAACCGATCCAGCACACCGTCAGCGATCTTGACCGGCCCGCCGAAACGCGTGGCGCCGGGAATCGAGGGGATCGCTGCGGCCCTGGCAGCGACTGCCGCGGCATCGGCAAACAATGCCGGCGCCTCGGTGCTGCCACGGTTGGCGGCATCCAGGCCGGCTGCTGTCTTCTGCAGCGCCTGACCCCAGGCTTCCATCGCCTGCAGCCACGGCCGCGATTGCTCGGCAAAGCCCTTGTCGGCCACGCCGTCGCGGATGAGTTGCGGTGCAGTGGCGATGTCATCGGCGGTGCGCGCCAATGTTGCAATCGCCTGGCTGCGCGCCGTGGCATCGCCCAGCGCGATGGCTTCGCGCACCTGGTCGAGCACGGCCTTCAGGCGCGGCGCCTGCTCCTGCCACGGCTGGCTGCCGAAGGTGGGCGCCAGGTGCTGGGTATCGAAGAAGGTCAGCAACGCCGCCGCCACGCGCGCATCGCCGCCGGCCAGATCGCGCGCGGCCGCATGCCAGGTGCGTTGCGCGTCGTAGCCCTTGTCGTTCCAGGCGAACGCGGTCAGCCCCATCACCGCGACGCGGCTGGGCACTTCCTGGTTCATCGGGTTGGACACGATGCCCGACAGCTCGGCCGACAGGCCCGCCTCGCGCCGCGCATACGGCGCCATCAGCAGGCGCCCGGCCGAGGTCTCGAAGTCGTTGACCGGGTAGTTGTCCCACAGCAGCGTCTTGCGGCCGAACGCCTTGGTGGCCGCACGCGCATCCGGGATGGAAATGGCCGGCGGCACCACGTCGGTGCCGGTCCACTGCACCACGATCTTCGGGTCCAGGTGCTTGCGCAGCGCTTGCTTGTAGGGACTTTCCTTGGCATCGAAGTATTCGGTCGGCACCATGATCAGCTCCGAGGAAGCGTCGTGGCGGGCGACCAGGTCGGCCTGCACCAGGTTGAGCAGATGCGACTGCGCAATGCCCGCCGCCTGCGCGCCGGACTCGCCGAAGGTGGCCTTGTCGCGCTCGCAGTTCCACTTGGTGTATTCGATATCGTCCAGCGCCACATAGAAGCTGCGCACGCCCAGCGCGCGGAACGCATCGAACTTGCGCAGCAAGGCCTTGGCATCGGCCGGGTCGGAGAAGCACACCGTCGGGCCCGGCGAGATCGCGTAGACAAAATCGACGTGGTTGCGCCTGGCGGTGGCGGCCAGCTGGCCCAGCGCCTTCAAGGTCGCCTTCGGGTACGGCTCGCGCCAGCGGTCGCGCGCGTACGGATCGTCCTTGGGGCTGTAGATATAAGTGTTGGCCTTGGCGCGCGCCAGGAAATCGATGTGCTTGCTGCGATCGCTCATCGACCACGGCGCGCCGTAGAACCCCTCGATCGTGCCGCGGATCGGCATGGCCGGGTAATCATGGATCGTCAGCGTCGGCACGGCCGGCCGCTTGAGCAGCTGGCGCAGCGTCTGCGCGGCATGGAACAGGCCATCGTTGTCGTGGCCAGCCAGCGTGATCAGGCCACTGCCGAGCGCCGCGCTGGCCAGCGTATAGCCTTCGGCGTGGGTGTCCTGGGTGGCCTTGCTGCGTGCGAGCGCATCGCGCACCACCTCAGCCTCGCCAGTCCCGACCACCACGTGCGGGCGATCGAAGCTGGCCGGCAGGCGCGAGGCGGTGGCGATCTTGCCGACACCGGCTGCGCCGAGCACGCGGCGCACTAGCGCGACCGCGGCCGGATCCGCGCCCGGCGCAACCACCAGCACCACCGAATCGCCCAACGTGATCGTCTGGCCGTCCAGGCTGATAGACACCGGCGTGGGAAAGATCGCCGGCTGGGTGACCGGCTCGGCCATTGCCGGCAGCGCCAGGCCCAATGCCACCAACACCGGAAGCAGGCGCATGCCTGTCTGCCTGTTGCCTCGCTGCATGTCGAACTCCGGTATTGGAATGGTATTAACACCTAGAGTAGGCAAGTCATGGCGCGACGACAAGCGCAGCTGCGGCAGGAGGTCGAGTCCGTTTTGGCGGCATCCGGCCTGCGTCGCGACGATCAGCAGGTAATGCTCGTCGCTCGGCGCGCAGAGTTTTCGGTATTGAAATGGTATGAGCAGCGGTCGGCGATCCGCGCGCGCTGCGATCCCGCCCAACGCGGAAGGGTATGCATCTCGACAGGGGTGCGGGTACCCGGGATGCGATCCAGGCCAATGCGACGCGCAGCATGACGCCTTTACCTGGAGAGCCGGTGGCCCTGGTAGACGCATCTGCGCTGCCTGCCTCAAGTTCCCGGAATGCCGCGCACCTTGCAGGTGCCCCGCTCAGCGCCGCAGGATGCGCGCTTGGATGCCATCGGATACGCCTGTGTCAGCGCTACGTTGCACGCGCAACTTGCGGCGAACATCCACAGGCATGCAACAGCGCCGGGCTCACGCCGACGGCGCGCGGCCCACCTTACAGCGCGTCGCTGTCCAGCTCACCGGTGCGGATGCGCACCACGCTGCCGAGGTCGTACACGAACACCTTGCCGTCGCCGATCTTGCCGGTACCGGCCGCGGCCACGATGGCTTCGACCACGCGCTCGGCCTGATCGTCGGTCACCGCCACCTCGATCTTCACCTTGGGCAGGAAATCGACCACGTACTCGGCGCCGCGATACAGCTCGGTGTGGCCCTTCTGCCGACCAAAGCCCTTGACCTCGGTCACCGTGATGCCTGCCACCCCGCAGCCGGCGAGCGCTTCGCGCACATCGTCGAGCTTGAACGGTTTGACGATGGCCATGATCATTTTCATCGGTGCAGGTCCCAGGGCATGACGGGCGCGCAGCATACCGTGGACGGGGGCAACACTCATCCACGCCGGCGTCCATCACCCCGGCCGACAACCGAAATGGGACTATCCTTACCGCCTGCCGACTGCCTTGCCGATGTCCCGCGTGTCCCGGCCTGCACTAGGCTTCCTACGGACCTGCGGAGACCACCATGATCGATTTCAATCAGCTCGACGACCTCGCCCGCCGCCTCAGCGACCTGGTGCCGCCGGGCCTGCGCCAATCGCGCGAAGAGCTGCAGAGCACCTTCAAGGGCGCCTTGCAGGCCGGCCTGGGCAAGCTGGACCTGGTCACCCGCGAGGAGTTCGACGTGCAGCGCGCGGTACTGCTGCGCACCCGCGAAAAGCTCGAGGCGCTGGAGCAGGCGGTGGCCGCCCTGGAAGCACGCGCAACCGGCACGCCGCCCAGCGCGGCGCCCGGCTCCGATACCCCCTGACCCGGGCCTTCCACCATGAGTCTGGCGCTGGTGCACAGCCGTGCCCGCGTGGGAGTGCACGCGCCTGAGGTTCGGGTGGAGGTGCATCTGTCCGGCGGTCTTCCCTCCACCCAGATCGTGGGCCTGCCCGAAGCGGCGGTACGCGAGTCGCGCGAACGCGTGCGTGCCGCGCTGCTCTGCGCGCAGTTCGAATTTCCGGCCCGGCGCATCACCATCAACCTGGCGCCTGCGGACCTGCCCAAGGAGGGCGGGCGGTTCGACCTGCCGATCGCGCTCGGCATCCTGGCTGCCAGCGGGCAGATCGACCGGCAGGCACTGGCCGACCATGAGTTTGTCGGCGAGCTGGCGCTGACCGGCGAGCTGCGTGGCGTCGACGGCGTGCTGCCGGCCGCCCTGGCCGCCGCGCGGGCGGGGCGACGGCTGATCGTGCCGCTGGCCAATGGCGCCGAGGCAGCCATCGCCGGGCATGTGCAGGCCTTCACTGCGCGCACCCTGCTGGAGGTCTGCGCCGCCCTCAACGGCACCCAGCCGGCGCCTGCCGCAGAACTGGCGGTCGCCGCGCTCGGCGCACGTGCGCTGCCGGACATGGCCGACGTGCGCGGCCAGCCGCATGCGCGCCGCGCGCTGGAGATCGCCGCCGCCGGCGGGCACCACCTGCTGCTGGTCGGCAGCCCCGGCTGTGGCAAGACCTTGCTGGCCTCGCGCCTGCCGGGGCTGCTGCCCGACGCCAGCGAAGCCGAGGCGCTGGAAACCGCCGCCATCAGTTCGGTCAGCGGCCGTGGGCTGGATCTGGCCCGCTGGCGCCAGCGGCCCTACCGGGCCCCGCACCATACCGCCAGCGCAGTTGCCCTGGTCGGCGGTGGCACGCACCCGCGCCCGGGCGAGATTTCGCTGGCGCACAACGGCGTGCTGTTTCTGGACGAGCTGCCCGAGTGGCAACGGCAGACCCTGGAAGTGCTGCGCGAGCCGCTGGAATCGGGCCTGGTCACGATCTCGCGCGCGGCGCGCAGCGTGGATTTTCCGGCACGCTTCCAGTTGGTCGCGGCCATGAATCCCTGCCCCTGCGGCTGGGCCGGCGATGGCAGCGGGCGTTGCCGCTGCAGCAGCGACAGCATCCACCGTTACCGTAGCCGCATTTCCGGGCCGCTGCTGGACCGCATCGACCTGCATGTGGAAGTGCCGCGGCTGCCGCCGCAGGCACTGCGTAGCGGCACCCCGGGCGAAGACAGCGCCAGCGTGCGTGCCCGCGTGGTCGCCGCGCGGCAGCGGCAGCTTGCGCGCGGCGCCCTGCCCAACGCACAGCTCGATCAGCCCGACACCGACCGTCACTGCCGGCTGCAAGGCGAGGACCAGGTGCTGCTGGAGCGCGCGATCGAGCGCCTGCAGCTGTCCGCACGTTCGATGCACCGCATCCTGCGCGTGGCGCGCACCATCGCCGACCTGGACGACAGTGCGGCGATTGCCACCGGCCATCTCACCGAAGCGATCGGCTACCGCAAGCTGGATCGCGCACTCGGCACCGCCAGCGCGGCCTAGTCGCGCGGTCCGATGCCAAGGCGGGGCCGCGCGCACGGCGCTGCAACGCAGCGGCTGCTTCGGGCGCGTGCGCGCTGCGATCCTCGCAGCGGCTCCTGCGCCATCCAGGCCAATCACCGCGGCAGTGCCTCGCGCTGCACTCCAGGGCGCGCCGCACCGTCAGGCGCCGGTCCGCAACATCCACTTCATGGCGCTGCACGTACAACGTCAGCCTCCCTGTGCAGCGAGGCCGTCATGAGCCGACTTCCCGAGTTATCCACCGTCGCGTCGCTGGATCTGAACCGCTACCTGGGCACCTGGTACGAGATCGCCCGGCTGCCGATCCGTTTCGAGGATGCGGACTGTACCGACGTGTCGGCGCATTACGCGCTGCAGGCCGACGGCACGGTGCGCGTGCAGAACCGCTGCCTGAGCGTGAGCGGCGAGCTGGAGGAAGCCATCGGCCAGGCACGCCCCATCGACGACAGCCATGGACGCCTGGAGGTGACCTTCCTGCCCGAGGGGCTGCGCTGGATTCCCTTCACCAAGGGCGACTATTGGGTGATGCGCATCGATGCCGACTACACCGCGGCCCTGGTCGGCAGCCCCGACCGCAAGTATCTGTGGCTGCTGGCGCGGCTGCCGCAACTGGACGAGAACATCGCCCAGGCGTACCTGGCGCATGCACGCGAACAGGGTTTCGATCTGGCGCCGCTGATCCACACCCCGCATACCGGACGGCTGACCGAGCAGCCATTGCCCTGACCTGCAGCGTTGCCGCTATTTCGAACAGGAGGGCTGCGGGCGCCAACGCCGGCCGCCACCCCGGCCAACCTCACTCCGCCATGAAGGCTCAAGGCACTGGACAAGCCGCCACGGCGGGAGCGGCGCTACGACGAACCCAACCGCAGCGCGCTCCGCGGCCCGGCAGCACCAGACCTGCAAGTCGCTATCAGCAGGCCCTTCCAGCAACGACCCGCGGCCGGCAACTCGCCAAGGCCAGTTACCCGTTGAGCGTGCCCAGATCCTTGGCCGCGGCCTGCGCGCCTTCCAGGCTGTCGAACGCCACGCCGGTGTCGCCGACCACGTACTTGATCAGTTCGCCATCGCGCGTGGTTTCCTGCATCTTGAAGATCGGCACTGCATCGGTGCCGCCGACACGTTCTTTCTGGGTTGTCATGGATCAGTCCTCCGGTGAGAGCGCCTTGCCACGGGCCGGCCGGCCCTGCGGCCCACGTATACGGGCGCAGACGCAACGACCGTAGCGCGCCCTTGCGTGCAAGCGCGTGAATCCCTTGCAACACACCAGCCCGCACACCGCATCGCGCCCGCTCGGCAGAAAATCACATCCACTTCGCTCTGCGGACGCGCGCAATGCACGCGTGTGTCGTACATTCGCGACGTGCAGCCTCATCCGTCCCCTTCTGTGGTCCACATCACGTCAGCGCGGCGCGTCCGTCGGCGCGAAGATGCGGCTGTGGCACCCGCTCCGATGGCGCCGCAGCGTGCGCTGCGCGTTGGGCTGCATGCATGAGCTGGCCCCCATGCCGATGCGGGTGGTGATGTGAAGCGCCAACGCATCATCAGCCTGACCGTGCTGCTGGTGGTGGTGTGCGCAACGCTCCCAATCGGTCTGTCGTACTACCTGGCCTGGCGGCTGGCGCTGTCGCGCGAGGAAGGCAGGCTCAGCCAACTGGCTGCGCTGTCGATCCGGCGCACCGAAACGGCTTTCGACGAGGCGCATGGCGCCCTGCTGAGCATGGCCGCCTCCAGGCTGACGCCCTGCTCGCCGGCCCACCTGGCGCAGATGCGCGCCTTGGTGCTGACCAGCCATTACATCGTCGAGCTGGGGTATTTCCGACAGGGGCGGTTGCGTTGCACCTCATGGGGGCTGTTGCCCAGAAGCATTGCGCAGAGCCGCCCGGATTTCGTGGTCAAGCGTGGCATTGCCGTCACCACGCGGCTGCTGCCGCTGGCCAACCCGCAACATCCGCTGATGGCGCTGCAGCTGGACGACTACAACGTCCTGATCAATCCGAACACGCTGGCCGACATCAATATCCCGCCCGGCCTGCAGCTGGCGATCGGCACGCCGGATGGGCGGCTGCTCAGCAGCACCGGCACCGCGGCCGAACAGTTGCTGGTGGCGCCGCTGGCCGACGACGCCACCCGCACGTCCGGGCAGGCGCAGGTGCTGTCCGGGCGAGGACGCCGGGGCGACTGGGCCGCGGTGGTCACCGAACCGGTCGCCTACCTGCGCGGGCCGTTGGCGGCCGCGCGGCTGCAGGTGGTGCCGGTCGGCATTGCGCTGGCCGTGCTGCTGGTCGCCCTGGTGCTGTGGGTCTCGCGGCGACGGTTGTCGCCGCTGGCACGGCTGGAAATCGCGGTGCAGCGCGGTGAATTCGTCGTGCATTACCAACCGATCATCGCGCTCGACAGCGGCCGCTGCGTCGGTGCCGAGGCACTGGTGCGCTGGCAGCAGCCCGATGGCGTGCTGGTGCCGCCGGATGCCTTCATCCCGCTGGCCGAAGCAAGCGGCCTGATCATGCCGATCACCGATCTGGTGGTGGCCGAGGTCATCCGCGATCTTGGCCCCACCCTGGCCGCCGAACCGTCGCTGCATGTAGCCATCAACGTCTCGGCCGAGGACATCAAGAGCGGCCGCGTGCAGTCGGTGCTGGCCGACGCGCTGCGGGGCACCGGCGTGGACAGCGGGCAGATCTGGGTGGAGGCGACCGAACGCAGCCTGATGGACATCGATGCCGCGCGCACCACCATCACCCACCTGCGCGGCGCCGGCCACACCGTGTCCATCGACGACTTCGGCACCGGCTACTCCAGCCTGCAGTATCTGCAAGGCCTGCCGCTGGATGCCTTGAAGATCGACAAATCCTTCGTGGACACGATCGGCATGCACTCGGCCACCAGCTCGGTCACCGCGCATATCATCGAGATGGCCAAGACGCTGCAACTGCGCACCATCGCCGAAGGGGTCGAGCGCCAGGAGCAGCTGGACTACCTGCGCGCACACGGCGTGGACCTGGCGCAGGGCTGGCTGTTCTCGCGCGCGCTGCCTGCCATCGGCTTCATCGCCTATCAGGCGCAGGCGCGCAAATCGGCGCGCTGAGTCATCCGATTCGCCACTTGGTGATTGGTGATTGGTGATTGGGGATTGGGGATTGGCACGCCGCATGGAGCATGCGCATGCCGCGCCAGCGTTACCGCAACATTGGCCACTGTGCGTGCCGGCAACCCGGGTTCGGCGCCGCCAGCAAACGATTCACATACACCAGCAGTCCGGACACGCTCCACTCCAAGAAAAAGGCCGCCAGTGGCGGCCTTTCTTGTTGGATCACGCGCCCTGCAGCGCCCCGCTGCGCTCGCGTACCGGCTTGGGCCGGCTCGGGAACGCATGCCGCACGATGCGCCACATCACCTGCCCGAACTGCCGCGGCAGCGAGCCGGTGTTGTAGTGCTGGCCGTAGCGCGCACAGATCTGCTTCACTTCGACCGCAATCTGCGCATACCGGTTGGCCGGCAGGTCCGGATAGAAGTGATGCTCGATCTGATGGCTCAGATTGCCCGACAACACGTTCATCAGCTTGCCGCCGGTCAGGTTCGACGAGCCGCGCAGCTGGCGCAGATACCAGTGGCCGCGCGATTCGTTGCGGATCGATTCCTTCGGGAACACTTCCGCATCGGCGGTGAAATGCCCGCAGAAGATGATCACGAAGGTCCAGATGCTGCGCAATACGTTGGCGGCCAGGTTGCCCAGCAGTACGGTCAGGAAGAACGGCCCCGCCAGGACCGGGAACACGATGTAGTCCTTGAGCATCTGGCGGCCCATCTTGCGGCCGACCGGCAGGAACGAGGCGCGCAACTCGGCCGCCTTCATCTTGCCGGCGAACCAGCGGCCCAGGCGCAGGTCCTGGATCGCCACGCCCCATTCGAACAGCAGTGCGAACACCACCGCAATGAACGGCTGCAGCAGGTAGAACGGGCGCCAGCGCTGCTCGGGAAAGATGCGCAGCAGGCCGTAGCCGATGTCGTCGTCCATGCCGCGCACATTGGTGTAGGTGTGGTGCTTGAAGTTGTGCGTCTTGCGCCAATTGTCGCCGGTGGCAACGATGTCCCACTCGTAGGTATTGCCGTTGAGTTGCGGGTCGCCCATCCAGTCGTACTGGCCGTGCATGACGTTGTGGCCCAGCTCCATGTTCTCCAGGATCTTGGACAGCGTCAGCAGCAGCACGCCGGCGATCCAGGCCGGAACCAGCACGCTGTGCACGAAGGCGCCCAGGAACAGCAGCGCGCGGCCGGACACGCCGGTCCAGCGCACCGCGGCCACGATGCGACGGATGTAGCGCGCATCGTCGGCGCCCACCTGCTTCAGCACACGGGCGCGGATGGCATCGAGCTCGTCGCCGAAGGATTGCAGCTCGGCTGCGGACAGGGCGCGGTTATGGACTCGGCTCATGCAGGTTCCTTACAGATCCAGGATCAGGTCGGTGCTTGGGGCACTAATGCACAGGCGAACCTGTGCGGTGGGTTCGTTGCTGCGCTCGCCGGTCAGCAGGTGGCGCGTGGTGCCGGCCTGGCGTGCGCAGGCGCAGCTGTTGCAGATGCCCATGCGGCAGCCGTGTTTTGGCCGCAGGCCCTGGGCCTCCAGCCCTTCCAGCAGCGACTGCCCGCGCGACAGGCTCAGCGTACGGCCGCTGCGTGACAGCTGCACCTGCACCTGCCCGGCCTCGCTTTCTTCCAACGCCGGCACGCTGAAAGCCTCGGCCTGGAACGCCGCCACGCGGCCCTCCAGGCGCGCACGTGCGGCCTGCACGAAGCCGCCCGGTCCGCAGGCCATCACGTGGCGGCGGGACAGCCCGGCGATCTCGTCCAGCGCATGGGTATCCACCCGGGCGGCCGGAGCGGCGCCTTCGCGGGTGGTCAGCAGGCTTACGCGCAGGCGCGGATGTGCCGCGGCCAGCGCGTGGAATTCGTCCAGGAAGCAGGCGTCTTCGCGCGCGCGCACCCAGTACAGCAGGTCGACGTCGGCCGGCATGCCGGCCTGTGCCGCGGCGCGCAGCAGCGCGCGCATCGGCGTGATGCCGGAGCCGGCGGCCAGTAACAGCAACGGCGTGGGCGAGGCCGGCAACAGCATGTCGCCAAACGCCGGGTCCAGCGACACCACCGTGCCCAGCGCGGCCTGGTGCGCCAGATAACCGCTGACCTGCCCGCCCTGGATGGTCTTGACCGTGATCGCCAGGCGGCCTTCGTCCAGCACCGTCGGGCTGTAGCTGCGCAGCAGGCGGCGGCCGTCGATCTCTACGCCCAGGCTGACATGCTGGCCGGCCTGCAGGCCCTGCCAGTGGCCATTGGGCTGCAAGACCAGGGTCACCGCGTCGCGGCTGGCCGCATGGCGTTCGACCAGGCGGGCCATCGGCCGCTCCAGCGTCCACAGCGGGTTGATCCGGGTGGCCCAGAAGTCGAACAACTGCGGCGACACCAGGCGGCGCGCCAATCGGGCGGCCAGCGGGGACTTGGACTTGGGAGTGGGTGCCAGGTTCATGGAGGGCACTATACGCATGCATGCACAGCCGTGTATACACTTGTATATTGTCGGAAGGGCTATGATTCAGGCCCACGCCCGGCCGTTGCCCATGACCTCCATCGCCCTGCCTTCCCACGACGCGCCGCCGTCACGCAAGCCGGCGATCTCACGCGAGGACCTGATTGCCGCGGCGCTGTCGCTGATCGGCCCGCACCGCAGCCTGTCCACGCTGAGCCTGCGCGAGGTCGCACGCGAGGCCGGCATCGCACCGAACAGCTTCTACCGCCAGTTCCGCGACATGGACGAGCTCGCCGTGGCGCTGATCGACCTGGCCGGGCGTTCGTTGCGCACCATCATCGGCCAGGCCCGCCAGCGCGCCACCTCCGCCGACCGCAGTGTCATCCGCGTGTCGGTCGAAGCCTTCATGGAACAGCTGCGCGCCGACGACAAGCTGCTGCACGTGCTGCTGCGCGAAGGCGCGGTGGGCTCGGATGCGTTCAAGCAGGCGGTGGAGCGCGAGCTCACCTACTTCGAGGACGAGCTGCGGATGGATCTGATCCGCCTGGCCGCCGCCGACAACGCCACCTTGCATGCGCCGGCGCTGGTGTCCAAGGCGATCACCCGCCTGGTATTTGCGATGGGCGCGGTGGCGATGGACCTGCCGCCGGAGAAGGACCCCGAGCTGATCGAGCAGATCTCGCAGATGCTGCGCATGATCCTGACCGGCGCGCGCACGCTGGGCACGCACGGCGGCTGAGCACGCGCTGGCGGCTGGTTGCAGCTGCCAGCCGGTGATTTCCCAAAAGTCGTGCGAATGCGCGGGCATCGCCGGCGTGGCGCCAGCGGCAGGCCAACGCTGTGAGATCGCTTCGCTTGGCCCGGGAAGGCGGCATTTCAACCCTGCCCGCCGTGATGCCTGATCACCCGCCTTGTCCCGACGCTGCTCCCGCGCAAGCACTGACTTGCAACGGCGGCGATACGCCGCCGCAGTGCAGCCGCGCCGGCGTGCTGCAGATAATCCAGTCCGATACCGGTTTCTGGATTATCTATCGCATGCGTTTGCGCCTGGCATCTGCAACAGATTCTCATGCCCCAGAAAATAGTTCGATTATTTTTCATAAAGTACTTGCATCGACAAAATCCTGCAGGTAATGTTCGCGCCCTACGCAGCAACGCCTGCATCCGGACCCAACTGATTTTCATGCACGCCAGCCAACCCACCAAATCCGATCGACTGCCCGGCGCACTGTGCGCTGCAGCGATTGCGCGCACGGTGCTGCGCGACATGCACACCATTATCGGCTGATGTCCTGGTTCCAGGAGATCGGTCACCCGATCTCCGAGGTACGCGAACGCCCTCGGATGCTGCATCCGGGGGCGTTTTTCGTTGCGCGTTCGTCTCAAGCCTGTGAATGAGCACATCCGAAACCCGGGCAGGGATTGCCCGACGACAGGGATGTCGTCATGCCGCGAGGCGCGAAAGCGCTGTGCCCTGGTTTCGGGCACGGGTGGCACGTGGTCATGCACATACTGCATTGCCGTTTGAATAGAACGGTAATCGGAACCATTGCGGAAGATCGTCAGCGGCCTGGAGTTTCTCATCCAGCCGGTGCGCGCGGCCATGCCGTGGCGTATACCGATCTCTTTCGGATGTTTCTGTTTCGGGTACGGCTCCTGGAGGAGCGGCGGCGCAATCCGCAGGTCCGGTTCGATTCCGGAATACCCCCACTGGATAGCTCAGTCGGTAGAGCAACAGATTCGTAATCTGTCTGTCGCGGGTTCGACTCCCGCTCCATACGTGACCTGTTCGGTCATTCACCGGGACGCAAGTCCCTCACGGAAACGCCCATGCCGCCTGTGGTTAGGCAAGCCATCGCTTGCCCGCATGCGGCAGCGGCGCCGGTGCCGGGCCGCTGCCCTGGACGCGTGTTGCCCTGCCGTGCGCTGCGTCATTGGCATTGCATCGCCAACGACGCAGCCCTGCAGTGGCACGCGCCAACAGCGCAGCACGCCCCGCACCGCCGCCGTCACCGGCGTTTCCACCTTCCAACGCCGCGTTGCATCGGCACACCGTGCGCCCGCCATCCGATCCGGGCGGCGCACCGGCTCAACATCCGGATCGGACCACCAGAGCCAACCCAAGGAGAAGTGTCATGTTCTGGACCAAGAGGGTCGTGATCGGCGACGGCGAGCGCGGCCTGGTGTATCGGAATCGTCGGTTCGAGCGCGTGCTCGGCCCCGGCGTGTACCGTTTTTTCGACCCGTTGCAGCGCAGCGAGATCCACGTGCACGACAGCCCCACGGGTCAGGCCGTGGGCCGCGATGCGGATCTGTTGATCGACACCCTGGGCGCCGCACTGCCCGACCACTTCGTGCTGGCCGACATCGGCCCGGCCCAGGTCGGCCTGTTGATCCGCAACGGCAAGCTCGAGGAGGTGCTGCCGCCGGGAACGCGCACGCTGTACTGGCGTGGCGCGGCGGCCGTCGAGCTGCAGACCCTGCCGTTGGGCGAGGACCTGCAGGTGCCGAGCGTCGTGCAGCGCAGGTTGCGTCAGCTCGGCACGCTGGCACGCGTGGCGGTGTGCATGGAGGTGCCGGCCGAGTCGCAAGGCCTGGTCTTCGTCGATGGCAAGTTGCTCGCGCCGTTCGGGCCTGGGGTATATGCCTTCTGGAATTTCCAGAAGAACGTCGCCACCGAGGTGATCGACCTGCGCGTTCAGTCGGTCGAGGTCTCCGGCCAGGAGCTGTTGACGCGCGACAAGGTATCGCTGCGGGTCAACCTGGCCGCCAGCATGCGCGTCACCGATCCGGTGGCGATGCGCACGCGCGTGGCCAAGGCCGCCGACTACCTGTACCGCGAACTGCAGTACGGCTTGCGGCGTGCGGTCTCGGCCAAGACGCTGGACGAGCTGCTCGGCGACAAGGCCTCGCTGGATGCGGATATCTTCGGATATGTGCGTGGCAGCGTCGCTGCCTTCGGTATCGAGGTGCTGGGCGTCGGCGTCAAGGACGTGATCCTGCCGGGAGAGATGCGCGAGATCCTCAACGCGGTGGTGCAGGCAGAGAAGCAGGCGCAGGCCAATGTCATCCGTCGTCGCGAGGAGGCCAATGCCACCCGCTCGCTGCTCAACACCGCCAGGCTGATCGACGACAGCCCGGTGCTGATGCGCTTGAAGGAGCTGGAGGCGCTGGAAAAGGTCACCGAAAAGATCGACAAGCTCACCGTGTTCGGCGGCCTGGATGGCGTGCTGAAGCAGTTGGTGACGCTCAGATAGTCATGCGGGTGTGCGGCGAAGGGACTGGCCGCACACCCGCGCAAAGGAATGAACACCATGAGTACCTCACAACAGTTCGAATGGCTGCATGCCGAAGGCAGCACCACCCCGATCAAGGGCTGGGTGCGTGGCGTGCCGCTGGAAGAACAGGCACACGCGCAGTTGCGCAATATCGCCGCGATGCCGTTCGTCGGGCCATGGGTGGCGGTCATGCCCGACGTGCACCTGGGCAAGGGCGCCACCGTGGGCTCGGTGATCCCGACCCGCGGCGCCATCATCCCGGCCGCGGTCGGCGTGGACATCGGCTGCGGCATGGCCGCGGTACGCACCACCCTGCGCGCCAAGGACCTGCCCGACAACCTGGCGCAGCTGCGCTCCAGCATCGAGCGTAGCGTGCCGGTGGGCAACGGCCGCGGCGGCGAGCATCGCAAGCTGCCCGACAGCATCGAAACCCGCATCGCGCAGTCCGGGCTGGTGCAGCGGCTGGATGCGATCAAGCAGCAACACCGGCGCATCCGTACCGACAAGCTGGAATGCCAGATCGGCACGTTGGGCGGTGGCAACCACTTCATCGAGATCTGCCTGGACGAGACCGATGCGGTTTGGGTGATGCTGCACAGCGGTTCGCGCGGCACCGGCAACCTGATCGGCACCTACTTCATCGAGCGAGCGCGTGAGCAGCTGGCGCATCGGGTGCTGGGCTTTCATCTGCCCGACAAGGACCTGGCGTTCTTCATGCAAGGCGAGCCGCTGTTCGACGAGTACGTCGAAGCGGTGTCGTGGGCGCAGGATTATGCCCGCGAAAATCGCGAGGCGATGATGGCGCGGGTGCTGGCGGAGATGCGTCACCGCCTGCCGAGGTTCCAGCTGGAGACGCTGGCGGTCAACTGCCACCACAACTACGTGCAGAAGGAGACGCACCACGGCGAGGAATTGCTGATCACCCGCAAGGGTGCGGTCAGCGCACGCACCGGCGAGCTGGGCATCATTCCCGGCAGCATGGGCACGCGCAGCTACATCGTGCGTGGGCTGGGCAATGCGGAAAGCTTCCACAGCTGCAGCCACGGCGCGGGACGGGTGATGAGCCGAACCGCTGCACGGGCGCAGATCACCCTGGCACAGCACCGCGAGGCCACCGCGCACGTGGAATGCCGCAAGGACGCAGCAGTCATCGACGAATCGCCGGCAGCGTACAAGTCCATCGATGCAGTCATGGCCGCGCAGCAGGACCTGGTGGAAGTGCTGCACACCCTGCGTCAGGTGGTCTGCATCAAGGGATAGGACGGGGCCGCACATGCGGCCCCTTTTTTTTGTTCCGGCAGTGCGGAGCAACCTCATCCGCCGGCGCACTGCATGGTTCAGTCATGTGGTGGCAGCGCTCACGTTCACGCACGCGCGTTTCACTCCCGCGACCCCATCGTGGCGCCACATTTCGCGGACCTGCACTGTCAGGACGCGCCCTTGAGCACCCCGGAGGCGACATGAACAGTGACGACAAGCAGGAACGCAAGGCAGAAGCGCACGACCTTAACCGTGACCCGATTTCCGGTACCCCCGGCGCACACCCTGTCGGTGTGGGCGTGGGCGGCATCGCGGGCGGCGCGGCAGCGGGCGCGCTTGCGGGCACGGTATTTGGTCCCCTGGGCACGTTGATCGGTGCTGCGGCGGGTGTGGTCGCCGGCGCTGCGGCGGGCAAGGGCGTCGCCGAGCGCCTGGACCCGACGGTCGAAACCGAGTACTGGCGCCAGGAGCATCGCAATCGTCCGTACTACAAAGAGGGCACCGACTACGATCGCGACTATGCCACCGTCTACGGATTCGGCCTGCAGGCTCGCGAAACGCGCCCCACCAGCACCTGGGAAGAAACCGAAGCCACGCTGGCAGGCGAGTGGCCGCGCAACCGTGGTCAGTCGCGCCTGGAATGGGACGAGGCCCGCCTGGCTGCGCGCGATGCCTGGGATCGCGCCGATCGCACCCATAGCGTGTACCGCGACGGCGACACCCACTACGAGGGCCGCTTTGATAGCGCCAGCTACCGCGACACCGACTACTCCTATGACGACTACCGCCCTGCCTATCGCTACGGCATGCAGGCGCGCCAGCAGCACGCCGGACGGCAGTGGGACGATCATCTGGAACGCGACCTGGGCGATGGCTGGGACCGTTTCAAGTCCAATTCGCGCCTGAGCTGGGAGAAGGCCAAGCATGCAGTACGCGAGGCGTTCGATTCGGACCGCCACGATAATGCAGCACGCCGCACTCCCACCGACCCGCGCATGTAAGACAGTGCCGCGCATCACTGGCACCAGGCCGGTGCCGCAAAAAACAACGGGCCCGATGGGCCCGTTGTTTCTTTGTCTGTGCATACAACGGGCCGATGCGAGAATGATCCTCGGCGCACCTGGTTGAAACCGCCGCACACGCAACGACGACGCGAGCTCCCGCGTCTGCACAGCAGCACGACGTGCTAGCCGGGACCACCTGGATGCAACCACCTCCCACTCATCGGATGCCTTGCCAGCGCGCGGATCTAACCATTCCACAGCCGCCGCCAGCCATCGTGGTCTGCACAAAAGATCAGCTGCAGACCAGTGCGCAGTTACGGACTCAATCGGGCGATGTTTCCACTGCGCGGATATCGCCTCGAAATGCAAGCGCATCCTGCCCTGACGGGGCTGCGGTCTTGTTCTGCTGCTGCAGCATCTGCTTGCGTGCGGCCACCACTTCCTTGGCCAGCGCAATCCGGCGCCCCACCACCATTTCGGTCAGCCAGTCGATCAGCGCGCGGGTGTACTGCTGCTGGTGCTCCTTGCCGCTCAGGGCATGGTCGGCGCCGGCGATGACCCGCGATGTCAGCGAGCGCGCATTGGCGAACGCGTCGGCATAATTGCGCAGGACCGGATGCGGCACGATGACATCGTTCTCTGCTTCCACCAGCAATACATCGCCCGTGTAGGCTGCGCAGGCGGCCAGGGCGATATTGTCGCCAGGCGTCAGCACGCGCTGCCGGTAGGCCATCAACTCCGGGTCGGCATTGAGGCTCACCTTGGGTTGGTCCCAGTGCGCATCCTTGTAGAGCGCAGGCGAGCGCAACGCCAGCCACTCCACCGGGCGTTCGCGTGTCAACAAAGCGGAGAGATAGCCGCCATAGCTCAGACCGACCACCGCAATCGACTGCCGATCCACGTACGGCAGGCTCGCCAACTGATCGTAGGCGGCAAGGATGTCCTGCAGGTTCTGCGCGCGCGTCACGGTCTGCCGCATCGCTGCATGGCCTTCGTGGCCGCGCAGATCGAAGGTGAGGCAGATACACCCCAGACCAACCGCCTCACGTGCGCGCACCAGATTGTGGTGCTGGCTGCCGCCCCACCCATGCACGAACAACACCGCCGGAATCCCGGTCGGCGTCAGCAGGGTGCCGCTCAAGGCGTCTTGATCGACCGCAATGTCGATGCTGGAAAGTTTGGCTTCCATCAGTGGGCTACTATCCTTCGATACTTGTAACGCGGCCCGTTATCGGGCTGCGTTGCACGGTAATACACCTGCGCATCCGCCGGCGGTTGGCCGGCGTAGATTTCGTGCGTGGACGCATGAACCCATCGCAGCTCGGGGTGCTCCTGGAACCTCGCAATCGCCGCCAGCTCGGCCGGCGTGGCACCGCCAATCCGCCAGGATTGCTCGAGCACACCGCAGACCCGCCCGGCGTGGACATCTGCACCACTCATCACATCGTAGTTGCGGCGTGAGATGTGCAGGCCAGGATACGCGGCGGCGACAAGGCGATCGTATCGGCATGCCTGCTCGACCACTTGCCTGTGCAGCGGCTGCAACGCCGTGGACAGCAGCGCCTCCAGCGATCCACGGTGGACCTGTAACGACGATCCACCATACACCTCATCGCCGTCGGTGTTGTGCACGCTGCACTGCGTGCCGTGATAGGCGATCCGGATGCCGGCCACGCACAACTCCCCCACGCTATGCGTCAGCGGCTGCAGGATATTGCGCTCCAACACCGCACCGTGTGTTTGCAGGTACGCATCGGGCAAGGTACCCAGCACATGCAGCAAGTGCGCGGCATCGACGATACGCCATTGCCCGCTGCCGCCCACGCCGGTGGGCAGTTTCAGGCGCACGTCGCCTTCGGGCAGCAAGCGGGCCAACGCCTGCGTCGCATCGGACTGCGAAAACACCGTATAGCCGACCAAAGTCGCCGGAATCAGCGACGTGGCCAACGCCTGATTCCACCCGGCAACGCGCGCGGCACTCTCGCTGATCAACGGGTGGCCGATCACCTTGGTCGCCACGAATGCGTGCGGCACGATGCCGCCCAGCAATCCGTCGGCGTCGCGGATGCCAAGCGCATGCGCCTGTTCGGTCGTCAAGGTGTCGTCGGGCACATGCAGCGTGCGGCGATCGCCGCGCTGCTCTACTGTCCCTACACTTGCCAGGCCCGCATCGCGTATTCCCGACAGGCGCGCGATCTCGCTGCAAATCCAGGCGTGCGTGGCACGTTCGTGCCCCTGCGCATCCACCTCGCGCGTGGTGTGCCCCAGTACCTGGACGTACGGCTGGTTCGCCATCACCTCTCCCCCGGCGGCACAGCGCATGTCGGCGATGGCAATGCTGCGACTCAAGCATGCCTTTGAAGCAAGCACGCCTGCGAAGGCCGAATCGGTCTGACCGGTTATTTCAATGCCAGATACAGCCCGATCACGATCAAGATCACCACGATCAGACTGATGGCCACACGTCCCCCGCGAAGC
Organism: Xanthomonas codiaei; assembly: GCF_002939785.1. Taxonomy (GTDB): domain Bacteria; phylum Pseudomonadota; class Gammaproteobacteria; order Xanthomonadales; family Xanthomonadaceae; genus Xanthomonas; species Xanthomonas codiaei. The sequence goes on from NZ_MDEC01000013.1 coordinate 58,241, forward strand.
TCCAGTAACGCATGCCACCACACACGTGCTTCGGGTGTTCCGCTGGCGTAATGAGGCTTCCGACGACTGCTTTCGCTGTCCTGCATCCTGAGTGCTCTCTCCATAACGTCGTTGAATACCTTAATGATCAGACGTTACACAAGTGTGGAGCGGTTCAGAATCTTCCGTAAAATGTGGCGCTGCACCGACGCCCCCGGCACCAATGCGTGCATGCCGAAGTGATTGCGCGATGGCGACTGAAACACATGCCGCAGCTGCAGCGAGACGCTGCGCTATCGGTAACGCACGACGAGGATGTATTGCGGTGTTATGCAGGCCCGCATGCATTGTGTGTAGACATGCCGGGAAAACTGACCAGTTAAGCATGCACGCGTGCAATAGTTGCGTTCGATGATCATCCGTTGACATACCCGTCGTTACCCTGCAGGTCAAGTTTGTTTACGCCGGAACGCACGCAGTTATGAGCAGAGACCCATCCGTCATCGATGTACAAGCCGAAATCGCGCACTGGCAGGCCAGGCATGCGCAGGGCAACCTGGGTGCAGGCAAGTTCAGCGAACTGTCCCCGGTGGTGAAGATGGCCTGCGATATCTATCTGCAGGCGCCGCGCTCGAGCGACCAGGAACGTCTGCGTCTGTTCCGCGATCGCCTCGAGCACCATTTCATTTCGTCCAGCACGCAATCCAACTACGAACAGTTGGCAACCGATTGCTGGCAGCGCCTGGGCGCGCGCAATAGTTGAGCCCGCATGTAGCACGCAAGACCTGTTATTCATTGGAGATCGTCATGAAGACCCCGTATCAAGTGCAGCAGGAGCTGGAACGACTGGAGCGGCTGGTGCCGCACATCATCAGCGACCAAGGCGACCGCGCGGAGGAGATCCTTGGCTTCCATGTCGCCAGCCTGCTGGGCAGCGCGCCTGCCAGCGAGCACGCCACCATCCGTGAGCGCACCGCGCGCATGGCGCGCCTGTGCCGCACTGCGCAGGATGCAGTTCGCACACCGCTCAGACCCATGGGCATCGCTCCGGTCGCCCAGCCGCAGTGGGCCTGACCGATACATCACCGGAGCCGCATCGCGGCTCCTTTGCATTTCACCGTCGGCAATGCCGACTCAATCCAGGACATCCATGAAATTCACTCTCGTTGCTGCATCGTTGCTGGCCATGCTGGCCCTGACCGCCTGCGATCGTCCCGGTGGCGACACCTCGCGCACCGCACCGGCGGTGTCGCCGGAACCGACCGCCGCGCCGGTTAGCGGCAGCGGTGCGACCGAACTGGCGAAGGGCGACGGCGGGGCATTGGGCGTGCTAGCCGCAATCGACGAAAACGAGATTGCACTGGCAAAGCAGGCCATCGCGCAGGATCTGGGCGGCGCCACTGCCCAGTTCGCCGAACAGATGCTGCACGACCATGAGTCCAACCTCGAAAAGACCAAGGCGCTGGGCGCCAAGGACAGCCCACGTGCGCAGGCGATGCGTGCCAAGGGCAAGGCGGCCGTGGACGCGCTGGCCAAGACGCTGAGCCTGCCCGACGGCAAGGACGCCTACCGTAACGCCTTCATGCGCACCATGGTCAGCGACCATGGCGACACCATCAAGATCCTCGATTCGGAGCTTCTGCCCGCCACCGAGAGCGCCGCGGTCAAGCAGCACCTGGAAGAGACCCGCCGCGTGGTGTCGGCTCACTTCGAGCGCGCCCACGCGGTGTCGTCCTCGCGCTAAGCGACGCCACCCAGGCAGCTTGCAGCGCGCCGGCCAGTCCGGCGCGTTTGCGTTTGGATACACCGGTGCGTCCGGCGCTGTGCCCCGGCACGGCGTTGCGTCGGCCACTGCAGCGCCATCGCCTCGACCACGCAGCTTCACTGCGCCTGGGCTGGCGCTGTCCTATGGTGCCCGCTCGACCCGGCCCAGGAGCCTTACATGCGTTTGCTCATCACCGGCGGCACCGGTTTCATCGGCCAGGCCCTGTGCCCGGCGCTGCTGCATGCCGGCCACCAGGTCAGCGTGCTGACCCGCGATACGCGCCGTGCCGGCCGGGTCCTTCCCGGCGTCACCGCCGTGGCGACGCTGGACGGGATGCAGGCCGAAGCGGTGATCAACCTGGCGGGCGAGCCGCTGGCGGCCGGGCGCTGGACCGAATCACGCAAGCAGCGCTTCCGCGACTCGCGGCTGGGCATCACCCGCCAGCTGCACGACTGGATCGCAGCGCAATCGCCGCAGCAACGCCCCTCGATACTGATCTCCGGCTCGGCGGTGGGCTATTACGGAGAACGTGGCGACACCGCGCTGACCGAAACTGACAGCGCCGGCAACGACTTCTCGGCGGTGCTATGCCGCGACTGGGAAGCCGAAGCCGCCCGCATCGGCACGCTCGGCCCACGGGTGAGCTGGGTACGCACCGGCATCGTGCTGGACCGTGACGGCGGCGCGCTGGCGCGCATGCTGCCGGCCTTTCGTTTCGGCGGTGGCGGGCCGTTCGGCGATGGCCGGCACTGGATGAGCTGGATCCACCGCGCCGACATGGTTGCGCTGCTGCTCTGGTTGCTGCAGCACGGGCAGGCCGGCGCCTACAACGCCACCGCACCCAATCCGGTGACCAATGCGCAGTTCGCCCGCACGCTGGCCAAGGTGCTGCATCGCCCGGCGCTGCTGGCGCTGCCGGCCGGGCTGCTGCGGCTGGGGTTCGGCGAAATGGCCGAGCTGCTACTGATCAGCCAGCGGGTGCTGCCGCAACGCGCGCTCGATGCCGGGTTTCGCTTCCAGTACACGCAACTGGACGCTGCCCTGCGCGCCATCCTGCAACGCTGAGCCGCCGGCACCGGTCGCTGGACGGCCACGGACCGACCGGTGCCCGCACCGCGGCCACGCCCTGCTGGTGGCAAGCCATGCACTAACATTTGCCTAATGCCCCTCTCCGACAGTGGCGCGGATCTCGGACTGGCCCTAGTGCCCGGCGGAACCTCTATGCACCTGCTCCTGGTCGAAGACGACACCATGCTGGCCAATGCCATCTGCGAGGGTGTGCGCCAGCAATGCTGGACCATCGACCACGTCGACAGCGCCGGCGCAGCCAAGACCGCGCTGGTGGACCACCGCTACACCGCGGTGCTGCTGGATATCGGCCTGCCCGGCGAATCCGGGCTGATGGTGCTCCGCTTCCTGCGCGGCCATTACGACGCCACCCCGGTCATTGCGCTGACCGCACGCGGCCAGCTCACCGATCGCATCCGCGGGCTGGATGCCGGCGCCGACGACTACCTGGTCAAGCCGTTCCAGTTCGACGAGCTGATGGCACGGCTGCGCGCGGTCGTCCGGCGCAGCCAGGGCCGCGTGGTACCGCTGCTCGGCCAGGGCGATGTCAGCGTGGACCCGAGCAGCCGCAAGGTCACCAAAGCCGGCAAGTGGGTGGCGCTGAGCGCGCACGAGTATCGGCTGCTGCTGGCATTGATGGAGCGCGCCGGCCGCGTGGTCACCAAGGACCAGCTGGAAGAAGGCGTGTACGGCGGCCCTTCGGAGGGCGGCAGCAACATGATTGCGGTCTATGTGCACCAGCTGCGGCGCAAACTTGGCGAGGACCTCATTTCCACCGTGTATGGCCAGGGCTACATGGTCGGCAAGGCACCGGAATGAAGTCCCTGCAGGCGCGCATGCTGGCGGCGCTGGCGGCCATCGTCCTGCTGAGCTGGTCCACCTCGCTGTGGATCCTGGTCGCGCTGGTCACCCAGGGACACCACAGCGTCTTCGAGCAGGAACTCAACCTGCTTGGCGATGAATTGGTCAGCGTGCTGCCCGATACGCTGCAACACCGCTTCGACACGCCTGCCGCGCCATCCGCCCAGGCCGACCCCCAGGCCATCAGCGGCATTGCCTCATCCCGCATCAGCTTCAAGCAGACCCTGATCGCGATGACGCTCAATACTGCGCAGCTGGGCATTCTGGGCCTGCTGGTGTGGTGGGCGGTACGCACCGCGCTGAACCCGCTGCGCAGCGTGTCTGACGCCATCGCACAACGCACCGGCCTGGACACCGAGCCGGTCCCGCTGGATCGCGTTCCCGACGAGATCCGCCCACTGATCGATGCGTTCAACACCCTGCTGGCGCGTGTGGAAAAAGCCGTACAGGCCGAGCGCGACTTCGTCGCCGACGCCGCGCACGAACTGCGGACACCCCTCTCGGCGCTGCATGCCTATGCGGAAGTGGCATTGCGCGCGCCCACCTTGCAGGCCAAGGACGCAGCGCTGCACCAATTGCTGGAAACCGCGCGCCGCAGCAACCGGTTGGCCGAGCAGCTGCTGGATCTGGCACGGCTGGATGCCGGCATCAGCTCGGCGGCGTACCAGCGTGTGGAGATGAGCGAACTGATCTCGCATGTGCTGGACGAGTTCAGCGTGCAGGCCGAGGCGCGCCAAATCGATCTGCACATCGCCGCCGCACCCTGCCTGCTGTGCTGCGACGTGGATGCGGTCGGCATCCTGATCCGCAATCTGGTCGACAACGCCATCCGCTATGGACGCAGCCACGGCCTGGTGGAAGCGAGTTGCGGCTATTGCCTGCGCGCCGATGTGCCGCATCCGTTCGTGCAGGTCAGCGATGACGGCCCCGGCGTACCGGATGCCGCGCGCGCCTCCATCTTCGAGCGGTTCTATCGTGTGCCCGGCAGCGAGGTGCAGGGCAGCGGCATCGGGCTATCGCTGGTGGCGGGCATCGCACGCCTGCACGGTGCAAGCATCGAAACCTGCGAGGGCAACGAGGGGCGTGGTTTCTGTGTGCGCGTGGTGTTTTGCGGCGACCACATCCCACCGCAGCCCAAGAGCGGCTGACAAAACCCCTGCGCTCACCGCCAGGCGCGCGGTCGGTGCCCGTATCGGCGTGTACCACCCGTATACCCCGGTTCATCCGCGCGCACTCCTCCGCGCGGTCTGCACCCACCTGACGGCTGCTCGCCACCTGTGTGAGCCGGATCCAAACCGGCCACGCGCACCGACACGTCTGCCGGCCGCATCCAATAACTTTCCAAACCTGCCTGCCTACAGTGCACACACCGCACGCATCCAGGATGCAATGTGATGATGTACTCGCCCCGTTCCACTCCGAGCCCAGCTACCACCCCGGGGCTGTCGACGCCGCGCAGTGCGGCAAACGACGGCCTGACCGCCACTGTCGGCGATGCACCAGCATTGGCGGATTTCCCCTGCGGCCGCACCGGCATCGGCAACCGCGACATCTGGTGCGCGCTGCCGGATATCCGCAGCGCGCGCACGCTGCGCCGCCTGCAGCGCTGGGCCACGCGTGGCGTGTTGTTTGCCGCCTCCGGCCTGGCCTTTGCGCTGGCCCTGGCCAGTGCGCTGCTGCATTGAAGCCGGCATGCGCACAGCCGCCATCCCGACCCCGTTCGACTTCCGCCATCGCAGGCCCGTCACCATGTCCCAGCGCCTCATCCGTTGCTGCACGCTCGCACTCGCCGGCCTTGCACTGGTCGGCTGTGCCAGCACCGGCCCGGTGCCTTACCGCCAGCTGCCCTCGTCCAGCTATCTGCGCCCGCACGACGGCAGCCGCGGCAATCGCATGCCGTATGCGTATCACAGCGAGGTGGATTGGTCGCGCTACCGCACCGTCATCGTCGAGCCGGTCGCCATTTACCGTGGCCCGGACGCGCAGTTCGAGAACGTCTCCGAGCAGGACAAGCGCATGCTCGCCGACGACATGCAGCAACAATTCGGCGATGCCATCGCACGGCGCTGGCGCCCCACGTCCTTGGCCGATCATGACACCTTGCGTATTTGCATGACCCTGACCGGCGCAAAGCCCAGCAAACGCGTACTGGGAACCTTGATGAAGGTGGACCTGGGCGGTGGCTCCTACAACGCCGTGCAGGCCGCACGCGGCAAGCAAGGCGCATTCTCCGGCTCGGTGAGCTACGCGGTGGAGATCTTCGACGCGCAGACCGATCGCCTGCTCGACGCCTATGTCGAAAAGCAGTATCCAAGTGCCATGAACATCAAGGCCAGCCTGGGCGCCTATGACGCGGCAAAGGCAGGGATTCGCAAGGGTGCCGAGCAGTTGGTTGATGGGTTGGAGTAGGTGGGATTTGGGATTTGGGATTTGGGATTTGGGATTTGGGATTCGGGATTCGGGATTCGGGATTCGGGATTCGGGATTCGGGATTCGGGATTCGGGATTCGGGATTTGGGGTGTAGCAACTGCGCCGTAGGGATAGATCGGGCCCTGATTTTTATTCTTACTGTCGGCGCTTTTCGCTGCTGATTCTTTACACAGACCACCGGGCACCGCCTTCCCTTCTCCCCCCGGGAGAGGGTGCCCCGCAGGGGCGGATGAGGGCACGCGCCGCGCGCTGCGTCATTGCTAGAACGGCACGATCGGCATGTCTTGCTCACTTCGAATCTACGCGCTGCAAGGAGTTCGTCGGTAACGACCCGATGGCTGGTGCTCCGTCGGAGCAACGCGCTTTACGGAGAGGCCTGTCCACTGCAGGGTAGCGACCACCCTCGCCCACAAAAAAACCGGCGCTGTGCGAACAGCGCCGGTCCTCTTTTGATACCGCATGCGACACGCCCGATGGCGCCACGCCTCAGCGCGTCACTCGCTTGGCAACCTTCTTGCCCACGGCCTTGCGGGCGGCCGTGGTCTTGGCCACTGCACGCGTTGCCGGGGTCTTGGTCACCTTGGCCGCCTTCTTCAAGGCCGTCTTGGTCGCCGTCTTCTTCAGCGGCGCTTTCTTGACCGCAGCCTGCCTGGTGGCAGTCTGCTTGGCCACCGGCGCCTTCTTGGCAAGGCTCTTGGCCGCCGACTTTTTCACCGCTGCGGATTTGGCAGCCGCCTTCTTGGCCGCCGTGCGCGCACCCACCGCCGCCACGGCAGTCTTGCGCGCCGCTTTCTTGGCTGCGGTCCTGGCCGTCAATGCAGCGGCTTCGGCCTTGGCGTTGGCCTTGGCGGTCTCCAGCTTCTGCCTGGTAGCGGCCTTGGTGGTGGCGATCTTCTTCTTGGCCGCGGCACCGGTGTTGCTCAGCGTCTGCTTGGCGGCGTCCCTGGTCGAAACGAGCTTCTGCTTGGCAGCGTCCTTGGTCGCACTCAACGAGCGCTTGGTCTTGGCCACGCGGCGCTTGACGGCGCCGGCCGCTTCGCCGGCCTTCTCGACCACGCGCTGCTCGGCCGTGACCACCGCCTTGCGTGCCTTGGCAACACGCGTCTTGACCTCTTCCACCGCTGCACCGGCCGCTTCCTGCACGTTGTTCACCGCTTCGCTGGTGGTGCTGGCGAGGGTGTCGGTCAGTTCGGTGGCGGTGCTCTTTACGCTCTCGACGGCGTCGGACAGGGTTGTCGTCACACCATTGCCGTTGCTCATAGACCCTCCTTAAGGGCATCAGTGCGGAAAACGCGGGCGATGCGCGAGAGCATGCGAATGCTGAACAGGCATCGGACGAAGCGGACGCTACGCCGGGCCCCTCGCGCTGTCAACGCGCGGGCAACCCGCGGCTGTGTGCCGCTTTCACCGGCAGTTAAATTGCCGGCTGGCACTCTCGTTCAGCTTGATTTACGCAGTCCCACGCCCTATTCCTTTTCTCACCGCGTAACCCGGAATCCGTTCCATGCGACCGCTTCCCACCTTGCTGACGCTTTCCCTGGCCGCCGCCTTCGGCGGCTTCGCCGCTACCGGCATCAACGCCTGGCTGGACAATCGCGCCGAAGCCACGCCAGGCGGCAATGCGACCTTCACCCTGCCGACGGCGGCCGCCTTGCCGGCGGCCGTCGCCGGCCAGCCGGTGCCTTCATTGGCCCCGATGCTGCAACAGGCGATGCCGGCAGTGGTCAGCGTCAACACCAAGCAGGTGGTACGGGTCCGCAACCCGTTCTTCGACGATCCCATCCTGCGCCGGCTGTTCCCGCAGGTACCGCAGGACCGCATCAACGAATCGCTGGGCTCGGGCGTGATCATCGATGCGCAGAAGGGCTACGTGCTGACCAACCACCACGTGATCGAAAACGCCGACGATGTGCAGGTGACGCTGGGCGACGGCCGCACCGTCAAGGCCGACTTCATCGGCTCCGATGCCGATACCGATATCGCGCTGATCCGCATCAAGGCCGACAACCTCACCGACATCAAGTTGGCCGACAGCAATCAGCTGCGCGTGGGCGATTTCGTGGTGGCGATCGGCAACCCGTTCGGGTTCACCCAGACCGTCACCTCCGGCATCGTGTCGGCCGTGGGGCGCAGCGGGATTCGCGGGCTGGGCTACCAGAACTTCATCCAGACCGACGCTTCGATCAACCCGGGCAATTCCGGCGGTGCGCTGGTGAATCTGCAGGGCCAGCTGGTGGGCATCAACACCGCCAGCTTCAACCCGCAAGGCAGCATGGCCGGCAACATCGGACTGGGCCTGGCGATTCCGTCAAACCTGGCGCGCAACGTGGTCGAGCAATTGGTGACCAAGGGCGTGGTGGTGCGCGGCACCCTGGGCCTGGAAACCCAGAACCTCACCCAGGACATGCTACGTGGGCTGGGCGTGGATTCGATGCGCGGCGCGCTGGTAACGCGCGTGTTGCCCGGCTCCGCCGCTGCCGCTGCCGGCGTGCAGCCAGGCGATGTGGTGGTGGGCGCCAACGACCAGCGCGTGGACAGCGCCGAAGCCCTGCACAACTACGAGGGCCTGCAGGCGGTGGGCAGCGCCGTGACGCTGGATATCCGCCGCGATGGCAAGCCACTCAAGCTCAAGACCACGTTGAAGGAACAGGACCGCGCGGTGACCGGCGACATGCTGGACCCACGGCTGAGTGGCGCCACCTTCGTGGACCTGCCCGAATCGCTGCGTCAGTCCGGCATCACCGGGGTGATGGTCAGCGAGGTCAAACGCGGTGGACGCGCGGCAGCCAACGGCCTGGTGTCAGGCGATGTCATCGTGGCCAGCAGCGTGGGCGAGTTCGCCGACCTCGCCAGCTGGCGTGCCAACTTCCAACGCAAGCCGCAACAACTGGTGGTGCGTATCCTGCGTGGCAACGCGCAATACGACGCGCTCATGCGTTGAGGCGGTGTGCACCGTGACCCGCCTCCACTAACGCCTCCTACACCCCCCCGATGCTATTGCTAGATCACGACCGCACGTGAGTGGCGGCTGCCCTCAATGACCGAAGGAGACATCGCATGAGCCCCACCAATACCGAACAGCTGAAGGACAACCTGAGCGAAGCCGGCACCCACCTGAAGTCGGCAGCCAGCGCTGCAGGCGAAGCCGTCAAGGGCGCCACCAGTGCCGCTGGCGATGAGCTCAAGCTCGGCCGCGCCAACGTCAAGGCCGAACTCTCCGATTCCGCCCTGGCCGGCATGGCCGCTGCCGAGTTCGGCGGTGCCGCCGCCAAGGAGCAGATGGATGTGCTGGTTGCCAAAGGCAACGACCTGCTCGACAGCGCCACCGATCTGATCCGCGAGCGCCCGCTGGCCGCTTTCGGCGTGGCCTTTGCCGCCGGTTGGGTCATCGCCAAGCTGGCACGCGGCAACGACAACTAAGTCGTGAGCGATCAGGCCTCTACCGCTGCCGATTCCGGCGCGCCGCATGCGCGCCCGGAAACACCGGGACTGGACGAAAGCGTGCGTGCGGTCGGTGCTGCCGGCCGCGCCACGCTGGGCTCGGCCAAGGACACCAGCCGCGCATTGCGCCGGCTGGTGTCGGCCGATCTGCAGCTGGCACGCAGTGCCTTCGGACGTGGCCTGGCCTGGGCGTGCGTGGCCGTGGTGTTCGGCGCATCGTCGTGGCTGTTACTGGCCGGTGCCATCATCGCCCTGCTGCAGCGTGCCGGCCTGTCGTGGTTCCAGGCGATGTTTTTCACCGCACTGGCCAGCCTGTTGGTGACGGCCATTGCGGCATGGCGGGTGTTCTTCTATTTCGATCACACCGGCATGAATGCAACGCGACGTCAGCTGGTCAAGCTGGGCATCTTCGACGACAGCAGCGACGACGAGCCTGCGACAGCGCCAGCCAGTGGAGGCCACGCATGAAGTTCGGCACCTTGCGTCAGCGCGTCGAACGCGCCGAATTCCTGGTCGAAGGCCGTGCGCAGGAAACCCGTCTGCACTGGAGACAACTGCGCACGACCTGGCGTGCCGGCTGGTCGCCGGTGCGAATCGTGTTGGTCGGCTTCGGGCTGGGGTTTGTCACCGGCCGCAACGAACCGCAGGCGGCGCTGGGCAGCATCGCCGGCAAATTGGGCGGCATTCCCAAGATCCTGCAGATGATCAGCACCCTCTCTGCGCTGTTTACTGCGCACCGGGCGCAGGAAGCGTCCGAACAGGCCGAACGCGCCGCCGACAATGCCGAGGAAGTCGCTGCCGATCCTCCGGTCACGGTGGTGCAGGTTCCGGTGGACCGCGCGGCCTGAGGCCGGCCTTGCGTCCGAAATGGCAGCGGCTGAGGCCGCCACCCGCGCCGTTGCAGTGACACGATGCGCACAGGCCCTGTGCGCGCTGTTGACGCGTTGTGCCGATAATGGCCCACCGCTGGCAGCACGCCAGTTCGCTGCCAGGGTGCGCATGTCTCTCTCCGTCGATTCGCTGGATCCTGCCGCACCGGCAGAGTCGCTTCCGCCGCCACCGGCGCCGCGTCCGCGCGCTCCTGCCTCGCTGGTGGTGCTGGCCACGCTGGCCGTCGGCTACACGCTGTGGGCAGCGCAGACCATCATCCTGCCGATCATGCTGGCAGCGTTTTTTGCGCTGATCGGCAACCCCATCCTGCGCGGACTGCGCAAGCTGTACATCCCGCGGTTTCTCGGTGCGTTGCTGGTGCTGTGCCTGGGTCTGGCGGGCACGGTCGCGCTGGCCGCGCAGCTGGCCGGCCCGGCGGCCGAATGGGTGCAGCAGGCGCCGCGACAAATGCGCCAGATTGCGCGTGACGTACGCGATTTCACCAAGCCGGTGATGCAGGCCAACCAGGCGGCCGAGAACTTCGCACGCGCGGCCGGCGGCGAAGGCCAGCGCGGCGTACAGATCGTGCGCACCCAGATGGACGACCCGTACAAGGCGCTGGTGCGCACGCCCAAGCTGGCCGCCTCGGTGCTTGCGGTGGTGCTGCTGACCTTCTTCTTCATGGTCTACGGCGAAAGCCTGCAACGGCATGCAATCGCCCTGTTGCCCAACCGACAGCAGCAACGCTTCACGACCGAGATCATGCTGGACATCGAGCGCGAGGTGTCGCGCTATGTCCTCACCATCAGCGTGATCAACACCCTGGTCGGCCTGATCTTTGCAGGCATCCTGTCTGTCCTGCAGATTCCACTGCCGGAGGCCTTGCTGTGGGGCACGGTGGTGGCGCTGTTGAATTTCGCGCCCTACGTGGGCCCGCTGATCGGCGTACTGCTGATGCTGCTGATGGGCTTTGTGGAGTTCCGCACCACGCTGTCTTCGCTGCTGCCGGCCATCCTGTATCTGGCGCTGCACACCATCGAAGGCCAGGTTGTCACCCCCATCGTGCTGGGCCGCCGCATGGCGATCTCGCCGCTGATGCTGATCCTGGCGCTGATGCTGTTCGGCTGGCTGTGGGGCATGATCGGCCTGCTGCTGGCGGTGCCGCTGCTGGTCTGCATCAAGATGGTGCTGAGCCGGGTGGAGGGCATGCAACGCTGGGCGAGGCTGTTGGAGTAGCTGGGATTGGGGATTGGGCATTCGGGATTGGTAGAAGCAACCGCGCAAGTGCCGTTGCCAATCCCCAATCCCGATTCCCCAATCCCAACGCAAGACCGTAAAATCTTGCGATGAGCTTCCACATCAGCGCCATCACTCTCGACCTCGACGATACGTTGTGGCCTTTCGCACCGATCGGTGCGCGTATCGACCAGGTGTTGTACGACTGGATGCGCGAGCACAGTCCGGTCACCGCCGAGCGCTTTCCGGTGGAGGCCATGCGCGAGTTGCGAGAACGCAGCTTCGCCGACAACCCGCAGCTGCATCATGACCTGAGCGCGCTGCGCCGGTTGACGCTGGAGATGGCCCTGCGCGAAAGCGGCGGCGATCTGGCGCTGGTGGAGCCGGCCTACGAGGTGTTCTACGCCGCGCGCAACCAGGTGGAGTGCTACCCGGATGCGCTCGATGCGCTGGCACGCATGGCCCGGCACGTGCCGGTGGCCGCGCTCAGCAACGGCAATGCGGACCTGCAGCGTATCGGGCTGATGCATCACTTCGCCTTCCAGCTGGGCTCGCGCGAACACGGCAGCGCCAAGCCGGAGGCCAGCATCTTCCTGGCCGCCTGCGCACGCCTGGACGTGCCGCCAACACAGGTGCTGCATGTGGGCGACCACGTGCGCATGGATGTGCTCGGCGCGCTGGATGCCGGGCTGCGCGCGTGCTGGATCAACCGCGACGGCGCGCAGTGGTCGCACCCGACCCAGCAGCCGGACCTGGAATTCGACAGCCTCACCGGGCTGGCCGATTGGCTGGATGCCCAGCAACCGCACCCCGGCGCCGCGCGCGATGGCATCTGCCTTCCCGCCTGAGCCGCCCCCATCTGGCGCACGGCGCCATTGAAGGATGCCCATGTCGCACCTCACCGGTTTCACCGACCCCACCGCCGCCGCGCTGCCGCTGCATGTGCTCGACCGCGAAGGCTTCGCGCATTGGTGCGCCGGGCAGCCCACGCGCGTGCTGGCGTGGGCGCAGGCACAGCGGTTCGATGCCGCGCCGGGCAGCGTCTTGCTGTTGCCGGACGACCAGGGCCTGGCAGGGGCGGTCATCGGGATCGGCGACCGCGCCGATGCCTACGCCTATGCGCATGCGCCGATGGCGTTGCCGCCGGCCAGCCGCTGGACCGTGGCGACCCCGCTGGATGATGCCGAGCAGGCGCTGCTGCACCTGGGCTGGGGGCTGGGCGCCTACCGCTTTGCCCGCTACCGCAAGGTACCGCGCGCACCGGCTGAACTGGCGGCCACGCCGTCTGCAGCGACGCGCGCCCTGATCGAGGCCTGCATTCGCGTGCGCGACTGGGTCAACACGCCCACCGAAGACATGGGCCCGGAGCAGCTGGAAGCGGCCACCCGTGCAGTGGCGCAGGCCCACGGCGCGCAGGTGGAGGCGATCGTGGGCGATGCGTTGCTGGCGCAGAACTTCCCCACCATCCATGCGGTGGGCCGCGCCTCGCATCGTGCGCCGCGGCTGATCCAGCTGCAGTGGGGCGATGCCGCGCATCCGCACCTAGTGCTGGTCGGCAAGGGCGTGTGTTTCGACACCGGCGGGCTGGATCTCAAACCCGCCGATGGCATGCGCAACATGAAGAAGGACATGGGCGGCGCCGCGCATGCGCTGGCGCTGGCCGGGCTGGTGATGGCGCAGCACTTGCCGGTGCGGCTCACCCTGCTGATTGCCGCAGTGGAAAACGCGGTGGGCCCCAATGCCTTCCGCCCTGGCGAGGTACTCACCACCCGCGCCGGCGTCACCGTGGAAGTGGACAACACCGATGCCGAAGGCCGGCTGGTGCTGTGCGATGCACTGAGCTACGCCACCGAGCAGAAGCCCGATCTGATCCTGGACTTCGCCACGCTCACCGGCGCGGCGCGCATCGCGCTGGGCCCGGATTTGCCGGCGTTGTTCGCCAACGACGATGCGCTGGCACAGGCCTGGATCGACGCCGGCGAGCAGACCCGCGACCCGGTCTGGCGCATGCCGTTGTGGCGGCCCTACCTGCGCTATCTCAACAGCCACGTGGCCGACATGGCCAACGCCGGCTCGCGCATGGCCGGCGCGGTGACCGCGGCGCTGTATCTGGAGCGCTTCGTGGCCCCGGGCCAGCCTTGGGCACATCTGGACGTCTACGCCTGGAACGACAGCGACCGCCCGGGGCGCCCTGCAGGTGGCGAAGCGCTGGCGCTGCGCTCGGCGTTTGCGATGCTGCAGCAGCGCTACGGCGGCTGAGTGCAGCCAGCGCTGCGACCAGGCGTTCGCCCGACCGGTAAGCTCAGGATCGAATGACGCGATCCGGGCATTGCACGATCTGATCATGGCTACGCCACGGCGAGCTGCTTCAAGCAAGGCGACGGACACGCATGTACCGACTCGGACACCTGAAAGATGGGCAGTGGTGCGCTCACTCGCATCCGGCGGTCTTCGACTCCACGGACCGCATCGTTGCGGGTGTTCCGCGCGGGGATCCTGTCGTTTTCGAGCGCATGACCGAATGCATGGAACCGCCGTATTACCTGCTGTATCTCCTCCACACCTCGCGTGGCGAGGCAGAACCAGGCCGCTACCAGACTCCTGCGCTGGAACTCGCTGACGTCAAGGCGTTCTTGTCGCGTTTTGGCGCATTTCTTTCAGCAGATGCTCGCTATGACCTGTGGGCGCATTCGCCTACCAGCCAAGCGACGGTGGTCTGGGACCGCCATAATCAATTATTCGCCTACGGCCCTCTCGCACGATTTTCGGCAGCATTGCAGGCGATGGGTTTCACCCGAGGCGAGACCGTGGTTCCTACGCCGCACGAACATCATTACCGACCGGAGTTCGATCGATTGGCCAAAGAATTACTGACGATGTTCGATTGGTCGTTTTCACCGCTTCGTAGCGAAGATGCGCAATGAACGTGTCGGGTTGGCGAAATACTGTCGGCCATAAGCATCGCTTGGCTGATTGATCGCGGCCAACAACACTGCTGCGTAGCCGTCAGGCTGGCGTGGCCAGTGCTCGGTGCTCGGTGCTCGGTGTGAGCGTGTACCACGCGTACACTCCGGTGCTGAGCGCGCATCCACGCCCACCTGCCGACTGCTCGCGACCTTCCGTCAGCCGCTCTGAATCATTGTGTCCCGTTCATGCCTGCAGCGGGACATGCGCATCGCGCCGGGCCTCCCGGCACCGTAGTCCATCACACGCTCAAGGCGGCTTCTTCCGGATGATGCGACACGGGCGTGCTCGGCTGCGGCGATGAAAGCATTGCCGCGCGACAGTGAGCGGGCTGCCCACTGCATCCAAGACCGGAGCCAGCCATGCCGTTGCCACCTCCCTCCCCCGGACACACGCGCCGCCCGGTGCTGCCGTTGCTGGGCATTGCCGCCATTGCCGGTGGGATCGCCATCGCCTTTGCATGGACCGCCGGCTGGATCGGCGGCGACCGGCTCACCGCCGCGCGCATGACCGATACCATCGAATCCAGCGGGCCGCCGCATCCGGGTTTTCGGCGCGCGCATAGCAAGGGCGTATGCGTGAGCGGGCAATTCCAGTCCAGTGGCAAGGCGAGCTGGCTGTCGTCGGCACGCGTCTTCGGCCAGACCAGCACGCCGGTGCTGGGACGGATGTCGATCGGCGGTGGCGACCCGCACGGCGCCGATGGACAGGCGCGCGTGCGCAGCATGGCGCTGCTGCTGCGCAGCGACGACGGGCAGGAATGGCGCACGGCCATGAACAGCTTTCCGTTCTTCGTGGTGGCCACGCCGGCCGGTTTCCAGGCCTTGAACGTGGCCTCCAGGCCCGACCCGGCCACCGGCAAACCGGATCCGGAAAAACTCGCGGCGTTCGGCAAGCAGTATCCGGAGGCGGCCAAGTTCCAGCAGTGGGCCAAGACCGCGCCCTGGTCCGATAGCTGGGCCAATACGCAGTACAACGGCGTCAACGCCTTCCGCGCGATCGCGGCCGACGGGCGCGAGCGCTACATCCGCTGGTCGATGCGCCCGCATACGCCGTTCAAGGAACTGAGCGCCGAGCAACGCAAGCAGGCCGATGGCGATTTTCTCGCCACCGACCTGCAGGCGCGGCTGGCGCAGGGGCCGCTGCGCTGGGACATGGTGCTGACCGTGGCCGAACCCGGCGATGCGGTGGACGATCCCTCGCAGCCGTGGCCGCAGAGCCGCAAGCAGATCGTCGCCGGGACGCTGACCCTGGAGCATGCGCAACCGCAGGCCAGCGGGCCGTGCCGCGATCTGAACTACGATCCGCTGATCCTGCCCAAGGGCCTTGCCGCCTCCAACGATCCGATCCTGGCCGCGCGCTCGTCGGTGTATGCGCAATCGTTCAACCGTCGCGAGCGCGAGATCGCCAGCGGCAAGGGCAGTGCCGCCACCGGCCAGGGAGCCCATCGATGAGCCGCCCGACGCACTTCAATCTTCCCGCGCGCGTGCTGCATTGGCTGATGGCCGCGATGATCCTGACCATGCTGTTCGTCGGCGTCGGCATGGTCGCCTCGGTGACGCAACGGCCGTGGTTGATCGACCTGCATCGCCCACTGGGTATCGCGATCCTGGTCCTGGCCGTGCTGCGCCTGATCAACCGCCTGCGCCATCGCCCGCCGGCACTGCCTGCGGATTTGCCCGCCTGGCAGAAAGCTGTGGCGATCGCCTCGCATTGGCTGTTGTATGCATTGATGCTGGGCATGCCACTGATCGGCTGGGCAATGCTGTCGGCCGGTGGCTACCCGATCGTGCTGTGGCCAGGCGCCAACCTGCCGGCGATCGCGCCGCACGATCCGGCGCTGTATGCCTGGCTGCGCAGCGCGCATGGCTGGCTGGCGTACCTGCTGTTCGCCACCGTGCTGGGGCATCTGAGCGCGGCGCTGTTCCATGCCTGGGTACGCCGCGATGGCGTGTTTTCCAGCATGGTGCGTGGGCAGCGGTCGGCGCATTGATGGATTGGATGGGGGGAAGACGGCGTGCACGAAGTGAGTTCACTGCGTGACCGTACCCTCACCACCGCTCCGCGTCCCGGCCTGCGCTTGCGGCGCAGGCGCCCGGGGCACGCGCCAGCGACGCGCCGTCTGCGCCTTGCCGCCGTAGACGGAAAGGGGCCAGGACTTAACGCCGACGCTCTGCCTTGGCCGCTGACACGGGCACTTCGATGCCCTTGCCGGTAGCGGCCCAGTAAATCCCGCCATAAAGATGTTCCAGATAGCGCGGGTCGTTGTAGGCCTCGGCCTGGTGGCCCAGTGCAGTGGCGAAGACGCGGCCGCCCTCGAAATGGTGGTACCACGCCACCGGATGGTGCTTGCCCATGCCCTTGGCGACCTGACCCGGCCAGATCAGCGTGGGGTCGTAGCTGGTTTCATCCACAGTAAGTAGCGTGACCAGATCGTCGCTGTAGGGCGGGTCGTACTCGTACCACTCATCGCTCCACACCCAGCGCTTGGGCAGGCCGGCGGTGGCCGGGAAGTTGGCCACCACATCGACCATCGCGGTCTGCAGGTAGGGGTGGGTGCGGAACGAGCGGCCGATCAACTGGTCGTACCACTTCCAGTCGCCGCGCTTGATCGCAAATGCCTTGTGCACGGCGACCACACCGCCGCCGTTGCGCACATAAGCCTGGAAGTTGGCGCGCTGGGCCGGATCCAGGTCAGTGGCCGGCGTATTGAGCAGCACGATCGCCGCGTACTGCGAAAGATCGCCATCGAAAGCCTTGGCATTCCATGCCCATACCATCTCCACATAATGCTTGCGCGCCATCGCTTCGAACTGCGGCTTGGCGACGGGGATATAGTCGTGGTGATACTGATTCGGAATGGCCGCGACCAGAATCTTGAATTGCTCGGCAGACGCATTGAATGCGCAGGCCAGCAGCAGGCCCAACAGCCACAGAGATTTCATGCAGTGCGCTCGCAATGACCAGGTCGGCCGGCAGTGTACCTGCGCAGCGATGGCATGCCTTCGTGCGTGTTTTGGAATAGCTGCGCGATCTTGGCGTGTCCCGTCTACAACGCCAGCGCCATCTCGTTTGTCATGAAGCATGCAACGCGATGTGGCAAGGACAAGGCAGGCATCGCAAGATCGCTGCGCTGATGCGCTCGGTGCGAGGCCAGGTTGCTCACAGCAACGCGTGTCGCAGATGCAATCGTCCTTCCAGTTCCAGTGCCTGCGATCCATGCCACACGGATGGTGCCGGGTGCTGCACTGGCTTCGCTGTTTACAGCCAGCCCTTCTGCCGCGCCAGTCGATACGCTTCGATGCGATTGGCCACGCCCAGCTTGCCGATGCATTCGGACAGATAGTTGCGCACGGTGCCGTGCGACAACTGCAGCTGCTGGGCGATCTCGCTGGCCGAGCGGCCTTCGCCGGCCAGGCGCAACACCGTCCGTTCGCGCTCGCTCAACGGGTCCGCTTCCACCCACGCATCCAGTGCCAGCTGCGGGTCGATGACCCGGCCGCCGCGATGCACCTGGCGCAAGGCGCTGACCAGTTGTTCGGCCGGCGCATCCTTGAGCAGATAGCCGGCCACACCGGCATCCAGCGCGCGCCGCAAAAACCCGGGGCGCGCAAAGGTGGTGACGATCATGACCCGCACCGGCAGCGCCTGGCGCTGGATGCGCTGGGCCAGCTCCAGGCCGCCCAGCCCGGGCATTTCGATATCGGTGACCAGCACGTCCGGTTGCAGCCGTTGCAGCTCGCGCCAGGCGCTCTCGCCGTCGCCGGCACTGCCGACCACGTCGATATCGTCTTCCAGCCCGAGCAGGGCCACCAGCGCGCCACGCAGCAAGGCCTGGTCTTCGGCCAACAACACCCGGATCATCGCTCGCGCTCGCAGTTGTGCAACGGTTGCGCACGATAACAGCGCGGGCCGGCGACGTGCAGCGGCCGGGCCGGTGAGCGCTCAGCGCGATTGCGGCACCAGGGGCAGCGGCAATGGGGGGTGCTCTGCATCGGACATGGGTTGCGGCAACGGCACGCTGGCGCGCAGGCGCATGCCGCGGGGCAGCGCGTCCACCTCCAACGCGCCTCCCAGAGCCTGCAGGCGCGCACGCATGCCATCCAGGCCATTGCCGGGCACGATTACCCCGCCGCGCCCATCGTCGGTGACGTCCAGTACCGCCCGGCCGTCGTGCGCGCGCAGACTCACCCGGACCCGTCTGGCCTGGGCGTGGCGTTGCACGTTGGTGGCTGCCTCGCGCACCACCAGCGCCAGGGCGGTCTCGTGCTCGGGCGGCAGGGGCAGCGCGTCCAGCGCGTGCTCCAGCACGATGCCGTCCATGTCCAGCAGCACCTTTGCCGAGGCCAGCTCGGCCACCAGGCCAGCGGCGCGGATACCGGTGACGGCGCGGCGCACCTGTGCCAGGGCATCGCGCGAGATCTGCGCCACTGCATCGATCTCACCGCGCGCCGCCTGCGGATCGCGCGCGATCAGGCGCGCGGCCAGATCGGATTTGAGTGCCACCAGCGACAAGGTGTGGCCGAGCAGGTCGTGCAGATCGCGGCCGATGCGCTCGCGCTCGGCGGTGGCCGCCAGCCGACGCACTTCGTCCTGCGACAGGCGCAGCAATGCGTCCTTGCGCTCGTTGATGCTGTACACCGCGCCAACCGCGGCCATGCCCAGCACCGACACCGGCAACCACACCAACCCCTGCCAACCCAACCCGAGCCAGCGCGCCCAGGCCAGGTACAGCGCGTTCATCAGCAGCAGGATGGCGAAATGCCGCCACAGCGCATGCCGCGTGGAAGGGCGCAGGCTCAGGCAGGCAAACACGAAGTAGCTGATGCCCGAGGCGTACACCGGCAGCAGCGCGGCACTGAGCGCCCCCATCGCCCAGGCGTAGCGGTACAGCGTGTCGCGCGGCGCCAGCAACATGCGCGCATACAGCAGCAGAAACAGCGGATACGACAGCACCGTACACAACAGCCAGGTGCTGTCATAGCCACGCGGGGAGAACACCGGTACCACGAACACCCAGGCCGACCACAGCAGGTGCACGCAGTCCATCCACGGCGACTGGCCTTGCGCCAGGCGTGCGGCCACTTGCGAAGTTGCAGCCGGACGAAGCCAGGCAGGGAGCCTTGCATGCATCGGAGTGGGTCCTTGTCGTTGCGCGGATTCTGCCATTGCCGGGTCCGCCTGGGCACGCGGCGTCGCAGAGTGATCCCGATCAGCGGCCTCATGCATGCGCCTGCTCACGCGTAGCCCTCACGCAACGCGTGGCTGCGCGGCCCGCACGGCGGTGTTTCCTTGAAGCGGTGCTGGTGCATGCAGGATCCTGTGGTGGCTCGATAGCGACAGCCTGCGCGTCTGCACCGCTGGCGCACAGTCGCGCCTGTCATGGCCTGCGGATGACAGCTGTCACTGGCAGGTGGTGCGCTCGGGCCGCATGCTGCACGGCATTGCCACTGCACCGATCGCCCTATCGTTTGTCGCCGCGTTGGGGTTGGTGACTTCCGGCAGCTTGCGGCGCGCCTTGCAGACGGTCACATTCTGCGCAGCCTTCTGTCCTGGTTCTCGATGAACACTTCCGCCGATCTGCTCAAGCAACTTCGCATCGACCGCCAGCGCCCTGCCGCGCCGCCACCCGCACGCCGCAGCGGCTGGATCATCGCCGTCATCGTCCTGGTGCTGGCGTTGGCAACCGCGGCCTGGTGGTTCACCCGCACTCCGGTGGTCAAGGTGCAGACCTCACCGGTGGTGGCGATCAGTGCCGGCAGCAGCAGCGCCTCGGTACTGGACGCGTCCGGTTACGTGGTTGCCCGGCGCATGGCCACGGTGTCGGCCCAGGTCACCGGCAAGGTGCGCGAGGTGATGATCGAAGAAGGCATGCGCGTCGAACAAGGCCAGGTGATGGCCACGCTCGACCCGTTGGATGCCGATGCGCAGCGGATGCTGTCGGCCTCGCAGCTGTCGGCCGCGCGCAGCCAGGTCGACAACGTGCAGGCGCAGCTGGCGGTGGCCAATGCCGATGCCACGCGTCTGCAGTCGCTGGTCGGCGCGCAGCTGGTATCGCGCTCGCAGTACGAACAGGCCACCGCGCAGCGCGATGCCTTGCGTGCGCAGTTGCAGAACGCGCAACGCAACGTGCAGGTGGCATCGGACCAGCTGGCCATTGCCGGCATCCGTTCGGACTTCAACGTGGTGCGCGCGCCGTTCGCCGGCGTGGTCACCGCCAAGGCCGCGCAGCCGGGCGAAATCGTCTCGCCGTTGTCGGCCGGCGGCGGTTTCACCCGCACCGGGATCGGCACCATCGTGGACATGGAGTCGCTGGAGATCGAAGTGGAAATCGGCGAGTCGTATATCGGCCGCGTGCAACCGAAGATGCCGGTGGAAGCGGTGCTCAACGCCTACCCGGACTGGAAGATTCCCGGCGAGGTGATCGCCATCATTCCCACCGCCGACCGCGGCAAGGCCACGGTAAAGGTGCGGGTGGCCTTCAAGGTCAAGGACGCGCGCATCGTGCCGGAAATGGGCGTGCGGGTGAGCTTCCTGGAGCAGGCCAAACCGCAGCAGGCGTCCAAGCCGCAGGGCGTGCGCGTGCCGGCCGCCGCGCTGGTCGAACGCGATGGCGCCACGCTGGCATTCGTGGTCGGTGAACGCAACACCGTGGCCGCCAGGCCCGTCACCACCGGCATGGCGATGGGCCAGGACCGGCAGGTGGTCGCCGGTTTGAATGCGGGCGACAGCGTGGTGCTCGACCCGCCGCAGACCTTGCAGGACGGCGACACGGTAGCCGAAGCGGAGCCTGACACGACCGAATAGCCATGCGTGACCGCGGCGGGCAGATGCCGCGGCCGCGGTGCAGTCCGTGCTGTCGTTGTTGCTGTGCGCGAATGCCGCGCTGTCGCACCAGGACAGGTGTGGGCTGGAACTGGTGATCGCAGCGGTGCACAGGAGCAGCGATGCTGTCGACCGGGCAAGCCCAGGATACTTCGTGCAGTGACCGCATCGGCCACGCGTGCGGCGCAGTCAGTTGTCGATGCACCCAGTTGTTGAAGTTGGATCCCTCGATCGCACCCAGCAGAGTTGTTCAGCACCTTGTTTCATCGCTGCCACGGCAGCGCCATCCGCCCCGCTGCTATTGCAGTCGCCGTCGCCGTGCCGCCCTTCGCTTCCCTCTTCCCTTGCATCGCCAGGACTCGCCATGACCGCTCTTGTCAGCTTGCGCAACATCACCAAGACCTACCAACGCGGCCCCGAGCAGGTGCAGGTGCTGCACGGCATCGACCTGGAAATCGCCAGCGGCGATTTCGTCGCGCTGATGGGGCCCTCCGGCTCGGGCAAGACCACCTTGCTCAATCTGATCGGCGGCCTGGACAGCCCCAGCGGTGGCGAGATCGAGATCGAAGGCGAGCGCATCGACCGCATGAGCGGTGGGCAGCTCGCCACCTGGCGCAGCCATCACGTCGGCTTCGTCTTCCAGTTCTACAACCTGATGCCGATGCTCAGCGCGCAGAAGAACGTGGAACTGCCGCTGCTGCTGACCTCGCTCAATGCCGCACAGCGCAAAAAGAATGCAGAGATCGCATTGACCCTGGTCGGCCTGCAGGAACGCCGCAGCCACAAGCCCAACGAACTGTCCGGTGGCCAGCAACAGCGCGTGGCGATCGCGCGCGCCATCGTGTCCGACCCGACCTTCCTGATCTGCGACGAACCCACCGGCGATCTGGACCGCCAGAACGCCGAGGAAATCCTGCGCCTGCTGCAGGAACTCAACCGCGAACACGGCAAGACCATCGTGATGGTGACCCACGACCCCAAGGCCGCCGAGTACGCCACCCACACCATCCATCTGGACAAGGGCGAGCTGGCCGACGCGCCGCTCGTGCTCTGAAGGAGCGCTGCCATGAAGTATCTCTCGCTGGTGTGGGCGCAGCTGTTCCGCAGCAAGACGCGCACCTTGTTGACCTTGTTGTCGGTGGTGGCGGCGTTCCTGCTGTTCGGCATGCTCGATTCGGTACGCGTGGCGTTCAATTCCGGCGGCAGCGTCAGTGGCGTGGACCGGTTGGTGGTGGCCTCGCGGCTGTCGATCACCCAGTCGCTGCCGATCCGCCTGGAAGCGCAGGTGCGCAGCGTGCCGGGCGTGCGCGATGTGACCTCGGCCATGTGGTTCGGCGGCATCTACCGCGACCCGAAGAATTTCTTCCCCAATTTCTCGGTGGCGCCGAACTTCTTCGACGTCTACAGCGAGTACCAATTGCCCAAGGACCAGCTCAAGGCCTTTCAGAGCACGCGTACCGGCGCGGTGGTCGGCGAAACCCTGGCCAAGGAGTTCGGCTGGAAGATCGGCGACACCATTCCGCTGCAGGCCACCATCTTCCCGCGCAGCGGCAGCAACGACTGGCCGTTGCAGCTGGTCGGCATCTTCCGCATGAAGGACCGCACGGTGGCGGCCAACCAGGAACGCCAGCTGATGATGAACTGGAAATATTTCGATGAGTCCAATGACTACATCAAGAACCAGGTGAGCTGGCTGACGGTGACCCTGAGCAATCCCGACCAGGCCTCGCGCGTGGCCCAGGCCATCGATGCGCTCTCGGCCAACTCCGATCACGAAACCAAGTCGCAGACCGAATCGGCGTTCCAGCAGGCCTTCGTCAAGCAGTTCGCCGATATCGGCCTGATCGTCACCTCGATCATGGCAGCGGTGTTCTTCACCTTGTTGCTGCTGACCGGCAACACCATGGCGCAAGCGGTGCGCGAGCGCATTCCGGAACTGGCCACGCTCAAGACGCTGGGCTTCCAGGACCGCACGGTGTTGAGCCTGGTGATGATCGAGTCGGTGTTGCTGATCGGCCTGGGCGGTTTGATCGGCATGGGTCTGGCCGCGCTGGTGATCCCGGCGGTGTCCGCGCGCAGCGGTGGGCTGATGCCCACCCAGAGCGTGCCGCTGCAGACCTGGCTGGTTGCGCTGGCCCTGATGGTCGGCATCGGCTTGGTGGTGGGTGTGCTGCCGGCATTACGCGCGCAGCGCTTGAAGATCGTCGATGCCCTCGCCGGCCGCTGACAGGAGCACGCAAATGCAAAGCAAATGGAAGAACCGTGGTGCCAACCTGCTGTCGGTGGTGCTGCTGGCGGTGGGACTGGGAATCTGGATCGCGTTGCCGTGGATCGGCGTGCTGGCGATCGTGGTGGCGCTGGCGCTGTGGCTGGTGACCACGCGCAGCGGCCGCCTGTCGCTGGCGGCCGCGCGCATCGGCATCGCCAGCCTGCCGCAGCGCTGGGGTTCCACCTCGGTGATCGTGGTCGGCATCGCCGGCGTGGTTGGCGTGCTGGTGGCGATGCTGGCGATGGGCGAGGGCTTCCAGGCCACGCTCAACAGCACCGGCGACGACACCACCGCGATTGTCTTGCGCGGCGGCTCGCAGGCGGAAACCAATTCGGTGATCACCCGCGACCTGGTGCCACTGATCGGCAGCCTGCCCGGCATCGCCAGCGATGCCAACGGGCGCCCGCAGGTGTCGCCGGAGTTGTCGCAGGTGGTCAACATCGCCTCGCGCGCCGATGGCACCGACGTCAACGCGCAGTTGCGCGGCGTGGGCGAGCAGGCCTGGGCGGTGCACCAGAAGGTCAGAATCGCCCAGGGCCGCCGCTTCACTCCCGGCCTGCGCGAACTGGTGGTCGGCAAGGGCGCTTTGAACCAGTTCCGCGGCCTGGAGCTGGGCAAGACGCTCACGCTCGGCAGCCAGCAGTGGACCGTGGTCGGCGTGTTCGCCTCCGGCGATGCGCACGATTCGGAGCTGTGGACCGATGCGCAGACGCTGGCCACCACCTACAACCGCAGCGCCTACCAGTCGATCAACGTGCGCACCACCGGCAAGGCCGGCTTTACGCAGTTCAAGGCCGCCATGGCCGCCGACCCGCGGCTGAAGCTGGACGTGGAAACCACCCGCGCCTACTACGGCAAGCAGGGCGGTGGCTTGAACAGGTTGATCAGCATCCTGGGCACGGTCATCGGCGCGATCATGGCGGTGGGCGCGGTGTTCGGTGCGCTCAACACCATGTATGCGGCCGTTGCCACGCGTGCGCGCGAGATCGCCACCATGCGCGCGCTCGGCTTTCGCGGCACGCCGGTGATCATGGCGCTGATGCTGGAAACCATGTTGCTGGCGCTGCTGGGCGGGCTGCTGGGCGGGCTGATCGCCTGGGCGGTATTCAATGGCTACACCGTGTCCACGCTGGGCAACAACTTCAGCCAGGTGGTATTCCAGTTCAAGGTATCGCCGGAGCTGCTGTGGAGCGGGCTGAAATGGGCGCTGGGCATCGGCTTGGTGGGTGGGCTGTTCCCGGCCTTGCGGGCGGCGCGGTTGCCGATCACCACGGCCTTGCGTGAGGTGTAGGCGGGCTGTGGCCCGCCCGGGATTAGGGAGTCGGGATTAGGGATTGGTAACGACCGGAGCGAAGCGCTTGGCTGCTACGGCTGAATGGATTGCAGGCTGTCATGGTTTTGTCACCGCACTGCGGTAGATGCGCGGGCCGGCAGGCCGTAGCCTGCTCGGCCGTTTGCTCCGTTGATGTGTTGCCATGACGCGCCTGCTTCTGCTGGCCTGCGCCTGCCTATGGCTGGCCGGCTGTTCTTCGTCTTCCACATCGCTCAGCGAGCGCCTGGTCGCGCCCGGTGGTGTGTCGCCGTTGCTGGACGAAGAGCGCATCGCCGCGACCATCGCCACGCTGCCCACCCGTAGCGGCCATGTGGTGACGCGCGATCAGGTGCCGATCTTCTGGCGTGCGATCGATCCCGGCCAGTACGCCATGCACTACCGCTACCTGGGCCAGCGCCAGGACCCGGCGCATGCGTTGGATGTGGACTTCAGCTTCTCCGTGCCCACCGCCACGCCGCCTGCGCCGCGCGGCACCATCGTGCTGCTGCACGGCTGGATGATGGACGGCGATTCGTTGCTGCCCTGGTCGCTGCAGCTGGCGCAGGCCGGCTACCGGGTGATCACCATCGATCTGCGCAACCATGGCCATTCCGGTGGCGGCCCGTCGGGCTATGGCACGCGCGAGTCCGATGATGTGATCGATGTGCTTAACGCGCTGCAGCCGCGTGGCGAACTCCAGGGACCGCTGTACCTGTTCGGCATTTCCTATGGCGCGGCCACGGCGCTGTTCACCGCCGACAAGCTTGGGCCGCGCGTTACCGGCGTGGTGGCGATGGAATCCTTCGCCAATGCCGGGCGCGGCATCCGCGACATGGTGCCGCACCTGCTGGCCAGCCAGCCCACCGGCTGGCGTGGGCAGGCAGTGGCCGCCTATGCGCGCTGGCGCTACGCCGACCAGAACATCGATGCGGTGATCGCCGCCGCCGATGCCCAGCTCAAGCTGGATCTGGACCACGTCGATGTGGCGCAGGCACTGGCGCGCACGCGCAGCTGCGTGCTGCTGTTGCATGGCGATGCCGACCAGCACATTCCAGTGGCGCATGGCCGCGCACTGGCACTGGCCAGTCCGCGTGCGCATTACCTGGAGCTGGCCGGCGAAAACCATCTGAGCCTGCCGCTGCGGCTGGACCTGCTCGGTGGCCCGATCGATCAGTGGCTGGCGCAGATTCAACAGGCCCCTGGCCACTGCCCCGCTCCGCAGGCATTGCCGGCCTCCACGCTGGCGGTTGCGATGCCGGCAACGGTGCCCAGTAGCTGATCGCCGCACTCGCTGCGTCCGTCGTACAGGACGCAGCCCGGCACGCGCTCAGCGCACCGCCGCCGGCGTCCGCGCGCGCAGCACGCTGTCGCCGACGAACAGCAGCAGCCCGACCCAGATCGCAGCAAAACCAATCGCCCGCCCCTGGTCGAACGGCTCATGGAAGAACCATACCCCCAGCAACAGCTGCAGGCTCGGCCCGATGTACTGCAGGATGCCCACCAGCGATAGCGGGATTCGCCGCACGCCATACGCAAACCCGATCAGCGGCACCGCCGTCACCACGCCGCCGAAGATCAGCAGCAGATCCGTCCGCAGATCCCAGCCGCTGAAGAACGCGCCGCCATGGCCCTGCTCGCCCCATGCGGCCACCAGCAGTGCCGGCACGAACAGGTACACGCTTTCCACACCCAGCCCGGCCACCGGGTCCACTGCCACCAGCTTGCGCAGCAATCCGTAGAGGCCAAACGAGACTGCCAGCCCCAGCGCAATCCATGGCGGTGCACCGGCATCGATGGTCAGCCACAGCACGCCGACTGCGGCGCACGCCACCGCCAGCCACTGGATGCCGCGCAGGCGCTCCTTCAGCGCCAGCACGCCCAGCAACACGCTCAGCAATGGATTGATGAAGTAGCCCAGGCTGGCCTCGATCACATGCCCGGCGTTGATGGCCCAGATGTACAGGCCCCAATTGAAGGCGATCGCCACGCTGCTGGCGGCCAGCATCCACAGCGCGCGCGGCTGCGCAACGATCGTGCGCCACCACCGCAGGCCCGAGGTCGCCACCAGCCACGCCACCACCAGCACGGCGCTCCACACGATGCGGTGCGCAATGATCTGCAGCGACGGCACCACCTTGAGCAGATGCCAGTACAACGGCACCAGGCCCCAGATCACAAAGCTCGCGGCGGTCATCAACAGACCGCGTCGCGCCTCTACTGCCGACACCGGCACGGGCGCGCTCATCGCCGCGCCCTGGCCAGGGTGACCACCAGCACGCCGGCCAGGATCACCGCCATCGCGCCGATATCGTGCGCAGTGAAACGCTCATGCCCCAGCCAGGCGCCCAGCGCCACCGCAATCACCGGGTTGACGTAGGCATAGCTGCCGGCCAGCGCCGGACGCACGTGGTGCAACAGCCACACATAGGCAGTGAACGCCACGATCGAGCCGAATACGCATAGATAGGCGACCGCCAGAATGCCTTGTGGCGTCGGCCACGCGTGCGGGCGCTCGCCGATCAGCAGGCCGGTACTCACCAGCAACACCCCGCCGCACAACATCTGCCCGGCGGCAGTCATGAACGGCGACGGCAGGTCGCGGCCAAGCGACCACACCGAACCGAACGCCCAGCCGATCGGTGCGATCAGCAACAGCACCAGCCCGCCCGGCGTGGCGGTCAGGCTGCTGCCGGCGTTGAGCCACACCACGCCCAGGAATCCGATCACGATGCCAAGCCATTCGCCGCCGCTGGCGTGCTGCCCGCGCAACGCGCCGAACAAGGCCATCCACAACGGCACCGAAGCCACTGCGGTGGCGGCCAGGCCGGAGGACACGCTGCGCTCGGCCAGCACCACCATGCCGTTGCCCAGCAGCAACAGCGCCGCGCCCATCAAGGCCACGTTCTTCCATTGCGCGCGCGTCGGCGCCGCCACGCCGCGCAAGCGCAGCACGGCGTAGAGCACGCTGCCGGCGATGATGAAGCGCGCCCCGGACACCATCGTCAGCGGCTGCGCCCCGCCTTCCAGCGCGAACCGGATCGCCAGATAGGTCGACCCCCACACCACATAGACCAGCAACAACGCAAGAACCACCAACCCGCTGCGCGCAGGCGCGGCAGCGTCGTGAGAGGAAGACATCGGAACACTGCCAACGACCGCGAGGACTGCCGATTCTAGATCAGCGCTGCAGTGGCGACAGCGAACAGGACTGCGCACGTGATGGATCACTGCATCGCATCCATGCGGCCGGCACGGTCATCGTGACGTCGCACCACATGGCGCCCACAGCAGCTGATACAACGCCGGCGCAGCCACCAGGCGAGCCCGGCCATTGCGTGGAGTGCTCGCCAGCGCGCGCACCCTGCGGCGCCTGCGCGCTGTCCACATCCGGATGACGACCGCCCGCTGGGTGCTGCTGGTCGCTCTCAGTTGCGCGCCGCGTCGCTGCGCGCGCGGATGGCCTTGAACTCCGAGCCGTCCTGCCAGCTCGGCCACTGCCGGCCATTGGCCAACGCCACGCCTACGTCGTAGACCAGCGTGGTATCGGCGGCATGTCCGCTGGCATCCCACTGCGGGGTCCAGCGATCGCAGGGCTGGTGATAGCAGTGCGCGAAATATTTCTCGCGCAGCGCCTTGCCCTTGGCGACACCGCCATTGAGCATGTCCAGGCCGGGTCCGGCGGTGATCGCCGGCACGCCCATGCGGGCGAAGGCGAAATGATCGGCGCGGTAGAAGAAACCCGCTTCCAGATTCGGATCCGGCGAGTAGGTGCGGCCGCGCGCCTTGGCGGCCTGCTCCAGATCGCCTTCCAGCGAGACCCGTCCGCGGCCCCAGGAGGCGATGTCGCGAGTGGGGCCGTCGGGGCTGAACATCTCCATGTTGAGCACCGCCACGGTCTTGTCCAAGGGCGCCAGCGGATGCGCGGCGTAGTAGTTGGCGCCGAGCAGGCCCTTCTCTTCGGCGGTCAAGGCGATGAAGTACAGCGTGCGCTGCGGCGTGGGGCCGGCGGCGAACACGCGCGCCAGTTCCAGCACGCTGGCCACGCCGGTGGCGTTGTCCACCGCGCCACGACGCACCGTATCGCCGGAGGCATCGGCCTTGCCGATCCCGAACGCATCCCAGTGCGCGGAGAAAATCACCGTCTCGTCCGGGTGTTGGCTGCCGGTGAGCTTGGCCACCACGTTATGGGTGACCACGCGTTCGCGCTTGAGCTTGAAGTCCACCGACAGGCGCGCATCGCCCAACGCCACCGGCGCGAAGTCGCGCTGCTGTGCGCGCGCCTTGGCCTGCTCGAAATCCAGCCCGGCCTGCGTGAACAGCGACTGTGCCAGTGCGCGCTGCATCCAGCCACGCACCGGCACATGCTGCGCGCGGGCATCGGCGTCGCTGCGTTCGATATCGAACAACGGCGACAGGCCCGAGCTCTGCACCGTGGCCCAGCCATACGCGGCCGGCGCGGTCTCGTGCACGATCAGCACGCCGGCCGCGCCACGCCGTGCGGCTTCTTCGTACTTGTAGGTCCAGCGGCCGTAATAGGTCACCGCCTTGCCATCGAACGCACCGGGCTGCGCACTCTCGAAGTCGGCATCGTTGATCAGCACCACCGCGATCTTGCCGCGCAGGTCCACGCCCTTGTAATCGTCCCACTGCCGCTCCGGCGCGCTGATGCCGTAGCCCACGAATACCAGCGGCGCATTCTTCAGCGCCACTGCGGCCTGCGGACGCAGGCTCTGCAGGGTGACATCGGTGCCGTTGACCAGGGTCTGGGTCTTGCCCCCCACGCGCAGCGTGGCCCGCACCGGGCCATCCACCTGCGCACGCACCAGCGGCACCGCCTGCGTCCAGCTGCCCTGCTCGCCACCGGGCTGCAGACCCGCCGTCTTGAATTGTTCGACCAGGTAATCGACCGTGCGTTGCTCGCCGGCACTGGCCGGCGCACGGCCCTCGAAGTCGTCCGATGCCAGCAGGCGCACATGCCGCGACAACGCGTCGGCATCGATGCCGCCGCCAGGCAGGTCGTTGGCGGCCTGCGCCACGCCTCCCACGAACAGGCAGGCGGACAACAACAGGATGCGCATCGGATTCACGGTGAGGCCTTGCAACGATGGATGACAGACAGTTTACAAGCGCGCGACGAACAGCGGTGATCCAAGCCACGGCACAACGCGCGCCCGGCAGTGATCGCTGCTCGGATTGCATCGTGCCGGGGCCAGCGTGTGCTCCGCTGTTGCGCGCGCGGCTGCGTGGCGACCACCCGGCGCGTGGCGGTGAGCCTGGCCGGCCGCTGCATGTTGCATCGATCCCGTATCCGGGCATCCGCATTGCCGCCATCGCCTGCCGCATCACTTCCGCAGGGCGGCATCTGCCAACACCTCACCCAGAGCACGACATGCGCAAGGAGCCCTGTCTCCGTACCGCCTCAACGCGCCGCCCGATCCAGCCAGCAGCCCAAGCCCTGCGCGTTGAGTTCGATATCGGTGGCCAGCAACTGCGCCACGGCCGCATCGTCCAGCCGGCAACCGTGCTGGCGCGCGCGCTCCAGGTACAGCGCGGTCAGCGCCGCCACCATGCAGCGGTGGCGATCCGCGCGTGCCGCGCAGCCCAGCGCAATCTCGGTCATCGCATGGATCTGCTGCACCAGCGCCTGCGCCAACCGGCCGGGCGATTCGACCCGGCCATAATGGGTGAGATACATCGCCTGCGGCGCGGCCTCCATCAGCCGTGCGATCGAGTGCAGCATCGCCTCCGGTTCGAATTGCACCGGCGAGGACGTCGGCAGGATGAAGGCGCCCTGCGCGCTGTCGAGCTGGCGATACGACAAGCCGAAGGTGTCGCCGGTGAACCAGCTGCGGCTGCGCGCATCCCAGACGCACAGGTGATGCCGCGCATGTCCTGGCGTATCGACCGTGCACAGCGCGCGCTCGCCGAGCAGCACCGCCTGCCCGTCGGCGGCCTCCACCACCCGTTCGGCCGGCACCGGCACGATCTGGCCATAGCTGCGCGCCATTGCTTCCTGCCCATACACCGCGGTGGCGCCGGCAATCAGCCGCGTGGGGTCGATCATGTGCGGCGCACCGCGCGGATGCACCAGCACGCGCGCATTGGGCAGGTGCTGCAGCAAGGCACCGGCACCGCCGGCGTGATCCAGGTGCACATGGGTCAGGATCAACCAGTCCACCTGCGCCGGCGCCAGCCCGGCCGCCTGCACGGCAGCAAGCAGGTGCGGTACCGACAACGAGGTGCCGCAGTCGATGAAGGCGCCGCGCTGCCCTTCCACGACCAGATAGGCCGCATCGAACTGCGCCCCGCCAAAGCCGGTGTCGATGGTGTGGATGCTGGAATCAACCGCTGCTGTCATTGCGATTCCGTGGCTGAAGGACGAGTGACGCCACGACCGTACCATCATCGGCGCGCCGTGACGCGCCGTGCCGCCATTGGCGCACCGGCAGTGGCGTTCTCCGGAATGCGCCACACCCACCGGAACGTCCGCCGCGGCAGCGGCGTACCGATGCGCTCCCTGACATGCGGTAGCGGTCCGGGGTCATGGGCTCCAGTCCAGCCCCACAGCGGCGCAGTCAATGGCCTCGCAGCTGCGGCGCAGATCCCAGTCACCGCGCACGCAGTGCCGGAGGTTTCGGGCAAACGATGACGATGTACCCAACACGGTCGAGCGCCGGATACACGCATCGCTCAGCCTCCCGCACGACGCGCGATGCACTGGCCATGCGCATCCAGCCGGGCCCCGCCTTGCTGCTGCGATCAGGCTTCGCGCAGCGCCTTAACCGCGGCAAGAATCACATCGACATCGGCCTGGGCATGTGCGCCCGGCAGCTGCAGATCGCTGGCCTGCACGGCCTGCTTCAGGCGCGCGATCAACTGCCCGGCATCGCGTGGCGAAGCAAAGCCATCGCTGTGCAGCAGCAGGACGCCAGCGCCATCGTGCAACTTGAAATAAAACTGCCCGTCGCTTTCGCGGTATTGCTTGAACACCGGCAAGGCGATTTTTTCGCCAGCCTGCACCGCCGCCGGGCCCGCCTGCTCGGACAGGTCGCGCAGGCCCACCGCATCGCGCAACTGCGCCAGCAGCGGAGTGGCATAGCGCGCGCGAAGGCGGGCGCCACCGGCGCGCAGAATCGCTTCGATCCTGGCCGGCTCGGCCATCAGTGCCTCGTAGCGCGTGCGCAATGGCGCGATCTCGCGATCGATGCGCTCGAACAGCTGCTGCTTGGCATCGCCCCAGCCGATCCCCTCGGCAAACGCCTGCGCGAAGGCCGCGGTCTCCGCCGGCGTGGCGAAGGCCTGGTACAACTGGAACAGCGCCGAACCCTGGGTGTCCTTGGGCTCACCCGGCGCGCGCGAGTCGGTCAGGATGGAGAACACCAGCTTGCGCAACTCCTCGCGTGGGGCGAACAGCGGGATGGTATTGCCGTAGCTCTTGCTCATCTTGCGGCCATCCAGGCCCGGCAGGGTGGACACCTGCTCGTCGATCACCGCATCGGGCAGGGTGAAGAAATCCCGACCGTAGACATGGTTGAAGCGCTGCGCGAAATCGCGCGCCATTTCGATGTGCTGGATCTGGTCTCGCCCCACCGGCACCTTGTGCGCGTTGAAGATCAGGATATCGGCCGCCATCAGCACCGGATACATGAACAAGCCGGCGGTCACGCCGGCATCGTCGTCCTCGCCGTCGGCGCGGTTCTTGTCCACCGCCGCCTTGTAGGCATGCGCGCGGTTGAGGATGCCCTTGCCGGCCACGCAGGTCAGCAGCCACATCAACTCGGTGGTCTCCGGCACGTCGGACTGGCGATAGAACCAGACCTTGTCCGGGTCCAGCCCACAGGCCAGCCAGCTGGCGGCGATCTCCAGGGTGGAGCGCTGCGTGCGCGCCGGATCCTGCGCCTTGATCAGGCTATGCAGGTCGGCCAGGAAGTAGAAGCTCTCCGCATCGGCGGCAGCGCTGGCCTGGATGGCGGGGCGGATCGCACCGACGTAGTTGCCCAGGTGCGGGGTGCCGGAGGTGGTGATGCCGGTAAGAACGCGAGTGGTCATCTGCAAAGGCCAGGGAATCAGCCGGCAAGTCTAACGGTTCTGCGCCACCCCCATCTGCCCCGAATGCTGCCATTGCGGCACAAAAAAGCGGGCCGCACGCGGCCCGCCTTCCGGACGACCTGCTCAGCCCGAAGGCGAGCGGGCGAGTTGCCTCAGCGGTCGTCGCGCAATGACTTTTCGAAGGCGCGCACCTCGGTCTGGGCGCGGTCGCGGTCCCAGCCATAGCGCTCCTGCAACTTGCCCTGCAGATATTCGGCATTGCCTTCTGCAACCTTGAAGTCATCGTCGGTGAGATCGCCCCACTTGGCCTGCATCTGGCCCTTGAGCTGGGTCCACTTGCCGGAAATGATGTCTTTGTTCATTGCGGTTCTCCGCTGCATGCGGTCGCGATTGACCGTGCGCACAGCGTGGTGCGGGCAGCGTTGTGCACGGGTCAAAAGATGTCTAGCCCATGCTCACCGCGATGAACGGTTGCGATGCGTCGGTCTGTCGCGAGCGGCCGGCCCTTGCAGCGTCGGTGGAGAAATTCCCCCATGAAAAACGGGCCTTTCGGCCCGTTTGTATTCAACGTTGCAGCAAGTGGATCACTTGCGCGCGGCGTCTTCCACCTTCTCGCCAGCGCCCTGCACGTCCTTGCCGGCACCTGCGACGGTGTTGCAGCCCGACAGCATGCCGACCGAGAACACCGACAGCACCAGCAGCACAATTGCACGCTTCATAACACACTCCTTCATGGGTAAGCGGCGCACTGCCGCAGATCAATCAAATCGAACAAACGCCACGCAACCGTGGCGAATCAGCACTTACCGTCGCTGCATTTTTCGGCCGTTTTCTCGACCTTGTCGCCCGCGCCCTGCATGTCCTTGCCGGCGCCGGCCACGGTGTTGCAGCCAGTCATCACGCCGGCCGAAAACAGGCCCAGCACCATCAGTGTCAGCAGTCGCTTCATAGGTCTTCCTCGGTCTGCGCCCGGTGCGATCGCACCTCGCTCGGCGCCAAATCTGACTGCGCGGACGTGGATTTGATGTGAACGGCAGCGTGCCGTGTTCAGCGCTGGATCAATCTCGCATCAGGGTCGACTTACCGAACAGGCTTTCCACCAGATCCACCGCCAGCTCGGCGGTGGCATTGCGGTTGTCCAGCACCGGATTGAGCTCGACGATGTCCAGCGACCCCATACGGCCGGTGTCGGCAATCATCTCCATCACCAGCTGCGCCTCGCGGTAGTTCGGGCCGCCGGGCACCGTGGTGCCCACGCCCGGCGCGATGCTGGGGTCGAGAAAATCCACATCGAAGCTCACATGCAGATGGGTGTCGGCGCTCATGCCCTGCAGCGCAGCTTCCATGGTGCGCTTCATGCCCGCTTCGTCGATGTAGCGCATGTCGTAGACGTCGATGCGGTGCTGCTTGATCAGCCGCTTCTCCTCCGGGTCCACCGAGCGGATGCCGATCTGGCGCACCTGCTCGGGCAACAACGCCGGAGCACTGCCACCCAGGTGGGTCAGCGCCTGCGGGCCCAGCCCGCACAGGCAGGCCACCGGCATGCCGTGCACGTTGCCCGACGGGGTCACCTCGCTGGTATTGAAGTCCGAATGCGCATCCAGCCACAGCACGCGCAGCGGGCGGCCCTGCTCGCGGCAGTACTTGGCCACCGCGGTGATCGAGCCAACCCCCAGGCAATGGTCGCCGCCCAGCATGACCGGCATGCGACCGGCCCGCAGTTCGGCATAGCTGGCGTCCATCAACGCCTGGTTCCAGGCCACCACTTCGTCCAGGTGCCGATAACCGGCCTGCGGCGGCTGCCACGGATTGCGCGGACCATCCAGATTGCCCAGGTCGCGCACCTCCACCCCGCGTCCGGCCAGTGCCTCCTGCAAGCCGGCGATACGCAACGCTTCCGGGCCCATCCGTGCGCCGCGGTGGCCGGCACCGATGTCGGTGGGAACGCCAATCAGGGAAACCGGCAGGTACTGCGTTGCCATGCATTGCTCCAGTGTCGATAAAGCCGTGCAGTCTAGTGGCGCATCCGCGCAGTGACGCGCGGCAGCGCAGCACGGCCTGCGGCTCGTATCGCGCTTGCCGCACAACGCGCGGGTTTAGATCTGCCTCAACGCGCCGCTACTGTGACGTGCCGCGGCAGTTCGTGGCGCGCTGGACTTTGCGGATTCTGCTTGTCTGACCGCCCAGTGAAACACCTGAGGCTGGTGTGACTGCGCACTAATACCTGGATGGTATGGTGCGCCGGCCAGCGCAGGACACGCATCACGTACGCGCTCTGGCCATCAGCAACAGGGGGAATTTCATGCCGCATAACGCCGTCAACCAGGTCGTCAAGGCTGCCGTGGGCGAAGTCGCGCGGGCGTCGCATCTGTACGATTTGCAGCGTATCGGGCGCGAGTTCGCGCAGACCATCGAGCGCGAGCCGGGCATTGCCCTGCTGATGCTGTCCACCGCCGACGGCCGCGCCATCACCGAGCAATCCAGCCTGGATGTGGATGGGCGTCGCCTTGCGGCAATGGCCAATTCGTTCCTGACCCTGGGCGAGACCCTGGCCCGGGAATCCAGCCTCAGCGAAGCCGACTACGCCACCATCAGCACCCGCGGCGGGCAGCTGGTGCTGATTCGCATCCGCGCCGACAAGCCACTGACACTGACCGCCGTTGGCAGCGCCAACCTCAATGCCGCCGCGCTGCTGTTCAACGCGCGCGATTGCGCCGGCCGCCTGGCCACAGCGCTGGCACCACCGGCTGGCTGATGCCGTTGGCATCGTTCGTGCTTGCACGAGCGCACCGATTTTTCTCAACGCTTGGAAGGGGACCACCGATGTCGAAACTCAATCTGGAACAACTGCATTCGCTCGCCGGCTTCGTCGGCGCCGCGCTGGTCGACAGCGACAGCGGCATGGCGCTGGGCATGACCGGCGGCACCGAACTCAACCTGGAACTGGCCGCAGCCGGCAATACCGAAGTGGTGCGCGCCAAGCGCCGCATCGCCGAGCAGCTGGGCCTGAACGACACCATCGAAGACATCCTGATCACCCTGTCTCGCCAGTACCACCTGCTGCGTCCGCTGGAGAGCAACGGCGCACTGTTCCTGTACGTGGTGCTGGACCGTGCCAAGGCCAATCTGGCGATGGCGCGCCACGAGCTCAAGGCGTTCGAAAAAACACTGGATTTCGGTTGATGCCAGTCCGGCGGCGCACCCGCGTCGCCGGCCCTGCCTGCCGGTGCGAGCCGGCAGGCGTCATCGTGTCACTGCGCCCAGCCGGCGCCCTCTCATGACCACACCCATCCACGCCATGCGGGTCGCCACGGCCGGCCTGGACCTGCTGCACGCCACGCGCCTGAAACTGGCGTGCTCGCTGCTGCTTGCCGAGCGCATCGACGTGCAGTTGGGCGAGTGGCCGCAGCACGTGGCCGACGTGGTGGTGCTGGGCCTGGAAACCGCCGACGGTCTGGCCGCATGGCAGGCGCTGCAGGGCCAGCCGGTGCGCATGCTGGTGGTCTCGCGTACGCCGGTGGCCGGCGCCTGGCTCAAGCATGGCGCCACCGTGCGCGAGCTCAACGAACAGATGCGCCTGCTGCTGTCCTCGCCGCATGTCACGGCGGTGGCCGAGCCGGCACTGCTGTTGCGGCATTGCCGCGGTGAATTCGGTGCCGGCGTGGTGGTGTTGCGCAATGCGGGGCTGCAGGTGCGCGTGGATCCGGCCGAACACTGCCTGCATCTGCCGGCCGGCGTCACGTTGAACGAGCTGATCGCCGCGCTGGACCGCCCGGATTGGCAGCGCGCGGCCGACGACGCCCAGGTCACATTGCCGCAACGCCTCTCCTTCGAAGCGCTGTATTTCGCCCTGCCCGAGCATCTGCGCCCGGCCCTGCCGGCAGTGGAACCCAGCCAGCCGCTGCAGCTGCGCCAGTGGCCGGAGTTGAGCGCGCAGACCAGTTCGCCGGCGCAGCTGCTCGTCATCGCCCACCTGCATGCGCGCCCATGGCGCCCGCAGGCGCTGGCCAATGCTTGCAAGCTCCCGCTGCAGACGGTGGAATGCCTGTTCGCCGCCGCACTCGCCAGTGGCCTCGCCCAGACTGCGGAGATTGCCGTGTCGTCAACGCCGCCTCGCCCGGACAGCAGCAATTCCCGGTTCCTTTCCTGGGTCGCACGCCGGTTTGGCCTCTCTCTCTTCCAGGCGCAGTCATGAGTCTTCCAGCCAACAAACTGGTGTTCGTGGGCGGCATGGGCGCCGGCAAGACCACCGCCGTGCGCGCCATCTCCGACGTGGAGCCGGTCAGCACCGAAATGCCGCTCAGCCAGGATGCCTACGGCGACAAGACCTACACCACGGTTGCGCTGGACTACAGCTCGATCGAACTGGAAGACGGCGAGCTGCTGCACGTCTACGGCGTGCCGGGGCAGAAATACCTGGATTTCATGTGGCCGCTGGTGTGCGACGGCGCGCTGGGGGTGATCGTGCTGGCCAATGCGCGCGACCCGCAGATGCCCGCAGCCACGTTGGCGCTGCTGCGCGAGTTCGCGCAGATCGCACCCGAGGCCAGCCTGGCGGTGGGCATCACCATGACCGACGAGGTCGAAGACTTCCTGCTGCCGCCGTTTCGCGATGGCCTGGTCGCCGAAGGTTTCCGCATCCCGGTGATGCGCGTGGATGCGCGTTCGGCCACCCAGATCACCTTCCTGGTGAAGTCGCTGCTGTCCTACCGCTATACCTCGGCGGCCTGATTGGCTGCATGGCACGCGCGATGAGCGCACGACGATAAACAAGGAATCCGGTCACGACGGGCCTGAAAGGGCGTCACGCGGGGGATGCCGCCTCTAGGGTGGCGGCGACGCGTCCATCTTCCTTGAAGCCAGAAACGCGACTCAGTCGTGATACGAATGAGCGCTGCGTCTGACTTATTCAGTATGCCCAGTGCACAGAACTGCCGGCATCGGGACATTCCCGACAGCATGCAGGACATATCCGTGATATCGGGTCGGCAATAGCGACGTCGCAGGTCGTCGGTATCGGCACCTGCAGGGCCTGCGCCTGGCTGCAACCTGGCCGATCTCTGGCGCAGGCGCTGCGGTGCGCACGGCCGGTGCACCCAGATCAATGCCCTCGACCACGGCATGGTCGCCGCCGCTTGGAGCCGGCACGACGGTCGCCGCCACGTGGTTGGCTACTGATGGGTTGCCCCGATCAGATAAAGTAGCGCGATGACAATCGAACTGAAGCCCGGCGGGCTATTGATCGCGATCGAAGGCATCGACGGCGCCGGCAAGACCACGCTGGCACGCAGCCTGGCAACCACCTTGCAGCAGGCCGGTGCGCGCGTGGTGTTGAGCAAGGAACCGACCAACGGTCCCTGGGGCACGCAGCTGCGCCAATCCGCCGCCACCGGCCGCCTGAGCGCCGACCAGGAAGCCGACCTGCTGATCCGCGACCGCCACGAACATGTGGAGACCCTGATCGCCCCCGCGCTGGCACGCGGCGACATCGTGATCCTGGACCGCTACTTTCCTTCCATGGTCGCCTACCAGGGCGCCGCCGGGTTGCCGCTGGATGCGCTGCTGGAGCGCAACGCCTTCGCGCCGCGCCCGGACGTGCTGCTGCTGCTCGACCTGCCGCCACCCACCGGCCTGGCCCGCATCCGCGCCCGCGGCGATGCGCCCAACCATTTCGAAACCCAGGACAACCTGGAACGCTGCCGCGCGATCTTCAACGGCCTGCAGTTGCCGGGCAAACACCTGGTGGACGCCAGCGCCGACACCGATAGCGTGCTGCGCCGGGCATTGGCGATCGTGGTCGCCGCCGCAGCCGAGCGCCTGCGCAGCGACGCGCACACCGACGCCGGCACGGCCGCATTGCAGTTGCTCTCGGGGGGCCGGCCGGCCTGAGCAACACAGCGCAGCGTCACCGCCTTTCGAGCGTGGTGGCGCGCAGGTGCACGCCCTATGTTCGGTGCACGATGACGCGATGACCCGCCGTGTGAGGCGCGCTGTTCGCTGACTGGAATGGCGATGTCCCCGCCTCGGCGATCGGCATTCCGTCCTTCTGCCTCCCGCCCCGCAGACGAGCAACCAAAAAGCATGGCCGTCCCTGCCTGCACTGATCGCGCGCACCATCGCAGGCATACACGCACATGCACACGCATATTCGCGGCTGCTTGATGCTGCCCCGCCGCGTCGCCTCATCCAGACCGCCGGCAGAATGCCCGCTTCAACGCGACAAGCGTCGCATGCCGCACAGAACAGGCGGATCGGAGCACATCGAGACGGTCTGCAAGATGGTGCCGGCACCCGGATTCGAACTGGGGACCTACCGCTTACAAGGCGGTTGCTCTACCAACTGAGCTATGCCGGCAAAGGCAGGCGCGTTGCGCGCCGGTACGCATTCTAGCGCAGCGCGGCGCAATCTAGCGACCGCTGGCGCGTTGCACCCGCGGCGCCCTGCAACGTCGCGGCCGCCAGCGTGCTGCGCACATCGACCCACCAGCGCGACTGACCGCTGCCGCTGGGCACCAGTTGCGCCGGAAACCCCGCGCTCACCAGGCTCGCCTGGCGCCGCTCGGCGCGCTCGCGGCTCTGGTATTGCCCCAGTGCAACGGTATTGCCCTCGCCTTGGGCGATCACGTAATAGTCGCCGATACCGGCGGCCGCAATCCGCTTGACCAGCGCCTGCGCCGCCGCGCGGTCGCCCACGTCGGGCAGCATCACGCGGAACGTGCTGACTCCGGCATCGGCGTCTTCGCGCACGCTGGCACGGCTCACCTGCCCGCGCAGGCGCGCCTGCGCGGCATCGGCATCGCTGCGTGCCGTGTAGGGCCCGAGGCTGGCGCAGCGCTCGGGCGCAGCCGGTGGTGTCGGAGCGGCCGGCGCCGGTTTTGCATCGGCAGTGGCGACAGTGGCGGCAGGCGCGGACAGCGCGGGCTGCCCTGCCGGCCGGGAAGCAGTGTCGGCGCCTGGCTCCAACGATGCTGTCGCAGCAGCGGCCGCTGTCGCTGCGGCCGGCACGGGTGCCGGCGTCCTGGACGCTGGCACGACCCCAGCCTCCGGCTGCGCAGCGGCGGCCAGCGACGGTCGCGACGCCCCGGTCGCCAGCATCGGCAACACCTCCAGCCGCGCCACGCCGGTTGGCTGCGGCGGTGCGGTCGGCGGTGACGGCGGCGGCTGCATCGCCCACCACAACGCCACGCCGGCATTGAGGACGATCAGCACAACGATGAGCGCGCGTACGTACATGCCTGGATTCTAAGCGCAGGACGAATCGGTCGCCCAGGTCGCCAGGCCGTCCAGCACCAGTGCGGCGCGGAAGCTGGCATCGGGCAACAACGGCAGCAATGGCGGTGCGCCACCGCCATGCAGCAGCAGTCGCACCGGCACGCCCAGGCTGCGTCGTGCGTGATGCAGGCTGCGCTCGATCAACGCCACTGCGGCGCCATCGCAGCCGGAGGTCAAGGCATCGTCGGTGTCGTTGGCCAGCTCGACATAGTCGCCACCGCTGGCCGGCAGTTGTACCGCGCGCGCATGCAGCGCCTGCCGCATGGTGGTGGGCGAAGCGGCGATGCGACCGCCGTGGTGCTGGCCGTCGGCGCCGAGCACATCGATGGTCAGTGCAGTGCCCACTCCGGCCACCAGCACCGCTGCTTCGCCGCGCGCGCCCAGCAAGGCCAAAAACCGATCCACGCCAAACCGGCTGGGGTCGGCGTAGGCGATGCGGATGCCGGCGCAGTCGGCCACGGTGCGTGCGATGCGCACCTGCGCGAAACGCTCCTGCAGGCAGCCGATCATGCGCTGCGTCAATGCCGGCGCCGCCACGCTGGCCACGTAGGCAACGCGCCCGGACGGCAACGCCGCCAGCGCAGCCGCATCCATCGCTTCGGCACCATGCGCCCAGGCCTGCACCTCGCCCGCGCGGTTGCCGTGCAGCGGCGCGTACTTGAATCGCGAATTCCCCAGGTCGAACAACCACTCGCTCATGCAGGTCTCACGCTGACTTCTCCGGAGTGGAACAGCCGTTCGGTCTCACCCACCTGCACCCGCAAGGCGCCGTCGGCGGCCAGGCCGAGGGCGACGCCGTGGTGCAGGCTGCCGGCTTCTTCCACCTGCACGGTGCGGCCACGCAACACATCCAGCGCCGCATAACGGGCCAGGAACGCGGTCAACCCCTGCGCTTCGAACAGGTCCAGCGCCGGCAGCAACGCCGACAGCACCGCGGCCACCACCGTATCGCGCGTCACTGCGCGGCCGGCCAGGGTATCCAGGTCCACCCACGGTTGGTCGATGCTGGCTGCGGCCGCAGGCGGCATATGCACGTTCAAGCCCAGGCCGATCACGGCGCGCGCGTTACCCGCCATCTCCCCGCCGCCCTCGATCAGCAGCCCGCCCAGCTTGCGCTGGCGCGCCAGCAGATCGTTGGGCCACTTCAGGCCGACATCGGCGAACCCGCAGCCGCGCAGGGCCTCGGCGACCGCCACGCCAACAGCCAGGCTCAGACCGGCCAGCTGCCCCAGGCCACCGCTGAAACGGCGCGAGGCCGACAGGTAAACATGCGCGCCCAGTGGCGAGGTCCACTGCCGGCCGCGGCGGCCGCGCCCGCCGGTCTGGCGCTCGGCCAGCAGCACTTCCACGCCCCGCTCCGGTGGCGGGCGCGCCAGCAGGCTGGTATTGGTGGATTCCAGCGTCCAGGCCACGTCCAGCCCCGCCAGCCCGGCGGCGGCGTCAGCGCTCATGGCGGCACGGATGCGGGCAGCGTCCAGCAGGTCCAGGGGGGCAGCCAGCCGATAACCATCGCC
This sequence comes from Xanthomonas codiaei, assembly GCF_002939785.1. Lineage (GTDB taxonomy): Bacteria > Pseudomonadota > Gammaproteobacteria > Xanthomonadales > Xanthomonadaceae > Xanthomonas > Xanthomonas codiaei. The sequence goes on from NZ_MDEC01000013.1 coordinate 100,097, forward strand.
GGCGCGTCCTTCGATCGCGACGCCTGCGGCGCGCAGATTCTGAATGCGCTTCCACACCGCAGCGCGGGTCAACCCCGCATCACGCGCCAGCGCATCGCCGGACAGCCGGCCGCTCGCAAGTTTGGCCAGCAACGCGCGGTCGTCCACGGCAACGGTTCCCAAATCGATCCATGAAAGTATGCGCCATGGCTTCCCGGCCGCCCAGCGCGGCTTGCGTGAGGGAGTGAAAACCGCGTTATGATCGGCGACTTACGCCGCTTGCCCTGGATGTGGACGATGCGCCGACTCACGGTTTGCCTGCTTCTGTTGTTGGCTCCGCTTGCCGCACTGGCATCGGACCAGTTGACCGACGGCGATCATGACAGCTGCGTCAGCTCCAACTCGGCCGCACGTGGCAGAACGCCCAACGGCGAACCGGCCGCACCGGCGCGCATGCCCCCGCAGCACAAGCCCGCACCTGCCACCGGCGGTGGTGGCAGCGATGGCGACGGCCTGTTCCCGCGCATGCGCACGATGCCGCGCTGGCATAGCTTCCTGCCGGGCATGTTCCGCTGATCCAGTGGGTGATGCGCTGGCTGCGCCGGCCGCCGCTGGAGATTCCCGACGCGTTGTGGAACCCGGTACGCAGCGAGTGCGCCTGGGTGGCCGCACTGGACCCGCTGCGTCAGCAACGCCTGCGTGCACTGACTGCGCAGTTCCTGCACCAGAAAACCATTTCGCCGGTCGATGGCCTGCAGCTGCAGCCACAGGATCAGGTCGTGCTGGCCGCCACCTGCTGCCTGCCGCTGCTGGAATTCGGCGCGGCCGGGTGGCGTGGCTGGTCGCAGCTGATCGTCTATCCCGATGCCTTCCGCGTCCAGCGCACCCACATGGATGCGGCCGGCGTCATGCATGCCTGGAACGACGACCTGATTGGCGAGGCCTGGGAACAGGGGCCACTGATCGTCAGCTGGGCCGACGTACAGGCAGACCTGCGCGACCCGTGCGCCGGCTTCAACGTGATCGTGCATGAGATGGCGCACAAGCTCGATGCCCTGGATGGCGCACTCGATGGCACCCCGCCCCTGCCGCGCGAGATGCAGCGCCGCTGGGCGCGCGACTTCCAGCAGGCCTTCGACGCGTTCTGCCAGCGTGTGGATGCCGGCGAAGACACCGAGATCGACCCGTACGCTGCCGAAGCGCCGGAGGAATTCTTCGCGGTCGTCAGCGAATACCACTTCTCCGCACCGCAGATACTGCAACGGGTGATGCCGGCCGTGGCCGCACATCTGGTCGGCGTGTATGGGCCCTCGCCGTTCGCGGCGCAACCACGGCAGTGAGGCCACCACGCGGTGGCTTTGCATGGGTGCGGCAGTTTGGCGCTTGAATGCGCATGACCGTCAGATGGTGAGCGCGGCCCGGCGCCGCCGCACTGCGTACTGCACACCGATTCCAACACTGCCTGGCGTACCCAGCGGTCCTGGCATCGGCGGTCCGCGCGCCTACACCAACCCCAGGTCCCGTGGCATCGCGCCCGGGAACACACGTTCCAGCTGCGTCGGCGACAGCCCCCACAGCCGCTGCAGCACGCCGCCGAACAGGCTGCGGTAATTGGTCAGCACCGGATAATCGCGATTCTGCAGCAACTGCGCCTGTTCCACCGCAACCTGTTCGCCCGCGATGCGACCGCCGTGCACGCCGCCGCCCAACACCCAGTAGGTGGTGCCATGGCCATGGTCGGTACCCTTGCTGCCGTTCTCGCGGAAGGTGCGCCCGAACTCGGAAATCACCACTACCACGGTGTCGTTCCAGGCCGGACCCAGGGCGTCGGCGTAAGCGGCCAGTCCTTGCCCGAGGTTGCGCAGATTGTTGGCCAAACCGCCTGCGACACTGCCCTGGTTGGCATGCGTATCCCAGCCGCCGACATCGACGAATCCCAGGCGATAGCGCTCGCGCATCAAGGTGGCCATGCGTCGGGTTTCATCGGCGAATGTGCGCGCGCTGGCGGCGCCGCGCCCGGCCTGCTCCATCTCCTCGCGCAGCTGCGCGGTGACCTGCTGGCGCAAAGCCAGCCCGTCGCGTGCCGCGGCCGCCAACGGCGTGCTGTCGTACATCTGCGACAGGATCTGCGCCTGGCGCGCATCCAGCCCGCCCTTGCCGATACCCCTCAACGACACGTTGGGCAGATCGCCGCCGCCCTGGAAGGTCAACGGCAGCGAATCGGTGAAGGCAATCGCCGGCACGCCACTGAGCACGCCCGACAGGCGCGCCATGAAACCGGAACGGTAATCGCGGCGCTTGCCGGCCTGGCCGGATTCGATATCGTCCTGGGTTTCGAAATGGCTGCGCGAGGTGTCGTCGGTGCCGGCGAACGGCACGAACGCCAGTTGCCTGCGCTGCCACAGCGGCAGCAAGGCATCGCGCAGCACCGGGCTCAGACCCCACTGCGGATCCAGCGCGATGGCGCTGTCGGGGTTGGCCGGATCCGGCCGTGCGATCGCCAGCGTGGGCCGCGACTGGTAATAAAAATCGCTGGCGTACGGCACCAGCAGGTTATTGCTGTCGTAGCCGCCACGCAGGAACACCACCAGCAGGCGCGCACTGTCGCGCGGGGCGGCAAACAGGCGGCCTGTCCACGGCAGGCTCGCGGCGGCAGCAGAGGCAAGCAGAAATCGACGACGTTGCATGGAGGTTCTCCTGCGGCGATGACCACATCGCCTGCGGTGAATCAGCGATAGTTGAAATCCGGCGAAGACAACAGGAAGCCGTTCCACTCCGTCGGCGAGCGCGCCTGCTCCAGTGCCTGGCGCGTTGCCGCCGACAACGACGGTGCCAACCAGCGATACGACGCGCGCGTATCGATCTGCGTCAGCGCGGGAATCGGCGTATCGCTATCGCCATCGCGCCGGAACAACTGCTTGGGCCCACTGCCCAGCGAGCGCGCCACCTCGAACCGGCGTGCCAGTTGCCCGGAGCTGGTCCAGGCCTGCGATTGCAGCGACCATCCATCCGGTGTGATGCGGCCGAACAACGGCTCGCCCAGTTGCTGCACCCAGCTGGCCATCGGGGCGGCATTGATCACCGGCTGGTCCTCGTAGGCCAGCCGCATCGCCGACACCACGAAACGGTTCGGGTCCTTGAACTTGCGCGGTTGCGCCTGTGCGAATTCCGCAGAACCCAGCATGGTCTGCATGACCTTGGCGATATCGCCATCGCTGCGCTGGAACGTGCTGGCCATGCGCGCGACCAGTGCGGCCGGTGGCGTATCGCTGACGAAATACTCGGCCAGGCGCTGCGAGACGAAACGCGCGCAGGCCGGCTGGCGCACCAGCAGGCGCACGGCCTGCTCGATCTCATCCAGCCCGCCACCGGCGATGCGCTGGCCCAGCAGCAGCTTGTCGCCGGGCTGATGGCGCGCCGGATTGAATTCGAACAACCCCTTGCGCACCACCGGCGGCTGACCGGACTTGGTCGGCGGCAGCGGCGGCGCGCCCTCTGCCTTGATCGGCACCAGGCCAGCGCCGGTGAGGATCAAGGCCAGCTGCTGCACGTCCTGCTGGCTGTAGCCGCCATGCACGCCCAGCGTGTGCAGCTCCATCAGCTCGCGCGCGTAGTTCTCGTTGACCTTGCCCTTGGCGTTCTTGGCATTGTCCAGATACTCCAGCATTGCCGGGCTTTCCAGCGTGGCCATCACCAGATCGGCGAACTTGCCGGTGGCGTTGGGGCGGATCGCGTTTTCCATGTAATCGGCCGCCATCCACTTCACCCGGCCCTTGTCGGCATACACGCTGAAATGATTGAGCCAGAACCACACCAGCTGTTGACGCAGTTGATCCGGCGCGTACACGGCACGCAACAGCTGGGCCTGGCGCGCCTGGGTGAGCATCTGCCCGCCGCGTGCCTGCCAGTCCTTGCGCAGGGCGAGCTTTTCGTCGCCATCGGGCATGCCCTGGAGGCGGATCTTGTCGGCCTCGTACTGGGTCAGCAGGGTCACCAGGGGCGTATGCAGCGCATCGAAACGCTGCAGCTGCGCGCGGATGGGCGCCGGCAGCACGGCATCGTCGCTGGGCTGCAACAGCAGCGTGGCGTAGCGCGTGGGGCCGAGCCGCCGCAACTGGGTTGCGCTCTCGCCGTCCACACCGTAGGTGGCGCGCTGCAACCAGCGCGTCTGCGTTGCCGTCAGCGGCGGTTCGGCCGCGTGTCCGACGATGGCGCAACAACAACTGGCAACCAGCAACGGGATGCGCCAGCGTCGGCGGCGCACGCCCGCGCAGCGCGTGCCCACGCCAGCTACCTGTACAACGCGCTTGAACATGCGGCTCTCCATCGCGACTGCCTGCAACCGGGCCAGTATGGTCAAGCCAACGCGCGAGGCGTTAAACGGTTGTCGCAACCTCGGCCGCCATTGCCGAAGAGTTCATCGCGCCCGTCCGGGCTCACAGCCCCGGCGGCAGGGTCACATCGAAGCGGGCGCCGCCCAGTTCCTGCGAACGCACCACCTGCAGCTCGCCGCGGTAGGCCTTGATCAAATCCTGCACGATCGACATGCCGATGCCGTGGCCCTGCACGCGCTCGTCTCCGCGCACGCCACGCTGCAGGATCTTGGCGACGTCCTCCGGCGCGATGCCGGGGCCATCGTCTTCCACCGACAGGATCAGCCCGGCACGCCGGCTCCCGCTGGTGGGACCGGGCTGGGCGGTCAGCAGCACGCGGCTGCGCGCCCACTTGAAGCCGTTCTCCAGCAGGTTGCCGAGCAGCTCCTGCAGATCGCCGGGCTCGCCATGGAAACGCGCCTCCGGCGAGATATCGAACTCGCACAGCACGCCCTTGGCCGAATACACCTTCTCCAGCCCGCGGACGATCTCTTCGGCGCTCGGCTCGATCGGCAGCGGCGCGGCAAACAGCTTGTGGCCGCTGGAAGCCGCGCGCGCCAGCTGGTAGGACACCAGATCGTTCATGCGACGCAACTGCACGTCCATTTCTTCGTGCAGATCGCGCTCGGAAGCACCGCTGTCCAGCTGGGTGCGCAGCACCGCGATCGGGGTCTTGAGGCTATGCGCCAGGTCGGCCAGCGTATTGCGTTGGCGCTCCAGGTTGTCGCGCTCGCTCTCGATGAAGGCATTGATGCTGTCGGTCAAGGGCTCCAGCTCGCGCGGATGCTGCTCGCTCATGCGCTGGATCTCGCCGCGCTGCACCTTGGTCAATTCGTTGATGACGCGCCGCAGCGGGCGCAGGCTCCATTGCAGGATGAAGGCCTGCAGCACCAGCAGCACCACGCCGGCGCTGCCCAGGTAGAACCACACCGCGCCACGGAATACCCGCAGCTGCGCGCCCATCGAACGGGCGTCTTCCATCACGTAGATGGTGTAAGGAATCTCGCCGCCGTGCTCACGCTCGACATAGCTCACGCCCAGGCCATAGCGATACAGCTGGCCAACGCTGCCGTCGATCTGGGTCATCTCCAGCGGGCCGATGAACTCTTCCTGCCGCGGCTCGAGCATGCGGCCATGCGGAATATTCGGTCCTTCGGCCGACATGGAGGTCCAGCTTTCGTCCGGACGCACCACTTCCACGTACAGCCCGCCACCGGGCACATCGAAACGCGGGTCCGGCGGCTGTCCGCCGATGTACAGCGAACCGTCGCGAACGAAGTCGATATTGGCCGCGTAGGCGGAGGCGTAATTCTTCAGCCGTTCGCGCAGGTTGCGCTCGGCGGTGTCGGCAAACGCCACATCCAGCGCGTACCCGGCCAGCGCCAGGAAGGCCACCAGGCTAAGGCTGGCGGCCAGCAGCTGGCGCGCCTGCAAGGAGCGCGGGCGCCAGCGTTTGTACCATTTGGAGCGCCCCGGCACGAAATCGTCCTGCTTGCCGACGTGCGACCTCAGCCTTCGGTACGCGGGATGGCGAAACGGTAACCGCGACCGCGCACGGTTTCGATCGGCTTCAGCTCGCCGTCGGGGTCGAGCTTCTTGCGCAGGCGGCCAATGAACACTTCCAGCACGTTGGAGTCACGGTCGAAATCCTGCTGGTAGATGTGCTCGGTGAGGTCGGCCTTGGAGACCAGTTCGCCGGCATGCATCATCAGGTATTCCAGCACCTTGTACTCATAGCTGGTGAGATCGACATTGGCGCCGTTGACGCTGACCGTCTGCGCCGCCAGGTCGAGTGCCACCGGGCCGCATTCCAGCGTCGGCTTGCTCCAGCCTGCGGCGCGACGCAGCAACGCATTGACGCGTGCCAGCAGTTCTTCGACGTGGAACGGCTTGACCAGATAATCGTCGGCGCCTTGCTTGAGACCTTCGACCTTGTCCTGCCAACTCGAACGCGCGGTCAGGATCAGCACCGGGAATTTCTTGCCTTCGTCGCGCAACGCCTTGATCAGTTCCATGCCCGACATCTTGGGCAGGCCCAGGTCGATGATGCCGACATCGAACGGCACTTCGCGGCCCATGTACAGGCCTTCTTCGCCGTCCTGTGCAGCGTCGACCGCAAAGCCCTCACGCTTCAGACGCGCGGCAAGGGTCTCGCGCAGCGGAGCTTCGTCTTCGACCAAAAGAATACGCATGCACTCTCCCTAGTTACGTTGTCGGCCTGCGGCCGGGGAATTTATGAGACTGAACGTGGGACTATCTACGTTCAGTGGTTATCGTCGCGTGGTGGCACATCGACCGCAGCCGGGTTGCGCGGTGGCGCAGACTGGGTCTGCTCCGGCTCATAGACGGTGTGCACGCGTCCGTCCTTCATGTACTTGACCCGGTTGAGATTGCCGCCGTCGAACGGCACGCGCTCCGCGCCCAGAATTTGTCCACCGGTGGACCGCTGCACATGGCGAATGGTGTCCGACAGGGTGCGGCTGCCGCCACGCGCCGCTGCCGGCATCGCCTCGCGCCCACCCTGCCCCATGGGGGGATAGCCTTGACCCCACGCCAACGGCGCGGCCGTGGCGGCCCAGAGGGCAACCAGGACAACAGGGCGAGCGCGGCTGGACGAATGGGTCACAACTGGATCCTAGCGGGTTGTTCAGGAACATTCAAAATTTGTGAAGCCGGCCGCGCATCACAATGCAGCTGGAGCCGGAAATCGAGCCAAATTCTTGATTTTGGGGGGTGAATCCGATCTGAACTTTTTAGCTTCAGGTTAACGTCATTCAGTGAAATGAATGCCAAGCCAAATTCCCGCTCCCGACGACCGCCGTTTACGCCGCTCGGGCAGGCCTGGAAATCCGTTCAATCCGGAAGCATCCGGGTTCACCTGTTCAGCTTATGCAAGCGCCGGGCCACTCAGGCCACGACGCGCCAGGGGCGGCTATCGGTACGTTGCAAGGCCTGCTCGACCAACTCCCAGCCCGCCCCGGGGCGGTGTGCACCCTCGCTCAACACCTGACGGAAGGCCCGCCCGCCGGGCTGACCATGGAACAGTCCCAGCACGTGTCGGGTGATGTGCTTCAGGGCCAGACCCTGCGCTAGCTGGGACTCCACGTAGGGCTGCAACGCGCGCAACAGCGACTCGCGCGACTGTGGCGGACGCTGGTGCAGGGCCACATCCAGCTGATGCAGCACATACGGGTCGTGGTAAGCGGCGCGCCCGAGCATGACGCCGTCGGCCTGCTGCAGGTGCGCCAGGGCGGCGTCGACGGCCGCGATGCCGCCATTGAGCACCACCGGTAGCCCGGGGCGCTCGCGCTTGAGCCGATAGGCCCAGTCGTAGCGCAGCGGCGGGACTTCGCGATTTTCCTTCGGCGACAGGCCCTTGAGCCAAGCGTTGCGCGCGTGCACCACCACCATCGCCGCGCCGGCGGCGACCACCTGGTCGACAAAGCTGGCGAACACCGCGTAGTCGTCATCGTCGTCCACGCCGAGCCGGCACTTGACCGTGATCGGCAGATCGGTGGCAGCGCACATGGCCGCGACGCAGTCGGCCACCAGTGCCGGCTCGCGCATCAGGCAGGCGCCGAAGCGGCCGGCCTGCACCCGATCGGACGGGCAGCCGCAATTGAGGTTGATTTCGTCGTAGCCCCAGTCCTGGGCGATGGCGGCAGCCTGCGCCAGCAGCGCCGGATCGCTGCCCCCCAGCTGCAACGCCAGCGGGTGCTCCACCGGATCGAAGCCGATCAGCCGGGCGCGATCGCCATGGATCACCGCATTGGCGTGCACCATTTCGGTATACAGGCGTGCCGACGGCGCCAGCAGGCGGTGGAACACCCGGCAGTGGCGGTCGGTCCAGTCCATCATCGGGGCGACGGACAGGCGCAGGGAGGCGGCGTAGCGATCGGAAGCAGCGGTCATCGACGGTTGGCCGCGGCAGGCAGCCATTGGAATGCGAAGCAGGATCAATAGCTTACACGGGCGTCGATGAATCTGCGGCAGTGCGGCAGGGCACGCTGGGGCGCCCTGCCTGCCGGAGGCGCCACACGATCACCCGTTCGCTGCGTCATGTGATCGACCCGTCTCAGTTGGCCCGATTCGAACATGGCGCACGCTTGTATATTCCGCCGGTGGCGCGCTTCGACGGCCAGCATCACGGCTCCCTTCTGCACTCGGAAGGGGCGAACACTATCGCCCTGGCGCTGTCTTGGTTTCCCTCGCTCGCCACGTACGCGCGCTATCGGGAGCCATCGCTGCAGGATGCGCAGCGTCTGGCGGCGTTCGCCCATGCGGAGCGAACGCGTTGCATCATCGGTTACAAGCGCGGCACCTTTGGTCCGGTGCGCGGATAGGCGCATTGCGCGCCCGCTACCTGGACGCTGCTGCGATTACGGATTACGGAAACCCACACGCTCTTCGGCGCTCAGCGGCTTGCCGAGGGCGTGGTAGGAGGCGGCCAGGACGACCAGCGCAGTCCCCATCACCGCGTAGAAACTCCACGAGGTCGCCAGCACATGCACCTGGCCGAACACCAGCGCGACGACGGCGGTGGCGGTGCACAGCACCATGGCCAGCAGCGACATCAGGAAAGGGATGGAGGGATCGATCTTCATGGCGGGGGTTCCAAGCTGCGATGGCTGAAGCATCGGCGTTCCCGGCCCGTTCTTGAATCGTTTTCTGCGCCTTTTTTCAGCCAATCCAACACAAGTCAGCGCACGCTCAGTTTTCTGTCAAAGCCTTGGCGCGCAAGGCCTGGCGTGTCGGAAACGCCCCGACTTGCGAGCGGCGCAATCACCACATCCGCCAGAGTTACAGCGCAGGTGTGGCGGAAAACCGACAGCGGTAAATCAGGCGATGCTGCACTGCAAAATCTCCGGGCGCGCACTTTGCACGTCGCGTTGTCGTCTACCCGACGCGGTCACCGCAGCTCCTGCTGTTTTTGCGCCGCAGGCAACCTCTGGATGCCGCCTGTGCGTATGACGCGGCGAGCGGCCCCGCTCCTTTCGGCTTCTTGTATTCGACTTACAGGAGGCACTGGCGCTTGAAGCCGGGATGTCCGCCGGCCTGCTGTGCTTGCCAAGTGGCACGCGCGCTGGCCGCGCCAAGCCGCCAGCAGCAGCCTCGTTGGTTCGGCGCGCATGCGCCGGTCGCTGCAGGGAACTGACCCGGCCACTTGACACCACTGGTGCATCGTCGCGTTGGCCGCGTTGCAGGGATGCAGCACTGCATCGGTGCGCGCAGGACGCTAGTCAGGCGTGGCGCGTGACATCCGGAAGAGGGCCGATCCTGGAGATGCGGCGCAGCACTGCCGGGCACTCCGCACAGGCGGGCCACCCGCGTGACACGCAGGCCGATGCGAAAGCCGCGGTCGTGCGCACTCAGCGTGCCGGGGCGGTAGCGAACTCGCCGCGCTGCAGCCTCGTCACGTCGTTGCCCTGCGCGTCCTTGAGGCTGAGGTCCGCGCCCTTGGCGGCCAGATCCTTGAGCACGTCGGTACGCTGGAACAGCGCGGCATACATGGCGGCAGTCTGGCCGGCGTTGTTGCGCTGGTCGGGCGCGCAGTCGGCTTGCATCAGGCGCTTGGCGATCGCCAGTTCGCCCTTGAAGATGGCGCCCATCAAGGCGGTGTTGCCACGCTTGTCCTGCGCGCAGGGGTCGGCACCGGCGCTGAGCAACTGCTCCACCGCCGGGCGCTGGCCGTGGTAGGCAGCCAGGATCAGTGCGGTATAGCCCTTCTCGTCGCGGGTATTGAGGTCGTAGTGCGAGCGGATGAATTCGGCCAGCATGTCCTGGCGGCCTTCGCGCGCGGCATCGAAGAAATACTCGCGCAGTTGCAGCTTGATCTGCTCGGGGCTGGCTGCCGCGGTGCGTGCCGGCGCCGGCGCGGCCGTCGGCGAGGCGGCCATGGCGGGCGCGCAGAGCGCGCTCAGCAGGATCAACATCAGCGTGCGCATGTCGCTCTCCTGAAGAAGGACGGCACCGCGGCGGAGGCCGCGATGCCGTCGGGTGGATCAGTCCTGCAGGCTGGAGGCCAGCTGCTTGACACGGGCCAGGTCGCCCTTGGCCACGCGGGCGACGCCGGTGCCGTACTCCGGATCGGCCTTGTACAGGAACGACAGGATGATGTGCTTGCTCTCGGTGTCGGTGTTGGCCAACGACTCGCCGAAGCTCTGCACCAGGTCTGCGCGGTCCTTCTTGCTGTAGGAGCGATACAACTCGCCGGCCTGCTTGAAGTTCTGCTCGCGGGTGATCTTGGCCTGCTGGGTGGTGCCCGACAGCGGCAGTTCGCTATAGCGCGCAGCGGTGTCCTGCGGACGCGGCTCAAGCCGGCTCGGCTCGTAGTTCACGCCGCTGGTGGTGTGGCCGGGATTCAATTCGCCGTCTTGGTTGCCATTGTTGACGGCCACGCGCGGGCGGTTGACCGGCAGGCTCAGGCCATTGGTCCCCACGCGATACAGCTGGGTATCGGCGTAGGAGAAGATGCGGCCCTGCAGCAGGCGATCTTCCGAAGGTTCGATGCCCGGCACCAGGTTGGCCGGCGCCATCGCGACCTGCTCGGTTTCCTGGAAGAAGTTGTCGACGTTCTTGTTCAACACCATCTGGCCGACCTTCTGCTCCGGCACGTCCGGCCAGATCTTGGTGGCATCGAGCGGGTCGAAGTCGAACTTGGCCAGGTCCTCCGGCTTGAGCACCTGCACGTACAGATCCCACTTCGGGTAGTCACCCTTCTTGATTGCGCCGACCAGGTCATTGGTCAGGTGGCTGTAGTCCTTGGCCTGCACCGCGGCGACCTGCTTGGGATCGAGGTTCTTGATGCCCTGCAACGTCTTCCAGTGGAACTTGACGTAATGCACTTCGCCCTGCGCGTTGACCAGCTTGTAGGCGTGCACGCCATTGCCGTCCATGAAGCGATAGCCGGCGGGCGTGCCTTCGTTGGAGTACAGCAGGGTCAGCGTGCGGGTGCCTTCGGGCACGTGCGAGAAGAAATCGAAGCGCCGCGAATCGTCGTCCAGATTGGTGCGCGGATCCGGCTTGAACGCGTGCACCATGTCCGGGAACTTGATCGCATCGCGGATGAAGAAGGTGGGGAAATTGTTACCGACCAGATCCCAGTTGCCTTCGCTGGTATAGAACTTGGTCGCGAAGCCATGCGGGTCGCGCAGTGTCTCCGGCGAGTGATTGCCGTGCACCACCGAGGAAAAACGCACGAACACCGGGGTTTTCTCGCCGGCGCTGAACACCTTGGCCTTGGTCAGGTTGGACAGATCGGCGGTGGCGGTGAACTCGCCTCTGACGCCGGTGCCGCGCGCATGCACCACACGCTCGGGGATGCGCTCGCGATCGAAACGCTGCAGCTTCTGGATCAGCTGCACGTCCTGCAGCAAGGTCGGGCCGGTGGCGCCGGCAGTCTGCGAGTTCTGGTTGTCGCCCACCTTGGCGCCGTTGTCGCGGGTCAGAACGGATTGGGCTAAGACCGGTGGGGCGATCAGCGTGGGGGCTAGCAGGGCTAGCACCATGAGGGATCCAGGGCGCATGGCGTCAGCTCGTGTTGAGGGAGCTGAATCATGGCCAGCGGGCGGTAGCGTGAGAAGTCGTTAGTTCTGATCGCTACGATAGGCGAACATGATGATGACTGCGTTGCGTGATATGCATCGCATCAGGAAAGCAGCCTGTATGGCAGATCGGCCGTTGAGCGTGGCGTTCGAGATCAGCGCAACGCGGCGACACCAATCGCGGGAACGTAGCGAAACCTGCGGGTTTATTGCAGTGCAGAACAGACTGCTGCCTATCCGAACGAGTCGGCGCGGCCTTGGCCGGTCGGCCAACGCCATGGACATCGAGCGAGACCACAGCGGAGCCGACCTCCATCCAGAGCAAGGATTGGTCGACCCTCCCGTCATGCACTCACTGGAATGCATTGGCCGCTGGCGATCGCTTCGCCGACGGTTCAGAGCCCGCCAGTACTGGCCGATTCGTCGGGCAACCCGGCCTCTGCCCTGCGCCGATGCAACTGGTCGGCAGCTTCCAGTTCGAACAGGCTGCCATCGGCCTTGCGTTGCGTGCCGTAGCGCTGCGGCTTTCCAGCCATGACCAGATTACGGTCCACGAACATTGCCAGGTCCGCTGAGCTGTAGGCCCCGCGTTGTGCTGCCAGCTGCATCTTCTGCAGGAATCCATCGCGAAACGCTCGGTCCGTCGAGTGCTGCGCGACCAGAAACGCCGCATGTGCACCGTCTTCGCCGACCAGCGCACTGTCGGGAAAGCCGAATTTATCGATCAAGGTCGATAACGCGGCCTGGTTTTCGCGTTGCGAAGCGACCAGGCGCATTGCCATGTCCCTTGCCGCCCCCTGGTCTGCCTGCAGTTGCTGAGGGGTGAATGCACCGCGGACCCGTTCGCGCGCCTGCTGATCAGCAGCGGCCAAGGCCAACAGCTGTTCACGGTAGGAGGCATTGAGGGAGGAGTGCGCTGAGTGCAGCGCATCGCCGCCAGCGGTACCGGCCTGTCCTGGAACGGACATCTGCCACAACAACATTGCCACCGCCATGATTTTCATGAGTGCATCACTCCCGGCTCTGGAAAGCGCTCGATCTCCGCATCGCCCTGGCGCAGAGGCGTATCGGCCAGTCGCGGAAACTCGCGGTACCTACCAGTCTCACCGTACACCAGAAAAGAACAGAATCTACTGGCGATCTCCATCCCAGGCGCCTTGTGGTCCAGAAACAGGAACTGCCCACCCGGATTGAGTTCCAGGAACACCGGCTCGCCGCCGGCGACGGGCACCACGAAATCCGCGCAGAAGAAATCCACACCCAGGGTCGATCGCAGGACATCGAGCTTTGCCTGCAAGCCGGGGTACAACGGTTCCCAGCTGTACTGCATGGTTGCCTTGTGCCGGACAGCGCGGTAGTCGATTTCTCCCGGCAGGGAATGGCACATCCTCATGCAAAAGTACTCTCCTCCCATGCAGACCACGCGCAGATCGGCCTGATGCTCCACCACCTGCTGATACGTCGTCGGGCACGCACGCAGATCGGCATCGGCCAATTGTTCTTGGGGAGAAAGACGAGTGGCGTAGGAAACACTGTAGTTTTCACCGTCCGACCATGCTCCGACATTGAATGGCTTGACGACCACGCCATTGGCGTGTCTCTGTCGGAACGCACGGATATCGGCTGGACGCTGGCTGATCAATGTCTCCGGCACAGCCAAGCCACTGGACATTGCAACGGCAAGCTGTAGCGGCTTTTGGTCGGCAGCCAGTGCGACGAGCGGCGCGTTGACCCAGCGCCGTACACCATACCGAGCGGAAAGCAGCGCCACTGCGCCCAGATCGAACAGCAATCCTTCCGTCTTGATGAATTTGATGTCCTGATCGTGGACATGTGCAGGAGCGGACTTGCTAAACAACACACGACGACTCCAGGCCACATCGTAAACCACCGCCCCGCTGTCGTTGAGAACGCTCACGCCTTCCTGCCCGTAGCACAAAGAAGCCTCGAGGCCGCATGGCCACCGACTGGTATCCAGCAGGCTGGCCGCATGCCCGGATGCGGCGATCATCGCAGCGATCGTGGATGCATGTGCGTCACTGCTCGGAGCAATGATCAGTACCTTCCTGAGATCTTTTTGCATGGATGGGGGCTTGCTCCGGAATTCGACAAAGACATGGCGGCACTGCATGCCGCCATGCCGGCAGGTACTTAGCTGATGATGACGATGGTCTCGGTGTCGACGGCCTCGACAATAATGATGATCAACGTATCGCCAGCACCACCGCAGGACACAGCATTGACCTCTTCCTGAGTCATTTCACGTGCGAAGCGCTGGGCGACGGGACGAGCATTTTCCATGAGTTCGAAGTTTTCCATTACTTACTCCTTGGCTGCTTCAGGGGTGTTCGCCGGCGAGATTGCCGACGCGTTGCTCGACGCCATCACTGACATCAAGTCTCTCGGCGTCATGATTGACGCTTGGCTTGTCGCGTGACTCGGCGACGAGCGATATCCTGCGATCGGCGGACGCGATCGTTTCCTGCCGGTGCGCGATGATGATTCTGGTCATCTTCATCGCCTTGATATGCGCGTTGACGACCTGATCCCTGTTGGAATCCAGATGACTGGTGGCTTCGTCCAGGATCAGGATCTTGGGCTGACGATACAGCGCGCGCGCCAGGACAATGCGCTGACGTTGTCCGCCCGACAGAATCGACCCCATGTCGCCGACAAGCGATTCATACCCCATTGGCATCCTGACGATGTCGTCGTGGATTGCCGCCAGATGCGCGGCACTGGCAATCCGCTCGATGTTCGAATCCGGGTCGAAAAACGCAATGTTGTCGGCCAACGATCCAGCGAACAGTTGATCGTCCTGCATGACGGCCGCCACCATCGCCCTGTAATTTTCCAGGCCGAACTTGCGGATATCGATCCCGCCAATCTCGATCGTGCCCTCGGTTGGCTCGATCAGACCAAGCAACAGCTTGGCCAACGTCGACTTGCCGCAGCCGCTCGGCCCCACGATGGCTACCGACTCGCCCGCCTCGATCCGTAGGTCGAGATTGCGTATGACCCATGGATCGTCGTCCGAATACCGAAAGCTCAATCCCTTCACCTGAATCTCGGGACTTGGCTCCGGCCCGCTGTAAGTGGACATCTCGTCCAGTTCCGGCGTCGTCGTGGCGATATCGGCAATCCGCTCGGCATGCAGGTGCAGCATCTTCAGTTCGATGGACTTGTCGACCAGGCTTGCGGCCCTGCTGGTGAACAGATCCGCATATGCGAGGAAGGCGACCAACATGCCTGCAGACAGTGTCCCCTCCAATGCCAGATAGCCACCGATAGCGATAACAAAGACCCGTTGCGTGCCGAACAGCCCTTGATTGAGCGCGTTGAATGCGAGACCGAAACGTTGCGACTGCATTTCCAGTCGCATGCTTTGTGCGGTGGCATTGAATAACCTGGCTTGCCGCAGCCCCTGTTTGTTGGCCAGCTTGATCGCCTGGATGCCGCGCACCGACTCCATCAACTCGCTCTGCTGACGTGCCGCGTAGGTCAGCTGGTCGCGGCTGACCATGAACTGGTGTCGATACAAGGCCAGACGCAGGCAGAGATACAAGGCGAATGCGCCCAGCACCAGACCTGTGAGCGCAGGACTGTAGGCCAGCAGGATGACCACGGCCAGGCATCCGGTCAGCCCATTGAGCATCGCTTCCACGAAACTGCCGGTCAGCGTGGTCTGAATCGACTTCAGGGACGAAAATCGCGACAGCACATCACCCATGTGCCGCTTTTCGAAATACTCCAGCGGGAGTCGCAGCAGGTGGCCGAACAGATTGGTGATCCACTGCGTGTTCAACGATGCGCCGAGCCAGCTGACGATCCAGCTCCGCGCGACCGTCAATGCGGCCTGAAACATGACAGTCAACAGAAATGCGATGGTCAGTATCTTGAGCAACGGCATGTCCGCCGACACCAGGACATGGTCGATGACCCACTGCATCTGAAAAGGCAGCAATAACGCTAGCACCTCGATCGCCAGCGCCAGTCCGAAGATCTGCAGCAATCCGCGCTTGAGCCCAAAAATACGCCCGGTCAGCGAGCGCAGCGACACCCGCGGCACCTGGACCGTAGGCTGGAAGCTGGCGCCCGGTTGCAACTCCAACAACACACCGGTGAAGTGCTTGCCGAGCTCGGACATCGGCAACCGCAGCGTGCCCCGCGCGGGATCGTGCAGTAGCGCCACGCCGCGTACGACCCGCTCCAGGACGACGAAATGCGACATGTCCCAATGCAGGATGCAAGGTTGCCCGAGATCCTGCAGATACTCCGGTTCGGCCCGCATTGCCCGGACATCCAGCCCCATTGCGCGCCCTATCTGCACCAATCGCTCCAGGCGCACACCCCGCAGTGAGATGTTGAACCGGCGCCGAAGTTGTGCGAGATCGACTCTGTCGCCGTGATATCGCGCGATCATGGTCAGGCAGGCGAGACCACACTCGGCCGCCTCGGTCTGCATGATCGGAACGATCTGCGCGCGGCTGGACAACAATTGATGGACCTGCGTCGCGTCGATCATCCGCGCCGCCCAGCCGGATCCGCGGACAGGCGCGAGGCCATTTCGTAGACCGGTTCAAACATCCATTCGATCAACCGGCGCTTCTCAAGCAGGATATCGGCATCCAGCACCATTCCCGGACGTAGCAACTCTTCTCGCCCATTGGCCAGGATGTGCTGGCTCTCCAGCTCGACGACCACGCGATAACGTGCATCGTCGATCTGCTGCCCCAGCAGCGATGACAACTCTCTGGCGCTGACCGCACTGCGGGAGACTTCAATCACTTGGCCGGCATGACGACCGAACTTTTGATACGGGAAGGCCTGGTAGCGAAGCAGGACGCGGTCGCCACGAGCCACGAATCCAACCGCCTTGGAGGGCACCCATAGTTCGGCACGCAACCTGGTGTCCTTGGGCAACAGGGTGAGCAGAGGCTGTTGCGCGCTCACCGGTTGGCCAGGGTGAACGAGCAGATTTCCGATGATCCCGTCGGTCGGGGCTCGAAGAACGACCGAACGGCGCGCCTCGCTTTCGGACAGCGAGCGAGCGACATCCGCGATCTGCCTGGCGATCTCGTTACGCTCCCCCTCCAGGGCTGCAGGATTCTGTTCCAGCTGCGATTGCAGTTGAGAATGCTCTACCTGCAGGTCGAGCGCATGTTTCTGCAGTTCCTTGAGTTGGCCCTGGTGCTGCATTGCGATGTCCTGCTGCTGCAGCAGTTGCACCTTGGTCAATATTCCTTTTTCTGCGGCGCTCACCCACTGCTCGTAGAGCCGATTGGCACTGTCCGCACGTTGGCGCTGCAACCGGACCTGCTGCTCGGTGGTCTGCATTTGCTCCTGCAGCAGCGTGAGGCGCCGACGCAGATCACGTTGTTGCGCGTGGTACAACGCGTCCTGTGACTGCAGGTCTGCGGCCAGACGAGCGCGCTTGATTTCCAGCTGCGAAATCACCGATGCCTGCGTATCACCGAGCGCTGTACTGTCCTGTTCTCCGGAGATTTCCAGCATGGGATCGCCGGCTCGCACCATAGCTCCCTCGGCGACGAATGCCTTGGACACCAGGCCGGCACTGAGCGGCGTCAAGGTCAGCAGACCGCGGTCGGGCACCAGTGCTCCGTTTACCGCTTCGTGGCGTGTAAAGCTGCCAACGCACAGCAGCGCAATCACCGTCATGACCACACACACTGCTATCAGAAAGCATGGCCAGCCGAATCTCGGCGCCTGAAGACGTACTGGCGCAAGCCAGGTCTCGCGGCGAGCGCGCATGACTTCTTCCCTGAAGAAACCGTCCGGCATATGCACTCCCTGTCTTCATTGAGACACGCAGCATTCCCTTCAGGTTTAGTTAATAGAGCAACAGGAGCACTGTCAAGCGCCGTGCGTCGCATAATGCGTCCTGCCTGGAGCGTGCTTCCTGTCAGCGGCACTGCGTGCTTGCGTCAATCAGCCGATCACCCGCTTGAACGGCGGCAAGGCGTCGATGATGCGCTTGCCGTAGCGGCGGGTGAGCAGGCGCGAGTCGAGGATGATGACGCGGCCGTGGTCGCTGGAGCTGCGGATCAGGCGGCCGGCGAACTGGGTGAGCGTGCGCAGCGCATGCGGGATGGCGATCAGGTTGAAGGCGTTGTGGCCGCGGCTTTCCAACCATTCGCTCAAGGTCGAGGTCTGCGGGTCGGTGGGCACGGCGAACGGCACCTGGGTGATGACCACGGTGGTGCAGGCCTCGCCCGGCAGGTCCAGGCCTTCGCCGAAGGAATTGAGCCCGAACAGCACCGAGCCTTCGCCGGCGGCAATGCGGCGCAGATGTTCGGTGATCAACTGCGACTTGTTGCCCTCGCCTTGCACCAGCACGCGGTTGCGCTGCGCCAGCGGCATCAGGTCGGCCACCTTTTCCATCTTCCAGCGCGAGGTGAACAGCACGATGCTGCCCTTGGCGGTCCAATCCAGTTCGCGCACCAGGTACCTGGCCACTTCCTTGGGATGGCCTTCGCGATCGTCGGGAGTGACGGGGAAATTGGGTACGATCAGTTCGGCCTGATTGGGCAGGTCGAACGGGGAGGCCAGCGAGGCCATTTCGGCATGATCGGGCAAGCCGTTGTCGATGGCGAAGGACTGGAAATCGCCGCCGCCGGTGAGCGTGGCCGAGGTCATCACCACCGAATCGACCTCGTTCCAGATCATCGTGCGCAGCACTTGCGCCGCCGACACCGGCGAGCAGTGGCAGATCAGATCACCATCGCGCGAGAGGGTGATCCAGCGTGCCATCGGCGGCTGGCCCTCCTTGTCTTCGCGCCGCCAGCCGCTCCACAGATTGTGTTGCTGCTCGGCCATTTCCAGCGCCAGCCCCAGGCTGCGCTGCAGGCGCTCGCGTGCGGCATCGTCCTGCTTGCCCTTGGCCACGGCGCTGTGCGCGGCGTGCACCCAATTGAACAGCGCGCGGGTTTCTTCGCCCAGCTCGTCGATGGCCGGGCCCCACTGCGGCGGCAGCTTGCCGTTGGCCGCACGCCACAGCGGATCGCGCTCGCCGGGCTCGGGCTTCCAGAGGCGTTCGACCTCGGCATGGAAGGCCTTGAGCAACTTGGACACGCGCGCGGCCACTTCGATGGCCTCGTTGGGCAACAGGTTGCCGATCCGGTCCTTGTCCACCGCGCGGTACGCGGCCGCGATGAGGATCTGCATGCGGCCGGTGCGCCGGGCCATGTCGTCCAGCGGCAGGTTGGCCGCGCCCTGGTCGATCGCCACGCCGGCGATGTGGTGGCCTTCGTCGAGCACCAGCAGCATGTCCGCTGGCGGGGCGATCAGCGGCTGGCCGTTTTCGGCATCGCCCAGCGACAGCGAGGACAGCAGCAGGGCGTGGTTGGTGACCACGATCTGCGCTTCGCGCACGTCGGTGCGTGCCTTGAGCACCGGGCATTGCGCGGCGTAGCTGCAGCGGCGCCCCGCGCAACCGGAGGCCGGGGTGGTGATGCGCATGCGCAACGGCACCGAGACCTGTTCGGGGGCGTCGTCCAGATCGCCATTCCAGGTGCGCGCGGCGTAGGCCTTGGCCAGGCGCTTGGCCAGGTCCGCATCGGCCGGGCTCAGCGGGCGGTCGTACAGCGCCTGCTCGTCTTCGAACATGGCGTTCTGGCTGGTGTCGCCTTCCAGCTCGGCGGCGTTGCGGGTGCACAGGTAGCGGGTGCGGCCCTTGGCCAGCGCCACGGTGGCCTCCAGCCCGGTGGCCTTGAGAAAGGCCGGGATGTCGCGCTCCACCAGCTGCGATTGCAGCGCGACGGTACCGGTGCTGATGACCAGCTTCTTCTTGGTGGCCAGCGCGATCGGCACCCCGGCGGTGAGGTAGCCCAGGCTCTTGCCGACGCCGGTGGGCGCCTCGGCGATGCCGATGCCGCCGGAGGTGGCCAGCGCACGCGAGACCAGACCGATCATCTGGCTCTGCGCGCGGCGGGTGGCAAAGCCGGGCGTGTTGGCCTGCAGCTTGGCGTAGGCATCGCGGATACCGGCCTTGATCGGGTCGGTCAGCACGCGCTGGGTGGGAACGGGCGCAGACGGCGCGGCCGGAGGGGCAAGATCACTCATCGCGCCATTTTCGCACGGACCGGCGCAGCGCCTGCGACCGTCGTGCCACGCGCCTGAACGCAGTGACCTTGCGAGTGACAAGGCAGGGCGCTGCTTGCCGAAGGATGAGTCGTATCGCAGTAGACCGCGCAGAGCCGGCACCGGTCGTACACGCCGGATCGCATCGATGCACGCCATGCGGCGCCACGTCGCACTGGAGACAGCGGCCCAGGCCTGCGTGCCGCTGCCTGCCTGCTACCCGCGTGACTGCCTTCAGCCGCCGCGGCTGGAGCGCGGCCCCGCATGCCGTGCCCACAGTGCGCCCCAATGGCGAGCATCGCGCCCCCATCAGCGGCATGCCCACGCCGACGCCGGTCGGTCCAAACCGCACGTACGGCCTGCCCGCACGATCGACCGTGGTCAGCGACTACGGCTGCAGCAGCGTCCAGCTCCCCTGCCCCGCACACACCACCCTCACCACGGCCGGCGCCAGGGCCTTCAGCGGGATCACCCGCGCGGGCCGGCATCCTTCGCCGGCCCCTGCAGGCTGCGCGCCAGGGTCCACACCAGCAGACCGATGCCCAGCGCCTGCACCGCCGTCAGCGCGAAGCGGCCGATGCCCATCACCAAGCCGATCTGCCGCACATTGCCCTGCTCCAGCAACAACATGGGAATGGACTGCAACGCGACGTCGGCCAGCACGCAGCCCAGCAGCAGCCACAGCCCGAGCAGCCCGACCCGCCGCAGCTGGCCCTGCGGGGCGCGCCACAGCAGCACCAGGCCCAGCAGCACGGCGATCAGCATCGGTACGCGCGACAGCAGGCTGGTGATCAGGCTGAGCAGGATGTCGGTGAGCGTCATGGCGGGCGGCTCAGTCGGCGCTGACCAGCACCGCCTCACGCGCGCGCAGCGCCGCATACACGGAGTCCGTGTCCGGGCGCACGCCATGCCACAGTGCGAAGCTTTCGGCCGCCTGTTCCACCAGCATGCCCAGCCCGTCGATGGCGTAACGGCACTGCGCCGCGCGCGCCCAGGCCAGGAAGGCGATGGCGGTTTCGCCATAGTTGAGGTCGACCGCGGCGGTCAGGCTGTTGACCAGGCCCAGCGGCAATGCGAAGGCACCGGCATCGCGGTCGCGTCCGGCGGCGGTGGCATTGACGATCAGCTCGAAGTCGCCCAGCTCGCGCAGGTCTTCGACATAGCGCGAAGTCACCCGCGCCGGTTCGCCCAGTGCGTCGCACAAAGCGTCGGCGCGCTCGGGCGAGCGGTTCACCACCACCATTGCGGTGATGCCGGCCTCCAGCAGCGCCGGTGCCACGCCGCGCGCGGCGCCGCCGGCGCCGAGCAGCAGCACGCGGCGGCCGCGTAGATCCAGGCCGTGGCGTTCGGTGAGATCGCGCACCAGGCCGGCGCCGTCGGTGTTGTCGCCCTGCCACTGGCCGTCGTTGCGTACCAGGGTGTTGACCGCCCCGGCCAGGCGCGCGCGCGCGCTCAGGCTGCTGGCCAGCGCGTAGGCGTCCTCCTTCAGCGGCAGGGTGACGTTGGCGCCCTTGCCGCCTGCGTCGGCGAAACGTTGCAAGGCTGCGGCGAAGTCCTCCGGCGGCGCATCGATGGCGGTGTAGTCCAGCGCGATGCCGGTCTGCTTCCCGAAGTCGGCATGGATGGCCGGCGACAGCGAATGGGCAACGGGGTGACCGAACACGGCATAACGGGATACGGGCATGAATCGCTCTCTGGTTGACTAGACTGTGCGCAAGATGAGGCAGGAACACCGCATGCAAGTTCGATGGACGCTGCCCGCGCTGGCGGCGAGTTTACTCTTCGCGCCGTCTGCGTCGGGACTGGCCGAATTCGGCATCGAAGGCATGGGCGTGGTCTCAACGCCGGCCAACGAGGCACGCGCCACGCTCAGCCCGGACGGGCAGCGCATCGTCTGGGCCAGCGACCGCCCCGGTGGGGCTGGCGGCTGGGACCTGTGGCAGGCCCAGCTGCGTGGCGGGCGCTGGCAGGACCCGCAACCGCTGGCGATCAACACCGCCCGGGACGAGAGCACGCCGGCGTTCAGTGCCGATGGGCGCTGGCTGTTGTTCGCCTCGTCGCGGCCTGGTGGCGCCGGCGGCAACGATCTGTACCGGGTGCCGGTGGATGCACAGGGCCACCTCGGCGCGGTGCAGTCGCTGGGCGCGGCGATCAACGGCGCGGGCAACGAGCGCGCCCCAACGCTGTCGCTGGACGGTACGCGCCTGCTGTTCGCCAGCGACGGGCATGGCAGTGCCGGCGGCATGGATCTGTTCGTGGCGCGCTGGGACGGGCAGGCCTTCACCGCCCCCACGCCCCTGGCCGGCATCAACACCGCTGCCGACGAATCCGATGCGGCCTGGCTTGCCGATGGCCGCGGTCTGGTGTGGGCACGCGGCGCGGCCGGCGGCCCCAGCCAGTTGCTGCTGGCGGCCTGCAAGGGCGGCCACTATGGCGCGGGCCAGCCGCTGCCGCTGTCGTTCAACGGGCCGCAGGAACGCACCTTCGGCGCGGTGGTGGATGCGGCCAAGCCCGGCGAGCTGCTGGTGACCGGCAGTGCGCGTGCCCCACGCGCCGGCCAACTGGACATCTATCGGATGAAGGCACCGACGGTGGAGGGAGAGACCAGCTGCCGCTGAGCGTGCGGCCATCGGCCGGCACCCGCATGGCGCACCAGGCGCCACACGGCCGGAGCCTGGACGGCGCGGGCCAGCGCCACGTCGCCGCGCCGCGCAACCCGTTGGTGCCGCCGGCAGGCATCGCCGCGCGCAAGCGCGACATGGCGCAACGCGACCGTGGTCGGCAGGCAAGCCCGTGGTGGCATTGCGCCCGCTAACCAGCGCGCAGCCATTGGAAGGCGCCATGCACCCGACGATGCGCTGCGCCGGGCGTCAACTCCATGGCGACAGCCTGTTCCGCAGCGCATGGTCACTGCGCTCACAGCCAGGCTGTTTCGCACGCAGTACTGCCGCGGCAGTACGCAGCCTGGTGTTTCCCGCTCGCATCAAAGACGCAGATCGCATTCGCTGAGGCCGCACGCCGCACTCGAAGCGCGTGCTGCTGCAGCCATCACCAACCGTGGCCTGAGATCAATAGACATCGCGCCGGTAACGACCGGCGGCGGTCAGCGATTCCACCCGCGCCTGGCCCAGAATCTCGCGCAGCGTGGCGTCCACCGCACGCGCCATGCTGTCCAGGCTGCCGCAGACGTACAGCACCGCGCCGCGATCGATCCAATGGCGCAACGCGTCTCCGGCCTCGTGCAGGCGATGCTGCACATAGCGCTTGTGCGCCTGGTCGCGCGAGAACACCTGGTCCAGCTGTTGCAGATGGCCAGTGGCCTGCCAGGCCTGCAGTTCGTCGGCAAACAGCCGGTCGTGGGCGGCCTGGCGTTCGCCGAACAGCAGCCAGTGCCCATGCACGCCAGCCAGTTCGGCCTCGCGCAACAGGGCCCGCAGGCCCGCAATGCCGGTTCCGTTGCCGATCAACACCATCGGCGCGGTCGCCACCCGATGGAAGCCGGGATTGGTGCGTAGCCGCGCATGCACCGGCGCACCGATCGGTGCGTGCTGGATCAGCCAGCCCGAGCCCAGCCCCGGGCGGCCATCGGCACCCGCGGTCAACCGCACCACCGCCGTCGCCAGGCCATCGGCCGGCACGCTGGCCAGCGAATAGTCGCGGGTGGGCAACCAGTCGCAGCCATCCAGCCAGGCCTGCGGGTCCGGGCGCGCCGCGGGCCCGCTGGCCGGCACGTCGGGCAACACGCGCTCGGCGGCGGCGCGATGCAAGGGCAGCAGCTGCGCCTCCACGTGCACCGACGCCTCCGCTGCCAACCCCCACGCCGCCAGGCAGGCACGCACCTGCGCGTCGGCATGCGCGGGCTGCACTTCCAGGATGTCGCCGGCCTGCCACTGCGCATCGGCTGGCGGCTGCAGATCGATGCGCCAGATCGGCGCGCCAGCGCTACCCGGATTCAGATGCGTGCGCGAAACCAGCACCCAGGGCGTTCGCCGCGGCCGCGCCAGCGGTACTGCAGTCAGCGGCGTACCGGCGATCTGTTCCAGCTGCGCATGCCATTGCGCCAGCGCCTGCGGATCGGCGTTGTCCATTTCCACCGCCGGGAACAGCGCGCGCGCGCCCTGCGCCTGCACCCATTGGTCGATGCGCCGCGAAAACCCGCAGAACTGCGCGTACTGGCGATCGCCCAGCGCCAGCACCGCATAGGCCAGCTGCGGCAGTGCGATGCGCTGGCGCAGCAACCCGCGTTCGACGACACGTGCCGCATCCGGCGGCTCGCCATCGCCGAAGGTGCTGATCACGAACAATGCATGCCGGGTGGCCTGCAGTTGCTGCGCATCCACCTGGCCGAGCGGGCGCACCTGCACCGGCAGGCCGGCCGCCTGCAGATGTCCGGCCGCCTGCCATGCCAGCCGTTCAGCAAAACCGCTCTGGCTGGCGAAGGCGATCAACCACGGTTCGGCCTGCGAGGCCGGCGGCGCGCTCTGCAGCACCACACGCGCCGCACGCAACGCACGCTTCTTGCGCCGCCGATCCAGGTACAGCATCCAGCCGCTGACGAAGAACACCGACATGCCCAGGCTGGCCAGCATCACCACGATGCGCCCCGGCAGGCCGAAGAAACTGCCGGTATGCAACGGAAACATGCTGACCATCCACTGCTGCCCGCGCGCCAGTTGCGCGTAGTCGCGGCGCGTCAGCAAGGTGCCGCTGGCGGGATCGATTTCCAGCGTGTCGAAGGCACGGTCGTGATCGGGATCGTTGGGCAGGAACCGCGCGATCAACGGTTGCCCTGCGCGCGCGGGAATGCGCACGTCCACTGCCGCGTGGCGGGTGGCCGGAATGCTGCCGAGGGTGCGCTGCACCTGCGCGAAATCCACCGAGGCCTTGGCCTGCGAGCGCTGTTCTGCGTGCGGCGCCGGTTCTGCACCCAGCAACGCCGCCATGCCATCGCGATACCAGGGATAGGACCAGGTGAGCCCGGTCAGCGCCACCAGCAGATAGACCAGCAGGCACCAGGTGCCGAACACCGCGTGCAGGCTCCACAGGAAGCTGCGCCCCTGCCGCCGCCATTCCACCGCCAGCCAGGTGCGCGGGCTCCACCAGCGCCGCGGCCAGCGCAGGTACAGGCCCGAGGCGCAGAAGAACAGCAGGATCAGCGTGCAGGCACCGGTGACCGCCTGGCCGCGCTTGCCGGCAGCGAGATGACGGTGCAGGTCTTCGATGAAGGCGAATGCATCGCTGAGCTGCGGCGCCGCCACGCGCTGCCCGGTGTAGGGGTCGAAATACACCCGTGCGCTGCCCTTGGCGGCCAGACGCGCATTCGACGGCCGCGTGCCGGTGGGGTCGATCAACATGCGCGTGACCGCCGGTCCCGTGCCGGGAGCGTGCTGCGCCAGGCCCAGCCGCTGCAGCAGTACGTCCAGCGGCAATGCCTGTTCGCCCGCAGCATGCCGCTGTGCCAGCTGCGCGATGGCCGGGTTGGCCAGGCGCACGATCTCGCCCTCGAACGACATCAACGCACCGGTGACTCCCATCACCGACAGCACCAGGCCGGCAGTGATGCCCAGCAGCCAATGCAGTTGAAACAGCAGCGTTTTGATCAAGACGGCACAAGACGGGATGACGTGACGGCATTGTAGATGAGAATGCGTCTCATGCGGTGCGGCTGCCGCCAGCGACACGTGCCGCCATTCGATCGAAAGCACGGAGGAAACATGCCGTTCCATGGCAATGGCGTGGTGCCGGAGCGCATGCTCGACAGCGGCCGATGGTCGCGCCCCGGACAACAGGTACGGCAGTCGGGCAGATGGAACCGGAGCGCGCGTTCCAGACCGCGTGCGCTGTGCGCTGGCGGCCGCGTCGAACCAGCCGCTGCATCGACACCGCGCAATCGCGCTGCGCGTGGATCAGCGCATTTCTTCGCGCAACCAGCGCGCGACCTGCGGGGCGAAATAGGTCAGCACACCATCGGCGCCGGCGCGCTTAAACGCCATCAGCGCTTCCAGCACGCAACGACGCTCGTCCAGCCAGCCATTGGCGGCAGCGGCCTTGAGCATCGCGTACTCGCCGCTGACCTGATACGCAAACGTCGGCACGCGGAATTGATCCTTCACCCGCCGCACCACATCCAGGTACGGCATGCCCGGCTTGACCATCACCATGTCCGCGCCTTCTTCCAGATCCAGCGCGATCTCGCGCAGGGCTTCGTCGCCGTTGGCCGGATCCATCTGGTAAGTGGTCTTGTCGGCCTTGCCCAGATTGCCGGCGCTGCCCACCGCATCGCGGAACGGGCCATAGAAGGCCGAGGCGTACTTGGCCGAATACGCCATGATGCGCACGTTGAGATGGTCGTCTGCATCGAGCGCGCGCCGGATCGCGCCGATACGGCCGTCCATCATGTCCGATGGCGAAATGATGTCCACGCCGGCCTGCGCATGCGACAACGATTGCTTCACCAGCGCCTCGACGGTGATCTCGTTGAGCACGTAGCCTCTGTCGTCGATCAGCCCATCCTGGCCGTGGGTGGTGTACGGATCCAGCGCCACGTCGGTCATCACGCCCAGCTCCGGGAAGCGGGATTTGAGCGCGCGCACCGCGCGCTGCGCCAGGCCGTCCGGATTCCAGGCTTCGGCGGCGTCCAGGCTCTTGCCGGCCGGGTCGATCACCGGGAACAGATCGATCACCGGAATGCCCAGGTTCAATGCACTTTCCGCCTCGCGCAGCAGCTCGTCCAGCGACAGGCGCTCCACGCCCGGCATCGAGGCGATCGGCGCGCGGCCGGGCAGCTCATGCACGAACACCGGCCAGATCAGGTCATCGGTGGTCAGCGTGTTTTCGCGCATCAACCGACGCGAAAACGCGTCGTGGCGCATGCGGCGGGGACGATAGTGCGGGTGGGCCACGGCGAGGCTCCTTTAGACAGCGCATCAGTTTACGCCCGCCATCCCACGCAGGACGCGCTGCGACGCAGTGTCGCAGCGCTGCAACGGCAGCGCGCGATTGGGTCGGCAGGCCGCGCGCCGCGCCTGCGGCAACGTCGGGCTCAGGTCGATGATCGAAGGTCGTGGGGTTTCGGCTGGCCTCGGCCAGGAGCCACGCTGGTGCAGACGCGGGAACGGTCCAGCATGACCGTCGGCGTCTGCTGTCGCCCGCGTGCGCACCGTCAGGTGCGGCGCAGATGAACGCAGCCCCGCGAATCGCCCCGGACCTCATCAGGATGCGCCCTCAGATCACCCCACCGCCCAGGCTCAGCCGGATCACCCCGACCACGATCACCAGGCCGTTGAGCAGCAGGCCGGTCTTGGCCCGGCCGCGGTTGCCGGCCGAGGTGAACAACAGCGCGATCGCCGCGATCAGCGCACCGACGGCCGCGAACGGAATCAGGAACCAGTTGCCCCACCCCAACAGCGGAATGAAGGCAAGGACCATCCACAGCAACGCCACGATGCCCCACAACAGACTGATCAATCCCACGTGCCACCCCGCCTCGACGAAAACACGAGCTTAGCGGCGCGGCCGTCCTCACGCCGTGGGCGGGTGGTCACCGTGACCAATGGCGGCTTGGCGGCGGCCTCACACCGGCATGGCTAGGGTGCGCGAAAGTCCGGGGCGATTCAGTCCAGGCGCCGGATCATCGCTGCCATCACCCAGCTGTCATCACCCACGGGGGATCCCACCATGTACATGCGCTCGCTGATCAGGAACACCGCCATCGTGGCGGCCACCGCCGCCCTGCTGGCCGGCTGCGCCGGCAGTTCCAAGGTGATGCTGGGCCAGGCCCGCGCGCCGATCGATCCCGCCCAGGTGCAGGTGTACTCGCACGCCCCGGTCGGTTCGGTGGAGATCGCCCAGCTCGAATCCACCAGCGCCGCCGGCTTCGGCACCCAGGGCCAGACCGATGCGGCCGTCCAGCGGCTCAAGCGCGAAGCGGCCAAGCTGGGCGCCAATGGCGTGGTGATCGTCGGCGTGGGCTCGGAACGTTCCGGCGGCGGCCTGTCGGTGGGCGGAGGCAGCTACGGCGGACGCGTGGGCGGCAGCCTGGGCATCGGCATCCCGACCACGCAGAAGCGCGCGGCCGGCATGGCGATCTGGGTGCCGGCGGGGGCTAGGGATACGGCCACCAAAGAGCCCTAAGAGTCGCTTAAAAGTCGCTTCAGCACAGCCACGCACCCGAGATCTTTTGCGAGGACAAGCGGCTGCGACGCTCGGCGCCCCCTAGCGGGTCTCCCGTTGAGAGTCTGAAGGCATTCATCAAGTGACAGGCGCCGGAAGTATGGAAATGCGGCGTGCTCTGTTGCATCTCACGGCGGACCTGCGTTTAACCGCACACAAGGAAGATGGCCGTGGCAGGCACTCAAACGAAAAGATTCAGCGCTG
This sequence comes from Xanthomonas codiaei, assembly GCF_002939785.1. Classification (GTDB taxonomy): domain Bacteria; phylum Pseudomonadota; class Gammaproteobacteria; order Xanthomonadales; family Xanthomonadaceae; genus Xanthomonas; species Xanthomonas codiaei. The sequence goes on from NZ_MDEC01000013.1 coordinate 128,469, forward strand.
ACGGTGGCGCGAGAGCGGGCATCTATCCATCTGCGGGCATCGTTGGGCCTGCTCCCGGGCCATCCGCCGACAGGATTCGTCGGCCCTTCCGTCTATCCTTCTTTCTGCATCAAGCCAATTCAGTAGGATTTGCCATGACAGACCATGTCCGTCGTTCGCGCGCGCCGTTTTCACGCCTTGCAGCAGGCCTGCTCCTCGCCGTGGGGCTGTGTGCTGGTCAAGCAAATGCTCAAGCTGATACGCCCAGGGTTCCGTAGACACTCAAGACCCGCGTTGCGCGTAGCACCGTTCAAACTCTACAGGGGACAGGTCACCAGTTGAACCGTGGCAGCGGTTGGGGTTGTAGAACATCTCGATGTAGTCGAATACCTCGGCGCGTGCGGCGTCCTTGGTGGGATAGATCCGTCGCCTGATCCGCTCGCGCTTGAGCAGGCCGAAGAAGCTCTCCACGGGTGCGTTGTCGTGGCAGTTGCCACGCCGACTCATGCTGCACACCAAGCCATGGGACGCCAGGAAACTCTGCCAGTCATCGCTGGTGTAGACCGACCCTTGGTCCGAGTGAACCAAGCAACCAGCGTTGGGTTTGCGCCGCCACACCGCCGACAACAAGGCCTGCACGACCAACTCGGTGTCGGCCCGATCGCGCATCGCCC
>NZ_MDEC01000014.1 GCF_002939785.1 Xanthomonas codiaei
CCTGGCAGGACTCCACTTCGTCGTCTTCTCCATCCTCATGCTTGGAAATGCCGCGTCTCTATTTCAAAGTTCATAACACGCTCTAGGCAGCAATACGCGCCCGATGCCTTACCTGGATAGCAGCACCCAGCCACCGACGCCGGGTTTGTTCCAGCACAGCAAGAACGCGCATTTGCATGTCTCGCCGATCTCTGCACAAGAGCTGGAGCAGGAGCTCCGTGCACGTGAAGCCCAATCGCAAGGAACATCAACTCAGCGCCTTCCGGCAGACCCAGGTCATGAGGATCACCAGCTCTACCGGCAGATCAAGGATGGGGTGCAGAAGCTCGATACCGAACATGGCAGGCAGTGGGATGCATCAAGTGAGCGCATGACCGCCAGCCTGCTTGCGCTAGCGAAAGAGGAAGGACTGTCGCGGGTGGACCATGTCGTTCTCAATACCCCCACGTCCAAGCTGGCCGGCGGCGAAAGGGTCTTCGTCGTGCAGGGCGCTCTGAATGACCCGGCTCACCAGCGTGCCTATATGCCAACCGTGGACGCCGTGCAGACACCAGAGACCCGGTCGTTCGATCGCCTGCAGGCAATCAACCAGACTCAGGCCCAGGCGCGCGAACAGCAGCAGGCGCTGGAGCAGTCCCAGCAAGCCGTCAGCCAGGCTGGTCCGTCGATGACGCGCTGAGTGTTTCGCAACGAGATAACGGGGGAGAAATAACAGTCCCCTAGGACAATAAGGGAGAGGCGTTGGCCGGACTGCTGCAGCGCTGGCAATCCATCGCCTTCTCCCGCGCGTGGGAGAAGGTGGCGCACAGCGCCGGATGAGGGCGGTTGAGGTCGTGCGCTGCATCTGGGGACAACGCGAGACCGCTGCCCCCATCCGCCCTCCGGGCACCTTCCCCCGCAAGCGGGGGAAGGTGGAACGGTCGCGGGAAAAAGGAGGAACCCATGCGGGAAATCGTCTGCACGAGCGCGCAGCGAGATCTTCGGAAACGACAACGGCCGCTGTGTGCGGCCGTTGTCATCACTCAGGCAACCGGGGGCGTATCCCGAATCCCGAAGCTCAATGATCGCTAGAGCGCAAGCCATCCACATCCAGGATCAGCGCCATGCGGCCGTCGCCGATCAGGGTGGCGCCGGCGTAGCCGGGCAGGCCGCGCAGGGCACGGGGCAGGGGTTTGATCACCACTTCCTCGCGGCCGCGGACCTGGTCCACTACCAGGCCGAAGCGGGTTTCGCCAGCCTGCAGCAGCACCACGGTCAGCAGCGGCGGCTGGTCCGCCGTCACGCCCAGCCAGCGGCGCAGGTCGATCAGCGGCAGCGTGTGCGAGCGGCGATCCAGCACGGCGCGGCCGTCGAACCAGCCCAGCGAGGTCTGCGGTGCGTGCAGCACTTCCACCACGCGCGCCAGCGGCAAGGCGTAGACGGCTTCGCCGGCCTGCACCAGCAGGGTCGGCAGGATGGCCAGGGTCAGCGGCACGCGGATCATGAAGCGGCTGCCGCGGCCCAGTTCGGACTGGATCTGGATCTGGCCGCTGAGTTCGCGGATGCGCGACTGCACCACGTCCATGCCCACGCCGCGGCCGGAGATATCGGTGACCTCGGCCTTGGTCGAAAAGCCCGGCATGAAGATCAGGTGCAGGCACTCGTCGGTGCTCAGGCGCGCGGCGGCCTCGGCGTCGATCAGGCCCTTGCCGCGGGCGATCTCGCGCAGGCGCTCGGGGTCGATGCCGGCGCCGTCGTCCTGGATTTCGATACTGACGTAGTCGCCTTCCTGCTGCGCGGACAGGCGCACATGGCCGCTACGCGGCTTGCCGGTGGCTTCGCGCAGGGCCGGCGATTCGATGCCGTGGTCGATGGCATTGCGCACCAGGTGCACCAACGGGTCGGCCAGGGCTTCGACCAGGTTGCGGTCCAGCTCCGTCTCGGCGCCGATCAATTCCAGCTCCACTTCCTTGGACAGGGTGCGCGCGACATCGCGGGCCACCTTGGGGAAGCGCGCGAACACCTTGCTGACCGGCTGCATGCGGGTGCGCATGACGGCGGTCTGCAGGCGCGCGGTGGCGATGTCCAGCGTGCTCACCGCGCGGTCGAGTTCTTCGTCGCGCAGGCGGGTGCGCAAGGTCTTGAGGCGATTGCGCGAGAGCACCAGTTCGCCGATCAGGTTGACGATGGCATCCAGGCGCTTGGTGTCCACGCGCACGGTCTGTTCGGCTTCGGCACCGGCCTTGGCGGCCGCCTTGGGGCCGGCCTTGGTGCCGGGCGCCGCGGGTGCGTGGGCATCATCGTGTGCCGGAGCGGCAGCGGCCTTGGGCGCCGCCTTGACCGCTGGCGGGCCGCTCTTGGCATCGAACTGCGCAATCAGCGTGGCCGGTGCGTGCGGCACGGGTTCGCCCGAGCCCATCGCGTCCAGCATGGCCTGCAGATAATCCAGTGACTGCTGCGCGGCATCGAAGTGATGCGCCTGCAGCACTGCCTGGCCAGAGCGCGCCATGCCCAGGGTTTCCTCGGCGGCGTGGCACAGCTCCACCATGGGCTTGATCGCCAGGAAGCCGGCGCCGCCCTTGAGGGTGTGGAAGCCGCGGAACACCGCGTTGAGCTGGTCGGCTTCGTCTGGCGCCTGTTCCAGCGACACCAGCTGTTCGCCGAGGCGGTCCAGGATCTCCTGGGCCTCGACGATGAAATCGGCAGCAATATCGTCTGGAACGGCACTCATGGTTACAACCCCAATCCGGACAGCAGGTCGTCGGCGTCGTCCTGCGACACCGCGTGACGGTCCAGGCCCTTGACTGCAGGACCGGCAAGACCGCCGTCGTCTTTCTTCGGTTCGGTGTTCTTCGGCGGCAGGCCGAGCGCACCGAAGCCCTCGTGCACGCGCCGCACGATCCCGGCCACGCGGCGGATGATCTGCCCGCTGAGGTCCTGGTAGCTCTGCGCCAGCGACAGCTCGGTGAGGTTATGGCGCATCTTGTCCATCAGCGCGCCCTGGTCCTGATTCAGGCCACCGTCGCGCAGCTGGTTGGCCAGCACGCGGCACTCCTCGACCAGGTCCAGCGTGCGATGGCTGGCCTTTTCGGTCATTTCCACCACGTGGTCCAGGCGCGAGCAGGCATCGTCCAGTTCGCCGGCTTCTTCGGGCAACGTGGGCAATTCGCCCAGGGCTTGTCCGAGTTCGCGGGCGAGCCGGCTCAGGCTCTGCATCATCGGGCGTGTGCGCAGGGCGGCGAGGTGATCGACCTCGCGACGCCAGGCGATCTGGTCACCGCTTTCCAGTGCATCGAGCGCGCTTTGCAGGCGCTCGATCAACGCGGCACGTTCGGCATCGGCTTCCACGGTGGCGTTCATCAGGCGGTCGCCGCCAGACGTTCGAACACCTTGCCCAGCTTCTCTTCCAGCGTCTGGGCGGTGAACGGCTTGATGATGTAGCCGTTCACGCCGCACTGCGCGGCTTCGATGATCTGCTCGCGCTTGGCTTCGGCGGTCACCATCATCACCGGCAGGTGCTTGAGCTTGGCGTCGGCGCGGATGTTGCGCAGCAGGTCGATGCCGGTCATGCCGGGCATGTTCCAGTCCGTCACCACGAAGTCGAACGGGCCCGCGCGCAGCGCAGCCAGCGCGCTGTTGCCGTCTTCGGCCTCTGCGGTATTGGTGAAGCCAAGATCCGCCAACAGATTCTTGACGATACGTCGCATCGTCGAGAAGTCGTCCACGATCAGGATCCGCATGTTCTTGTTCACATCAAGCTCCTAACACGAAAAAAATCAATCGTCATTTTCGACACCGGCATCGGCCAGTTCGAATACCTTGAGGCGGCCGCGCAGACGCACCACGGCCTGGCCATGGATCTGGCACACGCGCGATTCGCTGACACCGAGCACGGCGCCGATTTCCTTCAGGTTCAATTCCTGTTCGTAGTACAGCGACAGCACCAGCTGCTCGCGCTCGGGCAACTGGCCGATGGCCTTGCCCAGCTCGCGGCCGAATTCGCCACGCTCCATCATCTGCTGCGGATTGGGCCCGCCCTTGGCGGTGGTGTCCAGCTCGCCGTGATCTTCGATGCGCGATTCCAGGCTCAGCACCTGGCCGCGCGCGGCATCTTCCATCAGGCGCAGATACTCCGGCAGCGGCATTTCCATCGCGGCGGCCACTTCGGTGGCGGCCGCGGCACGGCCGGTGTTCTGCTCGATCTTGCGCACTGCAGCAGCGGCGTCGCGGGCGCGGCGGTGCACCGAGCGCGGCACCCAGTCGCCACGGCGGATCTCGTCGATCATCGAGCCGCGGATACGGATCGAGGCATAGGTCTCGAACGAGGCGCCCTGTTCGGAGTCGTAGCTGCGCGAGGCCTCGATCAGGCCGATCATGCCGGCCTGGATCAGGTCGTCCACTTCCACGCTCGCCGGCAGGCGGGCGGCCAGATGGTGGGCGATGCGGCGCACCAGGTCGGCGTGCTGGGTCACCACGTCGTTGGCGTTGTTGCGTTGGACGGCACGGTACTGCGCGGTGGCGCTCGTTGCGGTGGCGGTGCTCATGCGGCCACTCCCCGTTGAATGATGCGTTCGACAAAGAACTCGACGTTGCCGCGCGGCACGGTGGGGGCCTGCCAGCGCGAGGTACGGCGTGCGATTTCTGCGATGGCCTGCGCCGACGGACTGGCGGGGTAGGCCTTGATGACGGGTTGCTGGCGCTGTACCGACAGGCGCAACCAGTCGTCCTGCGGCACGTGGCCGAGGTAGTTCAGCGACACATCGCCGAGGAACTTCTCGCAGACGCGCGAGAGCTTGTCGTACAGCAGGCGGCCCTCGTTGGGGTCGCGCACCATGTTGGCGATGATCTGCAGGCGGTCCACGCCGCGTTCGCGCGAGAGCACCTTGATCAGCGCGTAGGCGTCGGTGATCGAGGCCGGCTCGTCGCAGACCACTACCACGGTGTCCTGGGCGGCCTGGCAGAAGGTCAGCACGCTGTCGGTGATGCCGGCGGCGGTGTCGATGACCATCACGTCCAGGTCGCGTTCCAGTTCGGAGAACACGTTGACCAGGCCGATGTGCTGGGCCGGGGCCAGTTCGGCCATGTGGCGGCGACCGGAGGCGGCCGGAACCACCAGCACGCCGCCGGGGCCTTCGATGATCACTTCATCGAGCGTGCAGCGGCCGGCGATCAGGTCGGCCAGGGTGTACTTGGGCGAGAGCCCCAAGACCACGTCCAGGTTGGCCAGGCCAAGGTCGGCGTCCAGCAGCAGCGTGCGTTTGCCCATGTCGGCAAGCGCTACGGCCAGGTTGGCGGAGATGTTGGTCTTGCCCACGCCGCCCTTGCCACCGGTCACGGCAATGGTGCGCACCGGGCCCAAAGGCTCGGGACGGGTCGCCGACAGGGGGAAGGCGTTGGTCAGCTTGGCGTATTCACGCGACTGCATGGTTGTGCTCCGGAGTACAGGGCTTATCGGCAGCGCGCCGCAAATCTTCAAGACGAAGAACGAGACTGGCGGCATTGGCGCGGTGCAGGTCGTCGGGGACCCGCTGTCCGTCAGTCACCCAGGTGATGGGCATTTGGTGATCGACCACCACCGACAAGGCGCTGCCGAAGCGGCCGGTCTCGTCGAGTTTGGTCAGCACCACGCCTTGGGGCTTGGCGTGGGCGAAGCGGCGCACGACCTCGTCAAGGTCGGCGAAATGGGAGTTGGCGGGCAGCACCAGCAGCGAGGTGACCTGCTGGGCGGCGCGCAGCCAGTTCAGCTGGGCGGCCAGGGCGCGGTCGCGCTGGCCCATGCCGGCGGTGTCGATCAGCACCAGCTTGTAGTCGCGCAGGCGGTCCAGCAGCTCGAGCAGGCTTTCGGCGCTGTCGGCCTCGTGCACTGCGATGCCGAGCTGACGGCCGTAGCTATGCAGCTGCTCGCGGCCGCCGACGCGCAGGGTGTCGGTGGTGACCAGGGCCACGTCGCGCGGGGCGTGCTGGGCGGCGAAGCGCTGCGCCAGCTTGGCGATGGTGGTGGTCTTGCCGGCACCGGTCGGGCCGACCAGGGCGATCACGCCGCCGCGTTCCAGCGGGTCGACCGGGGCCACCGGCAGGCGCTTGGACAGCAGGCCCAGCATCAGCCCGCGGCCACGGTGCAATTCGGTATCGGCCGGGATCTGCATGGCGACGTCGCGGGTCAGGCCGGCGTCGAAGCCATAGTCGTCCATCAGTTCCAGCGCCTGCGCACGCACCGGGGAGCCACGCAGGCGCTCGTCGGTGAGGCGGTTCATTTCGCGCTCGATCATCTGCCGCATCAGCGCCAGCTCGCCGCGCAGCTGCTTCAGTTCTTCGTCGTTCTGCGGGATCGGCGCGGCAGCCACCGGCACTGCGGCCAGCGCAGCGGGGGCGGGCGGGGCGACCACGATCGGCGGCAGCGCGGCCGGCGGCAGGATCTGCGGCAGGGCGTCGTCCAGATCGAAATCGGCTTCGTCGTCGAAGGCGTCGTCGTCCTGGTCCTGGGCGGCGTAGGCGGGGGTGGGGGCGGCAACCGTGGCGGCCACGACCGGGGCCGGGGTCGGGGCGGCCTGCACGGCCGGGCGCTGCACCGGGGCGGTGGTCAAAAAGTCGGCGAACAGTTGCTCCGGCACCGCCGACAGCGCGTGTTCCTGGCGCTGCACCACCGGCGCGGCCAGTTCCTGCACGGCCGGCATCGGCGCGGCGCTGCGGATCGGGGTGGCGACCGGGGCCTGGCGCGGCACGCTGGCCGGCTGGCGCAGGGCCATGGCGGCAATCATGTCTTCGGCGGCGCTGGCCACGCGCTGGCGGTGGCTCATTCCGGTCTCGGCAGCCGGCTTCAGCGGGGCGTGGACCGGCGCTGCGGGACGGGCGGCAGCCTGCACCGGCTGGGCCGGAGCCTGCTGCACGGGAGCCTGCTGCACCGGCGCGGCGGCGGCCGGGGTTTCGCGGGCGGTTTCCAGGGCGCGCTGCACCAGCTCTTCGTCGTAGTTGCTGGCGGCGACGATCTCGATGCCTTCGGCGGTACGACGGTTGGACAGGATCACGGCATCCGGGCCGTGTTCCTCACGCACCATGCGGAATGCGGTGCGCATATCCGGGGCGACAAAGCGTTTGATCTTCATGCCAGTTGCCTCCAGGAACGGGACCCGCCGGACGCCGGACGGGTGCGGGTTGAATGTGGGTGTGTTGCCAGCGTCATGAGTTGCCTGTCCCGTGGGTAGTTCCAAGTCCTGCCATCCGCCCCGCAGCGGTGGTGCTGTCTGCGGTCTCGCCAGAGCTAATGCATGCGGTGTGCCAAAACCGCAGCGCTGGATTTCTGGCGCTCGCTCAGGACGCTGGCGCGTGCGGCGGCTTCCCCTGCGGCCCCCATCCGCCCTTCGCGCACCTTCCCCCGCAGGCGGGGGAAGGGAGCGACGTTGGCCTGAAGCTGCTGCAGCGCAGGCAACCGATTGCCTTCTCCCGCATGTGGGAGAAGGTGGCGCGCAGCGCCGGATGAGGGGGCTTCTGGTGCCGTGCGAGTCACACCTGCGGGAACATCGCCAGGCGGCTGCCCCCCATCCGCCCTTCGGGCACCTTCCCCCGCAGGCGGGGGAAGGGAGCGGTTGGTCCGACACGCCGCTGCAGCGCTGGCAACCGATTGCCTTCTCCCGCGTGTGGGAGAAGGTGGCGCGCAGCGCCGGATGAGGGGGGCTCCCGGTGCCGTGCGAGTCACACCTGCGGGAACATCGCCAGGCGGCTGCCCCCATCCGCCTTTCGGGCACCTTCCCCCGCAGGCGAGGGAAGGGAGCGGTTGGTCCGACACGCCGCTGCAGCGCTGGCAACCGATTGCCTTCTCCCGCGTGTGGGAGAAGGTGGCGTGCAGCGCCGGATGAGGGGGGCTCCCGGTGCCGTGCGAGTCACATCTGCGGGAACATCGCCAGGCGGCTGCCCCCATCCGCCTTTCGGGCACCTTCCCCCGCAGGCGAGGGAAGGGAGCGGTTGGTCCGACACGCTGCTGCAGCGCTGGCAACCCATCGCCTCCTCCCGCGTGCGGGAGAAGGTGGCGCGCAGCGCCGGATGAGGGGGCTCCTGGTGCCGTGCGAGTCACACCTGCGGGAACATCGCCAGACGGCCGCCCCCCCCATCCGCCCTTCGGGCACCTCCCCCCGTAGGCGGGGGAAGGGAGAGGCGTTGGTCCTTAGCTGATCGTGCCGACGAGCTTCAGGCGCTTGTCTTCCGGCACTTCGCTGTAGGCCAGTACCGACAGGCTCGGCACGCTGTGGCGGACCAGGCGGGCCAGGGCCGCGCGGACCTGGCCGGGGACCAGCACCACGGCCGGTTCGTTGCGGGCTTCCTGCTTGCCGACGCAATCGGCCAGGCTCTGGTGCAGGCGCTCGGCCAGGCCGGGCTCCAGCGCCACGCCGTTGCCGTGGGTGGATTCCTGCAACACGCGCTCCAGTTGCGGGGCCAGGGTGAACACCGGCAGCTCGGCTGACATGCCGGCAATTTCCTGCACGATGAAGCGGCCCAGCGAGGTGCGTACCGCGGCGGTTAGGGCGGCCGGGTCCTGGCTGTGCGGTGCATGCTCGACCAGCGCTTCGACGATCTTGCGCAGCTGGCGTACCGGAATGCGCTCGATCAGCAGGTTCTGCAGGACCCGCACCACCACCGACAGCGGCAAGGCCTTGGGGGTGAGGTCTTCGACCATCTTCGGCGCGGTCTTGCCGAGGGTGGCCAGCAACTGCTGCACTTCCTCGTGGCCGAGCAGTTCCGGGGCGTGTTCGCGGATCAGGTGCGACAGGTGGGTGGCGACCACGGTGGCCGGGTCGACCACGGTGTAGCCCATCGATTCGGCATAGGCGCGCTGATGCGGCTGGATCCAGGTGGCATCCAGGCCGAACGCCGGGTCCTTGCCGGGGATGCCGTCCAGCTGGCCGAGCGCACCGCCCGGGTCCAGTGCCAGCTCGCGGTCGGGGTGGATCTCGGCGGTGGCCACCGGCACGCCGTGCACCAGCAGCCGGTAGGCGTTGGCCGACAGTTCCAGGTTGTCGCGGATATGCACCGGTGGCACCAAAAAGCCGATGTCCTGGGTGAGCTTGCGGCGCACGCCCTTGATGCGCGCCATCAGTTCGCCGCCCTGGTGCTTGTCCACCAGCGGGATCAGCCGGTAGCCCACTTCCAGGCCCAGCGGGTCGATCGGGCGCAGTTCGTCCCAGCTCAGTTCGGCGCTGGCCTGGGCGGTGGCGGCGGTGGCAGCGGCCTGCGGATCGGCGGCGGCATCGCCGGCGGCCGGCGCGGCCAGGCTGCGCTTGTACATTTTCCAGGCGATCACGCCCAGGATCAGGCCCAGCGTCAAAAACGCGACGTTGGGCATGCCCGGCACCAGGCCGACCAGGCCCAGGATGGAGGCGGCCACGGCCAGGGCGCGGTGCTGGCCGAACACCTGGCCGATCATCGCCCCGCGCATGTCCTGCGCACGCGAGGCGCGGGTCACCAGCAGGGCGACCGAGGACGACACCAGCAGTGCCGGCAGCTGCGCCACCAGGCCGTCGCCGATGGACAGCAAGGTATAGGTGGAGGCCGCATCCACGAACGACATGCCGTGCTGCAGCATGCCCACGGCCATGCCGCCGACCAGGTTGATGAACAGGATCAGGATGGCGGCGATGGCGTCGCCGCGGATGAACTTGTTGGCACCGTCCATCGCGCCGTAGAAGTCGGCTTCTTCGCGCACTTCCTCGCGGCGGGCCTTGGCCTCCTCGCGCGTCAGCAAACCGGCGTTGAGGTCGGCGTCGATGGCCATCTGCTTGCCGGGCATGGCGTCCAGGATGAAGCGCGCGGTCACTTCCGACACGCGCCCGGCCCCCTTGGTGATGACCACGAAGTTGATGATGGTCAGGATCGCGAACACCACGATACCCACCGCGTAGTTGCCGCCGATCACGAACTGGCCGAAGGCCTCGATCACCTTGCCGGCCGCGGCGTGGCCGTCCTGGCCGTTGATCAGGATCACGCGGCTGGAGGCGACGTTCAGCGCCAGCCGCAGCATCGTGGTCATCAGCAGCACGATCGGGAAGATGGTGAATTCCAGCGGGCGCTGCACGTACACCACCGCCAGCAGCACCATCAGCGAGATGGCGATGTTGAAGGTGAACAACGCATCCAGCACCGGCGCGGCCAGCGGCACCATCAGCATGGCCAGCATGGCCATCAGCGCCAGCGGGGCGCCCAGGCCGTTGCGCAGCAACTCCATGATGCGCCGTGCATTCATCGGGGCGGGCTGGGCGCTCATGCGCTGGCCCCCTTGCCGAACTCATCCACGTCCAGCGACGGCAATTCCGGCATCGGGCCGCCGTTCCACCCGCGCAGCTGGTAGACGTAGGAGAGCACCTGGGCCACGACCGAATAGAGTCTCACGGGAATTTCCTTGCCGATTTGGGCTTCCCTATACAAGGCGCGTGCCAAAGGCGGGGCGGTGACGATGGCCACCCGGTGCTGCTCGCCGGTTTCGCGGATGCGGAAGGCCATTTCGTCCACGCCCTTGGCCACCACGATCGGTGCGCGCATCTTGCCGCCCTCGTACTTGAGCGCCACTGCGTAGTGGGTCGGGTTCATCAGCACCACGTCGGCCTTGGGCACCGCCTCCATCATCTGGCGCTGCGACATCTGCATCTGCATCTGGCGGATGCGGCCCTTCACCTCCGGGCTGCCCTCGCTTTCCTTCATCTCGCGCTTGATCTCCTCGCGCGTCATCTTCAGCTTCCGCATCCAGTTCCATTTCTGGTAGGGCGCGTCGATGGCGGCCAGCAGCACCAGCGCGCCTGCCGTGTAGAACAGCAGGCTCTTGGTGAAATCCAGGCCATTGCCGACTGCCTGTTCCAGCGGCTGGTTCACCAGCGCGCGCAGGCCGTGCAGGCCCTTGGAGATGCACAGCCAGGCAGCCAGGCCGACGAACAGCAGGCGCAGCACCGACTTGACCAGCTCGGCCAGGCTATTGCTGCCCCACATGCGCTTGACCCCATTCATCGGGTTGAGCTTGTTGAGGTCGGGCATCAGCGCCTTGCCGGAGAAATGCATGCCGCTCATCAGCAGCGGCCCGGCCAGGCCGGCCAGCAGGCAGACGCCGATCAGCGGCAGCATCACCCACATCAGCTGCAGCAGCAGGTCGCCGAAGTGGCCGAACAGCGCCATCGGGTTCTCGCGCATCTTCGGGTCCGGGCTGAGCGCGGTCTTCATCCACACCGCCGCGCCATCGCCGATGCCGCCGGCCAGGGCCATCAGGCCGAACACGCCGGCGCCGAATACCGCGGCAGTGGACAACTCGCGCGATTGCGGGATGTTGCCTTGCTCACGGGCCTCGCGCAGGCGTTTTTCGGTGGGAAGCTCTGTGCGCTCGCCGCCGTCTTCGGACTCGGACATGGAGATGCCGGTGGGGGATCAGCCTGGGCTGATGCAAGCGGTGTTCCAGAAGCGGGATTTGGGAGTCGGGATTTGGGATTCGTAGGAGCGGTTGGCTGCGGGCTGATCGGGACGCGGCTGACGGGCCGAATGGATGATGCCACGTCGTGCTCGGGGCGTGGCGCCTTGGGGCCTGGCTCAGCTGGCCAGGCGTCCTGGGCCGTCGCGTTGGGCGACGACCAGGGCGATGAAGTGCTCGGCCGGCATCGGGCGGCCCAGCAGGTAGCCCTGCAGCTGGTCGCAGCCCAGGCGTTCGAGGGTGTTGCGCTGGGCGGGGGTCTCCACGCCTTCGGCCACCACCTGCAGGCGCATGGTGTGGGCCAGCGCCACCACCGCGGCCACGATGGCGATGTCTTCGGCGCCGTTGTCCATGGCCTGCACGAAGCTGCGGTCGATCTTGAGCTCGTGGGCGGGCAGCTTGCGCAGGTACAGCAGATTGGAATAGCCGGTGCCGAAGTCGTCGATGGCGATGCGCACACCCAGCGCATTGAGCTGCCCCAGCGTGCGCAGGCAGGTATCGGCATCGCGCATGGCCATGGTCTCGGTGATTTCCAGGGTGAGCTGTCCGGGGGCGATGGCGTGGCGGTCCAGCGTGGTCGCCACTTCCTCCAGCAGGCTGGGCGAGGCGAGCTGGGTGGCCGACAGGTTCACCGCCACCCGCCAGTCGCCGTGGCCGGCCTCGCGCCAGGCGCGCATCTGCCGGCAGGCCTGTTGCAGCACCCAGCTGCCGAGCGGGCCGATCATGCCGCTGCGTTCGGCCAGCGGAATGAAGCTGTCCGGCGGCACCAGGCCGCGCTCGGGATGCTGCCAGCGGATCAATGCCTCGGCACCGAGCGGGCGGCCGTCGTCGGCGCTGTACTTGGGTTGGTAGTGCAGCACGAACTGGCCCGATTCCAGCGCACGCGGCAGGTCCTGCAGCAGTTGCAGCCGCTCGCCGGTGGTGCCGGTCATCGAGCGCTCGAAGAAGCTGTAGCGGTTGCGGCCGGCCTGCTTGGCGTGGCCCATTGCCGCGTCGGCATGGGTCATCAGCTGGTGCTCGCTGCCGGCGTCTTCCGGATACAGCGCGATCCCGATGCTGCTGCTCAGACGCAGTTCGTGGTCGCCGACCAGGAACGGCACCGCCAGCGAGCGCAGCAGATGCCCGGCGGTCGCGGCGGCGTCTTCCGGGTCGGCGATATCGACCACCAGCACGAACTCGTCCGCGCCCAGGCGCGCAAGGCTGCCGTGCGCGCTGCGGTGCGCGCTCAGACGCTCGGCCACCACCACCAGCAGGCGGTCGCCGAACTGGTGGCCATAGCCGTCGTTGACCACCTTGAAGCCGTCCAGGTTGATCAACATCACCGCAAAGCGCTGCCCATCGCGCTGCGCGCGTTCGATGTTCTGCAGCACATGCTCGTGCAGCAACACGCGGTTGGGCAGGCGGGTGAGCGGGTCGTGCAGGGCGGCCAGGGCCAGGTCGGCGTTGGCCTGTGCCAGCGATTGCGCCAATACGTCGGTACGCTGCTGGTAGCGGCGCGACAGCACCGAGATCACCAGCGCCAGGATCAGCAGGCCCAGCGTCACCGCGATGACCAGCGCGGCCAGCCACGACAACGGCAGATGCGCTCCGGCGGCGGCACCGCAGATGCTGCCCGGCGCGAACTGCGCGGCGGCCATGCCGGTGTAATGCATGCCCACGATGGCCACGCCCATGATCAGGGCGGCGATCAGGCGCAGGCTGTAGCGACGGCCTTCGTGGCGCAGCCGGAACGCGATCCACAGCGCGGCGGCGGAGGCGCCGATGGCGATCGCGATCGACAGGCCGAACAGCAACGGGTCATAGGTGATGGCCGGCGCCATGCGCAGCGCGCCCATGCCCATGTAGTGCATCAGCGCGATGCCCAGCCCCATCAGCACGGCTCCCAGGCCCAGCCGCAACCAGGGCAGCTGGGGCTGCGAGGTCAGCCACAGCGCCAGTGCCGAAGCCAGCACGGCCGCCAGCATCGAGTACGCGGTCAGTGCCACGTCGTAGCCCAGCGGAATGGGCAGGCGGAAGGCGAGCATGCCGACGAAGTGCATCGACCAGATGCCGATGCCCATGGCGATGGCACCGCCCACCAGCCAGGCAGCGGCGATCCCGCCGCGACTGGCGCAGGTGCGTGCGGCCATGTGCAATGCCGTGTAGGAGGCCATCACCGCCACCAGCAGCGACAACAGCACCATGCCAAGGTTGTAGGTTGCGACCACCCATCCAGTTCCAGCGCCGACAGATGCGCTTGCTCAAGGAGCTAGCGACCCGCTGCGTGTGTTCTTGAGGTCGTCTACCGCAACGCTGTGGATCAGGCCACGGAAACTTCAGGTTCTTCCGGTTCGATACGGTTGCGGCCGTGGCGCTTGGCCCGGTACAGCGCCTCGTCCGCGCGAGCCAGCAGGGTGGCGGCGGTGTCGCCGACGCGGAACCACGACACCCCGATCGAGCAGGTCACCTGCAGCGGACGCGCGGCGCCCACGTCGTAGGGCGGCAGGCTGATCGCTTCGTGGATCGCGCGCAGCCGGTGCTGGCTCTGCCGATGCATGCCGGGCAGCAGTAACAGCAGTTCTTCGCCGCCGTAGCGGCCCACCTTGTCCGAATCGCGCAGGCAGGCGGTGAGCCGCGCGCCGACCTTGGCCAACACCGCGTCGCCGACCAGATGGCCGTGCTCGTCGTTGACCTGCTTGAAGTGGTCCAGGTCGATCAGCACCACCGCCAATGGATGCTCGGCATGCGCGCAGGCCTGCAGTTCCTCGGTCATCGCCTCGAGCACGCCGGAGCGGTTGAGCAGGCCGGTCAGCGCGTCGTGGCTGGCCTTCAGGGCCAACGCCGCGCGTGCGCTTTCCAGGTCGCGTTTTTCCCGCTCCAGCTGATAGGTGCGTTCGGCCACCAGCTCGGCCAGCATGCGTTCGCGGGCCACCAGGTGGCGGTGGCGCCAGCTCCACAGCCCGATCAGCAGGCCGCCGCCGATCAGCAGGTACAGCGCGATCGCCGGCGGACTGCGCCACCACAGCGGCGCCACCGCGAAGGCCAGGTCCACCACCGGCGAGGCGGTGCGCCGGTAGCGGTCCAGCACCTGCACCTGCAGGCGGAAGTGCCCGGCCGGCAGCGGCGGCTGGTCGATCGACAGGTCATCGCTCTGGATCCATTCCTCGTGCAGGCCGAGCAGGCGATAGCGCACGGTCAGCCTGCTCGGGTCGTCGTAGACCTCCATCGTCGACAGTTCGATATGCAATGGCTTGTCGCTCCAGCCCAGCAGTTGCCCGCTGCGGATCGGCTCACCGCCGCGGCTGACGCTGTCGATGCGTACGCTGGGCTGGCGCTGGTCGAACAGCCGGGCCGGGTCGTGCAGATGACTGACCCCGCGCGCGGTGCCGATCCACACCGAGCCGTCCGGATCTTCGGCGAAGGCCGCTTCGGAGACATCGTCCCACAGCAGGCCCTGCGACTGCGACAGATGCGCCCAGTGCTCGCCGTTGTAGACCTCCACGCCGCGGGCATGGCCGACCCAGACCCGGCCGACGCTGTCGCCGCGCAGCAGATACACCCCGACATCGCGCAGCGCTTCGTCGCTGATCGCCTGCAGGTCCAGGCCATCGGCGAGCAACATGCCGTGCCAGACGCCGGGCCGATAGAACGCCAGCCATACTTCGCCGCTGTCGCTGATATGGAATTTGCTGATCCAGGGGTCGGCATCGCCGCCGTTGACCTTCACCCGCAGCTTGGACCAGCGCTGGCCCTGCAACCGGAACAGGCCATTGGCACTGGAGATCCAGAGCGTGCCGTCAGCGGTCTGCTGGATGTCGGTGTAGGCGATGGTGGGCATATCGGCCACCGCCTGCGGCACGCCGCCCTCCAGCGGCTGCTCGATCACGAACAGGCCGCCAGCGGTCAGGATCCACAGCCGGCCCTCACGATCGCTGTGCAGGCGCCGGGCGGTGCGGGGCAGCCTGGCGACCGCGGTGCTACGGCCATCGGGCCAGTTGCGGCGCAGGAACCCGGCCGAATTGATCGTCCACAGGCTGCCGTCGGCGCTGCGCGCCATGCCCACGATCTGGATGCCCGACTCCGGCAGGGCCGGCACGAAGCGTCCGCCCGGGGTGTCCTTGCGCCCGGCGCCGTGTTCGTTGCCCACCACCAGCGCACCGTGCGCATCGCGTGCGATCGACCAGGTCGGCGCGGCCGGCATGCCTTGCGAAGCGTCCCAGTTCTCGATCCATTCGTAGCCGGCCCAGCGCACCAGGCCTTCGCCGTCCACGGTCATCCAGACATCGCCATCGCGGTCCACCACGATCGCATCGCTGCTGCCCGGCGGCAGCCCGTTGCCTGCGCCGAAGCTGCGCCAGTGACCGTTTTCCCAGCGCGCCAGGCCATCGTTGCGACGGACCAGGACGCGTCCCTCGCGGTCCATCACCAGCGGCGCCTGTTGCCCGACGGTGGTGCCGTCCAGCAGCGGCAGCGGTCGCACGCTGAAGCGGCTGGCACCGGCCGCGCGATACAGCAGGGTGCCGGCGCCACGCACCCACAGCGCACCGTCGCGATCGCGCAGCACGCTGTACCAGCGATCGTCGGGGACGCCTTGCTCGGGGCCGTAGACCTGCACCTTGCGCTGCGCATCGATGGCGCACAGCTTGTGCGCGCAGCCTGCCCACAGCGTGTCGCCGTCCACCGACAGGCTGATCACCTTGGACAACTCGGGCACCTTGACCCGGGTTGCGGTGTCCAGCAGCGGCTCGCTGTGCCAACGGCCGTTGGCGCGTTCGCTCAGGCGTTCCAGGGTGCCGCCGTTGGCCAGCACCGTGCCCCAGGACAGGCTGGCCAGCAGCATGCCGTCCTGCAGGTGTTCGGCCTCATCGCGCGCCAGTTTGCGAAAGCCGCGCTCGTCGCCCACGAACAAGGCCTGGAATCCAGCCACCCACAGCCGCCCGTCGGGCGCTTCGCTCATCGCGGTGATCGGTTCGTTGCGCAGGCCGTCCAGCACAACCTGCTGGAACAGACGGCCGTTATAGCGATACAGCCCGCTTTCGGTGCACACCCACAACAAGGTGTTGCGGGATTGCAGCAGGCAGGTGCCCGCCAGGCCGAGCAGGCCCTGGTCGTGCGCATAGCGGCGGATGCTGGCGCTTTGCGCGCTGGCCAGTTCCGACAACGACAGCAACGCCACCAGCAGCACCGCAGCAAACGATGCACTCCGGCCCGGCGACCTCCGTTGGCGCTGCAAAAACCCCACGAGCGTTGCTGTCTCCCACGCATCGGTGTGTGCGGTCCGCGCCCCTCGCGCGGTGTCTCACGCTTGCCATGGGCGGCCCCATCGCAGGCCGCGATATAGCGACTAGCGGCTGTTCACGCGGTTTACTTTAATTGCATGCGGCAATCAATTGACGCGATGAATCGGCGAGCGCAACCGCTGCGCAGATCCTGCCTAGACTGGCTGCGACCACGATCAAGCCAGGTGCTCGATGCCGGCCGCAGCGGGTGCATGCCGTGCGCACGCAGGCGGTGGCGACCAGCCGCCGCCGGCAGGCGTGACCGCCCGCATCCGGTGTACGAAGGCGGCGAACCGGCCCGCGCAGGCTGGCAACGCGGTCGACCCGCTGCGGGCGTCGCGCCACGCCACAGGTGGCAGATCAGCGCGATACGCGCCGCATCGGGTCTGTCTGTGCGCACTGCACGGCCAGCGGAGTCATCGCATAGGGCGGAGATGGCCAGGTGCAGCTGGAGGTTCTGCGACCCAGGCGCTCAGCCATCGCTGTCGGCGATCACCACTGCCGGCAGTTGACCATTGTCGTAATCGATGCGGTTACGGCCGCTGCGCTTGGCGCGGTACAGCGCAGCATCGGCGCGCGCCAGCAGTTGCTCGAGCGTTTCGCCGGGCTGCAACCACGCCACCCCGATCGAGCAGGTGACATGCAGCCAGCCACCATCGATAGGGTAGTCGCCGCAGATGCCGCGATGCAGGGCATCCAGCCGATGGGTGGCTTGTTGGGTCAACCCCGGCAGCACTGCCAGCAATTCTTCGCCGCCATAGCGGCCGATGCGGTCGTCGCCGCGCACCAGCGTATCCATGCGGCGGCCGACTCCGGCCAGCACCGCGTCGCCGGCCAGGTGGCCGTGCTGATCGTTGACCAGCTTGAAGTGATCCAGGTCGATCAGCACCACCGCCAGCGGTTGGGCGGTCGCGTCGGCGCGCTCCAGCATGTCGCGCAGGGCAGCAAGGATGCCTGCGCGGTTGAGCAGGCCGGTGAGTTCGTCATGGGTGGCCTTGAGTGCCAGCGCGGCACGGGCCGATTCCAGATCGCGCTTGTCCTGCTCCAACTCTGCGGTACGTTGGGCCACCAACTGCTCCAGCTCGCGCTTGCGACGCAGCAGTTTGGCGGTACGCCAACGCAGCAGCACGATCACCGCGGCGATGGCCAGCACCACATAGCCGATCAGCGCGGGGATGCTGCGCCACCAGGGTGGGCGCAGCACGAAGTGGAAGCGCGCCACCTCGCTTGCGCTGCGTTGATAGGCATCCAGCGCCTGCACTTCGAGCGTGTAATGGCCTGGTGGCAGCAGCGGATAGGTGAGATGGCTGAGCGAGGTGGTGGTCCAGCGCGCCTGATGGCCCTGCACGCGGTAGCGGAAACTGATGCGGTCGGCGCCGCCCTCGACGCCGGGCGTGTCCAGCTCGATGTCCAGCGGCGTTTCCGACCAGTCCAGCACGCCGCCGGCCGGTACGATCTGGGTGCCGCGACGGACCTGGCTGACCTCGACCCTGAGCGCCTGCGACGCGAACAACTGCTGCGGGTCGCGCAGATGGCTGAGCCCTCTGCTGCTGCCGATCCAGATGCTGCCGTCGTCGTCTTCGAAAAATGCATTGGACGCCAGGTCGTCCCATAACAGACCTTCGGCGTGGGTGATCCGCGACCAGCGGCCACGTTGGTACAGATCCAGCCCCTGGCTGCTGCCTACCCACAAGCGGCCCTTGCGGTCGTGGCGCAGGATGAAAGGCATCACCCTGGACAGCAACGGGTCGTCCACCGCCTGTACCGGCAGGCTGCCGTCTGCCTGCAGGCGGCCGTGCCATAACCCGGTTTCGCGCAACGAGAGCCAGATTTCGCCATCGGGTGCGAAATCGATCTGGTACATGTCCTGGGTGGGCAGGCGACCGGTGACCGGCACATGCACCCAGCGCGTCCCGTCGCGGCGGTACAGGCCATCGCCGGTGGCAGCCCACAGGCGGCCCTGGGGGTCGAAGTCGATGTCGCCAACGAACGTCGTCGCCATTGCCGGGTCGGAGATCAACCCGTAGGGCGGGCTGGCCTGGCCGTGCGCCAGCCCGCGCGGTGTCGCGATCCAGACCGAATCGTCGCGATCGAACAGGATCTTGTAGCCAGGCCGCGGCAGATCCATCACGCGCCGGGTCAATCCGGTCGCCGGGTCGCGCCGCGCGATGGCGCCGGAGTAATACGACACCCAGGCCGCGCCATCGGGCGCCACCGCGATGCTCAGCGTCTGCGACAACGGCTTGCCGTCCTCCAGGTGCCAGGGCTGGGCGTGCGTGGCGCGTGGCGCGAGCAGGTTGGCGCCGCCATCGGCGCCTACCGCAAGCGTGCCGTCCGGCAGGCGCTGCATGGACCAGATGGGCGCCGCAGCCATGCCCTGCGCTTCGGTGAGATGCTCGATGGTGCCGTAGCCGAGCAGACGCTGCAGCCCGGTGCCGCGCGTGCCGATCCACAAGGTGCCGGTGCTCTGGAACAGCAATGGGCCGACCAGCGCATCCAGCTGCATGCCCTGGTCGTTGCCGATGTCGGACCACTGTGAGCCCTCCCAGCGCACCAACCCTTGATCCGATCGCGTCAACATGCGGCCCTGCGGGTCTTCCACCATCGTGGTCGCGCCGGACATGGTTTTGAAGCTGTTGTGCGGATTGGCCGGGCGCTCCTGAAAACGTGACGCGCCGGGTTCGCGCGAGACCATGATGCCGCCGCCGCGCAGCCACAGCCGGCCGCCACGCTCGCGAAAGATCACACGCCAACGCTTGGCCGGTACGCCATCGGCTTCGAACAAGGTTTCGACCACCCTGCCGTCGGCGTCCAGGCGGCAGACACCGGCGTTGCAGGACACCCACAGCGACTGCCCATCGGCCAGCAGGGTACGGCCGACCTTGAGCACGTTGCCGTCGGCTGTTCCCAGCTCCAGCGTCTGCACCTGCCAGTGGTCGCCGTCGGTAGGGGTCAACGCCAGCAACGCGCCGTCGCTGACGACCGCCACGCCATTGCGATAGGCCGCGATCACGTTGCCGGCATCGGCACTGATACGTTCGCCCTCGTTGAACACCTGCACAAACCTGTCGCCGATACGCACGAAAACGCCGTTGGCGGTGGCAACCCACAGCCGTCCTGCGTGATCCAGTGTCAGGGCGCGGGTGTAGCGGGCATCGAGCCCGGTATCGCGCTCGACCGCGATGAAGCGATCGCGTTCGAACCGGTGCAGCGCCAGCTCGGTTGCCACCCACACCACGCCGCGCCGGTCTTCGACCAGCCCGTTGACGGTCATGCCCTGCAGGCCGTCCGCCTGGCCGTAATCGCGGAAGCTGTAACTCTGCGCATGGGCACCGCACGTGCAGGCCAGCAGCAGCACTGCCGCCGCCAACCACAGACGCGCCCGCGACACTGCGCATCGCAGGACAGGACAGGCGAACAGGGCAGGGTTGGGCATCGGCTTCCGCGGGGCGAGGGGCGATATGACGGAACGGGTCGATCGTCCCCAGCGTTGACGGCGACCCTGCGCAAAACTTGAGCCGGCGCGGCTAGGCCGTCAGCTCCCTGGCAGCATCGAAGGCGATATCGAACAGGCGCTGCACCGGCGGTGCGAACTCGCTGGCGAAGCTGGACAGCAGGAACATCCCCAGCAACACCGTCAGCGGCAGGCCCAACTGCATCGGGTTCAGGGCTGGCGCGGCCTTGGCCAGCGCACCGAAGGCCAGGTTCACCGCCAGCATCGCCACCATCATCGGCAGCGCCAGGGTCAGCCCGCCGCGCAGGATCTGCAGGAACAGGGTGGGAGCGACTTCGGCGAAGGCGCTGGCGTCGGGAATGGCGGTGCCGATCGGCAACGCCTTGTAGCTGTCCACCAGCAGCGCGATCACCGCCAGGTGCCCGTTGGCGGCGAAGAACAACAGCCCAAAACCGATATAGAACCACTGCGCGATCACGCCGGAGGTCACTCCGCGCATCGGGTCGGACATCTGCGCAAACGACAGGCCGGTGGCTTGCGACACCAGCTCGCCGGCCAGCGCGCCGGCTTCGAAGATCAGCTTGAGCATGAATCCCATGCTGGCGCCGACCGCCAGTTCGCGCGCGATGCTGAGCACCGCGCTGGCAGTGAAGCCATCCCACTCCGGCACCGGCGGCAGGATCGGCGCCAGCGCCATCGCCAGGGTCCCGGTCAGCATCACCCGCACCCGCCCGGGCACCGCCCGGGTGCCGATCAGCGGCATCGCGGTCAGCAACGCACCGGTGCGCAGCATCGTCCACATGATCGCCCCGACCATCGCGAACGCGCGCTGGCCGTCGATCACCATCTGGGTGGCGGCATCCATCCGGTCCGGCCCGCTAGCCGATCAGATGCGGAATGCGCTGGAACAGCGCGATGGTGAACTCCACCAGATGCCCCAGCAGCATGCTGCCGGTGGCGAACAGGGTGGCCGTCAACGCCACCGCCTTGGCGACGAAGGCGATGGTGGGTTCGTTCAACTGGGTGGCGGCCTGGACCACGCCGATCACCACACCCACCACCAGCACCGCCAGCAACATCGGTCCGGCAATCCACAGGACGGTGACCAGGCCACCACGCAATTCAGTCAGGGCGATTTCAGGGCTCATGGGCGGTGGTGATGCAAGTCGGGTGCCAAAGGGGCGGGGATTGGGGATTCGGGATTGGGGATTCGGGTCGGTGGTTTGGCTGGGAGCTAGAGGGTAGCGCGGACTTTTGCTTGCGGCATGTTGACGCAGCGTCTTCGACGCGTTTCGCCGTTGCCGTTGCCGTTGCCGTTGCTGTGCCTTTGCTGTTCGCTTTACGGGCCCCCATACCGCAGCGGCAATCCGGGTAGATACAACCCGCAGGGCATCGCGCAAGGATGCGCGATGTTTTTGTAAGGGACATGGATGTCCCTTACAAAAATTTCTACCCGGATTGCGGACCTGGAGCGCGCAGCGCGGAAGGCGCGAGGACGGGGTGTGTTTCTTTGGTTACTTTCTTTGCACAAGCAAAGAAAGTGACTCGCCCCCCGAAGGGGGACGAAAGCTCTGCTTCTGCCTTCGCTAGTGTTTTTGCTTGAACGGTTGCTATGAGATTGGAACAGCAAATCAACGGCTTTCACGCCCTGTCGGGCGCGAGTCACTTTTCTTTGCTTGTGCAAAGAAAAGTAACCAAAAGAAAGCACACCCCGTCCTCGCGCCCTCCGCGCCTGCGGCGCTGCGGGTGCGCAAGGCCGGCAGAAATTTTTGTAAGGGACATCCATGTCCCTTACAAAAACGACGCGCATCCATGCGCGCCGCCCTGCGGGTTGTATCTGCCGGCCTTGCCGCTGCGGTATGGGGCCCCGGACGAGCAAAGAACAAAAGCACAGCGCGCCATCCACAGCTACGACGCGTTGAAGCTCGCCGCCAGCGTCCCCACCACCAACACCCATCCATCCACCAGGATGAACAGCAGGATCTTGAACGGAGCGGAGATCAGCATCGGCGACAGCATCATCATGCCCATCGACATCAGCACGCTGGCCACCACCAGGTCGATGATCACGAACGGGATGAAGATCAGAAAGCCAATCTCGAAGGCGGTCTTCAGCTCGCTGGTCACGAACGAGGCTACCAGCACCGGGAACGGCACCGCGTCCGGGCCGGTGTACTTGCCGTCGCCGGCCATCCCCGCGAAGGTCATCAGGTCGGTCTCGCGGATCTGCGCCAGCATGAAGGCGCGCAAGGGCTGGGTGGTCAGTGTCCAGGCGCTGGAGAAGTCGATCTGGTTGTTGAGATAGGGCTGCAGGCCGGCGCCCCACATCTTCTGCCACACCGGCATCATCACCAGCGCGGTCAGGAACATCGCCAGGCCAAGCAGCACCTGGTTGGACGGGGTCTGGCCAGTGCCCAGTGCCTGGCGAAGCAGGGCCAGCACGATGGTGATGCGGGTGAAGGCGGTCAGCACCAGCAGCATCGACGGCAGCAGGGTGATGGCCGTCATCAGCAGCAGGGTCTGCAGCGGCAGGCTCACCGGCTGGTCGCCGATGCGGCCCACGCTGACGTTCGGCAGGTTCGGCAACTGGTTGGAGCCGGGCGGCACCGCCGCCGGGGCGGCGGCGGGAGCGGCGGCCGGTGCAGCGGCCTGCGCCACCGACGGCAGCGCGGCCGGGGTCGCGGCGGCCAGCAGCGGGCAGCTCATCGCCAGCAGGATCAACACCAGGCGGAGGCTGCGCCCCCAGCGATTCCAGCTACTGAACATGTCACGGGTCCTTGCGCAGCTTCTGGGCGAGCAGCTGGGCGAAATTGGGCAGTTGCTTGAGGTTGGGCAGGGTGGGGGCCGGGGTGGGCGGCAGCGGTTCGGGCAAGGTATGCAAGGTGGTGATGCCGCCAGGGGTGACGCCCAGCAGCAGTTGCTGACCGTTGACTTCCACCACCACCACGCGCTCCTTGGCGCCCACCGCCAGGCTGGTGACCAGGCGCAGGCCCTCGCTGCTGCGGAAGCCGCTGCCGGGCATGCGCTTGAGCAACCAGCCCAGGCCGACGATCAGCGCTAGCACCAGCAGCAATGCAAAGACTGCGCCAAACATGCTGGGCGTGGCCGGGGCCTGTGCGCCCACCTGGGTGGCCTTGGCCGCGGCGGGCGCGGCAGCGGCCAGCAGGCCGATCAACGCAGCCTCCGGATCCGCTCGCTGGGGCTGACCACGTCGGTCAGGCGGATGCCGAAACGGTCGTTGATGACCACCACTTCGCCGTGCGCGATCAGGGTGCCGTTGACGTAGACGTCCAGCGGTTCGCCGGCGCCGCGCTCCAGTTCCACCACCGAGCCCTGGTTGAGCTGCAGCAGGTTGCGGATCGGAATGCGCGCGCGGCCCACTTCCAGCGACAGCGTCACCGGCACGTCCAGGATCACGTCCAGGTTGAGGTCGGCGGCGTTCTGGTCGTGCTCGGCCTGCAGGCTGTCGAAGGTGGCAGGCGCGGCGTCGAGGATGTCGGAGTTGGTCATGGGTTGGGGTCCTGGGATGGAACGGCACGCGGAGCTTGCACGCCGGGTGGGCGCACGGCGGTGATCTTCACGGCGTTGTTGCCGTTGGAAACGCCGAATTCGCCGGTGAACAGGGGGATCTCTTCCACGCACAGCGGCACCTGGGCGGGCAGGTCGATCGGCAGGATGTCGCCGATCTTCAGGCCGGTGAGCTGGCGCAGGCTCATGCGCTTGCTGGCCAGCACGCTGGACAGGGTCACTTCGGCGGTATCGAGCTGTTCGCGCAGCATCACGTTCCACGAGTCGTCGCGGTCGTTGCGGTCGCTCTGGATGCCGGCATCGAGAAGTTCGCGGATCGGTTCCAGCATCGAATACGGCAGGGTGATGTGGATCTCGCCGCCGCCGCCCTCCAGCTCCACGTGGAAGCGGCACACCACCACGTATTCGCGCGGGGTGACGATGTTGGCGAAATGCGGGTTGATCTCCGAGTTGATGTACTCGAAGTCCACGTCCATCACCGGTGCCCAGGCTTCCTTCAGGTCGGCGAAGGTCTGCTTGAGCATCAGCTGGATCACCCGCATCTCGGTGGCGGTGAATTCGCGGCCTTCGATGCGGGTGTGGAAGCGGCCGTCGCCGCCGAAGAAGTTGTCCACCACGGTAAAGACCAGGGTGGGCTCGAACACGATCAGCCCGGTACCGCGCAGCGGCTTGAAGCGGATCAGGTTGAGGTTGGTCGGCACGTACAGCGAGTGCATGTATTCGTTGAACTTGACCAGGTCGATGCCGCGCACCGACAGGTCGGCCGAGCGCCGGATCAGGTTGAACAGGCCGATGCGCCACAGGCGTGCAAAACGCTCGTTGACCATCTCCAGGGTGGGCATGCGCCCGCGGATGATGCGGTCCTGGCTGGACAGGTCGTACTGGCGGGCCTCGCCAGGCAACGGCTCCGGCTCGGTGTTGACCGCGCCCGAATCCACGCCGTGCAGCAAGGCATCGATTTCGTCCTGGGAAAGCAGATCACTCACGCTCATGGGGCAGCCTTACTGGGTGACGAAACTGGTGAACAGCAATTCTTCGATGCATTTCTTGCCGGTTTCGCTGGTCATTACCTTCTGCGCTTCGGCCAGCGCGGATTTCTGCAGCTTCTGCTTGCCGGCCAGGTCGGCCACGTCGGTGGCCTTGACCTGGGACAGCAGCATCAACAGGTGCGCACGGATGGCAGGGGCGTTCTCGGTGATGAGTTTGAGTTCTTCCGGGTCGCGGGTGACCAGCTGCACTTCGACCTGAAGATACTGCGGGCCGTCGCCAGGATCGGCCAGATTAACCACAATCGCCGGGTCCATTGGGAAGTACTGTGCCGGCTTTGGCACTTCGGCCACCTTGGGGGCGGCGTGCTTGCCGCCTTTTTCCTCGCCCTTGTGGCCGAGAAAGAACCAAGCGCCGCCGCCGGCGGCCGCCAGCACCACCACACCGATGGCGATCAGCAGGATGGGCTTCTTGCCGCCCTTCTTCTTCTCGTCTTTGTCTTCGGTCTTTTCGGGTTTCTTTGCGGCTGCCACGGTCTGCTCCAGGGGGAATGCTCACCCAATGGATGCAATCAGCGTGCCAAAGCCGCGTCGGTTTCCTGGCACGTATGCGCGGCCACGCAAAATCCCCCCGCAAGCCTTGCGCCGCGGGGGGGGGGGCACACCGTTCCTAGCAGGCGGGCGCGACAGGCCCGCCATGGACGACTGCCGCGCATGGGATCAGGCGTAGGCATCCAGCAATCCACGCTGGCGTAACACGACCGACGGAATTCCGACGACCGGGCTGTCGTCCAGCGCAAGGCCATTGCCCTCGCTGCCGCCGCCGTTGCGATTGCCGGACTGGCTCTGCTGTTGCTGGCCCACATCGGCCTGGCCGAGCTGGAAGCCGTTCTGGCCGAGCATTTCCCGCAGCCGCGGCAGGCTCTGCTCCAGCGCCTGGCGGGTGTCGGCATGGGCGGCGGTGAAGCTGGCGTTGACCTTGTCGCCTTCCAGGTGCAGGCGTACTTCGACCGGGCCCATCTCGTTGGGGGTGAGCTTGATGTGGGCGTGGCCGATCTTCTGGTCGGCCAGCCAGCTCAGGCGGGCGCCGATGGCATCGTCGAAGGTGTCGCTGCCCATCTCCGGGGTCGGGGTGGGCGAGGCGCTGAAGATCGGTGCCGGGTCCTGCACGCGGTTGAGCACGGGCGCGGCGGCAGTGGGCAACACGAAGGCCGGGGCGTCCGGGCCCGCCGCTGCGGCGCCGTCGTCCTTGGCCGGTGCCAAGGCCTTTGCGGCCAGACTCATCAGCGCGGCCGTCTGCGCATCGCCGCTCACCGCGGTGGTGGAGGTGGGCTTGGCAACGGTCGCTGCTGCCAGTGCCAGTGCGCCCAGCGAGGGCAGCGCGGTGCCCACGGTGGCGGAGGCGGCCGGTGCTGCCGCGTCGGTCGGCGCGGCGGTTGCGGTCGGGGTGGTGCCGGCGGCGTTGGCCACGCTGGCCGCCAGCGCAGCGGCAGCGGCGGCCAGTGCATCGCCACCCGGCACGGCCTGGGCCAGCAGGCTCAGGCCGAACCCGCCCAGACCCGGCGGCGGCCAGCCGGCCTCGGTGGCCGTGGCGGCATCGGCCGCTGATTCCTTGCCGTCCTGGCCGTCCTTGCCGGCGGTGCCTGGTTTGGCGGTCGCGGCGGCGGTGCTGCCGTCCGTGGCGGCCGGCTCCTTGGCCGACTGCGCGGGCTTGGCATCGCCGTCCTGCGCACGCGGACGTGCGGTGGCATCGCCGGTGGCGTCATCGCCGCGATCGTCGTCGGCGCGCTGCCTGTCGGGTTGGCTGGACTTGGGCGCGGCCTGCTTGGCCGGCACCCGCTCGGGTGCCTGCTGCGGGGTATTGGTCGGCTGCAGCATGCGCGCGAACTGGTCCTTGGCCGGATCCGGGTCGGACGACGGGTCGCTATAGCTGGACTTCTTGCCGGTACCGGCGAGCGCGCCAAGGCCGGCGGCGAAGGCGGACAGGGGATTCATGCGGATTCTCCGTGGGTATCTTCGGCGCGCGCCAGGCGCACGCGGCGGGCGCCGAGGTCGTCCATTTCGCGCTGGTCGCGGCGTTCGATCACTTTGTTTTCCTGGGCGCGGTAACTGGCGGCCAGCTGTTCCAGCACCTGCTTCTCGCGGCTGGCCAACAGCAGGCGGGTACGCTCGGATTCGACCCTGGCGCGGTTGCTTTCCACGGTCTGGGCCTGCTGCAGCACGGCGCTGTCGAGCCGGTCGAGGAACGCGCGGCGGTTGCTCAGCGCCACCGCGCTGGTGCCGGCCATGTGGCTGTTGGCGTATTCCTCGGCATAGCGGCGCAGTTCTTCCAGGCGCGACTGGTGGGTGTCCAGCATGCGCTGGCGCTCGGCCAGGTCGCGGGCCACCTTGTCTTCCTGTTCCTGCGCGCGGCGCAGCAGGGGATCGATTCGCTTGGACTGCATCATGGATTAATTCTCGGGTTCCACCAGTTGCTGCAGCGCCGACAGGCTGTCGCTCAGCAGCGAGGCCTTGTGCACGTCCTGGCCAAGGAATTCGACGATCTCCGGCCAACGCGCCAGCGCTTCGTCGGTGGCCGGGTCGCTGCCGCGCTGGTAGGCGCCGATGGCGATCAGGTCGCGGTTGGCGGTGTAGGCAGAGAGCAGGCGCTTGAGCTTGCGGATGCGCAGGCGCCAGGGTTCGTCGGCGATGTCCTGAACCACGCGGCTGACCGAGGATTCCAGATCGATGGCCGGGTACAGGCCGCTGTCGGCAACCCGGCGCGAGAGCAGGATGTGGCCGTCCAGGATGGCGCGGGCGGCGTCGGCGATCGGGTCCTGCGGGTCGTCGCCTTCGGTCAGCACGGTGTAGAAGGCGGTGATCGAGCCGCGGCCCTTGGCGCCGTTGCCGGCACGTTCCACCAGCGCCGGCAATTTGGCGAACACCGACGGCGGGTAGCCGCGGGTGGTCGGCGGCTCGCCGACCGACAGGCCGATCTCGCGCTGCGCCTGCGCAAAGCGGGTCAGCGAATCCATCAGCAGCAGCACGTTCAGGCCCTGGTCGCGGAACCATTCGGCAATGGCGGTGGCGCGGTAGGCGCCATGCAGGCGCGCCAGCGGCGGGCGGTCGGCCGGTGCGGCCACGACCACGGCGCGGCGCAGGCCTTCCTCGCCCAGGGTGGTTTCGACGAAATCGCGGACTTCGCGGCCACGTTCGCCGATCAGCCCGACCACGATCACGTCGGCGGAGGTGAAGCGGGTCATCATGCCCAGCAGCGTCGACTTGCCGACGCCGGAGCCGGCGAACAGGCCCACGCGCTGGCCACGGCCGATCGGCAGCATCGCGTTGATGGCGCGCACGCCTACGTCCAGCGAGGTGGTGATGGGTTCGCGCGCCAGCGGGTTGATCGACACACCGGCCATGCCGATGCTGCCTTCGGCGCGGATCGGGCCCTTGCCGTCCAGCGGGGTGCCGTCGGAGTCGATCACGCGACCTAGCAGGCCTTCGCCCACTTCCACGCCGCCACGGCGCCGCGAAGGCACCACGCGGGCATTGGGCAGCAGGCCATGCAGCTCGGCGCTGGGCATCAGGTAGGTACGTTCGCCGGCGAAGCCGACCACTTCCGCATCCACCCAGCCGCCGTCCACCTCCACCTTGCAGGTGGCGCCCATCGGCGCTTCGCAGCCGGTGGCTTCCAGGGTCAGGCCGACCGCGCGGCGCAGGATGCCTTCGCGGATCAGGGTGCGGCCGGCGGCCGGGTCCAGGCCCAGGCCGCCCAGGCGGGTGGCCAGGCGCAGATTGCGCGCGTCCAGCCAGTCGGCGGGGGTGGCTCCCAACAAGGCGCTCACAGGCCTGCTCCGGATTTACGCATGACTGTCTCCAGCGCGGCCCGCAGGCGCGCATCCAGGGTGCCGTCCACGCGCACGCTTTCGGCATGCACGCGCAGGTCGCCGCGGCTCAGGCTCATGTCCGGGGCCACGCGGGTGGTGCTGCTGGGCGCCAGGTGCGGCAGCAGCGCGGTGATGTCGTCCGGGTGCAGGCGCACCTCGACCTCGCGGCCGGCGCCGCCGACCGCATCCACGGCCTCGCCGACCAGCTCGGCCAGCAGCTGCGGATCGGCCTGGTAGGCCCGGCCGACCAGCTGGCCGGCGATGCGCACGGCCAGCTCGCCGAGCGCGCCGACCACTTCGTTTTCCAACCGCGCCAGCGGGCGGGTGAAGTTGTCCAGGATGCCGTCGATCTGCGCGGTCAGGCGGCGCACCTCGGACTGGCCCTGGGCGAAGCCTTCGGCATGACCGCGGGCAAAGCCCTCCTGCTGGGCGGCGTCCTCGATGGCCTGGATCTCTTCCAGGGTCGGCGGGCGCAGCACCGGCTCAAGCATGGCCGGTTCGGCGTACTCCGGCTCCGGCAGGGCCGGGGCCATGTGCAGGTCGGGCGCCAGCCAGCGGGTGACCACGTCGTTCATACCATCGCCTCCGCACCGGCGCCGCCCAGGCTGATGGCGCCTTCGTCAGCCAGACGGCGCACGATGGTGAGGATTTCCTTCTGCGCCGCTTCCACGTCGGCCAGGCGCACCGGGCCGCGCGCTTCCATGTCCTCGATCAGGATCTCGGCAGCGCGCTGGGACATATTGCGGGTGATCTTCTCGCGCACCTTGACGTCGGCGCCGCGCAGGGCCAGGCCCAGACGCTCGCCGGAGACTTCGCGCAGCAGGGTCTGCAGGCCGCGGTCGTCCAGGTCCACCAGGTTGTCGAACACGAACATCAGGTCCTGGATCTTGGTGGCCAGGTCGGCGTCGATCTTGCTGATCTCGCCCAGCACGCCCTGATCCGAGCCGGTGTCCAGGAAGTTGAGGATGTTGGCCGCGACCTTGATGCCGCCGACGTTGGAGGACTTCAGGTTCTGGTTGCCGGCGAACTGGCGCTCCATGATGTCGTTGAGCTCGCTCAGCGCGTTGGGCGGAATGCCGTCCAGCGTGGCGATGCGCAGCAGCACGTCGGCGCGGGTGCGCTCGGGCAGGTTCTTCAGCGATTCGGCGGCCTGGTCGCTGTCCAGGTGCGCCATCACGATGGCGATGATCTGCGGGTGTTCGTTGCGCACCAGGTCGGCGACCGCGCGCGGGTCCATCCACTTCAGGGTGTCCAGGCCGGTGGTGTTGCGGCCCAGCAGGATGCGGTCGATCAGGCCGCCGGCCTTGTCGGCACCCAGCGCCTGGATCAGCACATTGCGGATGTAGTCGTCGGCGCCCACGCCCAGCGAGGTCTTGCCGGCCAGTTCGCCGTTGAACTCGTCCATCACCTTCTCGACCTGGTCGCGCGAGATGCCGGTCATGGTGGCCATGGCGATGCCGATCTTCTGCACCTCCTTGGGGTCCATGTGCTTGAGCACTTCGGCGGCGTCGCTTTCACCCAGCGACAGCAACAGCACCGCGGCGCGCTGCACTCCGGTCATCGGTTGTGTTTCAGGCTTCACTGGCGACCCATCCCTTCACGACTTGTGCGACACGTTTCGAATCGGCTTTGACTGCTTCGCGCGCCACGCGCACGCGCTCTTCGTAGGCATCCGGCAGGGCGATCGGGGTCTTCTTGTCCTGACCGATCTGCGCGGTGTCTTCTTCCAGGCGGGGCATCAGATCGTCGTCTTCGTCGACCATCCGCACGTCGGCGCTCTGTGGAGTGCCATCGTTGCCAGCCTTGCGCTGCTTGTCCTTGACCGCGGTCACGCCGGTGAGCTGGCGCAGGGTGGGGCGGACTACGCCGAACAGCAGCGCCAGCACCACCACCGCACCGACCAGCAGGCGCAGACCGTTCTGCACGCGCGGGTCTTCCCACCACTTCGGGCCTTCCTCGCCCGCCACCGCTTCCCGCACGAACGGGGCATTCATCACCGACACCGTGTCGCCACGTGCCGCGTCGAAGCCCACGGCCTGCTTGACCAGGCCCTCGATGCGGGTGAGCTCGGCGGCGGTGAGCGGCTGCTCCACCATCTTGCCCTTGGCACCGGGGCGCGGGACGTTGTCCAGCAGCACCGCCACCGACACCCGCTTGATGCGGCCGGCCGGCTGACGGGTGTGTTGCAAGGTTCGGTCCAATTCGTAGTTGCGGGTGGCGCTCTTGGAACTTTCGGTCGGCGTGGCCGGTGCGGCGGCCTGTCCATTGGCGGCCGCCGGAGTGCCCGGGGCGCCGACCACGGCCGGTGCCGGCGGCTGGCCGGGGCTGTTGCTGGTGGCGCCGGGAGGGCCCTGCGGACCGGTGGCGGTGGTGCTGGTGTCGCTGACCTGCTCGCTGCGCAGCTTGGCCGGCTCGCCGTTGTAGAGCTCGCGGGCTTCTTCCACCACCGAGAAATCCATGTCCACGCTGGTTTCCGGATTGACCCGGCCCGGGCCGGTCATCGGTTCCAGCAGTTCGCGGATGCGCTGGTTGTAGGAGCTTTCCTGGCGGCGGACCTGTTCGAACTGGGCGGCGTGCTGGGCGGCGTCGCTGTTGGGGTCGGCGATGGAGAGCATGCGGCCGCTCTGGTCGACCACGGTCACGCGCTCGGGGGTCATGTCCGGGATGCTGGAGGCCACCAGGTTGACGATGGCATCGACCTGGTTGCGCTCCAGTCCCTGGCCGCCGCGCAGCTCCAGCACTACCGAGGCACTGGCCGCCTCGCGCTGGCGGGTGAACGCGCTGGGCTTGGGAATGGCCAGGTGCACGCGGGCCTCGCGCACCGGGCGCAGGGTGCCGATGGTGCGCGAGAGTTCGGTTTCCAGCGCGTGCTGGTAGCGCGCGCTTTCCACGAACTGGCTGACGCCGAAGCCCGGGTCCTTTTCCATCAGCTCGAAGCCACCGCCGGTTTCCTTGCCGGTCAGGCCGGAGCCGGCCAGCTTCAGGCGGGCGTCGTACAGCCGGTCCTGCGGCACCGAGATGGCGCCGGTGGCCTGGTCGATCTTGTAGGGGATCTGGGCGGTGCGCAGCAGGTCGGCCGCCTCGGCATTGCCCTTTTCATCCAGGCCGGTGTACAGCGGCTGGTAGCCGGGCTGCTGCGACCAGAAGAACACCGCCAGACCGGCCGCCACTGCCACGGCGATCATCGCCATCATGGTCAGCTTGCGGGTGATCTGCAGGCTGCGGACACGGTCGAACCACTGACCCGCCTTCTCGGCGTTCTGGTTCACGTTTTCTCTGCTGATCGCGAGTGCCATGTGTCGTCAATCCTTACAGCGGCATGTTCATGACGTCCTGGTAAGCCTGGACGAGACGGTTACGGACTTCCACGGTGGCGCGGAAGGCCACCTGGGACTGCTGGGAGGCGACCATGACCCGCGCCAGATCGGCACTGGGGTCGCCCATTTCAAAGGCCTTGGCCAGCGCGCCGGACTTCTGCTGCGCCTCGTTGACGCTGCCGAGCGCGCCGCGCAGGGTCTCGCTGAAGCTCGGCGCCTGCGTGGCCGGCGTTCCCTGTGCCCCGGCCAGCCCCTGGATCTGATTGCCGCGCGCCGCATCGCCCACCGCACCCATCGGGCCTTGGCCCATCTGGCTCTGGTAGCTGCGGATCTGCGAGAGGATGGAGGTGACGGAATCGCTCATGGGTGCGGTCTGCCAGGGAGGCATCCACATCAATGCAAGCGGCGTGCCGAAATGGCGCCGGGATTCCGACGCGGGTGTGTTCCTGTGTTTCTGGGCGCCTGTCGTAGTCGTGTCGCTATTGCCCCCATCCGCCCTTCGGGCACCTTCCCCCGCAAGCGGGGGAAGGGAACCGGTGGGCGACCAGGTGCTGTGCAACCTACAGGCCACTCGCCACCAGCCTTTCCTTCTCCCGCTGGCGGGGAGAAGGTGGCGCGCAGCGCCGGATGAGGGCAACACAGTCATCGCCACGCGGCAGCAGGCATGGCAACCCGCGGCATCGGAGTGAAAACTCACATCTCCGTCAGTGCGGATGCACGCCCCCCATCCGCTCTTCGGGCACCTTCCCCCGCCAGCGGGGGAAGGGAGTCAGTGGGCGACCAGTTGCTGTGCAACCTACAGGCCACTCGCCACCAGCCTTTCCTTCTCCCGCTGGCGGGAGAAGGTGGCGCGCATCGCCGGATGAGGGCAACACCGTCATCGCCACGCGGCAGCAGGCATGGCAACCCGCGGGATCGGAGTGAAAACTCACATCTCCGTCAGTGCGGATGCACGCCCCCATCCGCCCTTCGGGCACCTTCCCCCGCCAGCGGGGGAAGGGNACCAGCCTTTCCTTCCCCCGCTGGCGGGAGAAGGTGGCGCGCAGCGCCGGATGAGGGCCACACCTTCATCGCCACGCGGCAGCAGGCATGGCAACCCCTGGCATCGGAGTGAAAACCCACATCTCCGTCAGTGCGGATGCACGCCCCCCATCCGCCCTTCGGGCACCTTCCCCCGCCAGCGGGGAGGGAGCCTATGGGCGACCAGTCGCTGTGCAACCAACAGACCCCGCGCCACCAGCCTTTCCTTCTCCCGCTGGCGGGAGAAGGTGGCGCGCAGCGCCGGATGAGGGCGTGCCGTCAATTCACATCAGTCAGACATTCGTTCTAAAGCAAACGGAGAAACGCAGCAGCAGCGCACCTGCGCTAGTCCGGCAACCAGGCGGCTCGCCAGGTGTCCAGATGGCTGCCGCTGAGCATCCAGTCGCGCCGCACGACCTCGCGCAAGGTCTCGCCCTTGGCGCGCGCTGCGGCCGGGTCGGCCAGGTGCTCGCGGATCGCGCCGATCCAGTCGCGATAGCGGTTCTTCACCAGCGTCACCGGCAGGGTCCCCTGGTAACAGCGCACGTCGCTGGCGATCACCGGATAGCCGCAGGCGCCATACTCGAGCAGGCGCAGGTTGCTCTTGCACTCGTTGAACAGGTTTTGTTCTACCGGCGCCAGCGCCAGATCCAGATCCAGCGCCGCCAGCGCCGCGGGGTACTGGTCGATCGGCACGCCCGGCTGGAACTGGTGAATCTGCTGGCGCAGCGCGAACGGGTACATCCCCATGAACACCCATTCGACTTCGTCAGCCAACTCGCGCACCACGTCGGCAATCAGTTCTAGGTCGCCGGTATGGCTGGCGCCGCCAGCCCAGCCGATCCGCGGCCTGCCACCCTGGCGTTCGGCCCGCGCAGGCAGATGTTCCCACCAATGCGGCGGCAGGCGGTTTTCCGCCACGCGGATATCGCGATGCAGCCCGGCAAACGCCTCGGCCAGGGCAGGGGTGGAGACCACGAAGCGGTCCACCAGGCCCAGCCCGCGCCGTACGGTCTTGAGAATGTCCTTGGGCATGTGTTCGCGATGGGCATTCTTCAGCGGCAGATTGGGCAGGTAGTCGTCGAGCTCGTAAACCTTGAACGCGCGCGACAGCGCCTTCATCCGCCGCATCGCCTCCAGTCGCGCCTCGCCGACCTGCCGTTGCAGGATCACCACGTCGGGATCCTGACGCGCCAGTTCGGCGATCTCCAGATAGCCGTTGAACAGTACGCCTTCGGCCAGGCCGGCCTCGCGCAGGGCGCGCAGCGGCTGGATCACCCGATAATGCCCGCAGCCCTCGATGTCGGCCGGCAATGCCATCACCCGCGGCAGCGGCCGCCACGATTGCAGTGGACGCCAGCTGGCGCGCGGGTCGGCCAGCTGGAAGCCGGCGCCCGGGTCCAGCGAAAACCCCGGGTTGTAGGCCGGGTCGTTGGCCATCAGCGGCAGCCAGCGCGCATACATCGCTTCTTCGTCCAGCGCGGTGACGGCAGGAGGCTCCAGCGGGTCGACCAGCAACTGCGCGCGTGCGGCGAACACATTGAGGTAGCCGGCCTGGTGCAGGCGCAGGCATAGGTCTGCATCGCTCCATGGCGCCAGCTCCGGCTCCAGCGCAAAACCGCCGGCTTCCAGGAACAACTGGCGCGGCAGCATCAGGCACTCGCCACTGAGCGCGGCATAGTTCTGGTCCAGCTGCAGGCGTTGCAGGTAACCGGAGTCGTCGAAGGCACTGCCTGCGAAGGCCCGCGCCACCGGCGCCCCCAGGCCCAGCAACAGGCCAGCGTGGTGCACGGTGCCGTCGCCGCGCAACAGCTTGCCGCCCACCGCGCCCACCTCCGGCCGCAGTGAGTGGTTGAGCAACTGCTCCAGCCAATCGGCCTTCATCACTGCCGCGCCTGCGGCCAGCCACAGCAGCACATCCCCACGCGCATGCTCGGCGGCTGCGTTGCAGACTGCTTCGCGCGACGGCTCGGCGGCAAAGCGCAGTACACGGATTTGTTGCATCCCCAACGCATCGATGCCGGCCAGCCAGTCGCGCAGCTCCGGCTGGCTGCTGGCGCGGTCCAGCAGCAGCACTTCGTAATGCGGGTACGCCGTGTTGGCCAGGATGCTTTCCAGGCAGCGCTGCACCTGTGCCAGGCGGCCATCGACCAGCACCAGAATGCTGACCAACGGCTGCTGCGCGTGCCGGTACTCCAGCGCATGACGGCCCGGGCCGGCGCTGTGTACCTGCGCGTCCACATACCCACGTGCGGCCAGATGCCGCGCAATGGCCTGGCGTTCGTCGGCATCGCCGTGCCGGGTCTGGGGGGAGGCCACCAGCAGCGGTTCGGCGATGTGCTGCACACCGGCCAGCCCGTGGCGTTCGACCAGCCCCAACTGGTAATCCAGCTCGAAGGCCGCGCCCGGACCTGCGGGAAATCCGCCATCGGCCACCAGCGTGGCCTGGCGAAACAGCCAATGCCGCGACAGCGTGGAAGGCGCGCTCAGCAGCGCGTCCAGATACAGCGCCGGCCGCAACGCCAGCCCCAGCTGGCGGTCGTCCAGCGCGACCACTTCGTCGGCATAGACCGCCTGGCAGGTATCCGGCAGCGCGAGCAGGCCCAACGCCACCACGGTCAGGCCGCTGAGGGTAAACAGCGCGCCGGCATCGACCAGCAGCACCCAATCGATGGCCTGCTGGGTGGCGACGGCCTGGTTGAGCGCCGGCACCAGGCCGTCGCTGTCGATCAGCACCCCACGTTCGGCGTCACGGACCTGCGCCGGCGAGGCGCTGAGCACCCAGGCCTGCTGGTGTGGATAGCCGCCGGGCGCCTGCAGGCTGGCCAGCGTGGCGGCCACGGCCGTGGCATCGCCCTCGCGATCAATCAGCATCACCGCAATGCGCGGCCCGCCGCCATGCGCCTGTAGCCGGGCATCGATCAGTGCGCGCTGCACATCGCTGGGATGGCGCACACCCAGCCAGGTGGCCGGCGAGACCTGCTCGACCATGCCGGCGCTGCGCATCAGCGCATTGACCAGATCCACCGACTTGAACACGCGCGCCTTGTGCGGGCTGAGCGGCGCCACCCGCACCTGCCGGTTGTCGCCGTGCTCGCGTCGCCAGCCGAGCTGACGGATGCCCTCGCGCAGGTTCTCATGGCCCTGATCGCCGACCCCGACCTGATCGCGGCCGGCCTGGCTGAACTGCGCGCTGGACACGCGAAACTGCGTGAGCGGACTGGCCAGAAACGCCAGGTTGCCGTGGCGCAGCAGCTTGACGTAGATCGCCAGATCGCCCACCCAGTCGATGGCCTTGCCGTTAAGCGCCATCAGCCCGTCGCCCAACGCCAGCAGATCGGCACGCCGTGCCAGCACGCAACTCGGCTCGCCAATGAAGTTGATGGCGTGGTCGGCCAGGAACGACACCAGCTCCGGGCCGTCGATCAACACATCGTCGGCGAACGGAAAACACGTGGCCGGGATATCCGGCAGTGGCTGGCCATCGTCATCGATGCGCTGCCGGCGCGAAGAGGCCATGGCCGTGCCCGGATTGCGCTCGATCGCCGCCACCAGCTGTGCAATGCACTCCGGCGCCAGCACATCGTCGTCGTGCAGGAATTTGACGTATTCGCCCTGCGCCAGGCCAATCCCCTTGATCGTGCTGAGGAGCTCGCCAAGCCGCGGTGTGTTGCGGTGGTAGCGGATCGGGAAGGGCGCACCGGCCAGCCGCGTTGCCACCACTGCCTCGATCGCGCCATCGGCATTGTCGTCGCAGACCACCAACTCCAGCGCCGGATAGGTCTGCGCTAGCGCGCTCTCCAGCGCCTGCGCAAAGTAGCGCGGCTTGTAGGTCGGCATGACGATGCTGACCAAGGCATCGCAAATCATCGGTAATCGATCATCTTGAACAGTCAAATGCTGTATCCACGGAGGGGAACTTTTCGGCTTTCAGTTCATTAGCACCGCGATCAAGTTGCCAGGGCTGGTGTCCGGCTGACGCAACATGATGCGATACGGCTGGGCGCCATTCGCGCGCCGAATCGTGCCTATGTCCAGGATTGAACGTCGCATTAAGAAAACCGCAGGAGCACTCCTCTGTCCTGGGCGCAGCACGCTGGCAATCGCACTGGCTGAACCGGATAAATAGGTGACGCCAGCAGATGCCTCAGCGACCTGAATACAGCCCAGGCTGCGCCGGTAGAATTCCAGCTGCGGCCCTAGCGCCTGTGCCGCAGTCGCGGCCAGTTCCACCACGAACTCGCTTTCGGGTGCCTGGATCTTCAGGGCCAGCAGCGCCTCCAGAAAGGGCAGCGGCGTGTTCAGTACATGTAGACGCTGCAACATGCCATATGCGTACAGTTCTGCTAGGACGACACGCAGCTCATCCTCCAGAGTCTGATCCTGATCGAAGGCGAGCATCTGGTCCCAATCGCAGCTTCTGGCGATTGCATCGAGCCTGGTGGCGATCTGATGAGAGCGCAGATCGACGAAGCCGTCTTCAATGAGCCGCGGTGAAGGTTCGTCGTGCAAGCCGCGTAAGTCGGTCGAAGTGAGGCCGACAACTGGGAAGCGCAGGAGATTGCCCTGATCCTTCTCGATCAAACTGGAGATGAAGGCTGTCACGCTCATGGTCTGGATACCGAGCGTTGCGAAAAAATCACTTAGCGCAGTGCCCAGGCGCAGGTCATCTACGCCAGGACGATGGCAGTCCAGGACGATATCTCCCACGTGCAGCTCGCTCCTGGCAGTTTCGAAGTCCAGCACTCGAATGCCATCCAAATCATCGGGGATTTGGCGCGGATACACGATGCCTGATAGCTGAATGGAATTCAGCACTAGGAACCGTTTGAAGAAATTGAGTGCCGGACTCTGCAACGCCCAGCCAGCTGCATAAATTCGCATCATGGCTTCCTGAATTCAAATAGCATGGTGTCGCCGACTTCAATATCCAGACCTTGGTCGTTGCGCATCTGGTGGGGATAGAAGATTGCGCTTTGCCCATCTTTAAGTCCGCAACACAGAGTCGAGAATGCGGCGACTTCTTCAAGCCCGTTTTCGCGTGCAAGCGTGCGTACTTCGTCCGGCACAAAATGGCGGTAATGCCATTTGTAACCCGTGTAGGGCATGACACTCTCATTGGGACAGGAAATGAAAAGTTGCCCGCCGCGTTTCAGGGATTTGCTCAACACCCAGAAAAGAGCTTCATGATTCTTGACATGCTCTAGCGACTCCATGCTCATGACGAAGTCGAAGCACTGCTCGGGTAAATCGAAGGGAAACAACTTGGCTGCCCAAATGATGTTTGGGGCGTGAATCTTGCGGCGCGCTACTGCAACACTTTCCTCCGATCCGTCAATTGCGAGAATCGAAGCCTGGGTTTCGCGCGCCACCAACGCTGATCCATATCCAGAACCGCAGAACACGTCCGCGCCGAAAAGCTGGGCATGACCATTAGGTAGGCGCGAGGCTGCGTAACGATATCGCCACAAGTGGTCTCCGCCGACCAGATTATGGTCGAGCGTGTGATATCTCTCTCCGCTTTTCAGGGAGTAATCTTTCATCGTGCAGCCTCCTTGGGACTAATTGCCATAGACATGGATGGGTTCGTCATAGCGGGTGTCGTACACCGTGCGGCTGGGCACGTCCCGGTCATACAGCCGTGGCCAGCCCAGTTCACAGTGGCGGCCGATGCGGATGCCGGGGCCGACCGTCGCTCCCATACGCAGAATGGCGTGCGCGCCGATCTCGGTGCCGTGGCCGATACTGACGCCGATGTCGCACCAGCATGAGGGGCGCAGATGTACGCCGGCGCCGATCTTGACCCCGCTATGCAGCACGGTGTTGTAATCGACACGGCTGCCCACGCCGACCACCACGCCGTCGCCGATGAAGCAGTTGCGGCCGATCACGGCATCGGCAGCGACTACGGCCGAACTGCTGACGAAAGGCTCCAGGCTAAAGCCGCGTGCCATCGCCAGCTGCATCAGCTCCATGCGTTTGAAGTTGCCGAAGCGTTCGTCGTAGGCGATGAACAGTCTGTCCGCAGCCGGGTCCAGGCCATCTAGCGCGTCCAGGTCGAAGCTATAGTCGGGGCGTAGCGAAACCTCGATCCTGCGTACGTCGGCCTGCGGCTCGGCCTGCTTCCAGGCATTGAAGACCTGCTCCAGGCAGATGCCGGTTCCGATGACGCATCTAGAGGCCATGTTCTGTCTCCATCAGTGTTGCGTACCAGCGCTCCACCAAGCGGTTGGTGAATTCGTAGACCCCCTGGGTCGGCATCGGTGCGTCCATGTGCAGCGCCGATTGCACATGCTCCATGATCTCCACGTCCTCGCCTGTCACCAGCCGGCTGCCATGCATGTGCGAGAGTAGGTTCCAGCTGGAAAAAGCATAAGGCTTCTTCTTGCGCGTGGTGAACCAATAGATTTCCAGGTCGGTCCTGTCCGGGGCCACGGGAATGTGATGTTCCAGGGTGAAGGAATAGCCGCCGTTGGGGCAGGCGATGTGCATGTTGGGAAAAGCAAGCCAGTTGAAATAGGCGTCCTGTTCCCCCCAGCGCTCGACCATCTCATGGAACGGCATCGGCTTGGGCTCGGTGATCGGCGCGTCAGCGCCGGCCGAGCTGAAACGGCGCATCTCCGCGCGTAGCCCGGTGGGGCTGGTGTCGGGCAGGGGACGGAGGCCTTCGGCCGCCAGTTCAGTATCGACATAGGGGATGAAGTCGAATTCCCGGGCGAGGCTCTTGGGGTGGACAAAGCGTGGGTGATTGGCGTCGCGTAGGTTCTCGTACGCCAGCTTCCAGTTGAACTTGCAGTGCCAGGTGGTCACCATCACCTCGCCGTCGTACAGGTTGGAGCTGCTTTCCAGCATGGAAATGAAGTGCGCGGGGAACTGTTCCTCGATTGGCATCGGGTCACTGTCCAGGTTGACGAACAGCACGTTGCCGATCGCGTGCAAGGCGAACTCACGCAGCCTGAGCTTCTGCTGTTCTGCCCGGCTTATGCGATACAGGGCACGACATTCGGGAATATTCTTGATCGCGCCATCCTGGTCGTAGCTCCAGGCGTGATAGGGGCAAACCAAGGGACGTCGTCCGGTTGGCGCGGTCTGCAGCGGCGCACTGCGGTGCAGACATACATTCTC
Organism: Xanthomonas codiaei; assembly: GCF_002939785.1. Classification (GTDB taxonomy): domain Bacteria; phylum Pseudomonadota; class Gammaproteobacteria; order Xanthomonadales; family Xanthomonadaceae; genus Xanthomonas; species Xanthomonas codiaei. Next base: position 39,974 of record NZ_MDEC01000014.1, read on the forward strand.
GAATGCGCGCAACTGACCGTTGAAATTCTGGATGACGACCGGGATGCCGGCGATCTTGCGGGTGATGAAGTTGTTGTTTTCCGTCAGCAGGGTCTTCAGACCTGCGAAAAGCCAAACCTTGCGAAAAATCTTTTCCTGCTCGCGGGCAAAAATCTCCGGTGACAGGTAGTACCTGGGGTGCATTCGCGAGCGCATGAGTCACTGCCTTGTCAAATGTCTTTCTGGAACACGATGCGGGCAGGGTTGCCGAACACACTTGCGCCGGCCGGCACGTCTTTCATGACCACCGCGCCGGCCCCGACGACCGCGCCGTCACCGACCTTCACGCCGGGCATCAGGGTGGCGCGCGGATGTACGGTGACGAAGTTACCAATCTGGACGCCGCCGCCCATGAATGCCATTGCGCCAACGTGCACGTAGTCACCGATGCGCACGTCGTGCCCGAGCATGCTCTGGGCATGGATGGTGACAAAATCGCCGATGCGCACGTCTGGCCCGGAATGGACCATGAGGCCAAAAAAGCAGCCCTGGCCGAAATGCACCCGCCTACTCAGACGGACATCGGTAAGGATGGGAATGAACCGCCCACCTTTTTCGAGGATCGGCAGGGCATAGCGGTGGCGATCGTAGGGGTTGCCCATCGCACAGACGAATACATCGTCAGGCTGTGGCAGGTAGCTCATCGGATCGCCGACGATCGGAGTGTCGACCCCGTAGCTGTCCAGGATATCGGCGCGGCTGTCCAGAAACCCGCCGATCAGCCAGTCCTTGCCATGCCCTGCGTCGTCACGCATTTGCTCCAGGACTTCGCGGCCCCAGCCGCTGGCGCCGATAATGAGTGCGCGTTCCATCAGAGCACCGCCCCGCCGTCCATGACCAAGCTGGTGCCGGTGACCCAACGACTGGCGTCGGCCAGCAGGTAAACTGTAGCGTTGGCGACATCGTGCGGCGTGCCCAGGCCCAGTGGATGGCGCGCGCGTTGCTGGTTCAGCATTTCGTTGAGTCCGTCGTCTTCACCCCAAAGACGCGGAGTGGGCACCGCCGATGGTGAAATCCCATTGACTCTCACGCGGTGCTTCGCCTGTTCCAACGCTAAGCACCGGATAATGCCCAGCAGGCCGGACTTCATTGCCGAGTACGGCCCCACGCCGCGTGTACCGATATGCGCGGAGGTGGACAGCATGAACACGATGGAGCCTTGAGCATTAATGGAATTGGCTTGCAGTAGACGTTGCGTCAGCATGACCGGTGCCAAGAAATGAACCTGGTACATGCGCGTCATCAGCTCCTCCTTCAGCTGTCGGATCGGCGACAGCATCTGCCCACCGAAGCAGTGCACGACGCCGTCGATGCGCTGGCTGGCTTGCACCAGCCGCTCGCGGTCCTCCGACACTGTCAGGTCGGCTTGCACCTGCACATGCCCGTCGCCGGCCAGTTGCGCATGGGTCTGCTGGAGGCGCTCGGGATCGCGGCCGCTGATGACCAGGCGCGCGCCGCGCCGTGCGCAGGTGAGTGCGATTTCCTGGCCAAGGCCGGATGATGCGCCGGTGACCAGGATGGTCTTGCCAGTCAGGGAAAAGGCGTTGCGAGTCGGATTGCTCATGCGTAGATGTCCATCGGCACGGTCAGGCCACCATCTACGAGGAAGTAGTTGCGGGTGACCCAGCGACTTGCGTCGGACAGATAAAACACTGCCGCGTACGCCACGTCTTCCGGTTCGCCCAGTCCCAGCGGGGTCAGTTTGGCGTGCTCGTCGATGTTGGCCCCGCTCTGGTTGAGGCCCTCGAGCATCGGTGTGCGCACGTAGCCGGGCACGATGCAGTTGGCGCGAATACCGTGCTTTGCCACTTCCAGCGCCAGAGTGCGCATTGCGCCGAGCAGCGCTCCCTTGCTGGCCGAGTAGGCGGCAGTGGCCACAGGGCCGATGTGCGAACCCACCGCAGAGATAAATAGAATCGAGCCTTTTGCGTTGATGCGCTTTTTCGTCAGCAGGCCGCGCGTCAGCAGCAGCGGTGCATAGACATTGCTGGCGAAGGTTTCGTCCAGATGCGCGCGGTTGATCATCCGGAATGGTGCTAGCCGGGCGATGCCGGCCGCGTGTGCGACACCATCCAGGACACCGACCGAAGCCACGAGATGGTCGATGTCCTCCTGCTTGTCCAGGTCGGCGATCACCTGCTCATGCCCTGTGCCTTCGAGTGTGGCGAAGGTATCGGCCAGACGCGCTTCGTTGCGGCCGCTGATGATCAGTTGCGCGCCCATCTCCGCGCAGCTCAGTGCGATCTGCCGTCCGATGCCTGAAGACGCTCCCGTGACCAGGATGCGCTTGCCCTGCAATGAGAACGGGTCGTTCGGATCGAGGGAGGTATTCACGACTCGATTAAATCCGGAAACATCCCACCTTCGATATCGACCAGGCAGGTACCCCAAGACAACCCGATCCCGAAACCTGACAGCAGTACACGCTTGGTGCCAGATTCCAGTTCCTTGTTGATCCGTGCGGTCATGGTGAGGGGCAACGATGCGCCGCTGGTGTTGCCGAAGTCGCGCAGGGTGGACGGCACCTTCTCGACCGCAAGGCCGAGCTTCTTGCGAATGGTCTCGTTGATCATCCGGTTAGCCTGGTGAAACACGAAATAATCGATGTCATCCTTGCTTACACCAGCATAAGCGATCAATTTTTCAACTGCGGGAGGAACGCGCTGAGTCGAGAAGCTGAGCACTGCGGTGCCATCGAGCTGCAGATCGGTGGCCTGGTGCCAGCGATCCTTCTCGTTTTCACGATAAGGCATCAGGTGCTGGATCGCGACAGGCTCGCGTTGACCACCCACCGGCAGGATGATGGCTCTGTAACCGCTCCCGTCGCTGTTGAGGTCGAAATACATCGGCGCTGCGTTCTGGTCGAACTCCAGCGCGGTGGCGGTGCCGGAGTCCGAGAAGATCGGGTCTTCCAGGTTGGCGCTGCGGTCGCCGACCAGCAGCAGGCCCTTCTTGACGCCGCCGGCGGCGATCATCGAGCCGAGCAGGTTGATACCGAACGGGTAGGCCGAACAGCCCAGATTGACGTCGAAGGCGACCGTGGCATGCGATAGCCCCAGCCGATCCTGCAGAATGATGGCAGTGGCCGGGATCGGGTAATCCGGCGACTGCGTCACCACGATCAACGCGTCGATCTCCTCGCGCTTCCACTGCAGCTTTTCCAGCAGTACCTCAGTCGCATCGAAGGCCAGGTCCGAAAAGCACTGCCAGGGCTGGGACATGCGCCGGGTCTCGATGCCGATGTTGCGCACCAGACGCTCGCGTTCGGAGCGGATCTGCGGCCGGCAATCGGTGAGGTTGGACACGACCCGCTTCGGCACGCAGGTCGCCATGCCGGCAAAGCGGACGTTGTGCAGCGTGGAGGTCGGCATGGTGCTTACGCCTCGGTCAGTTTGTAGAGATCGCCAACGGTCACGGCTGCGGCCAGGTCCTCGCCGGTGATGGTCTTGCCGTATTCCATGTCGAACATGACGATCACGCCCAGCGCTGCCAGCGAGTCCCACTCCGGCAATTCCAGCAGTACGGTGTCCAGCGTGACCTCCACTGGTTCCTGAAAATCGGTAGCGGAGAGGAAGTTCTCGATAAACGTTGCCTGGGTCATGCGATCTCGCCTTGTTGCCTTTGGTAGATGGGAAAGTCCGGAGATACGGTACAGCGTGACGCGCTCATGTGGTCTGTTCGCCGGCGATCAGGTCGGCGATGGCATCGACCTGGTCGGCGGTGAGGCCGGGAAAGATCGGTAAGCACAATACTTGCGCAGCCACCGAACGCGCTACCGGCAGCCACGCCGGAGCCGACGAGGGCAGGGCGCGATACATCGGAAAGTCGCTGATCAATGGATAGAAGTAGCGCCGCACCAGGATGCCGTGTTCGCGCATCAACCGGTACAGCGCATCGCGCGACAAGGGGTAGTCGTCCTGGACCAGGATCGGGAAGTACGCATAGTTGGCGCTGGACCGCGCCGAGCGCGCGACGCAATGGATGCCACGCACCTCGCCCAGGCGCTGCCGATACTGCGCGTCGATCGCGCCCCGCTGCGCGATGGCATCGTCGATATGCTGCAGCTGCAACAGACCAAAGGCGGCGCTGATCTCGTTCATCTTGCCATTGATGCCCGGCGCCACCACCGTGGTCTCGTCGACGAAGCCGAAATTCTTCAGGTGCCCGATGCGTTGATAGGTCTTTTGGTCGGGACAGACGATCGCACCGCCTTCGAAGGTGTTGAACACCTTGGTGGCATGAAAGCTCAGCACGCTCAGGTCGCCGTGACGCAGGATCGATCCGCCGTCGTCGCGCACGCCGAAGGCATGCGCGGCGTCGTAGATCACCTTGAGGTTGTAGATGTCGGCGATGCGCGTGATCGCGCTGGTGTCGCAGGCGGTGCCGTAGCAGTGCACCGGCATGATGGCGGTGGTCTGCGGGGTGATGGCCGCTTCGATCTTGGACGGGTCCATGTTGAGCGTCACCGGGTCGATGTCCACGAACACCGGGGTGATGCTCTTCCACAGCAGCGAGTGCGCGGTAGCCACGAACGAGTAAGGCGTGGTGATCACCTCGCCGGTGATGCGCAGCGCCTGCAGGGCGGTGATCAGCGCGGTGGTGCCGTTGGTCAGCAACGCCAGATGCGGCACGCCCAGGTAGTCGCACAGCGCCTTCTCGAGCGCATGATGCATTTCGCCACCATTGCTGACGATGCGGCTGGTCCAGATCCGTTCCAGGTAGGGCAGGAACTCCTCCAGCGGCGGCAGCAGCGGACTGGTGACGGGAATGGGCATCAATGCCTCGCTGGTGCGGGTGAATGTCGGGAAGCGTCCGCAGCCCCAGCTGCGGACGGGATGATCCGATGGAAGCAAGCGCTATGCCAGCGAGCCGGACCTCAGCGGCCTTGCGCTCAGTTGGCCAGCTCGGTCTGTTCGCGGTCGATGCCGTACTTGCGCAGCTTCTCCACCAGCGTGGTGCGACGCAGCCCCAGCAACTGCGCCGCGTGGGCGACCACGCCCTGGGTGCGTTCCAGCGCCTCGTTGATCAGGGCCAGCTCGATGTTGGCCATATGCCCGCGCAGGTCGATACCGTCGTCGGGCAGGCTGGCTGCAGAGGCCGGTTCCGCATCGGCGGTCTTGGGCTGCAGGGTCACCACGTTGCTCGGCAACGCACCGGCATCGCCGGAGGCGGCGAGCATCGCTGGTTCCGGCGGTAGCTCGGCCGGAATGGCGGAGGCGAAATCGCCGCGATACCGGGCCGGCAGGTCCTGCACGCGCACCAGGCCGCCCGGATGCAGCACCGCCAGGCGCTCCACCAGGTTGGTCAGCTCGCGCACGTTGCCCGGCCAGTCGTAGCTGCGCAGCGCCTGCAGGGCTTCGTCGGCAAAGCGCACTTCGCCGCGACCGGTGCGCGCCAGCTGCCCGGCGATGGTCTGCACCAGCATGGCCAGATCGTCCACGCGCTCGCGCAGTGCCGGCATTTCGATCGGGAACACGTTGAGACGGTAGAACAGGTCCTCGCGGAACTGCCCGTCGCTGATGCGCGCCTCCAGGTTGCGGTGGGTGGCGGCGATCACGCGCACATTGCAGCGGATGGTCTGGCCACCGCCCACGCGCTCGAAACTGCGCTCCTGCAGCACGCGCAGCAGCTTGACCTGCATCGGCAGGCTCATGTCGCCGATCTCGTCCAGCAGCAGCGTGCCGCCTTCGGCCATCTCGAAGCGGCCCTTGCGCGCACTCAGGGCGCCGGTGAACGCGCCTTTTTCATGGCCGAAGAGTTCGCTTTCCAGCAGGTCCGGAGGGATCGCGCCACAGTTGATGGCCACGAATGGCCCGTCGCGGCGCGGCGAGTGCTGGTGGATGGCGCGCGCGACGACTTCCTTGCCGGTACCGGACTCACCCAGCACCAGCACGGTGGTGTCGAACGCGGCCACCTGGTCGATCAAGCGCCGCAGTCGGGTCACCGCCTCGCTGTTGCCGGTCGGGCCACTGTCCTGCTGCACGCCGGCCTGGTGCTCGGCATCCAGCCGCTTGAGGCTGGCGCGGCGTAGCAGCGCTTCCAGCTGTGCGTGCCGCAACGGCGTGTCCAGCGCCCAGACGTTGGCTTCATGCAGGCCGTGCGCCTGCGCAAACTCGCTTGGGCTGCCCTCCATCAGCAACACCGGTGGCGGCAGCTTGGCATCGGCCAGCCAGTCGAAGAATTTATCGGCCTGCGCAGCGTCCTGCGCCGACCCCACCATCACCGCCATCCATTCGTCATGGCGGTGGCGGCCAGGGTTGATGTCGGCGCCGTCGGTGACCCAGCGGGGATTGAAGTCCATGAATTCGAGCAGCGAGACGGTGCGTTCGGCGCGGACGGCGTCGCTGTCGATCAACAGAATGCGGGACTCACTCATTCCTGGCTCCTTCCGTCAGGCCCTCCAGGATTGGCATGACTTCCTGGATGTAGGACAGCTTGCTGACAAAATTGTCAGCACCCGCGCGAAGAGCGTGTTCACGATGCTCGGCATCGTCGAAGTGGCTCGCAATCACAATATACGGCGGATCGTCCTGCGTCTTGATCAGACGCGTTGCCTGCAGGCCGCCCATCTCCGGCATGGCCAGGTCCATCAGCACGACATTGGGGCGCAGCGACTCAGAGCGCTCGATCGCTTCCAGTCCATTGGCGGCACTGCCCACGATATTGAGCCACTCCACCTTGCGAAAATGACGCATCGCAGCGTTGATGAAGCCCTCGTGGTCGTCGACCAGCAGCACGGTGAGTTTGCTCATAGTAGTCCTTATCCCGCTCGCGCAAGCAGCGGTTTGGTGGTGCGGCGGCGCTCGCGTGCCGGGGCGATGTCCAGTTGTTCGCGGTACTTGGCCACGGTCCGGCGCGCAATATTAACGCCCTGGCGCGACAGCAGGCCGGCAATGGCTTCATCGGCCAGCGGCCGGCCGGCCGGCTCGCTCTCGATCAGGCGGCGCACCATGGCCTTGACCGCCTGGCCGGAGACACTGGCGCCTTCCAGGCGCACGGCGAAGAAGTGCTTGAGCTCGAAGGTGCCACGCGGGGTCTGCAGGTACTTGCCGGTGGTGATGCGCGAAATCGTCGATTCGTGCATGCCGATCTCGTCGGCGATTTCCTTCAGTGTCAGCGGTGCCATCGCTTCCTCGCCACGGGCCAGGAAGGCGGCCTGGCGCTCGACGATGGCGCGGGTGGCGCGCAGCAGGGTCTCGTAGCGCATCGACAGGCCACGGGTCAGCCAGCGCGCTTCCTGCAGCATGTCGCGTAGTGGCTGGGCGGCCTCGCCGGCCTCGGCCAGCGCGCGTTCGTGCACCGGGTTGATGCTGACCCGGTGCGTGGTGGCCGGGTTCAGCGCCACCCGCCAGCTGTCGTCGGCATGCCAGGCGAGCACGTCCGGGATCACGCTGGCGTTGCTTTCCTGCAGCAGGTCGTCGCCTGGGCGCGGTTGCAGCGACAGGATCAGCCGCACCGCCTCGCGCGCATCGTCCACTTCCGCATCATGGGCGCGCGCCAGCAGCGCGTAGTCGTGACTGGCCAGCAGGTCCAGATCGCCGGCCAGGATGCGGCCGGCCAGGTGGCGGGCCGGCACGCGGCCGGGCAGGGCGGCCAGCTGCGCCTGCAGGCATTCGCGCAGGTCGCAGGCGGCCAGGCCAGCCGGATCGCCATGCAGCAGGCGCTGGCGGATCGCCTCGACGGCCTGCACGCTGATGCCCAACCGCGTGGCACCGAGTTGCTGCAAGGTGGACAGTGCGTCGGTCAGGTAGCCGGCATCGTCGGTATGCTCCAGCCAGAACGCGGCGGCCCCCAATGCGGCCTCGTCCAGGTCCAGTGCCAGCTCGCGCAGGATGCGCACATGCGGGTCGGTGGATTCGCCCGCGGCCACGCGCTGCATGCGGTCGTCGTCGCCGTCGTTCCAACTGCTGCCCTGCACGTCCCACATCGTGCTTTCCGGCAGCTCGTCGAACGCGGCCACATCGGTAGCGCCATCGTCGTCGGTGGTGGCCGCGTCCCCGTTATCGGCCAGCTCTTCCAACTCCAGCAACGGATTGGTTTCCAGCGCGCGACGAATCTCCAGTTCCAACTGCATGCCGTCCAGTTGCAACAGACGGATCGACTGCAGCAACTGCGGGGTGAGGTGCAGTTGCTGGCCAAGCTGGGCGGAAATGGTCGTCTTCATCGAAGCGCTTCCGAAGGGCACTGCATGCAGCAGCGATGGAACGCATCTTGCAGGACAACACGACGGGTTTCTAATCGGGGAGTCGGGTGAGGCAACTCATGATTTTCCCGACAGCGCGTCGGGAATCTCCCGACATTTTCGGCGAGCTCGAGCGTGCCTGACGGAATTCCGTCACTGTTTGAGGCCGAAATGGCCCCGGTACCCTTTTCACCATCCTGACGGCCGGGCAAACAGCGTGTGGCGAGTCGCTCAGACCAGCTCGTTGTGGTGCTTGGCCGCCAGTAGCACCAGATCGTTCGCACGCCGGCAGCCCAGCGACTCCATCATGCGCGCGCGATGGGTTTCCACCGTCTTGACGCTGATCCCCAGGTCGGCGGCGATTTCCTTGTTGCTCTGGCCGCGACCGATCTCGCGCAGGATCTCGCGCTGGCGCGGCGACAGGGCGGCGATACCGACCGGCTTTTCGCGGCCCAGCATCGGGGCGATCATCTTGGAGGAAATCTGCGGGCTCAGGAACACCTGGCCGGCGGCCGCGGCGCGCAGCGCCAGCTCCAGCTCCAGTGGGGCTGCGTCCTTCACCACGAAACCCACCGCGCCGCGATCGAGTGCGTCGCGCACGTGCACCGGGTCGTCGTGCATGGACATCATCACCACGTGCGTACGCGGCGCGGCGCGCAGCACATCGGTCATGGCATCCAGTCCGCTGCGCCCTGGCAGCGACAGATCCATCAGAACCAGATCCGGGCGATGCAGGGATGTCATATCCAATGCTTGTTGCGCGTTGCTCGCCTCACCGACCACATCGATACCGGCGAAGGTTTGCAGCAGCCTGGACAGGCCTGCACGGACAAGGGTGTGATCGTCGACGATGATGACTCGCACGGCGCAGAAGAGACCTTTTTCGGTATAGGGCACCTTAGCCGACCCGGCGCCTGACGCCAACTAGCGACTTCAACGCTGGCGGCGGGCTTCGGCGATCTGGCGGCGGTGCAAACGAAACAGATGACGTTGCAGAGCATCCTGCAATCCCGGTGCAAGCGGTGCGAAGCGCAGCCACACCCACTGGTCGTGGCCGTCGCCCGCGCTTGCCAGCACCTGTGCGGGAAGCTGTACAAGTTCAGGAAGCCAGTCGGACGGTTGCAGGCAGACCACGCCGGTGGTGCCCGCTGCATGGCCGGTCGCGCAATTGAGACGAATGCCGCGCACCGACCAATGCACCAGGTTCTGGACCAGGCCACTGTCGCCCTGGCGCACCAGGCGGCCGATCAGCGCCAGCATCAGATCCAGCTTGGCATCCATGCGCTGTACCAGCAGCGGCAGCTCGCCGCGGTCTTCGCTGGCTTCTTCGCTGCGCAGGTCCTCGACCTGGCCCAGGCTGCGCAGCAGGGTCTCTGCGGCGCTTTGCGCGCCGGCGTCGCCACCGGCGCGGAAGCCGGCCGGCAGGCGCAACTCGCAGCTGAGCGTGTCGGCAAACAGCTCGGCCTCGGCCGCGGGCGCGAGTGTGCCGAGTGCGGACATCAGATCCGGCCGATCCGTGCGTAGGCGCGACTGGCCGAAGACGAGGTGCGCTGCGCGCGAATCAGGTCCAGCAACTTGCGCTGGCGCTCGCGCATCAGCCGCATCAGGTCCTGGTGCATCGTCAGCAGGGTCTGCAGCGCATCGCGGTCCTGGTCGAGGTCCACGTGCTGCGCGTACTGGCGCAGGTGCAGGTCGTGCGCATCCAGCATCAGCGGCATGACTTCGAATTCCTCGTTCGCCATGGCGATCCGGATGTCGGCCATTTCGGCCTGAAGGCTTTGCACGCTATGCATGGTCGGACTCACGAAACGGCGGAAAGGCCGCGTTGTTCGAGGGGGATGGAGTTCCACGCCGAATCGATTTCGCTGAGCAGATCCAGCGCTTCGGTCAACGCGGTGTCGTCGTTGTGCAGATTGGCGGCGGTCAGGCGCTGCATGACGTAGTCGTATAGGGCCGACAGGTTACCAGCGATCTCGCCGCCGGCTTCGTGATCGAGCGAGCCGTTCAAATGGCCGACGATCGCGCATGCTTCGCCGATGGCCTTGCCCTTGCGTGCCTGGTCGCCCTGTATCAGGCAGGCCTGGGCCAGACGGATGCGCTGGCAGGCGCCGGCGAACAGCAGCGACACCAGCTTGTGCGGGTCGGCTTCGGTCACGCTGGTGGACACGCCGACCTTGCGGTATTGCTCGGCGTACTGACGATTGGAACCGTACATGGATGACTCCTCAATGGGCTGACCTTCGCGGGTCCCGGAGCGCTGCGCTCCTGCGACGACGCTCCTGCCGGAAGACAAGGCCGAAATCACGATAGGCCCTTCTTGTATCGGCAATACCCTGACAGGACTTGAGGATCTGCATCACGGAAATCAGCTCGTCAGCAGGCTGCTGAGCGAGCTGGTGCTGCTCTGCAGCTTGCTGATCATGGTTTCCATCGCGGTGAACTGCGCGGTATAGCGGTCGCTGAGCTTCTCCATGCGGGCATCCAGATCGTCCAGCTCCGACTCATAGCCCTTGATGGCCTTGTTCAGGCTGTCCGAGCGCAGCGTCAGGGTGCCGTTGGTGACGTTGACGTTGCTGTCCAGCAGCTTGGTCAAGGTGCCGCCGAACTTGCTGTCCTTGCCGAAGACCTCGGCTGCGGCGCCACCGTCGGCGGCGATGGCGGTATCGAACTTGCCGCCGTCGAAGCTCATCACCCCATCCTTGTCGATGGTCAGGCCCAGCGCCTTGAGCTCGGTGAGGTTGCCGCTGACCTGGCCGCGCAGCTGTTGCTGCAGGCTGCGCACCAGCGAGTCGCCGGTCAGCGCCGAGGCGGTCTTGGTGGTGGCGTCGTAGCTGCTGCTCTTGGCCAGCAGCGTGTTGGCCGTGTTGTAGGCCGCGGCGAACGCGGTGAGGTTGCCCTTCAGGCCGCTGGTATCGGCGGCAATGCCCAGATCGACCTTGGTGCCTGCAGCGGCCTTGGTGAGGTTGAGCACCACGCCGGGCACGATGTCGCTGATGGTGTTGGAGCTGGAGGTACGCTCGAAGCCGTCCACGCGCACCAGCGCATCGGCTGCCGCCACGGTCTGGTTCAAGCCGCCGGTGACGCCCGGCCCGTAGGTGAGGCCGCTCAGGCTCGGATCGCTGGCGCTGACCGTCAATGCGCCCTTGGTGCCGGATTCGACCGCGTTGAACACCAGATGCTGGCCGTCGTTGGCGGTCACCACGCTGGCGGTGACGCCCTTGCCGCCGGCCGCCTTGTTGATGGCCGCGGCGATGTCGGTGAGCTTGTCGGTGCCACTGACGTCCACAGTGATGCTTTGGTCGCCATAACCGATGGTCAGCGTGCCGCTGCCGACCGTGGCATCGGCGGTAAACGCGCCGGAGGCGAGCTTCTGCGCGGTTGCCAGCGACACCACTTCCACCGAATAGTTGCCCGGCGCGGCCGAACTGGTGGTGGTGGCGGTGAAGCCGGCATCGGTCGGCACCGTGGCCTTGTAGGCATTGGTATCGGCACTGCTGACGACCTTGTCCAGCGCAGACTTGAGCGTGGTCATGCTGCTCTTGATCTGGCTGATCGCCGACAGCTGCGTGGTCGCGGCGGTGCCGGCCTTGTTGATGCGCGCCTGCTCGGGGTCTTTCTGCCGGGACACCAGGGTGGACACCACGGTAGGGATATCCAGCCCCGAGGCGGACGTGCTGATCACCGATGCCATGTTGCGTTCCTCGTCTGGGCGTCCGAAACAGACGGACGCATGGGATTACGTGACGGGTATCGGCCGCATCCGCGAGGACTTTAGCGGCAGCGACCCATCTCGTTCACGACCTCGGTCGATGCAATTTCCATGCCGCGAACGGTGTCAAGGACACTGCGCGGGGACGGCGCACCGCGATATCACGCCGCTCTGCGCCAAAAAAAAGCCCCTCCGAAGAGGGGCTTTGGGCTTGCTGCGAAGCGGTGCGGCCGATTACTGGAGCAGGCTCAGCACGTTCTGCGGAACCGACTTGGCCTGGGCCAGCATCGCGGTACCGGCCTGCTGCAGGATCTGCGTGCGGGTCAGCTCGGCGGTTTCCTTGGCGTAATCGGTGTCGCGGATACGGCTACGCGAGGCCGACAGGTTTTCCGAGGTTGCGCTCAGGTTGGCGATGGTGGAGGTGAAGCGGTTCTGCACCGCACCCATGTCGGCGCGCGAGGAGTTGACCGCGGTCAGCGCCTTGTCGACGATTTCCAGGGCCTTCTGCGAGCCGGCGAACGTGGAGATGTCCAGGTTGCTCAGGGTCACTGCGGCGGAGCCGGAGGCCGCCGAGGCGGTCTGCAGGCCGGCACCGACGGTGACGCCGGTGGCGCTGGAGGTACCCATGGTCAGCGAGGTGAAGTCCTGGCCGGCCTTCAGCGATTCCAGCTTCAGGTTGCCGCCGGTATCGATCGAGGCGTACATGCCGGTCTGGTCGAGCTTGTCGTTGATCGCCGCTGCGACCTTCTTGTTGATCGCTGCCGCGTCGTCGCCGTTGGCAATCTTGACGTCGCCGATGGTGACGGTCTTGGCGGTGCCGCTGGCATCGTTGAACGCCAGCGAGATGCCGGTGATCGAGCCGGAGGCCGTCGCGGTGCCGGTCACGCCAGCGCCCGACACCGAGGCGGCGAAGTTCGCCTTGCCCAGCGAATCGACGTTGGCGTCGACGATGCTGTTGATGCCGATGGTCTGGCCGGCGTCGGCGCCGACCTGGAACAGCGCGCCGGAGAAGTCGCCGTTCAGCAGCTTGGTGCCGTTGAAGTTGGTCTGGTTGGCAACGCGGTCGATTTCGGCGGTGAGCTGCTTGACTTCGGAGTTCAGCGCGTCACGGTCGCTGGCCGAGTTGGTGGCGTTGGACGACTGCACCGACAGCTCGCGGATACGCTGCAGGTTGCTGCCGATTTCGACCATCGCGCCTTCGGCGGTCTGGGCCAGCGAGATGCCGTCGTTGGCGTTGCGCGAGGCGACGTCCAGGCCGCGGATCTGGGTGGTGAAGCGTTCGGAGATCGCCAGACCGGCGGCGTCGTCCTTGGCGCTGTTGATGCGCAGACCAGAGGACAGACGCTGGATGCTCGTCGACATGCTGGCGCTGCTGGTGTTGAGGTTACGCTGAGCGTTCAGCGACATTACGTTGGTGTTGATTACCTGTGCCATTTTGATTTCTCCTAAGCGATTTTTCCGGCAAGGGGGACTTGCCCGGAGCCTCCGCAGGGGGGCCATCAAGTTGGCCGTTGCCGCTGCTGAGATGAATAACGGCGTTGCGTCAGGAACCTTTAGCGAAATTCAGTATCTTTTTACTGTTTTTCTGCCGCAGGACGAAAAGCGTAAGCGTTGCGTATCAAGGGGTTTGGTTTATTCGGCAGCACCCCGTGGATCTTTAGCGTTGGTATAAAACTTCAAGCAATAAACTCCGTCCGCCTGCACCGGGACTGCCGTGCAGGAGCGAAGCAAAACGCAGGTTTCCTGCGCGAAATCAGCGGATCATGTTGAACAAGGTCGACGACTGCATCTGCTGGAAGATCGTTTGAGCGGCCTGCAGGGAGGCCTTCTCGAGTTCGTACTGCCCGATCGCGGTGGCGTAGTCCAGATCGCGGATCGACGACAGGGTGGTCTTGAGCGTGACTTCGTTGGAAGCGAGCAGGGAGTTGGCATTGTTGATGGCCGACAACTGCGCGCCACCGGAGGCGCGCGCGTCGATCATCTTCGACGAGGCCTGCGCGATGTCGCGCATCGACGACTGCAAGGTGTTGATCATCGCCGCCTTCTGCGGCTTGGTCAGGGTGTCGGAGTTGAGCGCGCCGACCAGATCGTCGATGGTGGAAAACACATCCTTGGTGCCCGAGGGGCCGATCTGGAAGCTGTCGCCCACCGCCGGTGCGCCGCTGATGCGCATGCGCACGCCGGCCGCGTTGATGTCTTCGCCATCCTTGTAGGTGCCGGTGCCCACCACTGCATTGGTGCTGTCGCGCACTTCATAGGTGTCGGCGGCGGTGAACTGCACGCTGTAGCTGCCGCCGTTCCAGCTGCCGGTGCTGGCATCGCGGCTGAAGTCCAGCAGCAGGCCGGTGCCGGCATTGGCGGCGTTGGCGTGCGCGTCCACGGTACCGTCGCCGGTGCGGATGCGCATGAAGATTTCGCTGCCGGGCAGGGTGTCGCTGACGAAGGTGTCCGGTGCGACCTCGACCTGCTTCTGGGTCTGGTCGCCGTTGTAGGCCACGCCGCCACTGCTCTTGATGAACGGCGCGCTGCCATCTGCGGTGCCGCCGAACAGGTAGCGGCCGGTGCCGTCGGTGCTGTTGGCCAGGCTCACCATGCTGTCGCGCAGCGCGGTCAGTTCCGAGGCGATCGCCTTGCGATCGTCCGGGCTGAGCGAGGAATTATTGGCCTGCACCGCCAATTCGGTGACGCGCGCCATTTTGTCGCCGGCTTGCGACAGGGCATTTTCCTGCAGCCCCAGCCGGTTTTGCACGTTGTTGGCGTTCTCGCCGAAGCGGGTGATGGCCGCGAGCGCGCGATCCAGGCCCACCGCGGTGCCGGCGGCAACCGGATCGTCCTTGGCGGTGACCAGGCGCTGCCCGCTGGAGAGCTGCGATTCGAGTTGATTCAGCCGCGCCTGCTTGGCCCCCATCGAGGCGACCGACTGGCTGTACATCATGCTGGTAGAGATACGGTCGGTCATCAGCGTACGGCGCCCAGGATGGCTTGGAAGATGGTGTCGGCGGTGGAGATCATCTGTGCGGCAGCCTGGTAGGCCTGCTGCAGCTTCAGCATGTTGGCGGCTTCCTCGTCGAGGTTGACGCCGGAGATCGAGTCGCGGCTGGCCTGCGCCTGGTCGTCGATGACCTTTTGCGCATCCGAGGCGTAGCTGGCCGCGCGCGCGGCCGAACCCACCGAGGTGGTCAGGCCGGACAGCGCGCCATTGAGCGTGACCGTGCCGCCGCTGAGCGCCTTGGCGTCGTCGATCTTGGCCAGCAATTTGGCATTGCCGTTGTCGCTGGAGCCGGCGCCCATCGGGCCAACGCCGAAGGTGTCGCCGGCCCTGGGCGCGCCATCCAGCGCAAAGCTCCAGCCATTGGCGCTGATGGTCTGGCCGGCGGTGTAGGCGAACGGGCCGGCGCCATCGATGGTGTACTGGTTGGCGTCGATGAATTCCACCGACGACGGGGTCAACAGCGCCGGGTTCTGCGCGTTGGTGACCTTGACGTCGCTGATCTTGCCGGTGCCCAGGTTGGCGACCGTGGCGGTAGCCTTGACCGGAGTGGCCGCGGCGATCCGCGAAGGATCGGTGATGGCCACCGACAGGGTGCCGGCCAGCCCAGCGGTGGGCTGCAGCAGGAACTTGTCGCCGTTGGCCGGGGTGCCGCCGACCACCAGGCTGACGCCGTTGAGCACCAGCGGGTTGGCCGCGGTGCCGGTGCCGGTCATCGGCACGGTGGAGCCGGTGCTGGCACTGGTGGCCTTCCACACGCCGCCGTCGAAGCTGAGCGTGACGTTCTGGCCGTCCACTGCCGACATGTTGCTGAAGCTGGCGCTCAGCGCGGCGCTACCGGTGTTGGCGGGGTTGGCGGCGGTGGTGGGCGAACCGATGTTGAAGAAGTTGCCGCCCATCGCGCCGTACAGGTCCATACCTTGCGCGTGGCCGGCATTGAAGGTGCTGGCCATGCCTACGGCCAGCCGGCCCAGTTCGGCCTGGGTCGGTTCCAGCACGCTGCTGCGGAATTCCAGCAGGCCGCCGATCTGGCCGCCCAGCGAATTGGCGCTGAGGCTGACGTTCTGGCCCTGCGTCTGCATCGCTACCTGCAGCTTGGTGGGCTGGTACGGGTCGGCCACGGTGGTGAGCTTGGCCGCGGTGGTACCCACCACCAGCGCCTGGCCCCCGGCGGTGAAGACATTCATGAAGCCGCCGTCCTGGATCACCGCGGTGCCGCCGGTGTAGCCCACCAGCTTGGACACCAGCGCATCGCGCTGGTCGAGCATGTCCGGCGATGCGCTCTGGGCACTGCTGCCGATGGTGCCGTTGATCTTGGCGATCTGTTGCGTCAAGCGATTGACTTCGTCCACCGAAGACGTCAACCCACTGTTGACTTCATTGCTCAGGCTGTCCATCTGCCCGTTGAGCTGCTTGAAGCGGGTCGCCAGCGAATTGCCGCTGTCGAGCATGCTCTGCCGCTCGGCGGTGGAGGAGGCGTTGGAGGACAGCGCGCTGGTGGAATCGAAGAAGTTCGACCACAGCCCGGCCACGTTGGTGGCGGTGTTGGAATACAGCGCGTCCACGCGGTTGGACAGCGAGGACAGCTGCTGCAGGCGCGAGAGTTCGCCGCCGGAGTCGAGCAGCCGCGAGATGGCCAGCTGGTCGGCCACCCGGCCCACTTCGGTGATCTTGGCGCCATTGCCCACGAACGCGTAGCCCATGTCGGTGGGCGTGCGCGTTGCGAATTCCACACGTTGGCGGCTGTAGCCTTCGGTATTGATGTTGGCGACGTTATGGCTAACGGTCGACAACGCCCGTTGGAAGGCGATCAGCGCGCTGGTCCCGGTGGACATGATGGACATGGACGTTTACCTCAGCGGCGGATGGTGCCGAGCCCGGCCGGCTCGGCGGTACTGGCATAGCGGTTGGACAGATCGGCCGCCGCGTTGCCGATCGCGGCCACCGCACGGTCGATGGTCGGACCGTTGGCGATCGCCGCGATCTTGGCCGCATAGCCCGGATCGGTGGCGTAGCCAGCCTGTTGCAAGCCGCGTGCAAAACCGCGGATATCGGTGCCGGCCTGCAGTGCGCCCTGGTAGCGGCTGTTGTTCTTCAGCAGGCGCACGTAGTCGGCAAAGCTTTCCTCGGCCGAGCCATAGGCGCGGAAATCGGCGGTTTCGCTGGTCTTGACGCCATTGACGTATTCGTGGGTGCCGGTGGTGACCCTGGCGCCGTTCCAACCGGTGGCCTTGATGCCGAACAGGTTGTTGGAATCGCCGCCATTGCCGATGCCGCGACGGCCCCAGCCGGTTTCCAGCGCGGCCTGCGCCACCAGCGCGCGGGGGTCCACGCCCAGTTCGCGCGCGGCCTTCTGCGCGTGCGTCCAGATCTTGGCGACAAAGCCTTCCGGGGTGCGTTCGCCCAGGCTGGCGGCGGCGTTGCTGGCGGCGCTCGCGTTGACCGCGGCATTGGCGTCGGCGGCATCGCTGGCGGCCACGTCGGTCCAGCGGTCATTGGCCGACGGCCAGCTCATCGCGGCAGCATCGTCGCCGCCGGCCTCGCTGCTGCCGGTGCGCCCGGCGATCAGGTCCAGCACCTGGCTCATGCCCACGCCGCCCAGTGCGCCTGCGCCGAGCTTGGCCGCCGCGCCCAGGGTCGCGCCGAGACCGCTGGCCGCGCCTTCGCGGGCGGGCAGCGGCAACGAGGCATCGCGCTTGCCGGCGACCAATGCGTAGGCCTTTGCGGCCTCGGCGGTGTTGAGCGAGGTATTCAATGCCGGGCCGCCGGTCTGGCCGCCCAGTTGCTTGGCGATCATCGCAGACAGGCCCAGCCCCTTGCCATCGGTCAACGCCTTGGCCATCTGCTGGTCGTACATCTCGCGGAACATCTGGTTTTCGCCCGGAAACATCGGGTCGCCGGAGCTCGCATCGCGCATGCTCTTGACCAGCATCTGCGCAAACTGGCCTTCGAGCTGACGTGAGACCTTGTCGATCTTCGCCGGATCGGCCTTGGTGCTCGGGTTGAGATCGATGGGCGAGGCTGCGATACGCATGTCAGATCACCTCTAGCTCCGCCGTCAGCGCGCCAGCCTGCTTCAGGGCTTCCAGGATGGCGACCAGGTCGCCGGGAGCCGCGCCCACTTCGTTGACCGCGCGAACGATCTGGTCGAGCGTGGTGCCGCCTTCGAACTTGAACATGCGGCTGCCTTCGGAGGTGGCCGTGATGGTCGACTGCTGGGTCACCGCGGTGCGGCCGCCGCTGAAGGCGCCCGGCTGGCTGACATTGGCGTTTTCGCTGATGGTGACGGTGAGCGAGCCATGCGCGATGGCCGCCGGCATCACCCGCACCAGCTGGCCGATGACCACGGTGCCGGTGCGTGCGTTGACCACCACCTTGGCCGGTGCATCGCCGGGCGAGAGTTCGACGTTTTCCAGCCGCGACAGCAGGCCGATACGCGCGCCCGGGTCGGTCGGCGAGCGCACCGCCACGGTCACGCCATCGACCGCACGCGCGGTACCGGCGCCGAAGCTGTTGTCGATCGCCGCCACCATGCGCGAGACGGTGGTGAAGTCGTTCTGGTGCAGGTTCAGGGTGATCTCGCCGCTGCCGGCGAACACGTCCGGCAGGGCGCGTTCGACGGTGGCGCCGTTGGGAATGCGGCCGACGCTGGGGATGTTCACCGACACCCGCGAGCCATCCTTGCCCTGCGCACCGAAGCCGCCGACCACCAGGTTGCCCTGGGCCATCGCATAGACCTGGCCGTCGGCGCCCTTCAGCGGCGCCATCAGCAGCGAGCCGCCACGCAGCGACACCGCGTTGCCGATCGAGGAGACGGTGATGTCGATCGGCTGGCCGGGCTTGGCGAACGGCGGCAATTCGGCGTGGATGGCCACGGCGGCGACGTTCTTCAGCTGCGGGTTGACGTTCGCCGGAACATTGACGCCCAGCTCGCCGAGCAGGTTCTTCAGGCTCTGCACGGTGAAGGGCGCCTGGCTGGTGCGGTCGCCGCTGCCATCCAGGCCGACCACCAGGCCGTAACCGACCAGCGCGTTGCCGCGCACGCCGCCGACCTGGGCAAGATCCTTGATGCGCTCGGCCGAGGCCGGCGAGGCGATCGCGCAGGCCGCCACAACGGCAGCCAGCAGACGGAAGGACAGGGAAGACAGGTTCATGGTCGCAGGCTCAGTAGGGCGACAGACGGGAGTTGAAGAAGCGGCTCAGCCAGCCCATCGCATTGGACTGCGCGATCGCGCCGCGGCCGCCGTAGGCGATCCGCGCATCGGCCACCTTGCTGGAGGGCACGGTGTTGTCCGGAGCGATGTCGGCGGCGCGCACGATGCCCTGCACCTGCACCAGCTCGTCGCCCTGGGTCAGGCGCAGCTGCTTCTGCCCCTGGATCACCAGGTTGCCGTTGGGCAGGCGCTGCACCACGGTGACGGTCACGCTGCCCTGCATGCGGTTGCTCTGCGCGGTGTTGCCCTTGCCGTCGAAGCTGCGATCGCCGCTGGTGGAGTTGCGCAGCACGTCGGTGCCGTTGACGGTGAGCGGCACGCCCAGCAGCGTCGGGGTGCTCATGTCCACGCTGTCGGACTTGCTGACGGTGGTGTTGGCGGTGGACGAGGCCGTGGTGTTCTCCACCAGGTTCACGGTCAGCAGGTCGCCGACATCGCGGGCGCGGCGGTCGCCATACAGATTCAGTCCGGGACCGGCGGCGTAGATCGCTCCGGCGGTGGGCTGCGCGACCGGCGCGACCACCGGCACGATCGGGGCCATCTCCGCAAACGGCCGTACGTCGCCTGCGGCCACGCAACCGCCCAGCAGTGCGCTGCAGGCCAGAGCAAGACCCAGGGAGGAGAGGGAAGACAGGCGTGACATGGTGTGGATTCCTAAGAGGGCGACGGGCGGCGGACCGATCAGACGTTGTTGTTCAGGTAACCGAGCATCGAGTCGGTGGTGGAGATGGCCTTGGCGTTCATTTCGTAGGCGCGCTGGGTCTCGATCATGCTCACCAGCTCTTCCACCGTATTGACGTTGCTGCCTTCCAGCGCGCCCTGCACGGTGGTGCCCAGGCCATTCAGGCCGGGCGTGCCGTTCTGCGCGGGGCCCGAGGCGGTGGTCTCGACGAACAGGTTCTCGCCCTTGGCCTGCAGGCCCGAGGGGTTGATGAAGTCGGTCAGGGTCAGCGCGCCGATTTCCTGCGCGGCCGCCTGGCCTGCGACGGTCACGCTGATGGTGCCGTCGTTGCCGATGGTCAGCGATTGCGCGCCTTCCGGCACCTGGATGCCCGGCTGCAGCGGATAGCCGCTGTTGGTGACCAGCTCGCCCTGCGCGTTGATCTGGAAGGTGCCGTCGCGGGTATAGGCCGAAGTGCCGTCGGGCATCTGCACTTCGAAGAAGCCGCGGCCGTTGACCATCACGTCGAGCGCGCGGCCGGTCTGCTGCTGGCTGCCCTGGTCGAAGCCCTTGAAGGTGGAGACCACGCGCACGCCGGTGCCCAGCTGCAGGCCGGTCGGCAACTGCGTCTGCGCGGAGGTCGAACCGCCGGGTGCACGCACCTGTTGATACAGCAGATCTTCGAACGCAGCGCGGTCGCGCTTGAAGCCGGTGGTGTTGGTGTTGGCCAGGTTGTTGGAAATGACCGACATGCGCGTCTGCTGCGCATCCAGTCCGGTTTTGGCGACCCACAAAGCCTGATTCATGACCCGATTCCTCGTTAGACCCGGGGATGTGTTCCGGGTACGGGTGGGTATATGCACGTGGCGTGCCAAAGTGGCGACGGATTTCTGCCGGGTGTGCGCGGGATCACGCGCCTGGCTGCGCGACGATCTACTCAGGGCAGGAGGGGCGGCGGCAGGCAGTCGCCAAGCCGCCGGCGGTTGCGTTTGCGTGGCTGATCACCTGGTGGTCGGTTGCCGGTTAGGGCAACTGATCACTTGGCGCGAACTCGTTTGATTGCAGGCGTAGCAGGCTCGTTGGCCGCGTCTCGGCTCCAGAACCCAGGGCAGAAGCTGAGTCGGTCGAGGGCGCGATGCCCTCACCGCTTGCGGGACACGCCGTAAACCCGTCCATGGGGGCTCCGTGGCGGCATCCATGCCGCCAAGGGTCCCGCAATCGGCGAGGGCACCGCGCCAGACAGTTTGCTGATGACCCAAATGGCGATCAACAAAGCACTTTGAGCACTGCTCTCATACGGGCACCGACAATCTTCACTGGTCCTTGCCCGTTCACCCTCCCGGGACCTTACGCGGCATGGATGCCGCGTAAGAGCCTCCATGGACGGATTCACGGCGTGTCCCGGGAGGGTGAGCGGGCAAGGGCCCTCCAGCCAGGTCACGGACTAGCCGCTCTGCAGCCATGCCGCAGACCAGTCGTTCTGTAATGAAGCCCCGGACTTCTCTGTATGCCGAATGCGGTCGCCAAACACGCCTTACGGTCGGCGGCGGCGTTGGCAACAAATTGCAACTGGCTGGCGGCATGCGCCGCGCTTAGCCGCTCACTCGCAGCAGCGAATTGGCCGATTGTGCGTTGTCGTCGCCGTTCTTGATGATCTTGACCTGCATTTCGAACTGCCGCTGCAGCTGGATCATTTCCACCAGCGCGCCGGCCGCATCCACGTTGCTGCCTTCCAGCATGCCGCTGTTGATGGTCTTGCCGGTGGCCACCGCAAACGCCTGGGCCGGGTCGGTGCTGGTATTGCGCATCAGCCCGTCCGGGCGCCGCGTCAAACGGTCGGCGGGGGCGTCGACCACTTTCATCCTGCCGACGATGGCCATGGTCTGCGGGCCTTCGCCCTGCGGGATGATCGAAATGCTGCCATCGCTGCCGATCTCCATCGCCTGGTGCGGCGGGATGGTCATCGGGTTCCCGGCTTCGTCCAGCACCGCATGGCCGTTGGCGGTGACCAGCTGGCCATTGGCGGTGAGCGCCAGCTCGCCGTTGCGGGTATAGGCCTCGCTGCCGTCGGGCGATTGCACTGCCAGCCAGCGGTCCTGCTGCAGCGACACGTCCAGCGGGTTGCCGGTCACCTTCTGGTGGCCCTGGCTGCGATCGAAGCCCTGATCCACATGCAAGGCATCGATCCGGGATGGATACCCCTTGCCCTGGATCTTGAACGCCTCGGTATTGGCCAGCGCAGCCTTGAACCCCACCGTATCGACGTTGGCGAGATTGTGCGACACGGTGCTCTGCGCCTGCAGGGAGGCACGGGCACCGGTCATCGCGACGTAGAGGGCTTTATCCATGAGGCACCGGGATTGGGGAGTCGGGAGTCGGGATTCGTAAAAGCGGGCTGTTGCGACCTGGGAAAGGAGGGGGCACTGCGGGCATCGGTTGGATGCAATGCCCGCTCTTGCCAATCCCTAATCCCCAATCACTAATCCCGGCCATTAACGAATATTGATGATCGTCTGGGTGACCTGGTCCTGGGTCGAGATCATCTGCGAGTTGGCCTGGAAGTTGCGCTGGGCCACGATCATGTTCACCAGCTGCTCGGTCAGGTCCACGGTGGAGGCTTCCAGCGAGCCGGATTCGATCTGGCCCAGGTCCGAGGTGTCCGGTGCGCCGGTACGGGCGGCGCCGGAGGTGTAGCTCTCGGCCCACATGTTGTTGCCCTGCGACTGCAGGCCCTGCGGGTTGACGAAGCTGCTCAGCGCGACCTGGCCCAGCGGCTTGTCGGCGCCGTTGGAATAGCGCGCGAACACCACGCCGCTGGTGTCGATGCTGATCTCGTTGAGCTTGCCGCTGGCGTAGCCGTCCTGGCGGGTGTCGCGCAGGGCGAAGGCTTCGCCGTACTGGGTGGAGCCGCTGACATTGAGCTGCATGTTCAGCACGCCGGCGCCGGTGCTCGGGGTGAACGGGTCCATCGCGATGATGCCGTTGGCCGGGGTGGTCAGCGCACCGGTATCGGAGAACTGCAGCGTGGTCGGGGCACCGACGGCGGTGCCGTCCACGTAGTTGTGCACCTGCCATTCGTTCGGGTTGGCGGTCTTGACGAAGTAGGAGGTCTGCACATGGCTGACGCCCAGCGAGTCGTAGACGTTGATGCCGCCGGTGGAGTGGCTGTAGGTCTTGTCGTCGGCCGGATTGAACGGGGTCACCACCGGCGCGGTAGCGTTGCCGGGCAGGGTGAAGGCCAGGTTGACCGTGGAGGTGGACTTGGGCGGGCTGTCGGTGGTCAGCAGCTGCAGGTCGGACAGGCGGCCGACATCGAAGCCATTGCCGCTGGGATTGGGCGCAAACACCTGCAACCGCGCGCCCTGTGGGTTGATCACATAGCCGTTGGCATCGGTCTGGAAGTTACCGGCGCGGGTATACATCTTGGCGCCGTTGGACGAGACGGTGAAAAAGCCCTCGCCGGAGACCGCCAGGTCCAGGCTGCGCCCGGTCGGGTCGATATTGCCCTGCGAGAACTGCTGCGCCACGTTGCTGACCCGCACGCCCGAACCCACCGCGTTGCGCGACAGGCCGTAGCTGGTGCTCTGGAACATGTCGGCGAACTCGGCGCGCGATTCCTTGAAGCCGGTGGTGTTGACGTTGGCGATGTTGTTGGAGGTGACGTTCAGATCGGCATTGGCTGCGTTGATGCCGGACAACGAGGTATTGAAAGCCATGGATGAGTTCCTTTGAGTGTCGGTTGCCGGCTCAGCTGACGCGGAGCACGTTGGCGAGCGGGGAGGTGCCAAGCCCCGTCAGGTTGAGATACAGGCCGTCCGAGCCGATCGTGACGCTGTCCACCGGTGCATCGACGTAGGTGGACAACTTGCTCTTGGCACCGGCAGTGTCGGTCTGGGTTGCGGTGATGCCGTACTTGCCGGCGGGCATACGGTTGCCGTTGGCGTCGGTGCCGTCCCAGGCGAAGGACACCTCGCCAGCGGCGCTGGCCGGCACGCTGAGCTGCTTGACGAAGGTGCCGTTGGCATCGGTGATTTCGAAATTGACGAAGCCGGCGGAGGTGGCGGCGACCACGCCCTTGGCCGAGCCGGTGGCATCGATGGCCACCTGCGCCGACGGCACCAGCACGTTGTGCCCGACCAGTGCAGCGCCCTTGAGCACCTGATCGCTGTTCATCGAGGTGGTGAAATTGCCGACCTTGGTATTCAGGTCGCCGATGCCCTGCACGGTGGAGAACTGCGCCAGCTGGCCCAGAAACGCGCTGTTTTCCATTGGTTTGAGCGGGTCCTGGTGTTGCAGTTGCTCGGTCATCAACTTGAGGAAGTCGGCCTGGCCGAGCGCCTCCTCCTTCTTGGCGACCGTGCTGCTGGTGCTCAGGCCGAGACTTTTGTAGAGATCGCTGCCGATCGTGCTCATCTGGAGATTTCCGTTGGTATGGGTCAGCTAGGGACGGGTCAGCGACCCATGGTCAGGGTGGCCAGTGCCAGTTCCTTGGCGGTATTGAGCATTTCCACGCCGGCCTGGTAGTTGCGCGAGGCGGAAATCATGTTGACCATCTGCGAGACCGGGTCCACGTCGGGCGAGAACACGTAACCGTCGGCATCGGCCAGCGGGTGGCCGGGCTCGTAGCGACGGATCGGCGGCGCGTTGGTGGTGGTGATCTCCTTGACGTTCACCGAGGTCAGGCTGGGATCCTGGCGGCTCTGCTGGGCCTGGAAGATCGGCTCGATCGGCTTGTAGGTGGCCTCGGCCGAGCCCGCCACCGAATCGGCGTTGGCCAGGTTGGAGGCGATGGTGCTCAGGCGCACCGACTGCGCGTGCAGCGCCGAGCCGGCGACATCGAAAATGGGAAGGTTGCTCATGGCTTATTGGCCCGTGATCGCGGTGAGCATCGAGCGCACCTTGGATTCGAGGAAGCTCAGCGACGCGCGGTACTCCAGCGCGGCGCGGCCGTAGGCAGCGCGTTCGGCGTCCGGGTCGACGGTGTTGCCGTCCAGGCTGGGCTGATCGGCTTCGCGGGTGATCTGGAATGGATTGAGCCCGGCACCGCCGCCGATCTCGTAATGCTTGGCATCGGTGGTCTGCAGCAGGGTGCCGTCACGCACGCCTTCGGCCGCCTTGAGTGCAGCGTCGAAGTTCAGGTCCTTGGCCTTGTAGCCAGGGGTATCCACGTTGCTCAGGTTGCTGGCAATGAGCTTCATGCGCTGCTCGCGCAGCGGCAGGGCGTCGCCGTGGATGCCTAGAAAGGACGAGAAGGGATTGGACATGGTGCTCTCCCGCGAGGTGTTGCCAGGGAGAAAGCAAGGTTTGTGCCGAAGCGAGGAGTCCAGGGTTCGGCGAGCGTGCAGGGCGCCTGGGGCACCTGTCCGTGCCCGGATACCTTGCGCGATCCATTCAGGGATCGTGATGGCGAAGCTGGAAGATCGGCTTGGAGCGTCCAAATCGGTGCGGGGGCTCGGCGCGCAATCGGACTCACAGGATGCAAGTCCTGTGCGCGGCGGAGCCGGTCAGTCGGCGCTCCTCAAGCGTGAAGACATGAGGCTTGGGCGGAGCGGCTGGGTGGGGGCCGGCCCTGCGGGCCAGGACAAGCACAGCTCACGCCGGCGGTCGCTCGATCGCGCAGGCACTGCCTGGCCTCCTGCCACTGGAAAGCCAGGCCCTGGCCGGGCGAGCGGCTTGCTTGCGGGACAATTGCTGTGTGCGACATCAGCGCCGGCAGGTGGCCGGCGATGCAGGGAGTCGGCCAGCGGCCGACCGAAGCGGTGGGGTCTTGCTCAGGCCGCCTCAGCAACCACTTTCAGGCGCGCCAGCACGTAATCGGCCAATTCGTGGGCGCTGTACTTGGCCACGAAGGCGTTGGCGCCGACCTGTTCGACCATGGCGTTGTTGAACACGCCGGACAGGGAGGTGTGCAGCAGCACGTACAGGCCCTGCAGGCCCGGCGTGCGCCGGATTTCCGTCGTCAGCGTGTACCCGTCCATCGCCGGCATTTCGATGTCGGAGATGACCATCGCATAGCGGTCGGCCGGATTCTCGCCGGATGCGGCCACCTGCAGCAGGTGATCCAGCGCCTGGCGGCCGTCCGAGAGCAGGGTGGCCGAGACGCCGAGCTGGTCGAGCACGCTGCGGATCTGCTGGCGCGCCACCCGCGAGTCGTCCACCACCAGCACCTGGAACTGCCGGTCGTAGGCCACCAGCTGCAGCGATGGATCCAGCTGCACGTCCTTGCTGACCTTGGCGATGTCGGCCAGCACGCTTTCCACGTCGATGACCTGGATCAGCTCGCCCTGGAAGCGCGTCACCGCCGTCAAATAAGTGGCTTCGGCGCCCAGTTCCGGCGGCGGATGGATGTCTTCCACCGCGATATTGACGATGCGTTCCACGCCGCTGACCAGAAACCCCTGGACCGAGCGGTTGAACTCGGCCACCACCAGGTAGCCGGGGCCGTTTTCAGCATGCGAATCGCGCTCGGGGTGGCCGATGGCCAACCCCAGGTCCAGCACCGGCACCGAGCGTCCGCGCACATCGGCCACACCGGCGAATTCGCTCGGCAGGCCCGGCACCTGGAACAGTTCCGGACGGCGCAGCACTTCCTGCACCTTGAAGACGTTGACGCCAAAAAGCTGGCGTCCGCCCAGCCGGAACAGCAGCAGGGCCAGTCGATTGTGGCCAGCCAGTCGGGTGCGCTGGTCGATGCGGTTGAGCAGGTCGTGGGTCATGGGGCAGATATCGACAGCGCCCGCGGGAAACTTGAGGGCTTTATGGTTGGTGGGGGCGCTGTCGGGATTGGGGATTGGGGATTTGCTCAAGCGCCGGGATTAGGTGATTGGGGATTAGGGATTCGCTCAACGGCGTGCACTAGCCAGCCGGTCAGGTCGCTGCTGCTTCTGCATCCTTGACAGTGTCAGTGACAGTTATCGGATAGATCCGGCGGGTGAAAGTGCCTCGGCGGCGGATAAATGAATCACCCGCGAAGCCGCTTTCACGAATCCCCAATCCCGACTCCCCAATCCCCGCAAAAAACAGGCACGCCGCTTGCAACGTCTGTCCCGTCTTCCTCCGGATCCGGTCCCATGCGCCTGCTCCTGCTTGTCATCCTCTTGGCTGCCGCTCCGGCCTGGGCCCAGAGCTATCAGTCTGTCGATTCCATTCGTGCTGCGGCACTGGCTACCGTTGGCCCGGATGCCGAGGCCGAGGCCACGCTCGATCCTGGCCTGCGCATGCCGGCCTGCCCGATCGCGCTGCAGGCCCAGCCCACCGGCACCAATACGGTGGAGGTGGCGTGCCCGCAGCCGGCCGGCTGGCGCCTGTTCGTGCCGTTGAAGGTGCGCCGCAACCAGGACGTGCTGGTGCTGCGTCGCGGCATCAGCGCTGGAGAAACCATCTCGCTGGCCGATATCAGCATCGAGAAGCGCGATGCCGCCCGCATCGTCGGTGCGGTACTGGCCGACCCGGTGGCGGCAGTGGGCAAGAGCGCCCGCCGCATCCTGTCGGCCGGGTCGTTGCTCTCGGCCAACGATCTGGTCAGCCAGCGGCTGGTCCGCCGCGGCGATACCGTACCGCTGGTCTCGCGCAACGGTGGCCTGGAGGTGCGCATGAGCGGTCGCGCACTGTCCGATGCCGGCGAAAACGAGCGCGTGTCGGTAGAAAATTCCTCGTCGCGGCGGGTGGTGCAGGGGGTCGTTGAAGCGAACGGAACCGTTGTCGTCTCCAGGTAAAAAATTTCTATAAAGTTTTTTTTCTGGGTGCCGTTATCCCCTACGACCTGTAGAGGAGTTCCTGACATGACCCAGAAAATCGAAGGCAATCTACCGACCGCTGCCACCCTTCGTACCGCGGCCACCAGCAGCAAGATCGCCTCGGCCGGCGAAGATCGCGCGTCCCCGGTTGCCGCCACCCCGCCCACCGACAGCGTCAAGCTGACCGGCGAGGCGACCAACCTGCAGAACCTGCAGCGCGAGCTTTCGCAGTCCTCGGCGATCGACACCGGTCGCGTCCAGGCGGTGAAAGAGGCGTTGCAGAACGGCAGCTACACCATCAATCCGGATGCCATCGCCAGCCGCATGATGGATCTGAATCAGCAACTGGCGGGTTGATCCCGACTTAAAGGATGAACGTGAACGAGTCCCTGCAACGTCTCAGCGATGCGCTGGCCGGCGAACGCCAGGCATTACTCGAGAACGACATCGATGGGTTGATGCGACACACGCAGGACAAGCTGTCGGCGCTGCGCGCGCTCGAAGCGGCGATGCCCGAAGGGCAGGAAGAGCGCCTGCGCGAGCTGGCCGAAGCCAATCGTGCCAATGGTGCGTTGCTGGCCCGCCGCCGCCGTGAAGTGAACTGGGCGTTGCGTCACCTGGGCCGCACCGAGAGCGGGCCGTCCTACGACGCCAAAGGCCAATCCAACGTAGTGCGCGGCGGACGTTCGCTAGCCGTTGCCTGACATAGCTGCGCTGCGCCAACCGCGCGCGCCAAGGCTGCCTGGGATCTCGAGTACGCCAGGGCGAGGGTAGGCCCTGCAGGCTTGCCATCGGAACACCCGGCCGGCCGCAACAGCCCGCCGTTCTCCGGAACGGAACAGTCGCCAAAGGACATCCATCGACATGCGCTGCCACGCAGCGGTCGTGTCCGCCTGTCGACAGGCGCATCTGGTCACGCTGCATTACGCTCAATCGCATGCCGCCAGCGTTCGCCTGCCGCCCGCGCAGCCTGCCTGCCTGCCTGCGCGGCTCTAAGACCAAGTGGCGATATGGCACCTTGAGGGTTCGGCGTATATTGAGGCGTCCCTCCTGCTGCCTCGTCCCGTGACCGCCAAGTTTTTTCTCAATCAGACATTGTTGCCGTCCTCGAGCACGTTGCGCGCCTTTGGCGACCAGATGCTGGAGGGCGTGTTGCTGTTCCGCGCCGACGGGCAGCTGATCCTCGCCAACGCCGTTGCGCGACAGAGCCTGTGCAAGGAAGATCCCACCGACGACCGCAACCTGGGCGAGCGCATCTCGCAGGTGCTGCCGTCGGACGCGTTGAACCAGGCGCGCAGCAAGGGCAGCTGGACCGGCAGCCTGCCGGTGGCCGACCGGGTGGTCATCGCGCACCTGTACTACAACGAAGAACAGGGCGTGGGCCACTTCCTGGCGCTGTTCCACAACATCGAAGGCCAGCAGGATTACGAGCGCGAGCTGCAGCAACGCCACGCCGAACTGCGCCAGGCCTATATGCGGTTGAACGGTGCACAGGACAAACTGCTGCAATCGGAAAAAATGGCCTCCATCGGCCAGCTGGCCGCCGGCGTCGCGCACGAGATCAACAACCCGATCGGGTATGTGCACTCCAATCTCGGCAGTCTGCAGGAGTATCTGCGCAGCCTGTTCACCCTGATCGAGGCCTACGAACGCGCGCTGCAGGCGCCGGACCCGAAGGCGCTGATTCCCGAGATCGACGAGATCCGCAATCGCGCCGACATCGATTTCATCAGCCGCGACCTGCCGCAGCTGATGTCCGAGTCGCGCGAAGGCATCGAGCGGGTGACCCGCATCGTGCGCGACCTCAAGGACTTCTCGTACTCGGACCGTTCCGAGTCGTGGAAGATGGTGGACCTGCATGCCGGCCTCGAATCCACGATCAACATCATCTGGAACGAGCTCAAGTACAAGGTGACGCTGGAGCGCAATTACGCCGAGCTGCCGCTGGTGGAGTGCCTGCCGTCCGAGCTCAACCAGGTCTACATGAACATGCTGCTCAACGCCGGCCAGGCCATCGTCGAGCGCGGCACGATCACCGTCACCACCGGCCGCGACGAGGCCGAGAACGTCTGGATCCAGTTCCAGGACAGCGGCGCCGGTATCGCTCCGGACCTGTTGCAGCGCATCTTCGACCCGTTCTTCACCACCAAGCCGGTGGGCAGCGGCACCGGCCTGGGTCTGTCGATCTCCTACGGCATCATCAACAAGCACCACGGCCGCATCGACGTGGAAAGCGTCCCGGGGCAGGGCGCCAGCTTCCGGATCACGCTGCCGATCCGGCAGCCGAAGTAGCGCTGGCGCGCTGGGATTGGGGAATCGGGATTAGGGATTGGCAGTAGCGCTGAAGCGCTGGGATTTGGGATTGGGGATTCGCAGAAGCGGCTGTTGTTATTGCTGATCGCCAATGGGCTATTTGAAGCAATCGCACAGCACTCCGCTTCTAACCAATCCCCAATCCCCAATCCCTACTCCCGGCCGTTCCGCAGCTCGTCGTGCGTGCGGAACGCTTGGCGGATATGCTCGCGCAGTTCGTCGTCGTTCCAGGGCTTGGTCAGGAAGCGGTAGATCGCGCCGCGGTTGATCGCCTCGGTGACGGTGGCCAGATCGGTGTAGCCGGACAGGACCAGGCGCACGGTGTCGGGGTAGAGCATCTTGACCCGGCCCAGGAACTCAGTACCGCTCATGTCGCTCATGCGCTGGTCCGACAGGATCACCTGCACATCGTTGGTGGCCAGCAGGTCGAAGGCGTCGCGCACGTTGCCGGCAGCCAGGATGCGGTAGCCATCGCGGCGGAACAGGCGCACCAGCGAGCGCAGCACGTTTTCCTCGTCGTCCAGCAGCAGCAGGGTGCGGTCGGGGCGGCTTTCCGCGAACGATTCCGGGCGCAGGTAGCGCCGGCGCAGCGCCATGCCGGCCGACTCGGCCGACATCGGCTCGCCGAACAGGTAGCCCTGGAAGATGTCGCAGTCGTTGCGGCGCAAAAAGCCCAGCTGTGCCTGCGATTCCACGCCATTGGCGATCACCGTCATGCCCAGCTGGTGGCCCATGGCGATGATGGCGCGCGCGATCGCCGCTTCGCGGCTGCCGGCCGGTGCGCTCTTGATGAAGCTGCGGTCGATCTTCAACCGGTCCACCGGGTAGCGCACCAGCGCGCTGAGACTGGAGTCGCCGGTGCCGAAGTTGTCCAGGCTCAGGCTGATGCCTTCGTTGCGCAGGTTGGCCATCGTCTCGTGGACGAAGTTGACGTTGTTGGTCAACGCGCTCTCGTTGATCTCCAGGGTCACGAACTGCGCGGGCACGCCTGCGGTCTGAAGCATCGCCATCACTTCGTTGAAGAAGCCCGGGCGCAGCAGCTGCAGCGTGGAAACGTTCACCGCAATGCTGAAATCGTCGAAACCCTGGTCGCGCCATAGCCGCGCCTGGCGCACCGCGTTCTGCAGCACCCATTCGCCGATCTGCACGATCACGCCCAGGCGTTCGGCGGTGCGCATGAAGCGCTCGGGCACCAGCATGCCCAGGGTCGGCGACTGCCAGCGCAGCAGCGCCTCCATGCCGACGATGCGGCCGTCGCGGGCGCTGACCAGCGGTTGATAGCGCAGCCGCAGCTCGCCATGCGGAATCGCATCGACGATCTGCCGCGCAATGATGCTTTCGCTATGCGCGTTGGTGGCCGAGTTGCGCGTGTACAGCCGCACCGTGTTGCCGCCTTCGCGCGCGGCCTGGTAGCTGGCTTCCTCGGCGTAGTCGAGCAGGGTAGACAGCGAGGTGGAGTGCTCCGGACACAGGCTGATGCCGACCTTGCCGGTCATGAATAGCGTGTACGGCAGCACCGACAGCGGCAGTTCCAGCTGCTGGCGGATCTCCTCGGCAAAATCCTCCGGCAACGGCGTGTCGTCGCGGCGTACCGCCACGATGACCATCTCGTCGCTGCCGTGCCGCCACAGCTTGCCACGGGTACCGAGAAATTCCTGCAGCCGGCGCGCGGCCAGGGTCAGCGCCTGATCGCCGACCTCGCCACTCATGTTCTCGTTGATCGAGGCGAAATGGTCGATATCGACGTGGAAGATCATCAATGGCTGGCCGCCGGAGGCGGCTGCGTCGACCAGGTGCAGCAGTTCGGGATTGCCTGCGCCCAGGCGTGTCGGCTTGACGATTTCCAGTCCGGGCGGGATTACAGGGCTCCACATGACTCAACGTCCACCATCTTCGTGGACGGACTCGCCGGCCGGGTGATAGGGCAGGCGCAACGTCACGCGCGTGCCTGCTCCGGGAGCCGATTCTATCGCGAGCACGCCACCGACGGTTTGCGCACGCTCACGCATCACGATCAGCCCCAGTCCACGCGGACCTTCGGGCTCGAATCCATCGCCGTCGTCGCTGACTTCCAGGCTGAAGCTGGTGCCATCGATCGAGTGCAGACGCATGCGCACTTCGCCTGCACAGGCATGCCGCAACGCATTGGTCAGGCTTTCCTGCGCGATGCGGAAGCAGGCCTGCTCGATTTCGTTGCCGGGGCGCACGTCCAGCGGCTGTATATCCAGTTCCAGCCGGACCTGCGAGGCGCGGAACAGCATCGACGCCTGCCAGCGCAAGGCCGCTTCCAGGCCCAGCGCATCCAGCTGCGGCGGACGCAGCAGCATCGACAGGTTGCGCAGCTTGGTCACCGTGCTGTCGGCCAGCGACACCACTTCAAGCAGATCCTCGCGGCGCGCCTGCGGATCGGCTTCATCCAGCGCCGCATGCGCCGACAGCTTCATCGCGGTGATCGCCTGGCCGATGTCGTCGTGCAGATCGCGCGAGATGGCGCGGCGCTCGTCTTCCTGCAGCGAGAACAACCGCTTGGCCATCGCCTGCAGCTCGGCGTTGCTTTCGGCCAACGCATCGCGCATGCGCTCGGGTTCGCTCAGGTCGCGTACCACCAGCAACTTGCAGCTGCGCCCGCCATAGCGGATATCGCCGGCCGACAAGCCTGCGTAGAAGGTGCTGCCATCGCGGCGACGCATCGCCCGTGCGCTGGAGACCGGTTCGTTGCGGTCGCTGCCGGCGCGCAGATAGTCGCGCACCATGGGCAGGTCGGTGTCGCTGACCAGGGTCTGCAGCGGTTCGCCCAGGATGGTTTCGCCCTGGAAGCCGAACTGGGTGGAGCCGGCCGCATTGGCGTACATCACGTGCTCGTCGGCCAGGATCAGCACGCCATCCGGCAGCACCCGCACCAGTTCCCGGAATTGTTCCTCGCGCTCGCGCAGCAGGCGCCGCGACTGTTCGCGTTCGCTCACGTCCTGCAGGGTGCCGTGCACATGGCGGGCGCCGCCGGGCAGGGTCACGCTCTCGGCGCGCAGGTGCACCGTGCGCGGCTGCGAATCGCCGCCGGTCAGCGGCAGCAGCACGTCGATCTGCACTTCGCCGCCGGTGCACATGTCTTCGATCATGCGTTCGATCCGCGCCTGGGTCGCGCTATCGGACGCGGTCAGCAGCTCTTCCAGTCGATGTTCGCGGCGGTGCATCGGCACGCTACGCCCCAGGATGCGATAGACCGCCGACGAGTAGCGGCCGAGGCCGGTGGCCCGATCCAGTTGCCAGGAGCCCAGACGCGCGATGCCTTGCGCTTCTTCCAGGCGTTCCAGTGCCTCGTCGCGCAGGTGCTGCGCCTGCCGCTCTTCGCTGCGGTCCACCGTGACCACCAGGCGGGCAGGGCCGCTGGCCAGGTGCAGCTGATTGCTGCGGACTTCGACATGCCGCAGGCCACTGCGGGTCAGCAGGTCTTCGTTGAGCACGCAGGTGGTGTCGCCTTTGCCACGGATCTGGGTGATGATTTCTTCCAGCCGGTCGCCATCGGCATTGGGCCAGATCGCCTGTAGCGTCTGCTGCAGGAATTCATCGCGTTCCCAGCCGAAGAATTCCAGCGCCGCCGGGTTGGCATCCAGGATGCGCATGCTGGCCAGGTCGTAGATGAAGGCCGGGCTGGGCAGCGCCAGGAACTTGGCCTTCAGCAGTGCCTCGGACTGCGCCAGTTGCGCATGTTCGTCCACGATCAAGGCCACGAAACGCCGCAGCACCAGGTGGATCACGATGCTGGACAGCAGCAGGAAGCTGGCGTCCGACCAGCGTTCCGGCGTGGCGGCGCCGGCCAGGTTGAGCAGGCGGTTGCCAAGCAGCAGCCAGAGCACGCCGATCAGCAGGTAGAGGCCGGTCAGCGTCCACAGGCCTTGCTGCAGGCGCTCGGCCAGGCGAAGTCGGGACACCGGAGGGGACGAGAATACGGGCGCGGCGGCAGGTTGGTGCATGGGTCCGCGAACGACCTCAGGAGCTGGGCGATGCGGCCATCTTAGCCGCAACTGCGCCCGGTTCGGTCGCGCCCGAAACAGGTCCCTCAACTAATCCGCCGAGCGGCCGTTATCCATTGCGACTCCGAGCCAGGGGTCGATCCTTCGGAGTGTTCCAGAGTGGACTCAGGCGTCATTGCAAGCATGCTGCAGCACCCGCTGACCTCAGCGGTGGTGCTGTTGGATGCGCATGGCCAGCCCCTGGCGGCCAATCGTGTTGCGCAGTCCCTCGGGCTGCCGGCAACCCTCGGCGCATACGCCGAGGTACTGGAGAGCAGTCGGGCCCAGGTGGCCGATAGCGGCGGCATGACCGCCTGCGTGCTGCCCGGCACCGCTGGCGGACGGCTGGAAGGCTGGCTGCGTGCGGTCTGCGACGAGCACGGCCAGGTGATGGCCTTCACCTTGAGCATTCCCGAGCCGGTGGGCGCCGATGGCACCAGCCGCTGGGAAATGGGACTGGACAGTGCCGACCACGGATTGTGGGACTGGGACATCCCGGCCGACGTGGTGTACCGCTCCGAACGCTGGACCCGCATGCTCGGCTATTCCGAGCAGCCGCTGCCGAACAACCTCACCGCGCTTTCCGGTCTGATCCATCCCGACGACCACGCGCATGTCAGTGCCGCGGTGCAGGCGCATCTGGATGGCCGCACAGATACCTATGTGGCCGAATTCCGCCTGCGCCAGCACGATGGCCAGTGGCGCTGGATCCTGGATCGCGGCCGCGTGGTTTCGCGCACCGCCGATGGCCGCCCGTTGCGCATGGTCGGCACGCATACCGATGTGCATCACCAGAAATTGCTCGAGCAGCAGCTGCGCGAGCAGCAGGCCCAGCTCGAAGAAGCGCAGCGGATCGCCAGCATGGGCAGCTGGAGCTGGGACTCGCTGAAGGACCAGCTCTGGGTTTCGCAGGATTTCCTGCAGCAGCTCGGCATGACCCAGCTGCGCCTGCAGGGTATCCGCGACCTGCTGCGTCTGCTCGCCCGGCCGTCGGTTGCGCAGTTGCGCAGCGCCTGGCGCAAGATCAAGCACGAAGGCCTGCCGGTCCATTTCGAGCTGGAGGTCAACGGCCAGCTCGGCGTCAATCCGCATCACCTGCGGGTGTGGGCGCAGCCGGTCTTCGATGGCGACGGCAGCATGGTGCGTGTCCTGGGCCAGCTGCAGAACGTCACCGAACAACGCCAGACCGACGCCCTGATCCGCTGGCGCACCGAATTGCTCAACCGCGTGTCCGCGCTGGGCAAGATCGGCGGCTGCGAGATCGAGGTCGACACCCGCCGCATGCAGTGGACCGAGGAGTGCTACCGCATCCACGGCCTGCGCAAGGAAAACATCACCCTGGAGCAGGCGCTGGCGCTGTACACCCAGGATTCGCGCGATGCCTTCGAAGCGGCGCTGCTGCGCATCTCCGATGGCGGCCTGCCCGAGCAACTGGAGCTGTGCTTCTATCGCAATTCCGGCCAGCGCATCTGGGTGCAGGTCCTCATCGAACTGGACCGCCGCGAAGGCCTGCCGCCGCGCTTCGTGGCCCTGTTCCGCGATGTCACCCGCGAGCGCGAGGCCAACGAACGCATTGAGCTGCTGGCGCATTACGACCGCCTGACCGGCCTGCCGAACCGCTTCCTGCTGCGCGAGCAGGCAGAAAACGCCATCCGTGAGGCGCACGAGCGCGGCCAGGTGATGGCCATGCTGCTGATCGATCTGGATGGCTTCAAGAGCATCAACGACTCGTTCGGTCATGCCACCGGCGACAACCTGCTCAAGCTCGCCTCCGCGCGCCTGCATCAGCACCTGCGCAACAGCGACCTGTTCGGTCGCTTCAGCGACGACGAATTCATCGTACTGCTGCGCGACCTGTCCGAGCCGGAAGATGCCGGCCATGTGGCGCGCAAGCTGATCAGCGCGCTGGGCGAACCGCTGCGCAAGGACCACGTCACCCTCAAGCTCGGCGCCAGCATCGGCATCGCGCTGCAAGGGGAAGGCCTGTCGGACTTCGATAGCCTGCTGCGCGCCGCCGACGCGGCGATGTACGCGGCCAAGGAATCCGGCCGCAACACCTTCCATTACTACAGCCAGGACGTGCTGCTGCGTGCGCAGCGCCGCCTGGAGCTCGAGCATGCGCTGCAGGGCGCACTCGAGCGCGAAGAGTTCACCCTGGTCTACCAGCCGCTGGTCAACACCGTGGGCGATTCCTCCCCGGCAATCGAGGCGCTGATGCGCTGGAATCGCCCCGGCCATGGCCCGTGCAGTCCGGCCGAATTCATCCCTATCGCCGAAGAATGCGGCGAGATCGTGCGCCTGGGCGAGTGGGTCATCGGCGAAGCCTGCCGCCAGGCGGTGGTCTGGGATCGCGCCGGACTCAATTTCAGCCGCATCGCGGTCAATGTGTCGGCCGTGCAGCTGCGCGAGCGCGGCTTTGCCGAGCGCGTGCTGGAGATCTGCCGCGACAACAGCTGGTCGCCGTCGCGGCTGGAGCTAGAGCTGACCGAATCGGCCCTGATCCGCGATTCGGACTCGCTGCGCCGTTGCTTCGAACTGTTCGAACAGAATGGCGTGCTGCTGGCGGTGGACGACTTCGGTACCGGCTTCTCCAACCTGCATTACCTCAACCGTTTCCCGGTGCAGCGCCTGAAGATCGACCGCAGCTTCGTACAGGGCATGCTCGACGACGCCAACACCGCCGAAGTTACCCAGGCCATCGTGCATCTGGGCCACGCGCTGGGCATGCAGGTGGTTGCCGAGGGCGTTGAGACGGTGCAGGAAGATGCCTTGCTACGCCAGCAGGGCTGCGATGAGATCCAGGGCTACTTCTACTCACGCCCGCTGTCGCCGCGCGACATGGCGCAGTGGCTGCGCGAGGCCGAAGCCGGCATGCGCCTGGGCGCGCGGCTGGTGATTGCCAGCTGAGACCATAGTTTGGCTCGATAGCGCGACGAGAAACGAGGGCGGTTGTCCCGTGGCTGCATGGATGACTGCCGGCGTGGCCGTGCCACGCGGCAAGCACCGACTGATGCAGTTTGATCGATCGACATCGTGCCGGTCCTGTTCCGGTTCGAACGACAGTTCGCGTCTCCAGAGCAGCGGTGTGCGCTCTCGCCGTTGTCAGGGAAGAAAAGCGACAGATAGCCAGCCGCAATCGCGCGGTCGCGAAGTCTCAAGCCAACTCCTTCTGCTGTCACCACGGGGACCTCGTTCACCGTGCCTTGCGGGTTGACCTGCATTTCCCAGGCAAGGCGGCCGCGCCACGCAACCGGCGGGATCGCTGCATCATGGTTCGGGCGGCCAACGACATACGGGGTTCCCGGATCGTTCGACAGTGGCGAGTCTGCCAGCCTGGCATGGACCTGCAGCGTCTGTTCCCCGCTGCGTCCATCTCCTGTGCTTGCGCGAAACCTCCACAGGCCGGGCTTGCCTCCCTGGCCCGGATCGGCACCGTAGCAGTGCTTGATGCCACGGTAGTCGGGGTACCGACGGCTCGACACTTCCTGCCCGGAGCATCGAACGCCTGCACTACCAATGCGCCTACGTCGGTCTCGGCGAGATCGGTCGCGACACACACCTGGTGAGTGTGTCGACCATCGGTCAAAAACTGGATGGTTTGCTGGCGGGCAATCGAATGAGGTGGCCGGGCTTCCCAGAGAATTCAAGATACACCCCGTCACCTGCCGCATTGGCCTAGCGAGAGAGCGCTGCCGCAAGCAACGCCAGGCAATTGGTTTTCATGGCGTCCAGCGCTCAATCCGAAGAAGACAGCATGCCGATCGCGCTGGTTGGCGACAGGCTCGGGAGGCGAGATGGATGGTAGCGGTCCTGACCAGACCTGACACAGCCGCAGCCGGTGCAAGCGAGTCTCGGGCCGGGCAGGGTGTCCAGGGAGCGTACGCAAGGAGCGTACGCACGGCATTGGCGATGCCGGGGGGAGCGGAAGAAGCGGACGGCTCAGGAGCCTGGGATCGGGCAGTCCAACAACACGGCCGGGCGCCTGCCGAGGCACGCCCCGCCGGTCTGGCATCAGCGCTCGGAGGCGCTGACCGCGTCGCCGTCCAGGCCCAGATCCCAGGCCGCCGTGGCGAACAGCAGCTCGTCTTCGCTGCAGTCGCGGCGCGGATTGATCATTGCCTTGACTTCCGCGCGGGCGGCAAGCTCCAGCCGTTCCAGCGCGGCCGGCAGCCGTACGCGCCGCAACACGGGCCGGGCCGCGTCGCTGAGCGCAATGCGCTCGGCATGCGCGGCAGCCAATGCGGCGGACTGCAGCGCATCGGTGGGAACAGTGTCGATGGTCGGGGCGAGCAGCGTCATGACGAAACACCAGGTCGGTACGGAACGACAAATCCCCGGAGGACCGGGGAATGTCGGGATCAGGGGATGCGGGTCGGCATCGGTCTCAGAACAGCTCGACCGTACCGGCACCCATGCCCTGCTGCGCCACCGGCTTGTGCGGCGGGCGTTCCCACTCCACGCGCATGTCGCGCAGGCGGTTGGACACCTTGGCCAGCGCGGCGACCAGGTCGCTGTCGTACACGCCGCCATTGCGATGCAGCAGTTCCTGCAGCGCCACCGCCTCACGGTTGATCGCGGTGAGGCGATCGAGGTGGGTGTGGATGCCGCTCAGCGTCTGGGTGGCGATGTCCTCGAACTGCAGGGCACGCACCGCTTCGGCCACGCTGCCGTCGATGGCACGGGCGCATTCGGAAATTTCGCGCATGCCATCGCCCAACGAGGCATTGATCTGGGCGACGTTCTCCAGCATGGCGGCCGATTCGTGGCGGGCTTCGCGGGAGCGGTCCATGTGGCGCGAGGCCAGTTGCGAGACCGTTTCACGCACCTTGGCGATCGATTCCTTGGAGCTGTGTGCCAGCTTGCGGATCTGCTCGTTGAAGGTGGTGGAGCGTTCGGACAGGTTGCGCACTTCGTCGGCGACCACCGCGAAACCGCGACCGGCTTCACCGGCACGCGCAGCTTCGATGGCGGCGTTCAGTGCCAGCAGGTTGGTCTGGTCGGCGATCGACTTGACGTCTTCCAGCAGCGCGAAGATGCCATCCAGGTGCTGGGCCATCTCATCGATGTGATGCACCGTGGTATTGCTCTGGCCGCTCACCTGTTCCAGCGCTTCCACCAGTTGCTCCATGCGGGAGCTGGCGTGCTGGGCGAAGCGGGCGACGTCGACGCCGGCGCTGCCGTCGTCACCGGCACGGTCGACGATACGGGCCAGCGCCTGGCTCTGCTGGCGCGACTTGCGGTTCATCGCTTCGAAGCTGCCACCCAGGCCGGACACGGCCTGGCGGATCAGTTCGCGGGCACGCTCGACTTCCGAGCGCGAACCGTCGACTTCGTTGCTGACGAACGTACGCAGTTCGTTGAGCAGCTGGTCCTGCTCGCGCAGGATGCGGGCCTGGTCCGGGTTGGGCCGGAACTGGGAGTACGTCACCCAGGCAGCGAAACCCAACCAACTGAGGGTCATGGTCGCCAGGATCGCCCAGCGCACCGAAGCGGGCCAGTCGAATCCGACAGCGAAGGGAAACAGCAAGGTCAGAGCCAAAGGGGCGGCCAGACGGATGAGTGGACGTGAATACATGGGCGTTCTCGGCAGAGTCACGGTTGCTGTATCGGCACTACCCCCGTGGTCTTTAGCGACGATCGCCATCTCGTCTCGCGCATGCCGCCGTCATTGGCAGGCGCTAGCGGTTGCTGCGGGCGTTTTCACCCGGCATTTCCGCGCTGTTCAACGCAGCGCGCGATCCACCGCTTCGCTCATCGCACGCTTGGCGAACAGGAAATCCCACAGGCTCCCGCCCATCTGCCGCCATAGCACCGCCGAGCGGACCGCCGCCAGCAACAGCGCGCGGATCTCCGCCACCACGCCGGCCTGACCCAGGTAGTGCGGGTTGCCCTGCACCATGACCTTGGGGCGCAGGTGGCTGATGGTCTGCGCATAGAGCCCGCCCAGCGAGCTCAACACATCCGGATGCGCGCTATCGCCCAGGCTCCGCGCCTGACGCGCCGCTGCATCGATTCCGCTGGAAACCGTGGCCACTGTCGCGTTGTCGCGCACGAAGCGGCGCTCCAGTTGCAGCACCGCCAGCGCCAGCCGCGGCAATACCTCGTCCTGGCCCTGGTTGCGAAAGTAGTTGTGCAGCAGGCGCAGGCCGGGCGCCAGGGCCGCCGCCGAGCCGTACACTGCCTCCGGCGAAGCCGCATCCACCCGAAACACGCTGTCGATGGCGGTGCGCACCGTGGCCGCCTCCGAATGCCCGGTTTCGGCGATCCGCCGCACCTGCTGCAGGGCCTGGGCAACGCCGGCCAGCGCCAGCACACGGTGATCCATGGAAACACTCATCAAGCCACACCCTCGGGGGAAGAAGAAGATCCTGCCAATTGACGCTCCAGCGGCGCATCGGTGGCGGCAATGACCGCGCCGCCGAGGCATTGCTCGCCGTCGTACAGCACCAGCGACTGCCCCGGCGTCACCGCCCGCTGCGGCCGCTCGAAGCGTACCTGCACGCTGCCGTCGTCTTGCACCTCCACCATGCACGGCTCGTCCGGCTGTCGGTAGCGCGTTTGCGCGGTGCAACTGAAGCTGCGCGCCGGCGGCGCACCGGCGACCCAATGGGCCAGCTCGGATTGCAGCCAGCGCGACTGCAGCAGCGGGCTGTCGCGGTCCTGGTCCACGTACAGCACGTTGCTGGCCACATCCTTGCCCACCACGTACCACGGCGCCGCCGCGCGGCCGCGCA
This sequence comes from Xanthomonas codiaei, assembly GCF_002939785.1. Classification (GTDB taxonomy): domain Bacteria; phylum Pseudomonadota; class Gammaproteobacteria; order Xanthomonadales; family Xanthomonadaceae; genus Xanthomonas; species Xanthomonas codiaei. The sequence goes on from NZ_MDEC01000014.1 coordinate 80,561, forward strand.
CCCCGCCGATGTTCAGGCCTTCGCGCTGGCCCAGGGTGAAATAGAACACGCCGGGGTGCTCGGCAATGCGCTGCCCCTGCGGGTCGCGGATCTCGCCGGTGCGCGCGGGCAGGTAGCGGCCCAGGAACTCGCGGAAGTCGCGCTCGCCGATGAAGCAGATCCCGGTGGAATCCTTCTTGGCATGGGTTGGCAGGCCGGCGTCCTGGGCGATGCGGCGCAGCGTACTTTTCTCCAGCTCGCCGATCGGGAACAGGGTGGCGGCCAGCTGGGTCTGCCCCAACTGATGCAGGAAGTAGCTCTGGTCCTTGCTCTGGTCGGCACCGCGCAGCAGCCGCCAACGCCCGCCGCTGTAGGCAACCCGGGCGTAATGCCCGGTGGCGATGCGCTCGGCGCCAAGCGCCTGCGCCGCTTCCAGGAAATGTTTGAACTTGACCTCGCGGTTGCACAGCACGTCGGGATTGGGAGTGCGCCCGGCGGCGTATTCGGCCAGGAAGTGCTCGAACACGCCGCTCCAGTATTCGCCGGAAAAATCGCGGAAGTGGAAGGGGATGCCCAGTACCCCACAGACCGCGACCGCGTCGCGGCGGTCGTCTTCGGCGCGGCAATCGCCGCTGCCATCGTCGGCCCAGTTCTGCATGAACAGCCCGGCGATCGACTCGCCCTGTCGCGCCAGCTGCCAGGCCGCCACCGACGAATCCACCCCGCCGGACACACCCACCACGATGCGTGGCGTGCTCATGCGACGTGCCGCACCAGCGCCAACGGGTGCCGCTGCCCAGCCAGATAGTCGGCCACCACCTCCCACACCAGCGGGCTGCGCAGGCGCTCGCTGGCGTCACGCAATTCCTCCGGTGTCATCCACAGCGCCCGCACCACGCCGGTATCCAGGCTGCGCTCGGGGTGGTGGGTGAGCGCATCGGCGACGAAGGCAAAACGCAGATAGCACTGGCCGGTCGGCGCCAGCCACTGATAGGTGCCGATGAAGTGGGTCGGCCGCACGTCCCAGCCCGTCTCTTCCAGGGTTTCGCGCACGGCGGCCTCGAGCAGGCTCTCATCCGGCTCCAGATGCCCGGCCGGCTGGTTCAGCAGCAGGCGGCCGCCAATACGCTCTTCCACCTGCAGCAAGCGTCCGTCGCGCACCACCACGGTGGCCACCGTGACGTCCGGATGCCAGCGCTGTTCCTGCGCGCTCATGGGGAGACTCCAGTGCGCGGCAGCGCACGGTCCGGTACCGCGGCAGGACGGCAGCCGGAAGGGCGGCGCAGGGCGGGGCGGGGCGTGCAGCGACGCGTGTGGGCGGTGGTCGACGGCGCCAGTGCCGGCGCGGTCAGGGAATCGGTCATCAAGGGCAAGCCATGGAATCAGAGACAAATTGTGCGGGCCGCGGCGCAAATCGTCCAATGCGCGCGGCGATGAACCGTATAATGACCGGATGCCTCGGAAGACCTCCCACGAACACGATCACGGCCTCACGGTCGAAGCCAGCAAGCCTGAGGTGGCGCCACCGCCGCGCTACCAGGTGTTGCTGTTGAACGACGACTACACCCCGATGGACTTCGTGGTGACCGTCCTGCAGCAGTTTTTCAATCTGGACCTGGAGCGCGCCACCCAGGTCATGTTGCACGTCCACACCCGTGGGCGCGGCGTTTGTGGGGTCTACAGCCGCGAAGTCGCCGAGTCCAAGGTCGCGCAGGTCAACGAGTTTTCGCGCATGAACCAGCACCCGCTGCTGTGCACGATGGAACAGAGCTGAGACCGATATCAGATCATTCCAGCAGCGCAACAGTGTGACTGCAATCGCGTGCTAACGCCGTCTGAACATACCTATTCGATAGGGTTGTGGAAAATCCCGACAAAAGCCGCATATTGTTGGCAACAGCCGTTCGGAGTGACCAATGTTCAGCAAAGACCTAGAGCAAACCATCGGCCAGTGCTACAAGCGAGCACGCGAGGCGCGTCATGAGTTCATGACCGTCGAGCACCTGCTGCTCTCGCTGCTGGACAACCCCTCCGCGCAGGCCGTGCTCAAGGCCTGCGGTGCGGATCAACTGCGCCTGCACAACGACCTGGAACAGGCCATCGAGGCCTCGGTGTCGCGTCTGGCCGAAGACGACGGCCGCGACACCCAGCCGACCCTGGGCTTTCAGCGCGTGCTGCAGCGCGCCGTCTACCACGTGCAGTCCTCGGGCAAGAAGGAAGTCACCGGGGCCAACGTGCTGGTGGCCATCTTTGGCGAGAAGGACTCGCACGCGGTGTACTTCCTGAACCAGCAGGACATCACCCGGCTGGATATCGTCAACTACCTGTCCCACGGCATCGCCAAGCTGGGCGAAGACGGCGAGCAGCCGTCCGCGTCCGACGGCGAGCCCAAGAGCGAGGGTGGAGAAGGCGAAGGCAAGGGCGACGCCCTGGCCGAGTACGCCACCAACCTCAACGAGCAGGCGCGCAACGGCAAGATCGACCCGCTGGTGGGGCGTGCCGACGAGATCGAGCGCACCATCCAGGTGCTATGCCGCCGCCGCAAGAACAATCCGCTGTACGTGGGGGAGGCAGGCGTGGGCAAGACCGCGATCGCCGAGGGCCTGGCCAAGCGCATCGTCGACAACGACGTGCCGGAAGTGCTGGCCGACGCAGTGATCTTTTCGCTCGATCTGGGTGCGCTGGTCGCGGGCACCAAGTATCGCGGCGACTTCGAGAAGCGCCTGAAGGGCGTGCTGACCGCGCTGAAGAAGGTGCCCAATGCGGTGCTGTTCATCGACGAGATCCACACCATCATCGGTGCCGGTTCGGCGTCTGGCGGCACCATGGACGCCTCCAACCTGATCAAGCCGGCGCTGGCCTCGGGCGAGCTGCGCTGCATCGGCTCGACCACCTTCCAGGAGTACCGGGGCATCTTCGAGAAAGACCGCGCCCTGGCGCGTCGTTTCCAGAAGATCGACATCGTCGAGCCGACCGTCGGCGAGACCTTCGAGATCCTGCAGGGCCTCAAGCCCAAGTACGAGGCGCATCACGGCGTGACCTACGCCGACGATGCCTTGCAGGCGGCGGTGGACCTGTCGGTCAAGCACATCGGCGACCGGCTGCTGCCGGACAAGGCGATCGATGTGATCGACGAAGCCGGTGCGCGCCAGCGCCTGCTGCCGGAAGGCAAGCGCAAGGAGCTGATCGACATCGAGGAAATCGAGACCATCGTCGCCAAGATGGCTCGGATCCCGGCCAAGCAGGTCAGTGCGACCGATAAGGACGTGCTGCAGCATCTGGAGCGCAATCTGAAGATGGTGATCTTCGGGCAGAACCCGGCGATCGAAACGCTGGCAGGCTCCATCAAGCTGGCACGCTCGGGGCTGGCCAATCCGGAAAAGCCGATCGGCAACTTCCTGTTCGCGGGCCCGACCGGTGTCGGCAAGACCGAGGTCACCAAGCAGCTCGCGCTGCAGCTGGGGATCGAACTGGTGCGCTTCGACATGTCCGAGTACATGGAGGCCCATTCGATCAGCCGGCTGATCGGCGCGCCTCCGGGCTATGTCGGCTTCGACCAGGGTGGCCTGCTGACCGAGAAGATCGTCAAGACGCCGCACTGCGTGCTGCTGCTGGACGAGGTGGAGAAGGCGCACCCGGACATCTTCAACATCCTGTTGCAGGTCATGGACCGCGGCATCCTTACCGACACCAACGGGCGCGAGGCCAACTTCAAGAACGTGATCCTGGTGATGACCACCAATGCCGGTGCTACCCAGGCATCGCGGCGGTCGATCGGTTTCACCAAGCAGGATCACTCCACCGATGCGATGGAGTCGATCCGTCGTGGGTTCACGCCGGAGTTCCGCAACCGTCTGGATGCCATCGTGCAGTTCCAGCCGCTGGGCTTCGACCACATCCTGCGCGTGGTGGACAAATTCATCATCGAGCTGGAAATGCTGTTGCAGGAAAAGCACGTCTCGCTGTCGGCGACCCCGACCGCGCGCGACTGGCTGGCCCAGCACGGCTTCGATCCGCTGATGGGCGCACGCCCGATGTCGCGCGTGATCCAGGAGAAGATCAAGCGCCCACTGGCCGACGAGCTGCTGTTCGGCAAGCTGGTGGAGGGCGGTCGCGTCAACATCGACGTCAAGGATGGCGAGCTGGTGGTGGAGGCGCATCCGGAGCCGGAGCGCTTGTTGCCTGCCACGGTCGACTGATCGCAGTCCTGCCCCAACAAAAAGCCGCTCTTGCGAGCGGCTTTTTTGTGTCTGCTGATCTGTGACAAGACATCAGCCGCCCAGAACCGGAAGGCCGCTGTGATTTGAAACGCGCGCAGATGGTGGTGCGGCCGGCTTGAACGCGCGGCGACCTTGATGTCGGCAGATGTCGGCGGGTGCCGGGAGCGCCATGTCGCTGGCGTCGCAGCGACTTGCCGGTATGCGAACCCGCCCACAGCCAGTTCGAGCCTCGCGTGGAGCTGCACAGGACGTTGCCGCCCACCGGCGCGCCGCTACTCATGCGCCGACCGGCAGACCCTCAAGTCCTATGGTGAGTGCCAGATTCCGAATTGCAGGCACGACAAAAAGCGGCCATGGGCCGCCTCGCGTCTCAGCACCAAGACCGCTTACTTCATGCGGTAGGTAATACGGCCCTTGGTGAGGTCGTACGGCGTCATTTCGACCTTGACCCGGTCGCCGGTCAGGATGCGGATGTAGTTCTTGCGCATGCGGCCGGAGATGTGGGCGATGATCTCGTGCCCGTTTTCCAGCTTGACCCGGAACGTGGTGTTGGGGAGCGTCTCGCTGACGCTGCCTTCGAATTCAATGGAGTCGTCTTTCGACATGTAATCCTGTGCAATCACGGCTGGCCCGGCAGGGCCGTAAGGGACGGCATTTTACGCCCCATCTCCCCGTGGTGCAAATTTTATGTTAAGCAAACCTCACAGAGTTCGCGCGCCAGACGTTCGCCGTAGCGCGCAGACCAACTGCCTGCCGGCTCCGGCTGCGCCACCTGATGCTGCACGTACCGCAGAAACTCGGTACGCGGCAGGCGTTGTGCTCCCAGGCTCAGCAGGTGGGGGTTTTCCACCTGCGCATCGAGCAGCGGCCATCCACGGGCATGCAGGTCGGCGGCCAGGGCGGCCAGTGCCACCTTGGAGCCGCCGCTACGCGCACTGAACATGCTTTCGCCGAAGAACATCTGGCCGATCGCCACGCCGTAGATGCCTCCCACCAGATGTGCGCCGTCGAAGACTTCCAGCGAATGCGCGTGGCCAAGCTGGTGCAACCGGATGTACGCCTGCTGCATGTGCCGCGTGATCCAGGTGCCATCCTGGCCGGCGCGCGGGATGGCGGCGCAGGCTGCGATGACGTGCTCAAACGCCGTATCGGCGCGCACGGTCCAGGTGCTGGTGCGCAGTTGACGCCTGAAGCGCGAGGACAGGCGCACGCCATCGGTGCGGAACACCATGCGCGGGTCCGGGCTCCACCACAGCAGCGGCTGGCCATCGGAAAACCAGGGGAACACGCCATGCGCATAGGCATTGAGCAGGCGCGGGACCGACAGGTCGCCGCCGATCGCCAGCAGGCCGTCCGGCTCGCGCAATGCCTGCTCGGCAGGCGGAAACGGCGCCCCCGGATCGGCGGAAAGCAAAAAGGGAAGGGCACGCGACATCCGGCGAGTGTAGGGCCTGGCGCGCAGATCGTAGTGGCGGTCTCGCTCAGGGGCGAGCGGCCGGATCGCCCAATGGATGGTCGTCGCGATCGTGTCGTTTCGCGACGCTGCAAGCGAGTGGCTCGGTTTCGGTCCCGCCGCCCGGCTCGCTGCCGCTCCGTGTGCCTGCCGGTAGCGCTGCGACAAGGCTTCGCTTGGCGCCGCTGGGTCGGGCGATATCGCCATGCCGGCTCAATCGCGGAACGGGCTGTGCTCGGCCAGTTCGAGGGCATGCTGGGCAACCGCCGCGCGCTCATCGGCGCACCATTGCGCCAGCGGCTCGCGAAAGCCGGGGTCGGCGATCCAGTGGCGGCTGCGCACCGGCGTCGGCAGGAAGCCGCGCGCGATCTTGTGCTGGCCCTGCGCACCGGGCTCGAAGCGGGCCAGGCCTTCGCGCAGGCAATACTCCAGACCCTGGTAGTAGCAGGTTTCGAAGTGCAGGCCGGGCAGGGCCTCGCCGCCCCAATAGCGTCCGTACAAGGTGTCGTGGCCGCGCAGGCACAGCGCGCCGGCGATCGGGCGGCCGTCGAGGTCGGCCAGGAACATCACCAGCTGGCGCGGCATGGCGGTTGCCAGGTGCTGCAGGAACTGCGGCGTGAGCGCGGGCGAGTTGCCGTACTCGTTGAAGGTCTTCAGATAGAAGCCGTACATCGCGGCCAGGTCCTCCTGGCTGGCCTCGTCGCCGTGGACCACGCGCATACGGATGCCGGCGCGCTGCACCTTGGCCCGCTCCTGGCGGATGTTCTTGCGCCGCTTGTGGTCCATGGCGCCGAGGAAGGCCTCGAAGTCGGTCCAGCCGGCGCTGTTGTGCCAGTGGTACTGCAGGTCGTTGCGTTCCAGCCAGTCGCCATCGAAGGCGGCGTCTTCGTCTGCACGGTGGAAATTCACATGCGCCGACGACAGGCCGCTGCGCTCGACCAGCTCGCGCATCGCCGCCAGTAGCTGCGGTCGCCACTTGGGCGCGCCCAGCAGGCGTGGCCCGGTTACTGGCGAGTAGGGCACCCCGCACAGCCACTTGGGGAAATACGCCTGCCCGTAACGCGCATACGCATGCGCCCAGGCGTGGTCGAACACGAACTCGCCGTGCGAATTGTTCTTCAAGTAGCCGGGGGCGGCGGCGACCAGCGCGTCGCCCTCCCACAGGGTCAGATGCAGCGGGTTCCAGCCCCAGTCCGGGCGCAGGCAGCCTTCCCGTTCCAGTCCCTGCAGAAACGCGTAGCCGACGAAGGGATGCCTGCCATCGTGCAAGGCATCCCAGGCGCCAGCCGGCACTTCGTCCAGCCGGCGGCACCAGCGGGCGGTGACGCTCACCCGCACTGCCCACAGGGCCGGCCGGTCGCAGGGCGCGGCCGGCGCTCGGTGGTCACCTCAGACACCCTTGTCGAGATAACGCTCGGCATCCAGTGCAGCCATGCAGCCGAAGCCGGCCGAGGTGATCGCCTGGCGGTAGTGCTGGTCGGCCACGTCGCCGGCAGCGAACACGCCGGCCACCGAGGTTTCGGTCGCTGCGCCGTTCAGGCCGGAGCGGATCTCCAGGTAGCCGTTATTCATCGCCAGCTGGCCATCGAACAGCTGGGTGTTGGGGTGGTGGCCGATGGCCACGAAGAAACCGTGCGCAGCGATGTCGCGGGTACTGCCGTCGATGGTGGACTTGATCCGTACGCCGGTCACGCCTGCATCGTTGCCCAGCACTTCGTCCACTGCGTGATGCCAGACGGTTTCGATCTTGCCGGCGGCGACCTTGGCGAACAGCTTGTCCTGCATGATCTTTTCGGCGCGCAAGGTGTCGCGGCGATGCACCAGGTAGACCTTGCGGGCGATGTTGGACAGGTAGAGCGCTTCCTCGACCGCGGTATTGCCGCCGCCGACCACCACCACGTCCTGGTCCTTGTAGAAGAACCCGTCGCAGGTGGCGCAGGCGGAGACGCCGCGCCCCTTGAAGGCCTCCTCGGTCGGAATGCCCAGGTACTTGGCGGTGGCGCCGGTGGCGATGATCAGCGCGTCGCAGGTGTATTCGGCGCTGTCGCCGACCAGCCGGAACGGGCGCTGCGACAGGTTGGCGGTGTGGATGTGGTCGAAGATGACCTCGGTGTCGAAGCGCTCGGCGTGCGCCTGCATGCGGTTCATCAGGTCCGGACCCATCAGGCCGTGGGGGTCGCCCGGCCAATTGTCCACCTCGGTAGTGGTCATCAGCTGGCCGCCCTGCTGCAGGCCGGTGATGACCACCGGTTTGAGGTTGGCGCGTGCGGCGTAGACCGCGGCGGTCCAGCCGGCTGGGCCGGAGCCCAGGATCAGCAGGCGGGAATGCTTGGCGGGACTGGCAGAAGAGGCGCTCATGTATACTCGCGATCTAGGAATTGGTGGGATGGCGCCGGTACAAATGGCGTTCCCGTGGCGGCATAGAGTGGCGGTCCCCACCCGGTGAATCAAGGCGGCGCGATGGAACTGCTTGAACCGCAGATGGCATGGTCCACCCACGTTGCATGTCCGACGCCGCCTTGTGCGGCGTTTTTCGTTGACTGCCGCCCGCCGCGGCAGCCGGCGCTCGCCCGACTACTGTAACCGCAGCCGCAGTCGTTTATTATCAACCACTAACAGCATTTTTCTAAGGTCTGGCTACAGGTGGCAAAGCAGGTTCCCGAACGCAGCAGCAAGCCCCCAGAGGGCAAGGCGTCGTCGCGCAAGACGGCGGTGGCGGACACTCCGCGCCGACAGAAGCTGTGGCGTGATCTGGCATTGATCGCAGTGGCGCCGCTGCTGCTGTATCTGCTGGCCAGCCTGTTTACCTATTCGGCCACCGATCCAGGGTGGTCACGCACCGGCAATCTGGTCGCCCCGATCCACAACATGGGCGGCCGGTTCGGTGCGATGGCCGCTGACGTGTTGCTGCAGTTATTTGGCTACGTGGCCTTCCTGTTGCCGGTGATCCTGGGTGCGGTGGCCTGGATCGCGCTGATCGGCGAGCGCGAGGAGCAGAGCCAGAGCGATCTCGGGCCGGCGCTGCGGCTGGTGGGCATGGTGGGCTTTCTGATCTCTTCGACCGGGTTCTTGCATCTGCGCCTGTTCCAGAGCGAGGTGGCGGAGGCTGGCGGCATTCTCGGCAAATTGGTCAGCGGCTCGCTCAGCTCCGGCTTCGGTGCGTTGGGCGCCAATTTGTTCGTGGTGGTGTTGTTGCTGGTGTCGATCACGCTGGCCACCGGCCTGTCGTGGTTCGCGGTGATGGAGCGGATCGGCAAGTGGGTGCTGGCGCTGGGGCCGCTAATGCAGCGCAAGACCCACCAGGCCAGCGAGTGGCAGCAGACCCGGGTGATGCGTGAAGAGCGCGAGGAAGTGCGCAAGGTCGATGCGGTCAAGCAGGCCAAGCGCGAGCCGGTCAAGATCGAGCCGCCACCGGCACCGGTGGTGGAGAAGAGCGAGCGCGCCAAGCGCGACACCCAGATCCCGATGTTCCAGGGCGTCAGCACCGATGGTTCGGACCTGCCGCCGCTGGCGCTGCTGGATGACCCCAAGCCGCAGGCCAAGGGCTATTCGGAAGAGACGCTGGAGACGCTGTCGCGGCAGATCGAGTTCAAGCTCAAGGATTTCCGCATCGAGGCGCAGGTGGTCGGGGCCTACCCGGGTCCGGTGATCACCCGTTTCGAAATCGAACCGGCGCCGGGCATCAAGGTCAGCCAGATCAGTTCGCTGGACAAGGACATCGCGCGCGGGCTGTCGGTGAAGTCGGTGCGCGTGGTGGACGTGATTCCGGGCAAGTCGGTGATCGGCCTGGAAATCCCCAACGTCAGCCGCGAGATGATCTTCCTGTCCGAGCTGCTGCGCTCCAAGGAATACGACAAGTCGGCCAGCCCGCTGACGCTGGCCCTGGGCAAGGACATCGCTGGCCGCCCGACCGTGGCCGACCTGGCGCGCATGCCGCACTTGCTGGTGGCCGGTACCACCGGCTCGGGCAAGTCGGTGGCGGTCAATGCGATGGTGCTGAGCCTGCTGTTCAAGGCCTCGCACAAGGAACTGCGGATGCTGATGATCGACCCGAAGATGCTCGAGTTGAGCGTCTATCAGGGCATCCCGCACCTGCTGGCGCCGGTGGTCACCGACATGAAGGAGGCCGCCAACGGCCTGCGCTGGTGCGTGGCCGAGATGGAGCGCCGCTACAAGCTGATGAGCGCGGTGGGCGTGCGCAACCTGGCCGGGTTCAACAAGAAGGTCAAGGACGCCATCGACGCCGGCCAACCGCTGATGGACCCGCTGTTCAAGCCGAACCCGGAGCTGGGCGAGGCGCCGCGGCCATTGGAGACATTGCCGTTCATCGTGATCTTCATCGACGAATTCGCCGACATGATGATGATCGTCGGCAAGAAGGTCGAAGAACTGATTGCGCGCCTGGCGCAGAAGGCGCGTGCGGCCGGCATCCACCTGATCCTGGCCACGCAGCGGCCGTCGGTGGACGTGATCACCGGCCTGATCAAGGCCAATATCCCGACCCGCGTGGCGTTCCAGGTCAGCTCCAAGATCGACTCGCGCACCATCCTGGACCAGTCCGGCGCCGAGGCGCTGCTGGGCAACGGCGACATGCTGTACCTGCCGCCGGGCACTGCGCTGCCGGACCGCGTGCATGGCGCGTTCGTCAGCGACGAAGAAGTGCATCGGGTGGTCGAGCACCTCAAGGCCAGCGGTCCGGTGTCCTACGTCGAAGGCGTGCTGGACGAAGTGCAGACCATGGGCGACGGCACCGTGGTCGGCGCCACCGGCTTGCCCGAAAGCAGTGGCGGTGGCGGCGACGAATCCGACCCGCTGTACGACGAAGCGCTGCGCATCGTCACCGAGACCCGGCGCGCCTCGATCTCCGGCGTGCAGCGCCGCTTGAAGATCGGCTACAACCGCGCCGCGCGCCTGATCGAGGCGATGGAAGCGGCTGGGGTGGTCAGCCCGCCCGAGCACAACGGCGACCGCAGCGTGCTGGCACCGCCGCCGCCTAAGTAGAGCGGCGGCCACCGCCGTCCTGCGCGGCGCCGGGGCGGCATCGCGGGGCGAACGTGGCGGGAGTACCTGCTGCAGGCCTCAGTCGGATGGCGTGTAGTGGGTGCTGGAGCACTGCAGCGCGTCGTCCGGCGTCAGGTGCCGCAAGCACGCCCACCGCCGGGTCGTCGGCAGGTGCATGCGCAGCGATGCGGCAGAGTTGGAAGTCCATGCCTGTCATTGCCGGGCACAACGGCTACCCTGTGCAGTACGCGCCACCTTGGCCTGTCGTGATCGAGACCCATGCTGCATCGTCCCTTGTTGTTGCTCGTGCTGTTGTTCTGCGCGCCGCTGCTGGCCCAGGCCCAGCAGCAGGCCACGCCTGCCCCGGCGGCCGCTCGCGCCCAGGCCGACACCAATTACAGCTTCGTGCGCTATCGCGCCGACTACGAGGTGCGCGCCGACGCCAGCAGCGTGGAGACAGACGAATACGAGATCCTGCTCAAGACCAAATCGGCGGTGGAGCAGTTCAGCCAAGTGCGCCTGAGCTATAGCGAGAAGATGGAAACGCTCGAGGTGCTTCAGGCCTATACCGTCACCGCCGAGGGCCTGCGCCAGGATGTGGCCAGCGACAAGATCTACACCCAGGAAAGCTACTCCAGTGCCTCGGCGGCGATGTACGCCGACCGCAAGGTCAAGGTGGTGGTGTTCCCGAACCTGGCCCCGGGCGCACGCATCGTCTACCGGGTACGGCGGGCGCAGAACACCCCGTATTTCCCCGGATATTTCAGCCTGTGGGAGACCTTCAGCGTGTTTGCGCAGTACGACGATGCGGTGGTCACGCTGGTGGCGCCGAAGTCGTTGCCGATGCATCTGTCGGTGCGTGGGCTGCAGGGCGGCACCAAGCCGGTGGTGCGCGGCGATCAGGCGCGCTGGGAATGGCGGTATCAGCGCACCGCGCCGATGAAGAACCAGAACTGGAGCGCGGCGAGCTGGGAGTTCAGCCCCACCTTGATGGCCAGCACCTTCGATAGCTGGTCGCAAATGGGCCTGGCGTATCACGTCAAGGGCGGGCGCGCCGCAGCGGTCACCCCGGCGATCCAGGCGTTGGCCGACCAGGTCACCCAGGGCATCGACGAGCCGCGTGCACAGGCGGCGGCCCTGTACGCATGGGTCGCGCGCAATATCCGCTACGTGGCGGTGTATCTGGGCAATGGCGGGCTGGAGCCCAACAGCGCCGACAGCATCCTGGCCAACCATTACGGCGACTGCAAGGACCACACGGTGATCCTGGAGGCGTTACTGGCGGCCAAGGGTATCGCCAGCACGCCGGTGCTGATCGGTGCCGAGGGCGGGCCGACCTTGCAGGCGATCCCGGTGCTGGGGCGTTTCAATCACGCCATCACCTATATTCCGGCCTTCGATCTGTACGTCGATTCCACCAACCCGTATGCGCGCTTCGGGCAACTGCCGGCCGGCGATCTGGGCGCGCCGGTGGTGCATACGCGCGATGGCAAGCTCACCCACACGCCGCCGAACGACCGCAAGGTCAATCGCTACGTTGCGCGGACCGAGTATCGCTTCAACCCACAGGGCGGGCTGCAGGGGCTGACCACGCTCGATAGCGGGCAGACCGGCGAGGTGGGGTTGCGCGCGATGTTCGTGCAGCTCAATGCGCAGAACCGCAACCGCATCGAGGAATCGATCATTGCCCAGTCCGGCTTCGTGGGCACCGGCGATCTGCTGATCCAGGGCGATCCACTGGACCTCGATACGCCGTTCAATTATCGCTATGCCTTCCAGGCCAGCGACGCGGTGGATTTTTCGGTGGTCGGCGGCATGACCTTGCCGGACATGCCCGGCGCCGAATCCACGCGCGCGGTCTATACGACCACCTCGGCCGAAGACAATCTGACCCCGTTCTACTGCAACGACAGCGTACGCGAGGAAACCTATGTGGTGACCTTGCCCGAGACCGTACCCATCATCGCCATCCCGCGCAGCAGCCAGTTCCGCAATGCCGCCGGCGAGTACGCGGTGGAGTGGACGCGGCAGGGGCAGACCGTCACCGCCGTGCACCGGCTGCAGCGCGCTGCCGTACGTGGTCCGCTGGCCCTGTGCCAGCCGCAGGACTACCGCGCGTTTCGCGAGCTCTACCAGCAGGTGCGTCGTGGCTTCCGGGGCCAGATCGTCTACGGCGACCTGACCAGGGTGCAGACGGCGCAGTGAGCACACGGCACCTGCACACGCCTCAGATGAACGCGACAGCGCGATAGCGCTCGCCCATTCATCTATGAAGCTTCAGAATTGACCCAGTCCTTTCTGGAAGACCGCGATGCATCGCCAACTCCGTTATGCCGTCCTTGCCACCGCCCTGTTCGCCAGTACCGCTTTCGCCGGTGCGCGCCAGGAGCTGGACAGCTTCACCCGTGGCCTGAAGGGCCTGGACGGGCAGTTCAGCCAGCAGGTCAGCGATGCCAACGGCCGGGTCAAGGAGCGCTCTAGTGGGCGGGTGGCGTTGTCGGCGCCACGCCAGTTTCGCTGGGAGTACGCCAAGCCCTACAAGCAGCTGATCGTGGCCGACGGCAAGAAGGTCTGGGTGTTCGATCCGGACCTGGAGCAGGTGACCGTGCGCGCGCAGGGCAGCGAAGAGCAGAACAGCCCGCTGGTTGCGTTGATCGATCCGGCGCGCCTGGACAAGCAGTACGACGTCAGTGAAGAGGCCGCGCCACGCGACGGCTTGCAGTGGTTGTCGTTGACGCCCAAGGTCGATACCGAGGCGAGCTTCCAGATGGCCTCGCTGGGATTCGGCAAGGACGGCCTGGCGAAGATGGAAGTGGTAGACGCGGTGGGGCAGCGTACCGCGATCAGTTTCAGCGGCTGGAAGCGCAATCCTGCCTTCGCCGCAGACACCTTCCGCTACACGCCGGCCAAGGGCGTGGATGTGGTGGGCGACGCGCAATAAGCCGTCGCTTGTAGCAAGCAAGCAGCCAGCGGCCTTCTTCGCAGAGGGTCGCCGACGACGCGATACAATGCCGCGTGGCACGAACCAAGCTCCCCATCGCTCCCGAAGCCGATCTGCTCAGCGCCGATGCCGATCACCTGCGCCCGCTGGCCGAGCGCATGCGTCCGCGCACGCTGGACGAGATGGTGGGTCAGAAGCGCCTGCTGACGCCCGACAGTGCGCTGCGTCGCGCTGTGGAATCCGGCCGCGTGCATTCGATGATCCTGTGGGGCCCGCCCGGGTGCGGCAAGACCACCCTGGCACTGCTGCTCGCGCAGTATGCCGATGCCGAATTCAAGGCGATTTCCGCAGTGCTGTCCGGATTGCCCGATGTGCGCCAGGTGCTGGCCGAAGCGGCGCAGCGTTTTGCCGGCGGCCGGCGCACGGTGTTGTTCGTCGATGAGGTGCATCGCTTCAACAAGGCGCAGCAGGATGCCTTCCTGCCGCATATCGAGCGCGGCACCATCCTGTTCGTCGGCGCGACCACCGAGAATCCTTCGTTCGAGTTGAATTCCGCGTTGCTGTCGCGTTGTCGCGTGCACGTGCTGGAATCGGTATCGCCACAGGACATCGTCGAAGCGCTGCAGCGCGCCCTGCACGATCCCGTGCGCGGATTGGGGCAGGAAAGCATCCGGGTCTCGGAGGCGTCCTTGCTGGAGATCGCCGGTGCTGCCGACGGCGATGTGCGTCGCGCGTTGACGCTGCTGGAGATCGCCGCCGAGCTGGCCGCGGGAGAGGGTGGGGAGATCACGCCGCAGACCCTGCTGCAGGTACTGGCCGACCGCACCCGCCGTTTCGACAAGAACGGCGAGCAGTTCTACGACCAGATCTCGGCCCTGCACAAGTCCGTGCGCAGCTCCAACCCGGATGCGGCGCTGTACTGGCTCACCCGCATGCTCGACGGCGGGTGCGATCCGGCCTATCTGGCACGGCGGCTGACCCGCATGGCGATCGAGGATATCGGCCTGGCCGATCCGCGCGCGCAAAGCATGGCGCTGGAAGCCTGGGACATCTACGAGCGTCTGGGCAGTCCGGAAGGCGAGCTGGCCTTTGCGCAACTGGTGCTGTACCTGGCCAGCACCGCCAAGTCGAACGCCGGCTATGCCGCCTTCAACCAGGCCAAGGCCGACGTGCGCGCTACCGGTACCCAGGAAGTTCCGCTGCACTTGCGCAATGCGCCGACCAAGCTGATGAAGACGCTCGGCTACGGCCAGGATTACCAGTACGACCATGACGCCGAAGGTGGCATTGCACTGGACCAGACCGGCTTCCCGGACGCGATGGGCGAGCAGGTCTATTACAACCCGGTGCCGCGCGGGCTGGAGATCAAGCTCAAGGAAAAGCTCGACCGCTTGCGCGAGGCGCGGGCACAGGCGCGGGCTGACAAGGCGCGCAAGCCCACCGCATAATCGCTGGGGCAAAGGTGGGCTTGCTTCTTTGGCCGTGCGCGCGCATACGCAACTGATGCCTGTCACTGCCACGCCGTGGCGGCAGTTCTATGCCCCAGCTGCGTTTTCTACCGAGGATGACGATGCCGATGCTGCAGGCGATTGTTTCGAACACCCCGCCGGCCGGTTGGGTAGTGCGCGCATGAGCGCCCCGGTGTGGTGGCAGCAATTGTTGTTGGCGATGACCGGCGGTGCGCTCGGCTCCGGCCTGCGCTTTGCGATCGGTACATCGCTGCTGCAGCGCTTCGGCGCCGGGTTTCCGTGGGGAACCTTGACCGTGAACCTGGTCGGCTCGTTCTTCGCCGGCGTGCTGCTGGTGTGGCTGGAGGCGCGCGGCCCGTCGAGCTGGCCGCTGCGGGCGCTGCTGATCGTCGGGGTGCTGGGTGGGCTGACGACGTTCTCGTCGTTGATGATGGAATGCCTGGTCTTTGCGCGCAGCGATCGCAGCACGATGATCGGGCTCTATCTGGCAGTGACGCTGATGGCCGGGCTGGCCTTGGTGTTTGCCGGTGCGCGCGCCGGGCAATGGCTGGTTGCGCGCTAAGCTGCGGCCTGTAATGGCGTCGCGCCGGTAGCGCGAGGCCGCGCTGCATGCAGCAGTGGTTTGCGGCGGCCGGTGCGCGGGCCGCGTGTGGTCTGGCCCATCCCCTGTCAGCGCGGCAATGACCTCGACATGTCGGTCTGATGCGCTGTCTGCAACCACAGCAATATGATGAAGCCATCGCCGGCGTGCGAGCGGCAGCTCTGGTTGCAAGGCACGGTGGTGTTATCGGTGCGGCACGAGGCGTGACGTTGGTCAGCATCGACAGAACGAAGGCCTGCTTGCGCACGCCTTCGTCGACCATCCGATCGGCATGACGGGCTCGGCGTGGTCGCCGAGCCCGCGACGCGCGGCTTACAGCGCTTCGATGATGCCGGCAGCGCCCATGCCGGTGCCGATGCACATGGTGACCATGCCGTACTTCTGCTGGCGGCGGCGCAGGCCGTGCACCAGGGTGGCGGCACGGATCGCGCCGGTGGCGCCCAGCGGGTGGCCCAGTGCGATCGCGCCGCCCAGTGGGTTGACCTGGGACGGGTCCAGTTCGCTGTCGCGGATCACCGCCAACGCCTGTGCGGCGAAGGCTTCGTTGAGCTCGATCCAGTCGAGCTGGTCCTTGGTCAGGCCGGCCTGCTTGAGCGCCTTGGGAATGGCCGCGATCGGGCCGATGCCCATCACTTCCGGGCGCACGCCTGCCACCGAGAAGCTGACGAAACGGGCCAGCGGGGTCAGGCCGTAATCCTTGATCGCCTGCTCGGAGGCCAGCAGTACCGCACCGGCGCCATCGCTCATCTGCGAGGAGTTGCCGGCGGTGACGCTGCCGCCGAACTGGCCGTTACGGAACACCGGCCGCAGCTTGGCCAGGCCTTCCAGCGAGCTGTCCGGGCGCGGGCCTTCGTCGGTGTCGACCAGGCGCTTGCGCAGGGCGATGACATTGCCGGCCAGGTCGGGCTGGTGCGAGTGGATTTCGTACGGGGTGATCTCGTCGCGGAACTCGCCGGCGGCGATCGCGGCGATGGCCTTCTGGTGCGAGGCCAGCGCGAATGCATCCTGATCCTCGCGCGAGACCTTCCATTCTTCGGCCACCTTCTCGGCGGTGATGCCCATGCCATAGGCAATGGCCACATGGTCGTCGGCGAACACGCTCGGCGACATCGCGACCTTGTTGCCCATCATCGGCACCATCGACATCGACTCGGTACCGCCGGCCAGCATCAGATCGGCATTGCCCAGACGGATCTGGTCGGCCGCCATCGCCACGGCCTGGATGCCGGACGAGCAGAAGCGGTTGATGGTCTGGCCAGCCACCGAATTGGGCAGGCCGGCCAGCAGCACGCCGATGCGCGCCACGTTCATGCCTTGCTCGCCCTCGGGCATCGCACAACCGATGATGGCGTCGTCGATGCGCGAAGTGTCGATGCCCGGTGCCTGTGCAACCACGGCGCGCAACACGTGCGCCAGCATGTCGTCGGGACGGGTATTGCGGAACACGCCCTTAGGCGCCTTGCCCACCGGGGTACGGGTGGCGGCGACGATGTAGGCTTCTTGAATCTGCTTGCTCATGGCTATCTCCGATAGCCGGGATTTGGGATTCGGGATTGGGGATTCGTCAAAGCGAATTCGCGTGCCCGAATGTTCCTGCCCGGCGGATGAATTTGGTGAAAGCGAGAATCGTGGAGGGCTTGGGACCCGCTGTTACGAATCCCCAATCCCCAATCCCGAATCTCAGTTCCTCAACGGCTTACCCGTCTTGAGCATGTGCCCAATCCGCGCCTGGGTCTTTTCCTGCTGGGCCAGTTCGACGAAGTGCTTGCGCTCGAGCTTGAGCAGCCACTCTTCGTCCACCAGCGCACCGCGATCGACTTCGCCGCCGCAGACCACCGTGGCGATGCGGCTGGCGATCTCGTAGTCGTACTCGCTGATGAAACGGCCTTCCAGCATGTTGACCAGCAGCATCTTGAAGGTGGCGATGCCGACGTCGCCGGCCACCTGGATGCGGCGTGCCGGCAGCGGGGCGCGGTAGCCGCCTTCGGCAAGCGCGCGCGCCTCGGCCTTGGCGATATGCAGGGCCTCGTAGCTGTTGAAGACGATCTTGTCGGTGGCGCGCAGCAGGCCCAGCTCCTGCGCATTGACTGCCGAATTGGAGACCTTGGCCATGGCCACGGTTTCGAAGGTCTTCTTCAGTTCGGCGAACACGTCGCCGCCCGGACCCGCCGCCACCGAAGCGCGCACGGCGATTTCCTTCAGGCCGCCACCGGCCGGCAGCAGGCCGACACCGGCTTCCACCAGGCCGATATAGCTCTCCAGCGAGGCCACGGTCTTGGCGCTATGCATCTGGAATTCGCAGCCGCCGCCCAGCGCCAGGCCGCGCACCGCCGAGATCACCGGCACCTGCGAATACTTGATGCGCTGGCTAGTGGCCTGGAAGTTGGCGACCAGCGCTTCGAACGCATCGAACTTGCCGGCCTGCAGCAGGCCCAGCGCACCGGACAGATCGGCACCGGCAGAGAAGGGCTCCTTCTGCTGCCAGATCACCAGCCCGGCGAAGTCCTTCTCGGCACGGCCCACCATTTCCTGCAGGCCATTGAGCACGTGATCCGAGACGGTGTTCATCTTGGTCTTGAAGCTGACCACAGCAATGTCGTCGCCGTCGTGCCACATGCGCACGCCGTCATTCTCGAACACGGTCTCGCCCGGCGAGAACTTCTCGCCCAGCAGCGGATCGGGGAAGCGCTGACGCTTGTACACCGGCAGCGCCGAGCGCGGCAGCTTGGCGTCGCGTGCCGGGCTGTACGAGCCTTCGGCGCCATGCACGCCGTCGCGACCATCGAATACCCAGTTCGGCAGCGGCGCGCTGCTCATGCTCTTGCCGTTGGAAATGTCTTCGGCGATCCACTGCGCCACCTGCTTCCAGCCGGCGGCCTGCCAGGTTTCGAACGGGCCCAGCGACCAGCCGTAGCCCCAGCGGATCGCCAGGTCCACATCGCGCGCGGTCTCGGCGATGTCGGCCAGGTGGTAGGCGCTGTAGTGGAACAGGTCGCGGAAGGTGGCCCATAGGAACTGCGCCTGCGGGTGCTGGCTTTCGCGCAGCTTGGCGAACTTCTCGGCCGGGTTCTTGATCTTGAGGATCTCGACCACGTCCGGCGCAGCGGCCCGGTCAGCCGGACGGTAGTCCTGCTTCTCCAGGTCCAGCACCACGATGTCCTTGCCGACCTTGCGGAAGATGCCGGCGCCGACCTTCTGGCCCAGCGCGCCCTTGGCGATCAACGCGTCCAGCCACTTCGGCGCCTTGAAATACTGGTGCCACGGGTCGTCCGGCAGGGTGTCGCCCATGGTCTTGATCACGTGCGCCATGGTGTCCAGGCCGACTACGTCCGAGGTGCGGTAGGTCGCCGACTTCGGGCGGCCAACCAGCGGGCCGGTCAGGCCGTCCACTTCATCGAAGCCCAGGCCGAATGCCTGCGTGTGGTGGATGGTGGACAGGATCGAGAACACGCCGATGCGGTTGCCGATGAAATTCGGGGTGTCCTTCGCATACACCACGCCCTTGCCCAGGGTGGTGACCAGGAACGCTTCCAGCCCCTCCAGCACGGCCTTGTCGGTGCCCTTGGCCGGGATCAGCTCGGCCAGGTGCATGTAGCGCGGCGGGTTGAAGAAGTGCACGCCGCAAAAGCGGTGGCGCAGCTGCTCGGGCAGCACGTCGGACAGCTTGTTGATGCCCAGGCCGGAGGTGTTGGAGGCCAGCACCGCATGCTCGGAAACGAACGGCGCGATTTTCTTGTACAGGTCCTGCTTCCAGTCCATCCGCTCGGCGATCGCCTCGATGATCAGGTCGCAATCGCGCAGCTGCTCCAGGCCGCTCTCGTAATTGGCAGGCGTGATCGCCTCGGCCAACGCCTTGCTGGCCAACGGGGCAGGGCTGAGCTTGCCCAGGTTGGCGATGGCCTTGAGCACGATGCCGTCGGCCGGACCATCCTTGGCAGGCAGGTCGAACAACACGGTGTCGACACCGGCATTGGTGAGGTGGGCGGCGATCTGCGCGCCCATGACGCCGGCACCGAGCACGGCGGCGCGACGGACTAGCAACGGATTGGACATAGCGATTGGCCTCTTGGTGGAACGTTTACGGTGTGGAATGAGCGCGGAAACCGGGTTCCGCGAAATGAATGAGTTCGCGCGCCGCGCGGGCGCGATGCTCGGCCTCGCTGACGCCGGCCGGGCGTTTGATCAGCCCGAAATCGGCCATGGCATAGGTCAGCGCACCGGCCAGGAAGTCCAGGCGCCAGTACAGCTCTTCCTTGCTCAGGCCTGGCACGCAGGCGGCGATGGCCTTGCCGAATTCGCGCAGCACGTGGCCGTAGTGGTCGGACAGGAACTTGCGCAGGTTGTCGTTCTTTTCCGCGTAGGCGCGGGCGATCACGCGCACGAAGGCGCCGCCGTTCTGGCGGTCCTGCGCCATCGCCAGCGCCGGCTCGACGAACGCCGCCAGTACCGCGGTGAGTTCGCCGGGGCGCGACCTCCTCGCCGCTTCCAGCTGCTGCAGCCGTGCGGCGGTCATCTCGTCCATGCGCCGGCGGAACACCTCGTTGACCAGGTTTTCCTTGGAGCCGAAGTGGTAATTGACTGCGGCGATGTTGACGTCGGCCTGGGTGGTGAGCTGGCGCAGCGAGGTGCCGGCAAAACCATGCTGGGCGAACAGCTCCTCGGCCGCACCGAGAATGCGGTCCTTGGTGGAGAAGTGGGCTGGCTTGGGCATGCGTCCGGATCAGGCTCAATCAAACGATTGTTTGAGTCTACGGCCAGAATCGTGCCCCGGTCATGCGGCGCTGCAGCACGATTCAGGGGGCGGTATGCAAACAAATGCCCGACGAGATAGAATTGACCATCGCAAAGAAGCCTAAGCCCGCGTTTTGACGCGGGTTTTTTTCATGATAACCTCGGGCCTTCAGTGGCCCGCCCAACGGAGAACTCCCCATGGCGCTGGAGCGCACCCTTTCCATCATCAAGCCCGACGCGGTCGCCAAGAACGTCATCGGCGAAATCTACAGCCGTTTCGAGAAGGCCGGCCTGAAGGTCGTTGCCGCCAAGTACAAGCAGCTGTCGCGTCGTGAGGCCGAAGGTTTCTACGCCGTGCACCGCGAGCGTCCGTTCTTCAACGCGCTGGTCGAGTTCATGATCTCCGGCCCGGTGATGATCCAGGCGCTGGAAGGCGAGAACGCCGTTGCCGCGCACCGCGACCTGCTGGGCGCGACCAATCCCAAGGACGCTGCGCCGGGCACCATCCGCGCCGACTTCGCCGATTCGATCGATGCCAATGCCGCCCACGGTTCGGATTCGGTTGAGAACGCAGCCAACGAGGTCGCGTATTTCTTTGCCGCTACGGAAGTGGTCTCGCGCTGAGGCCGAGTGAGTCGAATCGTGAATGAGGTCGTGATCCCCTCCGTGTTGCAGGACGTCCCCGTCCCCGCAGCGCCGGTGCGCAAGCAGAACCTGCTCGACCTCGATCGCGAGGGACTGGAGCGTTTCTTCGCCGAGACCCTCGGCGAAGCGCGCTACCGTGCCCACCAGGTGATGAAGTGGATCCACCACCGCTATGTCACCGATTTCGACCAAATGACCGACCTCGGCAAGGCGCTGCGTGCAAAGCTGCACCAGCATGCCGAGGTGCTGGTCCCGAATGTCGTCTTCGACAAGCCCTCCGCCGACGGCACCCATAAATGGCTGCTGGCCATGGGCACCGACGGCAAGAATGCGATCGAGACGGTCTATATCCCCGACAAGGGCCGCGGCACGCTGTGCGTGTCCTCCCAGGTCGGTTGCGGTCTGAACTGCACTTTCTGTTCGACCGCCACCCAGGGCTTCAACCGCAACCTGACCACCGCCGAGATCATCGGGCAGGTGTGGGTGGCGGCGCGCCATCTGGGCAACGTGCCGCACCAGCAACGCCGTCTCACCAACGTGGTGATGATGGGCATGGGCGAGCCGTTGATGAATTTCGACAACGTCGTGCGCGCGATGAGCGTGATGCGCGACGACCTGGGCTACGGCCTGGCCAGCAAGCGGGTGACGCTGTCGACCTCGGGCCTGGTGCCGATGATCGACCGGCTGTCCACCGAGAGCGATGTCTCGCTGGCGGTGTCGCTGCATGCTGCCAACGACACCTTGCGCGAGAGCCTGGTGCCGCTGAACAAGAAGTATCCGATCGCCGAGTTGATGGAGTCCTGCGCCCGCTACCTGCGTGGCAGCAAGAAGCGCGATTCGGTGACCTTCGAATACACCTTGATGAAGGGCGTCAACGACCAGCCGGAGCATGCGCGCCAGCTGGCCAGGCTGATGCGCCAGTTCGACAATGCGGTGCAGTCCAAGGACGCCGGCAAGGTCAACCTGATTCCGTTCAACCCGTTCCCCGGCACGCGCTACGAGCGTTCCGGCGAGACCGAGATCCGTGCATTCCAGAAGATCCTGCTCGACGCGCAGGTGCTGACGATGGTGCGCCGTACCCGCGGCGACGACATCGATGCAGCCTGCGGGCAGCTCAAGGGCCAGGTCATGGATCGCACCCGTCGCCAGGCGGAGTTCCGCCGCACATTGGAAGGGCAGGCCGATCGAGATGCGGCAGCGTGAACTCGCGTTAATGGCCGCCGTGGCGATCGCGCTGTGCGCGGTCGGCTGCGGCGGGCGCAATGCCAAGGCCGGTTCGGCCAAGAGTGTGGAAGAGGTCGCGCCGGTGTACTCGTTCCGCGACGACAAGGCCACCAAGAATCGTCTTGCCATCCAGGAGAAGTTGGGCCTGGCTCGCAACCGGCTGCAGACCGGCGACTACGCCGGTGCCGAAGAGCAGGTGCGTGCGGCGTTGAAGAAGGATTTGCAGTCGGTGGATGCCATCGGCATGCTGGCCCTGATCCAGGGCGCCAGGGGCGATGTGACCGGATCGGGTGCATCGTACCGCCGCGCCGCCGAGCTGGCTCCCCAGCGTGGCGATGTGCTGAATAACTACGGTGCCTGGCTGTGCGCCAACGGCTCGCCTGCCGAATCGCTGCTGTGGTTTGATCGGGCATTGACCGACAGAACCTACGCATCGCCCGCGTCTGCACTCGGTAATGCCGGGGGGTGTGCGCTCAAGGCTGGCCAGTCCGAGCGGGCGACGAGCGACCTGCGCAAGGCGCTCGAATTGGACCCGAACAATCCTTATGCGCTGGAATCGATGGCGCGTCTGGAGGCGGGGCGTCGCAATTTTTTCGAAGCGCGTGCCTTTATCGAACGGCGGCTTGCGGCTGCACCGGCAACGGCTTCCGTGTTACAACTCGCCATTCAGATTGAGCAAGGGCTGGGCGACAAGGTAGCTGCCGGCCGTTACCAACAGCGGTTGGTCAAGGAATTTCCTGACGCAGCGACCGCTAATCCCGGGGCCAATGCATTGTGATCAGTGATTCCAATCCGAACCCTTTCGAGCAGGAAAAGGGCTGCGGACAGCATTTGCGCGACGCCCGCGAGGCGGCAGGTCTGAATGTGGACGATGTGGCGGCCAAGCTGCGCATGCCGGCCCACGTGGTGCGTTCGCTGGAGCAGGAAGACTGGCAGCGTCTGGGCGCGCCGGTGTTCGTGCGCGGGCAGTTGCGCAGCTATGCGCGCCTGCTGCAGGTCGACCTGGAGCCGCTGTTGCAGCAGGCCACCATCGCGCCGGTCGAACCGGTCAAGCTGGTCAGCCATACCCATACGCCGCGTGCGCGCCGCATCTTCGAAAGTACTGCGCGCAAGGCGATGTATGTCGTGATCACCGGCGTATTCGCGGTGCCGGTCTGGTATGCGACCCGCTCGCACCTGGACGGCAAGCCGCCGAGCACCGTGTCGCTGGACAGCATGCCGGTGGCCGCCAAGCCCACCGCCCCGGCCCAGCCTGCCACCGCGCCGCGCGAGCAACCGACACCGTATATCGCCTCGATGACCCCGGTGCCGCGCGCGACCCCGGCCAGCGAGACGCCAGCGCCCGCCGATGGCGGCAGCTTGTCGCTGAGTTTCAGTGGAGACAGCTGGGTACAGATCCTGGCGCCGGATGGCAGCCCGGTGGAGAAGGCGCTGATTCGCGCCGGCGAACGTCGCAGCTATTCGCCGGGCCAGGTGGGCCGCGTCGTGCTGGGCAACGCATCGGCGGTAGAGGTTCAGCAAGGCGGCAGTATCGTCGATGTGAAACCGTTCCAGCGCGCTAACGTGGCACGTTTTGCGGTATCCTCCGACGGCTCCGTGGTGCCTGCTTCCGAGTGAAGCGGACTGCGGTTTTTCATTTTTCCCTTTTGATGTTCCGCGCCTCCGGGATGACGGAGCGAGAGTACGCATGGCGATCGACGATCTGCTGGACGAACACGAACAAGGCGAACGCGTTCGTTCCTGGTTGAGAAAGAATGGTGCGGGGCTGGTAGGCGGCGTCCTGCTCGGTCTGGCACTGATCCTGGGCTGGCAGTGGTGGCAGAAGCGCACCAATACCGAACTGGTTGAGGCCAACGCCCGTTACGAGGCGGTGGTGAAGTCGATCCAGGCCAAGAACCTGGACAAGGCCGCCAAGGACATCGTGGCGCTGGACGACGGCAAGGGCGGCATCTACGCCGAGCTTGCGGCGCTGCGTCTGGCCAAGGCCCAGGTCGACGCCGGCAAGAACGCCGAAGCGATCAAGACCTTGCGTGACGTACCCGCCGAAGGCGAGCTCAAGCAGATCGTGCAGCAGCGCCTGGCGCGCGTGCTGATCGAAAGCGGCAAGCCGGACGAAGCGATCAAGCTGCTGGCCGATGCGCAGGACCATGCCAGCCTGGAAATCCGCGGCGATGCACTGGTCGCGCAGGGCAAGCCCGATGAGGCGCGTGCGCTGTATACCCGGGCACTGCCTACGGTGGATGTGGCCTCGCCGCAACGCCGCTTGCTGGAAACCAAGCTGATGGATGTGGGCGGCAAGGTGCCCGATCCGGCGGAGCAGATTTGATGAAGCAGGTTGATATGTACAAGCGCGTTGCATTGGTTGCCGTGATGGGTCTGTCGCTGGCTGGTTGCAGCACCGTCAAGGGCTGGTTTGCCGGAAAGGACGCTGCTGCCAAGAAGGCGCAGGAACCGGCCGAGCTGGTGAAGTTCGAACCCTCGGTCAAGGTCGACAAGATCTGGTCCACCGGCGTGGGCAAGGGCGAGGGACATATCGGTGTGCGTCAGCGCCCGGCCGTGGCCGATGGCAAGGTCTATGCCGCGGCGATCGCCGGTGGCGTGCAGGCGCTCGACCTGCAGACCGGCAAGCGCGTGTGGGAATACGAGCCCAAGAAGGAAGAGCGCAACGATCGCAAGTTCAAGCAGCGCCTGTCCGGCGGCCCCGGGGTCGGCGAAGGGCTGGTGGTGATCGGTAGCCTGTCCGGCGATGTGATTGCCCTGAACCAGGCCGACGGTACCGAAAAGTGGCGCGCCAAGGTGCCCAATGAAGTGATCGCCGCACCGGCGATCGCGCAGAACCTGGTGCTGGTGCGCAGCAACGACGGCCGCGTCACCGCGTTCGATGCCGCCACCGGCGAGCGTCGCTGGTTCCACTCCGAGGAAGGCCCGACCTTGTCGGTGCGTGGCAATGCGCCGATCGTGACCGGCCCGGGCGTGGTGTTCGTGGGCAACGACAGCGGCACCTTGAGCGCGCTGGCACTGCAGGATGGCCGCCCGTTGTGGGAGCAGGCCATTGGCGTGCCGGAAGGCCGGACCGAGCTGGAGCGCATGTCCGACGTGGACGGTGCGCCGGTGCTCGATGGCACCACGCTGTACGCCACAAGCTTCAAGAACGAAACCCTGGCGTTGGAAGGCCCAAGCGGCCGTCCGCTGTGGACGCGCGATCACGGCGGCGCCGGTGGCGTTGGTGTGTCGTCGGCCGTGGTGGTGGTGTCCGACAATGCCGGTTCGGTGTGGGGCCTGGACAAGAGCAGCGGTGCGGCGATGTGGTCGCAGGCTGCCCTGGCGCGGCGCTCGCTCACCGGTGTGGCCATCCAGGGCGACTATGCCGTGGTCGGCGATTACAAGGGCTACCTGCACTGGCTCAAGCTCAGCGACGGTGCACTGGCCGCGCGCGCTCGCGCTGGACGCGACACGCTGCTGGCGCAGCCGGTGGTCGTCGATGGCATTCTGCTGGTACAAAATACCGACGGCGATTTCTCCGCCTTCCGGTTGGCACAATAAGGACCTTGCGATGCTGCCCCTGGTCGCCCTGGTTGGACGGCCCAATGTCGGCAAGTCCACCATCTTCAATGCGCTGACGCGCACCCGTGACGCGCTGGTCCACGACCAGCCTGGCGTCACCCGCGACCGCAATTACGGTGTCTGCCGTCTCGACGAGCAGCAACCCTTCATCGTCGTCGATACCGGCGGTATCGCCGGCGAAGAAGAGGGCCTGGCCGGCGCCACCGCGCGTCAGGCGCGCGCCGCCGCCGGCGAAGCCGATCTGGTGTTGTTCGTGGTCGATGGCCGCGAAGGTGCGTCCTCGCTGGACGACGAGATCCTGGCCTGGTTGCGCAAACTGGCGCGCCCCACTGTGCTGGTGATCAACAAGATCGATGGCACCGACGAAGAAACCGTGCGCTCGGAATTCGCGCGCTACGGGTTCTCCGATGTGGTGGCGCTGTCTGCCGCGCATCGGCAGGGGATCGACGAGTTGCTCGACGAAGTCGGCGCGCGCCTGCCGGAAGAAGGATCGGGCGAGCTGCTGGACAACGACCCGGCGCGCGTGCGCATTGCCTTCGTAGGGCGGCCGAACGTGGGCAAGTCCACACTGGTCAACCGGTTGCTGGGCGAGGAGCGCATGATCGCCTCCGAAGTGCCGGGCACCACCCGCGATTCGATCGCGGTGGACCTGGAACGCGACAATCGCCAATACCGCCTGATCGATACCGCCGGCCTGCGCCGTCGCGGCAAGGTGGAAGAGGCGGTGGAGAAGTTCAGCGCGTTCAAGACGCTGCAGGCGATCGAGCAATGCCAGGTCGCGGTGCTGATGCTCGATGCCACCGAAGGCGTGACCGATCAGGACGCGACGATCCTCGGTGCGATCCTGGATGCCGGTCGTGCGCTGGTGGTGGCGATCAACAAGTGGGACGGCCAGAGCGACTACCAGCGGGCACAGGCCGAAGACCTGCTGTCGCGCAAGCTGGGCTTCGTGAACTGGGCCGAGGCGGTGCGGATCTCCGCGTTGCATGGCTCGGGCATGCGCGAGCTGTTCCAGGCCATCCATCGCGCGCACGCCTCGGCCACGCACGAATTCAGCACCAGCGAAGTGAACCAGGCGCTGGAAATCGCCTACGAGACCAATCCGCCGCCGAGCATCCGCGGCCACGTCTCCAAGCTGCGCTACGTGCATCCGGGCGGTGCGAACCCACCAACCTTCATCGTGCATGGCACGCGGCTGAAGGTGTTGCCGGAGTCGTACAAGCGCTATCTGGAAAACTTTTTCCGCAAGCGTTTCAAGCTGGTCGGCACGCCGGTGCGTTTCATTTTCCGCGAAGGTGCCAATCCGTACGAAGGCAAGAAGAACCCGCTGACCGACCGCCAGGTGGCGCGCAAGCGGCGCCTGATGCGGCACGTCAAGGGCAAGTAAGACCGTTACCACCTAGCGCATGCGTGGCGTGATGTCGACGACGCATGCAGCCGCGCCTGAGCCGCTGCGTGCCGTGCGCCAGACAGCAGGGCCTGCTGTTCCGCTTGGGCGATGGGCGCGGGCCTTTCGCGAGGCGCTGGTATCCTTCGCGGCATGAACGACTATCCCACCCGTATTGCCTACGCGCAGGCGCTGCAGATCCTGCATGCCGTAGCGGGCGCCAACCGTCCGCCGGACGAAACCATCGCCACCGCGCGTGCCGATGGGCGCATCTGTGCCGGCGATCTGATTGCCCCGCTGGCGCTGCCACCGTTCGCCAATAGTGCGATGGACGGCTTTGCGCTGCGCCACGTCGATCTGGTGGATGGGCAAACCCGCCTGCAATTAATCGGCGAGCAGTTTGCCGGCGAACGCTGGGACGGCACGCTGGGTCCAGGGCAATGCCTGCGCATCACTACCGGCGCGCCGCTGCCCGCCGGTGCCGACACCGTGGTGCCCAAGGAAGACACCGAAGAGCGCGATGGACTGGTGCTCATTCGTACTGCGCCTGGCGCGGGTGCCTCGGTGCGCCTGGCTGGCAGCGATGTGCGTGCCGGCGATCTGGTGATCCAGGCCGGGCAGGTGCTGACTCCGGCCCGCATCGGGCTGGCGGCGGCGCTCGGGGTCTCGCGGCTGGCGGTGGCGCCGCGGCCCACCATCGCGGTGCTGGCCACCGGCGACGAGCTGGTGGAGCCGGGCGTGCCGCTGGGCCCCGGACAGATCTACAACAGCAATCGCGACATGCTGATGGCGCAGCTGCGGGCGCTGGGCTATGCGCCCACCGCGTGGCCGACGTTGCCGGACGATCCGCAGCGCATCCGTACCATGCTGGAAGATGCAGCGGCGGCGTTCGATGTGGTGATTACCTGTGGCGGCGTGTCCGCGGGCGAAAAGGATTATCTGCCGCGGCTGATCGGCGAACTGGGCCAGATCCATTTCTGGCGCGTACGCATGCGCCCGGGCATGCCGGCGGTGCTGGGGCAGATCGGCCGCTGCGTGATATTGGGGCTGCCAGGCAATCCGGTCTCGGTGCTGGCGACGCTGATCGCCTATGGCGTGCCGTTGCTGGATGGCCTGCAGGGCCGCAGCGAGCCGCGGCCGCTGTGGAATGCCGCGTTGGCCAGTCCTTGGGAGAAGCGGCATGAACGGCTGGAGTTCCTGCGCGGGCGGCTGGAGTGCGGCGCCGATGGACGCCTGAGCGCGCTGCCGCATCGTGGCGATGCCTCGCATCTGCTGCGTGGCGCTGCCGAGAGCAACGCGCTGATCGTGCTGCCGGAGCAGGCGCGTCGTTTCGAAGCCGGCGAGATCGTACGGGTGATTCCTTACGCGCT
Organism: Xanthomonas codiaei; assembly: GCF_002939785.1. Lineage (GTDB taxonomy): Bacteria > Pseudomonadota > Gammaproteobacteria > Xanthomonadales > Xanthomonadaceae > Xanthomonas > Xanthomonas codiaei. The sequence continues at coordinate 109,146 of NZ_MDEC01000014.1, forward strand.
GTAGGCGCGTGCGGATCGGTGTGACTCCATGCGGCGCCGATGTGCACGATCCGCGCAGCGACAACGCTGCGCCGGTCGGCAAACAGGTAGCACGGTGGTGGGTGTCAATCGACGGCGCTGCCGCAGAATGCGGCGTAATCCGGATACCCCGCAAACGGGGTGCCTGGCGCACAGACCGGGCATTGCAGATCGGGCGGCAGGCGGATTTCGCGAAACCGCATCGACAGCGCATCGAAGCTGAGCAGGCGCCCGGCCAGGCTGTCGCCAATGCCAAGCAGCAACTTCACCGCCTCGGTCGCCTGCAGCAGGCCGATCACACCGGGCAGTACGCCAAGCACGCCGGCCTCGGCGCAGCTGGGTGCGAATTCGGGCGGCGGCGGCTCGGGGAACAGGCAGCGGTAGCAGGGCGCATGGCCACGATTGCGGCCCGCATCGAACACGCTCACCTGGCCCTCGAACTGTTGCACGGCGCCGTAGATCAGCGGTTTGCCGAGTCTGACGCAGGCATCGTTGAGCAGATAGCGCGCGGGAAAGTTGTCGGCGCCATCGACCACAACGTCCACGTCCTGCAGCAAGGCCTCCACATTCTCGGCGGTGACCCGTGCCTGCACTGCATCGATGTGCACGCGCGGATTGAGCGCGGCAATGCGTCGTGCCGCCGAGTCGACCTTGGCGATGCCCACACTGTCTTCGGTATGCAGGATCTGGCGCTGCAGATTGCTGCGGTCGACCACATCGTCGTCGGCAAGACGCAAGTGTCCAACCCCCGCAGCCGCCAGATAGAACGCGGCCGGCGAGCCCAGGCCGCCGGCGCCGATCAGCAGCACGCGCGCACCTGCCAGTCGCTGCTGGCCGTCGAAGCCGACTTGCGGCAGCCGCAAGTGCCGCGAATAGCGTTCGAGAAAATCCTGCTCGTCCGCAGGCAGCGTCGGGCGCACTACCGGCAAGCCGGCGTTTTGCCACGCCGTGGTACCGCCCAGCACCGATCTCACCTGGGTGAACCCGCGCGCACGCAAGGTCGCGGCCGTCTGTGCAGAACGCTTGCCGCTCTGGCAGATCAGGACGATCTCGCGCGCCCGTTCGGGCAGGTAGTGGCTGGGCTCAGCTTCCAGGTCTCCTTGTGCGATGGCCGCGGCGCCCTCGGCCTGGCCGCTGGCGCGCTCGTGCAGTTGCCGGATATCGATCAGCAAGGCGCCCTGCAGGGCACGCGCGCGCGCATCGGCTGGGGAGATGTCGTGGCTGCTCATGGCGCTATTGTCGCGCAACGCCGGTGCGCAATGTGCAGCGCTCGCTGTACCTGCGCCAGCCGCGCAGTTCGACCCTGTTTGCGGCTGCAGACGGCTGACGGCGACATCGGAGGGAATCCGCACTGCATCGCTTATGCGTGCCGAGCATCGCGCGTGACCGGCACAAGCGAGCCAGATGCCCGCTGCTCGAGGAAGTTGGCCACGCAAGGACACCGGCGCGGCGCGACCGCAGTCACGATGCCTTGCTCGATGGCGCTGCGGTGCCGGGCAGCTGTGGGCACAACTGCGCGACGCAACCAATCAGCTACGCATTACAGCGGCTCAGTTCGCTATCGCGACTAAGAGCGGCTAGCAAAACGTAGCGAGCGGTCGTCAGGTGGGTGTGGACGGCGCGGAGGAACCGCAGTGGACGCGTGGTACATGCCGCACCGGGCGCCGACCGCGCCCGCCGGGTGGCCCCGCAGTCGTTTTGCTAGCTGCTCTTAGCCAGCCATGCAGGCAGCTGGGTGCTCCAACACCTGGCCGGCCGAGGTGCCCGGCCGTTTGTGATGCGGCGCGTGCTGGCTGCACCACGCGTTGGCGTGAGGCTCACCGGCGCGGCAGTAGGGTGGCCATGTCCGTACCCGATCCACGTTCGCACACTGGTTCCGTGCCTGGATACCGTGGTGTGGGCAACTTCCCAGCGGCGCGCAGCCCGGCCTGATGCCCAACGCTGCGTGCCCTGGCCGTTTGAATGTGAGAGGAAATCCGCATGGCTCCCGACATCGATGCGCAACTGAAAGAGCTGGCAGAACAATTGCCCCAGATCCGCAAGCAACACCCGGATGATTTCTGGGATGTGTTCCATGCACGTGCTGAGACAATCAGCGGCGCTGCCGATTCGCCGGAACAGGCCGCGCAGATCGCAAGACGAATCGAAGAACTCCTTGCCGCCCATCAGCTGGGGCCTGCCGACCCTGGAGCGTGATGTCGGCGGCGCAGGCGCCCGGTGTTGAGTGGCGCGCCGATGGACCGCCATGTTCTCCTGCTGCGCAGTCGGTAATCGCTCGTTGACTCGGCAAGCGACGTCTCGCGACAGCGGTGGCCCGCAGGCGCAGGCACCTGCGGAAGCTTGCGACACGGCTCCGGCGCGTCTGAGCCTGTATGTCATTTATCCGCACCATGCGGCTGTATCCCGTTGACCCACACCTCGCAGGGACGCCATGGCACCGATCACGCGCAAGATCGCCACCTTCAACGTCAACGGTATCGCCAGCCGTCTGCCGCATCTGCTGCAATGGCTCGAGCGCGAACAGCCGGACATCGTTGGATTGCAGGAACTGAAAGCCGCCCAGGAGGTATTTCCGGAGCGGGCGATACGTGACGCCGGCTATGGCGTGATCTGGCAGGGGCAGCGGTCCTGGAACGGCGTAGCGTTGTTGGCACGCGATGCAGAACCGGTGGAGATCCGACGCGGCTTGCCGTGGGACCCTGGCGATACGCAAAGCCGCTATCTGGAAGCGGCGATCCACGGCGTGGTGGTGGCCTGCCTGTATCTGCCCAATGGCAACCCGCAGCCGGGGCCGAAATTCGATTACAAGCTGGCCTGGTTCCAGCGATTGATCCGTCATGCCAGAACGTTGGTGGAGTTGCCGCATCCGGTTGCCTTGATCGGCGATTTCAACGTGGTGCCGACCGATGCGGATATCTACGATCCCAAGGGATGGCGCAAGGACGCCTTGCTGCAGCCGGAGAGCCGCAAGGCCTACGCGACGCTGCTGGCGCAGGGCTGGACCGACAGCCTGTTGGCAGTGCACGGCGCTGCGGCGCCTTACACATTCTGGGACTATTTCCGCCAGCACTTTGCGCGCGACCGCGGCCTGCGGATCGACCATCTGCTGCTCAATGACGCACTGGCCTCCGGCCTGCAGGATGCGGGTGTGGATAAATGGGTGCGCGCTCTAGAAAAGGCCAGCGATCATGCACCGACCTGGATCCGCGTGCGCCTGCCGGAGGCAGCAGTGCAGGCGGACGCCGCAGTCGAAGCGGCTGCGGGTACTCGCAAGCGGGTGGTCGCCAAGAAAACGGCAATGCGCAAGTCGCGCACTCCGACACCGGCAAAGCGTGCATCGCAGCGTCCGGCCAAGAACACCACTACTAGTCAGGCGCCAAGCAAAAGCGTGGCAAAAACCCCAACACCGACCAAGGTGGCGAAGCCGCGTAAAGTCGCGACGAAAAAGCGTGCGAGTCGCCAGCAGCAGACCAGTGACCATTAAGGCGTGAGGGCAACCGCCGGATGCGTGCAGTCTGGGCAAGCGCGTACAGGGGGCTGTGTGTGCACGCGCTACACGCCGCGTCTGCCGTTTCTGCCTGCAGGGTCGCAACCTTGAGTGGCATTCGGCAGTCGTGTCGGCAAGGCATCGCCGGCACGCGTGGCTGTCGGCTGCGGCGCCCGATGATGAACATCGCTCGCCTGGGCAAGGCGCCGGTCGATGCGCGGCCTGCGGTCGCGTAAGCAGTCGCCGCGGCAAATTCGCTTCAGCGCTGCGGCTATACCGGTCACGGGGCGGGCCGGTATCCTAGCCAGGTCATCCATCGGTCGGCAGTGTCGTTCATGATCAGCTACGCCGAAGCACTCGCCATCGTGCATCAGCAGGTTGCCACGCTCGCCAGCGAATGGGTGCACAGCGCCGATGCCGAAGGCAGGGTGCTTGCGCGGGCACTGTCGAGCCCGGCGGAGCTGCCGCCCTTCGATAACAGTGCGATGGACGGTTTTGCGATCGCCACATGCGGACTTGGTGCGATGGCCGGAAGCGAGCACCTGGTTGCCGATACCTTGGCCGCCGGAGCAGATCCACTTGCCGCCGCCGAGGGCGGGGTGTGGGAAATCATGACCGGTGCCGGCGTGCCTGCAGGTGCCGACACGGTGGTGCCGATCGAACAGGTGCACGTGCTCGAACACGATGGCGCGCGCCCCATCCGGTTTCGCCTGCGCGCAGATGTACGGGCGGGGCAGCATATTCGTCGCCGCGGCGAGGATGTGCGCCTGGGCGACGTGGTGATCGAGGCGGGCACCGTGCTGCGTGGCGCGCACCTGATGCTGTTGGCCGGGTTGGGCTGCGCGCAGATCCAGGTCGTGCGGCGCCCGCGCGTGGCTCTGATCGCGACCGGGCGCGAATTGATCGGCGACTGCTCACAGCCGTTGCAGTACGGCCAGATCCGCGATGGCACCAGCAGCTACCTACGCAGTCAGTTGCATGCGGCAGGTGCACAGCTGGTGTGGCAAGGGCAGGTGGGCGATGACGATGCGGCCTTCGATGCGGCGCTTGCACAGGCACGCAGTGCCGGTGCCGATGTGATTCTGAGTACCGGTGCCGTTTCGCGCGGGCGTTACGACTTCGTGCCCGACGCGCTGGCGCGGCATGCCGCGAGCGTGCTGTTTCACAAGGTTGCGGTGCGACCGGGCAAACCGGTGCTGCTGGCGCGGTTTCCCGACGGGGTGTTGTATATGGGCCTGCCGGGCAATCCGATGGCCAGTGCCGCCGGGCTGCGGTTCTTCGTCGAGCCGGCCTTGCGCGGCTTGTTGGGCATGCCTGCCGAGTGCGGCATGCGCGTGGCTCTGGAGACGCCGATGCAGGCACGGCCGACCTGGCGCCAGCATCTGCGCGCACGACTGCAGTGCACCGCAACGGGACTGCTGCGCGTGCAGATCCTGCCGCAGCAGGAATCCTTCCGCGTCGCCCCGTTGTTGCAGGCCAATGTGTGGGCGGTGCTGGAGCCGCAGGAGGACACCGCGGCAGCGAGCACCCAGGTGGCCGTGTTCGGGCTGGGGCATCTGCAGCCGGCGGCACCCTCGGTGCTGCCGTGAGCCGGCGCGAACACGTCGCGGCGAGGCCAGGCGCTGCATGAGCACGGCATCGGCATGGACCGGTGTGGTGCTGGCCGGTGGCCGCTCCTCGCGGATGGGGCAGGACAAGGCCTTGCTGCGCTGGCACAGGAAGCCGTTGATTGCGCATATGCAGGCCCTGCTGCACGCAGCGGGCGCGCAGGACGTGCTGGTCAGCGGCGATCGCCCCGAGTACGCCGGCATCGCGGACAGGCAGCCCGACCTGGGGCCGCTTGGCGGGCTGGCAAGCGTGATCGATCGTGTCGCCGATGGAACCACGGTGGTGGTGGTGCCGGTGGATATGCCGTTGCTATCCACGCCGCTGCTGGCGCGGTTGCTGGCGCCGGTACGACAGCGCTGCGTGAGCTTCGAAGCGCAGATGCTGCCGATGCGCCTATGCGTGGACACCACCGTGCGGGACGCGTTGGCGGTCCTGATGGCTGGCGCCGCGTCGTCACGCTCGCTGCGTAGCCTGCAGCAGTCGTTGCATTGCCATCGCGTGGCTGTCACCGCCAGCGAACGCGCCGCGTTCGTCAATTGCAATACGCCCGAGCAGTGGAGTCAGCTCATCCATGAAAATCCAGATTGAAGGCCAGCATGTGCGGTTTCGCATCGACGAGGACGAGCTGGCAACGCTGCTGGCCGGGCAGAGCGTCGATAATCTGAGCCGGCTGCCCAGTGGCCAGGGCGCGCGTCTGGTACGCCACAGCGTGAGCCTTACCGGTGGTCACGCGGCCTGCAACTGCGCCACCGATCACTGGCAATTGCTGGTGCCGCGCGACGCGCTGGAAGAACACGCGCGCCGGCTGCCCAGCCGCGACGGCCTGCAGTTCAGCTTCGACGCGGGCGCCGGGCATGCGGAGCACATGGCGCTGCAGGTGACCTTCGATATCGATGTGCGCGACAGTGCGCGCAAGCGACTGCCGAAGGAATGACCTGTTGGGCTCGGTGCTTCGCTGCGTTGCACGCTGCCTGCCATTGATCCTTGCATGCCAGCTGCAGACTGCTTTCTGCTGCGTCCTGAAAGGCGCGCCGTGCTCCGTAGTCGTGGCCACCTGAGCGATCACGCGGCAGGTCGCTTGCGCCGTTCCTGGTAGATGCCCGGCACGCGCTCGCAGACCAGCCCCTGTGCGCGTAACGCAGATTCGATCGGTGCGGCGGCAGCGTCGTCGTAGCCGGTGCCGCTGCGCAACGCGACCACGTGCAGCCCGTCGCCGGCCAGTTCCAGCAGCAGGGACAGCTGCGCTTCGGCAACGTGCGGCATGCTGCGACGGGAGGCGTCGCGGCGCGCCAGTTCGAGCACTGCATCGGGAATGTCATCGCCGGCCACCAACACGTCGGCCAGGTTCATCGCACGCAGCGCCTTCAAGGTGAGCAGGCCCGGATCGCCCGGGCCGGTGCCCACCAGCTGCACGCTGCCACGCGCCGGCACGGCGCCGGCGTCGTCCAGTGCCGCAGTGAATGCGGCTTCGGCTGCTGCCTCGTCGCCGGACTGCAGCAGCAGAGGCACCTGGCCGTCGATGACACGATCGAACCAGCGCCGGCGCTGGTTCATGTCCGGGAACTGGCTGCGGATGCGCTCGCGATGCTGCGCAAACAGGCCGGCGAAGCGGCCTACCGATGCATCCAGCTCCCGTTCCAGCCGCTCGCGCAGGCGCCGTGCCAGCATCGGGGCGGCGCCCGCCGAGGAAATGGCGATCACCAGCGGGTCACGGTCCACGATCGCCGGTACCTGGTAGGTGGACAGCTCGGCATCGTCCACCACGTTGACCAGGCGCTGACGCGCCCCGGCGGCAGCGGCAACGCGTTGATTCAAGGCGGTGTCGTCGGTGGCCGCGACCACCAGCCACACCGTGTCGATCCAGGCCGGATCGAAGTCGCCCCCCAGTTGCTCGAAGCGACCGGCCTGCATCAGGGCCGCCAGCTCGGGCGAGAGCGCATGCGCGTACAGGCGGATCCGTGCGCCGGCCTTGAGCAGCGCCAGCACCTTGCGCGTGGCGACCTCGCCGCCACCGATCACCAGCACGGCACGCCCCTGCAGATTGGCGAACAACGGAAACAACGGCATCGGCCCACTCTCCAAAAGATGACTCGCACCAACGGCATGTTGCATGGCACCATCGGGTCACGTCCACACGCCTCGCCGCCGCCAATGCGTGTTTTGCTGGTCAACGATACCGAAAAGCCGATCGGGCAATTGCGCCAGGCGCTCACGCGTGCCGGCTACACGGTGCTCGACGACGTGGCCTCGGTGGGTGCGCTGCTGCATGCGGTGCAGAGCCAGCAGCCGGATGTGGTGGTGATCGATGTGGATTCGCCCTCGCGCGACACCCTGGAGCAGTTGTCGATGCTGCACACGCATGCGCCGCGACCGGTGGTGATGTTTTCCGGCGATGGCGACGATGCCTTGATCCACGCTGCAGTGGGTGCGGGTGTCACCGCCTACGTGGTCGATGGCCTGGCGCCGGCGCGGTTGGCGCCGATCGTGCAGGTGGCGCTGGCGCGGTTCGCGCACGAAAGCAGCATGCGCAAGCGCCTGGACGACGTGCAGCAGGCCTTGCGAGACCGCAAACAGATCGATCGCGCCAAGGGCCTGTTGATGGAGAAACGCGGCCTCAGCGAGGCCGATGCCTATGCCGCGCTGCGCCAGCAGGCGATGAAGCAGGGCGTCAAGCTGGCCGAAGTGGCGCGTCGCATCGTGGCCATGGCCGAATTGCTGGGATGAACCGATGAGCCAAGCCGACCTTCCCGTACTGCGTGTGGCCTACATGCCGCTGATCGATTGCGCGCCGCTGGTGGCTGCGCAGCGGCTGGGGCTGGACCACGCGCATGGCCTGCACCTGGAGTTGCAACGGCAGGCCTCCTGGGCAGGCGTGCGCGATCGGCTGCTGGCGGGCGAGGTGGAGGCTGCCCACGCGCTGGCCAGCCTGGTCTACGCCATCGACCTGGGCATTGCCGGGCCGCAATGCGCGATGGCCTTGCTGATGACGCTCAACCACAATGGTCAGGCGATCACCCTGGCGCCAACCTTGGCGCAGGCGCTGGCCGACGGGCAGGCGCTGCCGCAGGCACTGGCCGGCCTGGGACGACGCGCGATGTTCGCGCAGACCTTTCCCACCGGCACGCATGCTTTGTGGCTGTACTACTGGCTGGCCGCAGGCGGGGTGGATCCGATGCGTGATGTCGATGTGCTCAGCATTCCGCCACCGCAGATGCCCGACGCACTGGGCAGCGGGCTGGTGGATGGCTATTGCTCCGGCGAGCCGTGGGCAGCGGTGGCGCAGGCGCAAGGTGTGGGGGCACGGGTGATCCGCAGCGGCGAGCTGTGGCCCGGCCATCCGGAGAAGGTTCTGGCGTGCCGGCGCGAATTCGCCGCCCTGCAGCCGGACCTGACGCAGCAACTGACGGCCTGTGTGCTGGAGGCCTGCCGCTGGCTGGATGCTGGGCCCAACCACCGCGCGCAGTGTGCGCAGTGGCTGGCCGAACCGCAGCATATCGGGGTGTCGGCAGCGCATTTGGCGGCGTGCCTGGATGCCGACGCCGATGCGCCCAGTATCGATGCGACGTCACTGGCCTTTCATCGCGATGGTGCGGTGAACATGCCGTGGCTGTCCGATGGCGAATGGTTCCTGAGCCAGTTCCAGCGCTGGGGATGGCATGCCATCCAGGACGAGGATATCGCGCGGTTACGCGATATCCATCGTCTGGACAACTACCGCAGTGCCGCCGCGCGCATTGGCGTGGCCGTGCCGGAAGGCGATGACCGCCGCAATCGCTTGTTCGATACACCCAGCGACGACTGAAAACTCGCGCGGTAGTAAAGCGCTGGAGTGGGTGTCAAGGCGGAGCGAATGCACTGCGACTCTGCGGCAGGGCCTTGCCCGCCCACCGTCGCGGGACACGCTGCCAGTACGTCTCTGTAGCTCCGTGGCGGCATCCATGCCGCCACGGGTCCCGCGACGGTGAGGCGCCGCGCGCTCGACCAGACTTGAAGATAGCCAAGTGATCGCGAGACGCACGATGCAGTTGTCGCTACCTGATTGCTCAATACTGGCAGATCAGGCGGAGAGCGGATCATCTGCTTCTTTGCTGCAGGGCCCTTGCCCGCCCACCATCGCGGGACACGCTGCAAGTACATCCATGTAAGCTCCGTGGCGGCATCCATGCCGCCAAGGGTCCCGCGACGGTGGGCGGGCAAGGACCAGTGGAGATGGTCGCTGTGCATGGCTCTCAACCAGCTCTTGGCAAGCTGGCGATGCGGTGGCCTTTGCTCTTCGACAAAACCAACAGCCAACTGTCTGGCGTGGTGTCCTCGCCGATTGCGGGACCGTGTGGCGGCATGGATGCCGCCACCGAGCCCCCATGGACGGGTTCACGGCGTGTCCCGCGAGCGGTGAGGGCACCGCGCCCTCGACCAAACGTGAAGCCCGCCAAGCGCTCGCGATCAGCACGACGCAGGCGTCGCTACCTGGCACCTCGCTGCCGGCCGGCCACCGCACGGTCTTGGTGCATTACTGCACGAAAGCCGGGCATAGGGCGATGCAAGCGGTACTGCGGTGCCGCTGGGAAAGCCTCGGGCCTCCCACGCAAAGCGACTATTTTTCAATCACTTGTGATGTCGTGACGCCACGGTGAATAAGTTGGCACGGTGATTGCGTAGCAGTCACGTGCGGGTGCAACGGCGTGCCTGCAACAACATGTACACGGTGCAGCGGTTCAACGGCGATCCGCACGCATCCAGGACAACGGCGTCCTTCCGGTCTACCGGAGGGGCGCCGCTTTTTTTTTGACCATCGCATTCCAAGAGGTCTCTATGCAGCGCTCGTTCTGGCGATCCGGGCACACGCCCACCTTGTTCGCTTCCTTCCTGTATTTCGACCTGAGTTTCATGGTGTGGTATCTGCTCGGTCCGTTGCAGGTGCCGATCGCGCAATCGCTGGGCCTGGACACGCAGCAACGCGCCCTGATGGTGGCGGTGCCGATCCTGTGCGGGGCCGTGTTGCGCCTGGTGCTGGGCATGTTCGCCGATCGCATCGGCGCCAAGCGCGCCGGCATGGTGGCGCAGCTGGCGGTGATCGCTGCGCTGTTCGGCGCCTGGCAGCTGGGCGTGCACAGCATGGGGCAGGTGCTGTTGCTGGGTGTGCTGCTCGGCATTGCCGGTGCATCGTTTGCGGTGGCGTTGCCGCTGGCATCGCGCTGGTATCCGCCCGAGCATCAGGGCACGGCGATGGGCATCGCCGGTGCTGGCAATTCCGGCACGGTGCTGGCGGCGTTGTTCGCCCCGATGCTGGCGGCCGCCTTCGGTTACCAGAACGTGTTCGGACTGGCATGCATTCCGTTGGCGCTGACGCTGATCGTGTTTGCGTCGATTGCCAAGGAGGCACCAACGCCGGTCGCGCGCAAGCAGTGGTCCGACTACGGCCGCGTGCTAGTGGGCAACCGCGATGCGTGGCGTTTCATGTTGTTCTACGCGATCACCTTCGGTGGTTTTTCTGGCTTTGCCAGCGCCTTGCCGGGCTACTTCCACGACCAGTTCGATTTCGACGCACGCACCGCGGGCTGGGCCACTGCGGCCTGCGTGCTGGCCGGCTCGGTGATGCGCCCGTTGGGTGGCGTGATCGCCGACCGCGTAGGCGGCACGCGCGCCTTGCTGGCGGTGTATCTGCTGGTTGCCACGCTGGTGGGCATTGCCGGGTTCGGTGCCGGAGGCGCCACCATCACGCTGGCGCTGTTCGTGTTGACGTTGCTATGCCTGGGCGCCGGCAATGGTGCGGTGTTCCAGCTGGTGCCGCAGCGCTTCGGCCAGGACATCGGGGTGATGACCGGCTTGATCGGCATGGCCGGCGGCATCGGTGGCTTTGCGCTTGCGGCCGGGTTGGGCGTGCTCAAGCAGCACACCGGCAGCTATGCGTTGGGCATGTGGCTGTTCGCTGCCTTCGCGCTAGGCGGCTGGGGCCTGCTGGCAGGCGTCAAGACCCAATGGCGCAGCGAGTGGTCCACCGCCAGCGCGGCGCGCGTCTGACATGTCGACAGGAATCCAGGCAATGAAGCAACCCAGACTCGTCGTCATCGGCAATGGCATGGCCGGCATCCGCACCGTGGAGGAGCTGCTCAAGCTGATGCCGGGCATGTACCACATCACCGTGTTCGGCGCCGAGCCGCATCCCAATTACAACCGCATCCTGCTCTCGCCGGTGCTGGCCGGCGAGCAGGAGTTCGACGATATCGTGCTCAATCCGCTGGATTGGTACCGCGACAATGGGATCCATCTGCATCTGAACAAGGAGGTGACGCGCATCGACCGCGTGCGCCGCCGGGTGATCGCCGCCGACGGCACCGAAGCCGAGTACGACCGGCTGCTGATCGCCACCGGTTCGGTACCGTTCGTGCTGCCGATTCCCGGCAACGATTTGAAAGGTGTCATCGGGTATCGCGATATCCAGGACACCCGCACCATGATCGATACCGCGGCCAGCAAGCAGCATGCGGTGGTGATCGGCGGCGGGCTGCTCGGCCTGGAAGCGGCCAATGGGCTGAAGCTGCGTGGCATGGACGTCACTGTGGTGCACCTGGCCGGTTGGTTGCTGGAACGCCAGCTCGACCCGGTGGCCGGCAACCTGCTGCAGCAGGCACTGCGCGCGCGCGGGCTGGAATTCCGCCTGAATACCGCCACCAGCGCGCTGCTCGGCAACGCCCAGGGCGAGGTGGTGGGGGCGAAGTTCGCCGATGGCAGCGAAATCCCGGCCGACCTGGTGGTGATGGCCGCCGGCATCCGCCCCAATACCCGTCTGGCCGAAGAAGCCGGTATCCATTGCTCGCGCGGCATCGTGGTCAACGACAGCCTGCAGAGCTTCGATCCTCGCGTGTATGCAGTGGGCGAGTGCGCAAACCATCGTGGTATCGCCTACGGCCTGGTGGCGCCGCTGTTCGAGCAGGCCAAGGTCTGCGCGAACCATCTGGCGCAATTCGGTATCGGCATCTATCGCGGTTCGGTGGCTTCGACCAAGCTCAAGGTCACCGGCATCGATCTGTTTTCCGCGGGCGATTTCATGGGTGGAGATGGCTGCGAGGAAATCGTGCTGTCCGACCCGGCCGGCGGCGTTTACAAGAAGCTGGTGATCCGCGACGACGTGCTGGTGGGGGCCTGCCTGTATGGCGACACCAGCGACGGCGGCTGGTACTTCAAGTTGCTCAAGGACGGCACGCCGATCCAGGCGCAGCGCGATCAGCTGATCTTCGGCGAAAGCGCCCTGGGCGATGCCGGTACCGGCGGCCAGGACCGCGCCAGCGTCATGGCCGACAGCGACGAGGTCTGCGGCTGCAACGGCGTGTGCAAGGGCACGATCGTCAAGGCGATCAGCGAGCAGGGCTTGTTCACCGTCGACGAGGTGAAGAAGCACACCAAGGCAGCCAGTTCCTGCGGTTCGTGTACCGGTCTGGTGGAACAGATCCTGATGAACTGCCTGGGCTCCAACTTCCAGGAAACTCCCAAGACCAAGGCCGTGTGCGCCTGCACCGACCTGAGCCACGGCGAGGTGCGCCGCGCCATTCGCGAGCACAAGCTGCTCACCCATGCGCAGGCCTATGCCTTCATGGAATGGCGCACGCCCAACGGTTGCGCCACCTGCCGGCCGGCGATCAACTACTACATGCTCTCGACCTGGCCGCACGAGGCCATCGACGACCCGCAATCACGCTTCATCAACGAACGTGCGCATGCCAACATCCAGAAGGACGGCACCTTCTCGGTGATTCCGCAGATGAAGGGTGGGGTGACCAATGCCGGCGAACTGCGCCGCATCGCCGATGTCGCCGACAAGTACGCGGTGCCGATGGTCAAGGTCACCGGCGGCCAGCGCATCGATCTGCTCGGGGTCAAGAAGGAAGACCTGGTGGATGTGTGGCGCGACCTGGGCATGCCGTCGGGCCATGCCTATGGCAAGTCCATCCGCACGGTGAAGACCTGCGTGGGCAGCGAATTCTGCCGCTTCGGCACCCAGAACAGCACCCAGATGGGCATCGACCTGGAGACCATGCTGGCCAATATGTGGAGCCCGCACAAGGTGAAGCTGGCGGTGTCCGGCTGCCCGCGCAACTGCGCCGAATCCGGCATCAAGGACGTGGGCATCATCGCGGTGGATTCGGGCTGGGAGCTGCATATCGGCGGCAACGGCGGCATCAAGACCGAGGTGGCGCGCTTCCTGGTCAAGGTCAGCACGCCCGAGGAGGTGCGCGAGTACACCGGCGCCTTCCTGCAGCTGTACCGCGAGCAGGCCTACTACCTGGACCGCACCGTGCACTACATCGCACGCGTGGGCCTGGACTACATCCGCGCGCAGGTGGTGGAGGACGCGGCAAACCGGCGAGCGCTGTACGAGCGCCTGCTGTTTTCGCTCGAAGGCCTGGTCGACCCATGGAAGGCGCGCATCGCCGGCGAGCGTCGCCAGGAGTATCAACCGCTGCGCATCGCAGCACCTGCGGCAACGGTGGAGGAATGAGCATGCCCGATCACGCGTGGGTGCATGTGTGCGCCTTGCAGGAGTTGCCGACGCTGGGTGCGCGCGTGCTGGAGGTCGATGGCCTGCCGCCGATCGCCATCTTCCGGACCGCCAGCGATCAGGTCTTTGCGCTGCGCGATCGCTGCCCGCACAAGGGTGGTCCCTTGTCGCAGGGCATCGTGGCCGGCGATACGGTCACCTGCCCATTGCATGGCTGGGCGATCGGCCTGCAGAGCGGGCAGGCCTGCGCGCCGGACGTGGGCTGCGCGCCCCGGTATCCGGTGAAGGTGGATGCCGGCGCGGTATGGATCGTGTTGCAGCCGGTGCCCGAGCCGCAGGCCGTTGCCGAGCCGGCCGCATGAGCGAGGGCCTGACGCCGCCGGCATCGCAGACCGCTGCGCAGGGAGCAGCGGCATCGCCGATGCACCGCATCACGCGCTCGACCTGTTGCTACTGCGGTGTCGGCTGCGGCGTGTTGATTCACAGCCAGCACGACGATGCCGGCGAGCGCATCGTGGGCATCGAAGGCGACCCGCAGCATCCGGCCAATCACGGTCGCCTGTGCAGCAAGGGTCTGGCGCTGCCGCAGACCACCGCCAGCACGCAGGGGCGCGTGCTTGCCCCCGAACTGCGGCGGCATCGGCAGGCGCCGCGCGCGCCGGTGAGCTGGGATCAGGCCCTGCAGCATGTCACCAGCAAACTGGCGGCCATCGTCCAGGAGCATGGTCCGGACGCGGTGGCGTTCTATCTGTCCGGGCAACTGCTCACCGAGGACTACTACGTCTTCAACAAGCTGGCCAAGGGCCTGCTCGGCACCAACAACATCGACACCAACTCGCGGCTGTGCATGTCCAGCGCGGTCACCGGCTACAAGCTGGCGCTGGGCGCCGATGGCCCGCCCACCTGCTATGAGGACCTGGACCTGGCGCAGACGGTGCTGTTTGCCGGCAGCAATATGGCCTACGCGCACCCGGTGCTGTTTCGCCGGTTGGAAGACGCGCGCGCGCGCAACCCGGAGATCCGCTGGATCGTGATCGATCCGCGCCGCACCGATACCGCGGCCATGGCCGACCTGCACCTGGCGATCGAACCCGGGACCGACGTCGCACTGTTCAACGGCATGCTGCATCACCTGATCTGGGAGGGTCTGGTGGATGCGCGTTTCGTTGCGGCGCACACCGAGGACTTCGACGCCCTCAAGCGGATGCTGCGCGAGTACACCCCGCGCATGAGCGCCGAGATCTGCGGGATCTCGCACGAGGACCTGGTGCAGGCGGCCGAGTGGTTCGGGCGCAGCCCGGCGGCGCTGTCGCTGTATTGCATGGGCTTGAACCAGTCCGCGCACGGCACCGACAAGAACCTGGCGTTGATCAACCTGCATCTGGCCACCGGGCAGATCGGCAAGCCCGGTGCAGGTCCGTTTTCGTTGACCGGCCAGCCCAACGCGATGGGTGGGCGCGAGGTCGGTGGCATGGCGACGATGCTGGCCGCGCACCGCGAGATCGGCAACGCCACGCATCGTGCGGAGGTGGAAGCGCTGTGGGGCGTGCCGGCCGCGCGCATCAGTGCTACGCCAGGCACGCCGGCCGTGGAGTTGTTCGAGCGCCTGCGTGCCGGCACGCTGAAGGCGGTGTGGATCGTGTGCACCAATCCCGTGCATTCGATGCCGGAAGTGGCCGGCATTCGCGCAGCGCTGGAGCAGGCCGAGCTGGTGATCGTGCAGGATGCGTTTTCCGGCACCGACACCGTGCCGTACGCCGACGTGCTGCTGCCTGCCGCCAGCTGGGGCGAGAAGGACGGCACCGTGACCAACTCCGAGCGCCGCATCACCCGCGTGCGCAAGGCGGTGGAGCCGCCGGGCCAGGCGCGTGCGGATTGGTGGATTGCCAATGAGGTGGCACGCCGGCTGCAGGCGAAGCTGCAACCCGGCGCCGCGGCCGGGCTGTTCGCCTTCGACACCACTGCGCAGGTGTTCGACGAACACCGCGCATTGACGGTGGGCCGCGACCTGGATATCGGTGGCCTGGATTACGCAGTGCTGGACAACGGTCCGCAGCAATGGCCGTTTCCCGCCGGCAGCACGCAGGGGCAGGCGCGGCGTTACACCGATGGCGTCTTCGCCACCGACAACGGGCGCGCTCGCTTCCATGCCACCGCTTATCGCAAGGTGGCCGAGGCGACGTCTGCGCGCTTTCCGATGCGGCTGCTGACCGGCCGCCTGCGCGATCAATGGCATGGCATGTCGCGCACCGGGCGGGTGGCGGCCGCGTTCGCGCACAGCCCAGAACCGGCCTTGCGCATGCATCCCGACGATGCGGCGCGACGCGGACTGGTGGCCGGCGAACTGGTGCAGGTGGCCAGCAAGCGTGGCGCGCTGGTGCTGCCGCTGGAACTGTCTGACGAGCTGCGCTCGGGCACCGTGTTCGCAGCGATGCACTGGAGCGGGCAGACGCTTTCCAGCGGCGGCATCAACGAAGTGAGTACGCCGGCAGTGGATGCGCGCTCGCAGCAGCCCGAGCTCAAGCACGCGGCGGTGCGGGTGGAAAAAGCCGTGTTCGGCTGGCATCTGCTGGCGGCACGGCGCGGCGATGCGCTGGCGCTGCAGCAGGCGCTGCAGCCGTTACTGCGCGAGTGCGGCTATGCCAGCCTGCGGCTGCATGCCGAACCGCTGCCCGAGTCGGCCGGGGAGTGGGCGGTGTTGCACGCCGCCTGCGAGCGAGCGCCGGACGCAGCGTGGATCGATCGGCTGGTCGCCGCGCTGCAGTTGCCGGCTGGCGCCGATGTTCTGGAGTATCGAGACCTGCGCCGCGGGCTGATGCGCCGCGTCGGCTGGCGAATGCAGAACGGGCTCAGTCATATCGACGGACTGTTGCTCACTGCCGCGCAACCCAGCCAAGCCAATCAGGCGCTACTGACCACCGCATTGGCGGGTAAGCCCTGGCGCGGCGCGCGGCTGGCGGTGTTCGCGCAGACGCCTGCGGCGCCCAGCGATCCGATTGTCTGCACCTGCATGAACGTCGCGGCATCGGCGATCCATGCGGCCATCGACGATGGCGCCGATGTGGCGCAGCTCAAACAACGCCTGGGCTGCGGCACCGTCTGTGGCTCCTGCGTTCCGCAACTGACCCGGCTCTGCCTCCAACCGCGGCTGGCCTGATGCACCTCCTCCCTCCACACACTGCGAGATCTTCCATGTCAGTCACACCTTCCTGCGCGCGTGATGTGGTGTTGCTGTCTGCCGGCCCCGGCGATCTGGAACTGCTGACCATCAAGGCGGTCAAGGCGCTGGCAGCGGCCCAGGTGCTGCTGCTCGACGATCTGGCCAACCCCGACATCGTCGAGCTGGCGCCGCAGGCGCGCGTGATCCGGGTCGGCAAGCGCGGCGGTTGCCGCTCCACGCCACAGGAGTTCATCTGCCGGCTGATGCGTCGCTATGCGTTGCAGGGCCTGCGCGTGGTGCGCGTCAAGGGCGGCGATGCCTTGTTGTTCGGGCGGGCCGGCGAAGAGATCGATTTCCTGCGCCGCGCCGGCGTAGGCGTGCAGGTGATCAACGGGGTCAGCGCCGCGTTCGCCGCCGCCGCCTCGCTGGAAGTGTCGCTGACCCATCGCGATCATTGCCACGGCATCACCTTCGTCACTGCGCATACGCACGACCACGGCGAGCCGAACTGGGGCGCGCTGGCCGCCAGCGGCACCACGCTGGGCATCTACATGGGCCTGCGGCGCGCCGATGCGCTGGCGACGGCGCTGCTGGCGCATCTGCCAGCCAGTACGCCGGCAGCCATCGTGCAGGCGGCCACACGTCCCGAGCAACAACGCCGCCTCACCACGCTGGGCGAGCTGGGCGCCACTGCAGCGACCTTGCTGCCGGGCCTGCCGACCCTGCTGCTGGTGGGCGATGCGCTCACACACGCGTCGGCCGCTTGCGACGATCGCCTTGCTCCGGTTCTGGAACAGGCAGTGGGCTAGGTGTGTAAACCCACCACGTTGTTCAGTGGAATGTGGATGCGGGAGATGGGGGGGCGTTTTCCGAGACTGGCATGGGGCCGA
>NZ_MDEC01000015.1 GCF_002939785.1 Xanthomonas codiaei
GCGCAAGCTGCTGGTCATCCTCAACGCCAAGATGCGAGATCAACTGGCGGCTGACGCCGCCGGTTGATCAAGACAGTTGCTCTCCCGCCCGCGCGCTCGAGCTCCTCTCCCGCTCGCGCGCTTGAGCCCCTATCCCGCTCGCGTGCTTGAGCCCCTCCCCCGCCCGCGTGCTTGAGCCCCTCTCCCGCTCGCGGGAGAGGGGTTGGGGTGAGGGACGCTTGCGCGGATGTCCAGCGGACTGAGTGGACGTCTCGATCTCCGAACCAGGCACGCCACATCACGCAGGCTGCATGACCCCCAACCCCGCCATCTCCCACCCGAACAACGCACACGCCTTGGAAAATTCCACATCCAGCGGTGCGGTGACGCTGATACGCCTGCCGTCGGCCGGGTGCGGAAATTCCAGGCGTTCGGCATGCAGCAGCATGCGGTGGATGCCGAGCATGCGGAAGCTGCGGTTGTGGCGGCCATCGCCATGGCTGGTGTCGCCGATCATGTGATGCGACAGGTGCTTCATGTGGCGGCGGATCTGCCGGAAGCGGCCGGTCTGTGGCTGGCAGCGCAGCAACGCATAGCGCGAAGTGGCAAACCCGGTGGACGGGATGTCCAGCTCACCGGTGGCAAGACGTTGGAAATGGGTCACCGCCGGCTTTTTCACCGGTTTGCCCGGGCCGCCATCCAGGTCGTGGTCGACGACGAACTGCGCCTCGGCCGGCCAGCCGCGGCATACGGTCAGGTAGTACTTGTCCACCTCGCCGGCCATCAGCGCCTTGCCCAGCGCACTGGCGCTGTCGCGGTCGAAGGCCAGCAGCAGGCAGCCGCTGGTAGCGCGGTCGAGCCGGTGCACCAGGAAGATCGGCCGGCCCAGCTGTTCGCGCAGGCGGTCGGCCAGGAAGTCGTCCTCCCCGCGCGCCAGTTTGCTGTCGTGGACCATCAGGCCCGCGGGTTTGTCGACGACGGCCAGGACCTCGTCCTGGTAGAGAATCTGCAGGTGCTTGGGGGATGTGCTCACCGGCGGATTATCCGCATCGCTGACACCGCGTGCCACTGCGTCGGCACTGCCCCGCGCTTGCGCATGCCGCTCTCCGGCAGCGCACTGGCGCCGCACACCGCATGGGCAGCAATGCGCCGCCTAGCGGCGCAGCCAGGCCACCAGCAATGCGGCCGAGCCGGCGCCGCCGCTGATCCAGCTCCACACCGGCACCGTGCCCAGGTACCAGCCGTCCGGATGCAGGCCGTACAGCACCGCGGCGACCACCAACAGCCCGCTGCCGGTGATGGCGGTGACCACGCGGGTCTGCAGCTTGCGCAGACTCAGTTCCAGCGCGCGCAGTTCGGTGGAGCGGATCTCCAGCTGATGGCGGCCTTCCACCTGCTGTTTCAGCCAGCTGTGCACCAGGCGCGGCATGTCCGGCGCATGGGTCATGATCTCCGGTAGCCGTTTGCCCAGCTCGCCGAGCACGCGGCGCGGGCTGTAGCGCTCGCGCAGGATGCGTTCGAGCACCGGACGCGCCACCGCCCAGATGTCCAGCTTGGGGTCGAGCTGGCGGCCCACCCCTTCGATGTTGAGCAAGGTCTTCTGCAGCAGGATCAGCTGCGGCTGCAAGGTCAGCTCGTAGCGCTGCGCCACGCGGAACAGCTTGATCAATACCTGCGCCAGCGAGATTTCCGACAGCGGCCGAGTGAAGTACGGCTCGCACACCGAGCGCGCGGCCGCTTCCAGCTCGTCGATGCGCACGTTCGAGGGCATCCAGCCCGCTTCCACGTGCAGCTCGGCCATGCGGCGGTAATCCTTGTGGAAGATCGCCATGAAGTTCTCGGCCAGGTAGTACTGATCTTCCTGCGAGAGCTGGCCCATGATGCCGAAATCCAGCGCGATGAAGCGCGGATTGAGGCGGCGCTCCGGGTCCGCATCGACCCAGATGTTGCCGGCGTGCGCATCGGCGTGGAAGAAGTTGTCGCGGAACACCTGGGTGTAGAACACGCGCACGCCCTTGGCCGCCAGCGCCTTGCGATCGATGCCGGCCGCATCGAGCTTGGCGATGTCGTCGGAGGGAATGCCGTACACGCGCTCCAGCGTGAGCGCGCGCTCGGCGGTGTGCGACCAGATCACTTCCGGCACGTACAGATCGTCCGAGCCTTCCCAGAACCGGCGCAGCACGCTGGCGTTGGCGCCTTCGCGCTGCAGGTCCAGTTCAGCGGCCAGGGTGCCTTCGATCTCGGCCACCACTTCACGCGGGCGGATCTTCTCGGCGCGCGGGTGGGTGCGTTCGACCAGCGTGGCCAGCGAGTGCAGCAGCGCGATATCGGCATCGATCTGGCGCTCGATGTCCGGGCGCAGCACCTTGACCACCACCGCGCGGCGCACGCCGTTGGCGTCGGGCGGCAGCGTGGCCGCATGCACCTGCGCGATGGAGGCAGATGCCAGCGGCACGGTGTCGAAGGAAGCGAACGCCACGCTGACCGGCAGGCCCAGCGCAGCTTCGACGATCAGTCGGGCGGCCTCGCCGTCGAACGGCTTGACCCGGTCCTGCAGCAAGGTGAGTTCTTCGGCCACGTCGGCCGGAATCAGGTCGCGCCGGGTCGACAGGATCTGCCCGAACTTGACGAAGATCGGCCCAAGCTCCTGCAAGGCCAGCCGCAGCCGCGCACCGCGCGATTGCGCGGCGATTTCGGCGCTGGCACGCGGCACGAACGGTTTGGCCAGGCGCAACCAGCGCTCGGCCGGGGTGCCTTCGAGCAAGGCATCCAACCGGTAGCGCAGGATCACCCGGCCGATGCGGCTGGCCCGCAGGATCGCCTTCATGCCGCGCCTCCGGCGGCGCGCAGGCGGGCGACGCGTGCAGCCAGGCGTTCGACAGCGTCGCGCAACTCGTCCACGTCATCGTGGAAGGCCTCAAGCTCGGCACGCGGCACCACATCGCGCGATTCTTCGGTGACGAATTCGGCCGCGCTGTGCGCCAGATCCACCGCGCTGCGCCGTACCTGCTGCAAGGCGGCACGCACCGCGCCGGCGATCTGCACGCCCAGGATTTCGCCGAACACCGCCACGAACGGCAGCTGCCAATCCGGATCGAAGCGCCCGGCCAGCTGCTGCAGCTGACGCGCCAGCTCCGCATCGCCGGAGACCTTGAGCCGCCCCGCCGGCGCACCGCTGCGGCGCGCATTGGCCAGCAACGGCAATTGCCCAAGCAGGCCGGCCAGGCTGCTGCGCACCGCCAGGTCCGGTTCCTGCGCCGGGTCCACCGGCCCCACCAGCAGCCGACGTTCGTGCACGCGGATCTGCAGCGCCAGGGCGGGCACGTCCAGGGTCAGCGCGATGCGCTGGCCTTCCAGCGGCAGCAGGGCGTCGCGGGTATCCGGGTCCAGTGCCAGCGCGCGGTTGAGCGCTGCCTGCAGGGCCTGGCCGGCGAGGGGCTTGAATGAGTCGAAGAATGATCCGGGCATGGCGGCATTCTACCGCCACCGCATGTCGCAGCCGCTTGACGGCGGTCTGCCTGCCGCTGCCGCAGCGTGCCAGGTACGAAGGCACGACCATGGTATCGACGTCTCAAGCCTGCTGTGGCCGGTGCCAACTTCGGCTGGCTGGCCGAACGCTTGCGCACTTGGTCCATGTCGACCGGATCGTGAGGCACGCGCATGCGCAGCGGCGCCTGGCGATCCGGCCGTAGGACGCTCTCATCCGTGACGTGCGCCAAGCAGCAACCGCGCGCAGTGTGCGAGGTGAAGCGTGTGCGGCCCAATCCCACATCGCTCGCTCTGATCGGCAGCTTGGACGTATCGCCATCGGCGAGGCATCGCTGGCGGGCGGCGAAGCGGGCGCGCTCTGTGGAAAACGCCTGTAGCGCGCATCCAGGCTTGGCGGAGCGCCATAACGCAGATGGCCCGCCTCCTTGCGGAAGCGGGCCATCGCGCGCCGATCGGCAGCGCCGCTGCCGGGACGTAGCGTGCGTGAGGCGTTATACCTTGCCGCGACGGAACATCGAGATCACTGCCAGGATCAGGAACACCACGAACAGGATCCAGGCGATGTTGGTCGCCGCACCGGCGATGCCGCTGAAGCCCAGCACAGCGGCGATGATGGCGATGACGAAGAAGATGATGGCGTAATGCAGCATGGCAATGATTCCAAAAGTTGTCGTGCCGAATCGGCGCAGACGTATCTTGTGGATGCAGCGGTCTTTATCGGGTGATGGCAATGTCGTTGGAAGATGAGGATCGCAAGCGGTTGAGTCCCTCTTCGATGCTGATGCGCGGTACATAACCGAAGTCGCGGCGCGCCGGCTCCATGCTGTACCAGTGCGGCGTGCACAGTTGCTCTACCAGAAATCGTGTCAGCGGCACTTCGCCTGGCAGACGCAACAATGGCCACAAGGTCTCGCATACCGCGCCGATCCGGTAGGCGGTCTTGAACGACAGCGAACGCGTCACCGCCGGCGCGTCCACCGCAGCCAGCAGGCGGTTGAGCAACTCGCGCATCGGCAGCGGCTCGCCGTTGGAAATGAAGTACGCCTTGCCGGCGCAAGCCGCGCCCGGCGCAAGATGTTCGAACGCATCGAAGTGGGCCTGCGCAGCGTTGTCGATGTAGGTGCTGTCCACCAGATTGCTGCCATCACCCACCATGCGTAACCGCCCGGCACGTGCGCGCGCCGCCAGACGCGGCAGCAGATGATTGTCGCCCGGCCCCCAGATCAGGCGCGGGCGCAATGCCACCGTCGCCAGCTGCGCGTCGTTGGCCGCCAGCACCGCGCGTTCGGCGATCGCCTTGGTGGCGGCATACGCGGCGCGCAGGTCTTGCCCATACGGCACTTCGTCGGCGCCCAGTCCTTCCACCGGGTTGGTGGCGCGATGGGTGACGCTGGGCGTGGAGGTGTAGATCAACCGCGGCACGCCGTTGGCGCGGCAGGCATCGAGCACGTTCTGCGTGCCCACTACGTTGGCCTGGTGGTAGCTGTCGTAGCTGCCCCACGCACCGGCCTTGGCCGCGTTGTGGAACACCGCATCGATACCGGCGAATGCATGCCGCACTGCCTGTGGGTCGGCCAGATCGCCGCGGATCTGGCCCACGCCCAGCGTCTGCAATACCGGGTAATCGCCACGCTGGAAGCTCACCACCTCATGCCCGCGCGCACGCAGGCCGCGGCACAGCGCCTGGCCCAGGAAGCCGCCACCGCCAGTCACCAATACCTTCATCGCGCCATACCGTTCATTGGAGGGAGCACACCATAGCCGGCCGCCATCGCCTTGGCGAATGGCCCGCCGACACGCCGCCAGTGGGTTTGCTGCAGACCGTTATCCACGCTGTTGCGCCGCCCACACCGCCAAGGTCTCGCGGCCGATCTTGGCGTTGTGGCGGATATCCACCGGAAAGCCCGGATGGCGCAGGAAGCGCGTGATGCCGGCGGTGTGCGCCTGCGCCGCGCCCAGCGAGCGCAAGGCGGTTTCCACCTGCGCAAATGCCGAGGCCGGCACGCCCGGCTGCAACTCCACGCACAGCACCGGCTGCTGTTGTCCAACCGCACCGACGCCGACCAAGGCGGTGCGACGCACCTGTGGGTGCACGTTGAACACCGGCTCCACCTGTTCGGTGTACAGCGGACCGGTGGCGGTTTCCACGCGGTGGGTCTTGCGGCCGCAGAACCACAATTGGCCTTGCGCATCGAAATAGCCGACATCGCCCATGCGATGCACGACCCGCTCGCTGCCGTCGCTGCAGCGCTCGCGAATCTTGGCGATACGGGTGGCCGCATCGCGGTTGAAATAGGTATCGGTGGCAGTGGGCCCGGCGACGGTGATCTCGCCCACCTCGCCCGCCGCCAGGACGCGTGCGCGGCTCCACTCGGCGATCGGCGCATCGTCGATGGCGATGATGCGCACCTGGTTGGGCGCGACCACCTGGCCGACACAGGTGCCGGCACCGGCCTCGGTGGCCGCACGCGTGGCATCCAGGGTGCGGCCCTCGATCGCCGCCACCGGCAGGCATTCGGTCGCACCGTATGGCGTCCAGAATTGCGCATCGGCAGGCAGCAGCGCGCGGATCTTCGCCACCACATCCGGCGGCACGGGCGCACCAGCGGAGGTGGCCAGGCGCACGTTGGGCAGCGGCTGTCCGTAGTCCGCGAGTACGCGCATCAGCGCCGGCGAGCCGAACAGCTGGGTCACACCGAAGCGTGCGATTGCGTCGTGCAACTTGCGCGGGTCGGCCGTGGCCGGGCGGGTCGGATCCATGTCCGGAATCACCGAGGTCAGCCCCAGCGCCGGGTCGAACAAGGCGAACGGCGGAAAGGTCGGCAGATCCACGCCGCCAGGCTGCATGCCGAAGGCGTTGCGCAGCAATTCGATCTGTCCGACGAAATGCCGGTGCCGGTACACCACGCCCTTGGGCACGCCGGTCGAGCCGCTGGTGAACAGGATCGCCGCCACATCATCGGCCGCGGTCTCGGCCAGCTGCGCCGCGGCGCCAGCCCCATCGCGCTCCACCCGCGCCAGGGTCACCCCGCCCCAGCCGTAACGGCCGCCGACGGTGACGATCCGCTGCGCGGACCGCGCCCAGCGCAACAATCGCCGCGCCAGCTGCGCCAGCGCAATGCCGATGAAGGCCTGCGGCTGCGCTTCATCCAGGCATTGCTTGAGCGCGCGCTTGTCGATACCCGGGTCCACCAGCACCGGTACCGCACCGGCCTTGAACAACGCGAACATCAGCAGGAAGAACTCCGGCGACGGCCGCACCATCACCACCGTGCGCATGCCGCGGCCGATGCCGTGCACCGCCAGCCCGGCCGCAATCGCATCGCTGCGCGCGTCCAGTTCGGCATAGCTCAAGGTCACATCGTAGGCCGCAAACCCGTTGGCGCCGCGGCGCCCCGGGCAACGGATGGCGATCTGGTCGGGGCGCTCGCGCGCCAGCTGCGGCAGCGTGGCCGCGATATTGCAGGGACTGGTCATCACGTGATTATCGCGGATAACGCGGCAGTTACGGGCCTGCGTACGAAGAACTTGCACAGCCTTTTCTGCCTGCGCTTGGGCGATCGCCCTGTGCGACGGGCAAGCCGCACCACAGGTAGGGACGTCGCTGGCATGCCAGGAGCGTGGCGGTACTCATGCACGAGGCCTGGATGTAGACGCGTCGCACGGCTCTCGGCTACCCCAACACGTGACCGCAGCTGCGCAAGCAGGGCGTGTCGTTGGACATCGGTAATTCATTTGCACGCTCTCCATGCGCACCCATGGGAGCAGGCGCTCGGCGCACGGCGTGTGCGTCGCTCCGGGCTGGCCACGTGCTGCAATCAGCGATGCTGCAACGACGATGGCACCATTGCAGAGCATGTCGCCGTCCACACTGCTGGCGAACGCGGCAAGGCGGCGCGGTGTCGCAGGGCAAGCGGCAGATCGGCGCTGCCCGACCGCCGCCGCGGATGGCGGCCCAGCCGAACCCCGTTCTGGTCCTGCCCTCGGCAGGCAGGCCCTTGCCACGCCGCCGCCCAATGAACCGCTAATGGGGCCACGCAGGCGCCCCTTGTGTCAGCGCGCAATTCGGTCAGAATGCCGCGCTCTCCACGTTTGTTTTGCCGCGCAAGGCCCGGCATGCCATGGCACATCCCTGCCTTACCTGCGGCGCCTGCTGCGCCTATTTCCGCGTCAGTTTCCACTGGAGCGAAGCCGATCCCGCGCTGGGCGGCAGGGTGCCGATCGAATTGACCGATGCGCTACGCACCCACGAACGGGTGATGCGCGGCACCTCGCAGTCGCAGCCGCGCTGTATCGCGCTGGATGCCGACATCGGCCGCTACAGCCGCTGCAGCATCCACGACCGCCGCCCGTCCTCCTGCGCAGCCGTGCCGGCCTCGCTGGAATTCGGCCAGCGCAGCGCGCAGTGCGACAAATCGCGCCTGGCGCATGGCCTGCATGCGTTGACCGAAGCCGACTGGGTCGGTGTGGACGACGCGCAGCGCAACGCATTACCGGAGGCGTAGCGGCTAAGGTTTAAGCTACTAAGCTGCCAAGCCTATCTATTGTTCGTGAAAGGCTCGGAGACACTTTTGCAGCCTCTAGTGGTCGCCAATGCTGAGCTGCGAAGTCGCAGAGATGCATGTTATACCCCACCCCGGGTTTGGAACTGTCTCGATTGGAAACCATTTCTTGCCGAAGTAAGCGCTTGGATGATCGTGATGCCAGATTTATGATTATTTGCTTTGGATTATCTACCTCATCGGGCAATCTCGGTATCTGCGATTGAGGAACGCGAAGGAACTCCGCAAACGCTTCAGCATCTGCTAATAACCAGCTTTCTGCCTCCCTGACAGCAAACCTCAATAAAAATCCGGAAGGAATTCCACGAGGAGTCCAGCGCCGGATTATATCAACTACGCACCTTCCATCTGTGTCAGCGATACACAAAACCGGAGATATATTTGTAAGTCCTAAGTATCTCTTTAATGCAGCTTGCAACTTTGTAACGCCATGCGTGTTTATAACAGGCACCGTGGGAACCCGCTTAGCAACGTCCGTGACTAGCTTGACACCCAATGCGCAAGCAAGAGCGTCTTCGCCTATTATGTACATTCCTCCCATCAGAACAGGCCCATCTGCTCAATGCGTTCCGGCCTTGTCTTAGGTAATAACACCTCGGCTGGGTTCAATCCATTTTCCATAGCCACAAATTCTTCGGCATTAGGCTCTCGTATAGTAGTGCCATTCTCGCCGAGTTCAAGGAGAAGTACCCAGCCGGGATCACTGACTGCTGCTATTAAGTTATCGCTATGGGTAGTTACAATTACTTGGCGAGCAGCTTTTTTTCGACTACGCAGAACTCTGTCGATCATCAGCGGGATATATTCAACAATCGCATCATTCAGTGATAGCTCTGGCTCTTCTAGAAGAAGCATGCCGTCGCCCTCTTGCAATGCCCAAAGTAACCCAATTAGACGTAGCGTCCCATCAGAAAACTGTTCTTCGCGCTGCCAAGCGCCATTGACACGCCAATGATCGAAGCGCGCTTCCAAATGCGGGGCACCCGTAACCTCATCTTTTCTGAATTGCAGTTGCGAGAACTGAGGAACTGCCACCTTCAACGCCTCAGCAATACGCTTCAAACGAGCAGTTTGCGTTTTTTGAGGGGTTCTGGCTATCCGTTGCAGCAGTCCTTGGCCGAAAGGATCACTTTCTACCATTCTGCCACTTATTTCCTCCCCAAATTTCAAAAGTTGAGGAACCAGATGAAGATATGTAGTAGATCCAAAGAATTCGGCAAGTTCGCGAAACTTTGCGTTGTTGTTGATTTGTTCCATGTGCGTTTGCGTTAAACGCACCTCATCGGATAGATCGTTAGAATCTGGGCGTAGAATTATTTCCCGATCATTACACGTGACCACTTCTTTTGTAATGAATACTCTCTGTGCTCCTTTGCCCTCCGCCTTGAATGCAAGCACGTAGGTCCAACGCTTCGCTTCAGGATCAAGTGACTCCAGCAATTCGACTTCGATACTAACTTCCGGGTCCCGTCTTGCATGGAGACTGCGCAGCTTAGACATAAAACCGCGCTCCTTGAGTGCTTTTTGCAGTCCGCCACCTTCAACTTGCGCAATCGTTCTTAAAAATCGGAAAACGTCTAAGAGATTAGATTTTCCCGAAGCGTTTGCACCAATTAAAAATGCGCGCGAAGAAAGGCCAACGTCCGCCTCACGGAAGTTTCGCCAATTCTTTAGCTTAAGTCTCGAAATAAGCACTATTCTCTCCAGGTGTGCTCGATCAGAGCAGTCGGCCTATGACTGTCATCTTGTATCCACTTAGATAAAACTTTCAATCACTTTGATAAATTACAACGAATTGCGCTCAAGGAACGCCCGGATCGCCGGCACCAGCACCTCGTGCTTGTCTTCCAGCACGTAGTGATTGGCATCGTCGAACGCGGTGACCTCGGCCTGCGGCAGCGCACGGCGGAAACCGTCCAGAAAGTGCTTGTCGAAGCAGATGTCGCGCAGGCCCCAGGCAATGAACGCAGGGCGGTCGGCGAACGAGGGCAATGCCTGCGCCGAGCGTTCCAGCAACGACCAGCCCTTGTCGGCCGGCGACAGCGGGATGTCCTGCATGAAGCGGATGGTGGAAATGCGATTGCGCCAGCTGTTGTACGGCGCCACGTAGGCGCGGCGCACGGCCGATGGCATGCGTCGCGACACGCCCAGCCAGGAGGCGCCGGACGAGAACGCGTTGAAGGTGCGGATGAACCATTCGCCCGGCCGCCAATGGCGTCCCATCGCGATCTGCCAGGGCATCGGCTTTTCCGGCGGCAGCGGAAAGGCCGCCGTGTTGGTGATCACCAGCCGCTTGACCTGCGCATGGTGCGACAACGCCCAACCGAAGCCGATCATGCCGCCCCAGTCGTGCACCGCCAACGTGATCGGGCCGGTGATGCCCAGGTGCCGCAACAGCGTGTCCAGGTCGTCCACGCGCGATTGCAGGGTGTAGTCGTAACGCGGCTGCGCGTCAGGCGCATCGTCGGGCTTGTCGGACAGGCCCATGCCGATGTGGTCGGGCACGATGCAGCGGTAGCGATCGGACAAGCCGCTCACCAGATGTCGCCACAGATAGCTCCACGACGGATTGCCGTGCAGCATGACAATCACCTCTGCAGACGCCACCTCGCCATCGCGCGGGCCTTCGTCCAGGTACGACATCGCAATGCCGGGACGCACCTCAAGGCGCTTGGGGGTGAAGGGATAGCCGGGGTAGTTCATGCCAAAAGGATCCGATTTATTTCGAGAAGAGCCAGATCGCGCTGGCGTTGGCCCGGGCGATGCGGATAAAGACTCCTGCAGCGATCACGTGTCCCTCCACATCAAACGGCAGCGATTGGCATACATCTGCAGGAATCGTAGAGATCATTGTGCTTCTTGCGGGCTTGCTCGGTAAGGCGGCAGTTGATGACTGTCGGCAGAGAGTAATTGCAGGAAGGCAGGATGCAGGAACAACTTCTCCTTGCCCAAGCGCTGCTCCTTGAGCACGCCGATATCCACCAACTCCTTGAGATGACGCGCTGCTGTCTGACGCGTCACCCTGAGCGCATCCACCACGTTCTGAATGCGGCAATAGGGTTGATTGAAAATCACATCGACAAGCTCGCGGCTATATGCCCTGGGTGCAAGAAGGCGAACGTGATCGCGCGCCTGTGCCTCCAGGCCGCGGATCGCCTGAATTTTCGCAGTTGTCCAGGCAGCGGTCTCCGCGACGGCAGCAAGCATGTAATCAATCCACTCGGCCCAGTGCCCATGCCGCGTCACGTCCAGCAGCAGGCGGTAGTAATCGCTGCGGTGGCGGAGGATGTAGCGCGACAGATACAGCACCGGAACATCGAGCAACCCCTGTTCGATCAGCATCAGCAGATTCAATACTCGCCCGGTGCGACCGTTGCCATCGGTAAATGGGTGGATTGCTTCGAATTGGTAATGCGCCACTGCCATCCGGATCAGGGGATCAACCTCGGTGTGGTCGTGGATGAAGCGCTCCCAGTTCGCGAGTTTGTCGCGCAGCAGCGTTTCGCCCACCGGCGGGGTATAGATGATCTGCTGAATCTGGTCGTTGGCCAGCGCAGTACCCGGTACCCGACGAATCTGCATTTGCACCGCCTTGATGCGGCTGCATACCACTACTGCAGTGTCAGTACATAGCGGCCGCTGCTGAAGCGATTGAAATCCTTCGTGCAGCGCACTGCGGTAACGCAGTGCTTCTTTGGTCGCGGGATTTTGGGCGCGCTCCTGATCGTCTGCGTACCGAAATAAATCGTCAGTGGTCGTGACGATGTTTTCGATCTCCGAACTTGCTTGCGCTTCCAGGACCGGAATCGTGTTGATCAACACCGCTGGGTTAGGCAACAACGCCGTGGCTTGTTTCAACTCGGCCAGGGCGGTGCGGGCAACAATGCAAGCCTTGAGCAGGCTGCGGGTTTCGATGTCTCCCGCCGGCGGCAGCGGCGGAAGCGCATTGTGGGGCTTGGTCGGATCGAAAGCGGATGTGTCGTCCATGTCACCTGCTCATGTTGCGGGAACGAACATGATGCAGAGACGAGTTCTAAAAATCCATTTTTTTTAACACGTCCCCACAGCATTTACCAAACCACTTCCGCCATCGAGCAGTTCAGTCCAGAACCAATCCCCATCAGGGCGATACGGTCGCCCTTCTTCAGGCGGCCCAGCTCCTTGAGCTTGCTCAACACGATCGGCACCGAGGCCGGCCCGATGTTGCCGTGCTCGCCGAAGATGGTCATGACCTTGGCCGGGTCGATGCCGAACGACTTCACGAACGAGGCGGTGTGCGGGCGGCTGACCTGGTGGATGACGAACTGGTCCACCTCGTCCACCGCCCAGCCCAGCACCTGCTTGGCGGCCAGGAAGGTCTTCTGCGCCAGCTTGATGCCTTCGATCAGCAGCAGGCGGGTGTCGGTGACCATGCGGTCCAGGTTGCCCCGGCACAGCTTGTTCCACTCGGTGGCCGAGCGGGTCACCCCGCCCTTGTAGCGCGGTGCGTCCGGCACCAGCTCCGAGCGCGCCATCACCATGGCGGCGGCGCCGCAGCCCAGGGTCAACGCGGCCAGCTCGTTGCGGAACTCCTCTTCGGTGACGTCCGGCGAAGTCATGCGCTCCAGGGTCTTTTCATAGACCAGGTTGGCGGTCTCGCCATCGACGACCAGCGCGTAGTCGATCTCCCCGCGCTCGAGCATGCGCGCGGCGATGTCCATGCCGTTGATAAAGGCCAGGCAGGCGTTGGCGACATCGAACGTCATGCAGTGGTCGCCCACGCCCAGGTTGCCGGACACGATGGAGGCCGTGGACGGCTCCAGGTAGTCGCGGCTGACCGAGGTGTTGACCAGCAGGCCGATCTTCTCGATCCCGATCCCGGCATCGACCAGCGCCTTGCGCGCGGCCTGGGTGGCGGCGTCGGAGGCCTGGACATCCTGATCCCACAGCCGCCGTGCATGGATGCCGGCAACGTCGCCCAACACGTCGGTCTTGATCCCGAGACGGTCGTAGGTCGGTTGCAGGCGCTCGTTGATTTCCTTGGAAGTCAGCGTGTGCGGCGCATCAATGTGCGCCAGTCCCGCGATGGAGACATTCTGGAAGAGCATCGAAGTAGCGCCATGGCGTCAGGCGAGGGGGCGCTAGTCTAGCTGCTGGCCGGTTTTACCGCATCTTTACAATTGAATCGCCCCCGCCCCAGCCCAACGGTTCAGCGCGGCGGGCAGCGGAAAGCGGTGAAGCGCTGGCTTCCGTCGGCCGGCTGACCCTGCGCCTGGACCGCATTGGCATTGGCGCCCGGGGCCTCGTTGCGCGCCAGCGTTTCCAGTTCTTCCTGCACGCGCAGGGGGTTGCGGTTGTAGAAGCCGACCTTGCTCTTGACCGACACCACCACCTCGCCCTGCTGCTGGCAGCCTGCCGGGACCGGCCCTGCGGGCAGCACCTGCACGCCTTTGCCGCTCTGCTCGATCGGCACCCAGGTGCATGCCGCAGCGGTGGTGGCAAGCAGAACAGACAGCATCAGCACGCGCATAAGTCGTCACACCTGAGGGCAAAACCGGATTGTGCCGCAGTTGCCCGGTCGCCAAGCGCGCGGCCGGGCGCAGGCCGTAAGCCGCATTCAGCACGTTCGAACACGCCGGCCTGCTTCGCGCGCCACCACCGTGGCGCCATCGGTTGCCGGACGCCGCGTCCGGGTGTCCGGACACGGACACCATCGCCTCTCAAGAAACTCATTGAAAACAAATACATAAAGCTGGCACGCCGTTTGCTTCGGTTATCGGGCAACCGCGCCATCGGCTGAAAAATGAATTTCTACTGAATGTCGGGAAAAGAAACGCGAAAGTTCTTGCGCCTACCGAAACGGTGTACTACCTTACTACCACACCACTGATCACCCACACCAAGAGACCCCGCCATGAACGCTCAGACCCTGCGCATCGCCCTCTCCGCCGCCCTGCTTGCCGGTACCTCCCTGGCCGGTTTCGCCCAGGCCGCCACCGTCACCACGCTGGACACCGTGCAGGTGCGCCCGGCTGCCGACCAGATCGCCCAGCAGACGCTGGAACGCAACAGCGACATCCGCACCCTGGCCGCCGTGCAGGTGCGCCCCTCGGCCGAACAGCGTGCCGAACTGGTCGTGCGCAGCAGCGCAGCGACCGCCCAGGCCGCCTCCAGCCAGGCTGCTGCCGCGATCGGCGCGCTGATGGGCCAGGTCATCGTCAACCTGCCGGTGCCGCAGCTGCAGCCCTCGCCGGCCGAACTGGAAGCACTGGTCGGCGCCGCCATCAGCCTCTGAGCACGCGCGCGGCTACACTTGCGCGCATGCCAACACCTGTCCTCGATGTCATCCTGTTTCAACCGGAAATTCCGCCCAACACGGGCAATGTGATCCGCTTGTGCGCCAATACCGGCGCGCGCCTGCACCTGATCGAGCCGTTGGGCTTCGACCTCAGCGACAAGCAGCTCAAGCGCGCCGGCCTGGACTATCACGAATATGCGCCGCTCAAGGTGCATGCCGATCTGCCGACGGCCCTGGCGGCCATCGCGCCCCGGCGCGTCTTTGCGCTGAGCACGCGCAGCACCGTGCGTTACGACACCCCGCAATTTGCCGATGGCGATGCGTTCCTGTTCGGCCCGGAAACCCGCGGCCTGCCGGCCGAGGTGCTGGAGTCGATCCCGCCGCAGCAGCGGCTACGGCTGCCGATGCGCCCGGACAACCGCAGTTTGAACCTGTCCAACACCGTGGCGGTGATGGTGTTCGAAGCCTGGCGGCAATGGAACTTTGCCGGCGGTCAGTAACCACACGCGGCAACAGCGACCAGCACGCAGCGGCTGGCATCGGCATCCATTACGCCCCCGCGCCGTTTCCAATGTACCGCGCATGCTGCGCCGACCATTGCAGACCACGCGTGCAAGGGCACCCGCAATGTTGCCCCTGCATGTCTCAGCATTTCCTGGCCCTTCGCGAGTTTCCTGCGCGAATGCATGCTTGTTGTCTGTCGCCGCCAGCACCGGATCGACGCTGGCCAGCGTTGGCGTCGCATCGCCTTGAACAAGCGCTGGCCGCCGCGCACCTTCCTCCAGCGTTGCGCCCTGCGTGAGCGCACGCGCGCATCACGCTGCCGGCTGCAGACCGGTGGCCGCCTGCACCATGCCGCGGCAGCCGGCCCATAGCGCCACCGCCAGCAACGCGATCGCGCCCAGGGTCAGGAACGCGATGCGATACCCGAAGGCATGCGCCAGCCAGCCACCGAACGCTGGGCTCAGTGCTGCGCCAATCCCCTGCACCGTCATCACCGCACCCTGGCCGACATTGACCCTGCCGGTGCCTTGCAGCAGGCGCGCCACCAGGGCCGGCACCACCACGCTCTGCAGCCCGGCGCCCAGACCATCGAGCACCTGTACCGGGAACACGCCCAAGCCATGGATCACCGAGGCGGCCACCAGCGCGCGCAGCGGCAAGGCCAGGAAGGCAACCAACAGCACCCACCAGTGCCCGTGCACCCGGATCCAGCGCATCGCCAGCAAGGCCACTACCACCATCGTGGCCTGCGCCACCACAATCGTGGTGGCGGTCAGCGCGCTCGGGTCGCCGGCGTGCGCCGCCACGATCGCCATGCCGTACAGCGGCAGCATCGCGGCGTTGCCGAGATGGAACAGCCCCAGCGTGACGGCCAGCAGCGCCAACGGGCGGCAGGTCAGCAAGACCCGCCAGCCGCCCAGCGTGTCTGCGCCGTCGGCATGGCGCAGGCCACGTGCGGCACGGTGATCGATGGCATCGGCCGGAATCGCCAGCACTGCCGCCAGTGCCAGCACACCGAACACCGCGGTCAGCGCAAACACCGCGCCAAACCCGTAGCGCCACCCCAACCATCCGGCCAGCACCGCGGCCAGCATGTTGCCGGTATGGTTGGCGACCTGGTTGCGTGCCAGCTGATGGTCGAAGCCGCGCGCGTGCACCAACCCCAGGGTGATCCCGGTCAATGCCGGGCCGATGCCGGCCGCCGCAAGCGCCGAGGCGATCTGTGCGGCGACCACACCGGATGAGGTGGGCCGCAGCCAGATCAGCGCGGTGGCCAGCAGGATCGCCACGCAGCCGATCACCACCACCGCGCGCTTGCGCCGGGTGGCATCGACCAGCGCGCCGGCCGGCGTGGTGGCGAGCATGCCGGCGATGCCACCCACGCTCATCACCGTGCCGATCGCCGCCACCGACCATCCCCTGGACTGCAAAAACACGCTGAGAAACGGCCCCAGCCCGTCCTGCACATCGGCCACGCTGAAATGCAGCGCTTCCAGTGCGCGCGTACCGCGCGGCCTGGCCTTGGTCATCGGCATGGCAGTGCTCGGCCATGCGATGCAACGCCGGCACACAGGCCGGCGTGCGTGACAGACCGGAGGGCAACCCTCTCGACGGAACACGGTGGCTGCATGTCCGGCTCCTAATGCTTGGGCTTGGGTTTGTGTGCAGGGCCGTGCGGCGGATGCGCGATTTGCTTCAGCGTCGCCGCCTTGCCGCCCAAGGCATGGGCATGGATCAGCAGGCCGTGCGGGGTTGCCTTGGTATCGCCTTCGGCAACCAACGGTTTGCCGACCACCAATTGCCTGGCGAACTGCGCGCCGGCGTGCGGCGGAAACCGCACCGTCACCTCGTCGTCGAGCAACACGCCATGCACCTGCCCGTGCGAGCCGTGCAACAGCCGCGCGATGGTGCCGGCGTGCTGGGTGAGCTGCGGCTTGGGCGGCTTGCCGGCCGGCGGCTTGGGCGTGGGTTTGGCATGCGGCCCGTGCGGGCCCTCATCGACGATACGCTTGCCACCCTGCGGGTCGATCGCCAGCGCCACCAGCATGTCGACATCGCGCGGCTTGAGGCCACGCACGGTCAATGCGCTGCCCGGCTTGAGCGCCTTGAGCAGGGCCGCCGACAGGTGCGGCGGGGTGTGTACCTCGGTGCCGTCGGTCAGCAGCAGGCCATCGATATCGGCCTTGGGATTGAGCAGGAAACGCGCCAGGGTGCCGCGGGTTTCGGGAAGGAAATCAAGATCGACCCAATGCATGGAGGACTCCGAAAAAAGCGACCGGCACGGCCGGTCGAACCGCTGGCCGCGCAGGTGCGTAGCCAGCGGAGTTACGAACGAGGAACCTGCCGGCTCAGCGACCGGCCGGCGGCACCGGAGCGCCAGGCGGCGGCAGCGGGCCGTCCGGACGCGGCGTGGTGAACAACGCGCGCAGCGAGGCGCGGTCACGCCCCAGCTGGGTGGCCTCGATGGCGCGGCCGTCCGCGGTGGCCACACCGAAACCGTTGGCGCTCAGCGGCGCGCCCACGCGCAGCAGGTCGGTGAACTGCAGCGCCAGGTGCGGCGGCATCCGGACCACGGTGCCATCGCTGACCAGCGCGCCATGGACCTCGCCGGCAGGCCCGTACACCAGGCGCTGGATGGTGCCGTCGGACCGCAGCGGCGTCAGTTGGCCGGGAGTCGGCGGCGGCGGTGGCGGCGCGCCGAAGGTAGGCGGGCGATCGACCACTTCGCGGCCGCTGCGGCTGGAGCGGATCGAGCTGGCCTGCAGCACTGGCAAGTTACCCAGCCGGAAGCCCTGCACCACGACGCTGTCGCCGGCACGTACGGCAGTCTTCACCTCGCTGGACAGGTGCGGCGGAAAACCCACCTGGGTGCCATCGCGCAGCCACAGGCCGTCGATATCGCCATTGGGATTGAGCATGAAGCGCTCGACGCTGCCGCTCACGCTTACCGGCGCGGCGGCGACGGGGGGCGGCGGGGCTGGTGGGGCTGGCGGGCCACCAATCGGGTCGTTGGGAGCCGGCGGCGGCGGGGGTGGCGCACCAACCTGGGCGGCAGCGGCGCCGATGGTGCAGGCCAGGGCGAGTGCAAGAACGGTCTGACGCATCATGGGATGTCTCCGGCGCGGCGGAAAGGGGCCGCGTGCCAATACCAAAGCAGCAATCGTGCCAACCGGTAATTGACTGTTTTATAAGGAAATTTCCGCACAAGTCAGCGAACGCAGACGTCTTGATTTCATCCACCTTGTCCGTTTTGGGGACACCCCTGGACCGATGGAGGAGCGTGCGCAGGCGTCACAACCCGTATTCCTCCAGCTTGCGATACAACAGCTGCCGGTGGATGCCCAGCCGCCGCGCCGCCTCGGCCCGGTTGCCCAGGCTCTGTGCCAGCGCCGCCTGGATCATCTCCCGCTCCAGGCGCGCCACCGCCTCGGGCAGGCTCCCGACCGGCGCCGGGGTCGACGGTGGCGATGGTTCGCCGGCGTCGGCCAGCGCCTCGTCCAGGTCGGGCGCATCGATGCTGGTACCGCGCACCAGCACCTGGCTGCGCTGCATGACATTGCGCAACTCGCGCACGTTGCCCGGCCAGCGGTGCGCCAGCAGCCGTTCCTGCGCCGCCGACGACATCCCCTGCCCCCGCCTCGTGCCGCCGCGCAGGAAGTGCCGCGCCAGCAGCAGGATGTCCTGGCCCCGCTCGCGCAACGGCGGCAGTTCGATCGGCACCACGTTCAGGCGATAGCGCAGGTCGCTGCGAAACCGCCCGTAGGCCACGCAGGCCGCCAGATCGCGGTGGGTGGCGGCCAACACCCGCACGTCCACCTTCTGCGGGCCACTGCCCCCCAACG
Source organism: Xanthomonas codiaei (assembly GCF_002939785.1). Lineage (GTDB taxonomy): Bacteria > Pseudomonadota > Gammaproteobacteria > Xanthomonadales > Xanthomonadaceae > Xanthomonas > Xanthomonas codiaei. The sequence goes on from NZ_MDEC01000015.1 coordinate 18,654, forward strand.
GCGTCACCTCGCCCTCCTGCAGGAAGCGCAGCAGCTTGGCCTGCATCGGCAGCGGCATGTCGCCGATTTCATCGAGGAATAACGTGCCACCGTCGGCTTCGCGAATCAGCCCGCGCCGGTCGCTGCCGGCGCCGGAGAACGCGCCCTTGCGGTGGCCGAACAACTCGCTTTCCATCAACTCCAGCGGGATGGCCGCGCAATTGACCGCAACGAACGGCGCATTGGCACGCGCACTGGCGCGATGCAGCGCACGCGCGGCCAACTCCTTGCCGGTACCGGTTTCGCCGGTGATCAGTACCGGCAGGTCGGAGGCGGCCGCCAGCCCGATGCGCTTGTGCACGGTGCGCATCGCCGGGCTGTGCCCGACCAGGGCATCGTCTTCCTCGGCCGGCTCGCGCGTCTCATCGATCTCGGCTGCCGTGTCGTGCGCACGGCTCAGCAGCGCGCGCTGTACCACCTCGACGATGTCCGCGCGCCCCACCGGCTTGACCAGATGGTCGAAGGCGCCCAGCGTCATCGCCTCGATGGTGTTGCCGCTGGACGCATGCGCGGTGAGCATCACCAGCGGCACCTGGCGCGCCTGTGCATCGCCCAGGCGCGCACGCAGGACCTCGATGCCATCCATGCCGGGCATGCGGAAATCCACGAACGCCATGTCGATACCGCCTTCGCTCAGTCGCGCCAGCCCGTCCGGCCCATTGTCGGCGGCGACCACGGTGTGGCCGAGCGAGCGCAAGGTGGCCTGCAAGGTCGTGCGGAACGCCGCATCGTCGTCGATGATCAGGATGCGCGCCATGGCAGCTCCACGATGAAATCGGTCAGCCCGTCGGTGTGTGCGTAGCGCACCTGCCCGCCGTGCGCGCGCACGATCTCGCGCACCAGCGCCAGCCCGAGCCCGTTGCCGTCGCTGCGCCCGCTGACGAACGGCTCGAACAGCTGCGCGGCGATCGGCTCGGCGATCGCCGCGCCACGGTTGGAGACCCGCAGCTGCAGCACGCCATCGGCTTCTGCCGCCTGCAGCGTCACCTCGCTGCCCGGCTCGGCGTGCTGTACGGCATTGCGCAACAGGTTGTGCACCGCGCGCCCGAGTTGCTGCCGATCCAGTGTCCAGCGCAGCGGCGCCGCCGGCACCTGCAGGCGGGGCGGTGGCATGTCCGGTGGCAACAGGTCCGGGGCCAGCAGCGCACCCAACCAGGCCTGCACGTCCACCGTCTCCAGTTGCAGACGGATCGGCTGCACCATGCCGAGCAGGCTCTCGACCACTCCATCCAGGCGTTGGATCTGCGCCAGCATGATCTCGGCGTGGGCGGCCGCGTCGGGCGTGGCATCGCGCTGGGCGATCTCGTTCTCCACCGCCAGCCGCATCGTGGCGATCGGGTTGCGGATCTCGTGCGCCACCGTGGCCGTCATCCGGCCAAGCGCGGCCAGGCGTTCATGCCGCGATAGCTCGTCGGCCAGGCGGCGCGTCTGTGCCAGCGCCTGTGCGTTGCGTTGTGCGTACTGGTTGACCGCCGCGCCCAGCCGATCCAGCTCCGGCGCGCCGGTCGGCGGTATGTGCGGCGTCTGCGCATCGGCCGCCAGTGCCTGCTCGATACGCTGCAAGCGCTGGCTCCAGCGCCGCACCACCACCCCCAGCGCAATCGCCGAGACCGCCACCATCGCGAAGATCAACAGCATGCCGACGACCAACGGGCGCCAGGCATCGGCCTTGCTGGCCGGTACCCGCGTCATCGTCCATGCCGCACTGCCCGACACCAGCGGACAGGCGCTGATCAGCAGCACTTCGCGGCGACCAGCCCGACGGTACTGAACGGCAGTCCTGTCCTTCACCGCCTGCTGCGCGGTGCCCACGATGGTGGTCCATTCGGCCGCGGGAATATCGGTCTTGTGGTCGCTCCCATCGTAGGTGGGGTACGCGTAGGCGATGAAGCCCCGGTGCAGGTCCCACACGCCACCTTCGACACCCGGCGCGTCGGCCAACACCAGCTGCACCACCACGGCGGCCAGGCCGATTCCATCGTCGCCGGTGCGCGCCGCCTCGCTCGCCCCGGCATACCGTTGCACGATGCGCGCGCATTGCGCGCTCACTTGCTGGCGCGCTTCCTCCAGCCGCACGCCCTCGGTCTGCCGGTACAAGCCGTACAACATCGTGGCCACGCCCACACAGGCGGCCACGATGACCGCCCAGATCAACAGCAATTGCCGCAGCAGCGAACGAGGCATCGAACGACCCCAGGAAGATCAGGCAGTAATGTGCAGGGCGGCCGCTATCTCAACGCAGATTGGTCTTGACCAGCTGCAACACCTCGTCACCACGCCCGCTCATCACCGCCTTGAGCATGTACAGGCCCATGCCCTTGGCCTGTTCGAGCTTGATAGCCGGCGGCACCGCCAGCTCCTGGCTGGCGATACGCACATCCACCAGCGCCGGCCCGGAATGCGCAAATGCCTGCCGCAACGCGCGCTCCAGCTGCGAGGACTCATCGACACGAATGCCCAGGATGCCCATCGCATTGCTCATTGCGGCAAAGTCCGGATTACGCAACTCGGTGCCGGTATCCAGATAACCGGCCGCCTTCATCTCCATCGCCACGAAGCCCAGCGAGGCATTGTTGAACACCACCACCTTCACCGGCAGATTCAGTTGCGCCAGCGAGATGAAGTCGCCCATCAGCATCGCAAAGCCACCATCGCCAGACAGCGAAATCACCTGACGCCCGGGAAACGCCGCCTGTGCGCCCAGCGCCTGCGGCATCGCATTGGCCATCGAGCCATGATTGAAGGACCCGAGCAGCCGGCGCTTGCCATTCATGCGCAGATAACGCGCTGCCCACACGGTGGGCGTACCGACATCGCAGGTGAACACCGCGTCCTGATCTGCGATCTGGCTGATCAGCCGGGTGACGAACTGCGGATGCAGCGGTTCGCCCGGGTCGGCGGGCACTGCCAGGTCATCCAGTCCGTCGCGCGCGCTGCGATAGTGCTTCAGCGATTTTTCAAGAAAGCGACGATCGTCCCGGCGCTGCAACTGCGGCAACAAGGCCGCGATGGTTTCGCCCACATCCGCCGCAATGCCTAATTGAAGCGGCGTGCGCCGCCCCAGCGCGCCCGGGTCGCGGTCCACTTGCACGACGGTGGCATCCTTGGGATAGAACTGCCGATACGGAAAATCCGTGCCCAACATGAGCAAGGTGTCGCAGTTGAGCATGGCGTGATAGCCGGAGCTGAAACCGATCAAGCCGGTCATGCCCACATCGAATGGATTTTCCCACTCCACATGTTCCTTGCCGCGCAGCGCATGCACGATCGGCGCGCCCAGCGTATCGGCCAGCGCCACGACCGCGTCGTGCGCACCGGCACACCCGCTGCCGCACAACAGGGTGACCGCCTTGCTCTGCTGCAGCAGCTCGGCCAGCTGCTGTACATCCTCGGCAGCCGGCAGCACGCGCGGCGCACGCAGCGCCGGCCACGTGCTGGACACGTGCTTGTCCACCTCCAGCAACGCGATATCGCCGGGAATCACCACCACCGCCACACCCTGCTTCAGAATGGCCGTACGCATCGCCCGGTGCAGCACTTCCGGCAGCTGCGCCGGGTTGGTGACCAGCTCGACGAAGTGGCTGCACTCGCCGAACAATTCCTGCGGATGGGTTTCCTGAAAGTAACTCAGGCCGATTTCGGACGAGGGGATATGCGCGGCGATCGCCAGCACCGGCTGGCGGCTGCGATGGCAATCGAACAGCCCGTTGATCAGATGCAGATTGCCCGGCCCGCAGCTGCCCGCGCACACCGCCAGTTTGCCCGTCACCGCCGCCTCGGCGCCTGCGGCGAAGGCGGCCACTTCCTCGTGGCGCACATGCATCCACTCGATCGTCTGCATCTCGCGCAAGGCATCGGTCAACCCATTGAGGCTGTCGCCGGTCACGCCCCAGATCCGCTCCACGCCCGCGCTCTCCAGCGTCTCGGCCAGCAACCGCGCCAACGTCTTCTTCTTGCCCACGATGCAGCTCCGCTGTTGGTTCAACGAACTGCAATGCTCCCAGCGACCATGTCACTGCAATGTGCTGGTGGACCGATGACGTGCAGACATTGCCATTTCTGGCGGTTTTTCAGCCTTCTGCCGATCCATGGTCACATAAGCACCAGCACGTCACGCTTTGCCTGGGCGCTACGCGCATCGATCAGCCACCACAAGAAAGCGCAGCTGAATCTGGCGCGATGATTCATCAACTGCTCAGTCCAGAATTCATGTCGCGTTCCATCGAATAACGGAGAATTTACATCTCGGCAGCGAACGGCATCCGCCTCAGCGCCGGCCCAAACCATAAGTACAGGTATCTCGATCATGAAGACTTCTCTGCTGGCCCTCGGCCTTCTTGCAGCCCTGCCGTTTGCGGCCTCCGCTGCTGAAAACCTCTCCTACAATTTCGTCGAAGGCGACTACGTGCGCACCCCGACCGAAGGTCGCGATGCAGACGGTTGGGGCCTGAAGGCTTCGTACGCCGTCGCTCCGAACTTCCACGTGTTCGGCGACTACAGCAAGCAGAACGCCGACGACAACGACAACGTGTTCGAAAGCTCCAACTCCGACTTCCAGCAGTGGGGCGTGGGTGTGGGCTACAACCACGAGATCGCCACCAGCACCGACTTCGTTGCACGCGTTGCGTACCGCAAGCTGGACCTGGACACCCCGAACATCAGCTTCGACGGCTACAGCGTGGAAGCCGGCCTGCGTAACGCCTTCGGCGAACACTTCGAAGTCTATGCCCTGGCTGGCTACGAAGATTTCTCCAAGAAGCGTGACATCGACATCGGCGACAACTTCTACGGCCGCCTTGGCGCCCAGGTGAAGTTGAACCAGAACTGGGGCATCAACGGCGACATCCGCATGGATGGCGACGGCAACAAGGAATGGTCGGTCGGCCCGCGCTTCAGCTGGTAAGCCGCACGTTTGACTGCAGCGCGACTCTCTCTCCCGCGCTGCATCGGAAGCCCGGTCCCCCGACCGGGCTTCTTTCTTTTGGGCGATCGGTGGCGGTGCGCCTTGGCGCGACGGTCGGCCATCGCTGGCATTGCCGGTCGATCAGCGATTGGCCACCCGCTGGCATGTCGCATGTCGGCCATATCGATGCGCCAGGACGATCGTGGCGACACCGCAAGGTGCAGTGCGGGAACACCTCGGCGCACAGGCATCATGGATGCGCGATCACCACCAAGGCAATGCGGTACTGCGCCAAGGCGCACTCCTGCTGCCCTTGCGGGTTCGACGCAGCGGCGAACGACGCTCCCCCTCCAACCAAAACGCCCGGCAATGCCGGGCGTTTTGGCTGCTTCAATCACATTGCCGCCATCGGCATGCGAACGCTCAGGTAAACAAGGTCTGCGGATACTCGGGCTTGCGCTCGCGTGCCAGCAGGCCCTGCAAACCGGCCTCCGGCGTGATCTCGCCATGCAGGACCGCGCGCACGGCGTTGGAGATCGGCAGTTCGATGCCGTGCTGCTCGGCCTGGCGCATGACTTCGTCGGCCGTCTGCACCGACTCGACTACCTGGCCGATCTCGCGGATCGCATCGTTCAAGCTCTGCCCGCGCCCCAACGCCAGGCCCAGCCGTCGGTTGCGCGACAGATCGCCGGTGCAGGTGAGCACAAGATCGCCCAACCCGGCCAGCCCCATCAGGGTTTCCGGGCGGGCACCGATCACCGCGGCCAGGCGCAGCATCTCGTTCAAACCTCGCGTGATCAGCCCGGCACGGGCATTGAGACCAAGCTGCATGCCGTCGGCCACACCGGTGGCCACGGCCAGCACGTTCTTCATCGCGCCACCCAGTTCGGCACCCACCATGTCATCGCCGGTGTAGGCGCGGAACGTGGGGCCATGCATCGCATCGGCCACGACCTGCGCGAACGCAGCATCGTCGCCGTGCACGGTGATGGCGGTCGGCAATCCGAGCGTGACCTCCTTGGCGAAGGATGGCCCGGTGACCACGGCCAGCGGAACCGCCGGGCCGAGCAGATCGCGCGCCACTTCATGCAGGAAGCGTCCGGAACCGGGTTCAAACCCCTTGGTCGCCCATGCCACGCCGGCGTTGGCCGGACGCAACGGGGCGATCAGCCGGATCGTTTCGGTGAAGGCATGCGAGGGCACCACCGCCAGAATCCAGGCGGCGTCGGCGACGGCCGCCTGCAGGTCGGTGGTGGCGCGCAGACTGTCGGGCAGCGCAATGCCGGGCAGGTAACGCACGTTCTCGTGGGTGCGGTCGATGGCATCCACCATCGCCGCATCGCGCCCCCACAGCACGGTCGGGTGACCGTGCCTGGCCAGGAGCGCGGCCAGGGCCGTGCCCCAGGAACCGGCGCCGAGAACGGCGATCTTGTGGGTCGAATCGCTCATCGGCGCAACCGCAGCTTAGGCGTTGCCGGCCGGCTCGGAATCGGCCAGCGAGGTGCCTTCGCCCTGCGACCGCTGACGCAGGGTCTCGGCGTACAGGGCTTCGAAGTTGATCGGCTGCAGGTAGAACGGCGGGAAGCCACCGGCCTGGATCAGGTCGCTGACCAGGGTGCGCACATACGGGAACAGGATGTTCGGGCACTGGGTACCGAGCAGCACGTCGATCGCCTGCGGCTCCAGGCCGACCAGGCCGAACACGCCGGCCTGCTGCACTTCGGCCACATAGGCGGTCTTGCCACCGGCGGTGCAGGTCAGGGTCACGGCCAGCACCACTTCGAACGCGTTGTCATTGAGGCGCTGCACCTTCTGGTTGAGGTTCAACTGCAGCTCGGGCTGGTTGGCGTCGTTGAACACCGCCGGGGCGTTGGGCGATTCGAAGGACACGTCCTTGACGTAAATCTTTTCGATGGTGAAGGCGGGACCAGCAGCGGCGGCGTCGGCCGGCGCAGCGGCGCCGTTGAGGATTTCGTCGGACATTCCTAACTCCAGAAACGGTTCGGTGGATGCAGCGTTGAGTGATGCAAACGTGAAAGCACGAGTATCTCATGCAAGCAATGGGGGCTTGCCAGGTGCCGCACAAGGCGGATCAGCGGCCCTTGATCAGAGGCAGCTCGGCCATTTGCCAGGCGGCGATGCCGCCTTCGAGCCAGTAGACCTTCTCGAAGCCGGCTTTCTTCAGCGTCTTGGCCGCACCGGCAGAGGTGTTGCCGCTACGGCAGACCACCACCACCGGCGATGCCTTGGCGTTGGCCAGCAGCTTGCTGGCCGGGTCGAACTTGGCCAGCGTCACGTTGCGGCTGCCGGCGATATGGCCTTTTTCGAAATCGGCGGCGGGCGACAGGTCGATCACCAGCGCATCTTCGCTGTTGATCAGGCGGGTCAACTCGGCCGGCTTGAGTGCGCGGTAGCCGCGGAACAGGCGCGCAACCTCGGTGACGATCAGGGCGATGGTCAGGCCCACCAGGGCCAGCGACAGCATGGGGTTGCGGCCGACAAAGGCCTGCAGCTCTTCGAAATTCACGGGGTCAGGGTCAGTCGAGCGGGCGGGAATTGTCGCACGCACGACGGCCAGCGCACACCGGCCTGGCTATTGGCCCTGCCACAGGTCGGGCAGACCGCTGGCCAGCCACCAGCGTTTGCGCTCGGCATCCCAGCGCCAGATCTCGATGCTGCGCACCAGCCGTTCGGCCTGGGTATTGCGGTTGATCACCCGCAACTCCACCTCGCGGCGCAGGTCGCCGTTGGCGTCATCGCCGGTGCGCAGCTCGCGGTAGCCGGAAATCTGCACCTGCTCGTAGCGCGAGCGTTCCAGGTCGCTGACCGGGTGGGCCTGGGCATGGGCCGGCTCGACAAACCCCTGCGCGGCGTCGAAATCGCTCCAGCGCACCGCGGCCGCATAGGCCGCCTGGGTGGTTTCCAGCGCACGCGCCTGCGCCCGGCTGCCGGCCGAGGCCACCCCGCTCAGCAGCGCCAACCCCAGCACGAGCACCGCTCCAATGACTGCACGCATCCGCATTCCCCCCGATCCAGCCCGCATCCTACCGTTTCGGGAACGCCACGAAACGCCCGCTCAAGGTGGCTGCGGCCGTTCCCGAACCTAGCGCGATCTGCGCGCGCATGCCGATCCGCGCCTTGCCGCGCTGTCGGAAGGTGGCCAGAAACGCTTCCCAGCCGCCCAGCTCGGAGGGCGCCGCGTCGGCCACCAGTTCTTCGTACACCGGCGCCACGTAACGCAGCTGGCTATCGGCCACATAGACGTCGGCGTCGTGCCCGGCCAGTTGCAGTTGCAGCGTCAGCCAGCCCCAGCCGGCCAGCGTCATCAGCGATGCCAGGCTGCCACCGAACGCATTGGCCTTGTCGTTGACATTGGCCTGCAGCGGCGCACGCAGGCGCAAGGCGCCGTCGTGCAGTCCATCGACGGCGATGCCCATCGACAGCACCGGCGGCATGGCGATGAATTGCTGCTGCAGCGACTGCAGGGCGGATGCGAGCGTGTACGAAGGAGTCATCGACGAAGGCTGGAAGACGGCGAAGGGCGGCATCATGCCGCAATGTCCGGCGAGCGTCTTGTGCATGGACATGACATGCGGTACCGCATGGTGAACGCATGCGGTATCGGCATCGCCACTGGTGGTGCCGATACCGCAGCACACCGGCGCGCTGGTCGCTGGCCAATCGCAGGTCAGGCACCGCCGACCGCGTGTGCGCGTGTGGCCTGCCTGCGCGCTGCCGGCGCGGGCGCGAGGACTTCGGCGTTGGCAGCGCGCAGGCGCTGCGTCGGCGTTTTCAGGGGGCAAAGACCACCTTGCGGTAGCCCTGCGCCACCCGCAGCAGTGCGGTGGCCTTGGCCTTCCACTGCGCGCTGCGCTGCTGCTTCTGTGCCTGGGTCAGCGGCGCGTCGATGGTGCTGGTGAACACGATCTGCTCCGGTGCTGCATGGAAGAACTTGTCCTGGATGCAGGCCGCCGGGGAGAGCTGGTAGGTGGCCAGCCGGTGCGCCACAGGCGACTCGTTCCAACCGAACAGAAAGATATCGGCCATGGTGTGCCAGCGCGCATCGGCGGCAAGCAGCACCCGCGCCGCCTCGCGGCTGATGATCAGCGCGCCGGCACAGACCGGCCAGCAATGCTGGTGGCGCGATGGCCGTACCAGGCGCAATTGACGGCCGGCAATCTCGGTCACCTTGGCATCGAGCTTGATCCGGTTATAGGACGGTTCCAGCCGCACGATGCTGGTGCCGAGCGGGAGCCAGTCGGTGCTGCGCAACAGCGCCGGCAATGCATCGGACAGATGCATGTCGTCTTCGAAGATGGCGGCATAGGCATCGTCGGACTCGGCGGCGATGCGCCAGGCCGCCTGGTGGCTCAGGAAGCAGCCGATGTTGGAGGCGGTCCAGCGACGCGGGCCGCTGCTATAGCCATCGCCGGATCCTTGCAGCGGGCGCTCTCGCACGAACGCGGCGATCTGCTCCGGCGTCAAGGTCGCGCCATCGACCGCGGGCAGCCGTTCGAACGCCAAACCCAGCGCCTGGAACCGCGCCGACATCGCCTGCAGCCGGTCACCGCTGCGCTGCATGTTGATGAGGTAGGACTTGATCACGGCGCCACTCCAGCTCGGTTGTCGTGGCGGATCGTGGCGCGATCGGGCGGATTTGCAAGAGGGGAGGAAATGAGATGCTGGTCTCACAAGTGATTCGCACTGCGCTGGACCGCTGTGCACACCTCGTGCGCCTGTGCCGGCCCGGCTGGTGGCCACCCGAATGCCCAGCGCCCAGGCGCGCACGACAGCGATGCTCTCGCATAATCGCGGCATGACCCGTACGTCCACCGCCAGCTGGACCCTGATTTCGCTGCGCCCCAGCGGCGAGCATGCGCCGCTGCGACGGGCCGCCGCACGTCACGGCGGGCGCGTGCTCGCGCTGTCGCCATGGAGGCTGCAGACCAACGACACCGCGCCGGCGCGCAGCGCGTTGCAGCAGGCCTTGCAGGCACCTGTCGTGGTGTTCACCAGCCCCGCCTCGGTGCAGGCGGCGCAGCGGCTCGCACCCTTGCGCCGGCCGCCGCAGGCGCACTGGGTCAGCGTGGGCGAAGGCACCGCACGCGCGCTGCATGCCTGCGGCGTCGAGGCGGTGATACGCCCGGCCCGCATGGACAGCGAAGGCCTGCTCGCGCTGCCGCTGTTGCAGCCGCCACTGCACACGGTGGGGCTGATCACCGCACCCGGGGGCCGCGGCATGCTCGCGCCGGCGCTGGAGCAGCGCGGCGCCCGCATCCTGCGCGCGGAGGTGTATCAGCGTGTTGCGTTGCCTCTGCGCCGCACGGCGGTGCAGGCGCTGGCGGCGGCACTGCCGCGCAGCGTGCTGGCGCTGAGCAGTGGCGAGGCGCTGGCGCTGGTCCTGCAGCAACTGCCAAGCGCGCTGGTGGAGACATGGCGGCAACGTCCGGTGGTCGCCTCCAGCGAGCGCATGTGCGCGTCCGCGCTGGCAGCTGGATTCGATCATGTGGTGCGTGCCGACGGCCCCCTGCCAGCGCAGTTGGCCGAAGCCGCCGCTGCAGTCATGACATCGCCGCGACCTTGCTGAACTGCGAACTCGAGCGCGGCTTGCAGGCGTCCGCCGACGCACGCCATGCTGTGGCCGATGACTGCGGCGCCCGCGCCTGTGGCGACCATCCGAGGATGTGCGAATGACCGAAATGCCCGCTCCCGCGCGACGCGTTCCCTGGGCCTGGCTGCTGCTGGCGATCGCCGTGCTGGCCGTGGGCGTGGCGCTGTTCCTCGGCTGGCGTGCATGGCAGGGCTATCACGCCGCGCAGGTGCAGGCGGCACAGGCGCAGCAACAGCGCTGGGACGGTACGCAGCAGCTGCTGGAGACGCTGCGGCGCGATCAACGGCTGGCCAACGAGCGCCTGCAGGACGCGGCTGCCACCAATCGCGTGCTGCGCGACGAAATGCTGGGCCTGAGCCAGCGCAGCGCGCTGCTCGAAGAGACCGTACAGAAGCTGGCCGACCCCAACCGCCACGGCGCCCAGGCACTGCGGCTGGATGAAGTGGAACTGCTGCTGCGGCTGGGCCAGCAGCGGCTCAGCATTGCCGGCGACGCCGATGGCGCACGCCGCGCGTACGCGCTGGCCAACGGCGCGCTCAACGGCATCGACGATCCGGGCTATCTCAATCTGCGCCAGGCGCTGGTGCAGGAACGCGACGCGCTGGATCGCTTGGGTGCCGGCCCGCAGGCGCAGGTGGGGCAGAGCCTGGACCGCATCGCTGCCGATCTGCAGCGCCTGCCCGAGCAGACCGCGCAGGCCAGCGACGCGGGGCGTCCGTGGTGGCAGAAAGTGCTGGCGCCGCTGGTGGAAATCCGTCCCAGCCGCGGCGATGCGCTGCTGACCGGAGGCGAGCGCCATGCGGCCGGCGACGCGCTGCAGATCGAACTCAGCCTGGCCCGCGCGGCCGCCGAGCGTGGCGATGCGCAGGGCCTTGCCCAGGCGCTGCGCCGGGTGGACACCTGGGCCACCCGGCTGTGGCCGGATTCACCGCAACGCAGTCAGGTGCGCTCGCGCCTGCGCGCCTTGCAACAAGCGCCGCTGCGTCCGCAATTGCCGGAACTGGGCACCACCCTGCTGCAACTGCAGGCCATGCGTGAAGGGAGATCCACCCAATGAAAGTGTTGCGTACCGTGCTGATCCTGTTGGTTGCCGTGGCGCTGGGCGTGCTCGGCGCGCAATGGCTGTCGCACCAGACCAGCTACGACCTGGGCAATGTGGTGGTCAGCGTCGGCGGTAACGACTACCGCGCCGCGATGCCGCAGGCGGCATTGATCCTGATCATCGCGTTGCTGGTGCTATGGCTGCTGTGGACCTTGATCAGCCTGCCGTTCCGTGTGTGGGGCAAATATCGTCGCAAGAAGGGCCGCGCGCGCCTGATCGAAGGCCTGCGCGCCGCCGATCACGGCCAGTGGCAGCGCGCCGAGCGGCTATTGGTCAATGCCAGCGAAGACGAGGAAGTCAGCGGCATTGCGTTGGCCAGTGCGGTACGGGTGGCCGATGCACGCGGCGATGAGGCGGCAGCCAATGCACTGGCCCAACAGTTGGCCGAGCGCGATCCCACCGCGCATGCCCTGCTGCAGGGCGAGCGCCATCTGGCACGACAGCACCCGATCGAGGCAATCAATGCGCTGGATGCCGCCGGTGCCCAGCCATTGCCGGCGCGCGGCCTGCTGCTGCGCACCCATGCGCTGACCCAGATCGGGCGCGCCGACGAGGCCTACGGCCAGCTGGGCGCGCTGCGCCAGCAAGCGGTGCTCGCGCCGGAGGCCTACAGCGCGCTGGAGGCCACGCTGGCCGAACAGACCCTGCTGCAGGCCGGCGATGCCAACGCGCTGGCCGAACGCTGGGAAGCGTTGCCCAAGCCGCTGCGCACCCAGCCGGCGGTGGTCGGCGCCTATGCGCAGCGCGCCGCCGTGCTGCATTGGGACGACGCCGCCGTGCACAGCCTGGAACAGGCGCTGGAGACGCAGTGGGACGAATCGCTGGTGCGCCTGTACGGGGTGCTGCCGCTGGAGAAATATGATTCGCGCCGTGCCAGTGCGCAGCGTTGGCTGACCCAGTATCCGGACAGCCCGGGCCTGCTGTTGACGCTGGCACGTCTTGCCCGCCACCAGCAGCAGTGGTCGCAGGCCGAAGAGTTCCTGCATCGCGCGCTCGCCAATGGTGCCGGCAGCGACGCCTGGGAAGAGCTGGGACACGGGTTTGCCGCTGCCGGCGATCTGCTGTCGGCCCAGCATTGCTACGCCAATGCGTTGCGCGCGGCGCGCGGCGAGCCGGTGATCGAGGGCATGCCGCAGCAGTCGCCGCGCGGGCCGCTCGTCGCGGTCGGCACCACGCCTGCGGCCGATCCGCTCGCACCGGACGATCGCCTGCCTTGACCGGCGTACGCCGCTCCCGGCCGGGAGCGGCGTAAGACAGCGTTAGCGGGTTGGTATTGGCTGGTTGGCGGACTGTTACGCCGACGCATAGGATCGTCTGGCCGCTGCCATAGCTGCCTGCACAAGCACTCACGCAGCCGGTGCTGCACGCATGTTGGGGAACGGCTTGGCACGTGCAACCCTCCATGGGTGTGGGGTGCCTGACGCCAGATCCGATCAGGCGCCGCGCCAGGCCGCGGGCGGTGGCGGCGGCAGTTCCTGTAGAAACGCATCGCAGGCCCCGAGATAGCGGGCCTGCCGATGACCGATCGATCGCGGCGACAACACCCGCGACCCCAGCCTGCCCACCAGCAGCATCGCTGCCATCGCCGCGCTGCCGATCACCCAGCGGAACTCGCTATGCAGCGACAGGCCGCACACCAGCAGCGCCAACACCGAGGCCAGCGCCACAGCGACATAGCGCACCCGGCGGCGCTCATGCAGGCTGCACAAGGTCAGCACATGCCCGCTGCGCTTGCGCAGCGCGATCGCCAGGATCAGATACGGCAGCACGCCCAGCAGCAGCGCGGCATAGATCACCGGGTGGTGCCAATGAAAGATGTAGCGGCGCGGGGGCATATCCGCCGGCGCATTGCACTTCACGCAGCGCGGCGGCAGGTTGGCCCCTGGCGTGCACACCAGCTCATCGCCCTCGCGCCACACATCGCCCTGCACCGGCGTCAGGTACAGGCTGGGTGGCTCGTGCGGGGTATCGTTCGACATCCATGCGTCCTTGCAGGTTGGGGATTCGGGATTCGGGAGTGGGGATTCGCTAGAGCGGGTTCGCGTTTGCGAATCCCCACTCCCGAATGCCCAATCCCGCTGCGCAGCAGCCTAGCGCTCGACGATCGCCACCACGCCCATGCCGCCGGCGGTGCAGATCGAAATCAACGCACGGCCGCCGCCGCGTTCTTCCAGCTGCTTGGCGGCAGTGGCCACCACGCGGGCGCCGGTGGCGGCGAACGGGTGGCCAGTGGCCAGCGAGGAGCCCAGCGGGTTGATCTTGTCCGGATCGATCCGGCCCAGCGGCGCCTCCAGGCCCAGCCGGTTTCGGCAGTAATCCTCGCTTTCCCAGGCGCGCAGCGTGCACAGCACCTGCGCGGCAAAGGCCTCGTGGATTTCGTAGATGTCGAAGTCCTGCAGGGTCAGGCCCTGGCGCGCCAGCATCTGCGGCACCGCGATGGTCGGGGCCATCAGCAGGCCTTCGCCGTGCACGAAATCCACGGCCGCCACCTGCGCATCGCGCAGGTAGGCCATCGGCGTATGGCCATGCGCCAGCGCCCAGGCCTCGCTGGACAGCAGCACCGCGGCCGCGCCATCGGTCAGCGGGGTGGAATTGGCCGCGGTCAAGGTGCCGCGGCCGGAGCTCTTGTCGAAGGCCGGGCGCAGCGTGGCGAGTTTTTCCAGCGAGGTGTCCGCGCGCAGGATGTTGTCGCGCGACACGCCGCGGAACGGGGCGATCAACGAATCGAAGAAGCCGCGCTCATACGCCGCCGCCAGCTTGTGGTGCGAGGCCACCGCCCATTCGTCCTGCGAATCGCGCGAGATGTTCCATTCCTTGGCCATGTCCTCGCAGTGGTCGCCCATGCTCTTGCCGGTGCGCGGCTCAGCCACGCCGGGAAACTCGGGCTTGAGCTCGCTCAGCTTGAAGCCGCGCAGCAGCGCCTTGAGCTTGTCGCCGGTGGCCTTGGCGCGGTTGGCGGCCATCAGGCGCGCGCGCAATTTCTTGCCATATACGATCGGCACTTCGGAAGTGGTGTCCGAACCGCCGCCGATGCCCGAATCGATCTGCCCCAGCGCGATCTTGTTGGCGATGGTGATCACCGAATCCAGGCTGGTACCGCAGGCGCGCTGCAGGGTGATGCCCGGGGTCAGCGGCGACAGGCCCGACGACAGCGCGGCCTCGCGGGCCAGGTTCCAGTCGGAGGAGTGCTTGATCACCGCGCCCATCGCCACTTCGCCCAGCTGCTGGCCGTGCAGCCCGAAGCGCTCGACCAGCGCGCCCAGCGTGCGCACCGACATGCCCAGGTTGCCCACGTCCGCGTATGCGGTGTTCTGACGACAGAACGGGATACGGACGCCGCCGAGGATGGCGACGGGACGGGCTGCGGGTATCGGTTGACCTGGCATGAAGGACTCGGGGACATGGCCTGCACAGGGCCGGCAGGCATAATAGAGGCAGTGTAGCTTCGACCCCGTGATGGGCCAACCGCGAATCATGAGCAAGACCGAACACGGCGTGACCGCCATGGGTGTGCTGGCGCTGGAACTGACCGGCGGCACCGCCCCCGAGCGCGGCGCCCTGCCGCCCGAGCAGGCCGGCATGCTGGCCGAGCGGATCGGCCGCGACCTGGCGCAATGGATCCCCGAAGTGCGCGAGCTCGAGCTCAGCGTGGCCATGGCGCACTTCGACCCGGCTGAAGTGCTGCGCCCGGGCTGGCCGCTGCACCGCCGGCTGGAAGAACTGCATGCCCGCGCCCCGGGCCGCGAGCAGGGCCCGCGGGTGCTGGCCTTCGGCGCCGATGCGCAGGGCGAGGTTCCGCTGCCGTTCCAGGCCGACGCGCAACTCACCGGCGGCGGGCTGCGCGTGTTGCCGTTCCTGCTCACCGGCGATGCGCAGATCGTGGCCACCGTGGCCGAGGCGATGGAAGAGGTGCTGCTGGCCCAGGGCATGGCCCAGGCCGACACCGCGCTGCTGGCGCAGGAGAGCTTCGGCGCGCGCATCGAGCATGCGCGCTACCTCACCGCCCACGATCTGGCGGCGATGATCTCGATGCAGTACGACAACCAGGGCCTGGCACCGCTGTGGCCGTTGATCGAGGCAGCCCTGCTCGCGCCCACCAGCGAAGAATGGCTGGAGCAGGCGCCGGAGCCGGTACTGCGCTACGTCGATGGCGAAGTGCGCATTGCCCTGTTCGATCCGGCAGGCTGGTGCGACTACTACGCGCACGACCGCGAACACTGCGAGCGCCTGCGTGGGGTCTACGAACAATTCCTCTCGCGCCAGCGGCAGATGGCCGCGGTGCTGGAGGCGCACGGCCTGCCGGTGCTGTATGTGCATGTGGAGCCGGACCAGGATCCGCGGCAGGCGCTGGCTGCGTAAGCCCGACGACCCGCTCTATCGCTCCCGCATTGCGTGATTCTGGAGGCGGGATTTACGTGGCCGATGCAGCATGAAGCACGCATGGCCGCCTTCGCGGCTGGGTCTGGCAAGGTGTTGCAGCTTTCGTGCAGGCCGGCAACGCTGCCATCGTCACTTCGCGCGGCGGCACGATTCCGCCACAGGATCAGCCAGGACGTACGCGGCACCGGCGGGGCGGCGTCCACCGATGCTTCGCCTGCACGGGAAGCGCGTTCGCAGGCCCGCAAAGTACCTATCGGAGCCCGCATACGGTAACCCGGTGGCGGCGATGGCGTGTATTTCCGATACCCAGTCGGCACCTGGTCGCATCGGCGACGCCAGGCGCGGACCAAACAGCTGAGCGTTCGCGCGAACGATGACGCTGACATTGCGCGTTGCAACGCTAGCTGCATCTGTTGATGACGTCATGGAAGCATGGGTAGGATCGCCCGCCGACATGGCTGCGCGGGGATCGCAACGCGTAGCACGTGCAGTTGCAGACAGGCGTTGCAAACCACGCTCTGCAACTCTTTGCACCTGGAGCGCCCGCGCGCATTGCGACGAGCTGCGCAGCGCACTGCGACGCTTGCCATCTCCAGCACGGCTCCTGCCCCATCAGCAAGCAGTCGTCAGTGCTGGGGCGGACGGCGCGCAGGAATCGAAGTGGACGCGTGGCACATGCCGGTTCCGAGCACCGGCACGCCCTTCTGGCGACTGCAAAGTAGTTGTTGGCTGCTCTTAGCCGTCGAACGATTCCAGATGGGGCGATACCCATCCTGATCATCAATCTCCCTACCTGCATGTCTTGGTCGATATCACGCATGCATGGCCATGCCGGGCCGCGGTGGATCGCTCGACCGGGTGCGGCAGATGCCCCTCAGCGCACCTGCTCGTTTACGACATCACGTCTTCGCGGTGGAAATGGATGCGCGCCTAAGCATCAGGCACAGTCGTTACGCGATTCGACGGAAGCAGCCCGCATGGCGCCACGCTCAGATTTCCGATGCTGTGATCACCACTGCGCGCATCATCGACATTGCCGGCCGACATATCGAAGCGGCTTCAGCACTCCGCAACGACGCGCGCGACAACCCAAACCATGACGTAACTGCACGCTGATTGGCGGCCGTTCTCTGCTGATGACCCAGCGCGAATCAACGTTACCGGGAACACGCAACCGCACATCGCGACACTTAGCTACTCGACCAACGGCCCTTTCGCCGCGACGCTTCGCCGAGTCTCGACTCAACCAGTACAGCTGGTCTCTATTCTGCATCGAGAGGACACATCATGCGCACCAAGACCACACAAACATTGACCACCCTTCAACGGCATCTTGCCCCCACCTCCCCGCCAACGCAGCACCCGCCTGCAGCGTCACTCACATCGCCGGGCCCCAACGATGCGACCGGTTTGCTGGGGGCCCTACCCGCCCGAAAAGCCAGGCAAGCAGCGCAAGAAGGCCCACACCAGGAAAACGGCGGACGCGTTAGAAGCTGGACCTCTCGGGCCGCCAAATATGCGCTGGGAATCGCGGGCGCCAGTTATGTTGTAGACAACTTTTTCTTGTCCACGACCGCACTGGTCGATGGCAAAGCCGGGTTTACCAGCAATGAGCGCCTGGAAAAAGCATGTGCAAAAGCGGAGAAATATTACGCTCGGTACCACAGCGCCACCGAGGAAGAACGCGTATCTCATGGCAATCCTTTCGTACCGATCAAGACATGCGGTTCCAACCAGTTCGCCACCATGAGCGACTACCGCGCGGCAACCAAGGTCCATGTCAGCCATCTGTTCGACACCAAGAATGCACGGGAATCGCTGCTGACCAACCTCAGCTGTCTCAAGGGCGAGCGGATCAAGCAGGAGTGCATCGCCAAATATGCGCCTGCGCAGGTGCCGGCCGACCCGGACCTGAGCAAGAGCCAGATTTACGACAAGAAGAACAAGTATTCGCTGACCGGCGTAGCCAATGCCGAAACCGGAGCGAGTGGATATACCTCGCGCTCCATCACCCACCCCTTCATCAACCGCGGCATGCAGCACTTCAAGCAGGCTTCCAATAGCGATAAGGCGCTGTCTCTCAAGCAATGCATGGAGTCGCTTCAACGCGCATTGGATGGTAATGACACGCTCGGCGCGCAGGCGCAGCATGCCGCCGGCCAGGCAATCCTGAATTTTCGGCAAGTCTATGCGGCCGACGAGCATTGGGGCCACCCCGAAAAAGTGATCATGAAGACCCTGATCGCAAACGGGCTGCTGTCTCAGGAGCAGACCGACAGGATCGATGCGACCCTGATGTTCGAAGATCCCTCCACCAGTATCCTGAAGAGAAACACCAGCATCGCCGGGCCGTTTCTTCAAAAACTGGACACGAAGATTCAGTCCAGGCGCCTGCAGGATCAGCCCGAAGCGCTTGCGGACTTCATGGAGATGGCAAAGCAGAAGAACATGGAAGGCCTGCCGATCGCGCACTTCAAACTCAACGCCGAAGGCACCGGCTTTGAAGACTGCTCCGGCTTGGGCGACTCGTTCACCAGTGCAAACGCCGTTGCGTGCATCAACCATGCACGCTTGATGAGCGGCGAGCCACGCCTTTCGAAACAGGATGTCGCGGTGGTGGTTGCCTGCCTGAATGCCGTATACGACGACGCCAGCAGCATCCGGCATTCGTTGCATGAAATCGCACGCGGATGCTTCGTGGGCGCTGGCTACTCCACCGAGGACGCCGATACGTTTTATGAGCAGATTTGCAAGGATGCTGCGCAGGCTTTCTACGCAGGAAAATCGATGATCAGCAGCGACTAGAGCTATTTGACCAAGCTCTGCCCACGCATCCGCACTGGATGCAACACAACGCCGGGTGAGCATTCCACAGTCGCGATGGTGTGCCACTGACGCATTGCGCCGCGGCGTGAACCGCCGCGCAATGCGTGCGCGCTTACTTGGTGGCAGCCTGCGCGTTGTCGGTGGTGATCACGCCACAGGCCAGGCGGCCGCCGGCGTTGCCGGTGGGCTGGGTCTTGTAGTCGTCGGCATCGGCATGCACGATCACCGCGTGGCCTGCAATGTCGAACTGGTCGGCCTTACCCAGGTTGACGTTGCTCGATACCGGTCCGTCGATGCTGGCATTGCCCTGTGCGTCGGCCTTGATGTTGGGCATGTCGCCGCCGTGATGCGGATCGGCCGTGACGTTGCCATGGTCGGACTGGCCCGGATTGAAGTGGCCACCGGCGCTGCTGCCGTCCGGCGCGCTGCAGTCGCCTTTTTCATGGATGTGGAAGCCGTGTTCGCTGTCGGGCTTGAGTCCGCTCAGCTGGCCGGTGACACGCAGTGCGCCGTCGACGGTCTTGAAGGTGACCGTGCCGGTGACCTGGCTGTCCTTGGTCGGCTTGAGCTCGGCGGTGGCGGTAGTAGTGGCCGCCGCTTCGGTGACCATGGCCGCGGCATGCTCGCCACCGTGCGCCGCTTCGGCCGGCGTGCCTGCCTGCGGCGCGGGAGCGGGATCGGCCGGTGCGGGCTCCTCGCGCTTGCATGCGGTCAATGCCAAGGCAGTGGCCAGAAACAACGTGGTGGGAAGAATGCGCATGGAAAGCTCCTGTAGGGACCGCGAATGCGGCCATGGATGCCCCGACTCAGGGCTGCGAAGGGGATGAGCGCCACTGGGTGACGCGAATAACGCCGCAGGCCAGCCGCGCGCCGGCGTTGCCGCTGGGCTGGCTGCGGTAATCGTCCGGATCGGCATGCACGACCAGTGCCTTGCCGACCACGTCGCCGGGCGCACCGTCACCCAGACTGATGCCGGAGAGAATCATGTCCAGATGCGCGACGCCCTCGGCATCGGCGCGCAGGTTGTCCATGTCGCCCAGATGGTGCGCGCCGTTGCCGGCCCGTCCATGCGGGGCATTGGCGGGATTGAAATGCGCACCGGCGCTGCTGGCATCGGCAGCACTGCAATCGCCGCGCTCATGCACGTGGAAGCCGGCCACCGCACCGGCACGCAGCCCACCGACGGTGCCGGTGATGCGGATGCCCTGCAAGGCAGGCACCAGCACCACACGGCCGCTGACCAGGCTACCCGAGGCCGACGCGAGCGCGGCTTCGGCCTGCTGCACCGGGCGGACAGGCACCACGCGCGCTGCCGGCGGCGGCGGCGGGGGCGGTGGGGGCGTGCTGCTGCAGGCGGCGAGCGCCAGGGCGGTGAGAGCAACGATCGTGGACGACCGATAACGCATCGAGCTGTTCTCCTGATCAGGCTGGAAACCTATGCGGGCGCATGTTCACGTGTCATGAAATGCGCTTGGGCAGCCCAGGAGTTTACGGGGCTGGTGTCGCGAGCCGGCATATGTGCAAAAAGCGCCCCTCACCCCAACCCCTCTCCCGCAGGCGGGAGAGGGGCTCGACTGCGAAGTTTCATGCCTGCCTTGCCTGCCTTGCCTGCCTTGCCTGCCTTGCCCGCCTTGCCTTCCTTGGCCTGTCTTGCTCGCCTTGCCTCTCTTGCCTTCCCCCGCGTGCGGGGGAACGTGCCCGAAGGGCGGATGGGGGCGTCGTGCGACGCCAGATAATCGAGACCGTGGCGCGTGCGAGCACACGGCCAGCCCATGCACGCTTGCCGTCGTGATGCTCGTCAAACCCACCGGTTCACTGCATGGTTCCAACACCTGCGCGCAGTACAGCTCTTCGCAGGCGCCCCGCACCCCCAACCCCTTTCCCACAGGCGGGAGAGGGGCTCGACTCCGCGTGCGGGCTGATCAACGACGCTTGCGTCCTGGCCCGAGCTTGCGGGTGACGGTGTTGCGGCCCAGGCCCAGGCGGGCGGCGGCTTCGGCGCGACGGCCCTGGGTCAGTTGCAGGGCAGCTTCCAGAAGCGTCTTGTCCAGGCGTTCGCGCGCTTCGGCATGCAGGCCCTGCGCGCCTTCGCTCAGGCGTTGCGCGGCCCAGCTGGACAGCATGTCGTCCCATTGCCCGACGCTGCTACGGCCGGCACGCTGGCGGCCGCGCGCCAGGGCGGCGTCCACGTCGACCACGTCGATGATGTCGGCCGTGGCCAGCGCGGCCAGGCGCCAGCAGACGTTTTCCAGTTCGCGCACATTGCCGGGCCAGTCGTACTGGCGCAGCGCTTCCAGCGCCGGTGAAGACAGCCGCTTGGGCAGCATGTCGAGCTTGCGCCCGGCCATGGCCAGGAAGTTTTCCGCCAGTTGCGCGATGTCGCCGCGGCGTTCGCGCAGCGGCGGCAACTGCAGGCGCACCACGTCCAGCCGATGCAACAGGTCGGCGCGGAAGCGGCCCTGCTCGACCAGCGCTTCCAGGTCCTGGTGGGTGGCGGCGATCACGCGCACATCGACGCGGATCAACTCGCGGCCGCCGACGCGGAAGAATTCGTTCTCTGCCAGCACACGCAGCAGGCGCGTCTGCAACGGCAACGGCATGTCGCCGATTTCGTCCAGGAACAAGGTGCCGCCATCGGCCTGTTCGAAGCGACCGATATGGCGCTTGGTGGCGCCGGTGAAGGCGCCGGTTTCGTGGCCGAACAGCTCGCTTTCCAGCAATTCGGCCGGGATGGCGGCGGTATTGAGCGCCACGAACGGTTTGCGCGCGCGCGGCGATTCGTTATGCAACGCGCGTGCGACCAGCTCCTTGCCGGTGCCGGTTTCGCCGTTGATCAATACCGACAATGGCGCCTGCGCCAGCCGGCCGATGGCACGGAACAGCGCGCGCATTGCCGGGGTGTCGCCGATCAGCGCGGCCGAGCCTTCGGCCAGTGGAACGACGCTGTCCTCGACCGCCGCATCGGCATCGGGCAGGGCGCGGGCGGCCAGCGCCACCGCATCGTCCAGGTCGAAGGGCTTGGACAGGAATTCGTGCGCACCGCCGCGGAAGGCGCCGGCGGTGCTGGCGACATCGGTGTAGGCCGACATCACGATCACCGGCAGCTGCGGGTGCCTGGACTTGAGCTTGTCCAGCAGGGTCAGGCCGTCTTCGCCGGGCATGCGCACATCGGTGAATAGCAAGTCCGGCGTGGGCCGCATCGCCAGCGCCTGCAGCGCGGCGGCGGCGCTGTCGAAACCGTCGACGGCGTAGCCGGCATCGCGCAGCGCGGTGGACAGCACGAAGCGCACCGAACGGTCGTCGTCGACCACCCAGATATGGTGGGATGCGGCGGCGGCCTCAGCCATGCAGGTGCTCCTTGTCGTGATCGCCGGCCAGTTCGGGCAGCAGCAGGGTGAAGACGGTATGGCCCGGACGCGAGCGGTAGGTCAGCGTGCCGTGGTGTTCGCGCGAGACCTGCTGGGCCAGTGCCAGCCCCAGGCCGCTGCCTTCGGCGCGGCCGCTGACCAGCGGCAGGAACAGGTGCTCGGCCAGCTCTTCGGGCACGCCGCCGCCGTCGTCGATGATCTCCAGCCGCAGCGACATCGCATGCACGCGGTCGCGGATGCGCTGGCCGTGTTCGACGCGGGTGCGCAGCGTGACCCGGGTGGCGCCGGCCTGGAAGGCATTGCGCACCAGGTTCCACACCGCCTGGGTCAGGCGGTCCACGTCGCCGAGGATGTCGGGAATGCTGGGATCGTAGTCGCGCTGCACCTGCACCGACCAGCCGCCTTCGGCTTCGGCGAGGCGCAGCACGCGTTCGAGTACCACGTGGATGTTGAGGCCCTCGTGCGGGCGCAACGGCGAGGGCGAGAGCAGGCGTTCGAGCAGGGTGTTGAGGCGTTCGATCTCGGTGCCGATCAATTCGATCAGCTCGCGCTCGTCCTCGTCGCGGCCGCCCGAGCGGCGCGCCAGCAGTTGGGCGGCCCCCTTCAGGCCAGCCAGCGGGTTACGCAGTTCGTGCGCCAGGCCCTTGAGCGCAGCGCTCAGGGCGTTGGGCAGGGCATGGGTGGGATCGAGCGCGGGAAATTCGTCGACCGGATGGGTCTCCAGCAACCAGCCACCGTCGTCCAGCCGCGACAGCCAGCCTTCGGCAAAGCGCGGGGCATCGTTGGGCAGGCCCAGTGCCAGCCGATGCAGGCGCAGCACGTCGCGCTCGTCGTTGAGCAGGAAGCGCGCCAGCGCATCGCCCTGCACTTCCAGGGCCGCCAACGGCTGGTCGACCAGCCGCCGGGCGCTGACCCCGAGCCAGCGCGCAAAGGCCGGATTGACGCCCAGCACGCGGCCCTCGCGATCGGCCCAGGCCACCGGGGTGCCCAGGCTGTCGAGCGACGGGGTAGAGGTCGTCATCAGCATTGCACCAATTTAGTGCAAGCAGCATCGGCGTGCGCGAATGGCCCGCCGAACGATGCTTGCGTTGAAGACGGTGGCCGGGCTGGCCGGCGGTGGGCTGCTCCGACCCGGCGTGCATCCGCGCCAACCGTGACGGGCGAGAAGCTGGTCATGCAGGCACCTTTTCAGTGGATCCGCAGCCCCACCGGCCGCGGGAGACACCGACCCGGCACAGGCCGCGCCGGCCGGGTCGTCACGCCACCCGCGGCAACGTCGCCGCGGGCGCTCATGCTCAGGACTCGTACGCGGCTTCGCCGTGCGAGGTGATGTCCAACCCCTCGCGCTCGGCCTCTTCGGTCACGCGCAGGCCGAACACCAGCTTGGCCACCAGGAACCCGACCACCGACACCACGCCGATCCAGCCCACGGTGATGCCCACGCCCAGGGCCTGGATACCGACCTGGTGCACGATGTCGTAGTCGCCGCCCTTCTGGCCGCCCAGCGAGGCCGCCGAGAACACGCCGGTGAGGATCGCGCCGACGATGCCGCCCAGGCCATGCACGCCGAACACGTCCAGGCTGTCGTCGGCACCCAGCAGGCGCTTCAGACCGGTGACGCCCCAGACGCACAGTACGCCGGCCGCCAGGCCGATGACGATCGCACCGAACGGACCCACCGTCCCGCAGGCCGGGGTGATGCCGACCAGGCCGGCGACCATGCCCGAGGCCACGCCCAGCGCGGAGGACTTGCCCTTGATGATCTTCTCGGTCAACGACCAGCCCAGGATGGCGGCCGCGGTGGCCAGCAACGTATTGAGGAAGGCCAGCGCCGCACCGGCATTGGCTTCCAGGTTGGAGCCGGCGTTGAAGCCGAACCAGCCCACCCACAGCAGCGAGGCGCCCACGAAGGTCAGGGTCAGGTTGTGCGGCTTGATCGCCTCACGCCCGAGGCCGGCGCGCTTGCCGACGAAGTAGGCGCCGATCAGGCCGGCGATACCGGCGTTGATGTGCACCACCGTGCCGCCGGCGAAATCCAGCGCACCCAGCCCGAACAGGTAACCGCCGGTGGCCCAGACCATGTGCGCCAGCGGCAGGTAGCCAAAGGTGAACCAGATCACCGAGAACAGCAGCACCGCGGCGAACTTCACCCGCTCGGCGAAGGCGCCAACGATCAGCGCGCCGGTGATGCCGGCAAAGGTGGCCTGGAAGGCGACGAACACGTACTCCGGCAGGCTCACGCCCTTGGTGAAGGTCGCTGCCAGGGTCTCGATGGTGACGCCCTTGAGCAAGGCCTTGTCCAGATTGCCGATCCACGCGCCTTCGCCCGAGAACGCCAGGCTGTAGCCGTAGACCACCCACAGGATGGTCAGCAGCGAAAAGACCGTCGCGATCTGGATCAGCACCGACAGCACGTTCTTGGCGCGCACCATGCCGCCGTAGAACAACGCCAGGCCTGGCACCACCATCATCAGCACCAGCAGGGTGGAGGTGAGCATCCAGGCGACATCGCCCTTGTCGACCACCGGTGCGGCCTCGGCGGCCGCCGTCGGCGCCGGCGGTTGCGCGGACGGCAGCGGTTCGGTGGTGACCGGCTCGGTCGGCAGCGGGGTGATCTGCGCACCGGACTGCGCCTGCGCGCTGCCCATGCCGCCCACCATCAGCGCGCTGAACAGCATCAGCATGCACACGCTGTAGAACCGGGCTTTCCACCCGGCAAAAAGAGCTGTCTTCATACGAACTCCGGGAGGGGTGGACTCAGAGCGCATCGGCGCCGATCTCGCCGGTGCGGATCCGCACCACTTGCTCGATCGCGGTCACGAAGATCTTGCCGTCGCCGATCTTGCCGGTGCCGGCGGCGTTCTGGATCGCCTCGACCACCGCGTCCAGCCGGTCGTCGGTCACCACCGTTTCGATCTTGATCTTGGGCAGGAAATCCACGACGTATTCGGCGCCGCGATACAGTTCGGTGTGGCCCTTCTGGCGTCCGAAGCCCTTGACCTCGGTGACGGTGATGCCCGACACGCCAGCGGCGGACAGGGCCTCGCGGACCTCGTCGAGCTTGAACGGCCGGATGATGGCGGTGATCAATTTCATGCGCATACCCCGAAAGGTGGAAGGAACCGGCCGGCATTGCGCCGACCGGCGGTGTCATTCACCTGGATGCCAACCCCGGCATCCAATCGTTCGCAGAGCGCGCAGACCTCGGCCGATGCCATGCATCGGCCACGTGGGAGAGGTCAGGCCCGCGCGGTGCGAACGGTGTGCTCTCTCGTACCCCTGGACTCCCCGGCGGTGCCAGGGAGCCATCGAACATGAGCGGCGATGGCGGAGGTGGGAGGGGGGCCTCCGCCATCACCGCGGTGGAACTCAGTTGCCGTAGTACAGCTGGTATTCCAGCGGATGCGTTGCCGCACGGAACTTGGTCACTTCCTGCATCTTCAGCGCGATGTAGCCATCGATGAAGTCGTCGCTCATCACGCCGCCGGCCTTGAGGAACTCGCGGTCCTGGTCCAGCGCTTCCAGTGCCTGGTCCAGGCTGGAGCAGACCTGCGGGATCAGCTTCTCTTCTTCCGGCGGCAGGTCGTACAGGTCCTTGTCGCTGGGAGCGCCCGGGTCGATCTGGTTCTTGATGCCGTCCAGGCCGGCCATCATCAGCGCGGTGAAGGTCAGGTAGCCGGACTGCAACGGATCGGGGAAGCGCATTTCGATGCGACGCGCCTTTGGATTGGTAACCCACGGAATGCGGCACGAGGCCGAACGGTTACGCGCCGAGTAGGCCAGCATCACCGGTGCTTCGAAGCCCGGCACCAGGCGCTTGTAGCTGTTGGTGCCGGAGTTGGCGAAGGCGTTGATGGCGCGGGCGTGCTTGAAGATGCCACCGATGTACCACAGCGCCAGCTGCGACAGGCCACCGTAGCCGTCGCCGGAGAACAGGTTGGTGCCGCCCTTGGTCAGCGACTGGTGCACGTGCATGCCGCTGCCGTTGTCGCCGACGATCGGCTTGGGCATGAAGGTGGCGGTCTTGCCGTTGCGGTAGGCGACGTTCTTGATGATGTACTTCATCGTCAGCAGCTCGTCGGCCTTCTGCACCAGCGAGGAGAACTTGGTGCCGATCTCGCACTGGCCGGCGGTGGCCACCTCGTGGTGGTGCACTTCGGTCTCGATGCCGACCTGCTCCAGGGTCTTGATCATTTCCGCACGCAGGTCGTGCAGGGTGTCGGTCGGCGGGACCGGGAAGTAGCCGCCCTTCACGCCGGGGCGGTAGCCGCTGTTGCCGCCGTCGTACTTGGCGCCGGTGTTCCAGGCTGCCTCTTCCGACCCCACCTGGAAGAAGGTGTGGCCCATGTCGTTGGCGAAGCGGACCGAATCGAAGATGAAGAATTCCGGTTCCGGACCGAAGAAGGCTTGGTCGGCGATGCCGGAGGACTTCAGGTAGGCCTCGGCGCGTTTTGCAATCCCGCGCGGATCGCGCGTGTAGGCCTGCATGGTCGCCGGGTCCAGGATGTCGCAGGTCAGCACCACGGTCGGATCGGCGAAGAACGGATCCAGGTAGGCGGTGCCGGCGTCCGGCAGCAGCACCATGTCCGACTCGTTGATGCCCTTCCAACCCGCGATCGAGCTGCCATCGAACATCTTGCCTTCTTCGAACAACGCCGGCTCGATGATGTTGGCCGGAAAGGTCACGTGCTGCTGCACGCCACGCATATCGACGAAGCGCAGGTCGACGAACTCGACCTTGTTGTCCTTGATCAGCTTTTCAACATTTTCCACGGACATCGGAAGAAACCTCGGATTGGAGTGAAGTGGCTCGTGGGCGGTAGTACAGCAGGGACCATGCCAAGCGGTAGGGCTTCACAAGTCGTTGATTTTGCTACCCTCGGTCGAGATCGCTGGCGGGGCGAAAACACCGAATTGGTGCAAATCACCGCCATCGTGCACCGATATGGTGCATGCCGCAATGCACTATCCTCTCGTCTCCCCCCGCACTCCTTTCCCGTCCGATGTCCGACCTCATTTCCGCCCTGTTGCTGGGCATTCTCGAAGGCCTTACCGAATTCCTGCCGATCTCCAGCACCGGCCACCTGCTGATCGCCGAACAATGGCTCGGACGCCGCTCGGACTTCTTCAATATCGTCATCCAGGCCGGTGCCATCCTGGCCATCTGCCTGGCACTGCGGCAGAAGCTGTGGACCCTGGCCACCGGCCTGGGCGAGCGCGCCAACCGCGACTACGTGCTCAAGATCGGCGTGGCCTTCCTGGTCACCGCGGTGGTGGGCCTGATCGTGCGCAAGGCCGGCTGGCAGCTGCCGGAAACCATCCAGCCGGTGGCCTGGGCGCTGCTGATCGGCGGGGTGTGGATGCTGGTGGCCGAGCATTTCGCCAGCAAGCTGCCCGAGCGCGACGTGGTGACCTGGAAAGTGGCCATCGCGGTGGGCCTGGCACAGGTGGTGGCGGGCGTGTTCCCGGGCACCTCGCGCTCGGCTTCGGCGATCTTCCTGGCCATGCTGCTGGGCCTGAGCAAGCGCTCGGCGGCGGCGGATTTCGTGTTCATGGTGGGCATCCCGACCATGTTCGCGGCCAGCGGCTACGCGCTGCTGGAGATGTACAAGGAGGGCGGCATCGGCAGCGAAAACTGGACCGACGTGGCAGTGGCCTTCGTGGCCGCCACCGTGACCGGCTTCGTGGTGGTGAAGTGGCTGCTGGGCTACATCAAGAAGCACCGCTTCACCGTGTTCGCGGTATACCGCATCCTGCTCGGCGCGGCCCTGCTGCTGTGGTTGCCGGCGGTGGCCTGAGGCATCACCGCCGCCTTGCCCCTGTCGGTTGCCGCGTGCGGCCGACAGGGCGCATGCGCGAGCAGTGACGCCGGTCATTGCCCTGGCCGCGGGCTGGCAGTATCACTGAGGCATCGACCACCGGGAGCCACCCATGCGTGCCGTGTTCTTCGCCCCGGCCCTGCTGGCGGCGGGCGTGACGGCCTGCGGCTCGGGCGCGCCGCCCGACGTTGCCAAGGCCGGCCATTCCGGACCGGACACCGCCGCCGCGCCGGCGGCCGTGGACGCAGCGGTTGCCGAGGCCGCCCCGTTGCGCGCGGCGCTGCAGGCCCGCCACTGGCAACTGCTGCAGGCCAGCGATGCGCACGGCACCGCGCTGGCCAGCCTGTTCGTGGCCGGCAGCGCGCCGCTGCAACTGGATTTCGGCGATCAACGCATCCAGGTCAGCCAGACCTGCAACGCGCTGGGCGCCCACTACAGCGTGGCAGCCGCGCAGCTGCAGATCGGCCGGGTGGTGTCCAGCAAGCGGCTGTGTGCGCAGCCGCGGAAGATGGCGCAGGAACAGGCGGCCAGCGCGTTGCTGTCCGGCCGGTTTGCCGTGGCGCTGGACACCACCCAGGCCGCCCCGCAGCTGCGCCTGACCCGCAGCGATGGCACCCGCCTGTTGTTTGCCGGCATGCCCACGGCCGACACCCGCCACGGTGGCCCCGGGCAGACGCTGTTGCTGGAAGTGGCGGCCGACACCGTGCCCTGCCCCGCCGACCCGGCACGCGCGTGCCTGCAGGTGCGCGAGCAGACCCCGCAAGGCCAGCCGGCGACCGCGCAATGGGACGTGTTCGAGGGCAGCATCGAAGGCTTCGAGCACGAGACCGGCATCGGTACCCTGCTGCGCGTCACCCGTTACCCCGCCCCCCCGGGCTCGGGGGATGCGCCGGTGTATGTGCTGGATCAGATGATCGAGGCGAGGGGGTAGGTCGGGAGTCGGGAGTCGGGAGTCGGGAGTCGGGATTCGGGAGTCGGGAGTCGCAAGAGCAGATCGCGGGGCGCGTCCGGCGGCGAGAGGTTGTGTAGGTCAGGCACAGGCGCATCGGACGCGACTACGCAGCAGAAAACGAGGACGCGTCCAGCGATGCATCCGGGTCTTCGTAATCGACGATCACATAGCGAGAGCGACCGCGTAGTCGCTGCGCGGCCGCCCTACCGCTCAGAGCGGCTAACAGTCGTCAGGTTGCGCACGGCGCGGAGGAACCGGGTGTCGTGTGGTACACCTCGCACTGGGCACCGGCTGCGCCCGCCTGGCGGCAGCGCAGTCGTGTTGTCAGCTGCCTTGGCGCAGCGACGGATTCAGCGTGTAGGTGCCGTGCAACGCAGCCTCGGCCAGCACGTGGCCATGCATCGCCGACAGCAGGTCGGCGGCGGTGAACGGGGTCGGCAGCGGCAGCTGAGCCACATCCAGCGCGAACACGCGGAAGAAATAGCGGTGCACGCGCAGGTCGTTGAACGGCGGGTACGGGCCGTCGTAGCCCAGATAGTCGCCGGCCATGTCGGGGTTGCCGGCAAACCACTGCGTGTAGGAGTTCAGGCCCTGGCGGGCGCCCGCCGGGCCGGCCGGCTGCTGCTTGCCCTTGGCCACGAAGCCGTCGCTGCAGCTGCCTGCTGCAATGGCGTGCACACTGGCGGGGATATCGGCCATGGCCCAATGCACGAAATCGGTGCGTGGCTGCTCGACCGGAATCTGCACGTCCGCGCGCCCCACCGTCTCCGGCACCGTGGGCACATCCGGGTCCAGGCACAGCAGGGCGAATGACTGCGTGCCGGCCGGCACCTCGCTCCAGGCGAGCTGCGGATTACGGTTGGGGGCAAAGCCGTCCGGGGTGCCGGCGGCAAATTCCGCCGCGATCGGCTTGCCGTTTTCGATGCTGGTGCTGGTCAAGCGCATGCTCAAGTCTCCGTGGATCTAGGTGCCTCAGCGTGCCTGGATCGGCGTGGCAACGGAAGCCGCTACC
Organism: Xanthomonas codiaei; assembly: GCF_002939785.1. GTDB lineage: Bacteria > Pseudomonadota > Gammaproteobacteria > Xanthomonadales > Xanthomonadaceae > Xanthomonas > Xanthomonas codiaei. The sequence goes on from NZ_MDEC01000015.1 coordinate 48,666, forward strand.
GTGGAACCCTGTGTGGCGCGGAGCTGAGCGCATGCATTGCCAGACGCGCCAGCCGGGATAGCTGGACATCCGTAGGAGCGGACCTGGCCGCGACAGGCTTCACCGGCATCGGTCATGCTGCGTCGCGGCCGGGGCCGCTCCTACGACTGCCGTGCGCATCGCAATCGCCTGTTCCTACGACTGCCGCGTCGCTTGCGGAACGGCAAGCGACAGGCCGTGCGTCAGTCCTGCGGGTAGCCGAAGCGCACCGCGATCAGGGTGAGCAGGTCGAACTGGGCACCAAGCACGCTGCGGTAATCGCGCCAGCGCCCTGCGGCCAGGCGCGCCGGGCCGCGCGGTTCCACCAGCGGGAAGCGCAGCCCGAAGGCCTGCTCCAGCGCATCGGAAATGCCCTGCGGATCGCTTTCGATACCGTCCAGCCGGATGATCCGGTGCGGGTACAGATCGCGCTCATGCAGCACAGCCAGTTGTTCCAGCGCCGCCAGCAACCAGTCGGCGGCCTGCTGCGGCGATTGCAGCGCCAGCGGTGCCGGGGCACCGGCCGAGAGCCAGTCCAGCAGCATGTCGCGCGGGTCGCGCAATGCGATCGCCAGGCGCCCCTCGGGCAGGTGCGGGCGCAGCGCGGCGAGCAGGCTGTTGTCCCACCACAGCAGCCAGTCGATCACATTGCCGTCGTCGATGCCGCGACGCGGCAGCTGGGCCTTCCAGCCTTCCACCAGCGCCATCGGCGCGAGCTCGCCGGAGGCCAGCTGCTCGACGGTGCGGTAGCTCTGCAGCGCGTCCGACGGCGGGGTGGTGCCGTAGCGATCGCCGCGTACCAGCGGGGTGGCGGCGTCCATCACCGCGATCAGGCGTTCGACATGCGAGCCGGGCACGCCCCAGACGAACAACGGGCGCGCGGTGACGCTCTCGGGAATGGTCCCCAGCGCCGGCCACTGCATCGGCTGCCTGGCGGTCAGCGGCGGCAACGGCAGGCGGTGCGGGGCCTGTTCGCGCTGGAACTGCATCCAGGTGGCCAGGGCCGCATCGGGCTGGCCGGCGCGGTCCTGCACATTGCCCAGCCAGGGCCGCAACACGGTCTGCTGCGGGGCGGGCAGGGATTCGATCAGCGATTGCACGCAGGCGATCGCCGCCGGCGGGTCGCGCTCGAGCAGGGCTTCGACGATGCGCTGCTCGCCGCTGATGCGGCCCGGCTCCACCGCCACGATCTGGCGCGCCACCATTTCTGCGTCATCGGCATGGCCCTGCATGTCGTGCACGCGCATCAGCGCTTCCAGCGCCGGCAGGTGCTCGGGCATGGCCAGCAGCCAGCGCTCGATCACCGCCTGCGCCTGCGGCCCGCCGACCGGCTCCACCGCCAGGCGGGCCAGCCACAGGTCGTGCGCATTGGCCGAGGTGGCCAGCGCCGCGTCCAGGGTGTCGCGCGCATCGTCCACCGCGCCCAGCCGCTCCCAGGCGGTGAGCAGCGCATGCAGGGTGCGGCGGTCGGTCGGCCAGTGCGCCAGCGCCAGGCGCAGATGCGCCACGGCCTGGTCGGGGCGCCCGGCCTGCAATTCCATCTCGCCGGCGAGCCGGCGCATGGCCGGGATGTCGCCGCCGGGCTGGGCCAGCACGCCCTGCATCGCGGTCAGTGCGTCGTCCAGGCGCCCCTGGCGCTGGGCCAGCTGGGCGATGAAGGCGCGCAACGCGGTGCCCGGCGGGTTGAGCTCCACCACGCGCTCGAACGCGCGCTCGGCAAAGGCGAAATGCTCTTTCTGCAGGTAGGCAAAGCCCAGCGCGAACATCACCCGTGCATCGTCGGGCAACTGCTCGGCGGCGCGGGTGAGCAGCGCCAGCGCGCGGTCGGCCTGGCCGCGACGCATTTCCACCACGCCATCGACCGCCAGCAACTGCGGGTGCTCCGGCGCCAGCCGCGCAGCGGTGCGGCTCAGCCGCTCGGCTTCGTCCAGGTCGCCGCGCGCCACCGCCAGGTGCGCCTGCATCACGTAGGCGTTGAACTGGTTGGGGTCCAGCGCGGTGCTGCGCGACAGCGCGGCATCGGCGGCGGCCAGATCGCGTGCGGCCAGCAGCAGGCCGGCGCGCAGCAGGTGCAGGTCGGCGTCTTCCGGGGTCAGCGTCAGCGCGGTGTCGATGCTGTCCAGCGCCAGCGCCGGCTGACCTTGCTGCTGCAGGGCCAGCCCGAGCCAGCGGTGCGGCTGCGCATCGTCCGGCGCGCTGGTGGCCCATTCGCGGGCCAGCGCCACCGCATCGTCGGCCGCATTGCGGCGCAGGGCTTGAAGAATGGCGTCTTGCATGGCGGCGGTGTGTCCCGGGCAAACCACTATTGTAACGATGCGCGCCGCGGCGCCGACCTACCGGGCGGCGGTCAGCCGCTCGGCCACCCAGCGTTCGGCAAAGCCGTCGCCACGGGCGTTTTCCAGGAAGCCGCAATGGCCGCCCCAGCGCGCGATCTCCAGCTGCGCATGCGCCGGCAGGCGCCAGGCGGCGAAATCTTCGAACGGGATCACCGGGTCGTCTTCGGCCATCAGGATGTCCGAGGGCACCTGCAGCCCCGCCAGGCGCTCGCCGGCGATCGAGTAACTGTCGAAATAGGCCTCCAGCGAGCCATGCCCGGTGTGCTGCACCGCCAGCCAGGCCATCAGCTCGCGCATGTCCAGCGCCAGGGTGGCGTCGTCGTAGCCGTGCTGGTCCGGGAACAGGGCGCGCTTGCGCAACAGTGATTCGCGCCATTTGCGGCGGAAATACCAGTCGTAGAACTGCGGGCCCTTTTCCAGCCGGGTCATCGTCGCCGCCGGATCCAGCAACGGGCATACCGCCGCCACCCGTGCCAGCGGCAGGCCGGCGGCCGGCGCACGCAAGGCCAGCCGCAGCGCGAAATTGCCGCCCAGCGAATACCCGGCCGCCAGCAGTTGCGCCGACGGAAAGCGCTGCCACAGATCGCCCGCGGCGTTGACCACCTCGTCGATGCGGTCGGAGTGGAACAGGTCCACGTTGAGGTGATGGGTGCCGCCGTGGTCGCGGAAATTCAGCCGGAACACCTGATAGCCCAGGCCGAGCAGGCGCGCGGCGGTCAGCCGCATGTAGTTGGAGTCGGCGCTGCCTTCCCAGCCGTGCAGCAGCAACACGGTGCCGCGCACCGGCGCATCGCCGGGCGGCACGCTCATCCAGCCCTGCAGACGCACCCCGTCGCCGCCGTCGAGAATATGTTCGCTGGTGACCGCGCCACTGGCGGCCAGCAGCTGCCGGCTGCGCAGCCGGCGCAAGGCACTGCTGCCCAGCACCGATTGCACGTGTGGGTTACGCAGCCAGCGCGGCGGCTGGTAGTCGGAGGCGTTCATATGCGCGCCGGGCCGGACAGTGGCGTGGTGGCCATCGGGGCGATGCGCGCATGCATTGCCGGCTCAGGACTCCATCGCGGCGATGATGCGCTGCCGCGAGGTCTCGGCCAGACGGCGGCGGCCTTCGATATCGAACGCGCCGATCGGCTCCAGGAAGTGCACCTCCGCCAGCCGCGACGGCTCGCCCAGCAGGCGCACGATATTGGCGAAGAAGCTCTCGCGCTCGCCGAAGGCCACCACCGCCTGCGCATTGCCGCGCACGCCATAGCGCAGCGCCACCGGCTGCACCGGCACGCCAGCTTCCACCGCGGCCTGGAAGATGCGCGCATGGAACGGGCCCACCTCGGTGCCGCCGCGGGTGCGCCCTTCCGGAAACACGCCGACCGGCTTGCCGCTGCGCAGGCGCTGCAGCATTTCCTGCAGCACGCCGCCCAGCGATTCGGTGCTGCCACGCTGGTGGAAGATGGTCTGGCCCTTGGTCGCCAGCCAGCCCACCAGCGGCCAGCCGGCAATCTCGCGTTTGGCCACGAAGCCCATCACGCGCTGGCTGTGCAGCATGGAGATATCCACCCAGCTGACGTGATTGGCCACGAACAGCGTCGCGCCCGACAGCGGCGTGCCGAAGCGGCGCAGGCGGAAGCCGAAGATGCGCATCAGGTTGCCCTGCCACCAGCGGATCATCACCTCGTCCAGGCTGTCATCGCGCCCGGTACGGATGCGCGCCAGCGGCGGCGCCACCACGCACAGCATGGTGACCGGCAGGCAGAGGCACAGATGCAGCAGCAGCAACGGCACCCGGTACAGGTACCGGAACCAACGCAACGCGCCGCGAGCGTCGCGCGTGGCGTCCAGGGATGACTCGCTCATTCGACCAACGGGACCGGTAACAGGGGAAGAAGGCACAGCTATTGTGACAGCAGCTTGGCGACGGCGCAGTGCCGGCGACGGGTGGCGCTGTTCCACCCATGCCGTTGCCGGGCCTGCTCAGCCATGGGTGCGTGCCACCACCGCCAGGGTCAGCCGCGACACGCAGACCCGCTTGCCGGCCGGAGTTTCGATGACGATATCCCAGACCTGGGTGCTGCGCCCCACGTGCACCGCGCGCGCGGTGCCGATGACCAGGCCATCGGTGGCGGCGCGCAGATGATTGGCATTGATCTCCAGCCCCACACACATCTGGCTGGTCATATCCACGCACAGATTGCCGGCGCTGCTGCCCAGGGTTTCGGCCAGCACCACCGAAGCGCCGCCATGCAGCAGGCCGTACGGCTGTTTGGTGCGCGTATCCACCGGCATGGTGGCGCGCAGCCAATCGTCGCCGGCCTCGGTGAACACGATGCCCAGGTGTTCGATCAGGGTATTGCGACTGGAGGCGTTGAGGGCGGCAAGATCGACGGGTTCGCGAAAGGTCATGGGCTGGGAATCGGGAATCGGGAATCGGGAATCGGGAATCGGGAATCGGGAATCGCAACAGCATCTGCGGCGTCGGGGCCTGATGCAACGACCGCGACGGGTTGGCTCACGCGGTGACGGTAACAGGCCGGGAAGGTGGTTGCTTGTCGGACGCTGGCGGAATCGGCCCGACGCACGGTGGCCTCGGGTCCAGCGCCCGGCACTGGTGCTGCAAGCGGCGCCGGCATCGCGTTGCGGTACCGTGCCGCCCAGGCTCAGAGAATCGGCACCAGGCCGGCACCGAAGGCAGTGAGCATGCGCACCAGCAGCCACTTCGGTCCCACGTTGACCTCGGGGAAATCGCCGACCGCCACGTAGCACTGGCGAAACTGCGGGTCCTGCCGCTTGAGCGGGAATGGGCAATCCGGACCGGGCTGGAACTCGTAGTTGGTGGCATAGCGCCAGGGCCAGAAGTCCAGCACCGGCAATGCCTCGGAGACCTTGCCTACGCTGTAGTTCAAGCCGCTCAGCACCGGCGGTTTTTCGCGCGGGGCCACGGTCCAGGCGTTTTCCGGGCTGATATCGCGCTCGATGCTGGCCGCCAGGGCCTGCGCAAAGCGTGCATCGTCGATCACCACCGCCGCCTCGGTGTTGTAGTTCTCGCTGCGCGGGTCGAAGTTGTGCGTGCCGATCACGCCGATGCGGCGGTCCACCACCAGCGACTTGGCATGCAGGCCCATGCGCGCACCCACCCGCGTCACCGGCAGCGGCTTGTTGACCGCGCGCGTGCCCAGGAACGAGGGCCGGGTTTCGGTACGCAGCACGCGGCGATCGACCTCGCTGCCACCGCGCGCACGGCCGCCACCGCTGCTGCCGCGCAAAGTGCTCGCCGGCGCCCGCGCTGCGTCGCCGTCGCCACCGCCACTGCTGCCACGCATCGCATTGCCGGCGGCGCTGCCACCGATCAGGCGGTTGTCGCGGCTGTCTTCGTTGGTCTCCGATACCGGGTTGAGCGGGTCCGGCACCAGGTTGGCGTAGTCCACCGGCGCATCCAGCGGAAACGGCTTGAACTCGTAGACGTTGAAGCCCAGCTCGCGCATGTTGCGGCGTTTGAACTTGTAGGACAGCGCATACACGATAGGGTTGTCGGTGGCGGCCAGGCTGTTGGTGGACACCACGATGCGCGGCGGCTGCGGGCGGGCGCGCAAGCTGCGGAAGATCGCCTGGGCTTCGTCGGACAACACCAGATACGGTGTCTGCAGCAGCACCTCCCGCTGCGCACCGGCGATCAGGCCATCGAGCTCCGGCGCGGTGGACACCGCCTTGGAGGCGTGCTCGCGGCGATGCTTCTGCGGCAGGTCGGCCACGTACACCACACGTTGCACCGGCATGGCCGGGGTGACGAATACATCGCGCACGAACTGCGGATCGCTCGCCTCCTGGTCCACCCGCGCCACCCGGTCCGGGCGCCGGAACTGCGCCGGCGGCATCTGCGGGGCGCCCTGTTCCAGCAGCAGACGGCCCACATCGTTCAGGCGTTCGGCCGGCACGCTGCGTCGCGCGCGCCAGAACGCATCGAAGTTGGCGGCCATGGCGCGCACCTCCGGCCCGGCCAGGATCACGTCGCGGTCGCGGAAGTTGTACTCGCTGTCCCAGTCGTAATAGTCGTCCTGGTAATTGCGCCCGCCGACCACGCCCAGCACGTCGTCCACCACCAGCAGCTTGTTGTGCATGCGCTGGTTGAAGCGCCGGAAACAGCACAGCACGCTGCCGGCGTAGTCGAAGTAATTGAGCTTGACCTTGCCGAAGGTGGGGTTGTAGATGCGCAGCTGCAGGTTTTCATGGCTGCTGGCGAGCGCACCGAGAATCTGCAGGTCGGCGATCGCCGAGAGCTGGTCGATCAGGATGCGCACCTTGACCCCGCGCCTGGCGGCGTCGGTCAAGGCATCCAGCACCATCCGGGCGCTGTCGTCCTTGTCGAAGATGTAGGTCTGCAGGTCGATGCTGCGGGTGGCACTGCGGATCAGGTTGAGCCGCGCCACCAGCGATTGTTCGCCATGGTCGACGATGGTGGCGTAATGGCGCGGCAGCGTCGGCGTGGAGGCGGTGATGGCCTGCCCGCCCAGCGCGCGCAACGGCGAAGGCTGGGCGCAATGATTGGCCTGGGTGCACTCCACCACCGTGCTGCGTGCAGCGGCAGCGACACCGGCAGCGCGGTTGCGCTCGGTTTGCGACAGGCCGGCGCATCCGGTGCCGAGCAACAGCGTTGCCAGCACCAACCCCCTGGACAAAAACTTCACGGGCGCCGCGCCTCCTGCAACCGCCCACGCAGAATGAACGTCACCCTGTCGCCCAGGGCCATCTGCCACGCATTCATTCCGTAACGTCCACGCAGGACCGTACCTCGGCTGATCACGTCGCAATCATAGCCCGGTCGTGCGCATTCAGCCGGCGCCACATGCAGCGTCTCGATGTGGGTGATTCCGCGAATGGTCAGGTTGCCGGTGATGTCCCCACCGTCCTTGATCGCCTCTTCGGTGTACGGCAGCGACTCGAATTCCACCACCGGGTAGCGCGCGACATCGAAGAAATCCTCGCCGCGCATCCAGCCGGTGTAGCGATCCTTGCCCGGGATCTCCACCTGGGTGGCATCCAGCCGGAAGCGCACCTGCTGGCGCTTGTCCGGCAGCTCCACCACTTCACCGCGAAAGCGCGGGAAAAACCCCTCGATCTTCATCCCGAAGCGGGTCCTGATCTCGAACCCGAAGCGCGATTGCGCCGGATCGATGGTATGCACCTTTTGCTGCGCCAGGCAGGGAAGCGTGACCCAGAGCGCGAGCCAGGCGAACCAGCGCAGCGACGATGACACGGATCAAGGCCACCAGAAGGCGGTCAGGCGGGCGATGCCCGGCTCGATGGTGGCCTCCAGCGGCAACGCCAGCAATGCGATCGAGGCCGTCGGCATGCCGCGGTAATCGCCGGTCTGGCCGCTGTGCATCAGCGCGGCCAGCCGCTCCAGGCCGGGGTTGTGGCCGACCAGCAACAGGCGCTCGGCCTCGCGGTGCTCGTCCACCAGGCTGGCCAGGGTGCCGGGGGTGGCCTCGTAGATGCGCTCGTCCAGGCGTTGTTCGATATAGCCGGTGAGTTCGAGTACCGCCTCCAGGGTTTCGCGCGCGCGCCGGGCCGGCGAGCACAGCACCCGGTCCGGTACCAGCCGCTGTTCGCGCAGCCAGCGCCCGGCCGCCTCGGCCTCGGCGATGCCGTGCGGCGACAGCGGGCGATCGAAATCGGCCTGACCGGTGTCGGCCGGCTCGGCGTGGGCATGTCGCAACAAGATCAATTCGCGCATGGGAACTTTCCGGTTCTAGGACTTCTTGAGCCACTTCAACAGCGGCTCCCAGTCCTGTTGATGGTCGCGCACCTGCGCCGAGCGATAGTCGAACAAGCTGCGCCCCAACCCGGCCATGACCACATAGGCCTGGGTGTCGCGCAATTGGGTCACCAGCGGATACGGCCAACTGCCGATCATGTCGGCGGCCTGTTGCGAGGTCTGGGTCCATGGGCGGGCGCGGTTGAGCACCAGGCCCACCGGCAGCTTGCGCTGGTGCACGCGCGGCACCTTGGCCAGCGTGTTGAGAAAGCCCACCACCGCTTCGATATCCAGCGCCGAGGACAGCACCGGCACGACGATGGCATCGACATGGTCCAGGAAACCGCCCAGGTCGTCTGCCATGGCACCGGCCGGCGCGTCGATGATCAACGTATCGGTGCCTTCGGGCACGGCGGCCTGCCAGTTGCGGCGTTTGGTGGCGTCGATCGGCAATACCGCGCTGTCCAGACCGGCACGGCGCTGCGCCCAGCGTGTGGACGACCCCTGTGGATCGGCATCGGCCAGCACGGTGCGCTGGCCCTGCAACGCCGCATGGGCGGCCAGATTGGTGGCGATCGTGGTCTTGCCGACGCCGCCTTTGGAGGCGGCCACCAGGACTGTCTTCATGCACGCCTCGCTTCCGGGAGCTGGTCCGCAGCGTACACCGCGCCAAGGTGAGGAAGTAGTCGAAACGCGTTAAGCGCGGCGACCGAGCGTCAGCGCACGAGGTTGCGGCAGCTGCGTCGCGCAGACGAATGCCGCCATGGCGAGCGCTGGCCAAGACCTGCCTGGTGTGGCTGACCGAGGCCGGGCATGACCGCCCCGGTGCGGTCATCGCAATGCAGCATCCGAAGAGGACGCGCGACAGCGCCAGGTCCGCATGCTGGACAGGCAACCCCAGCACGGCGAACAGTCCTGCCCGTGCGCGGTGCGCCCCGCTCACGCCACCAGCCGCGCCAGCAGCCAGGACCAGGCGGGCAAGGTCAGCAGCGACAGCAGGATGCTGTAGCCGACCATCGCGGCGGCCAGGCGCGGCGCCAGCCGATGCGAGATGGCCAGCGCGGCAGCGGTGATCATGGTGGGCATGGCCGATTCGAGCACGGTGGTCTGCAACATCAGCCCGTGCAGGCCCAGCGCCCAGGACAGCGGCAGCGCCAGCATCGGCATCACCGCCAACTTGAAGGCCAGGCCCAGCGCCAGCGGCCTGAGCTCGTCGGCGGGCAGACGCAGTTGCAGCGAAAAGCCCACCGCCAGCATCACCAGCGGCAGCATGGCATCGGCCAGGCTCTTCAGGCCCGAGCCGATCCAGGCCGGCGGCTGCGCGGGCATCAGGGTCAGCGCGAACAGCAGTGCCCACAACGGCGGGAATTTCGCTACCCGGGCCAGGATCGTCATGGCGGTAGGCGGGGCGTCGCCGCTGTACCGGGCCAGCACGTACAGGCCGAAGGTGGACAGCAGCACGAAGGTGCCGAACTGGTCGTAGACCACTGCGTAGGGCAATGCCCGATCGCCAAGCATTGCGCGCACCATCGGAAACCCGATGAAGCTGGAGTTGGTGAACACCACGCACATCAGCAAGGCGGCGTAATCGGCGCGACCGATGCGCAGCAGCCGGCTGCAGCCCCACAGCAGCGGCACGATGAGTGCGGTCAACAGCCACGGCATGGCGATCACCCCGCCCAGCGAGGCGTCCAGATGCAGCCGCGGCACATAGGTCAGCACCGAGGCCGGCAGGCAGATGTACAGGACGATGCGGTTGAGCACATCGGCGCTGTTGTCCGGCAACACCTTCAGTCGCGCGAATACCAAGCCCAGGCCCAGCATTGCCAGGATCAACGCAAATGCATCCACCGCCATGGAGTGATCGTGTCCGTTGAAAACCGGGTGCAGGATCGCATGGCACGCTCTCACCGGTGCGTGGCGGCGCCTGGACCGGTCATGTGCAACCTGCGATCCGCAGCAGGGATCGTCGAACCGAACGGACCGGTCGCTCACGCGCCGTGCGCCACAGGCTCCCGCATGCAGAAAGGACAGCGCAGCGTGAAGTTGAGCTCAGCGTTGCGAACGGCGGTACGCCGTGATGACGGCGTCCCGCAGCGGCTCGCCCAGAAGCTGCAAAGCCGACCGGGCCCGATCACCCAGCCAATGCATGCAAGGCACGGCTTGCACATGCACATCGGTGATCTCGACAGCGTCCTGCAGCGTTTGCCTGGCCGCTCGCCATCCAACGGGTCGTCGACCGCATGGACGCCGCAGACACGTTCACGACCGTCCTTGCGGCATGCCCCGCCACAGTGCCTGGACAACGGCCCTGCCGCCAAGCCACCGATCCAGGCCAATGGCCGGCCGCTATGGCCACCGCATGCAGCGCCCGCGCTGCGGGCTATCCCCGCAGCGCGGCGCCTTGCTTACGGAAACGCCGGCGGGTTGGCCTGCCAGGCGGCATGCACCTCGGCCAGGCTGGCGCGCTCTGCCTCGCGCCAGTCCGGCAACAGGCTGACGTAGTTGGCGGTGCTGCTCCAGCGGTCCGGCCAGGTACGCACGGCGGCGGCATACCATTCGGTCGCCTCCTGCTTGCGTCCGGCCCGCCACAGGGCCAGGGCGGCCGCGGTCGGCAGCCATTGCGGCGTGGCCGGGCGTCCGTTGGCCAGGTTGGCCCACTGCTGCAGCGCCTGGTCCGGCTTGTCGGCGCGCAACAGATCCCAGCCATAGTTCCAGGTGATCGCGCGGTATTGCTGGCTGCCGTTGGAAACCAGGGCCAGCGCACCCTGGTACAGCTCGTCGCCCAGCTGCGTGCGTCCGCCGGCGTAGGCCAGCGAGGCCAGCTGTGCGCGGGGCTCGGCGGCACGAGCGTCGCGTTGCACCATCGCGGCCAGGCGATCGACGACGGCATCGCCCTGGCCTTGCACGGCCACCACCGGTTTGGTCGTGGCACGGTCTTCGTCGAAATAGAACTCCTTGGGCTTGGGCAGGTGTTGCGCCTGCGCCAATGACCACACGCCTCCGAGCAGGGCCAGTGCGGCCCATGCGTATTTCCTTTTCACTGTGTTTTCCCCTGACAGCAAACGACCCTTCCCGTTCCCATCCTACCCGCAGCACGGCGGCTGCGCATCCGCATGCGAACGGGCGCGTGAAGGCTGACTGTTACACTTTGCGCCGCCGTTTTGGAATCCGACGGGCGGGTCAGATGGTTTCAGATGACACGCACCGGGTCCCAGCCACCCTTTCCGGGCACGCCATGACCAGTACTGCTGCACTTTCCTCTCCCGACTCTGCCAACACGCCGGAGCTCGGCCGGGTGGATGCGGACTACACGCTGGAGCACAAATACACGCGCGCCGATGGCCGCATCTACCTGTCGGGCGTGCAGGCGCTGGTGCGGCTGCCGCTGATGCAGCGGCTGCGCGACCAGGCCGCCGGCCTGGATACGGCCGGCTTCGTCAGCGGCTATCGCGGCAGCCCGCTGGGCGGGCTGGACCTGGAACTGTGGCGCGCGCGCAAGCATCTGGACGCGGCCCGGGTGACCTTCACCCCCGGTCTCAACGAGGACCTTGCCGCCACCATGGTGTGGGGCACCCAGCAGACCAACCTGTTCCCCGGCGCCAAGGTGCAGGGCGTGTACGGCATGTGGTACGGCAAGGGGCCGGGCGTGGACCGCAGCGGCGACGTGTTCAAACACGGCAACGCCGCCGGCACCTCCCCCTACGGCGGCGTGCTGGCGCTGGCCGCCGACGACCACGCCTGCCGCAGTTCGACCCTGCCGCATGGCTCGGAAGACGAATTCGTCAGCGCGATGATGCCCATCCTCAACCCGGCCGGGGTGCAGGACATCCTGGACATGGGCCTGCTCGGCTGGGCGATGAGCCGCTATACCGGGCGCTGGATCGGCTTCAAGACCATCGCCGAGACGGTGGAATCGTCCGCCTCGGTCGAGGTGAACCCGTTCGCGCGCAGCATCGTGCTGCCGGAGGACTTCGCGCTGCCGCCGGGAGGCCTGAGCATCCGCTGGCCTGACCCGCCGGTGGATCAGGAAATGCGCCTGCATCGCTATGCGGTGGCCGCCGCGCAGGCGTTCGCGCGCGCCAACGGCATCGACAAGGTGGTGCTGGACTGCCCGCAGGCGCGGCTGGGCATCGTTACCACCGGCAAGAGCTACCTGGACGTGCTGCAGGCGCTGGAATATCTGGGCCTGGATGCGCGCGCCTGCGCGCAGATCGGTATCCGCGTCTACAAGGTCGGCATGACCTGGCCGCTGGAGCCGGTGGGCATCGGCGCGTTTGCGCGCGGGCTGGAAGACATCGTGGTGGTGGAGGAAAAGAAGGCCTTCATCGAGCGGCAGATGAAGGAGCTGTTCTACAACTGGCCGGCCAGCGCCGGCGCGCGGCCGAGCATCGTCGGCAAGTACGACGAGCATGGCGCGTGGATCCTGCCTTCCACCGGCGAGCTGACCCCGGCCACCATCGCCGCGGTGATCGGCAAGCGCATCCTGCGCCTGCTGCAATCGAGCACGATCAACACCGATTCGATCGAGCAGCGCCTGCGCTGGATGGATGCCAAGGAAGCGGAAATGGCGCTGCCGCGCGCACAGTTCCCGCGTGTGCCGCACTACTGCTCCGGCTGCCCGCACAACACCTCCACCGCGGTGCCGGAGGGCTCGCGTGCACTGGGCGGCATCGGCTGCCACTACATGGTGACCTGGATGAATCGCGCCACCGACACCTTCACCCACATGGGTGGTGAGGGCGTCACGTGGTCCGGGCAGGCGCCGTTCACCGACACCGCGCATGTGTTCCAGAACCTGGGCGATGGCACCTACTTCCACAGCGGCTCGCTGGCGATCCGGCAGTCGGTGGCCACCGGGGTCAACATCACCTACAAGATCCTATACAACGATGCGGTGGCGATGACCGGCGGCCAGCCGGTGGACGGCACGCTGACCGTGCCGGACATCGCGCATCAGTTGCGTGCCGAAGGCATCCACGAGATTGCCGTGGTCAGCGACGACATCGGCAAATGGACGCGGCGGCGCGACCTGTTTCCTGCCGAGGTGGCCTTCCACGACCGCAGCGAACTGGAGGCGGTGCAGCAGCATCTGCGCACGGTCAAGGGCGTGTCGATCCTGATCTACGACCAGACCTGCGCCACCGAAAAACGCCGCCGCCGCAAGCGCGGCAAGCTGGTCGATCCGCCCAAACGCGTCATGATCAATTCGCTGGTGTGCGAAGGCTGCGGCGATTGCGGGGAAAAGAGTTTCTGCGTGTCGGTGTTGCCGAAGGAAACCGAATTCGGCCGCAAGCGCCAGATCGACCAGTCCAACTGCAACAAGGATTATTCCTGCGTCTCGGGCTTTTGCCCGAGCTTTGTCACCGTGCATGGCGGTGCGCCACGCAAGGGCAAGCGGCGCGATGCCAGCGCGCTGCTGGACAGCCTGCCCGAGCCGCCGCAGCGCACTACGCTGGAGCATCCCTGGAACATCCTGATCACCGGCGTCGGCGGCACCGGCGTGGTGACCATCGGCGCGCTGCTGGGCATGGCCGGGCATCTGGAAGGCAAGGGCGCCACCGTGCTGGACCAGACCGGGCTGGCGCAGAAAGGCGGCGCGGTGACCACGCATATCCGCATCGCACGCCAGCCCGACGACATCCACGCGGTGCGCATCGCCGCCGGCGAAGCGGATCTGGTGCTGGGCTGCGACATGGTGGTGGTCAACGACTATTGGGCGCTGTCCAAGGTGCGCGAGGTCCGCACCCAGGTGGTGCTCAACACCTACGAGGCGATGCCCGGCACGTTCACCACCCAGCCGGACCTGCAGTTCCCCGCCGCGCAGATCATCGCCGGCGTGCGGACCGCGCTGGGCGGGCGCGATCCCTTGCTGCTGGATGCCACGCAACTGGCCACCGCACTGCTGGGCGACGCCATCGCCAGCAATCTGTTCGTGCTGGGCTATGCCTGGCAGCATGGGCTGGTACCGCTGTCGCATGCGGCGCTGATGCGCGCGATCGAACTCAATGGCGCGGCAGTGGCGATGAACCAGCAGGCCTTCGCGTGGGGCCGCCTGGCTGCGATCGATCTGCCTGCGGTACAGCGCGCTGCGGGCCTGGCCGGCGCACCTGCGCCGGCGCACCTGCAGGGCGACACGCCGGCGCCACGCGCGCCAGGCAGTTGGGAAGACCACGACCTCAGCGGGCAGAGTGCGCCGCGCGCGTTGGCGCAAACCGATGGCGGCACGCTGCATCGCGAAGTCGATGCACCGGCCGCGCTGCTCGACGACGAGCAGCTGGCAGCCTCGCTGGACGAAGCCATCGCGCGTCGCATCGCGTTCCTGACCGACTACCAGGATGCGGCCTACGCGCAGCGCTATCGCGCACTGGTGGACCGCGTGCGCAGCCACGAGGCACAGCGCGTGCCCGGCAGCAGCGCACTGACCGAAGCGGTCGCCCGCTACGCCTTCAAGCTGATGGCCTACAAGGACGAATACGAAGTGGCGCGGCTGTACACACGCGGCGATTTCCAGCGCCGGCTGCAGCAGCAGTTCGAGGGCGACTACACGGTGCGCTTCCATCTGGCGCCACCGTTGCTGGCAAAGAAGGACGCACAGGGCAACCTGATCAAGCGCGAGTACGGGCCGTGGATGTTCACCGCCTTCAAGCTGCTGGCGCGGTTGAAGTTCCTGCGTGGCGGCAGGCTCGACGTGTTCGGCTACACCGCCGAGCGGCGCGGCGAACGCCAGCTGATTGCCGACTACAGTGCGACCGTGGCGCTGCTGCTGGAACGCCTGGATGCCGACAACGTGGGCCTGGCCGCAGAGATCGCCAGCATTCCCGAACATATCCGCGGCTATGGCCACATCAAGCATGCGCACCTGCAGGACGCCAAGGCGCGGGAAGCGGCGCTGCTGGCGCAATGGCGCAATCCGAAGGCGCTGCATGTGGTGCAGATGGCCTGATGCGATGCTCAAGTCACAGGGGCTGCGCCAGGGCCCCTCATCCGCCCTTCGGGCACCTTCTCCAGCAGGCGGGAGAGGGAAGGGATAAAGGCAATCTATAGATTGCTTTTTGGTAAGGCAACTTATAAATTGCTTTTTAGTAAGGAACGTCATACGTTGCCAATTCCTGACGCCCGTCATTCTCTATGGCTCTTTCCGCCTTCCCTATCCAGACGCCGCATCAACTGGGCCCGCTACTCAAGGCAATCCGCAAGCAACGGGGTTTGACCCAAGACCAGTTGGCAGAGCGGCTGGGCATTACACGTCAGGCGGTTGGCGCCCTGGAACGCAAGCCCGAAGCGGCTACCTTCGAGCGTCTGATGCGCGTCTGGGCCATCCTCGGCGTGGAGGTATCACTGGCCGTGCGCAACACCGATCCCCGCATGCCTCTCGAAGAAGATTGGTGAGCCATGGCCGACTTATATGTCTGGATGAATGGACAACGCGTCGCGCAGTGGCGTGAAGATCCACAGAGTGCACGACTGACCTACTTGCCAGAATGGCTGGATTCCTCCCTGGCGCGTCCCCTCTCGTTGTCGCTACCGCTGCTCCCGGAAGGCCAGTCGCATCGCGGCGATGTCGTCACGCACTATTTCGACAACCTGTTGCCTGACAGCACGAACATCCGGCGTCGCATGCGGGAACGCTTTAGGACCGACTCGGCCAGCACCTTCGACCTGCTGCAGGCGGTCGGCCGCGATTGTGTCGGTGCGATCCAGTTGCTCGCAGTCGATCAAGAGCCCGAGCATCTGCGCACCATCCAGAACAGGCCACTGACCGAGCTCGGCGTCGCCGATATGCTGCGCGGGGTCACCGCGCCCACGTTGCCCGGGCACCATGGTGATGGCGACGAATTTCGGCTGTCATTGGCTGGCGCCCAGGAGAAGACCGCTCTGCTATTGCACCAACGGCAATGGTGCGTGCCGTTGGGCAGCACGCCGAGTACGCACATCTTCAAATTGCCGCTGGGTCTGGTCGGCAATATGCGTGCCGACATGCAGGAATCGGTGGAGAACGAATGGCTGTGCGCGCAATTACTGGCGGCCTTCGGTATTCCCGTTGCAGCAACCACGATGGGGCGGTTCGAAGATCAGCGCGCTCTCATCGTCGAACGGTTCGACCGACGCCTTTCGTCGGATGGACAGTGGTGGATGCGACTTCCGCAGGAAGACCTGTGCCAGGCATTTGGCGTGTCTTCGTCCAAAAAATACGAGAGCGACGGCGGCCCTGGCATCGTGGAAATCATGGAGTTACTGCGCCAATCGAGTGAGCCCTCCGACCGCGCGACCTTTTTCAAGTCGCAAATCCTGTTTTGGCTACTCGCAGCCACCGACGGGCACGCAAAGAATTTCAGCCTGATGATCGAGCCTGGTGGCCGGTTCCGCATGACACCGCTTTACGATGTTCTATCGGTTTATCCCATCCTTGGCCGCCGCCCCCAGCAATTGGATCCACATCGCGCGTCGCTGGCGATGGCCGTCGTTGGTAAAAACCGGCATCGCCGCCTGAAAGATATCCGGCGTCGCCACTGGAACGACACTGCACGGGCCTGCGGAGTGCGTGGCGGTGCAGAGTCCTGGATCGAAGAACTGTTGGGGCAGGTGGAAGGCGCATTGGATCGTGTCGCCAATACGCTTCCACTGGAGTTTCCGAGTCTCCTCGCAGAAACCGTCTTCGGCGGCATCAGAAAAGCGGCCAAACATCTGCGTGAGATGCCGCCAGACCGCTGATAGCAGCCAAATACATCCTCGACCAATCGTAGGCTTGCCTGGTAACCCTACGCAGGGCGCAGCAAGCGCAGGCCGAACCAGTCCTTGGCATCGTTCCAGCCGTGGGTGACCTTGAGCCCGGCCGCGGCGGCCAGTTCGGCGAAGCGCGCATCGGTGTACTTGTAGCTGTATTCGACCTGCATCGCCTCGCCCTCGGCGAAGGCAATGTCCTGGCCACCCACCTGGACGCGCTGGTCGCGCTGGCTGACCAGGAAGGTCTCGATGCGGCCGCGTTCGCGCGCATAGACCGCCTTGTGACGGAAGCCGTCGAGAGCGAAATCGCTGCCGATCTCGCGGTTGAGCCGCGCCAGCAGGTTCAAGGTGAACTCGGCGGTGACGCCGGCGGCATCGTTGTAGGCCGCCGCGATCAGGCCGGCGTCTTTGTCCAGATCGATGCCGATCAACGCGCAGCCGTCGCTGCCCATGGTCTGGCGCATCGCATCCATCAGCGCGATGGCGGCGGTGTCGGTGAAATTGCCCAGCGTCGAGCCGGGGAAGAACACCAGATGCCGGCGCGCCGGGCGCTGCGCATCGGGCAGGCGCAGCGGCTTGGTGAAATCGGTGCAGACCGGCAGCATCTGGATCTGCGGAAACTGCTGGGCCAGCCGTGCGGTGCTTTCCAGCAACGCGGTGCGCGAGATTTCCAGCGGCGTATAGGCCACCACATCGCGCAGGCCCTGCAGCAGCAGCTCGGTCTTGCGGCCACTGCCGCTGCCGTATTCCACCACGTGCACACCGGCACCGATGGCCTGGGCGATCGAACCCATGCTGGCTTCCAGCAAGCCCAGTTCGGTGCCGGTGAGGTAATACTCCGGCTGCCGGGTGATGGCCTCGAACAACTGCGAACCGCGCGCGTCGTAGAAATACTTGGACGGCAGCGTCTTGGGCGTCTGCGACAGCCCGGCCAACGCGTCGGCAGTGATGTCGTCCGGCTGTGGACGCAGGTCGGTCAGCGCGGCATGGGCGCGTTGCATGGCATGGGCGGCAGCGTTCACGGCAGATCCTTGGCAAGGCGCACACCGGCAAACTGCCAGCGCGCGTCGGAGGGGAAAAAGTTGCGGTAACTGGCGCGCATGTGGCTCGCCGGCGTGGCACAACTGCCGCCGCGGAGCACCCATTGCGCGTTCATGAATTTGCCGTTGTATTCGCCCAGCGACCCCGGCCACGGCGCGAAGCCCGGATACGGCAGATACGCGCTGCCGGTCCACTCCCAGACATCGCCGAACAACTGCTGCAGGCCGGTATCCACGGCCTGCGCGCCGCGCGGATGCAAGGCATCGCTGTCGACAAAGTTGCCTTGCACCGGCACGCCGGTGGCAGCCAGTTCCCATTCGGCTTCGGTCGGCAGGCGTGCGCCGGCCCAGCGCGCGAAGGCGTCGGCCTCGAACAGGCTCAGATGGCAGGCCGGCGCGTGCGGATCGCGCACGCGCCAGCCATCGAGCGTGAACTCGCGCCCCTGCGCGTCCCAGTACAGCGGGTGCTCCCAGCCCTGCGCCTGCACCATCGCCCAGCCGTCGCTGAGCCAGGCGCCGGCGTTGCGGTAGCCGCCGTCGTCGATGAACTGCTGGAATTCGGCATTGCTGACCACGCGGCTGGCCAGCGCATGCGCACCCACCAGTACGCGGTGACGCGGCGACTCGTTGTCGTAGGCGAAGCGCTCGCTATGCGGCCAGGCAGGCGCACCGATCTGTGCAATCTGCTCCTCGCGCGCATGCCAGCGCACCGCACTGCCAGCGGCCGGCGGCGCTGCAGGCGTCTGGCGATAGGCAGGCTGCAACGGGTTGCTCCATAGCGCGTGCTTGATATCGGTCAGCAGCAGTTCCTGGTGTTGCTGCTCGTGCTGGATGCCCAGCTGCACGATGGTGCAGGCCTGCGCATCCAGCAGGCCGTCGCGCAGGCGTTGCTGCATGTGCGTATCCACCGCCGCGCGGTAGTCGCGCACTTGCTGCAACGACGGCCGCGACAACACGCCGCGGCGCGCGCGGGCATGCATCGGGCCAACGCTCTGGTAGTAGCTGTTGAACAGGAAGTCCCAGGCCGGATCGAACACGCGGTAGACCGGATCGGTCTGCAGCACGAACCGCTCGAAGAACCACGTGGTATGCGCCAGATGCCATTTGCTGGGGCTGGCATCGGGCATGCTCTGCACCATGGCGTCTTCGGCGCTCAGGGGTGCGGCGAGGCGATCGCTGAGCGCGCGGGTCTGCGCATAGCGGTCCAACAGGCTGAGCTGCTGGTGCTGGTGCTGGTGCTCGACCAGCAAGGGTGAGAGTGCAGACATCGCCGTATGCTTGGGGAGCGCCCGTGAACGCTCCGTGTCGGCGCGATGGCAGCCAGCGGTAAGCTGTGCGCATGTCATCGTCCCTGTTGTCCAGCCCGCTCCCCGCTCCTCTGGATTGGGCACACCGCCAGCAGGCGTTCGTGCTGCCCGGCGAGGTCGTTTATCTGGATGCCGCTTCGCGCGGACCGTTGTTGCGTGCGGTGCAGCAGGTGGCACACCAGGCCGTGGATGCGCTGGCCGTGCCCTGGCGCTTGCCTTTCGATGCGTGGCTGCAGCAGATCGAACATCTGCGCGCACTTGCGGCCGGCCTGTTCGACCATGATGTCGATGCGGTGGCCCTGCTGCCATCGGCCGCGCATGGCCTGGCCACCGCCGCGCGCAACCTGCCGCTGCAACGCGGCGATGCGGTGCTGGTGCTGGAGGGGCAGTTTCCGTCCAACCTGCTGATCTGGCAGCGCCGCTGTGCGGAGGTGGGTGCGCAGGTCGTGGCAATACCGACGAGCACCGGCAGCGTGTTGACCGATGCCGTGTTGCAGGCCATTGCCGACACTCCGGCGCTGCGTATCGCCAGCCTGCCGCAGGCGTACTGGCTGGATGGGCGGCAGCTGGACCTGGACCGCATCAGCGCCGCGCTGCAGGCACGCGGTGCAGCCCTGGTGCTGGACCTGAGCCAGAGCCTGGGCGTGCTTCCTACCGACCTGCCGCGCTGGAAGCCGGAATTCGTGGTCAGTGTCGGCCACAAATGGTTGCTGGGGCCGATGGGCCTGGCCTGGCTGTGGGTAGCGCCGCAGTGGCGTACACAGGGCGTGCCGATCGAGGAACACTGGATCGGCCGCGATGCCGGTAGCAGCTGGGAGTTTCCGGTTGCACAGTCTCCGCAGTATCGCGACGGAGCACGCCGCTTCGATGCCGGCGGGGTGGCCGATCCGCTGCGCATTGCGATGGCGACAGCCGCGCTGAAGCAGGTCAGCGCCTGGCAGCCGGTGCGCATCGCACAGGCGCTGGGCAGTCTGACCACGCGGTGGGATGCCGCCTTGCACGCACGTGGCCTGGGCCACTGGTGCACGCCTGGACATGCACCGCATCTCACCGCCCTGCAGCCGCCCGCCGCTGCGCTGGATGCGGTAGCAACGACGCTCGGCGCGCTCGGAGCGATCTGCACGCGCCGGCACGGGCGCTTGAGGATTGCGCCGCATTTGAATGTCACCGATCACGCGCTGGACCTTGTGATCGCAGCGCTTCCGGGTGAACGCTGAGGTATGGGCGGCGTTCCCGGTCACCACTGCGCCCCGACGCGTAGGAGCGGACCTGGCCGCGACCGGGCATGGCCCGAAGACTGCGCGCTGAGCGAGGCGGACAGGGGCTGTGCCAGGGCCCCTCATCCGCCCTTCGGGCACCTTCTCCCGCACGCGGGAGAAGGAGGTGACTGACGCTGGCGGGAGAAGGAAGTGACTGACGCTGGTGGGAGAAGGAAGTGACTGACGCTGGTGGGAGAAGGAAGTGACTGACGCTGGCGGGAGAAGGAAGTGACTGACGCTGGTGGGAAAAGGACGTGATCGGTGCTGGCGATGGCGGGCGGATGCAGCTGGGACAACGCTCGATGACGGCGAGCCCAGACCCGCAGGCTGCGTCTTAGCCCTGCTGGCCGATTCGCACACCGCGCGGGGTCGCCCAGCGCTCTATCCCCTCGAATACCGCCTGCACCAGCAACGCCAGCACCGCGGCCGGGATCGCGCCTTCCAGGATCAAACCAATGTCATCCAGGCGGATACCGGTGAGGATGGGCTGGCCGTAACCGCCCGCGCCGATCAGCGCACCCAGTGTCGCGGTGCCCACGTTGATCACCGCGGCGGTCTGGATGCCGGCTACGATCGTGCGGCGTGCCAGCGGCAGCTCGATGCGCCACAGCCGCGTCCATGCCGGCAGGCCGATCGCTTCGGCGGTCTGGCGCAGCTCGCGTGGGATCGAGGTCAGCCCGGCATGCGTGTTGCGCACGATCGGCAGCAGGCTATACAGGAACAGCGCCGCAATCGCCGGCCTGGCACCGATGCCGAACAGCGGGATCATGAAGACGAACACCGCCAGTGAGGGCAAGGTCTGCAGCACGCCGGTCAGCGACAGCACCAGCTGGCCCAGCCGTGGCCGTCGTGCCGCCAGCACGCCCAATGGCAGGGCGATCAGCAATGCCAATCCCAACGAGCTGCCGACCAGCGCCAGATGCTCGCCGGTGTAACGCCATAACCGGCTGATGCGCGAGGCGGTGTCCGAGACGGGCTTCACGCCCAGCCATTGCGCGGCCACTGCAGATTCGCTCTTGCGCTCCAGCTTCACCTGCGCATTGAGCTGCTGCATGGCCGCTTCGTCGATACGTCCCTGCAGGCCGTGCAAGGTCTGCAGCATCTTCGGCGCACGCTGTGCCAGATCCTTGCGGTACAGGAACACGGCCTGGTACTCGGGAAAATAATGAAGGTCGTCGCGCAGCACCTGCAGCTTGTAATACGGAATTTCCGCATCGGTGCTGTACAGATCGGTGACCTCGATGGCGCCGCTCTCCAGCGCACGATAGGCCAGATCGTGATCCAGGCCGGTGGCGGCTTGCGGCAGGGCATAGGCGGCGCGCACGCCCGGCCAGCCGTCGGCGCGCTGCATGAATTCGTTGCTCAGCCCGATCTTCAAATCCGGGTGGCGCGCCAGTTGCGACAACGTGGTGATGCCCAGCGCCTGCGCGCGCGCGCGCCGCATGCCGAACGCATAGGTGTTCTGAAAGCCGAGCGACTGCGTCATCGCCAGCCCGCGCGCGTCCAGTGCAGCGCGCAGCTCGGCGTGGCTGGCCTTGGGCAGTTGCAGCAGTTCCTGCGCCAGGGTGCCGGTGTATTCGGCATAGGCATCGATCTGCCCGGTTTCCAGCGCACGCCACAGGATGCGTGTGCCGCCGAGCTGGGCGCGATGCTGCACATCCACCCCGTCGCGCTTGCCGGCAGCGGTGGCGATTTCGCCCAGGATCACCGCTTCGGTGAAGTTCTTCGAGCCCACGGTGACCTGCGCCGCGTGTGCGCCCAGGCTGCACAGCAACAGCAGCACTGCCACCACCACGCGCGCGCTCATGCGGACTCGCCGATGCTGCGCTGGGCAGTGAGAAACCGCTGCACGAACGGGTCGGCCGGGTGCTTGAGCAGCGCGCGCGCACTGCCCTGCTGCAGCACGCGACCGGCGCGCATCAGCACCAGGGTGTCGGCCAGATACGCCGCCTCGGCGACATCGTGGGTGACCAGCACCACGGTCTTGCCGAGCCGGGCGAACAGCGCGCGCATCTGTTCCTGCAGGTCGTAGCGCACGATGGGGTCGAGCGCGCCCAGCGGTTCGTCCAGCAACAGCGCCGGTGGGTCGAGCATCAGCGCGCGGATCAGGCCCACGCGCTGGCGCTGACCGCCCGACAACTCGGCCGAGTAGCGCGCCAGCAACTCCGGCGGCAGCTGGCACAGCGCGCACAGCGTCTGCAGGCGCGCATCGATGCGCTCGCGCGTCCAGCCCAGCGTCTGCGCCAGCAACACCACATTGCTGCGCGCATCCAGATGCGGAAACAGACCACCCTCCTGGATCACATAGCCGATGCGCTGACGCTGCGCCTGCAGCCGCTCGCGTTGCAGTGGCGTGCCATCGAAGCCGACCGTGCCACTGTCGGGCCATTCCAGCCCGACCAGCAGGCGCAACACGGTGGACTTGCCAGCGCCGCTGGGCCCGATCACCGCGGTGGTGACGCCGCTGGCGAACGCCAGGCTGACATTGTCGAGCGCGAGGGACCGGCCGTAGCGCCGGCTGACCTGATCGAGTGTGAACATGCGCTCGAGCTTGCCGAAGGGGACGTCAGTCGAGCGCGAAGGCGTGCATCAGCGCGGCGGCGCCAGCAGCTCGCGTGCGCTCAGGTAGCCGTCGCCGTTGGCATCCTGGCGCGCGAAGCGCTCGATCAAGGTGGCGCGATGCGCGGCACGGGTGATCGGCTTGCCGCGCCGACCAGGCAACTCCTCGCCCTGCAGCACGCCGTCGCGATCGGTATCGCGCTGATCGAAGGCGTAGCTCATCCAGGCCAGATATTCGTCGCGACTGACCCGGCCGTCGCCATCGCCGTCCATGCGCTTGAGATACTCCTGGCTGTCCTGCACCTGGGCGTGCACGCTGCCTGTGGCGGCGCACGCCAGGCAGAACGCAAGCAGCAGGCGCGCGCCCGATCCGCTCGGCGCGCTGACCCACCTGGCAGCCAGTGCGCCGCTGCGCTTACGCACCACTCAGCGCATACCCCTTGAGCCGTGCCGCATAGGCCTGCAGCGCGGCATTGCCGCTGGCTTCGGCTTCGTGGCACCACTGCTGCAATTGCTTGAGCCGTTCGGAGGCGTCATGGCTGCGCGCTTCCAGCACCGCGGTCAGACGCGCGCGATAGTCCACCAGCGTGCGCATGCGCGGGCGTTGCGCCACCCAGGCCTGCAGCTGCGCGCGTGCATCCGGCTTGAGCCAGCGGCCATCGTCGACCAGACCCTTGCGCAGGCGCCGCGGCAACAACTCGCGCAGCTTGGCGCCGGTGGCAGCGGCCTCTTCGCGCAGCGCCGGCTTGAGCACGTTGCGCTGGTAGTCGGTCATGGCCTGGAAGCGATGCGACAGCAAGGCCTTGAGCGTGTCCGCATCGGGCACGGCGATGTTGGGGCGGATATCCAGCGACGGCGCCACCCGCAACACCTTGGCAAGGCCCAGCGCCTGCAGGCCGACAATGGCGATCCAGCCGATATCCAGCTCCCAGCGCCGCATCGAGAAACGCGCCGAACTGGGGAAGGCATGGTGGTTGTTGTGCAGTTCTTCGCCGCCGATCCACAGCGCCCACGGCGTGAGGTTGGTGGAGGTGTCGGCCGATTCGAAATTGCGATAGCCCCACCAGTGACCCAGCCCGTTGACCACGCCGGCGGCCCAGAACGGAATCCACGCCATCTGGATCGCCCACAGCGCGATGCCGGGCAATCCGAACAGCACCGTGTTGATCACGCCCAGCGCGATCGGGCCGGCATTGGCATGCGGGGTATACAGATGCCGTTCGATCCAGTCCGACGGCGCGCCCTTGCCGTATTGCTCAATGTCCGCACGCTCGGCACGCGCCTGGCGATACAACTCCACACCGCGCCAGAACACCTGGCCAATGCCCTTGGTCTGCGGGCTGTGCGGGTCTTCGTCGGTTTCGACCTTGGCGTGGTGCTTGCGATGGATCGCCACCCATTCGCGGGTGATCATCGAGGTGGTGAGCCAGGTCCAGAACCGGAAGAAGTGCGCCAGCACCGGGTGGAAATCCACACCGCGATGTGCCTGGCTGCGATGCAGGTACAAGGTCACCGCAAAGATGGTGAGCTGGGTGAACACCAGCAGCACCGCAAGCATGCCCCAGACACCCAGACCGGCAACGCCGGAGGTCAGGAAGTCGATGATCGGGTCGGGCAGCATCGGCAAGTCCACAGCGGCGGCGTCTCGTTGGTTGATGCAGACATGATGGGGGCGATCGCGGCAAACTTCACCCTTCGCTTGCGTAGGGTGTTGGCTACCTTCCTAAGCGATTCACACGTCTCCTCCATTGCCGATCTTTTCCGTATGACTGTTGCTGTCTCTTCTTCTGCCGCCGATACGCACGCACTGATCGAACTCGACCAGGCAAGTGTGATGCGCGGCCAGGTTCGCGTGCTGCACAGCTTGTCCTTGCGCATTGCACTGGGGCAGCACACCGCCATCCTCGGACCTAACGGCTGTGGCAAGTCGTCCTTCATCAAACTCATCACCCGCGAGCTATATCCGCTGGCGCGCGGCGATGGTCAGGCGGCGGTGAAGGTGCTGGGGCAGACGCGCTGGCAGGTGGACCGGTTGCGCTCGCAGCTGGGCATCGTCACCGGCGATCTGAGCGTCAACCTGGCCGACATGCCGGGACTGGATGTGGAAAGCGCGGTGCTGTCCGGTTTCTTCGTCAGCTACGTGGTGCCGCCGCACCGCGAGATCGGCGAGGACATGCGCGCCCGTGCGCGCGAAGCGCTGGCACTGGCGCGCGCCCTGCCGTTGCTGGACCGCCCGTTCGCCGAATTGTCGGCCGGCGAAGCCCGCCGCGTGCTGATCGCCCGCGCCCTGGTCAACCGTCCACAGGCGTTGCTGCTGGACGAGCCTTCCACCGGCCTGGATCTGGTCGCCCGCCAGCACCTGATCGATACCATGCGCGATCTCGCCCGGCAGGGCATCACGCTGGTACTGGTGACCCACCACATCGAAGAGATCGTGCCAGAGATTGCGCGCGTCATCCTGCTGCGCGCCGGCAAGGTGGTAGCCGATGGCAGCCGCGATGCCTTGCTGACCGATGCCAGCCTGTCGGCGGTGTTCGATGGCCCGGTGCGCGTGCAGCGCGATGGCCAGCGCTATTGGGCCACGGTAGGCGCATGACGCGCTGCCCGCCGTGAGCAGCGCGGCGCGTTGCCATACCGGCGTCCTTCGCAGCTGCAGCCCGACCGCCGCGTGAGGTCGTGACCTTGGACAGGGGGCGCAAGCGCTGCCGCTAAGGCTAGACTCCGCACACACACAGACAGGAGTCGTCTCGATGGCCCAGTGGTATTTCCATGTTCCCGGACAGGCCGACCGCATCGGTCCGCTCGACGATGCCAGCGCGCGTGCGCACGCCCAGCGCCAACCCGACGCATTGGCCTGGCGCGACGGACTTGATGGCTGGACCCCGGCCCGGCAGCTGGCCGAGCTGCACAGCGGCGGCAGCGCCCCGCCGCCGCTGACCGGCGCGGCCGGCAATGCCGACGAGATCGATTACCGCATCGTCGGCAACGACATGCAGTTCGTCGAAGTGGAGCTGGACCCGGGCGAAAGCGCGATCGCCGAGGCCGGCGCCCTGATGTACAAGGATTCGGCCGTGCAGATGGACACCGTGTTCGGCGACGGCTCGCATGCCGGCCAGAGCGGTGGCGGCGGACTGATGGGCAAGCTGCTGGCAGCCGGCAAGCGCGTGGTCACCGGCGAAAGCCTGTTCACCACCGTGTTCACCCATGCCGGCAGCGGCAAGGCCAAGGTGGCGTTCGCCGCACCCTACCCGGGTACGGTGCTGGCGCTGCGCCTGTCCGAACACGGCGGGCGGCTGATCTGCCAGAAGGACAGCTTCCTGGCCGGCGCGCGCGGGGTGTCGCTGGGCATCGCGTTCCAGAGGAAGATCCTCACCGGCCTGTTCGGCGGCGAGGGCTTCATCATGCAGAAACTCGAAGGCGACGGCTGGGTGTTCGTGCACGCCGGCGGCACCGTGATGGAGCGCGAGCTCGGCCCGGGCGAACGCATCGACGTGGACACCGGCTGCGTGGTCGCCTATCACGCCGGCGTGGACATGGACGTGCGCCGCGTCGCCGGCCTGAAGAGCATGTTCTTCGGTGGCGAAGGCGTGTTCCTGGCCACGCTCACCGGCCCTGGCAAGGTGTGGCTGCAATCGCTGCCGTTCTCGCGCATGGCCGGCCGCATGCTGCAGGCCGCCCCGCAGGCCGGCGGCCAGCAACGCGGCGAAGGCTCGGTGCTGGGCGGCCTGGGACGGCTGCTGGATGGCGACAACCGGTTCTGAGGGTTTCGGCGCGGTCGGGCCGCGTTTGCCGCGTTCTGTGGAACAAGCGCCATTCGGTGAACGCCCAGAAGCGGCGACCAGATCCGGCTTCCCTCGGAAGTGCGCCTGTCCTGAGCGACTGTCGCCCCCCCCTGCCCCCATCCGCCCTTCGGGCACCTTCCCCCGCAGGCGGGGGAAGGACATGTACGGCGTCGCTGTCGGGGAGAAGTCGAGCTGCGCGAGCATGTGTGGCGTCGAGATCTGGGGAAGTCGGTCGCTGTGCAAGCATGCATGGCGTCGTGTCTGAGGAAGTCGGTCGCTGCGCGAGCATGCATGGCGTCGTGTCTGGAGAAGTCGGTCCCTGCGCGAGCATGCATGGCGTCGTGTCTGGAGAAGTCGGTCCCTGCGCGAGCAGGGGTTGCGCTGCGCCGTCGCTCACTGAGCGGTACACACTTGCGCAATGGCGCTCCTGCACGGGCTGAGCCGGCACACTGTCCGTCCCCCGTAGACGGCCCCCTCTCCCGCCTGCGGGAGAGGGCTGGGGTGAGGGCAGCAGGTTCGCCCGCTGGCGCGATTGGCGACGCCTGGACGCTGCTGGAACGGCCTCCCCCCCATCCGCCCTTCGGGCACCTTCCCCCGCAGGCGGGGGAAGGACATGCATGGCGTCGAGATCTGGGGAAGTCGGTCCCTGCGCGAGTAGGGGTTGCGTTGCGCCGTCGCTCACTGAGCGGTACAGACATACGCAATGGCGCTACTGCACGGGCTGAGCCGGCACGCTCGGGCTGAACCGGCACACTGTCCGTCCCCCGCAGACTGCCCCCTCTCCCGCCTGCGGGAGAGGGCTGGGGTGAGGGCAGCAGGCAGGCACCGTATCTGAAGCGCGCACCGTCCTCGCCCGCTGGCGCGATCGGCGACGCCTGGACGTTGCTGGAACGGCCTCCCCCATCCGCCCTTCGGGCACCTTCCCCCGCAGGCGGGGGAAGGACATGCATGGCGTCGCTGTTTGGGGGAAGTCGATCTGCGCAAGCATGTATGGCATCGAGATCTCGGAGAGTCGGTCACTGCGCGATGGGGGTTGCGTTGCGCCGTCGCTCACTGAGCGGTACAGACATACGCAATGGCGCTACTGCACGGGCTGAGTCGGTACGCTCGGGCTGAACCGGCACACTGTCCGNTCCCGCCTGCGGGAGAGGGCTGGGGTGAGGGCAGCAGGCAGGCACCGTATCTGGAGCGCGCACCGTCTTCGCCCGTTGGCGCGATCGGCGACGCCTGGACGTTGCTGGAACGGCCTCCCCCATCCGCCCTTCGGGCACCTTCCCCCGCGGGCGGGGGAAGGACATGCGTGGCGTCACCGTTTCCGCGAGGCGTGTATTCTCCCTCGCCTTTCCCACGACCTTTTCGCCATGACTGCGCTCCACCGTCCCCGCTCGCTTTCGCTGTTGTGCATGCTCGGTCTGCTCGCGGCCTGCGGTGGAGAGCCGCGCGCGGCCGCACCGGCGCCGGTCGTGCAGCCGCCCACCACCGCCGCGCCCAAGCCGGTGAAGATCGGCATCGCCCTCGGCGGCGGTGCGGCCAAGGGCTTTGCGCATATCGGCGTGATCAAGATGCTCGAGGCCAACGGCTTCGCGCCAGTGGTGGTGTCGGGCACCAGCGCCGGCAGCGTGGTCGGCGCGTTGTATGCCAGCGGCATGGATGCGTTCCAGATGCAGGAAAAAGCCGTCGCGCTCGACCAGACCAGCATCCGCGATGTGCGGCTGTTGTCCGGCGGCCTGGTGCAGGGGCAGAAGCTGCAGGACTACGTCAATGCGCAACTCGGCGGCAAGCCGATCGAGAAGTTGCGCAAGCCGTTTGCGGCCGTGGCAACCCGCCTGGAAGACGGCGAACGCACTGTGTTCGTGCGCGGCAATGCCGGCCAGGCGGTGCGCGCGTCCAGCAGCATTCCCGGCGTGTTCGAGCCGGTGACCATCGGCAAATACCACTTCGTCGACGGCGGCGTGGTCAGCCCGGTGCCGGTGGATGCCGCGCGCCAGCTCGGCGCCGAGTTCGTGGTGGCGGTGGATATTTCCAGCAAGGCCAGCGGCAAGAACCCGGGCGATCTGCTGGGGACGGTGAACCAGTCGATCTCGATCATGGGCCAGCGCCTGGGCGAGGCCGAACTCAAGCGCGCCGACGTGGTGATTCGCCCCAAGGTCAGCGATATCGGCTCGGCCGATTTCAACCAGCGCGGCACCGCGATCCTGGAGGGCGAGCGCGCGGCGATGGCGGCGATGCCGCAGATCCGCGCCAAGATCGCGCAGTTGCAGGTCGCGCGCAGCAGCGCCGTGCGCAGCGCCGCCGAACAGGCCACCGCCGCAAAACAACAGGCCTACCAGCGCTGCCTGGAACAGCGCTCGCGCTGGGACAAGCTGCGCGGCAAGGACGAGGACTGCGTGGCGCCATGAGGCCGCTGCAGGTGCGATGCAAGGCCTGATGGCACCGCGCGATGGCGCCGCTGCCGCTCAGCGCGCGTAGCACCGCAGTCGTACACGCACACGATCGACATCGCCGGCCATGTGGCATCGCGCGTAAAGCTTCGCGCCTGCTTGTGCGAGGACCAATCGAAGGCAACGCAATGACGGCGGATGCTGGCGCCGGATGACCGATGCGGCGCGAGATACGCCTCGGCTGGGTTGATCGGTACGGCGTCGCGGCCAGGGCCGCTCCTACAAGAGCGGGCGCACTTTCGTGTGTACTGCGTGGCCTTGGCGTGTCGTCAACCGCTGGAAACCGCTCCCCGTCGGAGCGGCCCCGGCCGTGCAGCTTTACCGATGTCTCCGCACGCGCTCAATAGTGCCAGCGCAACGACAGGCTGATGAAGCGCGGTTCGCCGTAGTTCTGGTAGTCCAGGTTCGCCCAATAGGTCTTGTCGAAGGCGTTGCGCACCGCCAGCGTGGCGGTCCACTGGTCGCTGATGCGGTAGTTGGCGTTGAAGTGCACCAGCGCGTAGGGGTTCTGCACCACGGTGACCGGGGTGGTGGTGGCGCTGCCATCGCCGGTAGGCCGCGCGATGTTGAAGCCGCGCACCGCACTCTGCCAGCTCACGCCGCCGCCGATGCTCAGCCAGTCCCACGCGCCCGGCAGGCGCCACTGGGTGGAGAGCTGCAGATAGTCTTCGGGCAGGTTGGCGTAGATCGTATCGGTGGGCGCGCGGGTGACCTTGACGTGGGTATAGCCGGCATTGATCGTCCAGCCGGGCAGCACTTCGCCGTTGAAGTCCACTTCCCAGCCGCGGCTCTTGGTGCCGTCCACGCCGATGAAGGCCGAGGTGCCGTCCGGCAGCGAGCCTTCCGGCTGGGTCATGTCGCGCACCGCGAAGTTGTCCTGCCTGGCTTCGAACACCGCCGCGGTGGCCATGGCGCGGCCATCGAGCAACTGCGCCTTGATGCCGGCCTCCAGGTTGGAGCCTTCCACCGGCGCGAGCAGGTTGTTGTCCTTGTCGCGGTAGTTCTGCGGGTTGAAGATTTCGGTGTAGCTGGCATACACCGACACGTCCGGCACGATGTCGTAGACCAGGCCCACATACGGGGTGACTTCATCGCTCACCTCGTAGCGGCCGCTGGTGCCGGTGTAGGCACCGGCCGCATTAAAGGCCTGGGTGCGGGTCTCCCACGAGCTCAGGCGCGCCCCGGCGATCAGCGACAGCGGATCGGCCAGGCGAAACCGCGTTGAGGCGTACACGCCGCGCTGGGTGGTCCGCGCTTCGTTGCGCCGGCCGGTGCGTGCGTAGGTCACTTCGGAAATGTCGCCGTCCCAGTTGCGGATGTTCGGAATGAAATAGCAGCGCTCGCGCACGCCGGTGGGGCTGACGCAGGTGGCCCAGTCGGCGGGATAGGTTTGCGTGGTGGGATAGGCGGTGGACTGCAGGTCCTGCCAACTGCCGCCGATGACCACGTCGTGCTGGCGGCCGAACAGCGAGAAGCCACCGGACAGATACACGTCCACGCCGTCGCGGGCGTCTTCGGTTTCGCCGGCGGCGGTGCGCAGGAACACGCCGCTGCCATCGGCCGCTGGATAACCGGTGCCGTAGACGCGCATGTTCTGCACCTGGCCCTTGGTGTGCGCGTAGTTGACGCGCAGCAGCCAGTCCTCGCCGATGCGTTGCTCGAGGTTGGCGAACGCGGTGCTGGTTTCGCGCTGCCAGCGCGTCCACTTCGGTGCCATGTTGGTCGAGCGCGCCAGGTTGGCGAAGGAGCCGTCGGCGGCGAAGAACGGCACCGTGCCCCAGGTCGAACCGACCGGGGTGTTGTCCTGGCGCTGATAGCCGACGGTGAGCGTGGTGGCCTCGGTCAGGTCGCCTTCCAGTACCGCCATGCCGGACATCTTGCTGTCGTGATAGCGGTCGTAGTAGTAATCGCGGTCCTGCCAGGCGGCCACCACGCGGCTGCGCCAGCGTCCGTCGCTGCTCAGCGGCGCATTGACATCGGCCTGCATGCGACGGAAATCCCAGCGGCCCGCACTCACGGCGAACGAGGCATCGAACTCCTTGCCGGGGCGCTTGCGCAGCAGGTTCACCGTGGCCGAGGGAATGCCCGCACCGGTGAGCAGGCCGTTGGCGCCGCGGATCACTTCGATGCGGTCGTAGAAGACCGTGTCGTATTCCTGATTGGTGGCGCCGCTGTAGGTGGGCAGGCCGTCGACCTGGAAGTCGGTGATCTGGAACCCGCGCGCGAAGTACAGCGGGCGCTGGGTGTCGTAGAACGAGACGTTGACGCCGGTGACGTTGCGCATCACATCGTCGATGCTGAACAGCGATTGTTCTTCCAGCCGCTGCAGGCCGATCACGCTCACCGACTGTGGGGTTTCCTGCAAGGTCAGCGGCAGCCGCGTGGTAGTGGCCGGCTGTGCGCGGCTCACCGTCCCGTTGACGTTGACCTGGTCAAGGGTGGTGGCGTCGGCCAGGTCGGCGGCGTGGACGGCGGGCGCCAGGCTCAGCGCGCACAGCAGTGCGACAGACAGCGGGGTCGGTGAAGGGGTGAGTGCAGGCATTGGTTTCTCGTCGAACGGGCGCGCACGCCAGGCGTGGGCGGCACAGGGGGTCGGGGCGGCGTCGTGCTCAGGCGATGGACTGGCTGGCCTGGCAAGGCTGGCGGATCGACGAGAAGGACATGGCTGGAACGGCCAGATGTTACGCAAATGTAAATCGTTAGCGTTTGCGAGGCAAGGTTTTGCGTGAATCGGCGGCGGCGGGCGATTGCGATGTCCGCGCCCGCTCCCGCGGGTCTCGCTCAGGCCAGATGCGACAGCGGCAGCCCCTCGGGCGCCTTGACCGTGCGCAGCACAAAGCTGGAATTGACGTCGGACACGCCGGTGGCGTTGAGCAGGCGGTCGAGCAGGAAGCGCGAGAAGTGCTCCAGGTCGCGTACTTGCACCTGCAGCAGGTAGTCCATATCGCCGGTCAATGCCCAGCAGGCCACCACTTCATCCCAGCCACGTACGCCATCGGCGAACAGCTCGATATCGGCCTGGCCGTGCTGTTCCAGTTGCACCCGCACGAAGGCCTGCAGCCCCAGCCCCAGCGCACGCGCATCCAGCCGCGCGCCGTAGCCGGCGATGATGCCGGCCGCCTCCAGCCGCTGGGTGCGGCGCAGGCAGGCCGAGGCGGACAAATTCACCTGCATGGCGAGTTCGGCATTGCTGCTGCGCCCCTGCGTCTGCAACAGGGCGAGCAATCGCAGATCGGTGCGGTCCAGGGCGATGGGTTGATCCATATGTTGCGCAGCAGCAGACCAAGACGCATGAATCTTGCGCGCCAGCGGCCGTGCTGCGCAAGATTCGCAACCCTGTTGCGCAGCGCTCCGGTTAAGGTGAAGCCCTGCCGCCACGGACCTTCTGCACGCATGAATACCGCCCCGCGCCGCGTCGAAAACCAGCTCACCGACAAGGGCTACGTACCGGTCTACACCACCGCGGTGGTCGACCAGCCGTGGGACGGCTACAGCGCCGACGACCACGCTACCTGGGGCACGCTGTACCGGCGCCAGCGCGAGTTGCTGGTGGGCCGCGCCTGCGATGAATTCCTGCAGGCGCAGGACGCCATGGGCATGGACGACACGCAGATCCCCCGCTTCGACGCACTCAACGCGGTGCTGCAGGCGGCCACCGGCTGGACCCTGGTGGGCGTGGAAGGCCTGCTGCCGGAACTGGACTTCTTCGATCACCTGGCCAACCAGCGGTTCCCGGTGACCTGGTGGATCCGCCGCCCGGACCAGATCGATTACATCGCCGAACCGGATCTGTTCCACGACCTGTTCGGGCACGTGCCGCTGCTGATGAACCCGGTGTTTGCCGATTTCATGCAGGCCTACGGCCGCGGCGGGGTCAAGGCGCATGGCATCGGCGCGGACGCGCTGCAAAATCTGACGAGGCTCTACTGGTACACGGTGGAATTCGGCCTGATCAACACCGCGCAGGGGCTGCGCATCTATGGCGCAGGCATCGTGTCGTCCA
Source organism: Xanthomonas codiaei (assembly GCF_002939785.1). Classification (GTDB taxonomy): domain Bacteria; phylum Pseudomonadota; class Gammaproteobacteria; order Xanthomonadales; family Xanthomonadaceae; genus Xanthomonas; species Xanthomonas codiaei. Next base: position 81,884 of record NZ_MDEC01000015.1, read on the forward strand.
AGGGCGAATCGCTGTATTCGCTGGAATCGGACGCGCCCAACCGCATTGGTTTCGACCTGCAGCGCATCATGCGTACGCGCTACCGCATCGACACCTACCAGAAGACCTATTTCGTCATCGACAGCTTCGCGCAGTTGATGGACGCCACCAGCCCGGACTTCACCCCCATCTACGCCGCGCTGGCGCAGCAGGCGCAGCTGCCGGCCGGCGATGTGCTGGACAGCGACCGGGTGTTCCAGCGCGGCAGCGGCGAAGGCTGGAGCCGCGACGGCGACGTGTGAGGGCGCAAGGCGCCGCTGCTGTGCTGTGCGGCGGCACGCGGCACGCGGCACGCGGCACGCGGCACGCCGGCACTGCAGCTTACGCGCCAGCGCTCTCCCGGCAAGCTGCCGCCGGCTGGGCACGCATGGCGCCTCGCCTGCGGCATCGCGCCGCGCGTTGACGGTCGCATGCGGGACAGGTCCCGGCGCCTGCTGGTTGCCGACGCCGTGCGCGGTGACGCATGCGGAGTCGATCGTTTGCAGACACCGGCCCTGCCGTCTTCCCTGGGGAATTGGACATCGCGTGCAGGCGCAGCGGCTCGACAGCATCGCCACTGCGCACTAAGGTCGGGGTTCCCCACATCGCCTTCGCCCAAATGGACCTGACGCATCTGCGGATCCGGCGCCTGGAGCTGGACGACACCCGCCTGCTGTTCACCCTGGCCAATGGCATGCGCATCGATGAGCCCATCGCGGCCCATCGCCTGCTGCAGCGGGCCGCGCCACCGCAGCGCGCGCACTGGCAACTGACCGACGATGGCTTCGGCGTGAACTGGCCGGCGATCGCACCGCCCACGGCCGACGGCCTGCTCAACATGCCAGAGCTGCTGTGGCGCCGCCGCGCCGCGCGCGCGCAGGCCAAGCTCGCCAGTCTGCGCGGGCGTCCGGACGCGCTGTCGCCCGGCGAGCGCGAACTCATCGCGCTGGCACGGCTGGAGGCGGACATGAGCGAGAGCGGCTACGCCCGCTATTTCGACCGCTGGGACGCTGCGACCCGCAGCGATGCGTTGCGCGGGCTGGCGGCGATGGGCGCGGCGCAGACGCGGCAGGCCATCGAGGGCCTGGGCGCGGTGTTCGAACGCCTGGAAGAAGACCCGGACCTGCTCAGCATCGAAGACATCCTCGATGCGATGAACGAGGCCGACCGCCAGCGCGTGCAAGGCTGGGAAGAGGTGTATTACCGCCGCCTCGGCGACCTGGCGCGGCTGGGATTGACGCACTACGGGGTGGACAAGGCCTGAGCGGCTGCAGGCACTGCGGGCAACGCAGCATGCCTGCGAATCACACGAGACAGCTCGCGCAGCGCAGCCAGACAGCGCACGACGCTCCTGATGCAAGCGCGGGTGTGATCGCACGCAGGCACCCGCCCCGCTTGCGTGCCAACAGCCGGAAGGCACGTTGGATGGCGGCGGCGGATACGGCCAAACGCGAGGCATCGGCAGTGCGCAGCGCCACGCACTCCCACCAGCAACGTCGTACGCATCATGCATCCTGCAAGACGAACATGCTGCAGGCAGACAGCGCATGACGCTTCTGGTGAAAGCGCCACGTGTAATCGCACGCAGGCATCCGCTCCGCTGTACCAACATAGAGCATGTTCGATAGCGGCGATGGCGGCGGATACAGCCAAACGCGAGGCATCGGCAGTGCGCAGCGCCCTGCGCTCCAACCGGCAGCGTCGTACGCATCACGCATCCTGCGCGACGCATACCGTGCAGGGCTCAGCCCGCTGGCTTGACCAGATACGCCAACAGCACGATCAGATCGTCGTCGCCGGTCTGCTGCAGCGCATGCGTGCTCCCCGGCCGCGTAAGCAACGCATCGCCGGCAGCGACCTCGTATTGCTTGCCATCCAGCGCGTACAGGCCCCGGCCGCTGACGATGTAGTAGATCTCGTCCTTGTCGTGCAGGTGCAGGCCGATGCCGGCGCCTTTGTGCAGCACGCGCTTGCGCAGGACGAACTTGAGGTCGGGCGCGTCGGCGAAGAACGGATACGCCGTGGTGGGGCCGGCACCGCCGTGCGGGCCGGGTTGTTCGCGGGCGAGGTCGCGCTCGTGCACCACCAGCGAGGGATGCGCCTGCGCGGCGCGGCGTGCCGCTGTATCGGGCGCTGCACCGCAATCGGCATCGCGGCGCAGCTGTGGCTTGAGTGCTGGTTGCAGCTGCACCCAGCCGTGCACCACCAGGCAGGCGATGGCAGTGGCGCCGGCGCGGCTGAAATGGGTGCCGTCGGCCATGTTCCTTTCGGGCACGAACAGGAAATACGGTTTGGCCGCCTGCTCACCGAGCGCGCGGATCCAGTCGCTGGAGCTGGCGTTGAGATCGATCAGGCCCACCTGTTCTTCGGCAGCCAGGTGCTGCATGGCCAGGGTGTAGCGGCCGTGCGTGTCGAGCAGCGCGCCGAAGTCGTAGAGCAGGCGTGCGGCGGGGGTGATCAGGATGGGGGTGGCGCCGGTGTCGCGTGCGGTGGCAATGAAGCGGCGCAGGAACTGCACGTAGTCGGTGTTCGGATCGGTGTAGCGGCTGGGATCTTCGCGCTTGGCGTCGTTGTGGCCGAACTGGATCAGCAGGATGTCGCCGCGTTGCAACTCTTTTGCGATGGCATCAAGTCGCCCTTCGGCGATGAAACTGCGGGTGCTGCGGCCGCCCTTGGCATGGTTGTGCACCTGCCACTGCGCAGGGTCGAACCAGCCTTGCAGCAGTTGCCCCCAGCCGGCCTGCGGCGCGCGCTCGGGCCCGTACTCGGCGGCGGTGGAATCGCCGGCGATGAAGATGCGTTGTGGCGCGGCCTGAGCAAGGCCGGTGCAAAGCAGCAGCAAGGCAAGGAGCAGCAGACGCATGGTGGCTCCGGGGAGGTGGTAAGTGCACAGCGCTGTTCCTTCTCCCTTTGGGAGAAGGTGCCCGGAGGGCGGATGAGGGTGCGGGTGTACTGAAAATCCTGGACCGCCTTACTGTCGTCTCACGTCTTTATCCGTTTGAGGCAACCGTCTTGCGCCGTACCCTCACCCCAACCCCCACTCCGCGCCCCGGCCCGCGCTGGCAGCGCGGGCGCTCCAAGGCACGCGCGCCAGTGGCGCGCAAACAGTGCCTCCGCGCCCCGCAGGAGAGCGGCGTTAGCCGTTACGCAGCTGCGGCTTCGGGCTTGCCCAGTACACCGGCGACGAAGGCGCGGATCTCGGCGTCCTGGGCATTGTCGAAGAAGCACTGCTGGAAACGCTCGCCGCCGATGGCCTGCTTGATCAGTTCCGGGTCGATGGCGCGCAGGCCGTCCAGGTACGACTTGGCGGTGGCCTGCTTGACCTGGGTCAGGATGCCGGCGTTGGCGACCTGCGATTCACGGCGCTCGGCCGGGTAGCCCATGCCGCGCTCGCCACTGAAGGCCTTTTCGAAGATGTAGCGCACGTTGATCTCCGCGCCCCAGCCGTAGCCCTTGGCGAACGCCAGCGACAGCGCGTTGCCGTTGTTGACCTGGGCGAACAGGTAGGCGTCGGTCGGCTCGATGCAGTAGCCGCAGAACACGCCCGGATGCGCATTGAGCGACATCATGGCGCCCTGGCCGGTGCCGCAACCGGCGACCACGAAGTCCACCGCCTTGGAGTTCAGCAGCAGGCTGGCGACGATGCCCAAGTGGATGTAGGTCAGGCGGTGGTCGTTGTCGCCATCCATGCCGACGTTGAACACGCTGTGGCCCTGTGCGCTGGCGACATCGTTGAGCTGCTGCAGGATCACCGGGTTCTTGGCGGCCTGGCTGAACTCATTCATGAGTGCGATTTTCATGGGAATGCTCCGATTGGGTTGGGGAAGAGTGGTTCGGAAAAGATGGAAGCGATGATGCTGCCGCGAGACGGTTCGATTGCGGTGCCTGTGCGGGGTGCGCTGGAGGTGACCAAGACGCTGCGCGCCGTTGATTGCGGTTCCGGGCGAGGCTGCCCTCATCCGCCCTTCGGGCACCTTCTCCCGCAGGCGGGAGAAGGACACCACATCGCGGCAACGCCGCACATCGCAGCAACGCCACGCGCGGCGGCGGCGCGCGTTGGACGCTGCGCGCCATCGCCGTGCGATCTGGATCAGCGTGCCAGCCAGCCGCCGTCGACCGGAATGATGGCACCGTTGACGTAGTCCGAGGCACTGCTGGCCAGGAACACCGCGGTGCCGCCGAGGTCGGCCGGTACGCCCCAGCGCGCGGCCGGGATGCGGTCCAGGATCGACTGGTTGCGGGCTTCGTCGGCACGCAGCTGCGCGGTGTTGTCGGTGGCCATGTAGCCCGGTGCGATGGCGTTGGTGGTTACGCCCTTGCTGGCCCATTCGTTGGCCAGCAGGCGGGTGATGCCGGCGATGCCGGACTTGCTTGCGGTGTAGGACGGCACGCGGATGCCGCCCTGGAACGACAGCATCGAGGCGATGTTGATGATCTTGCCGCGGCCCTGGGCGATGAAATGGCGGCCGGCGGCCTGCGCCATGAAGAAGGCCGATTTCAGGTTGACGTTAAGCACGTCGTCCCAATCCCGCTCGCTGAAATCGACCGCGTCGGTGCGGCGGATCAGGCCGGCGTTGTTGACCAGGATATCCAGCCCGCCCAGGCCGGCGAGGGTTTCCTCGACGATGCGCTGCACCGGCTCGATGCTGATCAGGTTGGCTTCGATGGCGATGAAGCGGCGGCCCAGCGCCTTGACCTTTTCCTCGGTCTCGGTGGGTGCCTGGATACCGGCGGCGGCGATGTCGGCACCGGCCTCGGCCAATGCCAACGCGATGCCCTGGCCCAGGCCGGTATTGGCACCGGTGACCAGTGCGACCTTGCCTTCGAGACTGAACGGATTGCTCATTACCTTATCGCTCCTGCTGGGTGTATCACGGTGTGAGGGATGGACCGCGCAGCGCGCGGCAGAGTGCGTTGATACCGTTTGGACTGCGGCGTCGCCAACGCCCAAGGTCGAGCGCGCCGACGGTGCCGGTGCCGGCCTGGATCGCAGGCCTCACCGACGCGAACGATGGAAAAAATCTGGTTTATTTGAGCTGGCAGATATCCAGCACGTGCATGTCGGTGTAATCCAGGTTTTCGCCGCCCATCGCCCAGATGAAGGCGTAGTTGCTGGTGCCCGCGCCCATGTGGATGGACCACGGCGGCGACACCACCGCTTCGTTGTTCTGGATCACGATGTGGCGCTGCGCGTCGGGCTCGCCCATGAAGTGATAGACGCGGTCGTTGGCACCGAGATCGAAGTAGAAATACACCTCGCTGCGGCGGTCGTGCAGGTGCGGCGGCATGGTGTTCCAGACGCTGCCCGGCTTGAGCACGGTCAGGCCCAGCAGCAGCTGCGACGACTGGCAGGTGGCCGGCACGATGTACTGGTAGATGGTGCGCTCGTTGCTGGTTTCCAGCGCGCCACGCTCCAGTGCCACCGCGTCCTTGATCGACAGCTGCTTGGTGTCCAAGCGCGCATGCGCCGGCGTGGAGGCCAGGTAGAACTGCGCCGGGTTGGCCGCATCGGCCGAGGCGAAACTGACCTCGGTGCTGCCCATTGCCACGTACAGCCCGTCCTTCGGTCCCAGCGTGTAGACGGTGCCGTCCACGGTGACCGTGCCGGTGCCGGCACCCACGTTGATCACACCGAGCTCGCGCCGTTCCAGGAACGGGTGGCCCGCTGCGGACGCCGGTTCGGTCTGCCTGGGCAGCTCCAGCGTCTTGCCGACCGGCGCGGCGCCACCGAGCACGAAGCGCTCGTAGTGGGTGTACTTGAGGGTCACCGCATCGTTCACGAACAGGCCGTCGAGCAGATAGAGCTCGCGCAGGTCGTCGTTGCTGGCGCCCTTGATGGCGTCGGGATGGGTGGCGTAATGGGTTTTGCAGTACAGGGACATGCGCCTCTCCGGTGACAAGCGGGTGGGGTCGTGGGCTTGCACCGGGCCATTCTACCGACTCTGGTTAACCGGTGTCATTGCGCAGTGCACGAAAGACGGTGTCGGTGGCTTTGGTCCCTTCTCCTATCGGGAGAAGGTGGCGCGTAGCGCCGGATGAGGGTGCGAGGCTGCGCACGGCGTTGGGTGTGCGGCTCGATTGGTCGGGTAGAAGCTCGTGTGCGCCTCCTACGTCAGCTCGTGGCTGAGCTTTTTGGAGGGCTGTCTGCCGCCGTACCCTCACCCCCTCACCCCAACCCCTCTCCCGCAGGCGGGAGAGGGGCTTCACGGCAGCGACCGGCGGACTGCCTTCCCCCGCCTGCGGGGGAAGGTGCCCGAAGGGCGGATGGGGCAAGCTGTTGGCCGATCGAGCCAGCTGTTCTCACCCTGTCGGGCACGACGCCCTGCAAGGTGGAGCAGAAGGCCGGCACCGCGGGGCGCGGCGCGTGGCCCTCACTCTTCCGGCGCGGCACGGCGCGGCGCTCAATCTTCCGGCGGTTGGCAGGAGTCGCGCACGATCAGGTGCGGGCGCACGCTGGCGGTGGGCAGCTGCGGGGCGTTGTCGGGCTGGATCAGCATCGCGGCGGCAGTACGCCCGGTGTCACGGGTGTGTCGGCGCACCGAGGTCAGCGGCGGCCACAGGCGCGAGGCCAGCGAGCTGTCGTCGTAGCCGATCACCGACAGCTGGCGCGGGATGCTGATGCCGGCGCGCAAGGCCACCTTGTAGATACCGGCGGCCATTTCGTCGTTACCGGTGAAGATGGCGGTGGGGCGCTTCTTGCCCAGCAGCAGCTTTTCGGCCGCGGCCACGCCCGATTCGAAGGTGTAGCCCGCCTCCACGATGCGTTCGGGCGGCAACTCGATGCCGCGCCGGCTCAAGGCGTCGGCAAAGCCGGAGGTGCGCTCGATCGAAGACCGGTAGGCGCTGGGACCGGTGACCAGGGCGATGTCGCGATGGCCGAGCGAGAGCAGATAGTCGGCCGCCTCGGCGGCGCCATCGCGGTCGTGGGTGATCACCGTCTGCGAGGTGGTGTCCAGCGCGATCGAGGCGATGCGGGTGTAGCGGCAGCCGATCTCGGCGAGCATGTCGGCCAGCGCCTGGTCTTCGGAGGCACGCGGTACCAGGATCACCCCGTGCAGCTTCTGCGCCTGGGCGAAGCGGCGCACGCCTTCGATGTAGCCGGGGCTGCGGCTGTCGCAGGGGTGCACCACCAGCTCGAAACTGGAACCGCGCAGCGCGTCCAGCGCGCCGTACTGCATGTCCACGATGTATTGCGCGGTAGGGTTGTCGTAGACCATGCCGATCAGGAACGAGCGCCGGAAGGCCAGCCCGCGCGCCAGCGGGTCGGGTGCATAGCCGACCTCGCGCATCAGCGCCTCGACCTTTTCGCGGGTGTCCTGCCGCACCAGCGGCGAGTTGTTGATGATCCGCGAGACGGTCTTCTTCGACACGCCCGACATCCGCGCGATGTCGTTGATCGTGGCGACCTTGCCCTTCGGCAGGCCGGGCATTCCCTCTTCAGGCATCTTGCGGGCGGGCATAGCGGTCAACCAGTGAAGTTGATTGGATTCTACCGGCCCTGGGGCCGGCAGACCTGAGCGAGGCCTGCCGCTGCACCGCACCTGCCGGGGCCGTACCTGCCGCAGCGGACAGCGCGGCGGCATGCCCGGCGGTGCAGGACGGTCAGTCCAGGGCGCGGTAACGGAAGTTGCGGAACTCCACCTGGCCGTTACCTGCGGCATACAGCGCCGGCTTCAGGGCCAGGAACTTGCCGGCCACGTTGTGGTGGTAGCCGGACACTTCCATCTGCACCGGGTATTTGGTCCAGGCCTTGCCGTCGGTGCTGCTGTGGATGGTGACGATGTGGCGGTTGTTGGTGACCCGCAGCCACAGCGTGCCGCCGGTGCTGCTGGGCGCCAGCTTGGCCGGGCGCTCCTCGCCGTAGCGGTGCATGACGAAGTTTTCGCCATTGCTGCCCACCCCGGCGTAGAGCTTGTCGCTGTAGAACAGCAGCGCCCCACCCTGCCCGCCCGGGCTCACCGTCATCTGCACCTCGAACTGGTAGGCCGGGTCGGTGGCGATCACCGTCAGCGGCGAGGCATCGCGCGGCGCGCTGCCCTTGCCCTGCAGCCGCAATACGCCATCGCCCACCTGCAGGCGCCTGGCCTCGTCGGCGGCCGGATTGAAGAACGCCCACTGCGGGCCGAGCGTGCTGGCGCGGAAGTCGTCCGACAACGCCAGCCCGTGTTGCAGGGCCTGGCCGCTGGGCTTCTTCAGCGGTTTGCCCAGGTCCCCACCCTTGGCGACGAACCAGCCATCGGGCGTCCATTCGATCGGGTCCAGCAGCGCCTGCCGGCCCAGCGTCCAGAAGCCGTGTTCGTAGCCGTGGTAGAGCATCCACCAGCGCTTGTCGGTGCCTTCCACCAGGGTGGCGTGGCCGCGCGACCACCATGGCTCGTCGGCGCTCTTGGTGCGGGTGATCGGGTTGTTGGGCGCGTTCTGCCAGGGGCCATGGATGGAGCGCGAGCGCGCAGTGATCACCATGTGCCCGGTGGGCGGGCCGGCGGTGCCGCCCACCGCGGTGGTCATGTAGTACCAGCCGTTGTGGCGGGTGATCTTGGGGCCTTCCTGCGCGTAGCCTTCCACGTCCCAGCTTTTCGGGTACTTCCAGCCGTCGTAGACGTGCTTGGGCGTGCCGACCACCTTCAGGCCGTCGTCGGAGAGCTGCACGTAGTCGCCGCCGCTCAGGAACAGGTAGCGCTTGCCGTCTTCGCCCACCGCATGGCCGGGGTCGATGTACTTGCCAAGACCGATGTCGATCGGCTTGCTCCACGGGCCGGCGATGTCATCGGCCCACACCACGAAGTTGCTGCGCTCGCCCTGGTCGCCGCGCCGGGCCGGGAAATAGATGTAGTAGCGCTTGCCGTGCTTGATCAGGTCCGGCGCCCAGATCGCGCCCACGTTCTGGGTGATGGCGTGGCCCAGCGGCTGCCAGTTGACCAGGTCGCGCGAATGCCAGATCGGCAGGCCAGGATAGGCATCGAACGACGACAGCGTGAGGTAGTAGTCGTCGCCGTCCTTGAGCACCGAGGGATCGGGGTGATCGCCGGCCAGCACCGGATTGAGGTAGGTGCCATTGCCCTGATCGGCGATGCGTTGGTTTTCGATGCCGCGCTTCCAGGCCGCCGCGCCGCTCAGGCCCGCGCACAACAGCAGTCCGCCGGCCAGCAGCCAACGCCATCGGGGTGAGGTGGTACGTACACGCATGCTCTCTCCTGGTCCCCGCGCTGCGGGGCGATACGGTTGCCGGTGGCAATGCCACCGGTTAACCAGATGAGGCGGAACCCTCCCGCCGACAGCGATGCCATGTGCCCTGGACGCGGCATCGCACGCGGCCGGCAGACGGAGGGACCGCAACGGCGCCCAGGCCGCCGCGATCGCCCGTGCGCCGGGCACGCAATCGCTCAGCTCCTCATGCGCGCAACGCGCGCGGCAACCACAACGACAATTCGGGGAAGAACGCCACGATCAGCAGCACGCACAGCGCCGCCAGCCAGAACGGCCAGATGGTGCGCATGCTCTGGGCGATGGTGATCTGCCCGATGGAGGTGCCGATGAACAGCACCGAGCCGATCGGCGGGGTGATCAGGCCGATACCGCCGGCCAGCACCATCACCAGGCCGAAGTGGATCGGGTCGATGCCATAGGCCTTGACCACCGGCAGGAAGATCGGCGTGCAGATCAGGATCTTCGGCGCCAGGTCCATGAACATGCCCAGCAGCAGCAGCATCACCACGATCATCAGCAGCACGGTGTTCTTGCTGTCGGCGATGGCCTGCAGGAACTTCACCGCCGCCGCCGGCACCTGCAGGTAGGCCAGCAACCAGCCGAACACCGCCGCAGTGGCGATCACGAACAGGATCACGCCGGTCGTGCGCGCGGCATGCGTGACGGCGGCGAAGAACTCGGCCCAGCGCAGCTGGCGATACAGCAGCGCGGTAACGATCAAGGCGTACACCACCGCGATCGCAGCGCTTTCCACCGCGGTAAAGATGCCGGCGCGGATACCGATGAAGATCAACGCCACCAGGCCCAGGCCCGGCAATGCACCGATCAGGCGCAGGGCCACCGCACGCCAGCCGGGAAACGGCTCGGTGCCATAACCGCGATGGCGCGCCACCGCGTAGCCGGTGACCATCATCGCCGCGGTCATCAGCAACGCGGGGACGATGCCGGCCGCGAACAGGTCGGCGATCGACAGGCCGCCACCGGCCGCAGCCGAGAACAGGATCAGGTTATGCGAGGGCGGCACCAGCAAGGCCACCAGCGCCGCGGTCATGCTCACGTTCACCGCGTAATCGCGGTCGTAGCCGCGCTTGATCATCTGCGGAATCATCGTGCCGCCCACTGCCGACACGTCGGCGATGGCCGAGCCGGAGACGCCGCCGAAGAACAGCGACGACAGCACGCTGACCTGGCCCAGGCCACCGCGCACACGCCCCACCAGGGACGAAGCCAGCGCGATCAGGCGTTCGGAAATGCCACCGCGCAACATCAGCTCGCCGGCGAAGATAAACAGCGGAATCGCAATCAGCGAGGCCGAGCCGCTACCGGCGGAGATCTGTTGCACCAGCACCACGGTGGGCAGGTCCAGATACAGCAACGTGGCCAGTGCAGCCGCGCCCAGCGCGTAGGCGACCGGCACGCCGATCAGCAGCAGCACCACGAAGGTACCCAACAACATCGCGATACCCATCAGCGCACTCCTGCAGTGTGGACCGGGCGCAGCACACGCCACAACTTGTACAAGGCAAACACCACCATCAGCGCACCGCCGATCGACAGCGGCAAGTAGTTGATGCTCTGCGGCATCTGCGCGCCGGCCATCTTGATGTCCAGGCCATCGAGCAGCAGCGCCGCGCTCCACCACGCCAGCACCGCACCGATGGCGATGATCATCAACGGGCGTATCACTTCGAAGATCCGGCGCACCAGCGGCGGCACGTGCTCGCCCAGCAGGTAGAAGCCGAAATGGCGGTTGGTATGCACGCCGGCGGCAGCGCCCAGGCTCAGCGCGGTACTCAGCAGCAACAGCGTCACCGGCTCGGTCCAGCTGGGAGAGTCGTTGAGCACGTAGCGGGTGAATACCTGCCAGCCCTGCACGACCACCAGGCCCAGCAACGCGATGGATGCCACGCCAACGGCGGTATCGGAAACGCGGTCCAGCGCGCGCTGCATCGGCGCGACCGGGACGGCAACGGTATCGGGTTCGGTCATCGGGACACCTCTATGCAAAATCGCGGATGCGGCGGTACAGCGCTTCGATCTCCGGCTGCTTGCGGTATTCGGCCAGCAGCGGCGCGGCGGCGGCGCGGAACGCCGGCATGTCGACCTGATTGAGCTTGACGCCGTAATCGATCACCTGCTGGCGCGCGACCGTCTCGGACGCATCCCACAACTCGCGCATCACCGGCACCGACGCGCGCGCCAGTTCCACCACCAGGCCGCGATCGGCCGCGCTCAGCGACTCGAAGCTCTGCCGCGACATCACCAGGATGTCCGGTGCGTAGGAATGCTCGCTCTGCGACCAGTACCGTGCCGCTTCGAAGTGCCGGCTGGACTGGAAGCTGCGCATATTGTTTTCCGCACCGTCGATCATGTGCGTTTCCATCGCCGAGAACGTCTCGCCCAGCGACATCGGCGTGGGGTTGGCGCCCAGCATGCGCATCAGCTTGAGGAAGATGTCCGACGAGGCCACGCGCAGCTTCAGACCCTTGAGGTCTTCCGGGCGGTGCAGCGGATGCTTGGTGTTGTAGAAGCAGCGCGCACCCGAATCGTAGATCGCCAGGCCCACCAGGCCGCGCTGTTCGAAGCTGCGCAGCACGCTGTCGCCCACATGCCCGTCGATGGCACGGCGCAGATGCGGCACCGAATCGAACACGTACGGCAGGCATAGGGCTTGGGTCAACGGAAAGGTGTTGTTCAACGCGCCCGAATAGACGCGGGTGATATCGATGGCGCCGAAGCGCGCCATGTCGATCGCTTCCGACTCGCGGCCCAACTGGCCGGAGTGGTACTGGCGCAGCTTGAGCCGGCCGTTGGTGCGGGCTTCGAGCTGCTTGCCGAACCAGCGCACCGCTTCCACGGTGGGGTAGTCACCCACGTGCACGTCGGTGGCGGTCAGCAGCTGGCCGCCGGGAATCGGCGTGGTGGCGCCGGCGCCCAGCCAGGGGCCGGCAGCGGCGGCACCGAGCCCGGCACCGAGGAAATGTCTGCGTGTGATCATTGGCGCCCTCCCAAGCGTCTGGTCACGGGGTCCGCGCTCAGCTGGCGGACACGGCCGTACAGGAAATGTCGCCGATGCCGGCGAAGCGAATCAGGGCATGCTGTCCCACTTCGATGTCGTGGATACCGGTGGCATTGCCGGTGGCAATGAGATCACCGCGCTTGAGCGGACGCCCGCGCTGGGCCGAACGGCTGAGCGCGAATGCGTAGGCCGCGCGCAATCCACCGGGCAGCGTGGTGGCGCCTCCGGTTCCGACGACCTGGTCGTCGATCAGCGTTTCGGCAGTCAGTTCGGTCTCCTCGCGGCCCAGCCAGTCGGTGACTTCCGGCCCCAGGATCAGCCCGTTGTTGTTGCCGAAATCGGAGATCACCACTCGCGGCCCCAGCTTGTTGATGGTCGCCAACGGGCTGCTGGCGATCTCGACCCCGATGAACAGCTTCGCCGGCAGTGCAGCGGCCTCGTCCGGGGTGTATCGCGTCTTGCCGCCGGGGGCATCGGCTTCCAGGCGCAGCACGTATTCGGCTTCCACCGCGCCGAAGCCGCCGACATAGATCGGGAACTCGGTTGTTCCACCGGTAGCATTCCAGAGCTTCTGAGAGAAGATCGGACCCAGCAGCCGTTCGTCGCCGGAGGCATCGCGGCGCTCGGCGGCGATGTAGCCCACCTTCCAGCCGACCACCTGGTCATGCCACTGGCTGATGGCGATGTCCTGCACCTGGTAGGCGGTGACCAGGTCGGCGGGGATTTGCCCGGGAAAATCGGCTAGCGATGCCCCGGCACGGCGTGCCTCCACAAAGCGCTGGGCGATGTCGGACAGCGCGGATGTGGACGTTGGCGGGGTGGCGGCGTCGTTGCTCAAGGGTGTCTCCCTGATGGATGTTTTGTTGCACTGCCAATCGACAGCGGCACGGTGTGCTGTATATGGTAAACCGGTGTCATTGGCAATGTGCAGTGCGGCATTGTGACCGCGATTGCGAAGCGACCCTGGGAGGGGCGATGCGACAGACAAGCCATCAACGCCATGGCCGCGAGCCGTTACACCGGCTGCGCCGGAGCCTTGCGCTGGTCTTGGGTGCCCTGATGCTGACCGCCATGCCCGCCTGGACGGCCGAGGCGGCCAGCGCCGATACAGCGGCCGAGCAGGCCAGCCGGATCGCACTCTGGCCGGCCGGCATGGCACCGGGAGACACCGCGCTGGCGCAGCCGCAGCGCATCGTGGACCGCAGCAGCGATGCCGCCCGCCCTGACCGCTACATCCAGTCCATCAGCCAGCCCTATCTGGTGGTGTACCGGCCCAGGCAGCCCAACGGCACTGCGCTGCTGGTCACCCCGGGCGGCGGCTACCAGCGCATCGTGCTGGACAACGAAGGCAGTGCACTGGCGCCTGGCTTTGCCGACCAGGCCGGCATCACCCTGTTCGTGCTGCGCTACCGGTTGCCGGGCGAAGGCCATCCGAACGGCGCCGACGTACCGCTGGCCGACGCCCAGCGTGCGCTGCGGCTGATCCGCGCCAACGCGGCGCGTTACGGCATCGATGCACACCGGGTCGGGGTGATGGGGTTTTCGGCCGGTGGCCATGTCGCCGCCAGCCTGGGCACGCGCTATGCCGCACAGGTGTACCCGGCGCAGGATGCCGCCGATGCCTTGAGCGCCCGGCCGGACTTCCAGCTGCTGATCTACCCGGTGATCGACATGGACAGCGCCAACGCGCATCCGGGCTCGCGGCAGCGCCTGCTCGGCAGCGCGCCCAGCGCTGCGCAGGTGCGCGCCTACTCTCCGCAGCTGCACGTGGACGCGCGCACGCCGCCGGCCTTCCTGTTGCATGCGCAGGACGACAGTGTGGTGCCGGTGCGCAACAGCCTGCTGATGCACGACGCACTGCTGCGCGCCGGAGTGCCCAGCGAGCTGCATGTGTTTGCGCAGGGCGGCCATGGCTTCGGCACCGAGCGCATCGCCGGGCTGACCCTGGCCGCCTGGCCGCAGCTGGCGCAGGCCTGGATTGCCCATATCACCACGCCACCGGCATCGGCGGCATCGGCGGCATCGGCGAAGAAGGATGCCGGGCGATGAGCGCACCGCGCGCGCCCGACCCGCGCCGCCGCACGCTGCTGCGCGGTGGCCTGCTTGCAACCGCCGCAGCCGCCTTGCCCGGCGTTGCCGCAGCCGCCGCGGCGCCAGCACCACCACGCGAGGACAGCGCGCCGCTGGCACACCTGCGCAGCGGCACCGTGCGCGGCCTGCGCGATGCCGGCATCTGCGTGTTCAAGGGCATCCCGTACGGCAGCGACACCGGCGCGCGGCGCTTCCAGGCCCCGCTGCCGGAAGTGCCCTGGCAGGGCGTGCGCGATGCCACCGGCTTCGGCGCCGCCGCCCCGCAATCCAAGGCCAGCGAACCGAGCAGCGAAGACTGCCTGTTCCTCAACGTGTGGACGCCGGCCCTGCGCGATGGTGGCCGGCGGCCGATCCTGTTCTATATCCACGGCGGCGGCTACACCACAGGCTCGGGCAGCGACCCGCTCTACGACGGCGTGCGCCTGTGCAAACGCGGCGATGTGGTGGTGATCACCGTCAATCACCGGCTCAACCTGTTCGGCTACCTGTCGCTGGCGCAACTGGGCGATGCCAGCTTTGCCGATTCGGGCAATGCCGGCCAGCTGGACCTGATCCAGGCGCTGCACTGGGTGCGCCAGCATGCGGCCGAATTCGGCGGCGACGCCGGCAATGTCACCGTCTTCGGCCAATCCGGCGGCGGCGCCAAGATCGCCACGCTGATGGCGATGCCGGCCGCACGTGGCTTGTTCCACCGCGCCTGGACCATGAGCGGCCAGCAGGTCACCGTGGCCGGCCCGCGTGCGGCCAGCCAGCGCGCGCAGCTGCTGCTGGACGCGCTGAAACTGACACCTGGCGACCTGCCGCGGCTGCGCACGTTGCCGGTGGCGCAGCTGTTGGCCGCCGCCGCGCAGGTGCGCGACCCCTCGCGGGTGGAAAATAGCGCGCTGTATTTCGGCCCGGTGCTGGATGCGCGCAACGTGCCGGTGCATCCGTTCTGGCCCACCGCGCCGCTGCAGTCTGCTGGCATTCCGATGGTGATCGGCAATACCCGCGACGAGACCCGCGCGTTTCTCGGCAACGATGCGAAAAACTTCGCGCTGAGCTGGGACGAATTACCGGCCAGGCTGGAAGCCCAGCAATACGTGGACCTGTTGCCGCAGGTAGTGATCGCCGAATACCGCCGGCTGTATCCACACTACACGCCGTCGCAGGTGTTCTTCGCCGCCACCACGGCCGGACGCTCCTGGCGTGGGGCGGTCGAGGAGGCCGAAGCGCGCGCACGCCAGGGCGCGCCCACCTGGGTCTATCAACTGGATTGGGGCTCGCCACTGGATGGCGGCAAGTTCGGCGCCTTCCACACGCTGGATATCCCGCTGGTGTTCGACACCATTGCGCAGCCCGGTTCGCGTACCGGCAACAGCCCTGCCGCGCAGCAGATGGCCGAGCAGATGAGCAGCGCCCTGCTCGCGTTCGCGCGCCATGGCGACCCCAATCAACGCGGCCTGCCGCGCTGGGAGCCGTATTCGCTGGAGCACCGCGAGACCTTGCTGTTCGACGTGCCCAGCCGGCTGGCCCTGGACCCCCGCGGCGGCGAGCGACGGCTGTATCAGCAAGCCCCCTTCATCCAGCGCGGCACGTTCTGACCGCCTTTCCTCGACGGTGATCCCATGCGTTTGTGTTCTCTTGTTGCGCCGCTGTTGGTGTTTGCACTGGCTGCGGCCAGCGTGCCGATTGCAGCCGCTGCCGCTGGCATGGGCAGCACAGCTGCGGTGGCACCTGCGTTCGCCGCCAGCAAGATCGTGCTGGTCGGCGATTCCACCACCGCCGTGCAGGGTGGCTGGGGGCCGAGTTTTTGCGCGCAGCATGTGACCTCGTTCCTGAGCTGCGTGAACCTGGCACGCGGCGGCCGCAGCACGGCCAACTACCGCGCAGAAGGCTCGTGGGAGCTTGCGCTCAAGGAGTTGCGCAGCGGCGGCTATCGACAGGTGGTGGTGCTGATCCAGTTCGGCCACAACGACCAGCCAGGCAAGCCGGGGCGTTCGACCGACCTGGCGACCGAGTTTCCTGCCAATCTGCGCCGCTATGTGGCCGAGGCGCGTGCCGCCGGCGCCATGCCGGTGCTGGTGACGCCGTTGACGCGCCGGCAGTTCGAACGCGGCCAGCTGCTGGACGACCTGGGCCCCTGGGCGGAGGCCACGCGTGCGGTGGCGCGCGAACTACAGGTGCCACTGATCGACCTGCACGCGCGCAGCCGCGCGCTGGTGCAGGGCATGGGCCCGGTGCTGGCCATGCGGCTGGCGCAGCGCCCGGCCGACCCGCAGCAGGTGATCGCAGCGCAATCGGGCACCACCATCGGCAAGACGCCGGCGCAAACGCTGCCGTCATCGTCATCGCCATCGCCATCGTCGAAAATGCCTGAAGCCGCCAGCGTGCCTGCAGCCACCGCGACTGCCACTGCACAGGACAATGCCAGTGCAGAACCGATGGGCCAGGCCAAACTTGCCTTCGACTACACGCATCTTGGCCCCGAGGGCGCGGATGTCTTTGCGGCGATCATTGCCGACGAGTTGGCAAGACACGTGCCTGCCTTGCGGCCGCTGTTGATTCCGTGATGCGTGGCGGCTAGCTGCGCTTGGCATGATCGGGAACTTGACGCGCAATGACGCTGCAGTCGTTCCCGGGCGTGCAGAGCGGGGTTGGCGCAATCGACTGCTCATCGCGGGCGTGGTCGCTTGTTCCGCACCCTCATCCGCCCCTTCGCTGCACCTTCTCCCCGATGAAGGGGACAATATCCCGGTAGGAGAAGGAAATGCAGCGAGGCTGCGCCTTGTTGGACGCATCGCACGAGCACCTGCCACGCCCGCCCTGGCCGCCACGCAGATGTTTGAACAGGCGGTCCAGGCATCATCCCTCAATGCGCAACGGGCACCGGCGCATCCGCCTCGATCACGCCTTCGCGCTTGAGCTCCTCCCACACCGCCGCCGGAATCGCCACGCGCATCGATGCTGCATTGGCGCTGGCCTGTTCGGCCGTGCGGGCACCCGGAATCACTGCCGACACCACCTTCGGGGCAGCCGCGAACTGCAGCGCTAAGGTACGCAGATCCACACCATGCCGCTCGCAGATCGCCATCGCCTTCTGTCGTTTGGCCGGCGCCCATTGCGGCACGGTGCCATCGTAGAGATAGCGCTCGCGCCCGGCCAGATAACCGGCCAGCAGTGGCGCACCCACCACCACCGAGGCGCCATGCCTGGCGATCTTCGGAAAGGTGTCGTGCAAGGCCTGCGCGTGGTCGAGCAGCGAGTATTGGCAGGCCAGCAGGAAAATGTCCGGGTCGGCCTCTTCGATCGCGCGTAATGCAGGCTCGGGGCGATTGACGCCAAAGCCCCAGGCCTTGATCAGGCCCTCCTTGCGCATCCTGGTCAGCTCCGGCATCGCACCCCTGGCCGCTTCGGCGAAGCGCTGCTCCCAGGGCATGCCCAGGTCTTTTTCGTTGTCCGGCGACAGGTCGTGGATGTAGACGATATCGATCTGCGACACGCCCAGGCGCTGCAGGCTGTCTTCGATCGAACGCCGCACGCCGGCGGCACTGTAGTCGTAGCGGTAGTCGAATGGCGAGGGCTGCACCCACATCGTCTTGGGCGGCTTGCTGGTGGCGGTGAGCAACCGCCCGACCTTGGTGGAGAGCACGTAGTCCGCGGCACGATGGGTGTGCAGATGGCGGCCCATGCGCCGTTCCGACAGGCCCAGCCCGTACCACGGCGAGGTATCGAAATGACGTACGCCCGACTCCCACACCGCCGCCAGGGTCTGCTCGCTCTGCGCATCGCTGGTGGGCGCAAACCCGTTGCCGATCGCCACACCGCCGAAGCCAAGCCGCGTGCCCGGTCGATAGCGCACGGTCTTGTCGGGCGGATTGGTCGGCAGCGACGCGGCTGTGGCCTTGCCGCGCGTGGGTATCACGCTGCCGGGTGCAGCTGGCTTGGCCATCAGCGGGGCAGCGGCCAGGGCCGCGGTGCCGGCAACGGCGGCGGAGAGGAATTGGCGACGGGTGTTCATGGAAACTCCTGGCAACAACGCAAGGCCGCAGGATGGCCCCGCCAGCGTGCAGGCCAGGTCAGCGACCTTTAACGCAGCGCCAGCACCTGCAATTGCGCACGCGGCGCGCCATCGCCCAGCCACAGCTGCGCCACGCTGACAGGCAGGCTGAAGCGGCGCGGACCGGCGCTGCCCGGATTGAGGTACAGCACGCCTTCGCGCGTGTGGATTGCCGGCTTGTGCGAATGCCCGCTGACGATCACGTCCGCCTGCACCTGCGGTGCCAGTGTCTTCAGATCGTGCAGCACGTGGAGACGCACACCCGCGATCTGCAGATCCAGCGTCTGCGGCAGGCCCGCCGCCCAGGGCTGGTTATCGACATTGCCCGCGATGACATGCAACGGCGCCAGCGCCTGCAGCGCCTCGAGCACCTGCGGCTTGCCGACATCGCCGGCATGGATGATCTGCGCGCAGCCGCTGAGCGCGGCGAGCGCCTCGGGCCGCAACAGCCCGTGGGTGTCGGAGATCACACCGATGCGCTTGCCGGTGTTCACTGCATCTCGAGCTCGTTGGGAAACGAAAATTGCAACGACCTGCTCCGTCATCACGGCCAGTGGCTGGCCATATCAGCACCGTTGACCAGACACGTCGACGGTGTGGCGATAGCACATGCCTAAGCGAATCGCCGTTCTGCAGCCTCAATGCCGGGTCGGTGCACACTACCCGCACCGCTTAGCTCAGGTGTGCACCCCGATCCTCCGGACCATCGCGTTACCAACCACTATATGCCCAGTAAAGTCGTGAGGACTTGGTGTCATAGATCATGATCCCCTTGCCTCGGGAGCGCGCGGTAGGCGGACCCAGATCTCCGTCCTCGCTATACAGGAACGTGACCACGTAGCGCGAGGAGTTCGCAAGGGGGAGCGCGGGACAATGTTTGTCCGCAGAGGCGTCCGAGTCCGCCCATTGCCGCAACTCGAATTGCTGATTCTCGTCGAACGGGACTCGCTGCCAATACCGGCGTGCAGCCGCGCTGGCCCAGAATGCATCCGGAATTCTCGCCACGTCGACAGCACCGGCGTAAAAAAGCCCGTCGATGAATCCCGCTTCCCTGCAGAAGTGCGGTATTCCGCGCACAGAGGTGACCTGGCTGAGTCCACTGCGTTGCAGTTGATCGTTCATGATGTCGATGGTAATGAACACACGAACTGTTGTTGCGTAAACCTGAAGATTAACGAGCATCGCCACCGGAATGCCCACGATCAGCAAGATGGTGCGCACCCATTTATGCAAGCGCATTGGATTGCCTCAACTCCGTTAGTCACGGCCGACACCATCGCATAATGCCAGCGGCCACGCCGCAGGCCGGCATCCTTGGCAAGTTGCATACGACTCCCCTGCCCGGCACTGTTGGCATGCCTGTGGTCACACGACAGCTAGAAGAGCGTTTGACAACACCCTCAGGCCGGCGCTCGCCCCCACGCCCACACACTGTTCGGATCGCCGCGCAGGCCGCGTCGCTTTTCGGCACGCGCCATCTGCCAATATACCCATGCCATCACCAAGGCGACCAGATCGACGACCAGCGTCGTCGGGTCCCGCCAAGGAACGGCGCTGCCTTGCGCGCTGAAGCAGCTGGCCAGCGGAATCGTGGCCGTCAGCACGGCGCAGGCCAGCAGCACCTCATATGCGCCACGCGCAGTCGGGCGCAGCGCGGCCCACACCACGCTGGCGCCAAACACCGCGTAGTAGACATGCCGCTCCTGGCCCTGCGGCAGAAACCGCGCCGCGATGAACAACGCCGAGATGCCGGCCACACTACCCAGGCAGACGCCGACCGTGAGCCGCGCCATCGCATGTGTGCGGCGTGGCTGCGCGGGTTGGCGGCGCTTGCGTCGGGTTTCGATCCACAACAGGTTGCCGCTGTAGAACAGGAAGGCGCCGCCCAGGCCGAGCAGGAAGTACAGCCACTGCACCGCCACATGGCCGAAGTTACCGAAGTGCAGCGCCTGCAGCCCGCGCAGGGCGGCGGTGCCGGGCGACATCGTGGCCGGCTCCAGCACGCGCAGCACCTGGCCGGTGGTGGCGTCCAGCGCCACCCCGCCCAGGCTGTTGAGCCGGCGCTGATCGTGATGGCCATAGACCTCCACCCGCGCGTTGGCGTCGCCGGCATCGTGGTAGGCCAGGCTTTCCGGCACGAAACCCGGGCTGGCCGCACGTGCGCGTTCCAGCAGTGTCGCAACCGGCAGCAGCGGTGCAGCGCGTTTGGCTGGCGCCGCGTGCGGTGCGAGCTCGAAGTCCGGCTCCAGGATCTGCATCAGCTTGCCGTCGAAGACCAGGAACTGGAACGGCGCCAGCAGCAGCACGCCCAAACACAGCACCGCGCCGGACCAGGCGAAGATCACGTGGAACGGCAGCGACAGCAAGCCCACCAGATTGTGTGCGTCCTGCCACAGCCGCTTGACGTTGGCGCCCAGACGCAGCGCGAACAGGTCCTTGAAGAACACCGGCGCATACAGCACCACGCCGCTGACCAGCGCCAGCCCGTACAGCACGCTCACCACGCCGAACAGATAGGTGCCGAACACGCGCGGCAGGCCGGCGGTGAAGTGCAGGTCGTACAGGAAATCGGCAAAGCCGGTGCGTTGCGGCAGTTCCAGCAGACCGCCGTCGGGTGCGTGTTGATACTGGCGCATGCCGCCACTGGCATCGGCCTGGGCGCCATACCAGTACAGCCGCGCCAACGGCCCATGCTCGCCGGGCAGCAACACCAGGAACGACTCGGCCACCTGTGGATGCGCAGCGAGGACGCGATCGAGCAGCGATTGCGCCGCGGCGACCGGTTCGGCCGGCGACGGCGACGACGCGCGCGGCGCCACCTGCCAGTTGCTCAATTCGTGGGTGAACACGGTGAGGGCACCGGCATAGAAGGCGATGAACAAGGCCATGCCGGCCAGCAGCCCCATCCAGCTGTGTACCGACAGGAACGCGCGCAAGGTGGCGGCCTTCATGCGGGAAGCTCCGTCCAGCCCAGCGCCTTGATGATCGCCAGCGCGAGGTAGCACAGCAGGGTCAGTCCGCCCAGGCACCACCAGGCACGCGCCGCACTACGGAATGCGAACGGCCAGGCCATCGCGCCGATCCAGACCGGGAACATCAGCAGCAGCCACTCCAGCGTGTAGGACTGCCGCGGCCCCGGCAGCAGCAGCGCGCACAACCCCACCAGCGCAACCGCCAATGGCAGGCCCAGCACCACCGCTGCCAACCATCTAGCCCACATGCCGCACCTGCCTGCGCTGCGCGCGCGCCTGACGCCAGAGATCCACACACGGCAGCACGATGGCCGCCAGCATCAATGCAGTCAGCGCCGCGAAGATGCCCGCCCACACGCCCAGCGCAGCGATGGCGCAGGCCAGCGACAGCGCAAACAGCGCAAGGCCGCCCGCACGCAGTGGCCGTCTCCAGCGTGGAGTGCGCTGCCACAGGCGCTGATGCATGGTGGCCAGGTAGAACAACGTTGCCGCCGCGGCGGCCGCCAGCAGGTAGACACCGGTCAGCAGCATCGGGCGGCACCGGTGTCTGCGATTGCAGGCGTGCATGTCCCGCACGCAACGAAACAGCCATGCTCGTGCGCACGCTGGCGTGGCCGCACAAGCTGCTGCACGCGGGCGTTCGGGGCCACGCAATCAAGGTGCCCACGCCACACTGCGGGCGCTGCACATGGCGCAGACCCGGTTTCGCTCAGACACTTCACCACAGGCACGCACGCTGCTCCGGCAAGGACGGTCACGGAAGGCATGGCGGCGGCTGTGCCTTGCCACCCTCCCCGGGCGGCGAAGGCGCGAATCTAGCAGGTGTCGCACCGCCGGGCCAAGCGCCCGGTGGTACGGCCTTGTTTCAGCCAGAAACAGCCAATCCGGCAAGCGTGGCGGCCAAACCGACTGCGCAGCTGCCAGGCGGACACGGCCGGTCCTCGTACTCGGCAGGGACCGCTCGAACGCGCAGAGCCCTGCGCGCCTTCCATCCTTGCCTGACAACTGCTCGCTCGGCTCGGTCAACCGCCCCGCGTGGCATCAGCCCTGCGGGGTCAACACGATGGCGCCCAGCGGCGGCAGCAGCAGCGGCAGCGATTGCGCGTGCCCGTGCATGGATTGCTGCTCGGCCGTCACGCTGCCGCCGTTGCCCAGGTTGCTGCCGCCATAGAGCCCGGCGTCGCTGTTGAACACTTCGCGCCACTGGCCACCCTGCGGCACGCCGATGCGATAGCCGTGCTGCACCACCGGGGTAAAGTTGATCACCACCAGCACCGGCGCATCGCCGCGCTTGCCCTTGCGCAGGAAGGCGACCACGCTGTTGGCGGCATCGTCGCCCACCACCCAGGCAAAACCGGACGGGTCATCGTCTTGCGTGTGCAGCGCGGGGTATTCGACATACAGGCGGTTCAAGTCGCGTACCAGGGTCTGCACGCCGCGGTGGCGCGGCTCGTCGAGCAACTGCCATGGCAGGCCAGCGTCGTGGTTCCATTCGGTGGGTTGGCCGAACTCGCAGCCCATGAACAGCAACTTGCGGCCCGGGTGGGTGAACATGAAACCCAGGTAGGCACGCAGATTGGCGAAACGCTGCCAGTCGTCGCCCGGCATGCGGCCCAGCAGCGAACCCTTGCCGTGCACCACTTCGTCGTGCGAGATCGGCAGCACGAAGCGCTCCGAATACGCGTAGACCATGCTGAAAGTCAGCTCGCCGTGGTGGTAGCGGCGATAGATCGGGTCCAGCCCCGCGTAGTGCAGGGTGTCGTGCATCCAGCCCATGTTCCACTTGTAGTGAAAACCCAGGCCGCCATGCGCCACGTCGGCGGTGACACCGGGAAAGGCCGTGGATTCCTCGGCGATCATCACCGCACCTGGAGTGTGCTCGCGCACCACCGAGTTGAGCCGGCGCAGGAAGGCGATGGTTTCGTAGTTCTCGCGCCCGCCATGGATGTTGGGCACCCACTCGCCGGCGTTGCGGCTGTAGTCGCGATACAGCATCGAGGCCACCGCATCCACGCGCAGGCCGTCCACGTGATAGCGCTGCAGGAACTCCAGCGCACTGGCGATCAAAAAACCGGACACCTCGCGGCGGCCGTGGTTGTAGATCAGCGTATTCCAGTCGCGATGGAAGCCCTCGCGCGGGTCGGCGTGTTCGTACAGCGCGGTGCCATCGAAATGCGCCAACCCATGCGCGTCGGTAGGAAAGTGCGCCGGCACCCAATCCACCAGCACGCCGATGCCCTCGCGGTGGCAGCGGTCGACGAAGCGGGCGAAGCCATCGGGCGAGCCGAAGCGCGCGGTGGGCGCGAACAGGCCCAGTGGCTGGTAGCCCCACGAGCCGCCGAACGGGTGTTCGGCGACCGGCATCAGCTCCACGTGGGTAAAGCCCATGTCGGCTACATAGGGAATCAGGCGGTCGGCCAGGCCGTCCCAATCCAAATCCACCCCTTCTTCGCGCAGCCAGGAGCCGGCGTGGATCTCGTAGACGCTCATCGGCGCGTCGTGCGCCTGGCGACGCGCGCGCGTGGCCATCCAGCCATCGTCGCTCCACTGGAACGGCGTGGGGTCGGCCACGATGGAGGCGGTACCCGGCGCCAGTTCCGCGCGCCGTGCCACCGGGTCGGCCTTGGCCGGCAATTCGTGGCCATGCGGGCCGCGCAGGTGATACTTGTAGTGCGCACCCGGGCCGACATCGGGGACGAACAGCTCCCACACACCGGACTGGTGGCGCAGCCGCATCGGGTGGCGCCGCGCGTCCCAACTATTGAAATCGCCCACCACCGCCACGCGCGAGGCGTTGGGTGCCCACACCGCAAAGCGCGTACCACGCACGCCGTCCACCTCCACCACGTTTGCACCCAAGGCATCGGCCAGCTGCAGGTGGTGGCCTTCGCTGATCAGGTGCAGGTCGAAGTCGCTGAGCTGCGGCCCGAAGGCGTACGGGTCGGCGGTGTCCTGCTCGCCGCCCGGCCAGCCGATGCGCAGACGGTAGCCGCCCTGCGCCGGAAGCTCGCCGGCGAACAGGCCCGGCTCCGGGCCGGCCTCCAGCGCGATCGTCTGTCCGTCGTCCAGCACCGCACTGACGCGCTCGGCGCCAGGCAGATAGGTACGCAACACGCGCCCGTTGTCGCTCGGATGCGCACCCAGCACGGCGAACGCATCCCCATGGCGCGCCTCGGCCAGGGCGCGGATGACGCCGGGATCCCATCGATTACTCACTGCTGTCATTACTCCACTCATCATGTGTCTCCTGCACCGGCGCGTGCGCGCTGCAGGATGCGTCGCAACCCTTCGATCGGCACCATCAACCAGCCGGGCCGGTTGGCGGCTTCGTAGCGCACCTCGTAGCAGGCCTTCTCCACCAGGAACAGCAAGGTGGCGGCGTTGAACGCCGCCGGCGCGATCCACGGGTGGGCGCTAGCGTCGAGCACGGCATGGTAAGCGTCCAGGAAGGCCTGTGTGGAGCGGCGGCGGAATTGCACCAGGAATTGGTCCAGATGCGTGTCCACGCCCACCCCGGCGCGCGCGGCCGTGCCCTCCTCGCCGCGCGCCGACACTTCGCTGGCGTAATCGAGCGAGCGCAGGAAGCCGGCCACGTCGCGCAACGGGCTGGCCTTGGCGCGCCGCTCGGCCAGCGGCTTGGCCGGTTCTCCCTCGAAGTCGATCAGCACCACATCGTCGAAGGCCACCAGGATCTGGCCCAGGTGGAAGTCGCCATGCACGCGGGTCAGCAGCGAATCGGCCAGCACGCTGGGCGCCCGGGCAAGCAGTGCATCCAGCTGCGGACGTTGCGCCAGGATGGCCTGCAACGCCTCGCGCTCGACCGGCTCTTCGCTGGCGGCCAGGCGCGCGTTGACGGTGTCCCACATTTCTTCGACCTGTCGCGCCACCCCGGCCACCACATCGTTGGCGGTGGGTAGGTCGATACGCTGCGGGGCGAAGTCGGCATCGTCGGTGTCGCGCGACAACGCTTCGTGCAGCTCGGCCAGGCGCTTGCCCACCACCGCCGCGAACGCGTCGTAACCGGCAATGGCTTCGGCACGCGCCTCATCGGTCTGCGCGGTGGCGTACTCGTCGAAGCTGCGCGCCAGATGGTCCAGCGTCCAGCGCCAGGCATCGCCCTGGTTGCGGATGAAGCCCTGCAGCAGCGCGATAGTGGTCACCGTGCCCTGGTTGTCGATACGGCTCACGCTGCCCAGCAGCGGCGCGGCATTGGCGTAGCCCATCTCGGTGAGCCGACGGCCGATCTCGATCTCGGGATTGGCGCCGGTGGCCACATGCCGCAGCAGCTTGAACACCGCCTTGTCGGCCACCACCAGCGAACTATTGCTCTGCTCGGCCGACAACCAGCGGATCTCCGGGTCGTCCGGGATCTCCAGCGCGGCCAGCGCCGGGGTGGATTCGAAGCGCACCTGGCCCTGCTGCGCGGCATCCTCGCCGTCGTGGAAATCCAGCGTGGCATTGCGGCGCAGCGCATCGATCACCCCGCGCACCATCGGCTTGAGCGCAAACGCGTCGGTGAGGTAGCCCACCTCGCGGCCCTGGCGCACACGCGCCAAGGCCAGCTGCTCGGCCAGCGTGCTGGGATGCTCGCGCTCCCACACGATACCCACCGGCAGCATGTAGCACTCGTGGCGGCCGTCTTCCAGCTCCACCGCCAGCTCCAGCAGGCTCATCGGCTCATCGCCGGGCAGCGGCGTGCGACGCGAAATGCGCACGCTGCGCAGGGCCTGGTCCTTGGCCGAGAACCAGCGCCGCGCCGACAGCCAGGCCGGCAGGATCTCGCCTTCCAGCGTAGGCAGGTGCGGCAGCAGCGCATTGCTTTCGTCGGTATCGCCGCGCAACACCAGCGTGCGGTAATCCGGCAACGGCACCGGGCTGGGCACATGCCAGTCCGGCAGGGTGCCCTCGCTGACCAGCTGGAAGGCATAGAAGCCGAACGGCGGCACCGTCAGCAGGTAGGTCAGCCGGCCGATCGGCGGGAAGCTGCCGCCGCCGATGATGTCCACCGGCACGCGGCCCTCGAACTCGGACAGGTCCAGCTCCACTGCCTGCAGGGTATGCGACAGGTTGGCCACGCACAGTACCGTCTCGTCCTGGTAGCAGCGCAGATAGGCCAGCATGCGGCGGTTGCCCGGGTACAGGAAACGCAGCGCACCACGGCCAAAGGCCTGGTAGCGCTTGCGCACGCTGAGCACGCGGCGGGTCCAGGTCAGCAGCGAATGCTGGTCGCGCACCTGCGCTTCCACGTTCACCGCCTGGAAGCCGTACAGCGGGTCCATCACCGGCGGCAACACCAGCTGCGCGGGATCGGCGCGCGAGAAGCCGCCGTTGCGGTCGATCGACCACTGCATCGGCGTACGCACGCCATCGCGGTCGCCCAGATGGATATTGTCGCCCATGCCGATCTCATCGCCGTAATACAGCACCGGCGTGCCCGGCATGGTGAGCAGCAGGGAGGTCATCAACTCGATGCGGCGGCGGTCGCGCTCCAGCAATGGCGCCAGCCGGCGACGAATCCCCAGGTTGATGCGGGCGCGGCGATCGGCGGCGTAGGTCTGCCACAGGTAGTCGCGCTCGGAGTCGGTGACCATTTCCAGCGTCAGCTCGTCGTGGTTGCGCAGGAAGATCGCCCACTGGCAACTCTCCGGAATCTCCGGGGTCTGGCGCATGATGTCGGTGATCGGGAAACGGTCTTCGCGCGCGATCGCCATGTACATGCGCGGCATCAGCGGGAAGTGGAACGCCATATGGCATTCGTCGGCGTTCTGGCCGAAATACTGCTGGGTGTCTTCCGGCCACATATTGGCCTCGGCCAGCAACATGCGGTCCGGATATTCGGCATCCAGGGTGGCGCGGATCTTGCGCAGGATGGCGTGGGTTTCGGGCAGGTTTTCGTTGGAGGTGCCGGAGCGCTCGATCAGGTACGGCACCGCGTCCAGGCGCAGGCCATCCACACCACGATCCAGCCAGAAGCGCATCACCTCCAGCACCGCCTCCAGTACGGCCGGGTTGTCGAAGTTCAGATCCGGCTGATGCGAATAGAAGCGGTGCCAGAAGTACTGGCCGGCCACCGGATCCCAGGTCCAGTTGGATTTTTCGGTATCGCAGAAGATGATGCGCGTGCCTTCGTATTCCTGGTCGGTGTCCGACCACACGTAGAAGTCGCGCTCCGGCGAGCCGGCCGGCGCGTTGCGGGCGCGCTGGAACCAGGGGTGTTGGTCGGAGGTGTGATTGATCACCAGCTCGGTCACGATGCGGATGCCGCGCGCATGCGCCTGCGCCACCAGCTGCTCGAAGTCTTCGATGCTGCCGTAATCCGGATGCACCGCCATGTATTCGGCGATGTCGTAGCCGTCATCGCGGCGCGGGCTGGGGTAGAACGGCAGCAGCCAGATGGTGTCCACGCCGAGCTCGGCGATGTAGTCCAGCTTGGAGATCAATCCCGGGAAGTCGCCGATGCCATCGTCGTTGGAGTCGAAGAACGACTTGACGTGCACCTGGTAGATGATGGCGTCCTTGTACCACAGCTGGTCGGCCACAACGGCCGACTGTTCTGCGTCGGCCTGTAAAGCGGGAACTGCATTCATGCGACCTCTCCTGCGCGGATGCGCCATAACGCGAACGGCCGCGTCGCCTCTAACCGGATGTGCTGGTGTTTGCCATGCCACGCGAAGCGATGGCCGTCCCACAGGTCTTCCACTGCCACGCTGGCGTGGTCGGGCAGGCCCAACTCCCATAGCGGGATTTCGATGTCCGCGTCCTGCCCCGCGTGCGGGTCCAGATTGATTGCCACCAGCACCATCGTGCGGCTACGCGACAGGTAACCAGCATCCAGGAACTTGCCGAAGTACAGCACTTGGTCGTTATGCGCCTGGTAGAAGCGTGTGCCCAGGTGCGACTGCAGCTCCGGATGCATGCGGCGCAGCTGGTTGAAGCGGGTGATCTCCTCGACGATATCGCCGGGCGCACGCTCGGGCCAGGCGCGCAGCTGGAATTTTTCCGAGTCCAGATACTCTTCCTTGCCCGGCGCCAGCGGCGTAGCCTCGCATAGTTCGAAGCCCTGGTACATGCCCCATAGCCCCGACAAGGTGGTTGCCAGCGCTGCGCGGATCAGATGGCCGTTGCGTCCGCTGGTCTGCAGGAAGAACGGGTTGATGTCCGGCGTATTGACGAAGAAATGCGGGCGGAAGCACTCGCTGGGCACGCCTTCGTTCAACTCCTGCATGTACGCCTGCAATTCGTGCTTGTGGTTGCGCCAGGTGAAGTAGGTATACGACTGCGAGAAGCCGCACTTGGCCAGCCGGTACATCATCTTCGGCCGGGTGAAGGCTTCCGACAGGAACACCACGTCCGGCCGGCGCCCGCGCACATCAGCGATCAGCCACTCCCAGAACGGGAACGGCTTGGTGTGCGGGTTGTCCACGCGAAACAGCGTGACCCCTTCGTTGACCCAGAACAGCACCGCATCGCGCAGCGTGTTCCACAGCTCCGGCACCGCCCCGCTGGCATAGAAATCGACGTTGACGATGTCCTGGTATTTCTTCGGCGGATTCTCCGCATACGGAATGGAGCCATCTGCGCGCCAGGTGAACCAGTCCTTGTGTTCCTTGAGCCACGGGTGGTCGGGCGCGCACTGGATGGCAAAATCCAGCGCCACTTCCAGCCCCTGCCCGCGTGCGGCCTGGATCAGGCGGCGGAAGCCCTCGAGACCGCCGAGCTCGGCATGCACCTCGGTGTGCCCGCCATCGCTGGCCCCGATCGCATACGGGCTGCCCGGCTCGCCGTCGACCGCGGTCACCGAGTTGTTGCGCCCCTTGCGGTTCCTCAGGCCGATCGGGTGGATCGGCGGCATGTACAGCACATCGAAATTCATCGCACGGATATGCGGCAGCCGCGCGATCACATCGTCGAAGGTGCCGTGCCGCGCCACATCGCCGCTCTGCGAACGCGGGAACAACTCGTACCAACTGGCGAAATGCGCCGCGCGACGCTCCGATTCCACCCGGAAGGTGACCGGGTACTCGGAGCGGAACGGTTTGTCGTCGGCCAGCGCCATCGCCTGTGCGGTGTCCGGCTCCAGCACGATGGCCAGTTGCTGCAGCGGCTCGCCCTGTGCGCCGATGCGGGTAAGGATGTCCTGCAGCCGCGCCGCCAGCTCGCCCTCGCTGCGCGCATGCGCCGCCTTGACCACCGCTACGGCTTCCTGCACGTCCACCGGCAGCACCGTATCGGCCGCTCGCTTCTTCTCCAGATCCGCGTGCAAGGTGGCAAACACATCGCGCCACGCCTCCACGCGAAATTCGTAGGTGCCGATGCGTTCCAGCGGAAACTCCGCGCGCCAGCGGTCGTTGCCCAGTGCGCGCATCGGTGCGCTGGCCCAGCTCTTGGCATCGGCCGCACGCCACAGTACCGCCACCGCGATGCGGTCGTGCCCATCGCAGAACGCATCGGCCTCCACGCAGATGCGGTCGCCCACGGTGCGCTTGACCGGGAAGCGGCCGTGATCCACCGACGGCGTCACCGACTCGATGCAGACGCGTGGCCAGGTTCCGGCAGTCTGCGCGCGCGGACGCATGCGCGGCACCGCCAGCACATGCCGAGCCGGCACGCTGCGATACACCCGCACCTCGCCCGGCTCCAGCGCGTCCAGCGTCGCGCCCGACAGCGTGCGCCCATCCTCGGCCACCAGCGCTTCGGCATCGCCCAGCAACCGCAACAGGTCCGAGGCTGCCACCGGCACCACATGCCGGGTATCGCTATTGATTAATAACAAGGACGGCAATCCGCCCAGCGGCTCCACCGCCACCGCGGTCAGCCCGGTCGCCTCGCGCAACAGCGGACGCAGCCGCAGGCCGGCGTTGCTACCGGACACCTGTTCGCGACTGCGCAGGGACGGCGGCAAGGCGTGCAGCTGGGTCTCGTCCAGCAACCATGCCCCACCTAGCGCCAACGCCAGCTGCCAGTGCTGTTCCGACGCTGCGGCCCGCTTGCCATCGGGCGCATCCAGCACCGCCACGACCTGCGACGCCAGTGCGCGCAACGCCGTGTCTTCCTCGAAGAACCAACTGCCGCGCCCATCCCACCAGGCCAGCGAAGAGAACGCCGCATCGAAGCCTGCGCCGGACAGCTGCTGCAAGGCGTCCAGGCCCAACCCGGGCGTCCATGCGGCAAAGACCACCTCCGGCGCCTGCGCATGCACGCGTGCAATCAACTCGCGCCAACGCTGTGCCGGCACCTGCTGCGGCTGCAACAGGCGGAAGCCACCCACGCCCTGCCCGGCCCACTCCAGCAGGCGCGTGCTCCACCATTCCATCAGGGCCGCACCTTCCTGCGCATAGCTGAAGCGGGCCTCGGCCACCTCGGGCGTGGCCCGCGGCTGACGCGGGTCCGGTACCGCTGTGCTGCGCACCCGAAACCACTGCGGATTGTCGCGCACCACCGCGCTGGCGCCACCGACCTCGTCCAGCCGCACGTCGATCAGCAACTGCACGCCGGCCTGCTGCGCGGCCTGCACCGCCTCGCGCAGCCGCCCGGCGTGCGCCTCGTCGTCGCCGGTGGGCTCCATCAGCCGGCCTTCGGCGTCGCGTGCGAACGGCGCTGCCATCACCACGTAATCGCAACCGGCATCGCGCGCGGCCACACAGCGCTGCTCCAGCCCGCTGGACGCCACGGTTGCGTCATTGAGAACACAGATCCGCATGACGCCCCCTAGCAGGCAACGGCGCGCGAACGCACCGTGACGGAAGACCTCACACAGTGCGTAACGTGTTGCACTGTCGCAGGCGCTGCCATGCGGCGCGCCAGTCCACCACCTGCCCGGACCACCCCCTGCCCACACAACACCGGGACGCCCCTGCCTACCGTGACTGCACTCATGCGCAACTCCGCAACGATTGTTGACCCATGCAGTCAAGCACCCCCGTTGCGAAGTTCATGTGTCGGTGGAATTGACGAAAATCCAACAAGCGTGAAATGGCAGTGGCAGCCGCGGCCGCGCGGAGCGGTGCGCCTCCCTAACCCGGCGCGCACCGATGCAGTGAGCTGCCCGCTCATTTTGCAAGGAGCGCACGGATGCGGAGTTATGTCGCGATCGCAGCGATGGTCGTCGCCGCGGTTGCACAGGCCAGGGAGCCCAGGCTGAAGTTGGAGCGCGCGCACGAAATTGCCATGCTATGGCAGGATTTCAGCGTCAACGACGACATCGTCAAGGAGGCATCAAGCCACAGAGTGCACGCTACCGTCGCGCCCAGCGCACTGCCCCTGCCAGCAGCGGATAGACCACGCGCCACGCGATGGCCGAGGCTGCCACCACCAACAGCCCGAACAGCGTAGGCAGCACGGCACCAAAGACGAAGGTCATTCCCAGCACGAACCCGAACAGATACTCGGCTCGGTACGCAGGCACGACCAGGCTGGCCGCTACGATGCACAGGAACACGGCCGATGTCGCCGATTCGCTTCCTGTCACGAAGGCCGCCGAGAGCACGATGCCCGCGGCCATCGCACCAACAGCCCCCAGAACCGCGTACCGGATCGCGTCAGGCGAGCCAGATGCGCGGCGGCTCACCAGATCACCGGCCAGCGCTCCCAACCCCGGCAGGACCAGCAAACCCCACCAGTTGGAAATGGTCGGCAGATCCGCGCGATTGAGCAGATGATGGCTCCTGACGCCGCCATGCAGGAACTCCCAACCCAGATGCAGCCCGGCCACGGCGATGGCAAGTGCCACGGGCCCCCATCGCACCCAAGCCTGTCCCTGTCTTTGCATGTCTTGTTCCTTGTCGATGGCTGTACTGGCGCACACATACCTGCGCCCGGGGCCGCAAGCTGCGCTGCGCAGCGTGATCATAAGCGGGGGTAAGGCATCGAAGGCTGTGCCTGGCGGCACCATGACTTCTGGCAGCGGCGCTGTGTGGCAACGACATCATGCAGTCGAATGAGGCATCGGCCCGGTCACGGTCGTCAGCCTCACCCTGGCTACCGGAACCGATCGCCAAGGAGTGAGCTCGCCTCGGCAAACGAACCGAACGCGCTGGTCCCAAGGGATCAGGACTGGCTGCGGTAGCGCTGATGGATCCAATGTTCGATGGCCACTGCCACATCGGCACAGTTCAACCTCGCCGCAGTAACGATGTCCTCGCCCGTCGGGGGACAGATGATCCCCAGCTCGGCTTCAAGCCAGGCACGCAAGCCGGCGGCAGAATCGGGATCCGCCGGACGCTGGCTCAGGTCATCGAAGCCGAGCTCGTCGTAGCCGATTCCGAACAACTGGAGAAACTCGCGAAAATTACGTGCCAGGACGCTATTTCCGGTTCCCTCCGAACCGAGATGCACAATCGGCACAGTGCCCGCGTCCAGGCTGTCGCGTAACCAGAAGGCCAGGATCGAACCGTCCGGCCCGGCGCCGAAGTAGGCGAACTGCGATGCCATCGCCTCATCGCCGTCGAACCAGGCCTGGACGCCACCGAAATCGTCCGGCCTGATCTTCATGCAACCGCTGATGGGATAGCCGGTCCTGTCCAGGTAATCGCACACCATGCGCAGCTCCACGGGCAGCACCGTTCCGGCGGGCACGTGTGCGGCGATGCGTTCGAACTTGGTCATCGTTCAAGACCCTCCAGCTGCATGCAAGCGACCTGCCCGATCCTCGCCGGCGCGCCGATATCCGTCAATCCGAACAGTGGGTAGCCCGAACCGACCGGCATGCAGATTCCAGTTAGCCAGCCTGGCATGCAGGCCATCGGGCAGCCGGCGAACCTGTGCAGCCGCGCGTTCGAAGTCAAGCGTCGAAATAGTCCGGGTAGTAACGTGGACTGATGCAGTGCTTGTTGTCGACTGGTGGATCGATTGGCTCAAGGCCTAACGCCATCAAGGCCGGCTCGATACGCGCTGCATGCGCGACGTTGGCGTCAGTCACCCCATAGCCATCCGCCACGGAGAAGCGGATCTCGTCCGCGCCGCACCAGACAAACACCGGCCCGCCATGCATCTGCTGCCACCCAGGCTGCTCGATCAGGGAACCGGGAATCAACGAAGCAAATGCGGCAAACACATCGCCCGCGTAGGCGCGCCCCACTTCCGGCTGTGGCGGCACCACACGATGCCGCACTGGCGCAATCCCCAAGCTCGCGAACGCATGCTCCAGCGTCTGCAGCGACGGATAGCCGAACGCAGCAAGCAAGCGGTCACCGTCATTGGCATGCCCACCCGCGGCCCTGACAAACCGAAACACACGCAAACGCCTCGCCCAGGCGCGCAACTGCATCTCGGCATGTTCTTCAAACAACCAACGCGACCAAGCGTCCATACCGTCCTCGTTGCCTTGAAGCGTATCGCCGCCCACCGGCCAGACCCATCCGTGGATGGGCACTGTGTCCTTGTGGCGACGGGATGTCACGTTTGTAGCAGTGGCGCATGCCAAGCTGCTCGAGCCAGCGCCCGCGCAGGCACAGGATGGCATGCACCGGGCATCGACAGATAATGCCGTTGCTCAAGGTGCAGCGTTGCGAGCGTCGGCAGTTGATCCCGATTCCGTCGCCGTGAGCGCCCTCGTTCAACGCACCTGAAGTTTTGGCCTGAGATCTTCCACCAAGCGCTTGCGACTGCTGCGCGAATACTCCAGCGGAGAGAACGGCATCGCGGCTGCTTCGTATTGGCCGATAGTATCCAGGCACTGCCGCCTTTGCTCCGCCGAATACACGTCCTTCGATCCGTTGTCGCTCATCTCTATCAACGCCTCCTGCAAAACCTCCTTGCGCGCGATGGAGGCTTCCGACGAGACGTCCGCGACGCAGAGGCTGAAGACCCCTTTCAAGAAGTGGTGCCAGGCACTCTCGGTGCGCTTGTCGAGACCTTCCGCAATGACGCTACCCGTCTCGGTAAAACTATCGGGCAAGCGATACACCGTCTTGTCCAGTTCCATGAGCGCGGCTGCGAAATTGCGCCTGAAGCGCTCTTTCAGGGCGGTATGCGCCCGCTGCGCACCCTCGCTGGCTCTCGCCTCCAACGCCAGCACCACCCAGGCGGCGTTGCCCGGATGGAAGTATCGCCCGGGCGCCAGCGCGTGCACCTGAAATTCGCCAAAGGCCTGTGAGATGAATCGACCGTCCTCGGTGACCGTGTAGGAGGGCTCGGGCACGAGCCTTTCATTCACCAGCAAGGTCAGTGTTTCGGGCGAGATCGCACAGGCGGCAGCCAGCTGCTCGGCGGTTCGGTAGTGATGGTCCAGATACGCTTCCAGATCGCTCATGCGATGAACGGTGCTCCATGCAAGACACGTCGCCCCAACGCGGCATGCGGCCATCCTCCCAAAGTCGTTTGCGGCCGTCAATCGCACCTTCGGCAGGCACACTCCATCGCTACACGGAATGCCATATTCCGTTAACGAATGATCATTTCGCAGTTGAAGCGCCCCGATTCTCCGGCTTGATGGCATTTTCGAGTCACTGACGACGATGACGCATGCCTCACAAAGCGGCCATGAGTGCGAGGGTCTGCCTTAGCACTTCGATTGCACGCAGAAAAGTTCGCACTGTGTTTACCCGAACCGCTGATGGCGGCATGCAAGACGGTGTCTGCGTGCCGCACGTCGACCGTGGTCTCGCGTTGATCGAGGCATAAGCTCTGGCGCCAGCGATCCGTGCGCTGCAATCGCGGCTGGCACCGCTATGCGTCCAGTGAATGATGTACCGGCCATCAACGCCGCACATCAACAACCCCGCAAGCCGAGGCGGCGGCACGCCGCCATTTCTCCCGCAGCGAGGACATGCCGTGACGAAGATCCCTTCAGCTAGCACTTCCCAGCCAACGCGATCGACAAATGAAGAGGTGGCGATCGAAATGCCACCACTACAACAGCGCAACGAGACACCGTCACCTACGGCGGACCCTGCACTGTCGGGCCTGGCTCGTAGGCCTTCCGGACGACGCAGCAACTCGGAACGCAGCGAAGGATCTGGCGACACTGCCGACAGACACCAACACACCGGTGAGAGCCCGCTGCTGCATACCTCAGGCGCGTCGCTGCTGCATGGCAACGAGAGCAGCAGCGAGCACTTCTTCGATGCCGACGAGTCCTTTTCGTCGGCAGGCTCTTCTTCCATTCCGCAGCAACACCCTGCGCCACCAGATCCGCAAGTGCACACATCTGCAATCACCAGCGCAACGACACGCACCGAGCGCTTGGGTGCACTGGCTGCATCGATCGGAACCGGCGCAGCGCATGGCGTGCGCACCATCCTTGGACCGACCGCCACCGCGGTGATGGCTGCAGCGCGCGGCGCACTACCGCTCAGTTTTGACAAGCAATACCTGGGCGCTGCGTTGGGGCACCTGGTGCACCAGTCCACTTCAGTGGGGCCAACCACATTCGCGCGCGAGTTGCTGGGCGAGGGATTGTTTGCCGCTCTTCGCCAGCTCCCGCCTGAAGCGGTCGTCGCCCTGCAGGCTGTGTCGGGCACGCTGCAGATGGCGCTGCATACGCTGCGAAGCAACCGCGAGAAACGCAACCCAGACGCGGCAGCGCGAGGCTTTCACAATCTCAGTCTCGAACAATGGGATGCCTTGTCCGAAGACGAACGCAACGACAAGAAAGCCGAGCAGCAACATTACTCGGATCTGGTCACCCGGCTTGCGCTGGGCGGCATCCTGAGCAACATCGCCGTGGGTGCGGCCGGCAAGGCATCCGGCCAACCGGAGATGGCGGCCAGGCTGCTGGCCAGTGATCTGAAGATCGCCGCTTATGCCGCAGCGCGCGACACGATCCAGGCGACTTTCAAGATGGTGGGAACGGCCGGACCCACTAATGGCGGAATCAGCGATCCGCACATCACCAGCGCCGGCAGGTTCTACGGCATGGCCAACGTGCTGACCAACTTGGCATCGAACGAGCTGGCATCGCCGGACTTTGCAGCGGCCAGGCAGCGCTGGGCAGGGCTGAACTCGCCTTTCAACAAAGGGGAGGCGACCAGCGTCATCTTTCGTCAATCGGCAGTGAACACCGCCTTGAACGTCGGCCTGGAGACATTGGACTGGATCAACGTCACCCAGCACGAAGCCGACGAAGCCGGGACCAAGCAAATCTGGGAACCAGCGTGGAAGGGCAAGCGCGAGGATTACGAGCGGGTGATGGATCACTCGGTCGCACGCACGGCCGCCATCAACTCCAATATCGCGCTCGGTACAGCCATCAACATGATTGGCGCCTGGGTCGGGTTGTCGCCTGCACGCAGCGGATTGCTTGCCAATACTGTGTCTGGCGTAGTTGCCGGCATGCAATACAAGACCATCGGTGCCACCTGGCAGGCCGAGGCAGCAGTTCGCGGCGCCGAAGCATCTCGCGCGCAGCCTGAATAAGCACAGCGCTCAAACCGCCGCGCTCGCCACCCGGTGAGCGCGGTGATGTACGTCGCTACACCCTCCACGGCTGCCGCGACAGCGTCATTCGACAACCACACCGCGCCTGATCAGAATCGCATGAATGGCGTGCGCATATTTATCGCGCTCCGCGGGTGTTTCGGAATGATAGGCGCCCACAGCGGCCCAGGTATTTCCGTATTTATTGGTCATCTCGCGTAGCCGCCAAGCCGCCACATACACGCTGACGCAAGGATGCATCAACGCGTCCTTGGAGATACCGTAGCTGGAGAGGCGTCGTAGGTGGATCGAATTGATCTGCATGCTTCCATAACCGATCGTACCGTTGTTGTTGTGATGGATCGCATCGGCACGGCCACGCGGCTCCTGCCACGCAATGGCGCCTAGCACACATGGATTGACATGTTGATAACTGGCGGCTTCTTCAAAGCAGTCTGCCCGTGCGAGCGGCGCGGCGCATAGCAACGCCACTGCAATCAACACCCGTCGCCGAGGCGCGGCAACAGGCCAGGGCTGTGAGCGGCTACAGATCCTGTCGTTGCTCGATACGCAGGCCACCTTCGCCAGTTGGCTGGCAGGACTGGGCTGCGAGGCCGCCGGTATCGCCCAATGGCGATCGCCACGCAACAGCACACGCAGGCTCTATTCGACGCTACGCGTCGGTCGCGAGGCGCTGGTCAGACGATGGCCGATGGAACCTGTCTCACGCCGGCTGGAACGCTTGCGCACATGCCCGAAGCAGTGCGCGAGCAGATGACGCTGGTGCCGTAAAAACGTGGGGATATCTAAGAACCTGACCCCGTTCTTTCGATCGCTCATTTGGATCCTATGTCTGAGTCAGCCGATCAACGACGCAATGCGGCATGATCGATCATCAGGCCTCAAACGCGCGCGGCGAAAATGGGGCGTCAGGGCCACGGTAGAAGCTGCCAGCGATGGGGACTGCTCTCCAGCCAGTGAATTTGCCGACTTGGACATGTTCGAGGACCCCAATCCAGCCAAGGATGCTTCCAGGGCCGTCGTCATCCCATAGAAAGACATGCTTACCCGGCTGCGGACGCGCTGATGCCAGTGCAGTGGGATCGAGAACGTAGAACGCGGTGTCTCCACCTCCGCCCCAGCCCTGAGCGTTGAGGTCAGCCCGTACGCGAGGCATCTCTGCGGGTGGCGGGTGTCCTTGCATAGGGGCCTGGTCATGGTGGAAGCGCATGAGCGCCGCGTCATGCGATCCTCGGCGACGCGTTGGGCGCCGTCAATTGCCATCGCTCCTTGTGCCGATTCTCTTGCCGCTTGGATCAGCCACGGTGACGATCAGCTCGCCGTTGCGCATGCGGATGTGGAGTTTGCTGCCGATGGTGAAGCCGAGTTGTTCCAGCCAGCGGCCGCGTAGGCGCAGCGTGGGGATGCGTTGGTGGCTGTCGGGGTAGTAGCCGTAGCCGACGGTGCAGTGTTGCGGGGCACGCGGGTGGCCTGGGCGACGCGGCTTGCTGGGATCGGGGCGGGGCTCGGGGATGGGGGTGCGCTCGACGTACGGTGGTGGCTTGAGTGTGGGGTCGAGGGTGCGCCAGACGACCTCGGTGGGCGGCGGCACCGTGGCGCGCTTGCGCGCTAGCTTGGGACTAGACGTGGATCGACGCATGGCAAAGCCCTCCTTGACGAACAGGCCCCGCCGCCGGGAGGCGACGGGATGTCGGGAGGTTAGAAACCGCACACAGTCGGCGGGCGTATTTCCCCGAAGGGTGTTGTATTAGCCGCCCTCCCGACGCAAGCATCGCGTCGTTTGTGCCCACAAGATGCTGCAGGCACAAAAAACCCACCAGTTTGACGGAGGTGGGTACCGCTGTGTGAGGAGTTTCTACGCTCCTTATGGTAGAGATTGCTGCGGGTTTGTTGAGATGTCAACTGCTTTTTTGGCAAAGCGCATCAAATGCCAACGCGGTCGTTGCCGTATTAGATGATGTATGCAAATGATTCTGCCTCTATCTCGGAGTCATGCGGGGTAGCTCGCCCCCACTCCCTTTGTTATTGAACCATGCTTTAGCTTCCGGCCTTGATTCGGCCAAGCACAACTTCATAGCCGCTTGGAAGATTATTCACTGATACAGTGGGATTGCGAGGATTGCGAACTAGGGAAGGTCTGAACAACGAGACCTGACAGGGCGGAAGGTGGCGTCGTTCCGAAGAGTGGCTTTTGGAACTTCGGAATTTCGCC
>NZ_MDEC01000016.1 GCF_002939785.1 Xanthomonas codiaei
CGAGAACCCGAGGCTCCAAACGCGACTCTCCGGAGCGATGCCACATTCCGCCCTGTCAGGCATCGTTGTTCAGACCTTCCTTAGAGCGGCTAACAAAACGTAGCGAGCGGTCGTCAGGTGGGTGCGGACGGCGCGGAGGAACCGCAGTGTACGCGTGGTACATGAGGATTCCGAGCACCGACCGCGCCCGCCTGGCGGCCGCACAGTAGGTTTGCTAGCTGCTCTTACCAATTCATTCAAGTCCTATCCTCCCTGTAGGCAGCGCCGTAAAGTTTGGAAGCCACCGGCCGATAACGCGTGATTAGATCCAGGGGCAGGTCAGGATGGAATGCGATCACACCATCGAAGCAGCGGGACTGCAACGATGAGCTGGGCAATGGAAGCGTTGGGTCTCACAGCGGATGCTGATGCGCGCGCGATCAAGCGCGCGTACGCCGTGCGCCTGAAAACCACGCGTCCGGACGATGATCCGGCGGCATTCCAGCAACTGCACGAAACCTACCAGGCCGCATTGGCTTACGCAGCACGCACCGAACGAGCTGACAAAGACGATGCTGACGAAGCGCGTGCGGGCACGCAGACCGCCGCATCAACGGCGGAAGCGCTACGAGGAGATCAGGCTCTGAGGAATCACGCACCGCGCTCGCTGGTTGCCTATATCCAGGACCCTGCCCTTGAGGCAGAGATCGAGCGCTGGCGGGATGGCACGCACGTGCAGAACTGCGCGGCACGTATCCTGGCCGCAGCGCAAGACATGACCGACCAGAGCTTCTCCGCATGGTTGAGCGAACTACCAGAATGGTGGTCGCTGGAGCTGCGTCCGCAGATCGGCCACGCTCTCGCAGGCCTCATGAAAAACCGATGCATACCGATCACCGATGCGACGTTCGATCTGCTGATCACGAGTTTCGCAGATGATCCGGAGTCCGATGCCTCCCATGTGCTGTGGTCCGCGCGCTTGCTCGGTGTAGCTCTGGAACAGTCGCCAGACTCCTTCGAACAGTGGATGCAGAGCTACGCTGACACGTGGTCAGACTACCAGCGCTTCATGATCGGCCTCCACATATCGCACGCGCTCGGTACTCAGCGCCCATCGCTACGCTTGGCGACCATCGATACGCTAATGAAGGCCTTCGGTTGGCAGGCGCAGGAGGACGGTGACAACCTCGCCTGGCTTCATGCAGCACGCAGGACTGCGCGCAAGCAGGAACTAACGCTAAGGCGGGAGTCGGCGCTGGCACTCGATGGCGATGCTGAGATCCTGACCTACGAATTGGGAGCGGCTGGATGGGACGCGATGACGCCGCAATGGGCAACCGCGCTGCGTTCACGACTAGCACGGCCACCCTCGCCATGGCGCTCCCTGGCGACCGCGCTACTACCGGCACGGCCTTCCTGGATGTACCGCTTTTGCGGCATCGTGCAGCAATGGTTTCCACACCAGTTGCCCGAATCAGTGCACGCGGAGAATCTGCGTTTCTGGACACAGATCGGCAACCCGCAGCGCCCCCACGGACGTCAGCTGGGCCTGGCACTGGCGCGAGGACTTTGCGTCGCCGCCCTGCTTGCCATCGGTGCTAGCTTGTTGGCCGTCCTTTCTGCCGTTCATCCCGACACTGAGAGTGCTACTTGGGCGTTCTTGGACATTGGATGGGGTTTGGTAGGCTGGATTGCGTTGGTGCTCGTCCAGATGGGTGCACATTGGCAGGCGCGCAGACTCACGCCCGGCACGCACAAGCGCACTGCGCACCGTTGGTTATTGCCCGCGGCCATGACTGCAGGCATTGCCTGCACAGCGGGTGGATGGGGCAATGGCGTGGTGGGTGCGGCCATGGGCACTGCCTTGGCCCACATGGCGATTTACCGCGTCCTGGGCCGCATGGTTCCGCCACCGGCAGTCAAGGCGCCACAATCGCTCCTCATCTCGGGGATGATCGGGCTGGCATCGGCAGCCATGGGCGCAATCCTGTGGCCCGGATTGGCCGTCGCTCTAATACTCTGGCTCGTGTCGCTGGTCCAGGACGCGCAACACGACGATCTGTCCATTCTCAATTGAAGTTTCATAAACGCCCAGGGATTTCGTCATGATCGTAGGTATCGACCTCGGCACCACACACTCGCTGATCGGCGTACACGATGCCGAGGGTGGTCGGTTGTTCACCAATCCGCACGGCAGTCTGCTGACACCGTCGGTGATCAGCATCGGCGACGACGGCAGCCTATTAGTGGGCCAACCCGCCCGGGAGCGGCTGGTAACGCATCCACAGCACAG
This sequence comes from Xanthomonas codiaei, assembly GCF_002939785.1. Taxonomy (GTDB): domain Bacteria; phylum Pseudomonadota; class Gammaproteobacteria; order Xanthomonadales; family Xanthomonadaceae; genus Xanthomonas; species Xanthomonas codiaei. The sequence goes on from NZ_MDEC01000016.1 coordinate 2,273, forward strand.
CGTTGCGGCGTTCAAACGCTGGATGGGAAGCCCGCGCGAGACCAAGCTGGATGCGCGCAGCTTCCGTCCCGAAGAACTATCGGCGCTGATCCTGCGCTCGTTGATCGCCGATGCCGAAGCGGCACTCGGCAGCAAGATCGAAGAAGCCGTCATCAGCGTGCCGGCGTACTTTTCCGATGCACAGCGCAAGGCCACGCGCGTGGCCGGCGAGCTGGCCGGCATCCGCGTCGAACGGCTGATCAACGAGCCTACCGCTGCCGCGCTGGCCTACGGGCTACAGGAACGTGGAGGCGAAGGCCGGGTGCTGGTGCTGGACCTGGGCGGTGGCACGTTCGACGTGTCACTGCTGGAAATGTTCGATGGCGTGGTCGAAGTGCACGCCAGTGCTGGCGACAATTTCCTTGGCGGCGAGGATTTTCTTGAGGTAATGGTGGAAGGCTTCTGTGCCGAGCATCGCCTCGATGCAGCCAAGCTTGCGCCCGGCGACAGTGCGCAGCTGCGCCGCCGTCTGGAACAACTCAAGCGCGAACTGAGTACGCAGGCGCAAGGTGCCATCAACCTGAGCATGGCCGGACAGAGCTATGCCTGGGAGATCGACGAAGCGCGCTTTGCACAGCTGGCCGAGCCGTTGTTGCAGCGGATGCGCATTCCGATCGAGCGCGCCTTGCGCGATGCCAAGCTCAAACCGTCGGAGCTGGACGACATCGTGCTGGTCGGCGGTGCGGTGCGCATGCCGATGATCAGCCGCCTGGCCACGCGCATGCTTGGCCGCCTGCCGTTGCGTCACGTCAACCCGGATCATGCCATCGCGTTGGGGGCAGTCGTCGCCGCTGGCCTGAAGAGCCGCGACGAAAGCCTGCGCGAAGTGGTGCTCACCGATGTCTGCCCATACACCCTGGGCACCCAGGTCGCACGTCACGGCAACGACGGCCAGGTGCGATCGGGCTACTTCCATCCCATCATCCCGCGCAACAGCGTGGTACCGGTGAGCCGCGAGGATCGCTTCTACCCGATCAACGAGCAGCAGAGCCAAGTCGTCATCGATGTCTACCAGGGTGAAAACCCAATGGTGGAAAAGAACATCAAACTGGGCGAAATACGCGTCCCCCTGGACCCCAGGCGCGCACGTAGCGAGCAAGGCGTGCTCACCCGCTTCACTTATGACGTCGACGGGCTGTTGCAGGTGGAGGTGATCGAAGATGCCACCGGCAGGCGTCACGAACTGGTGCTGGAACAGAACCCCGGGTTGCTCGATCGCGAAGAAATCGTGCGCCGGCTGCAAGCGCTGGAGGCGCTCAAAATACATCCTCGCGACCAGCAGCAAAACATCGCGCTGATGGCACGTACCGAGCGCGTCTACGAGGAATACATCGACGCGCGCCATCTGGTGCAGCAGTGGATCGTGCAGTTCCGGGAGGTGCTCGAGAGCCAGGATCTGCGACGCATCGAACGCCACCGCGACGAACTTGCGCAGGCACTGGACGAACTGGAAGCACGCGCGTGAATTGGGCGCTGGATGCGCTGGGGTTGGATGTCGATGCAGATGCACGTGCGATCAAGCGTGCGTACGCGGCACGCCTGAAGCTCACCCGCCCGGATGACGATCCGGCTGGCTTCCAGCAGCTGCATGAGACCTACCAGGCAGCGCTTGCCTGGTCGCGCCACCGCGCCGAGATGGTGAACGCGAACGACTCCGCCCAATTGCCGAATGACGATACGCCAGAGCTTGCCGTCTTGCGCAACGACTCTGCCACCGTGCCCCCGCGGATCGCCGTTCCCGTACCGCCGCAGGTCCAGGCCATCGACACACGCCGGACCGAATCGCCTGAAATGACGCAGCTGGATGCAATCCCGCGCCCGGTCCCGACGATTGCTGCCGACTGGATCTCGCCGCCGCAGGTCCCGCAAGCCGCTGTCGATGTGCAGCAAGTGCAGCGACGCGTCTTGCAACAAGCCGGCGCGATACACCCGCAGGAACTGCAGCAGTGGCTAATGGCGCAACCGGAGTTATGGTCGCTGGAACACAAGTCGCAGATCAGTAGCGCCTTGCAGCACTCTTTATTGGCCGGCACTCACGCGCTTAGCGAAGACAACTACGATGTGCTGGCAGACTTCTTCGACTGGGAACGCGCTCTGGATGCGCCAGACCCCTATTTGGTCGCATCCGCGCGTTTACAGATGCATCGACGTTGGCTGCTGCAACCGGAGGGGCACACTCAATTGGCTATACACCTGCAGCATCTTGGCGATGCATCAGCCAGCGTTCTGCAGGTGCGTAAGCTATTGGAATGGCTTGGGCCAGCCGAGTCCGAAGGCGCGGCCTTCGCTGCGTTGTTATGGCCTTGGCGCGCCAACCAGGTACGCCTTCTGCTTGATCTGATCGGCTATGTCCCAGACGGTAGGAAGCCACTACCACCGCTGGATCGGGAAAGCGCCCAGCGTTGGTATGTCGCCAGCCAACGGGACGTATTCAATCCGGTCATTGCCATATTGGGGCTGGCACGCAGTGCAATCGTCGGCACCGCAATCTTTCTACTCTTCCTGCTGCTGGCGATGATCGATCACAATCCCTCGCCAGGAATGTCGCCGGTCTTGGAGGTCGGACTCTATGGCGCGGCCACGTGTATCGTTGGCTGGGCAACATGGTATTGCGTGATGTCGCTGCTGCGCTGGCAATGCCGGCCGGAGACAGATCCACGGCTGACACGTCCGCTGTTGCAACGGCTGTTCATCCCCGCCGTTGGCATGCTCGCGGGAGGCTTGATTTTCGTCGACCTGAAGCAGATGGCAACTTTTATTGCGCTGCCGCTGCTGCCGATCGCACTCCTGCGCTGGATACGCCGCGACAGAGTGACCTTCCAGTTTCAATGGAGCTGGGGATGGGCATGGGTGGCACTTCTCTGCACCAAGGCCGCCTTCATGGGATTCGGTTATCTGGTCCTCTACCCCCAAGCCGCGCTGCTGGGGACTGCGATCGCCTGGAGCGCAGACCTGATCTCGCAATGGAATGCGCGCAGAACCGCGGCGCATTGACCGACACTGCCGTGCATCGATGAGAGCCTGCCGTCTTGAACGGTAGGCGGGGGCAGCGTGGATGCTTGTGCTGGCACCGCTTCGCACCAGGCAATCAATGGTTTCCGCACCATGCCGGCGGCAGTGCGCCGGGGCTTGGACGCACGGTACTGCCTCCGCGGCATTCACCGGCTACCTACTTCTCCCGCCGCCAATTGATCGACCCCTTGGTCTCCACCGTGCTGGATTCGGCCTCGATGTCGAAGCCGCGGCTGAGCAGGTATTTGAGCGTCAGCACCGAGCCGCTGCCGATCATCGAGACGCCGTAGCCGACGTAGAGTTTGGGCGAGAGGTATTTGCCGAAGCCCACCACCGAGCCCAGGGTGCTGGATTGGCTGACGCCGGCGTCGTCCAGGCCGAGCTTGGCGCCGATCTGCGAGGCGATCAGGCTGCTGCCGGCCGATAGTGCGGCCGAGGCGGCGCTGACCTGCTGGGTCTCGTCGCTGCTGGCGGTGGACAGGCCGCGGCCGAGCACCAGGTAGGACAACGCTTCGGATTGCGACATCGCCGGTTCCGACCACACATCGGCACGCGGGGATTCGGCGCGGCCGCTGACGTCGATGCCGGCAGTGACGTCGCCGATCTTGCGTTCGGCACGCAGGCTCACGCGCGGGTCGGAGACGATGTTGTTGTTCCAGGTCAGCTGGCCGCGGGTGATGGTCAGGTCCTGTCCATAGGCCTTGTAGCGGCCACGCACGTCCAGCCCGCCGTTGGCGGTCATTTCGCGGCCCGGGCGCGCGCGGATCTGCATCTGCCCGCTCAGTCCGCCCTTCAGGCCGAAGCCGCTCATGTTGACCTTGTCGCCGAGCACGATGGCCAGGTCCATATCCAGCGGCGAGGCCGGGGTTTCTTCCGGATCCACCGGGTCCAGCACCACCACGTCCTCGGACACCGAGGTGCCGCGGTCCAGGCGTTCCAGGTCGATGTCGGCCTCGGGTACGGTGACCTTGCCGCGCAACTGCATGGTGTTGTCGGTGATGCCGAACTGCATGTCCGGGTTGGCAATGATGCGCAGTTCGCTGGTGTTGTAGGCCAGCACGTTGTCGCCGCGGATATTCAGTAGCAGCGGCGTGCTGGTGCCGAACCACGACAGCCCGCCGTCGACGGTGAGCGTGCCCGGGCCGGACTTGGCCGAGGCGGTGATCTTGCCCGAGCCATCCGGCAACGCGTCGAAGCGGCCCTTGCCTTCGCTCAACGTCAAACCCATCGAGGGATACTCGGCGGTGAAATCGCTCAGGGTGGCGTCGCCGCCCAGCAACGGCTTGTCGCGGGTACCGCGCAGGCTCACATGGCCTTCGACCAGACCCTTGGGCCGCACCACGTCGGCCACCACCAGCTCCAGCCAGTACAGCCGCGACATATTGAGATACAGCTCGCCGTTGAGCGGGGCATAGGCATCCCAGCCGGTGTTGAACTTGGCATCGACGAAGCCGGCGCCCTGGAAGCCGATACCCAGCTTGGCCTGGATCTGCTGCTGGGTGAAATCGGCCTGCATGCTGAACTGGTCGTAGCGCAGCAACTCGCCACGATTGGGGTTGCCGGCCACCGCGGCGTAACGGGTTTCGCCCAGGCGGATGCCGCCTTCGGGCGAAGCGATACGCAAGCTGCCTTCCCAGGCGTTGCCGCGCGGCTTGAAACTGCCGTCCAGCGTCAGTTCTCCACGCAGGTAGATCTGCCGGCCTTCCTGCTTGGGCAACCACGGCTGCACCAGCGACAGCGGCAGCGCGTCGCCATGCACCACCATGCCCTCGCGCGGCCAGTTGGCGCTGGCGCACAGCGCACCGCCGGTGGCGGCGCCCAGGCAGGTGTCGGACAGGGTGAAGGCCGCGCCGTCGGTGCTGAACTGTGCCGGCTGGCGCAATGCCCAGGCATCGCCCTTGGCTGGTGCGATCCGCAGCGTGGCGACCTGGCCCTGCCAACGCGCGCCGTTGCGTTTGACATCGCCCTGCAGCGCGACGGCGGCCATGCTGTTGGCGATGTCGGCATCCAGGCGCAGCGCTTCCACCGCGCCGCGTGCCTGCACGCGCACGCTGTCCAGCACCACGCCGGCCTCGATCGCGCTGCCCTGCAGGGCCAGCTGCCCGTCGCTGCCGCGCCACGGCAGCCGGCCGCGCAGGCTGAGGCTCTGCGCGCTGTAGGTGTTCCAGCGCAGGCCATTGCCGGCGATGTCGGCGGTGATGTCCGGTGCATCGCGCCTGCCGCTGACCTGCAGCTGCCCGCGCACCACGCCGGTGGCCCCGGGCAGCACATCGTCCAGCTGCAAGGGCTGCAGCTGCGCGGCGATGTCCAGCTGGTCGCCGACCTTGCCCTTGGCGGTGATGCGGCTGGCGCCCAGCGCCAGTTGCAGCTCGCCCTCGCCCTGTTCGCCGCGCAGGGCGAACTTGCCATTGGCCGACAGCGCGCGCTGACGCAGCTGGCCGGTCAGGCTGGGGATGTTGGCAGTGGCCTCCAGGCCCGGCGACACGCCCCCGGCCGGCGCCGGCAGCTGACGGCCCTTGGAGGCGATCTTGCCGGACAGGTTGCCGTTCCAGCCCGGGACGAAATAGCCCGGGTCGAACTTGGCCAATTGCGCGGCCAGGTCCCAGTGCAGTTCCGGCGTCCAGCCCACCTCGCCGGTCACCTCCAGCGCACCGCCCGGGGTGGTGGCCTGCACCTGCTTGAGCTGTGCGCGCTGATCGTTGCCGCGCGTGTCGAACATCAGCTTGGCCTGCTGCCCGTCGCGCTCCACCGTGGCGCGGCCGATCGCCGCCCACGCCTTCAAGGTGCCGGCCACGCCCAGCCGCGCCTGGCGCAGTTCCACCGGCACCAACGGCGCATCCGGCGTGGCCGGATCCAGAGTGGGAGTGAAGCGCAGGCCGCTGGCATTGACCGCGAAGCGAAAGCTCGGGTTCTGGGAGTCGCGGAAATCGGCGGTGCCGCGCAATTCGGTGCGGCCTTCGAAGGTGTCGATCACCAGCGGTTCGACGGTCAGCACCTGATCGACCAGGCTGATATGCGAGGGCTGCAAGGTCACGCTCAACTCGCCCTGTTTGACGCTGCCTTGCAGGTCGGCCTTGCCGCCCTTGCCGGAGGCCTGCAGGTTTAGTGCGATCGGCGTGGCCGGCGCGGCCGGCTCGCCATCGGCCGCCGGCATCAGTAGCGAGGTGTCCAGCGCCTCGGTCACCGCCTTGAAGGCCCAGGTTGGGTCGTCGCGGCCGGTGAAGACCAGGCTGGCCTGCAGCGGTGCCGGCGCCCGGCCGGCGATGGCCACTTCCATCTTGTCCAAGTCCCCGCGTGCCACCAGCCCCAGGCTGGCCGGGGTGCGTCCGCGTGCGGCCGGCAGCACCGCCGTGGCGGTGAGATCGGCGCGGTAGTCGTCGCTGGGGACGTAGTCGCCATGCAGGCGGAAATCGCCCATATCGGTGTCGATTACCAGATCGCGCGTGCGCAGTTCGCCGGTGGCCACTTCCAGGCCACCCTGCATCTTGCGCAGCACGATCATCGGCTGCTGCAACTGGGTGATACGCAGATTCTGTACATCGATCTTGTCGGCCTGGATCGCCAGCGGCACGGTGATCTGCGGCAGGGAGTCGGGCCAGCTGGGCAGGGTGAACGGCTCCTCGCTCTTGCCCAGGTTCAAGCTCGCATTGCTGACCTGCACGGCGTCGAGCTGCAGCTTGCGGCCCAGCAGCGGGCGCAGGTCTGGCTCCAGATACACGCGCTCGGCGGTGAAGTGGATGTCCTGGTATTTGAAATCGACATTGCGCAGCGTCAGCGGGCCGGCGACCGGGCCCTCGACGCTGCCGTAGGTGAAACTGGCACCTACCGGCAGCCGCGCAACCACCTGCGCCAGCAAGACATCGCGCCCGGCCACGGTCTGCAGCAACCAATAGAGCGCAATCAGGGCCAGCAGCACCAGCCCCAGCACGGTCAGGCCCGAGCCCACCCAGAAGCGGCGCCGGCGGTAGAAACGTGGGCGGCGGGCGGCGGGCGGCGGCGTGGGCGCGCTCACAGGTTGGCCCCGATATCGATGTAGAGCTGGAACTGCGAGTCGGGGTCGTTCAAGCCATGCGCGATATCCACCCGCACCGGCCCCACCGGCGAACGCCAGCGCAGACCGAAGCCGATGCCGGTGTGCCAGTCCGGGCGGTCGTCGAAGGCGCTACCGCCATCGACGAACACCGCCCCGCCCCAGGGGCCGCCCTTGAGGTAATGCTCGTATTCGGCGCTGGCGGTGACCACGTTCTTGGCGCCGAGCGCGAATTCGTCCGGCTTGGGCGTGCGCGGGCCCACTTCGCGGAAGGCATAGCCGCGGATGCTGTTGGCGCCACCGGCGAAGAACCGCAGGCTGGGCGGCATCGCCACCAGGTCGCTGGTCCAGGTGGTGCCGCCTTCGCCGCGCAGGATCAGCCGGCCGTTGTCGCCGGCGCCCAGGAACCAGCGCAGCTGCCCGTACAGCTGGCCGAAGTTGGTATCCGAGCCGGCCCCTTCGGCGCCGCCGCGGATGAACATCTGCCCGGACACGCCGCTGCGCGGAAACAGCCGGTCGTCGACGTTGACGTAGTTGGCCTGCAGCTGCGGATAGACCAGGGTGGAGGTCTCGTACACCGCGCCTTCGAAATCGTCGCCGCTGCTGAAGCGCCAGCGCTCGCGCAGGGCGTTGATCGAGGCGATGGCGCTCCAGCGCTCGTTGATCTGGCCGCTGCGGCTGCCGGTGAGCTTGACGTTGCGCAGGTCGATGTACTCGGTCTGTTCGTCGTAGAGCCGCGCCGAGGCGGTATACCAGCCGTCCAGCCAGCGGAACGCCGGCACCCGGTAGCTGGTGGTCAGGCTCTTGCGGTTCTGCGCGTAGTCCAGCTGCGTGTCCATCTTGTGGCCACGCGAATTGACGTAGCGCCGCTCCACCCCGCCACGCACACCGGCACCGCTCTCGCTGCCGTAGCTCAGGCCGGAGGTGTAGATGGTGCGTTTGGCGCGGGTGAGCTTCACATCCACCGGCACGCGGCCCTGGTCATCGGCTTCTTCCGGCTTGGGCTGGATATCGATGGTGCTGAAGTAATCCAGCTTGGTCAGCGACTCGCGCAGCCGGTCGAGCTTGCCTTCGTGGTAGTAGCTGCCCTCCTCCCAGTAAACCAGGGGATCGAACAGCCCCGGGCGGAAATAGTCGTACTCGAAGCGCACCTTGCCCATGTCGTAACGGCGGCCGCTATCCCAATTGAGATCGATGTCGGCTGCATGCTCGGCACGCGCCACTGCCACCCGGCGCTGGGTGAAGTCGGCATCGAAATAGCCGCGCTCGGCCAGCCGCCGGGTGATGCGCACCTTGCTGGCCTCGTACTGCGGATGACTGAAGACCTGGCCTTCGCGCGGCTCGAACTGCTTGAGATCCTGGCCCAGGTAGCGGTCCTGCTCGGCCCAGCCAGTGATGGAGATATGCGAGGTGCGCACCCGCACCGGCTCGCCGCGATCCACCGTGATCACCACCGTCACCCGGTCGCCGGTGCGCGGCGCGGCCAGTTCGATGGTCGGCGAGTAGTAGCCGAACGGCTCCAGCGCCTCGCGCGTCTGTCGCTCGGCCTGTGCCAGCAGGTACTCCAGTCGCGACTCGCCCTGCTCCTTGCCCACGGCCTCATACAGCGATAACGAGACCTCGATGTTCTCGATCATCTCGGCGTCGTCGCCGTCGTCCAGCCCCTTGACCTCGATCTTGTCGATGGTTGCGCGGGCAAAGGCCGGACCGGCCAGCAGGCACAGGAGCAGGAGAACGGGGCGAACCCGGAAGATGAATCGCATCGGCGCAGGATACCGGGAGGACCGCAGAGGTCTGTTAATGGAACGTCTAGGCATCCAAGCCTGCCACGTTGCCCGTCACGTGCGCATGCACGTCCATCACCATGGCTGCCTGGCGCACGGCCAGCCCGCACCAGCGCCACGCGCGGGACGCCTCGGGTGCGAAGGAAAGCACGGGCGCTGGCGTACGGCGGCAAGGCTGGCGATCGGCGGTTTCGAGACACGGCGCTGGTAGCGCGCGGCCGGCCCCTCCGGTCGATGAACCGATCAGCCGCCAGTGGCGGAAGCCGTCCCGTTCCCGTCGACGTGGCGATGCGGTTGGCTGGCCAGGTCCGTGTTGGCCGGCGCGCACGGCCGGCCATCGCCACGCGTGTGCACGCACTTCAGCTGGACAGATGCTCGATGGCGGCGACGCTGCCCAGGCGGTCGCCGAGCTTCTTCAGCAGGGCCAGGCGGTTAGCACGCAACTGCGGGTCTTCGGCATTGACCATCACGTTGTCGAAGAAGGCATCGACCTGCGGGCGCAGGCGGGCCAGGCGCGCGAGCACGGCGACATAGTCGTGGCGGTGCAGCGCATCGCCGGTGTCGCCGATGGCCGCTTCCACCGCTTCGGCCAGCGCTTCTTCGGCCGGCTCGCGCAGCAGCGTAGTATCGATGTCGCCGGGGATCTCGCCCTCGACCTTGCGCAGAATATTGCGGATGCGCTTGTTGGCTGCGGCCAGCGCTTCGGCCTCGGGCAAGGTGGCGAAACTGCCGATGGCATCGATGCGGCGGTCGAAGTCGTAGAGAGAAGCGGGTCGCAATTCTGCGACGGCATTGAAGTGCGTGGCAGGGACGCTCTTGTCGGCGTAGTAGCCGCGTAGGCGGTCGAGGATGAAGTCGTAGACCTCAGCGAGATCCTTATTCGTAAAACTAGATTCACCCAAGTGCGAGACCTCGACCTTTACACCTTTTGATGCGGCGGTCATAGCAGCGTCGGTCTTTCGGGTAGCAGCTACGTCGGCGATGCCTTCATTGACGCAAGAGTACGCATCATGAATTAGGTTCTTCAAATCCAGATCAAACCCACTCTCAATCATCGTCCGCGCCAACCCCAACGCATTGCGCCGCAGCGCAAACGGATCCTTGTTGCCGGTCGGCTTCAAGCCAGCCGCAAAGCCGCCGGCCAACGTATCCAGACGCTCAGCGATCGCCAGCACCTTGCCCAGTGGCGAGAGCGCGATGTCGTCGCCGGCAAACCGCGGCTGGTAGGCCTCGTCGATGGCCAGGGCAATCTCGCTCGGCTCGCCGGCGGCTTTGGCGTAATGGCGCCCGGCGATGCCCTGCAGTTCCGGGAACTCGTTGACCATGCGCGATTGCAGGTCGTTCTTGGCCAGTTCCGCGGCGCGACGCGCCTGCACCGGATCGGCGCCGACCTGCGGTGCGATCGCCTCGGCCAGTGCCGCCACGCGCGCGACCTTGTCGGCCACCATGCCCAGCTTGGCCTGGTAGGTCACGCTCTTCAGGCCTTCGCCCATCGCCTGCAGACCCTGCTTGAGGTCTTCGTCGAAGAAGAACTTGGCATCGGCAAAACGCGGGCGGATCACGCGCTCGTAGCCCTTGGCCACTTCGGCCACGTCCCTGGAGACGATATTGGCGATGCCGATGAACTGTTCGGTCAACTTGCCGCCGTCATCGAGGACCGGGAAGAACTTCTGGTTGATCTCCATGGTTTCGATCAGCGCTTCCTGCGGTACCGCCAGGAAATCGCGCTCGAAACTGCACAGCACCGCCGACGGCCATTCCACCAGGTTGACCACCTGCTCCAGGTTGTCGTCGCTGATGCGCGCGCTGCCGCCGGCCTGCCTGGCGGCCGCTTCGACCTCCTCGACGATGCGCGTGCGGCGTGCGTCGGCATCCACCAGCACGTGCGCGGCGCGCAATGCATCGATGTACTCGCCAGGCGCTGCCAGCGACACCGTGCCCTCATGCATGAACCGATGGCCGTGGCTGACGCGGTCGCCGCGCACGCCCAGCAATTGGGCCGGGATCACCTCGCTGCCGAACAGCAGCACCAGCCATTGCACCGGCCGCGCGAAGGCGTATTCGTGCGCGCCCCAGCGCATCGGCTTGGGGATGGGCATCGCGGCAATGGCTTCGCGCAACACGTCCGGCAGCAGGTCGGCAGTGCGCGCGCCCGGGGTCACCGCACGGTGCACGAAGCGCTCGCCCTTGGCATCGCTGGTGCGCTCCAGCGCGGTCCAGTCGATGCCGGCCTTGGCGGCGAAGCCGGCCAGTGCCTTGGTCGGCTGGCCTTCGGCGTCGAGGGCGATGTTGAGATACGGCCCCAGCACTTCGGAGCGCTGCTCCGGCTGCTCGGTGGCCACGCCCGGCAACAGCACCGCCAAGCGGCGCGGGGTGGACAGCGGCTTGGCATCGCCGCGGGTGACCGCAACGCCGCGCTTTTCCAGGCCGCTCAGCACGCCATCGAAGAAGGCCTGCGCCAGACCCGGCAGCGCCTTGACCGGCAGCTCTTCGGTGCCCAGTTCGATCAGCAGGGGAAGTTGTTCGCTCATATGACATGGACCTTTGCGTATTCCCTTCTCCCTGCGGGAGAAGGTGCCCGAAGGGGCGGATGAGGGTACGGGCGAAGCTCTGTGGAGGTTGGGTGCATGAGGGCTGCGCACCGTACCCTCACCCCAACCCCTCTCCCGTAGGAGAGGGGCTTGTTGCTTCCTTTCTGCCGTCAACGGACGAAGGTGACTGGAGGATGTGCTTCTCCCGCTGGCGGGAGAAGGTGGCGCGCAGCGCCGGAAGAGGGTGGTGCCAGGTCGGATGGCGTACCGCCCCCATCCGCCCTTCGGGCACCTTCCCCCGCAGGCGGGGGAAGAGAACTGCATCAGCAAGGCGCCGGCATCAGCGTTTGACACCAGGAAACCCCAGCTTCTCGCGCTGCGCGTGATACGCCTGCGCCACGCCCTGGGCCAGCGCGCGCACGCGCAGGATGTAGCGCTGGCGCTCGGTCACGCTGATCGCGCGACGCGCATCCAGCAGGTTGAAGGCGTGACTGGCCTTGGTGACCTGCTCGTAGGCCGGCAACGGCAGCCCCACCTCCACCAGGTGCCTGGCCTCGGCCTCGCAGGCATCGAAGCGGTGGAACAGTTCGGCCACATTCGCATGCTCGAAGTTGTAGGCACTCTGCTCCACTTCGTTCTGGTGGTACACATCGCCATAGCTCACCGGTGTGCCGTCCGGGCCGTAGGTCCACACCAGGTCGTAGACGTTGTCGCAGCTTTGCAGATACATGCACAGCCGTTCCAGCCCGTAGGTGATCTCGCCCAGCACCGGCTTGCACTCCAGCCCGCCAGCCTGCTGGAAGTAGGTGAATTGGGTGACCTCCATGCCGTTGAGCCAGACTTCCCAGCCCAGGCCCCAGGCGCCGAGCGTGGGCGATTCCCAGTTGTCTTCGACAAAACGCAGGTCGTGCACCAGCGGATCGATGCCCAGCGCCTTCAACGAGCCCAGGTACAGGTCCTGGATGTTGTCCGGGTTGGGCTTCATCGCCACCTGGTACTGGTAGTAGCGCTGCAGGCGGTTGGGGTTCTCGCCGTAGCGGCCGTCGGTGGGGCGGCGCGAGGGCTGCACATAGGCCGCATTCCACGGCTCCGGTCCCAGTGCGCGCAGAAAGGTGGCGGGATGGAACGTACCGGCGCCCACTTCCAGGTCCAAGGGCTGGATCAGCACGCAGCCCTGCTCGGCCCAGTACTGGTTGAGGGTCTGGATCAGGCCCTGGAACGTGATTGGAACGCGGCGGGAATCGGACATGCAGCAAGGGCCGTGCGAAAGGGGTGCGCTAGTATACCGGCCCACCCGCGGCGCTTTGCCGCGGGCGATTGCCGCAGGGGATAACAAGCATGGAACAGCGGCGTAGCGCCGACCCGGACAGCGCAGCGGCGATCCTGCCGCGCGGCCGGTTGATGTTCGACCCGGTGGCTGCCGCCTTGCTGGCCGACGGCATGGTGGTGCCGCACGAGCACGAGCGCGTGCAGTTCTCCGCCAGCGGTGCACGCACCGCCAGCGACGTGCATCCGCTGGTGCTGCTGGCCAACCTCAAGCTGCATGCCGCGCAGCCGCCGGCCGGCGAACTGGGCCTGGAACGTCTCACCGAATGGCTGGCCACCCGCACCGGCCTGCGCTATCTGCGCATCGACCCCACCCGCATCGACGTGGCCGCCGTCACCGGCGTGGTCTCGCACGCCTATGCGCGCCGGCATCGCATCCTGCCGCTGGCGCTGGATGCCGAGCGCGTGCTGATCGCCACCAGCGAGCCGCTGGCGCTGGACTGGCTGGCCGATGTGCAGCACCTGAGCCGCCGCCGCATCGAGCTGGCGCTGATCAACCCGCTGGATCTGCATCGCTACACGATTGAGTTCTTCGGCGTGACCCAGTCGGTGCGCGGCGCGCGCGGCGATGCGCGCAGTACCGAATCCAATGCCGGCCTGCCCAGCTTCGAACAGCTGGTGGAACTGGGCCGCGCCGGCGACGTTAACGCCGACGACCACCACATCGTGCATATCGTCGACTGGCTGCTGCAATATGCCTACGAACAGCGCGCCAGCGACATCCATCTGGAGCCGCGCCGCGAGGCCGGGCGCATGCGCTTCCGCATCGACGGAGTGCTGCACAAGGTGCTGGAAGTGCCGCCCTCGGTGATGACCGCGGTGGTCAGCCGTATCAAGGTGCTGGGCCGCATGGACCTGGCCGAGCGCCGCCGCCCGCAGGACGGTCGCATCAAGACCCGCTCGCCGGGCGGGCGCGAGGTGGAAATGCGCCTGTCCACCATGCCCACCGCGTTCGGCGAAAAATGCGTGATGCGCATCTTCGACCCGGATTCGGCGTTCAAGAGCATCGAGCAACTCGGCTTCAGCCCGGAGGAAGCGGCCGGCTGGAGCGCGCTGGTCGAGCGCCCGCATGGCATCGTGCTGGTCACCGGCCCCACCGGCTCGGGCAAGACCACCACCCTGTATTCCACGCTCAAGCGACTGGCCACGCCGGACGTGAATGTGTGCAGCGTGGAAGACCCGATCGAAATGATCGCGCCGGAATTCAACCAGATGCAGGTCCAGCAGAACATCGACCTGGATTTCGCCAGCGGCGTGCGCACCCTGCTGCGCCAGGATCCGGACATCATCATGATCGGCGAAATCCGCGACCTGGAAACCGCGCAGATGGCGGTGCAGGCCTCGCTCACCGGGCATCTGGTGCTGTCCACGCTGCACACCAACGATGCCGCTTCGGCCATCACCCGCTTGCTCGACCTGGGCGTACCGCATTACCTGGTGGCCTCCACGCTCAACGGCGTGCTGGCGCAGCGGCTGGTACGTACGCTGTGCGTGCACTGCAAGCGCCCGCATACGCTCAGCGACGACGAGTGGGCGGCGATCCGCGAGCCGGGCGAAACGCTGCCGGAGGTGGTGAACGTGCACGCGCCGGTCGGCTGCCTGGAATGCCGCCGCACCGGCTACCTGGGCCGGGTGGGCCTGTACGAACTGCTGCCGGTCACCCCGCGCCTGCGCACCCTGATCCGCCCGGACACCGAGCTGGCCAGCTTCAGCCACGCCGCCCGCGGCGAAGGCTTGCGCACATTGCGCCGCACCGGCCTGGAGAAGGTCGCCGCCGGGCTGACCACTATCGAGGAAGTGCTCTCGGTGCTCCCGCCGCGGGAGTAACGAAACGCGGCCGACAACCATAGCGAGCGTCCGATGTGGGGAGCGCGGCGTTCTGTTCGCCGTCTTGGATGCAACGCAGGCCTGTCTGGTCCAGCGCACGGCATCCGATCCGCTGGCCGGAACCTTTCGCGATGTCGTCCGAAGGCGCGATGGTGGCATCCATGCCGCCAAGGGCCTGCCAATCGCAAGAACACGCACCAGAACGTTGGAGGGCGGTTTTCATGAGGCTGCTCATGGCGCAAAGGCGGAGCGGCTTCGCGCTTGCGCTGCAGGCTGGCCGCGCGCATTCCCATAGCCAGCGGACCGTGCCTGTCGCCTGCACCGACCCACCGACCACCGCGACTGGTCCTTCGCTCACTGTTGCGGGCCCCATGGCGGCCGCCATGGGGCCACATGGACGTACTTGCAGCGTGTCCGGCGACGCTGGACGGGCGAAGGTCCCTGCGGCGAAGACCCAGATGGTCGGCTGAAACAGACACGACTTGGCTACCTGGGTGGCTGCGCTGAATCAGTCATCACAGCTGCCGCACACCCACCCTACGCCCCATGCGCGCGAACGCAGCATCCGGCGCACGCCGGGCGCCGGACACGCACTACCCAGCAGCCCTTTCCGCACGCCCGGAGTCGCCCCAGCCATGCCGCCTCCCGTCCAGGCAGGCAGCGGCATCCTGAAGCAGCGAGGCGGCGAACTCGCCGACAATCCAGTAGCGCCGCTCGCTGCCGATATCCAGGGCATGCCACCGCCGTGGTGATCCCGTCGACCCCGCCTGGAGGGAATCAAGACATGTCATTCGGCAATGACGCGCAGGGCCCATCCGGGGGAGACGCTTGAAACAAGGCCGCCCCTGCCGCCTACAATCGGGCACATCTGTCGTGTCCGGATCTTCGCGCATGTCCGTTTTGCCGTTCCTGATCATCGAAACCGGGCAACCCGTGCCGGAGATGAAGCGTTACGGCCGTTTTCCGCACTGGATCCGCGTGGCCGCCGGGCTGGCCGAGCATGAAACGGTGGCCATCGACGTCGCCAGTGGCGATGCGCTGCCCGACCCGGCCGCCTTCGCCGGCATCATCGTCAGCGGCTCGGCCGCCTTCGTCACCGACCGCGCCGACTGGAGCGAACGCAGCGCCGACTGGCTGCGCGCCGCCGCGCACCAGGGCATGCCGTTGCTGGGCATCTGCTACGGGCATCAGCTGCTGGCGCATGCGCTGGGTGGCGAGGTCGACTACAACCCGGCCGGGCGCGAATCGGGCACCATCGCGCTGGAACTGCACCCGCCGGCCGAGCAGGACCCGTTGTTCGCCGGGTTGCCGGCGCAGTTCCCGGCCCACGCCACCCATCTGCAGACGGTGCTGCGCGCCCCGGACGGTGCCATCGTGCTGGCCCACTCGCGCCAGGACCGCTGCCACGCCTTCCGCTGGGGCCGGGCCACCTGGGGCGTCCAGTTCCACCCGGAATTCGCCACCCATCACATGCGCGGCTACGTGCGGGCGCGGGCGGAGTGCATCGCCCGCCATGGCCACTGCGCCCGCACCGTCGCCCGCGAGGTCACCGCCGCGCCGGTGGCCCGCAAGCTGCTGCGCCGGTTCGTGCACCATGCGCGCGGCCTGCAAACAGTGAACGCTCGTCCCGCCGCGCACACCTAAAAGCAGCGATAATCGCGTCACGCCGGATGGTCCGGCGCGCGTAGCGATCCGGAATGGGAATGAACGAAATTCGTAAGGTGCCAGCATCTGCCGGCGCGCAGTGGCTGTTGACCGGTTTCTCGCTGTTGAAGCGGGCGCCGCTGGCGCTGGGCTCGCTGGGGGTGATCTGGAGCGTGGCCGCCTCGCTGCTGGTATCGCTGTCGGTGCTGGTGCCGCTGCTGGGCCCGGCGCTGCAGTTCCTGCTGGTGCTGGCCGGCCCGCTGTTCATGGGCGGCCTGCTGTGGGCGATCCGCGAGGTCGACGAAGGCCGCATCGCCAAACCGTCGCATCTGCTGCACGGCCTGCAGGACGGCCGCGCGCCGCACCTGCTGGTATCGCTGCTGCCGCAGTTGATCGCCGGCCTGCTGCTGGGCGTGCTGCTGCTGGCGATGATCGGCTCCAGCGGGCTGCAGCAGCTGTCGGAGGTGATGATCAAGATCAACCAGATCAGCCAGTCCGGCGCGCAGCCGGACCCGGTGCAGATCGAGCAGCTTGCCGCCAGCCTGCCGGCCGGGCGCATCCTGCTGTGGCTGCTGCTGACCATCGCCACCTTCGCGGCGATGACGCTGGCGCTGTTCGTGATGCCGCCGCAGGTGATGTTCGACCGCAGCACCGGCGGCCATGCGCTGCGCGAGAGCCTGCGCGCCAGCCTGCACAACCTGCCGGCGATGCTGGTGTTCTTCGTGCTGGCCTTCATCGCCATTTTCGCGATCTATTTCGCGGTGATGATCGTGGCGCTGATCGTCGGCCTGGTGGCCGGCCAGACCGTGGCGATGTGGCTGGCCCAGCTGCTGCTGATGGCGGTGCTGATGCCGGTGTTCGCCGGTTCGGTCTACGCCGCGTGGAAGCAGATGTTCACCCACGAAGACGCCGCCGCCCAGCCGATCAAGCCCTCACGACCGGATGTGTTTGCGGCTTGATACTACGCAAAACCAGGCGCGCGCTTGCCGCGTAATCTCTGTTTCTAGAGGCTGTCATCATGCGGAACTGCATTTCAAGAATCGATGCCGCTAGCTGCATGGCTGAGTTCTGGCGTTTGTATGAAGCCGCTTTGCGAAGGGGGCCGATCTGGAATCGTCATCGAGCATATGATTAGCATCGCCAAGCTCTGAAATAGCCCAAACAATCCTGAATGCAGCACTGGCATCGTTTAGTCGCAAGGCATAAACCTGAAGTCGTCGCCTAAACTTGACTTCTTCAACTTCATTGAGCGAGCGATCTCTACCTATAAGGGGCGCCTGAGACTTGGAGATCCATTTCGACGTATCCCAGCCCTCCAAGGAACAGTTCAATGTTTCCCGAAGCGCTATAGTTCTTTGGTCCCAGAATAATCTCTTTTATCGGTGTGTCGGGACCTGGCACTGAGAACTGATGATCGAAGTAAGCTGTTAGGTGGTTGTCACGGATCTGGAAATTCACTGGATCACCTGGAACAGGGATGCTGCCCCCACGGACTGTACCGCCGGCATCAACGAATTTGATCAACTTGCCTTGCTGCTGAAGGTTGATCGCGTGTACCGCTCGGATTTCCTTCTCTTCTTCGAACGCAGGGTGTTTGAAGGCTGTCATGTACACCGACAGAAGCATGCAGTCCTCAAAAAACTGCGCTCGCTCTATCTCATCCTCACTTTGCTGCCGTAGGAAGATCGTCGCCAGCGCGTGCATCATTTCTTTGACCTGCTGATCGCGTTGATACAAAACCCGCAGGAAAGTGGCCGGAAGGAGGTCTTGGAGTTCTTGAGCTTTGAACCCGACTGCATAGCCCCTACCGTCATCTGCATACGATCGCCACTGTCCAAGCATGTCCGGCTCTAGAGAAAAGCATGCGATAAATGGATGGGCAATTAACTGAGAAGGAGCAACTATTGAATCAACTTTATCGAAGAATTCCTTCGGCATAGCAGGAGCATTGGGAAGAATTCCCTCCCTCCTTATAAGCTTTGTTGCAGCTTCCTCGAATACTGAATACGCCAAGCGCACTTCGCTTTCGTCATTCAGCATGTTGATATCAGTAAATCTAATTGTGCCGTAGCTAGCTATGGCCTGAAACGTAGCAGCGGAGCAATAGTGGTACAGCATGTCACTATCGCTCGGCTCGAAAAGCCTATCTAGGAGCATTGAAGACGGATCTCGGCTAAGAACTTCAGAACAAAAACGCGAAGGCCTAACTTGCTTTCGGCCCTACCGCACGCGAGGCAATGATGCCCAGCTCATACAGCAGGCACATCGGGATGGCTAGCATCAGCTGCGAGACCACGTCTGGCGGGGTGAGCACGGCGGCCAGCACGAAGATGCCGACGATGGCGTAGCCGCGGCCTTCGCTGAGCTGCTTGGGGCTGACCCAGCCCAGCAGCACCAGGATGACCAAGGCCACCGGCAGTTCGAAACTCGCGCCGAAGGCGAAGAAGATCGCCAGCACGAAATCCAGATAGGAATTGGCGTCCGGGGTGATGGCGATCACGTCCGGCTTGAACGTGGTCAGGAAATGGAACACCGCCGGCAGCACCAGGAAATAGGCGAACGCGCAGCCGATGTAGAACAGCGCCACCGCCGAGGCCAGCAGCGGGAACGCGAGCTTCTTTTCGCGCTGGTACAGCCCCGGCGCCACGAAGGCCCAGGCCTGGAACAGCAACCACGGCACGCTGATGAACACCGCCACGAAGAAGGTCAGCTTCAACGGAGCGAAGAACGCGCCGGCTGGGTTCATCGCGATCATGGTCTGCCCCAGCGGCAACTGCGAGATCAGCGGCGCGGCCAGCCAGGAATAGATCGCCCGCGAGAACGGCAGCAGGATCAGCAGCACCACGCCCAGGCCGATCAGCGCGCGTACCAGGCGAGCCCGCAATTCCACCAGATGCTCGATCAGACTGCTTTCGGCCTGCGCGTCGTCGAACAGGCTCACGGCTGCTTCTCCTGGAGGGTGCTCGGTGCGGCCGGCGCCGGCGCGGTGCGCGGCTGGTTCGATGTTGCGCCTACCGGCGTCTGTGCACTGGCGGTCTGCGCGGCATGCGGTGCCGGCACCAGCGTGTCGTGCGGAGCCGGTACCAGCGTCTGATGCGGCGCCGGGGCGATCGGCTGCGCCTGTGCAATGACGGGGGCGGCAGGCGCGTGGCCGGAAGCATCTGCTGCGTCAGCGGCCAATTCGTTACCGGCATCTGCCGCCGACTCCACAGGCGCCAGCTCCAGCGGCGCGGCCGCCAGCGTGGTGCTGCTACGGATGTCGATATCGCGACCGACATCGTCATGCAGCGCGCGGGCGCCCTGCTCGACCTGCTGCTGCGTGTTGCGCAGCTGGCTTTCGGCCTCGCGCAGCGAGGCCTGCACATCCTGCAGGCTGCGCTTGAGCTCTTCGGCCTCCAGCTCGCGTTCCAGTTCCTGCTTGACCGAATCCCATTGCGCGCGCGCACGGCGCACCCACAGCCCGGCGAAGCGGGCGGCCTTGGGCAGGCGCTCGGGGCCGAGCACCACCAGGGCGACGATCGCGATCAGCGTCAGTTCGCCAACACCAATGTCAAACACCGACGCTGCTCCGGATCAGCGCGCGTCGCGGTCGCGTTCGGCCTGCGCCTCACGCGCCTGCTCGGCAGTGCGGGAGTCGTCGCCGAGCTTGCCGGCCGGCTTGTCGTCGTCGTGCATGCCTTTCTTGAATTCCTTGACCGCGCTGCCGAGATCCTTGGCACCGCTGGTGAGCCGCTTGGTACCGAACACCAGCAACACGATCACCAGTACGATCAGCCAGTGCCAAATGCTGAAACCGCCCATGATCTGCTCGCTTGCTGAAAAAGAAGGAAGACGCAGGATACCCCAGCGCACCGCGCAGGGGGATGACAGTCGGTCAGCGCGTTCCGTCCAGGGACTCGGTGCGGATCTCGCCCTCGGACACCGGCTGGAAGCCCTGCTGCGCCGGCGGCGTAGTCGCGGGCTGCATCGGTACGGTGCTGGCGGCGTTGGCCGGCGGCGGTGCGGGCTGCGCCGGGGCCGGAGTCGCAGCCGACGCGCGCGGCGGCGGTGGCGGCGCGGTCTCCCCGCTGTCGCTGTCACTGGTGCGATTGGCGCGCGCGGTATAGGTGACTTCTTCCAGACGGTCGCGGAAGGCCACCACGTCGGCGGAGGGGCGCTCGTTGGTGCGACCCTCGAAGATCATGCGCGGGGTGGCTCCACCGCCGTAGGCGTTGAGGTCGGCGGCATCGTCGATCTGCAGCACCGCGCCATCCAGCGCCACGCCGGCGAACAGCCCGCGCGCGCGCGACCACGACCAGATCTCGGCCTTGAGCTGGCCGTCGGTGGCGGCGGCGGCATTGCGTCCCACCGGGCCTGCGGCCACGCCGGCATCGGCGCCCAGGGTGAACTTGCCGTTGACGATGTTGTCCAGGCTGCGGTCGTTGCGGAACACCAGCACCACGTCGGAGGACTGCACGCCGGCCTGGAAACCGATGCTGCCGCCGGTGAGCTTGACGAACACCGGCTGCGACCAGCTGCCGTCGGCGTTCTTCATCGACATCAGGCCATGACCGCGGCGACCACCGATCACCAGGCCGGCCTTGAGCGTGTCGGGAATGACTACGATGGCGCGTGCCTCATCGAGCAGCTTGTCCGGGATGGACTGCTCGGGAATCTTCATGATCTCGTTGAGCACCCGCACCGCGTTACGCGCACGCTGGTCCTCTTCCGGGCCGGCGACCGCATGGCCGGCGGCGAGGGTCAGCGACAACAACAGGGCCAGGCGCGACAAACGAGGCATGACAAGCTCCAAGGGGCGGTCCGTCAAAGATAGCAATGGCGCGACGTTAGTGGTGGCGCAATGAATCGGTGGTGAGCGCAAGCGGCGCCCAGGATGGCACCGATCGCAGCGATCGGCGCGCTGTTGTCGGCAGGCTTGCCCGGCTCTGCCAGAATGGACCGATGAACATGTCCCCCGATTCCGCCCTGCTGGTCGTCAACCTTGGCACGCCGCAAGCGCCCACCGCGCCGGCCGTGCGCCGCTACCTGGCCGAGTTCCTCAGCGACCGCCGCGTGGTCGCGATCCCGCCGCTGTTCTGGAAACCGCTGTTGTACGGGGTGATCCTGCCAATCCGTGGCCCCAAGTCGGCGGAAAAGTACGCCAAGGTGTGGTTGCCGGACGGCTCGCCGCTGGCGGTGTATACCCGGCGCCTGGCCGAGGGCCTGCAGGACGTCATGCCCGACTGGCAGGTGGAATGGGCCATGCGCTACGGCGAGCCGGCACTGCGCAAGACGCTCGATGCCCTGCGCGCACGCGGCATCAAGCGCATCGTGGTGCTGCCGCTGTATCCGCAATATTCGACCACCACCACCGCCTCGATCCAGGACGTGGTGGACGCCTGGCGCCGCAGCGCGCCGGAGATCGCGGTCTCGGTGATCCAGGACTATTGCGAGGACGCCGGCTGGGTGGCGGCGATCGCCGACTCCATCCGCGCGCACTGGCAGGTACATGGGCGCAGCGAGAAGTTGATGTTCTCCTTCCACGGCCTGCCGCAACGCGTGGCCAATGCGGGCGACCCGTACCCGCAGCAATGCGAGCGCAGCGCGCAGGCGATCGCCTCGGCGCTGGGCCTGGGGCCGGACGAGTGGCAGATGGGCTACCAGTCGCGCTTCGGCTCCGAGCGCTGGTTGCAGCCGTACGCAGAGCCCACGCTGTGGAAACTGGCCGAAGGCGGCGTGCGCAGCTTCGACCTGGTGTGCCCGGGCTTTGCCACCGATTGCCTGGAAACCCTGGAAGAAGTGGCGCTGGGCTTTGCCGAGACACTGGCCGAGCGCGGTGCCACGCTCAGCTACATCCCCTGCCTCAACGCCACCCCGGCACATGCGCAGGCCTTGGCCGCACTGGTGCGTCGCGCGTGAGGCTGGAGCCGTTTGCCTGCGAACTGGCCATCGGCCGGGTGACCGGGTTGCGCAACACCGGGCGGGGACCGCGCCGGATACTGGCCTTGCATGGCTGGCTCGACAATGCGGCCAGCTTCGTTCCGTTGAGTGCGCACCTGCAGGCGCCGGACCTGGATCTGGTGCTGCTGGACCTGCCCGGCCACGGCCACAGTGCGTGGCTGCCGGTGGGCGCCGAATACACCCTCAGCAGCGCCATCCACAATCTGCTGCAGGTGGCCGATGCGCTGGGCTGGGAGCGGTTCACCCTGCTCGGCCATTCGCTGGGCGGCGGGGTGGCCAGCCTGATGGCCGCCGCTGCGCCGGAACGCATCGAAGCGCTGGTGGTCATCGAGGCGCTGGGCGCCCTGGCCGAACCGGTGGACAGCACCGCCGAACGGTTGCGCGATTCGGTGCGCTCGACCCGCAGCCTGTCGCAGCGGCCATTGCGGGTGTTTACCTCGATGGAAGCGCCGATCCGCGCCCGCATGATGGCCAATCAGCTCACCGAGCCGTCGGCACGGCTGCTGGTGGAGCGCGGCCTGCGCGTGGTCGAAGGCGGCTACAGCTGGTGTACCGATCCTCGCCTGACCCTGCCCACCGCCATCCGCATGACCGAAGCGCAGATCGACGCAGTGCTGTCGTCCATCGTGTGCCCGACCCAGGCGATCTTCGCCACGCCGGCGCAGGCGTATTTTTCCGATGCGCTGCGCGATCACCGCGTGGCGATGGTGCCGGACGCGCGCCTGGAGCTGTTGCCGGGCACGCACCATGTGCATATGGAAACACCGCAGCCGGTGGCGGCGGTGATCGATGGATTCTTGGAAAAGACAACACGGGCATAGTCGGCTTGGTAGAGGCGACGCCCTAATCAATTTCGGAGATGGACAACCGGGCATCAATTTATGGCAAGTAATTCGAACAATCTAATAAACGCTAGATTTAACAACACCAAAAAAAATTTGCTAGAAACGACGAAGCTGTTGGCAACTTGGATGTTTGCGTTGTTTATTTTTATCCTCGCCTATTCTCGGATTCTGTTTGTCATCCTCATGTCTGAATACGACTTCTTCTCCTACGACATGTTTAGGCTAGGAGGATTCGGCATGACTGTTTTTTACGCAACGGCCGAATTAATGCTTATCGTAATGAGCATGGCTCTTTTCGGTATTTTCGTTCCACTAACTGCTTGCTTGAAAAAAGGAAGAAAGCCTTGGTCAGAATTGATTTTCTTCCTAATTGTAAATTCATTCTGTTGGCTACTGTTATCCGTAAAATTTTTCAATAATGGATGGCAGACAGAGCGACATCTTCTTCCACTCATAGTTGCGGCTTTGACTGCACTTTATATTTCCGCTGCTCTACATGCATCTCGTAGGTTTAAAATAAGATCGGCCATAGCAATGATTGCAGTACTGACTTCTTTTGCAGTCTTTTACCCCAAAGACATGGTTGGCTTACTCGCGAATGGTCTACGGGCCTATGGTGTTGGTGGCGAACTGCCGGTACAGATCGTCTATGAGAACGGTACAACGACAAAGGGCAAGTTGGTCTTTCTTTCTCCGGAAAACGCTTACGTCTTACTTGTCAGCGACGGCGCGACCTTAAGCACAATTCGTCGGAACGTTACCAAGGAGATCATCATTGTGCGAAGTCCTCAATGACATCACTACGCATCATTCCGTATGCAACAACCGCCGCAGCTGCGCCTTGAGCTGGCGGCCGTGGTCGTGGAAATAGCTGCGCTCGTCGCGCCAGGTGGGAAAACGCCGTTCCACTTCGGCCCAGAATGCCGGCGAGTGGTTGGCCTGCAGCAGATGGCAGAGCTCGTGCACCAGCACGTATTCGAATGCCGAGGAGCGGCCGAGCACCAGCGCCAGATCCAGCGCCATCGAACCGTCCGGTGCCAGCGAGCCCCACTGCGAGGACATCACCTTCAGCCGCAGGCGCGCTGGTGGGCGCGGCAACCCGGGCAGATAGGTGGGCAGCCAGCGGCCGACGTCGGCGCGCGCCTGCGCTTCGTAGAATTCCTTCAGCGTGCGGCGCAGGCCGGCTTCGCCCAGCCGTGCCGGCACATGGAAGTGCGCGCCGTCGTCATCGAGTTCGATGCGTGCGTAGCGCCCTTCGTGCCAGGACAACGGCAGCAGCGCGCCACGCAGGGGCAGCAACCCGGGCACGCCACGTTGCAGCGCGGGAAACGCATCGACCTGCTGGTAACGCGACAGCTGGGTGCCCAGCCAATCCAGGTGCGCGTGCACGAAGCGCTCGCCGGCCACCAGGCTCGCGCGCAGCGGCAGGGTGAGCCGCGCGCCGCGCTCGTCCACGCTGAGCTTGATCCGCCGCGCACGTGGGTCGCGCACGCGCAACACATCGATCTCGCTGCCATCCAGCTGCACGCGCAGGCAATCGCGTTCGATGACGTGCGCGGTGGGCGCGATCAGGCGGCGGACGGGCTTGAACATGCGCACAGGATAGCGCCGCGATGTGTCAGGTGGTGAGACCTGGCGATTGATTCGTTTGATGCTGGCGCTGCTTGGAGCGGCTAACGAAAAGATGATGCTCACACCGAGGTGGGCACACCTGCGACGTCGCTTCGGGGCCTTGCCCGCTCACCATCCCGGAGCACGCCGCAAGCACGCCCTTGTCGGCCCTGGCACGGCATCCATGCTGATCCAGGTTCCATGACGGTGAGCGGGCAAGGATCCGTCGAGATAGTCGGTATGCGCATTCGCCCGCAGCGCATGAGCTGCGCTGATCGGATCACGGTGCATCGACCAGCGTCTCGCCAACCGATGCAGGCCGAGCAGCCGACAGGCTTTCAACACGCAACCTGCAACCTCTCATTGCCTGGCGCAGTGCAAAGCGGACAACACGCTCTCGAGAAAGCAGCCGGGCAACTCCCTGGCGCGGTGTCATCAGCGGTTGCGGGATCCTTGGCGGCATGGACGCCGCCAAGGATGGATTCACGACGTGTCCCGGCGCTGGTGAGGGCAGCGCGCCCTCGCCTCGTCCAACGCTGTGACTTGAATCCCGGATCGCGCCTCAACCACGCTACGCCTGCAGGCCCGGTTACTCGGCCTTGCTCAGCTTCAACGCGGTTTCCAGCAGCAGGAACAGCCGGCGGATCTCGGCGCTCATCAGCGCAAAGCGCGCATCCAGTTCGGCGCGTGCGCCGTCGTCCTCGCTGTGTTCGAGCTGGTCCAGCGCGCCGTCGAGGAACTTGAGCTTGCGGATCACCAGGTCGTCGCCGAGCACGAACGACAGGTTGTCGTCCATCACCAGGGCCAGCTTGGTGACCTGCTTGCCGGCTTCCAGGTGCTTGTCGATCTCGTCGCCGCGCAGTTCCTGGTGCTGGCACTTGACCACCGCGCCGCCTTCGATGGGGTCCTTCATCTCGCATTCTTCGCCCAGGCTCAGGCCTTCGGGCAAGGGCTCGCCGGCGATCCAGCCGGTGAGGATGGCGCGCGGGGCGACTTCGGCATTGAGCGGCAGCGCAGGGAAGCTGCCAAGCGCGCCGCGGATCTCGCTCATCACGTTCTCGCCGCTCTTGCGGCTGGACGTGTTGACCGCGATGTAGCCGTGCTGCAGGTCCAGGATGGCGTCGGTGCGCGAGCTCTTGACGAAGGCGCGCGGCAGTAGCTCATGGATCAGGTCGTCCTTCAAGCGCTTGCGCGCCTTGCCGCCGGGGCGGCGACCTTCCTTTTCCTCGATTTCGGCGACCTTGCGCTCGAGCAAATCGTTGACCACCGCGCCGGGCAGGATCTTGTCCTCGCCGCCGACGGTGAGCCACAGGAACTCTTCCAGACGGTGCGAGAGCACTTCCTGTTCGTCGCGGCCGAACGGCGAAATGAAGCCGCGCGAACTCATTTCCAGCGGGCCGACCGGCTTGAGCTGCACTTGCGGCAGCAGCGTTTCGATCTGCGTGAAATCCAGCGTAGTGGGAAAGCGGAACAAGGTGAGATTGCGAAAGAACATGCGTAAGACCGAAGAAAAAAACGTGGAAGTGGAAGACCGACGGCGACCAGGCGGGCGCGTCAGTCGCTAGCGTGTGTGCTGTCGGCGGCGGCGTGCCAGGCGCTGGAATCAGCTGTGGGGGCGTCGGCGCCGCGGCCGAGCGCGAGGAAATCGAACAGGGCGCGGTCGGCCAATTGCTCGGGCCGCACCTCGCCCAATGCACGCGCAATCTGTTCCACCCGCCCCGGATGGTCGCGGTCCCATTGCTGCAGCATGCGGCCCACCTGCTGGCGTTGCAGGTTTTCCTGGCTGCCGCACAGGTTGCACGGAATGATCGGGAACTGGCGCAGCTGTGCGTAGGCGGCGATATCGGCTTCGCGCACGTAGGCCAGCGGGCGGATCACTACGTGCGCACCGTCGTCGCTGCGCAGCTTGGGCGCCATCGCGGCCAGGCGCGCGTGGTGGAACAGGTTCATGAAGAACGTGGCGACGATGTCGTCGCGGTGGTGGCCGAGCGCGATCTTGGTCACCCCATGCGCCTGCGCGTAGGCGTACAAGGCGCCGCGCCGCAGCCGCGAGCACAGCGAGCACATGGTCTTGCCGGCGGGAATCACCCGGCTGACCACCGAATAGGTGTCCTGCTCGATGATGTCGAACGGCACGCCCTGCTCGCGCAGATAGCTGGGCAGCACCTCGGCGGGGAACTCCGGCTGCTTCTGGTCCAGGTTCACCGCCACCAGCGTGAACGGCACCGGCGCCTTGCGCTGCAATTGCAGCAGCATGTCCAGCAAGGTGTAGCTATCCTTGCCGCCGGACAGGCACACCATCACCTTGTCGCCGGCGGCGATCATGCCGAAGTCGGCGATCGCCTGGCCCACCTGGCGCTGCAGCCGTTTGCCCAGGCGCAGCTGATCGGACGGCAACCGCTGGCGCGGGTTGCGCGGCGCGGGGTCGGCCAGGGGTTGCGGCAGCGGCAGGACAGCGGTCATGAGCCGCCCATTGTAGCTGCCGGGGGGAGTGGGATTGGGATTTGGTGGTGAGGCCAGAGTGGCTGCCCCCATCCGCCCTTCGGGCACCTTCCCCCGTGAACGGGGGAAGGGAGAGAGCCCTCGTCCACGGCTGAGTGCCTCGCACCCGGCCATTTCCCGGCAGTCTCCCCTCCTGATGATCACTCGCCTGATGGTTTCCCTCTCCCGCACGCGGGAGAGGGTGCCCGAAGGGCGGGTGAGGGCCTTACGTGCCAACCCACCAACCGCCAGCCATCACCACACCTTGCCGCTAAGCAAGAGCTCGCATCTCGCAGCGCAGCAAGCCTTTCGGCGGCGGGCTGGGTAAAGTCCGTAGGACCGTTTCAGCTGGGATCGGCATGACACCTTCGGCTTCGCTGCATGGCGCGGCTTTTTTCAGTCGGTTTTTTGGTAGCGCTAACATTCCGTGCATTGCGTTGCAACAGATCCGCTGCAGGGACGCGGCACCACCGATCGTTGTGCGTGCCAGCGCCGCAGTGTGTCGATGCCATCCCTCTCCCCCATGGTCCCCTTTCTGCAGGAGTTCACCCCATGAGCAACACCGTCTACATCGGCGCCAAGGAATACTTTCCCGGCATCGGCAAGATCGGCTTCGAAGGCCGCGATTCGGACAACCCGCTGGCGTTCAAGGTCTACGACGCCAACAAGACCATCGGCGACAAGACCATGGCCGAGCACCTGCGCTTTGCGGTGGCCTACTGGCACAGCTTCTGCGGCAACGGCGCCGACCCGTTCGGCCCGGGCACGCGTGCGTATCCGTGGGATGTGGGCAACACCGCGCTGGCACGTGCCGAAGCCAAGTCCGATGCCGCCTTCGAGTTCTTCACCAAGCTCGGCGTGCCGTACTACTGCTTCCACGACGTGGACCTGGCGCCGGATGCCGATGAC
The DNA here is from genome assembly GCF_002939785.1 of Xanthomonas codiaei. Lineage (GTDB taxonomy): Bacteria > Pseudomonadota > Gammaproteobacteria > Xanthomonadales > Xanthomonadaceae > Xanthomonas > Xanthomonas codiaei. Next base: position 30,252 of record NZ_MDEC01000016.1, read on the forward strand.
ATCGGCGAGTACGAAAAGAATCTGGCCCACATGGTGGGCATCGCCAAGCAGCGCCAGGCCGACACCGGCATCAAGCTGCTGTGGGGCACCGCCAACCTGTTCTCGCACCCGCGCTACATGAATGGCGCATCGACCAACCCGGACTTCAACGTGGTCGCGCGTGCGGCGGTGCAGGTCAAGGCCGCCATCGATGCCACCGTTGCATTGGGCGGCGAAAACTACGTGTTCTGGGGCGGCCGCGAAGGCTATGCCTGCCTGCACAACACCCAGATGAAGCGCGAGCAGGACAACATGGCGCGCTTTTTGACCCTGGCACGTGACTACGGCCGCGCGATCGGCTTCAAGGGCAATTTCCTGATCGAGCCCAAGCCAATGGAGCCGATGAAGCACCAGTACGACTTCGACAGCGCCACGGTGATCGGCTTCCTGCGTCAACACGGCCTGGACCAGGACTTCAAGCTCAATATCGAAGCCAACCACGCCACGCTCTCGGGCCACAGCTTCGAGCACGACCTGCAGGTCGCCTCCGATGCCGGCCTGCTGGGCAGCATCGACGCCAACCGCGGCAACCCGCAGAACGGCTGGGACACCGACCAGTTCCCGACCGACCTGTACGACACCGTCGGCGCGATGCTGGTGGTGCTGCGCCAGGGCGGCCTGGCACCGGGCGGCCTGAATTTCGACGCCAAGGTGCGCCGCGAATCGTCCGACCCGCAGGACCTGTTCCTGGCGCATATCGGCGGCATGGACGCGTTCGCACGCGGGCTGGAAGTGGCCAACGCGCTGCTGACCTCCTCGCCGCTGGAAACCTGGCGCGCCGAGCGCTACGCCAGCTTCGACAGCGGCGCCGGTGCGGACTTCGCCGCGGGCAAGAGCACGCTGGCGGACCTGGCCAGCTACGCCGCCGGCCATGCGCCCACGCAGATCAGCGGCCGCCAGGAAGCCTACGAAAACCTGATCAATCAGTATCTGACGCGTTGATCCACATGCACGCGCTGGTGGCAGTGCGTGTGCGTTGGCTGCATGCGTTGCGGGCGCGGCGCATGCAGGAGCAGGCGAGACAGGAAAAGCCAGTGGCGCGAATGCGTACCTGCCAGCAGACGATAGGTGCTTGGGTGGGTCCACAGTCCGACCAGGTCGGCGACCGACACCGGCTGCGGTAGCCCACCGGCTGCGCAGCCTTCCCGCAGCGCTCTCTATTCGGCCGGATCGACGGATGTCGGCGCGGCCACCGAATCCCGCTTGACCAGCAGGTGCGCGACCACATGATCGACCATCTTCGGCGTCCGCTCCTTGGCGCGTATCGTCTTCAGCAGGATGTCCAGTGCGGCATCGGCCATGGCCGCGATGGGTTGCTGCACCGTGGTGAGCTCGGGCCAGACGGCGGTGGCGGCGGAGGTGTCGTCGAACCCCACTACCGACAGGTCACGCGGCACATCCATGCCGCGCCGATGCGCCACCGAAATGGCGGCGGCGGCCATATCGTCGTTGCTGGCGAAGATCGCGCTGGGGCGGCGCTTGCGTGCCAGCAACTTTTCCGCGGCCAGCAACCCCGAGCGGTAGGTGTAGTCGCCCGGTTGCACCAGATGCCGGTCCAGCCGCAGACCGGCGTCGGACAAGGCGGCCTGGAATCCTTCGAAGCGCCGCGTGCTGGCCGACAGGTTGGGATGGCCGGCGATATAGCCGATACGCGTATGCCCCTGTGCGATCAGATGCTCGGTGATTTCCTTGGCGGCAGCGAATTCGTCGATGCGCACGCACGCCACATCGGGGCTGAAATGATTGGAGGCGATCGCCACCACCGGCACCTTGGCGCGCACCAGTTCCAGCACCGCAGCGCGCGACTCGCACAACGGCGGCGGCAGGATGACGCCGGCCACGCCTTTGGCGAGCTTGCGGGCGGCACGGCGCTCGGCATCGGCATCCAGATCGTCCCAGCAATCGATCACCAGCTGGATCGAGGTGCGCGACGCCACCCGCAACACGCCGAGCAACAATTCGCGCAGGTAGGCGCCGCTGGGGTCGCTGTAGATCAGCGCGATGCGCGTGCTTTGCGCGGCGGCCAGCGCGCTGGCGGCCAGGTTGGGCGTGTAACCGAGCTTGTCGACGGCACGCATGACGCGCTCGCGGGTGGCCTCGCGCACACTGCCGTTGTTGTTGACCACGCGCGAGACCGTCATCGGCGACACTTTCGCCAGCGCCGCCACCTCGTCGATGGTGGTCGCGCGGCTGGTGCGGCGGACCGATTTCCTGACCTTCTCCAAGCGTGGCCTCTTCAAGTGAGTGCGGAAGCTGCACGATGCATACCGACTGCGGCAATGACGTCCGCACCCACGGCATACACGACGATGCGCGCCATGGTACCGGGAAGCAGACAGAGCGGCGAGACGCGCAATCATGCGTCACACGCAGTGGAGCGGATGGCATGAGCAGGCAGGCAAGCAGCGGTGATCGCGTCCCGATGGCGGTACGGTTATTGCTGGGGTTGATGCTGCTCTGCGGCGTGTTCCTGCCCGCTGCGCAGGTGCATGCCGAGGATGGCTACGAGCTGTGGTTGCGCTACCAGCCGGTGCACAACGCCACGGCATTGCGCGAACACACCCAGGCACTGGTGGTCGCTGGCGACTCACCCACGCTGCAGGCCGCGCGCCAGGAGCTGGAACGTGGCCTGCAGGGCCTGCTGGGCGCCGCGCCGCAACCCACCGATGCGGTGACGCGCGACGGTACGCTGCTGCTGGGTCCGTCCAATGCGCCACAGGTGGCAGCCCTGAAACTGCGTACCGCCGATCTTGGGCGCGAGGGCTACCTGATCCAGTCGCTCAACGTGGACGGCCACCGCAGCATCGCGATCGTGGGCGGCAGCGATATCGGTGCGCTGTACGGCGCATTTCATCTCCTGCGTCTGCTGCAGACCGGCCAGGCGCTTAGCGCACTGAACGTGCGTGAGGCGCCGCGGCTGCAGCTGCGCATGCTCAATCACTGGGACAATCTCGATGGCGTGGTGGAGCGCGGCTACGCCGGCGCCTCGCTGTGGAACTGGCAGACCTTGCCGGGCTATCTGGATCCGCGCTACACCGATTACGCACGCGCCAATGCCTCGCTGGGCATCAATGGAACCGTGCTCAACAATGTCAACGCCAAGGCCTGGAGCCTGACGCCGCAGTATCTGGACAAGGCCGCCGCGCTGGCCAAGGTATTTCGGCCGTATGGCATCCGCGTGTTTCTCAGCGCCCGCTTCAGTGCGCCGATCGAGATCGGCGGGCTGCCCACCGCCGACCCGCTCGACCCGCAGGTGCAGCGCTGGTGGCGTGACACCGCCGATGCGATCTATGCGCGCATTCCGGATTTCGGCGGGTTTCTGGTCAAGGCTAATTCCGAAGGGCAGCCCGGCCCGCAGGATTACCGGCGCACGCATGCCGATGGCGCGAACCTGCTGGCCGCTACGCTGGCGCCGCATGGTGGCGTGGTGATGTGGCGCGCATTCGTGTATTCGCACGAGCAACCCGACGACCGCGCCAAGCAGGCGTATAGCGAATTCATGCCGCTCGATGGGGCGTTTGCCGACAACGTGATCGTGCAGGTGAAGAACGGCGCCATCGATTTCCAGCCGCGCGAGCCCTTTCATCCGTTGTTCGGCGCGATGCGCAAGACGCCGCTGATGCCGGAGTTCCAGATCACCAAGGAGTATCTAGGCTTTTCGACGCATCTGGCGTATCTGGGCAGCTTGTTCGCCGAGACCTTGCAGGCCGATACCTATGCGCGCGGCAAGGGCTCGACCGTCGCGAAAACGGTGGATGGCAGCGTGTTCAACGATGCCAAACGCACGCGGCTGACCGGCATCGCCGGCGTGGCCAACATCGGCGCCGACCGCAACTGGAGCGGCTCGATCTTCGACCAGGCCAACTGGTATGCGTACGGGCGGCTGGCCTGGGATCCGCAGCTGTCGCCGCAAGCGATCGCGCAGGACTGGGTGCGCATGACGTTGTCCAACGACCCGTCCGTGGTCACGCCGGTGGTGGGCATGATGCTGCGTTCGCGCGAGGCGGTGGTGGACTACATGACCCCGCTAGGCCTGCACCACCTGATGGGACGCGGCCACCATTACGGCCCGGCGCCCTGGGACGCCGGCAGCGAGCGGCCCGATTGGGACCCGGTGTATTACCACCGCGCCGACCGCAACGGCATTGGCTTCGACCGCAGCGCCAGCGGCAGCAACGCGGCCGCGCAATATGCCGCACCGGTGGCGCGGGTGTTCGGCGATGTGCGACGCGTACCCGAACGGTATCTGCTCTGGTTCCATCACGTCTCCTGGGACCGGCGCATGGCCTCCGAACGTCCGCTCTGGAACGAGCTGGTGTGGCATTACGACCATGGCGTGGACGAGGTGCGCGCGATGCGGGCGACCTGGCAAGGCCTGGCTGGCAGGATCGATGCCCAACGCTATCAGCAGGTCGCCGAGTTTCTGGCGATCCAGCAGGACGAAGCGCAGTGGTGGCGCGATGCCAGCATCGCCTATTTCCAGAGCGTGTCCGGGCGCGCCCTGCCGCCAGGCGTGGCCGCGCCGGCGCATCCGCTGGCCTACTACCAGGGCCTGAAATTTCCGTACGCGCCGGGTAACCCGAAATGAAACTGCGTGGTGTGCCTCTGCTGTTTGCTACCGCTGCCGCGCTCGCAACCGATGCGGCCTGCGCCGCCGATGCGCCGCTGCTGCATCCGCTGTTCCAGGAGCATATGGTGCTGCAGCGCGATGCGCCGATCCGGGTGTGGGGCGATGCGGCGCCGGGCACGCGCGTGCGCGTGCAACTGGATGCGCAGCAGCGACAGGTGCGCGCGGACCGCCAGGGCCACTGGCAGGCGCAGCTGCCTGCCCATGCGGCCGGTGGGCCGTACACGCTGACCGCCAGCACCGAGCATGGCACCACGCAACAGGTCGACGATGTGCTGATCGGCGATGTGTGGCTGTGTTCGGGCCAGTCCAACATGGAATTGCAGGTGCATCGCACGCTGGATGCGCGCAGCGAGATCGCCGATGCCGACCAACCAGCCATCCGCATGTTCAAGGTGCCGGCGCAGTCCAGCCCCACGCCACAGCGCGACTTTAGCGGCGTGGCGCAATGGCAGCCGACCACGCCGGAAACGGTGAAGGACTTTTCGGCGGCGTGTTACTACTTCGCGCGCGAACTGCGCAAGACCGTCTCCGTGCCGATGGGTTTGATCAACGCCTCGTGGGGCGGCTCGCAGCTGCAAGCCTGGATCGGCGAGGCGGCGCTGCGCGCGGCCGGCGACGATGGCCCGGCGCTGGATGTGCTGGCACGTTATGCCGGCAGCCCGACGGACGCGGCGCCGCGCTGGGCACGGCTGTGGGAAGCGTGGTGGCACGCGCATGGCGAAGGCGAGCCGTGGCAGCCGGATGCGCCAGGCGCGTGGCAACCCGCACCCGCCGCGCTGGGCGCGTGGGACGACTGGGGCGTGCCGCAGCTGGTGGGTTTCAACGGCATGGTCTGGTATCGCACCAGCGTGGAGCTGACGCCCGCGCAGGCGGCGCAGGAGGCGACGCTGGTGCTGGGTCCGGTGGACGAGCTGGACCAGACCTGGGTCAACGGTGTTGGCGTGGGCAGCAGCTACGGGGCCGATCAACCGCGCCGCTATGCGCTGCCGCGCGGCCATCTGCATGCCGGGCGCAACAGCATCGTGCTCAACGTGCTCAACACCTATCGCCGTGGTGGATTGCTGGGCGACGCGTCCTCGCGCGCGCTGCAGTTCGCCGATGGCAGCACGCTGCCGCTGACCGCGCCGTGGCAGTACCGCATCGTGCCGCCGCAGCTGGGCTCGCCGCCGCGCGCGCCGTGGTCCTCGGCCGCAGGGCTGACCACCTTGTACAACGGCATGATCGCCCCGCTCGGCCATCTCGGCCTGCGCGGAGTGCTGTGGTACCAGGGCGAATCCAATGCCGGCGATGCGGCGCATTATCCGGCCTTGCTGGATGCCTGGCGGCGCGACTGGCGCGGCCGCTTCGGTGCGCAGCTGCCGCTGCTGATCGTGCAGCTGGCCAACTACGGCGCGCCGCCCATCCAGCCGGTGGAGAGCGGCTGGGCGCAGCTGCGCGAGGCGCAGCGCCGCGTCGTGGCCGAAGACGCGCATGCCGGCCTGGCAGTGGCCATCGATATCGGCGACCGCTACGACATCCACCCGGCCAACAAGCAGGAACTGGGTCGGCGGCTGGCACGCGCGGCCCGGCATGTGGTGTATGGCGAGGCGATCGCACCCTCGGGCCCGGTACCACGGTCCGTGCAGCGCGATGGCGATAACGTACGCATCGTCTTCGACGAGGTGGACACCACGCTGCTGAGCTACAGCAGCGATGCGCCGATCGGCTTCGAAATCTGCGGCGCAGCGGCCGGCAGCTGCCGCTATGCCAGCGCGCGCGTGCAGGAGCGCGTGGTCAGCCTGCGCGTCCCCTCCGGCGTGGAGGCGACGCGGGTGCGCTACTGCTGGGCCGACAGCCCGGTGTGCACGCTGTACGACCGCAGCGGCCTGCCGGCTGGCCCGTTCGAATTCCCCATCACCACCCCACCTTCCCCCTGAGCGAGATCACGATGTCACAGACTTCCGACTCCCCTGCACCGCTGCAAGGTTCTGCCCGCGACCGCGAGATCGTCGAGGCGCGCGTCATCGTCACCTGCCCGGGGCGCAACTTCGTCACCTTGAAGATCCGCACCCGCTCAGGCATCACCGGGCTGGGCGATGCCACGCTCAACGGCCGCGAGCTGGCAGTGGCGGCGTATCTGCAGGAGCATGTGGTGCCGAACCTGATCGGCCGCGATGCCGGGCGCATCGAGGACATCTGGCAGTTCTTCTACCGCGGTGCGTACTGGCGGCGTGGCCCGGTGACGATGAGCGCGATCGCTGCGGTGGACGTGGCGTTGTGGGACATTCTGGGCAAGATGGCCGGGCTGCCGCTGTACCAGTTGTTGGGCGGGCGCTCGCGCGAAGGTGCGCTGGTCTACGGCCATGCCAACGGTCGCGATATCGCCGAGACCAGCGATGAGGTGGGCCGCTTCCGCGAAATGGGCTTTATCGCCATCCGCGCGCAATGCGGCGTGCCCGGCATCAAGAAGACCTATGGCATCTCCAGCGGCGGCAAGCCGTACGAGCCGGCCGAAAGCGAGCTGCCCGCCGAAACCGTGTGGTCCACGCCGCGCTACCTGGGGGTGGTGCCGAAGCTGTTCGAACAACTGCGCAACGACCACGGCGATGAGATCGAGCTGCTGCACGATGCGCATCACCGGCTCACCCCGATCGAGGCCGCGCGCCTGGGCCGCGACCTGGAACCGTACCGTCTGTTCTGGCTGGAAGACGCCACGCCTGCGGAAAACCAGCGTGCGTTCGAGGTGATTCGCCAGCACACGGTCACGCCCTTGGCGGTGGGCGAAGTGTTCAATTCGATCTGGGACTGCAAGCACCTGATCGAACAGCAGCTGATCGACTACATCCGCACCACGATCGTGCACGCCGGCGGCATCACCCACGTGCGGCGGCTGGCCGATTTCGCGGCCTTGCATCAGGTGCGCACCGGCTTCCACGGCGCCACCGACCTGTCGCCGGTATGCATGGGCGCGGCGCTGCACTTCGATACCTGGGTGCCCAACTTCGGCATCCAGGAATACATGTTCCATTCCGACGAGGCCAATGCGGTGTTCCCGCACGACTACGTGTTCCGCGACGGGCGCCTGCACTGCGGCGAAACCCCGGGGCATGGCGTGGACATCGACGAGGAGCTGGCAGCCAAGTATCCGTACGTGCCCAAGCAGTTGCCCATTGCACGCCTGGAAGACGGCGCGATGTGGGATTGGTGATGCGGCTGCTGCCAGCCGCACTGAGCATGCTGATGGCCGCGCTTGTGCCTGTCGTGGCGCAGGCGCAGGCCAGCGCCGGGGCCGATGTCGCCTTCGATTGGTTCGACTATCGCGGCGACGATGCGGTATTCGCCACGCCGTTGGCAGCCGGTCAATATCGCAACCCGATCCTGGCCGGCTTCTATCCAGACCCCAGCGTCACCCGCGTGGGCGAGCGCTACTACCTGGTCAATTCCACCTTTGCGTATTTCCCGGCGATTCCGGTGTTCGAAAGTCGCGATCTGGTGCACTGGACGCAGGTCGGCAATGTGGTCGAGCGCGCCGACCAGCTCGACTACGAGGGGCTGGGCGTATCGCGCGGCATGTTCGCTGCCAGCATTCGCCACCATGCAGGCGTGTTCTATGTGGTGGGCACCTCCGTCGACAGTGGCGGCAATTTCATTGCCAGCGCCAACGACGCGGCGGGCCCATGGTCGGCGCCGACCTGGCTGCCAACTATCGATGGCATCGACCCATCGTTGTTCTTCGATACCGATGGCAGCGCGTATCTGCTCAACAACGGCCCACCGCAAGGCACGCCGTTGTATGAAGGCCACCGCGCGATCTGGATGCAGCGCTTCGATCTGACCACCCGGCAACCGGTGGGTCCGCGCAAGGTGTTGCTCAACGGCGGCGTGGACCTGGCCAGCAAGCCGATCTGGATCGAAGGCCCGCACCTGTATCGACGCGATGGCTGGTACTACCTGTCGTGCGCCGAAGGCGGCACCGGGCCGCAGCACTCGCAGGTGGTGTTGCGTAGCCGCAAGGTGTGGGGGCCGTATACGCCCTCGCCGCGCAACCCCATCCTGACCCAGCGCGATCTGCCTGCCGAGCGTCCGCACCCGGTCAGCAATGCCGGCCACGCGGATTTTGTCGAAACACCGGACGGGCAATGGTGGGCCGTGTTTCTGGCCAGCCGGCCGTACGCGGGCGAGCGCTACAACACCGGGCGCGAGACGTTTCTGCTGCCGGTGCAGTGGCGCGATGGCTGGCCGTCGATCCTGCCTGCCGGCGCACCGATTCCCTACATCGCCAATGCACCTGCGGGGGCAAGGGCGACTGCCGATCAGGCGCCGCTGTCGGGCAACTTCACCTGGCACGACGACTTCTCTGCCGCTAGCTTGCAGCGCGAATGGCTCACCTTGCGCGTGCCCAAGCGCACGGTGGCCGATACGCAGGCACGCGCTGGCTGGCTGACGCTGCATGCAACCGAGCAAGGGCTGGAGGGCAGCGGCACGCCCGCGTTCGTTGCGCGCCGCCAGCAACACACACGCTTTGACGCCAGTACCGCGCTGGCCGTGCCCACGCAAGCAGGCGTGCAGGCTGGGCTGGCCGCGTTCCAGAACACCGACGCCTGGTATGCGCTGGGTGTGCGCCGCAACGGTGCTGCATTGGAGGTGTTTGTCGACAAGCGTGGCGGCGCCGCCACCACCACGCTTGCGCGCACCCGCATCCCGGCCACGACTAAGCAGTTGCGGCTGCGGATCAGCGGCGATGGTGGCGCCTACAGCTTCAACTACGACGCCAGCGGTGCCGGCTGGCAGTCGCTACACCGCAACGACGATGCCGGCTTTCTCAGCACCGCACAGGCCGGCGGATTCGTCGGCAGCATGATCGGGCCCTTCGCCCGGTTGCAACCAGACCGCACCAAGGAGGACTGACCATGCATTCGCACCCTGCCCGTCTCACCGCCGCCCCGCGCCGCGACCTGGCCGCCGGCCTGCTGCTGGCGATTGCCTTCTTGGCCGCCGGCAACACGCAGGCGGCTGCACCGCCGCCGCCGCCGTATCTGGATACCCAACTGCCGTTCGAGACACGCGCCGCCGATCTGGTGTCGCGCATGACGCTGGAGGAAAAGGCAGCGCAGATGCAGAATGCCGCACCGGCGATCCCGCGCCTGCGGGTGCCCGCCTACGATTGGTGGAACGAGGCCTTGCATGGCGTGGCGCGCGCCGGTGGCGCCACGGTGTTTCCACAGGCGATCGGGCTGGCAGCCACCTTCGACACCCCGCTGATGGCCGAAGTGGCCACTGCCATCGGCGACGAAGCGCGCGCCAAGCACCACGCGTTTCTGGCGCGCGATGAGCACAAGCGTTATCAAGGGCTCACATTCTGGTCGCCCAACATCAACATCTTCCGCGACCCGCGCTGGGGCCGCGGGCAGGAAACCTATGGCGAAGATCCGTTCCTGACTGCGCGCATGGGGGTGACCTTCGTACAGGGCCTGCAGGCGCAGCAGGGCCCATACCGCAAGCTCGATGCCACCGCCAAACACTTCGCCGTCCACAGCGGCCCGGAAGCGGACCGCCACCACTTCGACGTGCATCCCAGCGAACGCGATCTGCATGAGACCTACCTGCCGGCGTTCCAGGCCTTGGTGCAGGAAGGCCATGTCGCCGCGGTGATGGGCGCCTACAACCGCGTCAATGGCGAATCCGCCTCGGCCAGCACGCGGCTGGAAGGCATCCTGCGCCGCGACTGGGGCTTTGATGGCTATATCGTCAGCGACTGCGCGGCGATCCGCGATATCTGGCAGAACCACAAGATCGTGTCCACGCCCGAAGCCGCCGCCGCGCTGGGCGTCAAACACGGCACCGACCTGGATTGCGGCGATACCTATGCAGCGTTGCCCAAGGCGGTGCGCGCCGGCTTGATCGACGAAGCCACCATCGATACCTCGCTCAAGCGCCTGATGACCACGCGCATGCGCCTAGGCATGTTCGACCCGCCGGCCAAGGTACCGTGGGCGCAGATTCCCGCCTCGGTGAATCAATCGCCGCAGCACGATGCGTTGGCCCGACGCACCGCACGCGAATCGCTGGTGTTGCTGAAGAACGACGGCCTGCTGCCGCTCAAACCCGGCCTCAAGCGCATCGCCGTGGTCGGCCCCACCGCCGATGATCCGATGTCGCTGCTGGGCAACTATTACGGCACGCCCGCCGCGCCGGTCACCATCCTGCAAGGCATCCGCGATGCGGCGCCACAGGCGGAAGTGGTGTACGCACGCGGCAGCGATCTGGTGGAAGGACGCGAAGACCCCAACGCTGCCGCACCGATCGACGCGCGCTATCTGCGCCCGGCCGCCGGTGCCAGACAGAACGGATTGACCGGCGAGTACTTCAAGGGACGCAACCTGGCCGGGAAAGCCGTGCTGACCCGCATCGACCCGCGCATCGCCTTCCGCTGGGATCGCAACTCACCCACCGAGGACGCGGTGGGCCGCGGCGAACTGCAGCCCGGGCAGGCCTTGGAGAAAGACGACTTCAGCGTGCGTTGGCACGGGCAGCTGTTACCGCCGGTCACCGGCGATTACGAACTGCAGATCGCCGCCGACGACGGCGTGCGTCTGTACCTGGACGGCAAGTTGCTGATCGACCAGTGGACCGATGCGCCGCGCATGCGCGGCGGCAATGCCAGCGTGCGCCTGGAAGCCGGCAAGGCCTACGACCTGCGTGTGGAGTATTACGAAGCCACCCGCGACGCCGGCGTGCGCCTGGCCTGGCGCATGCCTGGCGCCAAGCCACCGCTGCAGGAAGCGGTGGATGCCGCGCGCAACGCGGAGGTGGTGGTGTTCGTCGGCGGCCTCACCGGCGATGTCGAAGGCGAGGAGATGGACGTCAACTACCCCGGCTTTGCCGGTGGCGACCGCACCGACACCCGCCTGCCCAAACCGCAGCGCGAGCTGCTGCAGGCACTGCAGGCCACCGGCACGCCGGTGGTGGCAGTGTTGACCACCGGCTCCGCACTGGCGGTGGACTGGGCGCAGCAGCATGTGCCGGCGATCCTGCTGGCGTGGTACCCAGGCCAGCGCGGCGGCAGCGCGGTGGGCGATGTGCTGTTCGGCCAGGCCAGCCCCGGGGGTCGCCTGCCGATCACCTTCTACACCGAGGCCGAGCGCCTGCCCGCCTTCGACGACTACGCCATGCGCGGGCGCACCTATCGCTACTTCACCGGCAAGCCGCTGTATCCGTTCGGCCACGGATTGTCGTACACGCAATTTACCTACTCGGACCTGCGCCTGGACCGCAACACCCTCAGCGCCGATGGCACGTTGCGCGCGACGCTGAAGGTGCGCAACACCGGCAAGCGCGCCGGCGACGAAGTGGTGCAGCTGTACCTGCATCCGCTCGACCCCAAGCGCGAGCGGGCCGGCAAGGAGCTGCGTGGTTTTCAACGCATGACCCTGCAACCGGGTGAACAGCGCGAGGTTGCCTTCACGCTGAAGGCCGCCGATGCGCTGCGCATCTACGACGAGCAGCGCAAGACCTATGCGGTAGATCCAGGTGCCTACGAGGTGCAGGTCGGCGCCTCCAGCGCCGATATCCGCAGCAAGCAACGCTTTACCGTTACCAACGACTAGCCCTGTTTGATAACCCCTCACCCTGCGGACATGGCGAACACCCCCGCGGCCGCGATTGCCCCAAGCCTCTCTCTCCCTCGGGGCGAGAAGGCACTGCTTGCGCGCCATTGGCGCGCGTGCCTTGGAGCGCCCGCGCTGCTGGCGCGGGGCGGGGCGCGGAGCGGGGGTTGCGGTGAGGGGACGGCGCAGGCGACTCCATCAACTCCCTAGTGCGCGGACACCACGATGCAAGCCCCCCGTCTTTCGCTCGATACCCTTGCCACCCTGACGCCAGCGGTGTCAACGCCTGCTTACGATCCAGCAACCACCACCATCGGCATCGTCCATCTAGGCGCAGGCGCCTTCCACCGCGCCCACCAGGCCGTCTATATCGATGACCTGCTGGCAGACGATCCCGGCTGGGCCATCTGCGCCGTCTCGCTGCACAGCCCGCAGGTGCGCGACGCGTTGCGCCCGCAAGATGGCCTCTACACCCTCGCCCTGCTCGACGAGCACCCGCAACTGCGCATCATCGGCGCCATCCGCCAAGTGCTGTGCGCCGCCGACGAGCAAGCCGCCGTGCTCGCGCGCCTGGCCGATCCCGCCGTGCGGCTGGTCACCCTCACCGTCACCGAAAAAGGCTATTGCCTGGCCGGCGACACGCTCGACCTGCATCACCCCGACATCGTGCACGACATCGCCAACCCCGCCGCGCCACGCAGTGCGGTCGGCTATCTGGTGGCCGGCCTGTACCAGCGCATGCAGTCCGGCCTTGCACCCTTCACCGTACTCAGTTGCGACAACCTCACCGATAACGGCCACCTGCTGCGTCGTGCAGTGCTGCTGCTGGCGCGCCAGCACGACGCCGCGCTGGCGGTGTGGATCGAACAGCAGGTCAGTTTTCCGTGCTCGATGGTCGACAGCATCACCCCGGCCACCGACGAGGCACTGCGCACCCAGGTACAGGCGCAGACCGGCCTGCACGATGCCTGGCCGATCCAGCGCGAGCGCTACAGCCAGTGGGTGATCGAAGACGATTTCTGCAACGGCCGCCCCGACCTGGCGCGCGTCGGCGTGGTGCTCAGCGACGACATCGCCGGCCATGCGCGCGCCAAGCTGCGCCTGCTCAATGCGCCGCACTCCACGCTGGCGTATCTGGGCAGCTTGCTGCAGCTGGAAACCGTTGCCGACGCCATGGCGCATCGGCCGCTGGCGGCGTTCGCCGAGGCGCTGATGCGAGACCACATCGCACCCACGCTGCAACCGATGGAGGGCTTCGATGCGCAGCGCTACAGCGACGCGATTCTTGCGCGCTTCCGCAATCCCGCCATCCGCCATCTGCTTGCGCAGATCGCCTGGGACGGCTCGCAGAAGATTCCCGTGCGCCTGCTCGCCACCATCGACGACGCGCTTGCAGCGGGCCGGCACATCGACCGCCTCTGCTTGCCGGTCGCCGCGTGGCTGCAGTTCGTGCGCCGGCAGGCGCGCAACGGCGTGGCCCTGGTCGACCCCTTGAGCGATGCGCTGGGCGCGCTGGGGCGTGCAGCCACCGGCGATGCAGACGCTGATATCGCTCGCTTTGTCACGATGGAAGCCGTGTTCGGCACGCTGGCTGCGGACCCGCGCTTCATCGATGCGCTGACCAGCGGCTATGCCGCGCTGGGCGATGCCACGCCAGGCCGCGTGGACGCTGTCCTTGCTGCGCTGAGTGCCTGAGCGAGGTGATGGAGCCAGGATGGCCGCCGGCGTGTGCGCTGCTCGCTCGACCCAGGTTGCTGCATCGGGCTCGGGTCGCCCGACAGGCAAGGACACCCGATGCAATCCTTACCTTGCGGCTCCATGCACGACGTCAATGGCGGCACCGGCCTGCGACCGGACACCGCGCAATGACAGCGCGGGTCAGTGGTCGCCGATGACCTGCCCGATCCGCAGCAGATTGCCGCTCTCGTCCACGATCGCAAATTCGCGCATGCCCCAGGGCTTGTCGCCCACCGCATCGATCCTTGGAATTCCCCGGGCCGGGAGCGCCGCTGCCTGCATCGCTGCATGGAGGGCATCGACATCGCTCACCCGCAGATAGCAGCCCGCATAGCAGCTTGCCGGATCCAGATCCGGGTGTGCGAAGAAGTGCAGCTCCAGATCGCCGCGCCGCAGGATGGCGTAGCCTGCATCGTGTGGATGCGCATCGCCCTCGAAACCAAGCCGGCGATAGAACGCCAGCGTCTGCGTGATCGATCGGCTGGGCAGGATCGGAATGGTCTGGTCAGTGGTGTTGGCCTTGGCGTTCATCGTCAACTCGTCTGAAGTGATGATCGGGTTCAAACCGGTAAGGCATGTGCTGGCCACACGAAGCGCTCAGATGCGCGTGCAACCCGTCACGACGGCCACCCCTAGCTGACGGGTATACCAGCTCACCTGCCGCAAGTATCCACCGATGCAGCAGGTGGCTGCATACCCCAATGGCCGCAGCAGCGTGTGGCCCCCATCGCGCGTAGGCGTCTCCAAGTGCCGGGGCCAGGCCCTGCAGCAGCACGGCGCCAAGCTGGCTCACCAACAGGTAGGCGAATACATCGATGCCCAGCATCTCCAGCAATGGCACAGCCGCTGCAAGTTGCGGGTTCGATGCGATGCAGGCGATCATCAACGCGGTGACTGCAACGGCTGCCCTGCGATTCACGGTGATTTGCCACATGGGGATGAACCTGTAGACCGTCTCGGTGTCGAGGATGGCAGCACCGTCCAGCCGCCCTGGCCTGCGTCTCGATCACGATGCCCGGACGCCCTGCCTGGTGCCGGACGTGCTGGGAATGCGCATCAGCACCAGCACCAGCAGCACCACGAAGCTCAGCTCCCACACATAGAACGCAGCACCCACGTGGTCGATCATGACCTGATGGCCGGCTTCGTTCCTGTCGAACCGGGTGGCGCGAAAGGTATCCAGCCCGATCAGGCAAGCCGCCACCAACAGGGCCGCCGCCATCTTGTCCACCTTGAGCAAATAACACAGCCACGCCAGCAGGAACAACGGATTACTCATCCAGGCCACGCACTGGCCATCGATCACCTGCATCCAGCCGAACAGCAGAATGACGAACCCACCCAGGCTGGTATCGCCGCCATGCAAGGCAGGCAAACACAGCGCAATGCCGTACAGCAGGGCCGATAACACGAGCAGAAACGGTTTCATGGGCGTCCTTGTCTGACGATGCGGCCAGTGCATGCCGCCGTTTGCGGAGGTGTGGCTCGCATCTGTACAGGCCAGCCTGCGCTCACTATAGACAATGCACGCACGCTGTGGCCGAAACGCCGCCTAGGATGCCCGTGCGTGCCCCAAGTGAAAAACCGGCACGGTGGGACTTCGGTCCGGGACGTCGCCGTGACATGCTGGAACCACACCGCACCGCACCGCACCGGAGCCTTCCCCATGGCACCCCATAAGAAGCAGAACTTGCCGGAAAAGGTCTGCGTTCAGTGCGGGCGACCATTTCGCTGGCGCAAGAAGTGGGAAAAGGTGTGGGACCAGGTGAAGTACTGTTCGGATCGGTGCCGCGGCGAGAGCAAGCGACAACGTCCGGTACCGTAGTCTGCTGTCGGCTGGGACCCGGCTGCGCTCACACGCGATGGCGTCCGCACAAACCGGACCATCCTGATACGCAAGGGCTGGTGGCTAATGCTTGCGTCCGTTTTTCGCAGCGCCCGATCCGCTCGTCTTGCTTCTCGCATTGCCCTTGCGTGCAACGGCCATGTTATCCACCAGATTGGGATAGGGGCGACCCGCTGCCTTGGCGCGCTGTCTGGCCTGTGTCTTTTGCGCTGGAGAAAGCGAACGTTTCCGCGAAGCCCGCTTCGGGGCTGGCGTGTTCCATGGCGCAGAGGCCTTGCCCGCGCCTTTCTTCGCGGTACTGCGCGTGGAAGCGCTCTTGCTGGCCGCAGCTTGGCGAGCGGCAGTCTTTTTTGTCGCAGCCTTCTTTGCAGGACGTTTTTTCGCCGTCGCTTTCCTGGCTGCAGTCTTGCTTGCTGCGGTCCTCTTGACGGCCGACTTTTTGGCGGCCGTTGTGCCGCTAGCCTTGCGCGCGCCTGTCGATGATGTGCGTTTAGCCACGCTACCGGCCCGCGCTCGTTTGCCCGCGGTTTTTCTTGCCGAGGATTTCTTCGCGGCGGTGGTTCCTCCCGTTGTTGTTGTGGCCTTCTTGGCGGCGGTGTTTGCAGTGCGCTTTACCGTCTTCCTTGACGCGCGTGTCTTCTTACCCCCCGCGTCGGTAGCGGCCGTGCTGCTGGCTCTTGCGGCCTTGCCTGTTGCGCTCTTCGCGTTGGTGGCATCCTCCAGCCGCTGGTACAGCCGCGCCGCCCAGCGCTGGCCTGCATCGCCGCCCCAGAGCAGCCAGGCGATATAACCAGCCGATGGCGCGCGACGGTCGGCCCATCCCTTGCCGTTCTTGTCCACGCTGTGACGCGCGAAGTACGCATGCATGCGCCGGATGGTCTGGGTTGAAAGCGATCTTTGCGCTGACAGATCGCGTGCACGCGCAACGCCGATCGCGGTACCGCCACGCCCATGCTGCTCGCGCAGCCGCAGTCCGCGTGCCGCGGCGCTGGCAACGTTCTTGGGCGGCGTCGTAGAAATCGCCTGCTTTGCTGGTGTGCGTGCCACAACCCTCTCCTGCTGCATCGAGTTGCCGTAGTGTTCGCATGCGTGGTGCTGCTGCATGTGAAGAGCGGGAGCCCGGTCAGCGCATGCGGCGCGCCAATTGACGTCGTAGCAGGACGCGGGCTGTCCAATGCGCACACTGCAATGGCGTTGGTTCGGCAAGCCAGCTGCTCGCACAGCACGCGTGGCACCAGCATCCGCCGCGCCAGCGCTGGCTGCAGATCAGCCTGCTTATGCGAGTGGATCATCGTGCAGGTGTCGCTACACTGGCCTGCCAAGGTGACTGGAAGAGTGCTGCATGCGCCTGTTGAAGACCTCGTTCTGCGCGAGCCTGCTTGCTGCCGCGATCGGCACCCTCCCTATGCCGGGTCAGGCGGCCGACAAGGCAGCGCCGGCAGCTGCTCCGGCGCCATCGCAGCAGTCGCGCCAATGGCAGGCGCTGATCACCCGCAACAAGCCGCATGCGCGGCATGAAAACAGCATGGTGGCCATCGGCGATCGCCTGTATCTGGTCGGTGGACGCGATCAGCGCCCGCTGGAGATTTTCGACACTCGCACGCGTCGCTGGTCGCAAGGCAGTGCGCCACCGCTGATGGTGAGCCATGCACAGGCGGTGGTGTCGTCCGGCAAGCTGTATTTTGTGGGCGGCTTTACCGGCGACTATCCCGAAGAAACGTCGCTGACCAATCTGCTGATCTACGATCCCCAGACCGACCGCTGGCAGGTCGGACCAGAGATTCCCAAACAACGCCGCCGCGGTGCTGCCGGCGCCGTGGAGCACGACGGCGTGCTGTATCTGGTCGGCGGCAACACGCGCGGGCATATGAGCGGCTATGTGCCATGGCTGGATGCCTTCGATACCCGCACACAGCAATGGACGCAGCTGGCCGATGCGCCGCACGCGCGCGACCATTTCCATGCGGTGGTGATCGACGGAAAACTGTATGCCGCCGGTGGGCGCAGGTCGGCGCACGAAAGCGGCAATACCCTGGCGCAAACCGTCCCGGAGGTCGATGTCTATGACATCGGGCGCGGCACCTGGTCGGTGGCACCGGCCGCGTTACCGACCCAGCGGGCAGGCACTGCCGCCATCGCACGCAATGGCCGGCTGCTGGTCATGGGCGGGGAGAGCACGCAGCAGGTCAAGGCTCACGACGAAGTGGAGGCCTATGACCCCCACGCCGGCACCTGGACCACGCTGGCAGCACTGCCGCAAGGCCGCCATGGCACCCAGGTGGCCGCCATCGACGGCACGCTCTATCTGGCCGCCGGAAGCGCCAACCGTGGCGGCGGCCCGGAGCTGGACGATGTGCTGATGCTGGAGCGCGAGACAGCGGCCGATTGAGCTTGTGTCACCTCACTGGCGACTGCACATCGCTCGCGACCGGAAGCTGTCGCGCGCCAGCGTGACACGCGCTTGCCGAATCCAGCAGCAGCGCCTCCGTCAAGCGCCGCTTGAGCCTGGCGCCGACGCCTGGTTGCATCGTCGGCGATCGCACGATGCAGCGATGCCCACGCGCATCGAGCAATGGCTGTCTCCATGCGCTGCCGCCCAGGTGCGCAGGCGCGCACTGCGCTATCAACGCACGAACTGCAAGCCCAGCGACTTGACCCGCACGCGGGTCAGCATCGCGTGCGAGGTCATGTAGAGGGTATGGCCGTCGTTGCCGAACGCGCAGTTGGAGATGGCCTCACCGGTTTCGATGCGACCCAGCCGCTGGCCGGACGGGTCGAACACGATCACCCCGCCGGGGCCAGTGGCGAACAGGTGGCCGTCAGACGAGACCGCCATGCCGTCGGGCAGGCCGGGAGCATCCTTGGCGACCAGGTCCGAGGCATCGGCGAACACGCGCTTGCCGGTGACGGCACCCTGCGCATCAAGCGCATACGCCATCCAGATCGGTCGTTTGGGGTCGGAATTGGACACGTACAAGGTGCGCTCATCCGGCGATAGCGCAATCCCATTGGGAAAGCTCAGGCTGTCGTCCAGCAGATGCACGCTGCCGTCGGGGTCGAGCCGGTAGACGCCGTTGTAACGCAATTCCTTGACCGGCGAGTCGTTGAGATCCTTCAGGCCATACGGCGGATCGGTAAAGAACACCACGCCGTCGTTGCGCCGCACCACATCGTTGGGACTGTTGAAGCGCTTGCCGTCGAAGCTAGTGGCCAGCGGCGTCTTCTTGCGAGTGGCCGGATCGAGCCTGGCCACGATGCGCGTGCCCGAATCGGCCAGCAGCACCGTGCCACCGGGCTCGGCATACAGGCCATTGGCGCCTGCTTCGCGCAGCGTGGCCTGTTCCGGGCCGACGTAGCCGGACGGCGACAGCAGCACCGACAGACCGGCATCCTCGGACCAGCGATACAGCGTGTTTTCCGGCACATCGGTGAACAACAGGTAGCCCCCGCTGCGCACCCATGCCGGGCCTTCGGACCAGGTGAAGCCTTCGGTGAGCTTCTCGATGCGCGCATCGGCCGCGATCACCTTGCCAAAGCGCGCATCGAAGCTTTGCAGATGCCCGATGGCGGTGAATCGCGGCGGCGGTGTGTCCTTCTTCGTGCAGGCAGCGACAATGGCCAGCAGCGGAACGGCCAACAACAGATAGGGCGACAAGCGCATCGGCAAGGTCCGGGTTCAAGTGCATGCCATCATGCCATCATGCGCGCCGCGCAGGCTGGCGAACGCGGCTATTGCCCGCCGGCGGCGGGCACCGCCAGCACCGCATCCAGTGCCGGCTTGGGCCGGTGAGTGCGATCGAACAGCAGCGGATAGTTGGTGCGGCCGGGCACCGGGTAATCGTTCTTCCACGACATGCCGTCGGTGACGCCCCACACGCTGACACGCGCCAGCTTGTCGCGCTTGCGCCAGAACAGCGCGAACAGTTCCGCATAACGCTCGGTCAACTGCGCCTGCACCTGCGGCGGCAACCCAGCGCGATACGGATCGAGAAAACGCTTGAATTCCGGCAGCTGGAACTGCTTGTGCGCCAGACCCGTTCCGATTACCTGGCCTTCCTTGGTGATCGGCAAGACATCGATGTCCAGTTCGGTGATCATGACCTTGATGCCGAGCGCGGCGTACGCATCGATGGCATCTTCGATATCGCGCAGGCTTGGGTAGTTCAGCCCCCAATGCCCCTGCATGCCGACGCCGTCGATGCGGATACCGGCCTGCTGCAGCAT
The DNA here is from genome assembly GCF_002939785.1 of Xanthomonas codiaei. GTDB lineage: Bacteria > Pseudomonadota > Gammaproteobacteria > Xanthomonadales > Xanthomonadaceae > Xanthomonas > Xanthomonas codiaei. The sequence goes on from NZ_MDEC01000016.1 coordinate 50,314, forward strand.
CCTGACCATGCGCACGATGCCATCGCGCTTGGCCGGGCGCCAGGCATTGAAGTCGTTGTAGTAGAGCTCGGCATCCGGCGCGTAGCGCTGCGCGAAGGCGAAGGCATTGCGCACCACGGTGTCGCCATCGCCCACGCGTTGTACCCAGTTGGTGGCGCGGTAGCTACCGTCTTCGTCGATGATTTCGTTGACCACATCCCAGGCCTGCACCTTGCCGACATAGCGCCCGGCAACCCGCTCGATATGCGCGCGCATGCGTTCGACCTGCGCAGCCGAGGTGTTGGGTGTGCCCTGCGCATCGACGAAGAACCACTCCGGGGTCTGGTTATGCCAGACCAGCGTATGCCCGACCACGAACATGCGCTGGCGCTGGCGCTGCGCATAGGCGACGAACGCGTCGGCGGCGGCGAAGTCGAGCACGCCCGGCCGCGGCGCGACGACCTCGGCCTTCATCACGTTCTCCGGCGTGAGTGCATTGAAATGGCAGGCGACCAATGCCGCCGAGGCAGCATCCTTGCCGGAAACGATCTCGGCATCGACCGCCGTCCCCAGCAAGAAGCCCTCGGAGTAGGCGGACTTGAGCGTCACCGCTGCGGGTGCGCACGCCGGCGCTGCCATGGCTGCTGCAGCGATCAAGCTCGAGCCGAGCAGCAAGCCGCAGCGCAACAGCCAGGATAGGTGATGCATGGACGTTCTCACTGTCAAAGGGAGTGCCTGGTGAGGGATGCGGCGTGTGCACACCGATGGGGGAAGGACGGCAGCGGCCGTGCATCGCGCAGTCACCGGGCACCGCCGGCACGATAGCCCGGATGCGCAACCACAGGCACGTGTTCCGCATCGCCTGTGCGCATGGCGCCGTGCATGCGCTCGACGCGCCTGCGGTGCGTGCATGCGTGTCTCCTTGGGCCAGCCCAGGCGAGTGAGGGGCCCAACGCGCCACGCAAGCATCCCGCACCGCCGCCGCGCAACACGTGACTCATTCGGCCTGCACCTGCACACGGGTCGCTTGCAGCGTGTCCGATTCCACATGCAGGATGATCGGCCCGCGCGCGCCGGTGTGTGCGCGCACGATGGCCAGGCACAGGCCGTTGAAGGCGTTGCGTTGCGCCGAGCCGAACGGCTCCAGGTTGGTGGGGTCGCCGTTGTCGGTGGCCACCAGCTCGCCGGGCCCTTCGATGCGAAAGCGCAGGCGGTCACCCGCGGTCGGTGCAGCGCGGCCCTCGCGATCGAGCAGGCGCACGGTGATGAAGCTCAGGTCCTTGCCATCGCCACGGATGCGGCTGCGGTCGGGCGTGGCCTGCATGCGTGCGGCACGGCCGGCGGTCTGCACGCGGTCGCTGGCCCACGGTGTGCCGTTCCGGTACGCCTGCACGCGCAGTTCGCCGGGCTGGTACACCACCGCGTCCCACCGCAAGCGGTACTGCAGCGGGCCCTTGCGCTTGCGTCCCTGCGAGACGCCATTGACGAATAGCTCGGCTTCGTCGCCGGAGGTGAACACGTGCACCGGGGTGACCTGGCCCTCGCGCCCCGGCCAGCTCCAGTGCGGCAGCAGATGCGCCATCGGCAGGTCCGGGCGCCACCGCGACTGGTACAGCCAATAGCGGTCCTTGGGAAATCCCGCCAGGTCCAGGATGCCGGAATAGGAGCTGCGCGAGCTGTAGTACGGCGTGGGCTCGCCCAGGTAGTCGAAACCGGTCCAGACGAATTCGCCGGCCACGTAGGGGTGCCGGTCCAGCGCCGCGAACACCTTGTCCGCGCTGGAACCGAAGTCCACCGCATGCAACTCATACGCGCTGACCTGATGCGCCACCGCATCGCCGCCGCGCCCCTCGCGCACCGGTGCGCTGATGTCCGGGCTCACCGGAAACAGATACACCCCGCGGCTGCTCAGGGCCGATGCGGTCTCGCTGCTGAGGATCGCCTTGTGCGGAAACTTCGCATGGAATGCCGGGTATTGCGGCTGCTTGCGAATACGCTCGGTACCTTCGAATTCCGGCGCATCGCGGATGCCCTCGCCCTGGTAGTTGAGGCTGATGACATCCAGCGCGGCGGGCAACGGCATGTCCGGCGAAGCGTAGTTCATCGTCACCGTGGCCGGACGGCTGGGATCCTCGTCGTGCACGATGGCATGCAGGCGGCGCGCGATCGCCGCGCCCTGCGCGCCGGTGTATTGCTCACCGACCTCGTTGCCCACGCTCCACAGCATCACCGAGGGATGGTTGCGGTCGCGCCGCAACATCGCGCGCAGGTCCGGCTCGTGCCATTGCGGGAACACCAGATGGAAGTCCAGCGGGGTCTTCTTCATCTCCCAGCTGTCGAAGATCTCGTCCACCACCAGCAGGCCCATGCGATCGGTGAGTTCCAGCAGCTCCGGCGCCGGCGGGTTGTGGCTCATGCGGATCGCATTGGCGCCCATCTGCTGCAGCAACTGCAGCTGGCGTTCGGCCGCACGCAGATTGAACGCCGCGCCCAGCGCGCCGAGATCGTGGTGGTTGTTCACGCCGCGGATGGACACATGCTCGCCGTTGACCAGCAGGCCCTTGTCGGCATCGAACACGATGCTGCGGATCCCGAACCGGGTGTCGTAGCGGTCCACCACCCGCCCGTTCTGGCGGACCTCGGTCACCGCCACATAGCGGTGCGGCTGCTGGGTGGGCGGTGGTCCCCACAGTCGCGGATTGACGATCTGCACAGTGCCCTGCACACGGGCACTGCCGCCGGCAGGCACGGCAATCTGCGTTGCGGCGATCTGCGCGACCGCCTCGCCACTGGGCGTACCACTTGCTGCGTCGAGCACATAGATGGCAGTGCTGACCTGCGCTTGCGCTGCAGTGCGAGCAGCGTTGTCCAGCGTCACGGCCAACTGCACCTGCGCCGATGCCGCCGACACCTGCGGCGTGGTCAGCTGCGTGCCCCACTGTGCGATGTGCAGCGGTGCGGTCTTGGTCAGCCACACATGGCGATACAGCCCGCCGCCGGGATACCAGCGCGCCGAGTCGGGCGGGTTGTCCAGGCGGATCGCCAGCTGGTTGCGCCCGCCGACAATCGCATGCGGGGTCAGGTCCACGCGCCAGGAGCTGTAGCCATACGGCCAGCCGCCGACCAGCTCGCCGTTGAGCCAGACCGTGGCATACGACATCGCGCCATCGAGATCGAGAAACAGCGAGCGGCCGCGGTCGCTGGCCGGAATCTCCAGGGTCTTGCGGTACCAGCCCACGCCCCAGCTCGCCAGTCGGCCCATGCCGCCATACGGCCCCTCGGCGAGAAACGGCCCGGCAATGGCCCAGTCGTGCGGCAGGTCCACCGCCTGCCAGCGGCTGTCGTCGAAACCTGCCTGCACATAGTCCACGCCGCTGCCTGGGTGGCCGGGCGGACGCAGATGGCGTTGTGCGGGATCGGCGATCAATGCATTGCCGGTTGGCAGGATCCACGGCTTGAGCACCGCGCTCGACGGTGCCGGCGGTTGCTGCGCCTGATCCGGGCGCGCATCGGCCACCTTGCCATCCTCGCTGCGAACGACCTGCGGGCGCACGTCGTAATCGAGCACCACGGTATTTCCCCGCGGATCGCCGCGCTGGAAGCGCCAGCCCGCGTCCAGCGACAGCCGTTCGCGCGGTGCGCTGCGCGGCTGTTCTGCCACTGCATCGGCCATACCGGCTGCATTGACGCTGCAGACAAGCGCGGCCAGGCCAGCACGCAGCATGCGCAGGAGATGCGGCTGCCGCGTGTCCAGGCGCAGGGCACGGGCGCGCCTGCCCAGGCGGGACAGCCACGCCCGTCGCGGTATGAGGCGAGGTAACGGTACGCGCGCGCCGCACGGGTTCGTACGTGCCTGGGCCGCGCCTGCGTGGCGCTGTGCGGCGGCTAGGGTCATCGGCTCAGTGCCTCGGCGCATTGCACGTGCAATGCGCCAGTCGTGGCATGCGCGCGCGCATTGCGCCGACCCACTCTCACAGCTTGTAGGCCTGCTTGGGCAGGCGATAGGCCAGGTCCACCGCGATCTCCGCAGCCTCGTCCTCGTCCAGCCGATGCTCGGCCACCAGCTTGGCCAGGAATGCACTGTCCACGCGCCGCGCCACGTCGTGGCGGGCGGGAATCGACAGGAATGCACGCGTATCGTCGTTGAAGCCCACCGTGTTGTAGAAGCCGGCACTGGCCAGGGTCTGCTCGCGAAAGCGCCACATGCCGTCGGGCGCATCGTGGAACCACCACGCCGGGCCCAGCAGCAGTGCCGGGTAATGCCCCGCAAGCGGCGCCAGTTCGCGGCTGTAGCTGGTCTCATCCAGGGTGAACACGATCAGGCGCAGCCGCGGGTCGTTGCCATGGCGATCCAGCAAGGGCTTGAGCGCATGCACATAGTCGGTGCGCATCGGGATATCGGCACCCTTGTCGCGCCCGTAGCGCTGGAACAGCGGCTGGTTGTGATTGCGGAAGCAGCCCGGATGCAGCTGCATCACCAATCCGTCGTCCAGGCTCATGCCGGCCATTTCGGTCAGCACCTGCGCGCGGAACAGCTCGGCCTGTTCCGGCGTTGCAGCGCCGCGCACCACCGTCTCGAACAGGCGTTGCGCCTGCCCCGGCGACAGGTCGGCGGTGGCGGCGCTGGGATGGCCGTGGTCGGTAGAGGTGGCGCCGTGCGCGGCAAAGAATGCGCGGCGTTGTCGATGCGCGCGCAGATAGCCGGGCCAGGTCAGCACATCCTCGCCGGTCAGTGCACCGAATTGCTGCAGCGCGCCGGCGAACTGCTCGTGCTCCGGGTCCACCACCGGGTCCGGACGGTAGGCGGTCAGCACCCGTCCGGTCCATCCGCTGTCGGCAATGGCGGCGTGGTGCTGCAAGCTATCCAGCGGCGACTCGGTGGTGGCGATCACCTCGATGTTGAAGCGCTCGAACAAGGCACGTGGTGCGAATGCCGGAGTCTGCAGCGCGGCGGTGATGTGGTCGTAATAGTGATCGGCGCTGGCCGCGTCCAGCCGGATGCGCAGATCGAACACTTCGTGGAAGACATGGTTGAGCCACAGCGCCGAAGGCGTGCCGCGCAGCAGTGCGAAATGCTTGGCGAACACACGCCAGGCCGCACGCGGGTCCACTGCCGCGCGCGTGCCGTCGGCACGCGGAATGCCCAGCGCATCCAGATCGATACCCTGGCTGTAGAGCATGCGGAACACGTAGTGGTCGGGCACCAGCAGCAGTTCGGTGGCGTTGGCGAATGCGGCGTTGCTGGCAAACCAGGCCGGGTCGGTGTGGCCATGCGGGCTGATGATCGGCAGCCGGGCGATCTGCGCATACAGACGACGCGCGATCGCCCGCGTGCCAGGGTCGGCGGGTAACAGCCGGTCGTCGTGCAGTGTCAGGGGAGAAGGCATGGGCATGGAATCAGGGCATCGGGAAAGACGGAAAACACTCTGCCGGCCACCTGCATCATGGCGCGGGCGTGCCGGGATGGGTGGCCACGTAATTGCGCAACCAGGTCAGGGCGGGCCGCTCGCTGCCATCGGCGCGAATCAGATACGCCGCCTCCTTGTCGCGCCACAGGCCGGGACGGAATCCCCACAGGGTGATGCCGCGCACCGCCGGGTGCTCCCAGAAGATGGGAAACACGCGCTGGTAGTCGGCCAGCTGCTGCGCATCGCTGGGCCCATCCAGGTCGAATTCGGTGATGTAGATCGGCAGGCCGGTGGCCGCCAGGGCATCCAGGTTGGCGCGGTGCACCGACATCGCCACGTTGGGCGTGGTTTCGAAGGCATGCTCCTGGATACCGATGGCATCCACCAGCCGCTCGCGCTGCAGCAACTGCACGATCTGCAGATACCGTTGCGTGGCCTGCGCGCTGTTGGTGATGCTGTAGTCGTTGATCAACAATTTTGCGTGCGGGAAATGCTGGCGCGCCAGCCGAAACGACTGCAACACCCATTCCCATCCGCTGGCGCCATTACCGCCCAGCGCCTGCAGATAATTGCCGCCGCCGCTGTCGTTCTTGCTGGGCGGGTCGTTGAGCGGTTCGTTGACCACTTCCAGCAGATCGATATCCGGGTAGCGCTGCGCGACGGCGGCGAACCACTGCTCGATCTCGCGGCGTTGTTCGGCCGGCGGCAGCGTCTTGATCCACTCCGGCTGCTGATTGCCCCATACCATCACATGCATCTGGAACGGCATGCCGTTGGCCTTGGCAAACCGGTAAGCCGTGTCCAGCGCGCTCCAGTCCATCTGGTCGCGCACCGCCTCCACCGTGCCCCACTTGCCGGCATTTTCCGGCGTGAGCTTGTTCCAGTACTGTGTAAATCCCGGTGTCTGCTGCGGACTGTAGGCACTGCCGAGAAACTTCGAGGCCCCGGCGGCCAGCGGCGCGGCATGCGCCACCGAAGCGAGGCTTGCGGCAAGCAACAGACCCATTCTCACGATGCGCAGATGCATGATGCGTCCCTCAGGAAGATGGCGGCGCGATGGTGGCCGCGGGCAGATGCGCCGGCTCCAGCCGCGGCACCAGATGATGCACGAGGGCCAGCGCCAGCAGATACGCAGAGCCCGCCATCAGGAACACCGGCACATAACTCCCGGTCGCCTGTAGCAAAAATCCGATGAACGTGGCGATGAGCATGCCGCCCACCGCACCGGCGAATCCGCCGATGCCCACCACCGTGGCCACCGCATGCCGCGGAAACATGTCCGAGGGCAGCGTAAACAGATTGGCAGACCAGCCCTGGTGCGCGGCGGTGGCCAATCCGATCAGCGCCACCGCCAGCCACAGATTGTCCGCACGTGCGGCGAACACGATCGGCACCACGCAGACCGCGCAGATCAGCATAGCGCTCTTGCGTGCGCGATTGACGCTCCAGCCGCGCGCGATGAAGCGCCCGGCGATCCAGCCGCCGGCAATGCTGCCCACATCGGCAAGCACGAAGATCACGATCAAGGGTGCGCCCAGTTGCAACAGGCTCAGGCCGTACTCGGCATGCAGGAACTTCGGCAACCAGAACAGGAAGAACCACCAGATCGGATCGGTGATGAACTTGCCCAGCACGAACGCCCAGGCCTGGCGGTGCCGCAACACCTGCAGCCACGACAGCCGCCGTTGCGCCGGCTCGTGTGCATCGCTGCGGATATGCGCCAGTTCCGCCGCCGACAGTCCGGGTTGCTGCTCGGGCGGGTGATAGCTGACCCACCACACCAGCAACCAGGTGGCGCTGAGCACGCCGGTGAACAGGAAGGCCGCCTGCCATCCCCAGGCGGTGGCGACCACCGGTACCAGCAATGGCGCGACGATGGCACCGATATTGGAGCCGGAATTGAAGATGCCGGTGGCCAGCGCACGCTCGCGGCGCGGAAACCATTCGGCCACCGTCTTGAGCGCTGCGGGAAAATTGCCCGATTCGCCCAGCCCCAGGAAGAACCGCGCAATCGCAAAGCCCACCACGCTGGTGGCCAGCGCGTGCCCCATCGCCGCCAGGCTCCAGACCGCGATCGCCAGGGAATAGCCGATGCGGGTGCCGAAGCGGTCGATCACCGCGCCGCTGCACAACAGTCCCAGGGCGTAGGCCGCCTGGAACGCTGTGACGATGTAGCCGTACTGGATCTCGTTCCAGCCGATCTGGGCCTGCAGGAACGGCGCCAGCACGCCCAGCACCTGGCGGTCGACATAGTTGATGGTGGTGGCGGCCAGCAACAGCGCGCATACCCGCCAGCGCACGCGACCCAACCCCACCGGCGTGCTGGCGAACGCGGGCCTGGGTGCCTCATTCATGCGCATGGCCGCGCGGCGGCCGCGGTTCGCATCGCTGCTGCGCCGGCGGCGGTGAGGGCGATGCGCGCATTGCGCCAATGCCGGCCGTGCGCGTGATTGCTGCGTTCTTGGGAGGGTTTCATCGACCACTGCACCTGCACGAGGGTGGCCTTGCGCCACGGGTGATAGCGCTACCATTACCACGCTGCCCGGCGAAAGCCATCGCGCAGTGCAACACGGCGCCTGCCACGCACGTTCTCCGGCGGGCGGCTGGCGCGGGCGTTCGCACGCGGCCCGCATGGCGCACCCGTCCATGCTGCCCTGCAGCGTGATGTTGCGAATTTGGTAGCGCTAACATCCAGCGTCACTGATCGCCTGTTCTTCCCCACCGCACCATCGCCGCGCCGACTGCTGGCAGCGGCACTCCCTGCGCCGGGGCGATGCGTAGGACATCTGCTCACCTGTTAAGGAAGGGGATTACGGTGAAGAACAGCTACGCACGAACCGCGTTGTCCTGCGCGTTGGGGTCCATCCTGCTGGGCATGGCCAGCAGCGTCGCCTGGGCCCAATCCACCGACGCCGCCGCCACCGCGCCACCGCCGACGGACCCGGCCGGCAACGGCGACGCGGTGACCCAGCTCGATACGGTCACCGTCTCCGGCTACCGACGCAGCATCCAGTTTTCCACCGATGCCAAGCGCGATTCGGTCGGTTTCGCCGACACTGTGTTCGCCGAAGACATCGGCAAGTTTCCGGACATGAACATCGCCGAGTCGCTCAACCGTATCCCCGGCGTGCAGCTGGTGCGCGACGTCAACGGCGAAGGCCTCAACATCGCCATCCGCGGCCTGGGTACCAGCTTCACCAAGACCACGCTCAACGGCTCCAGCATCGCCACCGCCTCGATCGGCCTGAATGCGCAGAACCAGAACCGCGAAGTCGATCTGAACCTGTTCCCCACCGAGTTCTTCACCCAGCTCACCGTCAGCAAGACCCCCACCGCCAGCATGCTCGAAGGCGGCGTCTCCGGTGTGGTGGACATGCGCAGCGCACGCCCGTTCGATCGCCCCGGCGTGCACGTCACCTATCAGGCGCAGGCCGACTGGAACAGCACCAGCGAGAAGACCACCCCGCGCGGTGCGGTCATGGGCAGCTGGACCAACGAAGAAGGCACCTTCGGTGCGTTGTTCGGGGTGGCCTCGGTGCGCAGCAAGCTGGGCGTGCGCGGCTTCGAGAGCGTGGGCTGGACCAACCCGGGCCTGACCTATACCCAATGCGGCCTCACCCCGCCGGCAGGCACACCAGCCACCAACCAGCCGGCGGTCTGCAACGTCAACGGTGGCGGCAACTGGCGCATTCCCGATCGCGTGCCGGCCACCGCCGGTAGCGGCCTGACCACCGGCGACACCATCGATGCGGCCTGGCTGCTGGCACGCAACCCGGGCCTGAGCATCGACCAGATCAGCGATGCGCTGATCCCGCGGCTGGGCCGCGACGTGTACATGAGCGGCGATCGCAACCGCGATGCCTCGGTGATGTCGTTGGAATGGCGCCCCTCCGACAGCCTGCATTTCTACCTGGACACGCTGTATTCCGAAGCCAAGCGCACCACCGAGCGGATCAGCATGAATCTGATCGGCCGCAACGGCAACATGATTCCGCTGGGCATGCAGCTGGACCAGAACAACGTGGTCACCAGCGCCACCTTCGCCAATGCGCAGTATTTTCTGGAGGCGCGCCCGTACCGCGAGAACGTCAAGTTCTGGAGCGTCAATCCCGGTGCGGAACTGCTGTTCGGCGCCGAGCAGGACATCAAGCTCAACGTTCAAGCCAACGCCACGCGCAGCTGGCTGGATCGCGAATCGCCAAGCATCCTGGTGACCTCGCCGTTCACCACCGTGGACTATCGCAACGAAGGCGGCGACCGTCCCAGCATCAGCAGCCCGCTAGACCTCAACGACCCCAACCTGGGCTGGGGCTGGAGCGGCGGCCGGGTCAATATCCAGAACGAAAAACGCGTGACGCAAACCCGTGGTGCGCGCGCCGACCTGCAGTTCGGCGAGGACAAGCGCAACATCAAGCTCGGTGCGGCCTACGACCAGGCCGAGCGCACCATCCGCGGCTTCGACAACAGTGTGGCCTGGGAACGGGCGGTCTGCCGTGGCAGCGGCGGCAATGTCTGTAACGGCGGCCCGGGCTCGGCCGTACCGAGCGCGGTGCTGGCCACCTATCTCAGGCCCGGCCCGGATGGCTTCATCACCGCCGATTTCGACCGCTTCCTGCGCGACACCAACTATTACCCGCTGCGCGATGCGGCGCCGGAATCCAACTCGGCCAATACCGGCGCCTCCACCGGCGGCATCAGTGAGAAAAACCTCGGTTTCTACATCGAGACGAATGCGGAAACCGAAGTGTGGAACCGCACCTTGCGCTTCAATGCGGGCGTGCGCTATGTCACGACCGACCAGACCATCGCCGGGCCGGTCACCATCAACGGCATTCGGAGCAGGCAGGTCCTGGAATCGGACTACAAGGAGACCCTGCCCTCGTTCAATGTGGCATGGGATGTCGCCGACAACGTGGTGCTGCGCCTGTCCAGCTCGCGCACGCTCACCCGTCCGGACCCGAGCGCGATGTTGCCCAATACCAACTTCAGCGACCCCTCCGCGCAGACCGCCACGCAGGGCAATCCCGAGCTGGCGCCCTACCTGTCCACCAATGTCGACTTCGGCGGCGAGTGGTACACCGGCGGCGAGGGCTATGTGGGCCTGACCCTGTTCAACAAGCGCATCAGCGGCTTCACCGTCAACGGCGTGCGCCGCATTCCGTTCAATGCGCTGGGCGTGCCGTACGACAGCCTGCTGCCGATCCAGCAGGCCGGCCTGCAGCAGCGTGGCGGACCGGACGTGGCGACGGTCGACGTCCAGACCCAGGTCAACGCCGACGGCGTCCTCAATATCCGCGGCACCGAGGCCATCTGGGTGCAGCCGCTGGACAAGCTGGTCGACGGCCTGGGCTTCAGCCTCAACTACACCCACGTCAACCAGCAGTCCGAGGGCGAAGGCGTGCCGGCAGTCGCGGTGGGCGTGGCACCGAACCTGTGGAACGGTACGGTGTATTGGGAGAAGAACGCCGCCTCGGTGCGCCTGTCCTACACCTGGAACGACGACATGGTGATTTCCGGCGCCAACCAGAACGGCATTCCCTATGCGCGTCTGAACGCCGATGCGCGCGGCCAGCTGGACCTGTCGGCCAGCTACGCGCTGGACTGGCTGCCGTCCAAGCCCCAGCTCACCCTCAACGTCACCAACATCACCGACGAACCGCTGCGCACCACTTACGCCTGGCCCAACGCGACCTACGATCTGTACGAGCCCGGCCGCACCGTCATGCTCGGCATCCGCGGTACCTTCTGAGTGCTGTGCCCGCCGATTGTCAGGGAGGTGTCCTGCAACCGGCGGGATGGCGCGCGCTGCGGCGTTCTCCGCAGCACCCTTCGAGCTTGCCAGACCCCATGAACGATGCGTCCTCCCCACTCTCCCTGCGCGAAAAAATCGGCTACAGCCTGGGCGACCTGGCCGCCAACCTGATCTTCCAGACCTTGGTGACGTTCCTGGCGTTCTTCTATACCGATGTGTTCCGTATTCCTGCCGGTGTAGCGGCCACGTTGATCTTCGTGGTCGGCCTGCTGGGCGCGTTCGTGTTCACTCCGCTGATCGGCATCCTGGCCGACCGCACGCGCACGCGCTGGGGCAAGTTCCGCCCGTGGATCCTGTGGTCGGCGCTGCCGTTCGGCGCGCTCTCGCTGGCCGCCTTCAACACGCCCTCGCTCGGCGAGCAGGGCAAGATCGCCTATGCCTTTGCAACCTACACCTTGCTGATGCTGGTGTATGTGGCCAACAACCTGCCGTACTCGGCGCTCAGCGGCGTGCTCACCGGCAGCATGGAGCAGCGCAACAGCCTGTCGGCGTATCGCTTTCTGGCGGTGACCCTGGCGCAGTTCGTGATCCAGGTATTGCTGCTGCCGCTGGTGCTGATCCTGGGCAATGGCGACAAGGCGCAGGGCTTTCGCAACACCATGGCGTTGTTCGCGGCGGTCGGCACGCTGTGCTTCCTGATCACCTTTCTCACCACCCGCGAGCGCGTGTTGCCGATCAGCGAGCAACGCAGCAGCGTGCGCCAGGACCTGGCCGATCTGGTCCGCAACAAACCCTGGCTGGTGATGCTGGCGCTGACCATCCTGGTGTTCGTCAATCTCGCCATGAAGGGCGGGATGTACATCTACTATTTCAAGTACTACCTGGACGCCGGCGCGCTGGCGCAGTTTCTCGATGGCGCAGGTTTCAACCGCTTTATCGATGGCATCAACAGCGTGCTTACAGGTGCCGGCATGACCGCGCTGCAGTGGCCGCAGGACGCGCCGACCTCGGCCTTCAGCGTGTTCAGTGCCGGCGGCATCCTGGCGATGATCGTGGGTATCGGCTTTTCCAAGCGCCTGGCCGATCGCCATGGCAAGCGCAACGTGTTCGGCGGCGCGCTGCTGGTGTCCACGCTGTTTCTGTTGGCGTTCTACGTGTACCCGCCCACCGCCATCGGCTTGGTGTTCGCCTCCTACGTGCTGCACGGCTTTTTCTATGGCATCACCATTCCGTTGCTGTGGGCGATGATCGCCGACGTGGCCGATTACTCGGAGTGGAAGAACCACCGCCGCGCTACTGCGATCATCTTTTCGGCAATGTTGTGCGGCCTGAAGATCGGCCTAAGCGTCGGTGGCGCGCTGGTCGCCGGCATCCTGGCGTTCTACGGCTACGATGCCGCGCTGGCGCAGCAGGATGCTGCGGTGACCGGCGGCATTCGCTTGGCCATCAGCGTCTACGCTTCCCTCCCGTTCCTACTCGGCGCCGCGCTGCTGGCCTTGTACGAGATCGACAAGGCACTGGAATCGCGCATCGAACGCGAGCTTGGCGCACGCCGCCAGGCGGCACTCGCGGTTGCGGGCCAATGACTTCCCTCCCCCTCATGCACAGGTACGCGCATGTCCGATGAACTGCAAGCCGCCGCCCTGCAGGCCCTGGCGCGCACCGCCATTTCCGCACCGCTGGTCACCCATCTCTACACGGCCGATCCTTCCGCGCATGTCTTCGACGGTGCGCTGTACATCTATCCCTCGCACGACATCGATGCCGGCGTGGCCTTCAGCGACGACGGCTCGCACTTCGGCATGGAGGACTACCACGTGTTCCGTATGGCCCACCCGCAGGCGCCAGTCGAGGATCTGGGCCAGGCGCTGCACGTGCGCGACGTGGCCTGGGCACAACGGCAGATGTGGGCACCGGATGCCGCGCAGCGCAGCGGCAAGACCTATCTGTATTTCCCCGCCAAGCGCGCCGACGGCATCTTCCAGATCGGCGTGGCGGTCGGCGATGGCCCGCAAGGCCCGTTCACTGCGGAACCCGAACCGATCGCCGGCACCTACTCCATCGACCCGGCCGTGTTCGGCGATGCCGATGGCGAGCACTACCTGTATTTCGGCGGCATCTGGGGTGGCCAGCTGCAGCACTACCGCGACAACGTCTATGCGCAGACCCACCAAGAGCCCGAAGGCGCAGCGCCTGCACTCGGCCCGCGCGTCGGCCGCCTGCACGAAGACATGCGGCAACTGGCCGAGCCCACGCGCGAAGTGCAGATCCTCGACGAACACGGCACCCCGCTACGCGCCGACGACCGCGCCCGCCGCTTCTTCGAAGGCCCCTGGGTCCATCATCACGCCGGCCGCTACTACCTGTCGTACTCCACCGGCGACACCCACCTGATCTGCTACGCCACCAGCGACTCGCCCTACGGCCCGTTCACCTATCAAGGCGTGCTGCTCGCGCCAGTGATTGGCTGGACCACGCATCACTCCATCTGTGCCTTTGACGGCCAGTGGTATCTGTTCTATCACGACGCCGTGTTGTCGGGCGGGCAGACGCATCTGCGCAACATCAAGATGACACCGCTGGAGCATGACGCCGATGGAAAGATCACGACCATTTACCCTTACGGGAAGGATGCGGTTTCACCGTGGTGACATGGCGGGGATCCCGTGCGCTACTGCCTGTGCCTCATGGGGCTGCCAGCCGACTGTGCATTGCACGCTGCATCCACAGGCACCATCGCAACGTATGCCCATGCACTGAGTCTCTTGAGAGAGGTTGCCATGCGCCAGACGTCGATGCTGTTGTTACTCACCCTTGCGGTCTACGGAAGTGCAAGCGGTAGCGAGTCGCACTCCGCGCTGCCCCGTGCAGACAGCGTGGACGTGCCGCGCTTCATGGGCGACTGGTATGTGATCGCGCATATTCCCACCCGGCCCGAACGCACGGCCTACGATGCAGTAGAGAATTATGCGCTGCGATCCGATGGCCGCATCCAGACCACCTTCACCTTCCGCAAGGGCAGCTTCCAGGCCCCGCTCAAGTCGATGCATCCGGTTGGCCAGGTCGCAGAGGAAGGAAATGGGGCGCTGTGGAGCATGCGATTCATCTGGCCATTCAAGGCCGAATACGTGATCGCCTGGCTGGATCCGGGTTACACGCAGACCATCGTGGCGCGCAGCAAGCGCGACTACGTCTGGTACATGGCGCGCACCCCACAGGTGTCCGACGCCGACTACCAGCAGGCTGTCCAACGTATCGCCGCCATGGGCTACGACGTGTCACAGCTGCGCCGCGTCCCGCAGTCGCAGCGGTGACGCAGTAAGGCACCGATGCGGTAAAAAACTGCGCCGCTCTCAGCGGCGCAGTGAACGCATCGCAGGCGAGTGCATGCCATGCGCGTCAGACGTCCTTGTCATCCACGGAAAATTCCCACCCGTCATTCAAGCCACCCAGCGGCTTGGCTTCGGTTGCCAGCTCTTCCTCGAACGCCGAAATAGCCTTGTACGTTGGGATCATGGTCGGATACACCGTCACGTCCATCGGAAACGTCGTGTTGTCCGGGTAGTGGCAGCACCGCACCTTCTGCTCGAAGCGCAGCAGCGTCACCGAGAACTCCAGTGCCGACTCCTTCGTGGGGAAGACCACGGAGAACGCAATCTCGCGTGGCTTGGATAGATCCACCCCTTGCTGGGCAATGTGCCAGAGGGTGTCGCCGTTGTCGTCGTTGGGATATAGGGCCGGATGTCGTTGCATAGGGGTTTGGATCTTTTTGCGGCCAATTGGCTGAGGAGGAATTCTAGCGCTTGGCTCTTACTAGGTATTCATACGCGACGTAGCAATGGCGAGCCGCCAGAAACACTGGAGAGCAGGCACTCAGGCAGGGTAGGAGGCTCGCTGAGCAGCGCGGTTATCGCGGGTAGGGCGGAGGCAGCAAGACCCGTCGTCTGGCCGCCGGCTTCAACACACGAATTCAATTAGACACGCGACTGGAGTCGCGTGGTGACCATGCAGCCGCATGCATAGTGGGCGCCATCCATAGCAACCGACTGAGCATCAATGATGATCACAGCTCACTTCAGACAACGGTGAAAACTCCATTGTGCTTGGGGCATGTCCTCCGGTCGCCACTTCTCGTGAGGTCTCTGATCATGATCCACATCGTGTGGCATGACATCATCCTGCCTTGTTAGGCGAGCTGCACACGGTCGAGATTCCGGTGAAACGCTCGCGGTAGCCATCTCGCACGATTGCTCGCGATGAACACGAGCGTACCAATCCGATGAGCAGGCACGTGGTTATCATTGAGGCCAGCATTCGTTGCTTGACAAGCCTGTTTGCCATAAGGAATATCGAACTACCGCAGTCACTCCTGTGGTCGGGTTTAGCAGCTCGCAAATTCAAAGGCGCACCAGCGCCCATCCGTAGATGACCGGCGTTTTTTTATGCCTGTCGCATCGGCTGGGTCATGTCTGTCAGTTCTATGGCGGGCGGTGCGCGGAGGCCTTCGGGCCTGCCGGTTGCCTTTGGGCCGGTCTGCTAACCGCGTACCGTCCGTCGCCTGCGTTTAGCAGCGTAGCGACGGATTCCAATTATCAAAGGGGCCCGCTATGTCTCGTTCCAAATCCAGCAGCGCAAAGGAAAATGCATCTCCGCAGTTGGACGGTGAAGATGTCCTTCGCGATGACATGCAGATCAATGCCGACAGTATTCGAGAAAATGTCTTCTTTCGCAGGCTTTCAGAAGCGCAGAGCGCGGAAGGTAGCAACGGAATACATTGGTCGGACCTGCCGATAAGTTTTGGCACTGCGCTGCAATGCGCGCACCTTGATCACTGCATCTGCGGCCTACATGGTTTGCTGGAATTGCTTCATGCAAATCAGGGAGCATGTGAAGGCGGGCAATTAGGATTGGGAGACGACCTGACGGACCGCTTGTTTTACGCATCAAGAGCGCTGACCGCATCAGCAAAAGATAAATTAACTGAAATGCAGCAGCGAATTGCCTCTGCAAGCCAATAGCGCGAAAACTTGTATGGATCTCTATTCCAGATCAAACTACCAGAACGCTTCGGCGAAAAAGAAACTAAGAGCCGAAAACTAGGCATAGTTACAGGACCGAACTATTTAGGAGACGTCGATTTGGAGGGGATTCTTCGTCCGAACGCTCTGTCTACTCCTGCCTCACAGATGGAGATGATGGAGACAATGGAAGTTGTGGTATAGGCTGGACCGGCGCTGGAGGCATTGGAGTCATCGGGTAGGCCACAGGTGGCAGAAAAGCTTTACCGGTCTTTACAAAATTAGCAAGCTCTTCCATACGACGATTATGGGCTAAAATTATTGCTGAGCTTACGAGCGGATCTCTAGATGCCTCAATCACTTTTTGAAAACTATCAAAGCCCATAGACTTTGCAACTTCGTTAGAAAGCGCGTTAAGTTTTTCGGCGTTCTCTAATGCAAGCGCCATACGACTTACTTTGTACTTTTCGGCATCCTCCTTAATAGCTCGAATAGCGGTCAACAACGCCCGAACCCTATTCGCAATCAGGGTTGGTACAGATACTACAGCTGCGAGCTGCAAAGCAACCTCAATTGCTGTAGGCACATTTAACGCTAAATCCATCCACCCTGGAGAGGAGTAACGAAGCTGTGCAACTACTGGCTTAGCCTCTACTGGAGTACGCGAAGACATTAAATTATAAAAATTTACTACCGAGTAACCACCTCGCCACGGGTAGTTTAGGAGTGCATACTGCACACTCGCCCGATTAGCGGGAGCCTCCCCCCCCATAAAAGTAGAGCAGCGAATAGACTTGCTTGAATTTATTAGGAAATACATATAAATCCTCCAAATCCCAGCGTCGATTCATTATTACCTTATAAGTAGGCCCAAGTTCACTCATATCTTCGCCAACCTCTTTAGTGTTTGCTTGTATTTCTGAATAAATTGATCTACTGCTATATCATTTCCATAGAAGTTTGCCGAATCGCACCCGTTATCTTGGTCGAGCTTGCATTTCTCACGGATCGACCTAATTATTTTCTTACCGACCGTCGCGCCATCACGAGGATAGGCAATATGATCGACACGCCGACCCCGCCATTCTAATTTCCCAAAGATTGGGAATGACCTTTTCCATTCATATTTAACAACATCAACAAAATTACCCTTTGGATTTTCTAGCTCCACGTTGAATCGACGAAGGATTTTTCGAAGTTCACGATAAGTTATGACTCGTTCGGCCTTATCTGTGCGACGGGTCCGCGATTTCAACCAACGACTAATTGATGCAACTTCTACATCAGCCGAATCTGCTGTCGCGATTTTAGGTGCGAAATGGCGTGAAGCTATGCGCAACATAAGCTTATAAAGCTCTTCTTGCTCTACCTCACCCTTGACGGTAAAACCATTTTTATCCAGATGACACAAGAGACTTACTAAAGCGCACCTCTTGTTTCCATTATGGAATCCGTGGTTTCTGCATACACCAAAGCAAAGGGTGGCTGCATTATCTAATGAATCTTCATACTTTAGCTTTTCGCCAAAGCCTACATGTTGCCGGTCTATTGCCGATTGTAAAAGTCGCCCATCCTCCCTCATCCCTGGCGGAGATAATGGATCGCTCGTGCTAGAGAAATCCTCGGTGAGAACATCATGTATGTAAACAACCTCTTCAAATGTCAGATGTTTTACCGCCACATGCTCTCCTTGCGTTCATGTTTCTAGCGCAAGCGGAATTAAACAAAATGCCGCGATTCTTATGCCGGACTAGCGATGAGTAGACGAAGCGCACATCTCACGGCACCCAAATCAAATTCATCAACTGCGGATCCGCCGTCACCTTGACCAGCTTGCCGCTCGGGCCGAACTGCACCTGGTACTCGGAGAAGCTGTCGCGCCAGTAGCGCCACAGGGATGCTTCCAGGTTCGGATTTTCGCTGCTGATCGGGTAGCCGACCGCCATCAGCACCTGTTCGCGGGTCATGCCGCCGGTGAGCTTGCCGTCCATGATGGCCTGGCGGATCTTGGGCGGGAAGGTGGCGAGCTTGAGCTTGGGATCGGCGCTGACGATGTAGCGGGCGGCGAAGGCGTTGTTGTCCAGGTCGCGGCTGTAGTCGTTGCCGATGGACTGCTTCTCGCCGGCGATCTTCAGGTTGACGCGGTTGCGGCCAAAGCCGGTGACGCTGACCGGAGTGCCGACCGGCAGCACGCGCTTGCCGTCTTCGGCGTAGTTGCTGTCGCTGATCCAGCTGCCGTCGGTGCGCAGGTTGCAGCACAGGAAACCGTCGTACTTGGCGACATCGGCCGCCGCGGCCAGGTTGGCGGTGGTGAGCAGGCTCAGGGCCAGCAGGGAAGAACGCAAACGCATCGGGAAGACTCCTTTCTCGACGGCCGTAGCCGCGCGGCAATGAGGGATGGGTGCGCCGCCGTTTCCCCAGCAGCGCCGGGGCATTGTCGCAGCCCGGGGCCACTTGGCAAGCGCAGGTGACGCGCATCGCCCGGGGTTGTGTATGCTCGGGGCGTGGACACCCTCTCACCCGCCGAGATTGTCGAGCAGATCGCCGAGTTGCGACGCGCACACCGCGCGTTGGACGAGGAAATCCAGCGCATGCCCGCCAATCTGGAAGACGAACTGCAGATGAAGCGGCTGAAGAAGCGCAAGCTGCAGATCAAGGACAACATCCTCCGGCTTGAGATGGAGCTGGTGCCCGACGAGCCGGCGTAGGGCGCGCCTGCGGTTGGGTCTGCTTTGTGGTGCGCATGGATCGTTGCGGCATGGCCCGTGTCATGACATGCCCGGCCAGAACGTGGCAGCCGGCCATGGCCTGTGTGTGGGCAGGCATCGAACCGGAACGGACGCCGTAGGCGATTTCCACGGGACTTTGTCAGCGTTGAATCGCCGGCATGGCGCTCCCCCATCCGCCCTTCGGGCACCTTCCCCCGCATGCGGGGGAAGGGAACGGGTCGAATAGCTGGCACGGCGCTTTCCCATGCGCCCTTCGGGCACCTTCCCCCGCAAACGGGAGAAGGAAGCGCCAAGGCAAGACAATCAGACTCCTGCGTGCGGCGCTCAGCCGGCGCGCAGCAGGATCTTGCCGCGGCGTCCCGGTTCGGCGCTGGCGGCGGCTGCCTTGGCGGCGTCCTGCAGGTCGTAGACCGCTTCCACCGGCAGGGCAAGGCTGCCATCCAGGGCCGCCTTGAGCAGTTCGCCGATCATGCGGCGCTTGTCCTCCGGAGGGGTGGCCTGCATCACCTTGCTGCCCCAGAAGCCGCGCACCGTGGCCTGCTTGAAGATGACATCGCCGCTGGAGATCTGCAGCGGCTCGCCGGTCATCGAGCCGAACGACACCAGCTCGCCGCCCTCGGCCAGCAGGCCGAGCAGCTCGCCCGCAGCGGAACCGGCCACCGAGTCGACGCCGCGCACGATCGGCGCATCGCCGGCCAGCGCGCGCACCTGCTCCTGCCAGCCGTCCCGGGCAGTGGAGACGGCATTGCCGATGCCCAGCGCCTTCAGCTCTTCCACACCGGCATCGCGGCGCACCAGGTTGATCACGTTGATACCGCGGGTGGCGGCCAGCATGGCGACGGTCTTGCCGACCGCGCCGTTGGCAGTGTTCTGCACGATCCAGTCGCCCTTCTGGACGCGCAGGAATTCGATCAGCATCAGCGCGCTCAATGGCATGGCGATCAGCTGGCAGCCGCGGTCGTCGTCCAGCGCATCGGGAAGCGGCACCACACCGGAGGCGGAAGCGAGGAAATACTCGGCCCAGCTCTCGTGCACGCCGGCAGCGACCACGCGTTGGCCGACCTGCAGGCCCTCCACGCCCTCGCCCAGCGCGTCGATCACGCCGGAGCCTTCACTGCCGCCGATCGCGGGCAGCTCCGGCTTGTAGCCATAGTTGCCACGCACCGTCCACAGGTCGTGGTTGTGGATCGGCGAGCACCGCATGGCGATACGGACCTGGCCTTTGCCGGGCTGCGGCACCGGACGGTCGCCGAGCTCGAGCACCTTGGCCGGATCGCCGAACTGGGTGTGGATGGCTGCGCGCATGAAAGTCTCCTGCCGGGCACGCCCATCAGTGCAACGCGCCCGATCACTATGAAAGGTAGCGCGATGCTAGCGGCACGGCTGCAAGAGAGGGATGAAACGGGCAGAACCGTTGTGTGAAGTTTGCGAGCCTTGTGCAGCGCGCCAGCGGTGGATCTGGTTGAGGGCGGAGTTGGGTCATTTGCTTGCTGACCGCCCTTCATCCGCCCTTCGGGCACCTTCTCCCGGAGGGAGAAGGGAGCGTCGTCGGCATGGGGAGCGCCGCTTTGCCCTGCTGCCGCGGCGTCGCGCCGTCGCCTTACTCGGCCGGCGGCACCACCGCCTCCGGCTTGGCCGCCGCCGGGCTGACCCGTTCGATGGTGTGGCGCAGCTCGCGCCCGAGGATGAACTTGGCATCCTTGGCCCATGCATCCAGCCGCTCGTCGAACACCAGCTTGCTGTTCTCGTCCGGCCACACCAGGCGCAGCTCGCGCAGTTTCTGGATGAAGCCGCGGAACAGGGTCTTGTCGAAGAATTCCGGGGCAGCCGGGGCGTACAACAGGCTCAGGCGTTGCGCGGCCTGCTGGCACAGGCTTTCCAGTTCGCCGGCGCCGAGCACGCCGGGGCCGTTCTTCACCAGTACCGAAATGGCGATGTAGTAGCGCTCGAACGCCTGCTGCAGCGAATGGCCGATGGCACGCAGGCGGAACACCTCGTCGGTCTGCCCGGTATTGCGCGCCAGGATGCCGCCATCGTCGTCGGTGACGTTGAGCAGCAGGCCTTCGCGCACGAACATCTCGATGGTCTGTTCGATGCGCTCGGCAAAGCGGTCTTCGCTCCATGGCAGGAACAGCTCGGCCTGCAGGAACGGGTACACCGTGCGACCCAGGCGGATCAGGCCGGCACGGCTCATGCGGCGGTTGTTCTGGAAGCAGCAGGCCACCCACGAAGAGGCGGTGAACAGGTGCAGCACGTTGTTGCGGAAGTAGCTCAGCAACACCGCGGTATCGCCGCTGACGCTAAGCACATCGCCCAGCGGATGCGACACGCGGGTAAGCACGTTGATCTCTTCGGCGTGGGTGATGATGCGCGCCGGGGTATGCGGAGTGACGGTGACGCGGTCCGAATACGGCATCTCCGCCAGCAGCTTCTTGCACAACTCGATCTGCGCGATCAGGTCGGCCTCGCCCATCGCATGCTTGGGCGTGGACAACAGCGCCAGCGCCAGCAGGTTGATCGGATTGACGTCGGCGGCGCAGTTGATGCGGGTCTGGATCTGGGTGGACAAGGTATCCACCGCCGGTGCCAGCCAGGTGGGTTTTTCGTCCTCGGGCACCGGTTGGCCGTCCCAGTCAGGCGCGTGTTTGGCCAGCACGTCGTTGAGCGCGATCGGCTCGCCGAAGTTCACCACCACCTGGCCGTAGTTCTGCTTGAGCACCTTGGGGATGGACCACAGCAGGCCCCAGATGGATTCCTTTTCCTTGGGCCGGCCGGTGAGTTCATCGAGATAGCTGTTGCCTTCCATCAGCTTCTCGTAGCCGATGTACACCGGCTGGAACAGCACCGGCTTGCGCGGCTGGCGCAGATAGGCGCGCAGCGTCATCGCGATCATGCCGCCCTTGGGCTGCAGCAGGCGCCCGGTGCGCGAACGCCCGCCTTCGACGAAGTACTCGATCGAATAGCCGCCGGCCACCAGCTGGGCGACGTATTCGCTGAGCACGGCCGAATACAGCGCATTGCCCTTGATCGAGCGGCGGATGAAGAACGCGCCGCCCTTGCGCAGCAGCGTGCCCACCACCGGCAGGTTGAGGTTGATGCCGGCCACGATATGCGGCGGCACGATGCCGCGTTCGTAGAGCAGGTAGCTCAGCAGCAGGTAATCCATGTGGCTGCGGTGGCTGGGCACGTAGACCACTTCATGCCCGGGCGCGGCCTGCTTGAGCTTGTCCAGGTGATGCACCAGTACGCCGGCGTAGATGCGGTTCCACACGTGGGTGAGCAGGAAGCTGGCCGAGCGCACCACCGGGCTGGAATAGTCGGCGGCAATCTCCCAGGCGTAGGCATGCGCCTTGCGCCAGGCGTCGACCGGCTTGGAGTTGTCGCGCTT
This sequence comes from Xanthomonas codiaei, assembly GCF_002939785.1. Taxonomy (GTDB): domain Bacteria; phylum Pseudomonadota; class Gammaproteobacteria; order Xanthomonadales; family Xanthomonadaceae; genus Xanthomonas; species Xanthomonas codiaei. Next base: position 72,588 of record NZ_MDEC01000016.1, read on the forward strand.
GGCCTGGGTGGCGATGGCCTCGCGCACAGAGTCGGCCGCCAGCACCTGGTCCACCAGCAGGCGGCGGGTGGACAGGTCCGGCCCGATCACGGCCTCGCGGATACGCCGGAAGTGGGTGCGCAGCACGCGCTGCAATTTGCGCAGGGTGCGCTCGGGCGGCAACCCCTCGGCCATGGTCTGGCGCAGCGAGATCGGCGGGGCGAAACGCACGATGGTGGTACGACCATTGAGCAGCACCGCCAACAGGCGGCGGAAGCGGCCCACCAGCGCCCAGTTTTCCGAGAACAGCACCGCGAACCAGCCGCTCTGCTTGTCCGGCGCACGGCCGACGAAGATCGACACCGGCACCAGGTGCACGTCCAGGTCGGCGCGCACGCGGTGCGCCTGCAGCAACTTGGCCAGCGAATCGGAATGGGTCTTGCCGCCGCGTTGTTCGGGAATCAGCGAATTGCTGCTGCTGCGCCGCGACAGTGCCAGATAGGCGCGTTTGCGCTGCAGCGGGTCGCCCGGCAACGGTACCAGCGGCGAGGGCAGCCCGGCCTCGCGGCAGGCCTTGTCCAAGATCAGCGCGCTGGACAGGCCGTAGTCTTCCAGCACGTAGACCACCGGCGTGCCGTCGTCGTAGCGGCTCGGTTGGTCCGGCTCGATGGTCAGGCTCAGCCACGGATCGGCCAGCCGGCCAAGCAGGCGCGCCCACCAGGGGCGTTTGGCCTGCCGCGCGGTGGCGGCCGGCAGCGGTACGGCGGCAGTAGGCGCATCCGGCGGCACCGGCGTGGCCATGGGCAACGGCGAGGCGGCCGCCGTCGCGCCAGGGTCGGCGGCATCGGCAGTCGGGGCGGGCTGGCCGTCGGGAAACGGCAGGGGGTTCTGTTCTGGCATCGCCGTCATTATCGCCCAGCCGGGCGTTGCCCGGCGTCTGCCGGCACGGCCGGCGCAGCGTCGGCGCCTGCCGCGGTCTCGGGTAGGCCCGGTGTCGACTGCGCGCGCAGCAGGGCGGCCACTTCCTCCTGGGTCTGCTGCTGGTACCAATGGCCGTCGCGCTTGATCAGCGCCACGGTCAGGTCGATGTCGCGCGCGGCCAGCGGATAGCGCAGCCGGACCTGGGCGCTGTTGCCCTCCTGCTTGACCAGGCCGGTGCGCAATGCATCCAGGCTGTTGTCGATCGACAGGTCGTAGCGCTCCAGCACCTTCTTGCATGCTGCCCAGAACGGTCCGAGCCGGCGCAGGCTTTCTTCCATGCCCAGCTGCTGCAAGTCGGCATCGGAGGTGATGCCGGTGGCACGCGCGGCGGTCACCAGATCGGCAATGCTGGCCTTGGCGCGCGGACGGTCGGCCAGCGGCGCGGTGGCGGCCCAGGCACTGAGCGCGTCGACCAGCTGCACGTAGTGGGCACGCTGCTCGGGCTGGTAATCGCTGCGACTGCGCAGGTACTGCACGCCGAACTGGCCCAGCGACTGCGCGGCCTGGGCGATGCCCCGCGACTGCCCGGCCAGCTGTGCATCGAAGGCCTGCTGCAGGCGGCGCTCGGCATCGGGAGCCGACAAGGACCCCAGCAAGGCGCCGGTTTCGTTGGGCAACGGCAACTCGGTCAACGGCCAGCGGCTGGCGCCACTGCGCCAGGCCGCTTCCAGTTGGGTGTACTGCACCGGCGTGACCCGGATCCGCGCATAGGCCACCAGGTCGTTGCGCCGCAGCGGCACCGTCATCGATTGCATGGCGGCGGCCGGCTCGGCCTTGGCGCCGGGCAATGCGGCGGCCGTGTCGTTGCGCTGGCAGCCGCCGACGCACAGCGCGGCCAGCAACATCCACGCGATGGACTGGAACCGGCCGGCGCGGACGGTGGATGGCGGCATGCGCACGATGTTCCCCTGATCGATCGGCGCATCTTGCTGTCTGAATGCACTGGCGGCAAGGCACGCCGTTACCGTACGCTAAGGTACGGAACAAAGATGTTACGTTTTTGTCGTTGTTCGTCGGTTACCAGCCGGTGTCCGGCCGTGACTGCCGTTGTCTCATTCGGACAATTTTGTCCATCAATCGGGTCGCAAGCCTTGTGCCCACTGTGTTTGATTCGATGCTGCGGCGCATCATGTAAGCGCTTGCAGTTCCTGCTAGCGTGCGCGCCATCGCGCTTCGAGGTCGCCGTCGGAGGGGGCCGATGACCTGGATGTGCCTGTGCGACACGAACGTTCGGCACCCGACGACAGCGCGCACCGCTTCGGCGTGCGGCCGTCACCGCCTTGTTTTGGAGAAAGCGCCATGAGTCGGCCACGTTCGGAAGGCGGCAGCGTCACCATCAAGGATGTGGCCCGCGAGGCGCAGGTGTCGGTGGCCACGGTGTCGCGCACCATGAATGGGCACCAGCACGTGGCCGAGTCGGTCCGTGAGCGCGTGCTGCAGGTGGCGCGCGCACTCAACTACATCCCGCATCACGCTGCGCGCAGCCTGAGCAGCCGCCGCACCCACACCATTGGCGTGGTGTTGCCGGATCTGCATGGCGAATTCTTTTCCGAACTGATCCGCGGCATCGACCAGGTGGCGCGGGAGCAGGGCTACCACCTGTTGGTCTCCAGCTCGCACGGCGACCCGCAGGCGCAGCGCCGGGCGCTGCAGCGCCTGCCCGGGCGCGTGGATGGAGTGGTGGTGATGTCGCCGTCGTTGGGCGACTCGGGCGTGCACGAAGACGCGCTGCCGGGCGGCCTGCCGGCGGTGCTGCTCAATTGCGCCGGCAGCGCCAGCCAGCGCCCGGTGCTCAACGTGGACAACTACGGTGGTGCACGGGTGATGACGCGCCACCTGCGCGCATGCGGCCATCACCGCATCGCCTTCATCGCCGGCCCGGACGACAATTTCGATGCGCACGAGCGCCTGCGCGGCTACCGCGATGAAATGGCGGTGGAGGCGGACGCGCAGCCGTGGGTACTGCCGGGCAACTTCGACGAGGAATCCGGCTACCGCGCCGGCCAGGCGCTGGCGCAGCAGGACCGCCCGGACGCGGTGTTCGCCGCCAACGACATGATGGCGCTGGGTTGCCTGTTCGCGCTCGGCCATGCCGGACTGAAGGTGCCGCAGGACGTCGCGCTGGCCGGTTTCGACGACGTGCCGATGGCGCGCTATGTGCTGCCGGCGCTGACCACCATGCGGGTGGACATCGCCGGGCTGGGCGCGCGCGCGCTGCGGTTGCTGCTGGGACAGCAGTTGGTCGATGCCCCGCCGCCGCCGGCCGATGCGGCGCCACCCGCGTTTTCGGAGATGGTGCCGGAGCTGATCGTGCGCGCCTCCAGCGCCGCCCGCGCCGCAGCGGACGACTGACGACATGCGCCACGTCGCATCTTCACGAATTCTTTGCGGTTTCTTATGTTTTTTATAACTCCTGATTGATTGCCGCCACCGCGTCATCGTCCCTGAAACAACGCACCACCCCGCGCCACGCCGACCACTCCGCCGGTACGCGCCTGACCCCTGGGAGGGGAAGTCATGAAAAGCTACCGTAGCGTCTCCACCCTGCCGGCGCGCAGCCTGCTGTGCTGTGCCCTGGCCGCCTCCTTGCTGGCCGCCGCGCCGGCCATGGCCCAGTCCAGCAACGCCACATTGCGCGGACAGGTGGCCGCGTCCCAGGCCGGGACGACCGTGACCGCGACCAATGTCGCCACCGGCGCCACCCGCCGCGTGGCGACCGGTGCGGATGGCAGCTATGCCCTGGTCGGCCTGCCGCCGGGGACCTACAAGGTGGATGCGGGCCCGGGCACGGAGAAGACGGTGACCCTGTCGGTGGCCTCGTCGGTCAGCCTGGATCTGGGCAGCGACGGCCAGGTGCCATCGCCGGCCGCCGATGGCGCAGCGACCACACTGGACACGGTCAAGGTCACCGCCACCGCGCTGCAGGAGGTCAAGACCTCCGAAGTCGGCACCAATATCTCGCTCAAGCAGATCAACACGGTGCCGCAGCTGACGCGCAACTTCCTGGAGTTTGCCGACACCGTCCCGGGCATGCAGTTCGAGACCGACCCGAACGGCAACAGCCGCATCCGCGGCGGCGCGCAGGCCAGTTCGGCGGTCAACGTCTACATCGATGGCGTAGGCCAGAAGAGCTATCTGTTCGGCGGCGTGTCCGGCCAGCAGCAGAGCGCGGGCAATCCGTTCCCGCAGCTGGCGATCGGCGAGTACAAGGTCATCACCTCCAACTACAAGGCCGAGTTCGACCAGGTGGGCTCGGCGGCGATCGTGGCGTCCACCAAGTCCGGCGGCAACGAGTTCCACGGCGAGATCTTCGGGCGCACCACCAATACCGATTTCCGTGCGCGCCAGGCCGACGAACGTGCCGGCGCGCCCAACTCCGATGGCAGCAAGCGCAAGACCCACCAGGACGAGTATGGTTTCGCGCTCAGCGGCCCGATCGTCAAGGACAAGGCGCACTTCTTCTTCAGTTACGAAGGCAAGGGCTTCGAGGTGTCGGCCAACCCGGTCTCGGTGCCGGACAACTTCAGCGTACTGAGGGACGACCTGCCGGCCGGCGTGCAGAGCCGCCTGGGCTCGGTCACCCGCCCGTTCAACGAAGACCTGTACTTCGGCAAGATCGATTGGGATATCGGCGAAAACGATCGCCTTGAACTGACCGCCAAGGTCCGCGACGAAGAAAGCCGCGATAGCGTTGGCGATCGCAACACCGCCATCGCCGCCAAGATCAATCTCAATACCGAAGAACGCTACGACCTGCGCTGGCAGCACTTCGGCGAAACCTACGTCAACGAGGCGCGCATCTCATACGAGGACGTGCTGTTCAACCCCACCGCCTACACCATCGGCAGCCAGAGCGTGTACACGCGCGACATCGCCGAGAACGATGTGCTGATCAACGACGACGCCACCAGCGGCCTGGCGATCCAACGCAAAGGGCAGAAAGGCCCCAGCTTCCAGAACGACCTGACCTTCAACAGCATCGACTGGCACGGCAGCCACGTCATCAAGATGGGCGTGAAGTACAAGGAAGTGGAGTTGACCCAAAGCGAGAACTCCACCGCCAATCCGTCCTTCTATTACGCGGTCAACGACGGCCAGGGCACGGCACCGATTCCATACCAGGTGCGCTTCAACCTGCCGTTTGCCGGTGCGGCGCCGTCGGTGACCACCACCAGCAAGCAGCTGGGCCTGTACATCCAGGACGACTGGGACGTCAACGACAAGCTGCAGTTGAACATCGGCGTGCGCTGGGATGGCGAGAAGATTCCTTCGTATCTGGACAACGTGACCCCGCCGGAAGTGGTGGCGGCCTTGAACGGCCCGGGCACCGACCCGACGGTGAGCGCCACCTATGCCGAGCAGCTGGCCAAGGGCGGAGTGAACATCAATGACTACATCAGCAACGGGCGCAATCGCAAACAGGACAACAACAACTTCGCGCCGCGCCTGGGCTTTTCTTACGACTTCCGTGGCGACGAATCGCTGGTGCTGTTCGGTGGCGCCGGGCGTAGCTACGACCGCAATCTGTTCGACATCATGGGCCTGGAGCAGGTCAAATCCGCGCTGTCCCAGTACACCATCCGCTTCGCCGAATCCTACGGCTGCACGCCGGCGCCGGGCACCTGCGCCAACTGGAACCCGGCCTATCTCAGCAACCCGGACAGCCTGAGCGGCCTGGTCAATGCGCGCGTGCGCAACGGCGAGGTCGACCTACTCAACAACGATCTGAAGACGCCGTATTCGGACCAGTACTCGCTGGGCCTGCGTACCCGCGTGGGCGAGTGGAGCAACTCGGCCACGGTGTCCTACATCCACAGCCAGGACGGCTTGATCCTGACCCTGGGCAACCGCTACCCGAATGGCGACTTCTTCCAGAACGGCAGCCAGCCGTGGGGTCAGACCCCGCCCGGCTTCGGTGCGCTGATCATCGGCAACAATGGCGTGGAGACCAAGACCACGCAGTTGCTGCTGTCCACCGACAAGGCCTATACCAAGGAAAGCGGCTGGGGCCTGACGGCGGCGTATACGTTCTCGCGCGCCCGCGGCAATCGCGGCAACGACGAGCAGTACGGCTTCGACGCGGCCACCATTGCCGACTATCCGTTCCTGGACCTGAACTCGGTCCCGCGCCATCGCCTGGTGGTCACCGGCATCTACGATCTGTTCTGGGGCATCAGCGCCTCGGCCAAGCTGACCCTGGCCACGGTGCCGCCGCGCAACGAAGCGGTAGCCTACGATCTGTATGGCGGCCCGCCTTCGAACAACATCCGCGTGGTCTCGGTGGATGCACCGGGCGGCAAGTTCATTGCCGGCGGCGACATCTTCGGCACGCGCCAGCTGGATCTGTCGCTGTCCAAGGACATGCACGTGACCGAGGCGTTGACCGTGCAGGTGCGCGGCGATCTGATCAATGCGCTGAACTTCCGCAACTACGATCAGTACGCCATCGACTGGGGCCAGGGCGGCGTCTATAACCCGCGCGTCAGCATCAACCAGTACGGTGCGCTGTCCACGCCGCCGCGTACGCTGTTCCTGAGCGCGCGCATCATCTGGTAGTTCGATAGCAGCCCTGAATTGGCCATGCCAGCACGGCGCGAGCGACCGTGCTGGCAATCGTGCATGCCGCACGGCCCGGCGTGCCGTTGTTGTTTGCATCGTGTGTTGAATGCCGGTGCGCTGCACCGGCCACGCGCCGCCAATGCTTTACCCGTCTCGACCCGTGCCTGAAGGAGCAGCCGCCCGTCACCGTAGACCTTTGTCGTTCTTGCAGCCCTTGCGGCTGTTGTTGCCTGTCGTTCCGTGTTCCACACCAAAGCACCAACCCAACGCGCCAGTCACTCCACTGCGTCGCGCTTTACCCCTGGGAGGGGGAAAGTCATGAAGAACCACCGTACCGTCTCCACCCTGCCGGCGCGCAGCCTGTTGTGCTGCGCCCTGGCCGCGTCGTTGTTCGCCACCGCTCCGGCCATGGCCCAGTCCAGCAACGCCACGTTGCGCGGACAGGTCGCCTCCGCACAGAGCGGCAGCGAAGTGGTCGTGACCAATGTCGCCACCGGCTCGGTGCGACGCGCACCGGTCAATGCGAATGGCAACTACACCATCGTCGGTCTGCAGCCGGGCACCTACAAAGTCGAATCCAACGGCGTCAGCCGCACGGTGACCCTGTCGGTGGCCTCCAGTGCCACGGTCGATCTCGGCACCGAGACGGCAACCGCGCCCGCAGGCAATGCGACCACGCTGGACACGGTGACGGTCAGCGCGCCGATGATTCGCGACGTCAAGACCTCGGAAGTGGGCAACACCATCAGCGCGCGCCAGATCCAGCAATTGCCGCAGGCCACGCGCAACTTCCTGGAGTTTGCCGATACCGTACCGGGCATGGTGTTTCAGGTGGACGGCAACGGCAACACCAAGCTGCGCGGCGGTGCGTCCAACGCCAGCGCCGGCAATCTATACATCGATGGCGTGGGCCAGAAGAGCTATGTGCGCAGCGGCGGCGTGGCCGGCCAGAGCGACACACAGGGCAATCCCTTCCCGCAGCTCGCCATCGGCGAGTACAAGGTCATCACCTCCAACTACAAGGCCGAGTACGGCCAGATCAGCGGCGCGGCGATCACTGCGGCCACCAAGTCCGGCACCAACGAGCTGCACGGCGAAGTGTTCTACCGCTATACCGATCAGGACCTGCGCGACAAGCGGCCCGACGAGAAAGAAAACGGCAAGATCGATTCGCAGACCAAGGAATACGGCTTCGCGCTGGGTGGGCCGATCATCCAGGACCGCATGCACTTCTTCGTCGCCTACGAGGGCAAGGAGAACGTGGCGCCCAAGAGCGTGCAACCGAGCGCAGAGGCTGCCGCGTTCGTCAACCAGTTGCCGTCCGACCTGGCCAGCCAGTATGGCCCGGCCAACATGCCGTTCGAAGAAGACCTGTTCTTCGGCAAGATCGATTTCGAACCCACCGATCGTGATCGCATCGAGCTAAGCACGATTTATCGCGACGAAACGCAGACTGCCAACGTGGGCGGCACCAACACGCTGGCGCAGGCCACCGACAAGATCAACAAGGACAAGCGCACCAACCTGCGTTGGCAGCACAGTGCCGACAACTGGTACAACGAGCTCATCGTTGGCACGGAAAACTCGGAGAACAACCCGACCCCGCGTACGCTCGGCAACGGCATCATCTACACCTATTTCCAGCCACGTGCCGGTTCCACCGATGTCGATGAGCGCACCTTTTTGACCACCGGCTCGGCGGGCGGCCTCAATGCGCAGCGCAAGAGTCAAAAGGGCTGGTTCCTCCAGAACGATCTGACCTTCACCAGCTTCCAGTGGCATGGCGAGCACACCATCAAGATGGGTGTGAACTACAAGGACATCGAGCTGACCTCGCAGGATGCGGCGGCGTTGAATCCGCAGTTCAGCTACCGCGTCAACGGTGGCAGCGTGGAATCCACGCCCTACCGCGTGGATTTCGTTGCGCCGTACAACACGCCCGGCCAGCGCGCCACGGTGGTCTCGCCGTCCAAGCAGTACGGCATCTATCTGCAGGACGACTGGGCCGCCACCGACAAGCTGATGATCAACATCGGCGTGCGCTGGGACTACGAAGACACCCCGGCTTATACCGACTTCGTCACCTCGCAGGCCTTCGTCGATGCGCTGTACGCCAACGATCCGGACAACCCCGGCCAGCCGTGGGCCAACCGCCTGCTGCCCAGCGGCATCAACGTGGCCGATTACATCAGCACCGGCAACAACCGCAAGAACTTCAAGGATGCGTGGGCGCCGCGCTTCGGTTTCTCGTATGACTTCTTCGGCGACGAAGCCGCCATCCTGCACGGTGGTGCGGCGCGTTCGTACGACCGCAACCTGTTCGAGCAGCTGGCACTGGAAACCAGCAAGGCGGCGTTGTCGCCAGTGGCGGTGTATTTCGAAAATCCGGCAACCCAGCAGTGCTACCGCGCCGACCGTACCTGCGTGGCATTCGATCCGCGCTATCTCAACGGCATCGACCAGCTCAATACCATTCCCGGTGTGGCCGGCAGCGCCGAGCTCTTCATGTTCAACAACAAGCTCAAGACGCCGTACAGCGATCAGTACAGCATCGGCATCACCAACCAGGTAGGCGACTGGCTGACCGATGTGACCTTCCAGCGCATCCTGAGCTACGACGGCTTTGCGATGGGCCTGATCAACCGTTACCCGGATGGTTCGTACTTCCAGAACGGCAACGTGCCGTGGGGCGAGCCCGTGCCGGGCTACCAGAACACCATCCTGGGAACCAACGGCCTGGAACAGCGCAACAGCCAGGTGCTGCTGTCGGCCGACAAGCCGTACACCAAGGAATCCGGTTGGGGCCTGACCCTGTCCTACACCCACACCAGCGCACGCCAGAACCGCAACATCGACGAGCCCTACGGTTTCGACAAGGCCACCATTCGCGGCTATCCGTTCGTGAAGTCCGACGCGGTGGCCGCGCACCGCTTCGTGGCCTCCGGCTCGATCGATATCCCGTGGGGTGTGACGCTGGGCGCCAAGTTGGTGCTGGCAACGCCCGAGCCGATCAATACCATCGCCTGCTTCGGCTTCACCGACCCCGATGGCGCAACCTGCCAGCAGGTCGGCGTTACGCCGCCGGGCAGCGGCAAGTTCCTGGTCGGTGGCGATATCTGGGGCTACCGCACGGTGGACTTCCAGGCCACCAAGGAGTTCACCGTGGTTGGCGACTTCAAGATGTCGGCACGCGTGAACCTGCTCAACGCGTTCAACTTCAAGAACTACAGCGCGTACGCCTACAACGGCTTCGGCAGCAACGGGCGGTTCGATCCTGACATCGCCATCAACACCAATGGCGAGATCAACTACGTGCCGCGTAGCGTGGTGCTGGAGATCGGTGCAAAGTTCTGATGGGTGCGCCTTCCCCGCGCGTGCACTGCACGCGTGGGGAGCTTTCGTAACGGGGCCGGTTGGCCCCGTTCGTTTGTCCGTCCTCTCTCAGCTCAGGAACGTGCAGGCATGATTCCCGCTCCCCTCCGCAACATCGTCATCGTCGGCGGCGGCACCGCCGGCTGGATGGCGGCCGCCGCGTTTGCGCGCGTGCTTGGGCCCACCTTCAACGTGCAGCTGATCGAATCCGAACAGCTCGGCACCATCGGGGTGGGCGAAGCGACCGTGCCGCATATCAAGGCCTTCAACAACCTGCTCGGCATCAATGAAGCCGAGTTCGTGCGCCAGACCCAGGGCAGCTTCAAGCTCGGTATCGAGTTCGTCGACTGGCAGCGCCCCGGCACGGCGTACATCCACGGCTTCGGTACCCAGATCGGCCATCCGCTCGGGCTGCTGCCGTTCCATCAATACTGGATCAAGCAACAGCTGCGCGGCACGGCGCAGCCGCTGGGTGCCTATACGCTCAATACCGTGGCGGCCGCGCGCGGCAAGTTCATGACCTCGGCCGGCGATGTGCCGGCCAACTCGCCGCTGGCCAATATCGCCTACGCATATCACTTCGACGCCAGCCAGTACGCGCACTTTCTCCGCAGGTATTCTGAGCAACGCGGCGTCACCCGCATCGAAGGGCTGGTCGAGCAGGTGCAGCTGCATCCGGAAAACGGCCATGTGCGATCGTTGCAGCTGGCGTCCGGGCAGGTGGTGCATGGCGAGCTGTTCATCGATTGCTCCGGCTTCCGTGGGCTTCTGATCGAAGAAGCGCTGCACACCGGCTATCACGATTTCACCCACTGGTTGCCGTGCGATCGCGCACTGGCGGTGCCCTGCGAAAACGTCGGCCCACCGACGCCGTACACGCGCTCCACTGCGCGCGCGGCCGGCTGGCAGTGGCGCATTCCGCTGCAGCACCGCACCGGCAACGGCTATGTGTACTGCAGCGCGCACATCAGCGACGACGAAGCCGCTGCCACGCTGCTCGCCAACCTGGACGGCAAACCGCTGGCCGACCCGCGCCCACTGCGCTTCACCACCGGGCGGCGCAAGCAGTTCTGGAACCGCAACGTGGTTGCGCTGGGGCTGGCCAGCGGATTCCTGGAGCCACTGGAGTCGACCAGCATCCACCTGATCCAATCCGGCATTTCCAAGCTGCTGGAGCTGTTCCCACGCGAGGGCATTAGCCCGGTGCTGGTGCAGCGCTACAACGACCGGCTGGCGTTCGAGTTCGACCGCATTCGCGATTTCCTGCTGCTGCACTACCACGCCACCGAGCGCGACGACAGCGCGTTCTGGCGGCATTGCCGCCACATGCCGATCACCCCGGAGCTGCAGGCCGCACTCGAGCTGTTCCGCGACAGCGGGCGCTTCTACCGCAATGCCGAAGAGATGTTCGCCGAGATAAGCTGGGTGCAGGTACTGGTGGGCCAGGGCATCGTGCCGACCGGCTATCACCCGCTGGTGGACCAGGTGCCGGATACCGATGCCGAGGGCTTCCTGGCCAGCGTGGCGCAGACCATCAGCCGGTGCGTGGACGTAATGCCGAGCCACCAGCAGTTCATCGACCGCTATTGCAAGGCGCCAGCGATACGGTAGCGCGATCACCGGGCAGCAAGCGACCCCAAGCAGCCCTGCGCACCCATCGGACCGATGCGCGGGTGACATGGCCGGCGATGCGCAAGGTCACCTCGCCCGCCGCTGCCGTGTACCGCAGGCGGTGGCAGTTCCGCGCGTGCCAGGCCATCGCCTGACCAATCGCCAAAAAAAAGGATCGGGCACAAGACCCGATCCCTTCGAAAACCGGGACAAGCCCGGTGGACAATGAGTGGCACAGCTTCCGACTGACATCGGACGCCGGCATGTTAACGAGACTTTCACATTAAAGCAATGCTTTAATTATTCCTAACTAAGCCATTGATTTATATCGCCGGTCGCGACAACTGAGCGACTACCGCTCAGTCCCGGTGCTGTATCACCGCCGCGCGGATCTCGTCCTGGATGGCGGTGGCAGCGGCCGCAGGGTCGGCAGCCAGGCGGATCGGGCGGCCGACGACGATCGCGTCGGCGCCATCGGTGAAGGCCTGCGCCACGCCCACGGTGCGTTGCTGGTCGTCGCCCACCGGGCCGCCGGGGCGGATGCCCGGGCAGACGATCGAAAACGCCGGGCCGGTGGCACGGCGGATCGGGGCGGCTTCCTGGCCGGAGGCGATCACCCCGTCGATGCCGGCGGCCTGGGCAGCCAGCGCGCGCTCCACCACCACCTCCACCGGTTCGCGGTCGATGCCCATCGCGGCCAGGTCCGGGCGGCCCATCGAGGTCAGCACGGTCACCGCGAGCAGGCGCATGTCGCCCCGGTTGGCCTCGGCGGCGGCCTGCAACATGCCGGCATGCCAACCGTGCACGGTGCAATAGCTCACCGGCCACTGCGACAGCCGGGCAATGGTGCCGGCCACGGTGGCGGGAATGTCGAAGAACTTCAGGTCCACGAACACGCGTTTGTTGCGCTTGGCCAGCGCATCGAGCACGTGGAAATACTCGCCGGAGGCCAGCAGCTCCATGCCGATCTTGTAGAAGGACACCGACTCGCCCAGCCGGTCGACCCAGGCAATTGCTTCATCGTGGCCGGGCACGTCCAGCGCGAAGATCAGCCGCTCGTGCGCGGCCAGGGCCAACGGGGGACGGCTCATCGTGCAAGCTCCAGTGCGGCGCGCTTGGCGTCGTGGCGGGTCTGCCAGGGTTGCGAATAGTCGTTGTTGAACTGCGCCGGCTCCCAGCCGCCATAGCTGGGGTTGGGCAGCATCCACCAACGCTCGCCGAACCAGTCGTGGTACTGCTGCAGCAGCGCGCCGCGCGCTTGGCCGGTATTGGCGGTGACCTGCACGAAGTCGCCGAGCTGGTCGCCGAACTGCATCAGCACGCGATATTTCTGCCCGGCCAGCTGGCGGCGGCAGTTCTTCTCGCTGCCGTTCTGCTCGCAGCCAGGCACCACCGTGCCCAGGCCCAGGAACACGCCGTCGTCGGCCACCGGCAGGCCGGCGCTGCGCAGGTTGGCCAGCGTGGCGTCCTTCAGATGCACCGCGCGGTTGGAGATGTAGATCAGGGTGATGCCACGGGCGGTGGCGGCCTTGGCGAAGTCCACCACGCCCGGAATCGGCTTGGCCTTCTTCTCGGCCACCCACTGATCCCAGCTCAATTCGTCGTACTCCTTGCCGTCGCGCACCAGCCGCGCCTGATAGGGCGAGTTGTCCAGCACGGTCTCGTCCACGTCCAGCACCACCGCCGGCTTCAGGCCAGTGGCGGCATTGCCGCGTTCCTCGGGTACCAGCGCGTCCCAGTTGGGCTGCTCGAGCGCCGCGTCCAGCTTGTCGGCCGCGGCGCGATAGGTCTGCTCGGCGACGGCGCGGTATTCCTCCGAGCGCTGCATCCACAGCACCGCATTGAGGTTGTCGTCGCCGGCCGGCGTGCCGGTCGCCGCCGACTTGGCAGCGGCGGGCGCGGCGGCGGCGGGTGCCGGCTGCGCGAGGTCTTGATGGGCGGGCTTGCAGGCCGACAGCGCCAGCACGGCGCAGGCGAGCAGGGACATCGGTGCGTGAAACGAGGGGCGCATGGCATCCACCAGACAGAAACGGCAATGAAGCCCGCGATTTTAGAGCGGCCAACAGAACGTAGCGAGCAGTCGTCAGGTGGGCGCGGGTGGCGCGCCGGAAGATGTCGCGCACCGGCCGCGCCCGTCTGGCGGCTGCGCAGTGGTTGTGTTGGCCGCTCTCGCCGGTTCGCACGGCTGCCCTGTCCTGTTTCCGCCGCCGATGCGCACGCCGGCTTCTGGCGCGTTGCGGGGCTTGCGGCATGCGGGCGGCAAGGACAGCGCCTGCGTGGTCGGCTCGCAGGCCAGCCGCGGTGCGCGCGCACTTGCTGCCCAATCGGGCCGTCACACGCTGGTCGATGGCAGCAGGTTGCACGCCCAGTCGGGGGCTGGCCACAACACCATCAACCGCACCATATGGCCCTGAAGCCAGCGCGGCACGGCGAAACACGCGCAGACCGCCCGGCACGGGATCGGCATATCCTTCCCCGCTGATTGCCCAGGAGCTGCCGCATGACCGAGACATCGTCCATCCCCGTGCTCGATACCGCCCAGGCCCGCGTGCTTGGCTGCCTGATCGAAAAAGAGGCCACCACCCCGGACGCCTACCCGCTCACCGTCAACGCCGCGCAGGTGGCCGCCAACCAGAAGACCGCGCGCGAGCCGGTGCTGAGTCTGCAGACCGGCGTGGTGCATCACGCGTTGCGCCAGCTGGAAACGCTGGGACTGGTGCGCCAGCAGTTCTCCTCGCGCGCCGAACGTTACGAGCACAAGCTGGGCAGCGTGCTGGACCTGACCCGCCAGCAGGTGGCGTTGATCGGGCTGCTGCTGTTGCGCGGGCCGCAGACGTTGGGCGAGCTGTTCGCGCGCAGCGAGCGGCTGACGCGCTTCAACGATGCCGACGATGTGCGCCATCACCTGGACCGGCTGATCCAGCGCGGCCTGGCGGCGCAACTGCCGCGCGCCAGCGGCCAGCGCGAGGATCGCTACGCGCACCTGCTCAGCGGTGCGCTGGATGTGGAAGCCTTGCAGGCCGCCGCTGCACGCGCCGCACCGGCGACGCGCAGCAGCGCCGACAGCAGCGAGCTGGAGGCGCGCGTGCAGGCATTGGAAGAGCAGCTAGAGGAACTGCGTGCACAGCTGGCCGGACTGCACGCCCGCCTGGGCGCCTGATCGTGCGGGTGGCTCAGTAGATCGCCGGCACCCGTTCCAGCACGCCGCCGGCGTAGTCGGCCTGGAACGGCAGGTCAGGCCGATGCACGTAGCCGATGTAGCAATCGCAGCGCGTGTTCGGACAGCTGCGGGCACGCAGCTGCGCGGCGAAGCTGCCGTCGTACAGATTGCCCAGCGACGTGGCGACGAAATGGCAGCGCCGCACGTTGCCGTCGCCATCCACCGACACCACCGATTCGCCGGTCAGGCAGGGCGCGCCGAAGCTGGGCGGCGGAGTGAGGTTGTAGCCGAAATGGGGATCGATCCGGCTCAAGCGCTGCACCTGCTCGGGCGTGTAGTAGTCCGCCGGGCGCGGATCGAAGGCGTTGAGCCACATCGGCGTGGTGTCGGGCAGCGCCGCACGTAGCGCCTCGATCTCGTCCAGGTGCGCGTGCGAAGCCACCATGCCCACGCTGTGGCGCACGCCACGCTGGCGCAATGCCTGGCAACGCTGCAGGAAGGCCGCACGCGTGACCTGGCTGGGGTGGTAGGTGCACCACAGCGCCAGGCGATCGAGATTGGCGCACTCCAGCCAGCGCAGTCCCACGCACAGGTTGGTCTGGATCGCCACGCGGCGCAGCTGCGGCAGCTGGCTCAGCTGCACCATCGCCTCGCGGTAATGCCGCCGCACCAGGCCTTCGCCCCAGGGCGTGAACAGGATCGACAACGGCCGCGTCTGCGCCTGGGCCCAGGCGACGAACCGCGCCAACTCCTGCGCGTCGCGGTGCAGGGCGGCGGCGCTGTCGTAGGTCTTGGCGAACGGGCAGTAATCGCAGCTGTAATTGCAGCTGCTGAGCCGGCCGCGATAGAGCAACGACAGATGCATCGGCCGCCTACCCGACCTGGTACTGCTGCATGCGCTCGGCGATCGGCGCCGAGGTCAGCCATGGGCCGATGGTGTCGGCGCGCTCCATGCCGGCGGCGGTGAGCGACAGCAGGCTGCCCTGCCAGTGCGCCAGGTCCAGCGCCAGCAACTCGCGCAGCTGCGGCAGGGCGTCCAGGCAGTCCATGCCGAACCGCTGGCGGAAGTCGTCGCGGTCCAGCCCGGGCACCACCAGCAGCGACTGGATCGCATGCCGCCGCCGGGCATCGTCGGCATCCAGCGCAATGCCGTAATCGGCACGCGCAAAGCTGGCCGGATCGCGCGCCAGGTAATGCTCGAGAATGTCGGCCACCGAGCGCCGGCTCACCCCGTATTCGCTGGAGTAATGCAGCCCGGCGGTATACGAGCGCGCGCCGCAGCCGATGCCGACCATGCCATCGCTCTGGCAGCAATACACCGGCGCATCGGCATCGACGGCGTGCGGGGCGCGGAACATGCGCATCGAGACCTGGGTGTAGCCGGCTGCCAGCAGCCGGTCGCGCCCGGCTCGGTACAGCGCCAGGCGCGCGTCCAGCGGCTCGGGCTGCAGCACGAAGCTGCGCCGCCCGCCGGCCCTGGCCTCGATCCGGCCCAGCCCGGTCATCGGCCGCACGTATAGCGGGTACAGGTACAGCTCCTCCGGTGCGAAGGCCAAGGCGCTGTCGATCGAGGCCAGGAAGCTGTCCACGGTCTGCCCGGCGATGCCGTAGATCAGGTCCAGATTCAGCGTGGCAATGCCCTGCTCGCGAATGATGGCGATCGCCCGCTCCACCGTCTCGCGCTGCTGCGGGCGCACCAGCGCGCTGACCTCGGCGGCGCTGAAACTCTGGATGCCCATGCTGACGCGGTCGATGCCGGCCTGCCGGCAGACCCGCAGCCGGTCGGCATCCACGGTTTCCGGCGAGACCTCGATGCTGGCCGGGATTGCGTCCAGCACAATGGTCGCGTGGCGCGCCACCATGTCGAACACCCGCTGCAACTGCCCCGCATCCAGATAGCTCGGCGTGCCGCCGCCCATGGCAAAGCGCACGAAACGGTGCGCGCCCAGCGCCTGCACGGTGGCCTGCAGTTGCCGTTCCATCTGCGCCAGATACGCCTCCACCTGCGCCGGCGCCGGCCGCGCCAGCGCGAACAGGTTGCAGAACCCGCAACGGTACGAGCAGAACGGGATATGCAGGTACAGGAACAGCGCCTGCCGCGGTTCGTCGGCCCACACCTGCTGCAGCGGCACGGGCGGCTGCAGCGGCCGGTAACTGGTCTTGTGCGGATACGAGTACGAATAGGCCTGATACGGCGGCAGCGCCAACAGATCGGCCAGCGAGGGCAGGCTCATGGAGTCACCAGGAAATGGGCGTACGGCACGGTCATCACCACTTCGTGGGCCAGGCGATGGCCGTGGTAGCCATCCTCGCCGTAGGCAGTGCCGTGATCGGAACAGACGATGGCGAACGCGCCACCGCGCGCGCGCAATGCGGTAAACAGCGGCGCCAGCGCGGCATCCACATAGCGCAGCGCGGCGCAGTGGCTGTCGAAATCGTCGTTGATGGCGCCGGGCAGGTAATGCCGGTTGGGCTGGTGCAGCGCCGAGACGTTGATGAACAGGAAGCAGCGCGTGTCGCGCAACGCTGGGTCGCCCAGCCGCGCGCAGGCCAAGGCCACCTGCTGCTCGGTCGAATCGGGCGCGGTCACGCCGAACGCCGGCGTCCAGTGGCTTTCGCGGAACAGGCCGGGCAACTGCGCGCCCAGCGCATTGCGCTTGTTGAAGAAGCCGGTGCCGCCGATGCACAGCGTGTGGTAACCGCAGCGCGCCAGGCCATCGACGATGTCGCCGCTGTCGGCAAACACCCGGGTCTGCGCCACGATGCTCTCGCTGCCATCGAAGGCCAGCGCGAACAGGCGCGGATGCGGGCCCTGGCGGGCAGGCGTGGGCAGGAAGCCGGCGAAGAACGCCATGTGCGCCGCATAGGTGAAACTGCCCGGCGTATGCCGCCGTTCCCAGCCATCGGCCGGCAGATAGCGCGCCAGCACCGGCAGTTCGCCGCGCGCAAAGCAGCGCTGCGCGGCGTCGTAGCGCAGCGTATCCAGGGTGATCAGCACGATGTCGCGCGTACCGACGATGGCGTGCATGTCCGGCAAGTGCTCAGCCATGCCGTCGTCTCCCGTCAGTGTCCTCGCAGGCGACGCCATCGCCCAGTGCCGCCTGGTCTTCGTAGGTCGTGCGCCCCTGCCAGCGCAGCTCCGGCAGCAGATCGCCGAAGCCGTTGGCTTCCAGCACGTGGCAGCGCCCATCGCGCTGGATCAGGTCCAGGCCGATCATGCGGCAGTCGGCAAACGCGCGCGCGGCCTGCGCCACCGTGGCCGACACCAGCGCGTCCACATCCGCGCCCTGCCACGCCTGCGCCGGCAGGCGCCGATTGCCCAGATGCAGGTTGGTCAGCGGGCCGCGGCTGGCGCGGGCCACGCGCTGGCGCGCCACGCCGTCCAGCGCAACCACCCGCAGGTCGTAGTGATGGCCGGGCAAGCCGGGCGCGCGCGGCTTGGGAATCCACCGCTCCAGATAGGCGCCCTGCGCGGCGATCGCATCCACCAGCGGTGCGATGTCGGTACGGCGGGTGTAGCGGCGCTGCCGCAGCGCGTTGAACACCCGCACACCGCCCGCGTCCTGGACCAGCTCGGCCGAACCGCTGGCGATCTCGCGCCCATCGCGGTGCCAGCGATACGCCAGCACGCCGGCGCCGGACGATCCGTAGCGCGGCTTGAAAAACGCCTGGGTACAGCCGGAGACCTGCAGGCAGGCGCGCATGTCGGCATAGCTGTCCACGCTGCCCAGCAGCGTGGGCACGGCCACGCCCGCCGCGGCCAGGCGCTGCTGGCAGGCGAGTTTGTCGGTCATCGCCAGCAGCCCGGCGGGCGGGTTCAGATACTGGCCGGCCGGCAGCGACGCGAGCAGGTCCGCAAACCCGGCGTACCACAGCTGCTGATGGGCCAGTTCGCCATGCGCCAGCGGTGCCGGGGCAGGTCCGGGCGAGCCCAACGTGCGCCAGCCGCGCAGGATGAGCGCCCGGTGCAGTTCGGGCGCCTCGCCAGGCGATTCGAGCTTGACCCGCGCGGCCGGGTGGCGTGCCAGCCAGTCCTGCAGCGGGGCCGGCGTGTCCAGCAGCTGCAGATAGTCGAACACCACCGCCGCAGGATGTCCCTGCGCCTGCAATGCCTGCTGCAGGGCCGCGATCCTGCGGCTGTCCCGTGGCCCCACCACGACCCAAGGCACGCTCACCTCATTCGGAGACGGCGACGTAGCGTTCGTCCTCGTCTTCCTCGAGCGGCTCATCCAGGATCACCGTCACCGGCAGCGTCGCCAGGCGGGCCTGCCACTCGGCAGAGATGTAGTGATGGCTCAGGTCGATCCGCTGCAGCTGGCCCAGCTGGGTGCTTTCGACCAGCGCGCGCGCACCGGCATCGCCAATGGTACCCAGCGACAGGTCCAGCGTCTCCAGGTGGCCCAGCCACGGCTGGGTGGCCAGCCAACTGGCCAGTTCATCGGTGTTGGCGGCATTGCGCAGGCCCAGGTAGCGCAGCCGTTCGGGGCCGATCGCCGCCAGCAGCCGCTGGTAGGTGCCCAGCTCGCCGTCGTAGCCGTAATCCTCCACGCCCAGCCATAGCTCCAGGTGCTGCAGGGCCGGCAGCGTGGACTCGGCGATCGCCTGCACGATCGCCGATGGCAGACCGCCGCATTCGATCGCCAGTTCCTGCAGCTGCGCATGCGCAAACGGCGTCAGCTGCAATTGCGAGGAACCGCGGATGCGCAGCGATTCCAACGCCGGGAACGCCGCCAGCAGCGGGGTGTAGTCGGTCTGGATGATCCAGGAGATCTCGCAGTCTTCGTAGGTCATGTCGCCGACGAACAGCGCACGCAGCGCCGGCAGTTCGTCGCGGCGTTCGATCAAGCGCTGCAGGTAGCCGTTGGGGCCTTCATCATGCGATTCGCGCCACGCGCCGATGATCAGCGCCTGGATGCTGGCCGGATCCACCTGCGCGAGCAGGCTGTCGAGCAGTCCCGCCTGGGTGTCCTCGCCTTCGTACTCCTGGCGCAACCGGTACACCACATCGCCGCCGCTGGCCGGTTGATCGACACTGAAGTCCACCACCCGCTTGCCACGATAGAATTCCGAATACTGGCCGATAGTCATTGCATTGCCTCCCTGGCTCGGTGAGCGGGCAGGATACCCGCACGTCCATGGCAACCTCGTTAAGCGGGGGTGCCCGTTCCATTGCCTACCACCGATCGTCCGTGCAGCGGCCGGTCGCGCGTTCTCTCGAAGGAGAGACCGCACGTTCTGGCGAGCGGGGGCGAGGCCTGTACGCCGACCATTGCTCAGGTCGGTGTATCCACCTCGTCCCAGTCGGCGTCTTCGAAGTGCAGCAGCCAGTTGAGCGCGTAATGCCGCTCGTACACCACGCCGGGCACGATGCCGGCGGGGACCGTCTGACCGGATTGCTCGGCCTGGCGCACTGCCCAATGCAGGCGCAGGTGGCGGTCCAGCGCATCCAGCAGCTCGGGCAACGGGCGCAGCGTTGGCGGCGGTGCCGTGGGAATCTTGGCGCGCTCCAGCGCGCGCTGCGCCACGCCGGGCACATCGCACAGACCGGTGGGCAGCGGCAGGGTGTCGGTCATGCCCACCGCCCATTGCAGCAGCGCCAGGCTTTCATAGCGCCAGCCGAAGTTGGCCAGTTGCTGCGCATCCGGCTGCGCGTGTCCGAAGAATGCCTGTTCCTGCGGCGACAGCGCAGCCTGCAGTCCCGGCAGGCGTTCGGCCATGTCGGCCAGCGACGGCGGCGTATCGCCGGCGGCCAGGATTTCCGCCCGCAGCGCCACCGCAAACAACGCCAGCATGCGCGCGGCAATGCTGTCCGGCGTCCGCAGGCGGGCCTCGGCCTGCCCCGGTACCGGCGGCAGGCTCGGTGGCACGCGGATACCCAACGCTGCCAGTTGGTCGTGCTGGCGCGCGCGGCGCGCCAGCGCGTCCGGTGGATAGGGCAGCTGCGCCTGCGCATCCAACGGCGGCTCGCCCTGGCTGATCAGCACCCGGCCCTGCGGGTCGCGCACGCTGCCGTCGGCCAGGAAGCACACCGCGTTGGCCTGCTCGGCCCACTGCGCCAGCGCGCCGAACGCCGCATCGTCCAACTCGAAGCTGAAGTGCTGGCGCACCCGCTGCACATGCCGCATCAGGTGATAGCGCGCCTGGGTCATCTGGCCATCGCCGGCCTGGCTCACATAGCCGACAAAGCCGTGCAGATGCGCGGCCAGTTCCGGATCGGCGTGGTCGCGATGCTGCACGGCGGCCTGCGGCAGAAACTCCGGCCACAGCGGCGTGCGCAGCGTGGAATAGGCGTTGATCAACAGCGCCATGCGGGCCCCCTTTGCGATGGAAACAGCCGGCAGGGTGGCGCAGCGCCGCTCAGCTGTCCACGCCAGCAGGGCCGAGCTCGATCGTGTAGTACGCCACCGCCTCGGTGCCGGGACTGAGCACCCGCAGGCTCTCATAGCGCAGCCCCAGCGCTTCCAGCGCGCGGATCGAATCGGCATTGCCTGGCGAAACGATCGCGCACACCTGCGTCAGTCCCAAAACCTGGTACGCATGCGCCAGCACCGCACGCCCGGCTTCGGTCACATAACCCTTGCCGCGATACGTGGGCAACAGCGCAAAGCCGATATGCGGCATCGGCAAGGTCTCGCGGCACAGCAGGCCCAAGGTGCCCATGAAGGTGCTTGCCTGCCGCGTTTCCAGCGCCCAGTGCGCGAAGCCGTGTTGTTGCTGATGCGCCTGCGCCCACTCGCGCAGATGCTCGCGCGCCTGTTCGCGCGTGCGGATGCCGCGGTCGTTGATGCCGGCGATGAACGCAGGGTCGTTGACCAGCGCCAGCATCGCTTCGGCATCGCGCTCGGGGTCGAGCAGACGCAAGCGCACGCGTGCGGTTTCGAGGATGACGGTCACGGCGCGCTCGGTTGGCGGGAGCCTCAGACTGCCGTGCGGCAGGGGCACTGACAAGCCGGACGGCATCGCACACCGTCACGCCCGCTGCCGCAGGTCGCCGGTGGCGGCCTCACCGCCATCGTCGCCCAGCTCACAGCGAGCGCAGGCGGCGTAAGGGGAGCCGCTGTCCGCCGTGCTCAGTCGAACAACGCCTGGATCGCCGCCAACCCCGCGCTGGCGCGTTCCTTCTTGCGCTCGGCATCGGCCACCGGGTCGGCGCCGTCGCGCTGCAGCTCCGCTGCCGGAATCTCGTCGAAGAACCGGCTCGGCTTCAACCGCACATGCTCGCCGAACTTGCGCGTCAGCTTGCTGTAGCTCATCCACAACTGCTGCTTGGCGCGGGTGATGCCCACGTACAACAGGCGGCGCTCTTCCTGCAGATTGCCTTCTTCCAGGCTCACTTCGTGCGGCAGCACGCCATCTTCGCAGCCGACGATGAACACATAGC
Organism: Xanthomonas codiaei; assembly: GCF_002939785.1. Classification (GTDB taxonomy): domain Bacteria; phylum Pseudomonadota; class Gammaproteobacteria; order Xanthomonadales; family Xanthomonadaceae; genus Xanthomonas; species Xanthomonas codiaei. Next base: position 94,631 of record NZ_MDEC01000016.1, read on the forward strand.
GGAATTCCAGGCCCTTGGATGCATGCATGGTCATCATGCGCACCTGGTTGCCGCCATCGTCCTTGTCGTTGCGCGACAGCAGCGCCAGCTGCGCAGCCAGATCGCTGGCGCTGGCGCCGCGCGGCCCACCTTCGAACCATTCTGCCAATTCGTCCAGGTTGCGCTTGCGGCGCTGGAAGCCGGTTTCGTCCTTGGACTGGTTGCGCAGATCGTTGAGCAGGCCGGATTTGTCGGCCAGCATCCGTACCAGTTCGCCCGCCGGCATGCTGGTGGAGTGCTGGCGCATCTCGCGCAGGATGTCGGTAAACGCGCTCAGGCCGTTGGCCGCACGCGGCGGCAGCTGCTGCAATGCCCCCATCGACTCGGCCGCACGCGACATCGGCACCGACTTGCCGCTGGCCAGCTCGGCCAGTCGCGCCAGCGAGGTCGCACCCACTTCGCGCTTGGGCGACTGCACCGCACGCAGGAAGGCGGCGTCATCGTCCGGATTGACGATCAGGCGCAACCACGACAGCAGGTCCTTGACCTCCTGCCGCTCCAGGAACGCTGTGCCGCCGGTCAGGTGATATGGCACCCGCAACAACTGCAGCGCCTTTTCCAGCGGCCGTGACTGGAAATTGCCGCGGAACAGGATGCAGAAATCGCTCCACGGCACCTGCTTGGCGGTGCCCAGGAACGAGATCTCGGCAGCCACCTTTTCCGCCTCGTGCTCGCTGTCGCGGCATTCCCACACGCGAATGCGCTCGCCGTCGGCCTGGTCGCTCCACAGCGTTTTCAAATGCTCGTGCGGGTTGTGCGCGATCAGCGCGTTGGCCGCGCGCAGCACGCGGTTGGAGCAGCGGTAGTTCTGCTCCAGCTTGATGATTTCCAGCGCCGGATAATCGCGCCCCATCTGCTGCAGGTTTTCCGGGTTGGCGCCGCGCCAGGCGTAGATGCTCTGGTCGTCGTCGCCCACGCAGGTGAAGTTGCCGCGCGGGCCGGCCAGCATCTTCAGCAGCCGGTATTGCGCATCGTTGGTGTCCTGGCATTCGTCCACCAGCAGGTAGCCGATGCGTTCGCGCCAGCCCAGCACGATTTCTTCGTTGGCCTCCAGGATCTGCACCGGCAGGCGGATCAGATCGTCGAAGTCCACCGCATTGAAGGTGGTCAGCCGCGCCTGGTAGCGCTCGTACAGACTGGCGGCTTCTTTCTCGCGATTGCTGCGCGCCGCGGCCATGGCCTGCTCGGGCGAGAGCCCGGCGTTCTTGGCGCGCGAGATCAGGTTCTTGGCGTCCTCGATCGCATCGGGCTTGGCGCCATGCATCAGGTCCTTGATCTGCGCGGCGGCATCGTCCGAATCGAAGATCGAGAACCCGCGCTTCAGGCCGGCGGCGGCATGTTCGATCTGCAGGAACTTCAACCCCATCGCATGGAAGGTGCAGATGGTCAGGCCATCGGCGCCGTCGCCGCGGATGCGCTTGGCCACACGCTCGCGCATTTCCTTGGCCGATTTATTGGTGAAGGTGATCGCGGCGATGCGCTTGGCCGGGTAGCGCCCGGTGGCGATCAGGTGCGCGATCTTCTCCACGATCACGCGCGTCTTGCCGCTGCCGGCACCGGCCAGCACCAACAAGGGACCTTCGCAGTGCAGCACCGCGGCGCTTTGCGGGGGATTGAGACCGTGCATAGAGGCTTCCGACAGAGCGCGCCATTGTACCGGGGCGGGCAGCGGCTGGCCGGCGCAGCGGGTTCATGCGGCGCCGGGAAGCGCCGCCGTTGCCGCAGCGTGTTCGCGCAATGCGTGATGGCGACTGATGCTGCTGCATCGGCCGGCCAGCCCGGACAACGCCTGCCTTCCGCATCCCGCCGCCCGGCCCGCTAAAATCGCCCAATGGCCAAGCTCTATTTCTACTATTCGGCGATGAACGCCGGCAAGACCACCACCTTGCTGCAATCGGCGCACAACTACCGCGAGCGTGGCATGCGCACGCTGATCCTCACGCCCAAGCTCGATCACCGCGCCGGCAGCGGCGTGGTCGCCTCGCGGATCGGACTGCGCGCGGACGGGCGCACGTTCGACCGCAGCACCGAATTGCAACAGCTGGTCGAACGCGACATCGCCGCCGACGGGCCGCTGCATTGCGTGCTGGTGGACGAAGCGCAATTCCTCGGCCGCGCGCAGGTCTGGCAATTGAGCGAGGTCGTCGACCGGCTGCGCATCCCGGTGCTGTGCTACGGCCTGCGCACGGATTTCCGCGGCGAGCTGTTCGAAGGCAGCCAGTTCCTGCTGGCCTGGGCCGACGAACTGGAAGAGATCAAGACCATCTGCCACAGCGGCAGCAAGGCCACCATGACCGTCCGCGTGGATGCGCACGGCCACGCCGTGCAGGACGGCCCGCAGGTGGAGATTGGCGGCAACGAACGCTACGTCTCGGTCAGCCGCGCCGAGTTCAAGAAGATCATGCGTGGCGAAGGCCGCATCGATCCGTTGCAGATCGCGCTGCCGCTGCCGTCTGCCAGCAGCTAGGTTGCCGCCTTACCGGTCGGCTCGCACGCCGATGGCAGGCATGGGACGCTGCTCGGGAGCGTGCACCGCGGCCGCGGCCTCGCATTCCCCAGCTATACCATTCATCGCCATCGCCAGACCCGCGCGGGCATGCACACCGCAGCATCCCCGGCGCCGACCGACAGGCATATCGTGATGCCTGTGTGGCAGCGGCCTGATGCCCGACCAGGCCCGGCTGTGGTGCTGTAAACTGGCGGGCATCCACTTCTGGGGAGGCAATGCATGGGTCCGCTTCCCGCTGAGCTCCGCGCCGATATCGCGCGCGTTGGCCGGCTCTCGTCGGTCCCGGATGTCCTGACCATTCTCACCCGTCTGACCGGCATGGGCTTTGCCGCGGTCGCGCGCGTGACCGACGCGCGCTGGATCACCTGCCAGGTGCGCGACGAGCTGTCCTTCGGCCTGGTGCCGGGCGACGAACTGCCGCTGGCCACCACGTTCTGCGACAGCGTACGGGTCAAGGGCAACGCGGTCTGGTTCGGCCATGCCTCGGACGACCCGGTCTACCGCGACCATCCGTCGCCACGGCTGTACGGTTTCGAAAGCTATGTCTCGGTGCCGATCCGCTTCGACGATGGCAGCGTATTCGGCACCCTGTGCGCGCTGGATCCGCTGCCACGGGTCATGGACCGGCAGCTGGTGGAGAAGGTCGAGCTGCTGGCGCAGCTGCTGGGCGCACAGATCCAGGCCGAACAACGCGCCGAGGAGAGTGCGCAGGAATCGCAACGCGCGCGCAGCGAACTCGGTCGCGCCGGCGCCTCGGCGCGGCTGCGCGAAGAATTCATCGGCATCCTGGGGCACGACCTGCGCAACCCGCTGCAGTCCATGCACGCGGTGGTGGACATGCTCGCCATCGACCCGATCAACCAGCGCCAGGGCGGCGCCATCCGTTCGATGCAGCGCAGCTTGCAGCGCATGGAAGAGCTGATCGACTTCGCCTGCGATTTCGCCCGCGGCATCGAGCGCGACTGGCTGCAGCTGGACTACGGCAATGGCAGCGATCTGTCCGACGCGCTTTCGCAGGTGGTCGACGAAACCCGTGCCGCCTATCCCAATCAGGTGCTGTCCACGCACGTGGCCATCGACGAACCGGTACATGGCGATGCGGTGCGGCTGGCGCAGATGTTCGGCAGCATGATGATCAACGCGGTGGTGCAGGGCCAGCAGAGTTCGCTGATCAAGGCGGTGGCGGTCACCGAACAGGGCCGTCTGCGGCTTGAGGTCTGCAATCTGGACGGCATCGATCCACGCCGGCTGGATGTGCTCCACGCTTCCACGCACGTACATAGCGCCGGCCGCGCGGTGCCGGAAGTGGATCTGGGCCTGCACATGGCCGCGCAGATCGCACAGGCGCACCAAGGTGAGCTGCGCATCACCAGCGGCAAGAACGGCACCTGCTTTGGCGTGGAGTTGTCCTGCGCACGGCCGCGCACGCGCCTGCAATTGATCAACGGCACGACGTTGGCTTGAGCGCGCTGACGCTGCGGCAGCGCCGGCAACGCTCCTGCACCGTCGCGCGCGTTGCCGTCGATCGACGACGGCAACGCACGTTCCGCATGCCCGGCACGCGAATTCAGTACAGCTTTCGCTCGCTCGCCGGTGGCGGTGTCCACTGATAGAGCCAGGTTTCGGTCAAGGGCTTGCCATTGGCGCGCAGGTACAGACGGATGTCGATCTGCTGGGTGCTCTCGTCCGGTGGCACCAGGTCGAACATCGCCCGGTAGCCCTTGAGCTCGTACAATGGGCGCGCGGAGACGATTTCGGTGGTGCCGCGCGACACCTGGATCACCGCTTCGACCTTGGTCTTTGCCTCCTTCACCAGGGCAGGCAACTCGCCCCCGGCAAAATCCACCGCAAACCGCCATGAGAAGTGGCTGCGCTTTTGCCCGACGATACCGCCCAGCCCGGTGCGGGTGGCCACGCAATGCGCCAGCGGCGAACTGGCCGGCGGCTGTGCGCCCCAGTACAGGCGATACCCCAGCAACAGTTCCTGCCCCGGCTGTGGCTTGGCCTGCGGGTTCCAGAACGCCACGATATTGTCGAAGGTCTCGTCCACGGTCGGAATCTCGACCAACTGCACCGACCCCTTGCCCCAGCCGCTCTTGGGCTCCACCCACAGGCACGGGCGCTTCTCGTAGAACACGCCGTCGTCCTGGTAATGGTCGAAGTTGCGGTCGCGCTGCAGCAGCCCGAAGCCGCGCGGGTTCTCATCCACGAACATGTTGAAACGCAGCTGCGGCGGATTGCACAGCGGCCGCCAGATCCATTCGCCGGCACCGGTCCACATCGCCAGGCCATCGGTGTCGTGGATTTCCGGCCGCCAGTCCCAGTCCATGCGGCTATCGTTTTCGCCAACCTGGTACATGCTGGTGCACGGGCCGATGCCCAGCCGCTCGATGGCCTTGCGCGGGTACAACGCGCTATCGATATCCATCACCAGCACGTCGCCATTGGTGATGGCAAAGCGATAAGCGCCGGCAACGCTGGGCGAATCCAGCAGGCCGTACACCACCACGGTATCGGAGGCGTCGGCCGGTTGTTCCAGGTAGTAGGCAATGAAGTCCGGAAACTCCTCCGGGCCACCGGTTCCGGTGTCGATGGCCAGCCCGCGTGCGGACTGCCCGTACTGGCCTTCCTTGCCCACGGCGCGGAAGTAGCTCGCGCCCAGAAACGCCGCAAAGTCGCGCTCGGTGTCCTTGCGCGTATTGAGCCGGAAGCCGGCAAATCCCAGGTCCTTGGGCAGCTGTTTGCCCCCCAGCCCACTGCTGCCGTAGTCGAACGCAGCCGGGTCGTAGGCCAGTTGCTGCGCCTTGCCATCGACGATGTCGTAGATATGCACCGGCGTGTGGAAATACAGCCCCAGGTGGAAGAATTTCGCCTGGAACTTGCCATTGCCGTCGGCCCACAACGCGTGATCCTGGCGATAGCGGATCGATTGATACTGATCCCAGTTCAATGCCTCCAGCGGGCCGGGCAACACCTGCTTGTGGCTCTTGTACGGTGCGGCAGCCAATGCGCGCGCCTGTCCCTTGAGCCAGGCATAGTCGAAGGGTTGCGGCTGGCCGAGCCGACGCAGGCCCACGGCCTTGCCCGCCAATGCCCACTGCGGCACTGCCGGTAAACCGAGCGCGGCCAGGGCGGCAGCGGCATTTTTCAGGAAGTGGCGTCGTTGCATGCGCATCGGTCTGAGCTAAGGAATGGCGACATCATAGCCACAGCCCGGCGTGGACGCGCATGCGGGTTCAAGGCCCCTCGGATGCAGCCACGCAGGCATGGTCCAGGCCCAGCTCCGTGGCCTTGCTGCACAGGAACTGCCGCTGTGCCTGCACCTGATCGGGCCCGGCGTACGGCAACACCGTCCACTGCTCCTGCGCCTGCATCTGCGCGCCCGGCGCCAGCTGGCGATACGGCGCGTGCACCTCCATTTCCAGCAAGCCCTGTTCGGGATGCTGTGGCGGCGCATCCAGATACAACTCCACCTGACCCTGCTCGGGATGGATCGACGCCAATGGCTGGTGCGCGAAGCGAATCACCAGGACCTGCGTTCCGGCAAACCCGGCCATCCAGCCTGCCGATGGCTGCAGCAACAGCTTGCCACGCTGGATCAGGCCGTCGTGACGCGCGTCGGCGCGCAGTGCAAGGACGCCTGCGTGGTGCGAGAAGGTCGGCGCTGTCGTCCCCGGCTCTGTTGCTGGTTGCACCCGCACATCGGCCGTGCTGGCCACCGGCACGAAGACCCGCGTGCTCGCTGCCACCCGGGTGTTGAACCACAGATCCCAGGCGATCGCCTGCTTGCGGATATTGCGCGCGGTGGCGCGCAGCTCCACGGTGTCCGCGCGCGTCCCGGAGAGCGCGATGTGCTTGCCCAGCTGCACGCCCGTCACCGGGCTGGGTACGCCTTGCAGACTCGCCCGACTCGGCCCATGGGTGACCACGCGCGTAGTCGCCAGCGACAGATACGGGTCCGGCGGCCACACCGCAGCCGCGGCCTGGCGCTGCGGATTGGCTTGCTGATGCACCCACCACTGGCTCTGCGGTCCCACCCACACGTCGTGTCCCAGATACGGCACATCGCCAGCGGTGGCAGACACCACCGGTGCCGGCAGCCGCTCCATGGCGGTTCCCACTTTCAACACATTGGGTTGCCCACGCAGGTTGAAGGACAGCACGCGCCCACCGAATGCCGGCGTCAGACTCAGCTCCAGCACCTCGTTGCTCAGGCGGATGCGCTCCACCGCTGCGGTATCTTGGTGATTCGGCGCATCGGCCTGCGCCAGGCTCCAGGGCAGCAGCGTCAACGTCACGGCTATCCACAGCGACTTCAAGCGGCGCGGCATTCCGGGCATGTGGCAATTCCAGGCGTAAGGCCCGTGATTGTCGCGCCGTCCTTGCCAGGACACTAGTCGTCCAGCTACGGCGTCAGCCCACCACGCTAGCGCCTATCGCTGGCAGCTGCCGCACCACACCGTTGCCCGCTGCCCGATGGTGGCGTGCTTCAAGGCCCGCCCGCACTGTTTGCAGGGCTCGCCCTCACGGCCATACACACTCAATTCCTGCTCGAAATAGCCGGGTGCGCCATCCGGGTTGATAAAGTCCCGCAACGTGGTGCCGCCACGCTGGATGGCGTAGCCAAGTATCTCTTTGACGACAGCGGCCAGCCGGCGATACCGGTCCAGCGACACCTTTCCGGCTTCGCGCAATGGACTGATTCCCGCGCGATGCAGGCTTTCGGCCGCGTAGATATTGCCGACACCAACCACCACAGCCTGGTCCATCAGATAGGTCTTGACGGCCGCGCGGCGCCCACGCGACAGCGCATGCAGATAATCGCCGGTGAATGCATCGGATAATGGTTCCGGCCCCAGGTCAGCAAGCAATTCATGCGCTTGCGTGTCCGACTGCCATAGCAAACAGCCGAACCGGCGTGGGTCGTTGAAACGCAGGACACGCCCATTCTGCAGGCTGATGTCCACGTGGTCGTGCGCGCGCGGCAAGGTATCGCCCGGCAGTACCCGCAGGCTGCCCGACATGCCCAGGTGCAGCAACGCACTCCCGCCAGCGTCGGTATCCATCAGGACATACTTCGCACGTCGACGCACCTGTGTGATGGTGGCGCCGGGCAGCAGACGTTCGATCTGCTCGGCAATGGGCCAGCGCAGATCCGGACGACGCAGGATGACGCCATGAATGCGTTGCCCGACCAGATGCGGTGCCAGACCACGCACAGTAGTTTCGACTTCAGGCAACTCCGGCATCGCATCATCCAGTACCGCCGGTCGTCCCCGGCAAAGCAGAACATGGAGGTATGCGTAGCAAAAGCAACCTGCGCGCTGCCGCATTGGCGGA
>NZ_MDEC01000017.1 GCF_002939785.1 Xanthomonas codiaei
TCACCGAACGTCAGCTGCATGGATGAATCCTCTACATGAGGCGGTAGTGTCGCGCATCTGTGGTGAGTTGATCAGACCTTTCCTAGTTCTCTCGCTGATGCGCGAATTGTTCAGAGGTATCTGCAAGCGAATATACGCAAAACATGCAACGTCGTGAAAACTCTTGACTAACTGCTATAGAGGCTACGGTTGCGTCCGATTGATCATGGTGCCGGTGCAGTCGCCGGAGCAAAGCGAGCACAGCATTTCCAGCAAAAGTTCCCGGGGATACGCCCTTGTTCTTGACACTCCGTGCGTTGCACCACCGTGCAAGAAAAACTTGAAAGAACGTCGCGTGCCCCGCAGACAAAACTGGTGTATCGCGGTATTGTCCAGTTTTGAGCAAGGGCTTTCACGCACCGGAAGCATATGGTACTTAAGAGTGAACTGCCAACTGAGCCGAGCGCTGTACAGAGGACGAGCGCCGCCTGACGGTCGCAGGTTTAGAAATTTAGCTGCGGAGCTGTAGATTTGAGGATTCGATGAGTGCTGATAATTATATCGTGGCATGAAATCCAGAAGTTGTAAGGCGGACAGGTATTATTGTAATTAATGATAAAAACTTCATTTATGAGAAAAATGAATGACTTCCGTAGCATAGGGATTTTGTGTTTGCGGACTTCAATGATTTCTACACGGAGAGAAGGATGCCATATCAGCCTCATCCACATCATCGATCAGTTGCTTATGCAAACCAAAAATCGCAATGGCTTATTTCTATATTAGATGAGAACAATTGTTACAATAAAGCCGTATATAGCGGTTGGCTTGCAAATCAGTCATATTGGGGGCTCCACATCCAAGGAATTACCCCTGCGATACTCGGGGCCTCACCCAGCAATGCCAAGCTGTTCATAGCGAAATTTGTAGGCACAGATGATAATTGGCACGGCTATCCAGTCGCCCATTGGTTGTCACCGTTCGATAAGCCTGCAATAACTGTGTTGCAAGCTTGGAATGATGATGGATATATCAATAGAGCCGCGAAAGCAAAAATCCATCGAGGTAAAAAATGGAATCCGTGAGAATAAAGATTAATGGCGCATTTTGGGATTCCCAAATCTACAGCGGAGAACTGATTCTCTTTGCAGAGGATGGTTCATTGCGCCGCTTGGATTGGCGTGCGTTCATTGATGGCCTAGCGGATGCTTATGGAAATATTAGAACTGCCTTGCGCGTATCCTTTATTGATGGTGAGCTTTTCTACAATGATAAGGTTCGTAAGATTCTTTTGGATCCTGAAATAGCAAAGCCTATACGTGACCAGTTGAAGAGATTAGCTTCAGAAGACCTGTGGGTAGACAACCACAGAGGGGAAAAAGTCTCTAGCCCATTTGACTTTGTTCCCACGGATACTGAAGTCTACTATAACAACATAATTGCTTCTGGCAACGAAGGTTTGTACAGCTGCTCAAGGACAAACATCGGTCGACGAGATTCTTATCTATTCGCAGAAAAGCATCATGACGCGAGATTTCTCCAAGTCAAAGCGTCTGACAGGCATACTGCAGTAGCAGCAGCGGCCGGGTCAGATGGGCTTATCGAATTCGGATTCGAAAAAGATGGAGGAGAGGCAAGGCTTGAAGGGGAAAAGCATCTCTCAACTCGTCCGTGTAGTGCGTGCGAGTGGGCATTTCAGAATGTCGTAGGCTGGACGGATGGATCAGCTTTTCTAGCTAACTTTAATGAAGAGAAGAAGCGGGGTAGTTTAGATAGTTACAGAATATTTGATCGCGTAATCGACTTTTCGGAAATATTTGGGGCCGAAAAGAATGCCAGTGGGCGTTCATTCTCTTGGGGCTCTAGAGAAAAGTTTTACAGAGTAGATGGTGACGAAATTATAGTGGTTGAGAGAAAGGGAAAGACCGGGAGCAAGAATAAGAAAGCTAGTGAATCATCTGGTGAGTTCGAGAAAATAGGATCTTTGCAGACAGGTTTCGATGGGGCAGAAATCCTTGCAACCGGTACCGCTCCCTTTGGTAGCGTTGTTGAGTTGAAGGATAGGCTGGTTGTAGTCAGGAGCGATGGAAAGGTAGAGGAATTCTTTGGCGAGCTGGTGCATTGGAGAATTTTCCCAAGGTCATCCCATTATAGTAATCAAATTCACTTAATATATGAAGACCATATGGAAGTGGTTTCCTTTGTGCACGATTATTTTGTGGGTCAACTAGATAAGAATTTCGGGTTCTCTAGAAATTCTGATTCTTTCTCGGAGGAAGTGCAATCCGCTTTTTTGTGAAATAAGTATAACTTCAGAAATAACGGGGTAAGGTTTACTTTGTAATCCGATAACCTTGCCATCCATTTGCAGCATCCAACACCTGCTCATACCCAATCGCTAGCAGTTGAAGGGCGTGGTGTCGCCTGCCATGGAGTTGTACGTCTGCCGCGCTCGCGGGATGTACTCGTTCGTTGCTTTGTCGATGGCTGACGCGTATGCCTTGTGCATGCGCCTGCTGTGATGTTGCTAGTACGATGCGGTGCGATGGTGGTGATTCGGTCCATGACGTTCCGCCTGTACGCACTAATCCTAGTCGGGTTTACGCGCACAGGTGGATCAGGTCGTTTGATGATCGCTGCACGCTTTGCGGCTTACATGGCGCTTTGCTTGCATAGAAGGAAGCGCACTACTCGGGATCACCTAAGTCATCCAGCACATCATCCACCTGCTCAGCCAAGTGCTGCAGGCAATGCGCCCATTGCTGCAGTGGAATCGTCGGCGCCCCTAACGTACTTTCGTCGCGCGAACGCGGTGTGGCCAGGGTAGCGAGCAGGCGCAATTGGTCGCGTACGCGTAGCAGGTGGTATTGCGTGCCTTCGGACATCCAGTAGCCGGGTTCGTCGTGCATGCCGCTCTCCTTGCCGTGAGGCAGCTCCCGCTGCACAACGCAGCGGGATGCCGGGAGGCTAGAAACCGCACAGAGACGGCAGGCTTATTCCCCTTGCGGGTGTTGTATTCGCCGCCCTCCCGGCGCACGAGCGCCGAGCAATGCCCAACCTTTCGATCGGACATAAAAAACCCACCAAGGTGTCGGAGGTGGGTACCGCTCTGTAAGGAGTTTCTAGGCTCCGAGCGGGAGTGTGCGGCGACCTGTTAGCCAGGTCAAGCAGCTTGTCGAAAGCGCGATGAGCACTTGCTGTTGTACTGGTAACGGATGGCTGCAAACACGCTATCAAGATTCGGCGTGGGCAGACCCTGCCGCTGTCCTACGTGGTTACGGACGCGCTAACGGAAGGGCACGCCTTGGCTCGGTTCGCTCACTCCGCGCGCGAGTTCTTGCTGCTGCACAAGCTCTCTTTCCTGCGCGATAGCCTGATTAGCTGCTAATAATTTCTGGTCAGACTGCTCGACAGGCGTACGAATCGCCTCATCAATATGCACATGCACCCGCTGATGTGCAGGGTCGTCCAGCCGGCCTTCGACCGCGAAGACATTGCCAGTCTTGCCCATCACAACGTGGTCCACACGGCTGAGCGCGCTCCCTGACAGCGACCAGTCATTGGAATCCGGATACGCATCGCGGTTGTCCTTGCACGCAGCCAGCAGGCAGCGGCTAACGCGTTCGCTCATGTCGTCATAGGGCTTGCCCACACTCTCGTCGATCTTGCGCACACCGCTACGGATCTGCTCAAGCATGGCGTGGTCTGGGTGCGCAGGGTCGTCGGGGCCGCGCAAGCCAGCCGCAGGCGCATCAGGAACAACCGGAACATAGCGATGGTCATATGCCGGGTTCACGCTGCCGTCCTGGGTATGGTCAAAATGGTGGAGCGTGGGCGGGGCAGTACTCCTGTCGTGGTAAGGAAACGGCGCCTTGTTCGGCCCGCGGTCCAGGCCTTCATTCTCGATCAGGTGTTCCTTTAGTCCCAGCCCTGCCATATCGATGGTGACGCGTGGCCGGACGCCCTGGTGCACTACGTTTGCACGGTCTTCTGCCTGCAGAATCTGCTCGATTGCCCAGGTGCCGTAGTAATTGGCGTAGTCCGCAGTGGGCTGAAGCTGACCTGCTTGATTGCGGTGCTCGCCAAGATTAACCGGGCGCTGGCCGGGTTGGGCGTAGAGCTGTGAGGGACGATCGAAGTAGTGGTGGCCCATTGCTGCGATGTTGCCGGGCGATTGGGATAGTGTCCCATCCTGATTGAAGGAAAGGCCAGCTTTGGGCAGCGCCTTAAGCGAGCTTGAAGTCTTGTCCTGTTCAATGAAATCAAGATTTCTATCCAGTTTGGTCGCGAGCATCACATCGAGACTATTTGCAATGGGGTTGATCTGCTTCTCACGACTGAGTAAAGCGTTCCAGCCTGAAATTTCAGCCTTTGCTTCATCTTCTCTTCCCGCTTGTATGTAGGACCTCAGTTCATCCGTGTAGTCGTGAACAGGCCCTCTTGCCTTCGATTGCTTCTCAACCTGACTCAAGAAAACGGCAGTGGCCTGCTGCTTCGAAGAATGATTGAAACCGTGCTGTATCTCATGGCCCAATACAAACGTCATGTCCTGTGGGTTGTACCTTCCGGACGGACTCGCGGGTGAAAAGGACTGCAGTCCAAGCGGCGGTAAGTTCATCAGCTTTCGGTTGCCGTCGTATGTCCCACCCGCAGCCACGCCTGGCCCGACAAATCCGAAACCTTCAAGATTTGCCCTCTTTGGCTTGTGCGTGTCCGTTAAATCAATCGTCGTAGCGGCTCTCTTGATCTCACCTGCTAAAACAGGAGAACCATTGATCGTCGCTTGTAGATTGCTGACCATGTCTTGCGTGACAGGATGCTTGTTTCCGGCTGCGTCTTGATAAGTGCTGTGAGCAAACTCGACGGACATCTGCTGAACCTGAAGCGTCTCTCTCAAGTCTTTGCTCGCTACCACACCTGATGATTGGAGGCTCGTTGCGGGAAGCGTGATGACACCGCTGTGGATATCGTAAGTTCCAGCCAGATTTTGCGGAACACTACCTGCGGCCTGTACCGCAAAACCACGTAGTTGACCAGATTGAGCTTGGCTGTCCAGCTGGTTCAACAACTTGGCATCGGCCTTGAGCGCATCACGTAGCTGTGCTACTTGATCAGAACTAACGCCTGGCTGTGCCGAAAATCGGGAAAGCGCGGCTTCAAGTTGAGAGCTGTGATTGGCCATGAAAAGCTTCTCCGTAGCGTCTTACCGACCATTCAATGTAGTGATGGATTTAACGCAGACTTGGCCTGAAGAACCGGCAGCAGCACTCTGCGGAATTAGAGACAAGACGATGCTTCCGCGCTCCGCAAACTTTGCATAGCGCCAGTTCTCAAGCTGACCAATTGGTCCGTATGTGGGAGAAGCAACAAATCCGGCACTCTTCAACGCGCTGTCGTAGCGCTGAAAATCCAGGCTGCAAATTGCTTTCATGTCAGAGAAGCGGCCAGCAGTGTTCTCGAATGAAAGACCCACCCCTGGCAATAGCGATGGAGATGCAGGAACGTAGTCGAATGCATACCGCCAACCGTCGCCCAAGTCCTCACTCCAGATTACCGCGCCAAGCGCACCGGGAGCAACGGAAATCCGGAAGCCCATGACATCTTGAATGCGCCCTGGAGTTATATCTTCGCGCGAATCTAGGCTAGTAATAAGCTTCAAGAAACGGAGGCCCATCTCCTCCGCGCTAAGCGCAATTTTCTCAGCCATGACGGCCTCCGGCAAAGTCATCTCGGCGTGCTCCTTCAATAGCGGCTTCGTGGATTGGGCTGGCGCGTGAGCACAAGCGCTCAGGACAGGCCCGCAGAGTGTGGTCATAACGAGAAGGGCGACTCGGGCGGAACGCATCAGCAGATCCTGAAAGGCTGGCAAAGAAGCATACGCCGCATCTGTGCATCTTATGGGCCGCGGACATCGATCGCAGCGACTTGGTCTGTCACGTGACGTAAAAAGCTGGCACCCCGTGGTGAGACCGCTCTTTGCAGAACGACGGGGTCGCCATCTGAGATGGTTGGACCAGAAGAATTCTGGAAGTTGCCTTGATCCCTTATTTCTTTGGGGCGTCGCCAGGCGCATCGCATGTGCGATGTAGGTTGTTAAAAATTTGCTAGATGCATTGGCGGAATTGATAGCATACCGAACGCTTGATTGCACGCATCGCGTGGTCCAGCTACGCCGCCAAGAAAGCAAGATCACAGTAAGTGCGGTGATTGCCGGTCAGCTAGCGTGCCTCGCTCACGGCTAAGGGCATGAGGCTAGTTGTGCTAACGCAGGCTGTCAACGGCTGGAACGGATCGAGGACACCTGGATCGGCTGATAGTCGATGATGATCAGCGCCGAGTTTTCAGGCGATAGAAGCTGGTCGGTGTGGGGGTTGCGCAGTGTCTCGCTGGTCATTGATAGGCTCTACTTGATGGCGACAAAGTGGCGCACGTCCATCGGACGTGCGCCAGGCAGCGTGGAGCGAGCACGCTCCGCTCAGCCGGCAGGCACGGGCGTGTGCAATAGTTGCTGCTCCCACAGAAACGCGATACCGCTGCCTGCAGCGTGGTACTTCATCACCTCGGTCATCGGGCCGGCCGTCGCCAGTCGCGCCCAGTCGCGTTGCCATTCCGCCGCGAGCGCCAGCCAGGTCATGACGTTCGCGCCCGCGGCGATCATGCGTTGGATGGCCACCTGGTGCGCCTCGACCGAGGTGCCACCGGATGCATCGGTGATGACCGTGACATCCCATCCTTCGCCCAGCGCCTGGATCGCCGGCATGGCGACGCAGACCTCGGTCCACAGGCCCGCAATCACCAGCTGCTTGCGCCCGGTGGCCTTGACCGCATCGACCACCTTCGAATCTTCCCAGGTGTTGATGAGCGTCCGGTCGATCACCTCCTGGTCGGGAAAGACGTCGGTGATCTGCGGAAAGATGAAACCGCCGCGTTCGGCAAGCACGCTGGTCAGGATCGTAGGCACGCCGAACGCCTTGGCGGCCTTCGCCAGGCCAACGGCATTGTTGACGGCCAACTGTGGATCGTGGCTGTTGAGGTTGGTGAGTTGATAGGGCTGATGATCGATCAGGACGAGGACCGAGTCCTCCGGACGAAGCAATGATGCAAGGCCGTTGCGCAGGGGCATGGCTATCCTTTCGGAAGTGGAAGAGATGTCCGACGGTGGCGCCCGCCTGCAGGGGCGAGTGCCGAACCGAGGTTGCCAGTGCGTTACCTGCTACGGTAGCGAGTCAATCGGCCACACTGTGTCGCGCTTTGGGGAACGCTGGATGGATATCGAGGATTTGCGGACCTTCGTCGAGGTTGCCGATGCCGGTGGCATCACCGCTGCAGCGCAACGGCTCGGTATCGCCAAGTCGATCGTCAGCCGGCAGCTGGCGCGGCTGGAGGCAGAGCTGGGCACACAGTTGCTGGCCCGCACGACACGTGGCGCATCACTGACCGACGCGGGCTCCACATTCCGGGACTATGCGGCCAGGGCCACTGCGGAGATCGATGCCGCAAGGGAAGCCATCTCGCCAGCAGGCGACCTGCGCGGCCGCTTGCGGATCGCCGCACCGTTGTCCTTCGGGCCGACGCATCTGGCCCCGATCTTTGCCAAGCTGGCGCAACTGCATCCCGCCCTGCATGTGCACGCGTGCTATAGCGACCGGCATGTGGACCTGGTGGGCGAAGGCTACGATTGCGCGATACGGCTCGGCCATCTTCCCGATTCGAACCTGATCGCCCGGCGTGTTGGCCCGATCGTGGGCAAGCTGGTGGCTGCACCGTCCTACGTCGCCGTGCATGGCGCGCCAGAGCATCCGGATGCGCTGCTTTCCCACGAATGTCTGATGCAAGGCACCGAAAGCTGGCAATTCATGCATGGCACAAAGGTGCTCGTGGTCAGGCCGCGCGGCCGCTTCAAGGGCGACAACGGCACAGCGCTGGTATCGGCTGCACTGGCGGGGCTGGGCATCGCCATGCTTCCCGAAGGCCTTGTCGGCGAACACCTTCGCTCCGGCGCGCTGCTGTCGCTGATGCAGGCGCATCCCGTGCGCCCAGCCGGCATGTTCGTGGTCACGCCGCCAAGCCCGCATCCGGCGCGTAAGGTCAGGGTACTGACCGAGCTGCTGATCGCCTGCTTCGCGGACGCCGCGGAGATTGGCACGTCTGCGTAATCGCTGTCGGTGCGCTGGTGCAGCAAAGGGGTGACTCGATTGTGGAGCTTGCGTGCCATCCCGTGCAAAAGCGGCGAAATTCGGTGCGCCGATTGATCGGCAAATCGCAGGGGGATGAGTGTGCCCAGCGCCAGTCCACGAGATCGCCGACTCAAAGGTCCGATGAGCAGGTCACGACGCTAGTCCGCGATTCCTCCCTCAGAATGTAGCCATTGAGGTATCACTGAACGTTCGTGGATATGGATGTCCGGCAGTGATCTACCAAGCCAGTGCTGCGCCTCACCCGATCTATTTCTGGAATCCGCCGCCATGTCCGATATGCTGGTCAACATCGACGTCGACGATATCGAAGCCGCCGAGCGCTTCTACTGCGCTGCGTTTGCTCTCCAGCCCGCGCGCCGCTTCGGCAAGGATGCGGTTGAGCTGATTGGCACCTCCTCCAAGCTGTACCTTCTGGCGAAGGCCCCAGACACGCAGGCGGCTCCAGGTGTGAATCAGCCGCGCTCCTACGCCCGACATTGGACACCCGTACATCTGGACTTCGTTGTCGGCGACCTTGAGCAGGCTCTCGCGCAATCAATCGCCGCCGGAGCAACGCAAGAGCAGGCGATCCGTGACACTGCATGGGGCCGCATCGCGGTGATGGCCGATCCGTTTGGGCATGGCTATTGCCTGATCGAGTTCACCGCTGCCGGTTACGACGCTGTTGCGACATAAGCGCTAACGGCGTCGGCATTGCCTGTCGTGGGTTAGAGTTGGCGCCCTGCGATCGCATCGCTGCCGCGCGGCTGCGAGTGAGCTACCTCGGCTTGGATGTCAGTACGAGAACATTTGCCTACCCACCCCGGCACCGCTGCCACCCACCCGCAGCAGCCGACACCTGCTCCCATCCATTGCGCAGCCGCTTCATCGCCTGCCCGCCCACGCACGCGTAGCCCAGTTGCTTGGCCTCTGCCGTGCCCAGGCCCGGCAGCGCGATGATGGAATCCGATGGAGCGGGACGCCCCTGGCTGCGTGCCTCGTTGCGCAGCATCATGTTCTCGATGCCCTGGCAATAGCGCACCATGCCCGGATGCGGGTGCGCGCGGTATTGCTCGCAATTGAACGGCGTGGTGTCGCGCGCCATGGAGTTATGGGGCTGGCGTGTCGGTGGAATGTACGTGCGGGTGGTCTTGCCGGTGGCCGAGCGCATGCTCTGAGCGACGGCGGCCTGCATGCAGACAAGCATGCCCAGTGCTGCCAATCCCAGCGCGAGGCGACGCGCGATGCTGATCCTGTCCATGGTGGTTCCCCCTGATGCCTGCGCATCCTAGCCCAGCTGACAGCGGTATGGGCGCTCGCGCCCGCCTGGCCGCTGCAAGGTTGGACTGGGTGGTACCCAACGCGATGCGTCAACCCAGGGCGTCAGGCAGGCGGGGATGATTGCGCCATGCTGGGATACCGCCGGTGGCGGCGAGTGAGCGACACTGCCAGCCGCCATCCAATGTCGGGAGACCGCAATGCGTGAGCTGAAGCTGGTGATGTCGGTGTCGGTGTCGCTGGATGGCTTTGTCAGCGGCGCGGCAGGCGAGGTCGACTGGATGTTCACTGGCGACCAGGCCGCCATCGCCTGGAAGGTTGAAAACGCCTGGAATGCCAGCCTGCACCTGATGGGCAGCCGAACCTTTCAGGGCATGGCCAGCTTCTGGCCGAAGGCAACCTCGCCGTTTGCAGCGCCGATGAATCGGATTCCCAAGGCGGTGTGCTCGGCAAAAGGGCCGGCGCTACTGGAGGCGGCCACCGCATCGCTTGCCGTCGCGCGTGCGCAGCTCGGCACTACCCCGGGTGCACAGCTGCAGGCCGGTGCCGACAGCTGGGCCAATGCCACGGTCGTCGCTGGTCCGTTGGGCGATGCGATTGCCAGACTCAAGGCGCACGACGGCAAGCCGATCATCGCGCATGGTGGCGCGACGTTCGCACGCAGCCTCATCGCTCATGATCTTGTCGACGAGTACGTGCTGGGCGTCTATCCGATTGTGCTCGGCAAGGGCGTGCCGATCTTCGACGGCGTGGGTGCGCCAATGCCGCTTCTGCCGGTCGGCAGCCGGACGTTTCCGAGCGGCTTCATGGCGCAGACGTATAGACGGGCGTGATGCAGTAGCGCCGCCGCGATGGGCCCGGGCCATTGCCGCGCGCTGGCGTGCAGTCATCGTGCAGCATCTGCGAAGGCGCGTACGCTCCCTTGTCGTGGAGCTTCGTTGAAAGATGGACAGATGCGCTTGTCGAAGCGATCGTGTGGGTCTTCATAGGTGCCGTGCTGTCGACGCGGGTTCAGGTCAGCGGGCGCTGTCGATGATGGTGCCGCCGTCAGGCGTGAGGCTCGATCCGGTAATGAACTGACCGTCCTTGCTGGCGAGAAACAGGACAACCGGGGCAATGTCGTGCTCCGGCGAGCCGTAACGGCCCAACGGATTGGTGGGCGCCGGGACGTTGGCCTCTGGTCCCCATGTTTCAGCGACCGGCAGGATGTTATTCACCGTGATCCTGTCGGCACCCCATTCGCGGGCGGCAGTGCGGGTGAGGGCGCGGATGGCTTCTTTCGCCATGTTGTATGGGCCATAGCCCACCATTCCGACTACGCCAGCCATCGAGCCGAAATTAATGATGCGGCCCTCACCGCTTGCCTTGAGGTAGGGGTAGGCCGCCTGCATCGCGCGCAGGTACGCGACGGGGCCAAGATCGAAGTTTCGCTGCAACTGTTCCACCGACAGGTCGAGGATCGACGAGAACGGTATGTTCGGATCGAAGGCATTGTTCACCAGGATGTCGATGCCACCGTAGGTGGCGGCCACCGTGTCGATGGCTGCCGTGAGCTGATCGCCCGCGCCGATGTCGCAGACGATGCCGATTGCCGTTCCGCCAGCGGCACTGATGTCGGCAACCACTGCATCCACATTTGCGCGGGTGCGCGAGAGAACGGCGACCTTCGCGCCCTCCGCGGCGAACAGTTTGGCGATCGCCCGGCCAATGCCGCGTCCGCCACCGGTGACGATGGCAACTTTACCGTTGAGTCTGGACATGAAGTTCTCCTTCGAGACGTTAAGGGGTGCTCAGGTGCGGCGCGACGATTGCGTCGTAGGGCGATGCGGGCTGGCGTGCGGCGTTTTGGGTGGTGAACGAGGCCGCCAGCAACACCAGCCCCAGCGCTGCCGGAATCGCGCCCTTGGGCTTGCGCACGCCCAGGTGGGCCATGCCGGACAGCAGCAGGTGATACAACACGCCTGCATACGCCAGATCGCTCAATGCCACGTTGAAACGCGACAGGATCATCAGCGGCGCCAGCAGCTTGATTGCGATCAGGAAGGGCAGCCGCAAGGGCGAGCAATAGCCCAGGTCGGCCAACGTCTTGCGCACCAAGTCGCGCTTGGCCAGATACAAGGCGGCAGAGCTCAGATACAGCAGACAGAGCAGTGCAGTGCTGATCCAGTAGACGTAGGTGGCCATGTGTCGCGCGGGACGCCGTTGCAAGAGGCACGCAGAATGTCGACTAAGATGACCTTTGAAAAGTAGGATGAATATCTGGTGCTTAGTATGAAAAAGCAGACCCTTGAGGCAGGCGTCGTCAACATGCACGAGGAAATGCGCCGTGCCTTCGCGCTACTGTCGGGCAAATGGAAACTGGAAATCATGTGGCTGCTCAATCAGCGGATGTACCGCTTTGGCGAGCTGCGCAAGGCGATCCCCGGCATCACCCAGCACATGTTGACCGCGCAATTGCGCGAGCTGGAAGCGGATGGTCTGGTCACCCGCACGGTCTTTGCAGAAGTACCGCCACGCGTTGAATACGAGATCACGGACAAAGCACGCGGACTAGGGCCGACGATGGAAGCGCTGACTGCCTGGTGGCAACAGCATGGCAGCAGCATTGCGCAACGGCCGGTATCGCGTGGACGCAAGCCGAACGCCTGATCGGGCGCGGCAGGGCAGGACAGTGAGATGCCTCTTGGGCGTACATGCCGCTTCGGCACGCATGCCAGCCCGGCAACATATGCAGGCCCTACTGCAGACCCATCTCACACAAAAGCCAACGCCCCGAACGGGCCGGGGCGTTGGCGATCCGCTACTTGCACTACATCAACCCGTGCGATGTACGCGACACGTTGATGGGGTAGCGTTTTACAACGCGGCAGGTATCCGCCCACCGGTCATGCAGCTGAGTTACTTGGTCGACTTGACAGCGTCGCGCACGTCGTCCGCCACTTCGCCCGCCTTGCGCTGCACCTTGCCCACGTTCTTTTCGGCGGCGCCTTCGAGCTCGGTGCTCTTGTCGCCGGTGACGCGGCCGATGGCTTCCTTGACCGAACCCTTGACCTGCTTGGCGGCACCTTCGATACGATTCTTATCCATGGGGTGTCTCTTGTCGTTTGGGGAACCCGGCCAGTCTGTGCGTGCCGGTGTGAGCATGATGTGCGCTCTCGCCGGCATGGCCCAGTTGCCGATGCACCACCACCGCTAGTGCATTTGCGTCATCCCTTTGCTCACTTCTTGCGTGCGGCCGGCTTGCCGCTGCGCCCGGCCACACCACGTTCGCGTGCCCACACAATGGCTTCGCCACGGCTATGCACATCGATCTTGGAATACAGCGCGGCGACGTGGTTGCGCACCGTGTTGGGCGAAACGCCCAGCGCCTGTGCAATCTGCTTGTCGGCCAGGCCTTCGGCGATGTGGCCGAGCACGTCGCGTTCGCGGTCGGTGAGCTCGCCGATGCCGCAACCGCTGGCTTGGCTGGGGCGATTGGCGCGGCGGACGTTGGCGAGTTTTTCCAGCAGGCTCTGGCTGAACCAGGAAGCATCCTGCATCACCGCTTCGATGGCGGTGACCAGTTCCATCTCGGTGCGTTTGCGGTCGGTGATGTCCATCAGCGACAACAGGTAGCACTGCACGCCATGGATGCTCACCGTTTCGGCCGAGACCAGGCAGTCCAGCTGCTCGCCGTCCTTGCGCGCGATGGCGTATTCCACGTTGAGCATGCTGCCGGTTTCCTGCAGCGCGCGGCAGAATTGCTGGTAGGCCTGGCGAGTAGTGAACAGGCCAATTTCGTCGATCGGCCTGCCGACGATGTCTTCAGTGGCGTACTGGGTGATCTGCGCCACTGCGTCGTTGATCTCCACGACCTGCAAGGTTTCTGCATTGCACATCAAGGTGGGCACCGGGGTGATGCGAAACGCCTTGGCGAAGCGTTCCTCGCTCTGACGCAGGGCTACCTCGGCGCGACGGCGCGGCTCTAAGTCCATGAAGGTGAACAGCATGCAGGCCTCTTCGCCGATCTCGATCGGCTGGCCGGCCACCACTACCATCTTGGTGCTGCCATCGGGCAGGCTGAGTTCGGCCTGCATCTGCGGGATGGTGGCGCCATCGTTGAGCCGTTCCAGCGCCAGTTCGCGGCGGTCGGCCATCTCCATCACGTCCACTTCGAACACGCTCTTGCCCACCACCGCTTCGCGCGTGTAGCCGGTCATTTCCAGAAAGCCCTGGTTGGCCTTGATGTAGCGCTTGTCTTCCAGCCGGCAGATGCATGCCGGTGCGGGGTTGGCATTGAAGGTGCGCTCGAAGCGTTGTTCGGCACTGGCCCAGTCGCTGGCGTCGGCCACGATCAGCACCAGACAATCGGGTTGGCCCTGTGCGTCGGTGAGCACCAGGCTGCGCACGCGGTGCACCCACTGCGCATCGCTGCCGTCGCGGAACACTTCCACCACCACGTCGTTGAACACCTCGCCGGCAATCACGCGGTCGATGGGGTAATTGCCGGCACTGAGGCGATGGTTGTTGCGATAGCGCAGCTGGTAGCGCGCGCGGTAGTCGCTCACCGTTGCGCCCAGTTCGGCCAGTTCGCTGGCGCCATGCATGGCCAGCGCGGCGTCGTTGGCCCAGGTGATGGTCTGGTCCGGCTCGATCAGGATCACGCCCTCGCTCAAGCCGGTGATGATCTGCTGCAACTGGCGGCGGTTGGTGGAACTGGGTGGGCTGACCGGTGATGCGGCTTCACTGCCTGACGACATGGATGTACCTCGGGAAAACCAGGGCGGTGGTGACACACAGTGGCGGCCAACGGTAGCCGCTGCCTGACGCGAATGCACTAGCTGACCTGGTGCATTCGGCTCAGGCGTGCCGGGCAGGCCGCTTCCAGACTGGCCGCACTTTCCACTGTAACGAGGCCACCCATGGCACAGCGTGTCCGCCATTCCTACGCTCCCACGATGTCGTGGGGCGCCGTCCTCGCCGGCTGCACCGTCGCGCTGGTGAGCTACCTGACCCTGAGCGTGCTGGGTACCGCGATTGGTGCGTCCACCATCGACCCGCTGCGCGAGGCCAACCCGGTCAGCGGGCTGGGCACCGGCGCCGGTATCTGGCTGGCGCTCAGCACGTTGGTGTCGGTGGCGCTGGGCGCGTTCGTCGCCGGCCGCCTGGCCACCGCGCGTGGCGGCACCCACGGCTTGCTGAGCTGGGCGGTCACCTCGCTGATCACCACCTGGCTGGTCGCCGGGCTGGCCGGCAGCGCGGTCGGCACCGTGTCGGGCGTGGTCGGCAAGGGCGTGTCGCTGACCGGCCAGGGCATTGCTGCAGCTGCGCCAAGCCTGGGTAACGGCGTGCAGGATGCGCTCAAGCAGCAAGGCATCGAACTGGATTGGGGCGACCTGCGCGGCCAGCTGGACACGCTGCTGCGCCAGACCGGCAAGGCCGAACTCGACCCCGAGCGCCTGAAGGCCCAGGCCGAGGACGTGCGCGATGACGGCAAGGCGACCGCCGGCGATGCGGCGCAGACCCCGCAGCAGGCCTCCGATGCCTTTGCTGCCTGGTTCGACCGCGTGCGTGCCCAGGCCAAGCCGGCCATCGATGCGGCCGACCGCGATGCGCTGGTCAACCTGATCATGGCCCGCAGCGGCAAGCCGCGCGCGCAGGCCGAGCAGATCGCCGACAACTACGCGCAGACCTACCAGCAGGCGATGGCGCAGTACGCCGCGCTCAAGCGCACCGCCGAGCAGAAGGCGCGCCAGGCCGGTGACGTGGCCGCACGCGGCATCTCCCGCGCGGCCTGGACCACGCTGGTGCTGCTGATCCTGGGCGCGGGCCTGGCGTTTGGCGCCGGCCGCGTGGGCCGCCGTACCGACCCGATCGTGCTGGTGTAGGCCGTGCAGGCTCCGGGCATGCGCTGCCATGCCGCTGCCCGCAGCAAGGCGCCGCGGCGGGAGACGGCGCCACGTTCCAGGGAGTGGACCTGAGCAAGGCACCGGGGTAACCCTTCGCGGCGACGGATGCCGCGGCTCGCTCGACACCGGGCCATCTAGGGGTGGCCCGGTGTTTTTTCATCACGGCGCGGCCGCCACACCTGTGCGCCGTCGACAGCACGGCGCAGGCACCATGCAGTGCACCACGCCAGCGGCCGGCTGCGGCGCGCCTAAACACGTTGGCCGCAGCGCGTGTCGCTCGCCGCTGCGGCCCGCGTCTTGCCCGGCCTGCGTGCCACAATGCCGCCACTTCCTACCAGGCACGGCCGCCACGTGAGTACAGCCCACCCCGTCGTTGCGCCGAGCGGTCTGGAGTTTCTGTCTGGCGGCGGGGTCATGGGCGCGACCATCCGCGCACACGACTGGGCCGCCACGCCGCTGGGCGACCCGCACACCTGGCCGCAGTCGCTGCGCTCGGCAGTGTCGATCATGCTCAATGCGCGTTTGCTGGGCGCAGTGCTGTGGGGACCACAGCTGCGCATGCTCTACAACGACGTCTACCTGCAGTCGGTGGGCGACCGCCACCCGCATGCGCTGGGCCAGCCGGTGGCCGAGGTGTGGGGCGAAACCTATGCACCGATCGCCGAAGATTTCGCACGGGTGATGCGCACCGGCGAGGGTTACGGCCAGGGCGTGGTCGCCCTGCCAATGCTGCGCAATGGCGTGCACGAAACCACCTACTGGAATGCGACCGCGTCCCCCATCCGCGGCGAGGACGGCAGCATCGTGGGGCTGCTCAACATCGCCATCGAAACCACCGCACAAGTCGCGGCCGAGCGGCATCGCGACATCCAGAACGCGATGCTGAGCAACGAGAACACGCATCTGGTACACGAGGTGGTCAACCGCACCACCGAACGCGATCGGGCGCTGGAAGCGGAAACCGCCGCGCGCCGCAATGCCGAGCGCGTGCAGCTGGCGCTGGCGGCCGGGGCCATCATCGGCACCTGGATCTGGGACCTGCCCAACGATGCGTTTTCGGTGGACGAGGCGTTTGCCGAGAACTTCGGCTTCGACCCATCCAGCAGCCGTACCGGCTTGCCGCTGGAACAGGTCATCGCCAACGTGCATCCGGACGATCGCGACGGCCTGCGCGCAGCGATCAACGAAGCACTGGCGCGCGGTGGTGCGTATGCGCACCAGTACCGGGTCAGGCGCCGCGACGGCAAGTACTACTGGCTGGAAGCCAACGGCCGGGTGGAACATGCGCCGGACGGTACGCCGCTGCGGTTTCCCGGCGTGTTGCTGGATATCGACGCGCGCCACGCCTTGTCCGAAGAACGCGACCGCGCCCTGGCCGCGTTGCGCGAACTGAGCGAGACGCTGGAACAGCGTGTCACCGCACGGACCAGCGAGCTGATGGTGGTGGAAGAGGCGCTGCGACAATCGCAGAAGATGGAAGCGGTAGGCCAGCTCACCGGCGGTCTGGCGCACGACTTCAACAACCTGTTGGCCGGCATCTCCGGCGCGTTGGAGTTGATGTCCCTGCGCGTGGAGCAGCAGCGCTTTGCCGAACTGCCGCGCTACCTCGGCATCGCGCAAAGCGCCGCCACGCGCGCAGCGGCGCTCACCCACCGGTTGCTGGCGTTCGCGCGGCGGCAGACGTTGCTGCCCACGCCGACCGATGTCAGCCAGTTGATCGTCGATATCCTGGAACTGGTGCAGCGCACCGTGGGGCCGGGCATCCGGGTGGAGAACGTCCCCAATCCGCTGCTCTGGCCGGCGCTGGTGGATGCCTCGCAACTGGAGAATGCGCTACTCAACCTGTGCATCAACGCGCGCGATGCCATGCCCGATGGCGGCCAGCTGCGCATCGACACCAGCAACCACTGGATCGACCACGACCTGGCGCGGCAACTGGGCATGCGCCAGGGCCCGTATCTGTCGCTGTGCGTCAGCGACACCGGCACCGGCATGCCGCCGGAGGTGGTGGCGCGCGCGTTCGATCCGTTCTTCACCACCAAGCCGCTGGGCGAAGGCACGGGACTGGGCTTGTCGATGATCTATGGGTTCGCCAAGCAGTCCGGCGGGCAGGTGCGCATCCAGTCGGAAGTCGGCAAGGGCTCGCGGGTGTGCATCTATCTGCCGCGCCATCTGGGCGAGGTGACCCAGTCCGATGCACACGGGCAGCCGCTGCAACTCACCCCCACCGATGCCGGCGAGACGGTGCTGATCGTCGACGACGAACCGTCCATCCGGTCGCTGCTGGGCGAAGTGCTGCAGGAGCTGGGCTATACCGTGATCGAAGCCGGCGACAGCGTGGCCGGCCTGGGCATCCTGCAATCGGACGTGCGCATCGACCTGCTGATCAGCGACGTGGGCTTGCCCGGCGGCATGAACGGCCGCCAGATGGCCGACGCCAGCCGTGCGCATCGCCCGCATCTCAAGGTGCTGTTCATCACCGGCTTCGCCGAGAACGCGCTACTGGACGACCACCACCTGGAACCGCGCATGGCGGTGCTGACCAAGCCCTTCAGCGTGAGCGTGCTGACTGCGCGGGTGAAGGAGTTGATTGCGACAGAGGGCTGAGTGCAGGTGACGACGCTACGTGCAGCGGAATGCACAGCTGTCGTTGCTGTTGCCGCCAAGCTCCAGGGCGCGGCCTTGCAGGCAAGATGTGCGCTGCAAGCCGGGTAACTGCAGTGCACCCGGCGGTTCGAGATCGGCAGACGGTGGCATTGGCGGCTGCAACGTTGCAGACGGGCCGTGTCCGTGTCTGGCAACTGCAGAGAGTCCCTATCCGGGATTTCAGCAGGCATGCATCCCTGCAGTGCGGCGCCGACGCGGGTGGCGACAGATGCGACGACCGCAGGCGATTACGCTGTGGTCGCGTTGCATGCTCGAAGGCATCGGCGGGCCCGTGCATGACCGGCGCAGCCGCGGATTGGCGGTTGCAGACCACTTGCGGGCAAGGTGACGGCATCGGTGCGCCATGAGGTGGCAACGGCGTCCCACTTGCCGCATCACGCGGTCATCGTCAGCTGCAGGCTTACTCCACGCTTGCGGCCACCAGCCGCTGCCACAGCGCGGTATTGGCGGCGTCGTCCGGTTCCAGCGTGGCGAGCACGGTCAAGGCATGGGCTTGCTGCTCGGCGCCATGGCGGGCGAGCATTGCCAGGGCGGCGGCGAGGCGGCCGTAGCGCAACGCGCGGCCCAGCGCGCTGGCCAGCAGGGTGGTGTCGTGCTCGGGACGCTGTTCGTCCAGCGCGGTGCCCAGCACGGGCGGCAGGTCCCAGGTAGTGGCGATCGTCTTGGCCACCGCGGCGGTATGGCCTTCCACCAGCGCCGCGGCCACCTCCAGGCTGTAGGGCAGGCCGGGGCGTTCGGCATAGGCATCGCGCAGCACCCGCAGGATCACCACCGCACCCAGTCCCTGCAGCAGGCCGGCCAGCTGCGCCGACAAGCTGTCGCCGCCGCGTTCGCGCATGTAGGCAGCCGCCGCCGTGGCGGTGCGCAGGGCGTAGTCCCACACCGCGGCCGGCAGGCGCGAGTGCAGGCCGCCGTCCAGGCTGAGCACCGGCTGCATGACTGCTGCGGCGACGATCTGGCGCACTCCCTCGGTGCCGATATGCACCACCGCCCGTTCCAGGCTTTCCAGCGGGGCGCCTTGCGGGCGGTACAGCGCGCTGTTGGCGATGCGCAGCAGGTTGGCGGCCAGCGCCGGGTCCTGCGCAATGATCGCGGCAATGCCGCGCCCGGAGGCGTCCGGATCGTTGACCGCACGCATCAGTTGCGGCAACAGGTGCGGGCGGCGCGGCAGCAACTGCGGGCGCAGGTCGACATGGGCCAGTGCATTGGCGACGGCATCCAGCACCGCCAGCTGTGCCGGGTCGGTGGGCAGGCTGGCCTCGGCCAGCGAGGGGGTGTCCATCACCACGGCATACATGCGCCGCAGCAACGGGCGCATCGGGGGTGGCGCGTCCTGCAATGGCGCGGCCGCTGCCTGCGGCGACGGTGGCTGCGATTGGACCCGTGCCGGGACGGCGAGAGGCTCCGCCGCGGGCGCCGGCGCGATAGAGGCCGCGCCAGCGGTTGCCGCCGGCACCGCAGCTTCGGGCGCGCGCTGGCGCCTGCGCATCCAGACGATGGCGCCGACGATCGTCGCGACAGCGAGAAGGCCGGCAGCAAGCAGCAACACAGTGGCGAGGATCATGGGCAGTTGTCTGAATCAGTGCCGCGACTATCGGCGATGGCGGGCGCGGCGGCAACGTGGAGTGCGCGCAGGCGCGCTTCGCAAGGCCGCGAGCGCTTGGCCATTGGCGAGCTTGCGCAGGCCCGGCGCGCCGGCATGTGCAGTCCACGCGACCAGGCGCAAGCGACGGCTCTCGCGTCCGCTTGCCTGCTGGCCAGGCAACACTGCACATGCGCGCGGCCGCCATTGACCGGTAGCATCGCCACCTCCACTGCCAGCCGAGCGAGTGCCGATGTCCACCGTTACGCTACACCGTGTGTTACGCGCCAGCCCCGAGCTGGTCTACCGCGCCTTCCTGGATGCCGATGCGATGGTGAAGTGGCTGCCGCCGGCCGGCTTCACCGGCAGCATCGAGCACGTGCACGCGCAGGTGGGCGGCACCTTCCGCATGGCCTTCACCCATTTCGCCAGCGGGCAGCGGCATGCCTTCGGTGGCACCTACCTGGAGCTGCAGCCCGGTGCCCTGCTGCGCTACAACGATGAGTTCGACGACCCGTCACTGCCGGGGACCATGTTGACCACCGTGCGCCTGCAGGCGCTGCCATGCGGCACCGATCTGCACGTGGTGCAGGAAGGCATTCCCGAACAGATCCCGCTGCATGCCTGTTATCTCGGTTGGCAGGATTCGCTGGGCTTGCTGGCGCATCTGCTGGAAGCGCAGCCGCAGGGTTGATCGGGGCCTGTGCGGTGGTGCGTGTATCGCGCCGCTTGTTGCTGTGTCGATGCCAGTGCGCGCGCCGCCGCCGTGCGATCGGCGGTGGTGCGCCTGGACCGGCGACTGCCGTGCATTGCCGCGTCGTTTGGATGTGCGGTGTTCGCGGCGGCCCACCCGCGTGCTGCTGGGGAGGAGGCCGATAGCAATCCCGCACCCGCGGCAAGCTGCAACGCAGCAATGAGCGGAGTGTCTTCAAGCTGACCGCTGCGCTGCACGTCACGCTAACGCGCCTGCCATCACCATGGGTCACCAGCTGTGCAGTTCTAGAGCATCTAGGCAGCTTAAAGGGTGCAGGCATCCGCAGTTGGACCACCTTCCACGGACATCACCTCAGGCGTGATGTCCGTTTTGCTATCTGCGCCGCGAGAGGTTGCACAGCAGGCAGGCAGCTTGTGCGGAACGGGCCGGACGAGGGCAAGGCCTGCGCAGGCCACGCGCAGGCATCTGCCGCTACAGCGTGCCCTGCTTCCACAGCCGCACGATCGCGGCCGGCGCGTGTTCTTCGGGGATGCGCAGCGGTTCGCTGGCGCCCTCCCAGGCGATGCTGAAATAGCGGCGGTCGCCGCCCCCGGCCTGCGGTGTCGGCAAGGCATGCGCCAGGCACTGGTCCAGCAGGCCGCGCAGTTGCAGGCGCTGCGCTTCGTCCAGGTCATCCATCACCAGCTGGCGTTCGCGGCGCATGGCCGGGAATGCGGCCACGCCTCCCTCGCGGGCCAGGCGCAGGGTGACGCCTGCTTCCACCGGCGGCCGTTGCACGCTCATACGCGCACGCCCACCTCGCGCCATGCCTGATGGACGGCGCGTGCTTCGGCGCTGTCGGCACCGTAATCGGCGCCGGCCACGCTGACGGTGAGCGCGGCAAAGGTGGCGAAGTCTGCCTTGGCGGTCAGCTCGCCGCCGGTGAGGGTGCGATACCAGATCCGGCCAGTCGTCTCCCAGGCCGCGCCACCGATCGCCACCGCCGCGCGATAGAACGCGTGGTTGGGAATGCCGGAGTTGTAGTGCACGCCGCCATCGTCTTCCTGCGTGTCGACATAGCCGGCCATGGTGGCCGGTTGCGGGTCCTTGCCCAAGGCAGGATCGTCGTAGGCAGTGCCGGGGGCGCGCATCGAGCGCAGGCCCACGCCCTGGATGCCCGGCATCAACAACCCCGCGCCGATGATCCAGTCGGCGTCCTGCGCGCTCTGGCGCAAGCTGTATTGCTTGATCAGGATGCCGAACACGTCCGACACCGACTCGTTCAACGCGCCGGACTGGCCCTGGTAGATCAGGTTGGCGGTGCGTTCGGTAACGCCATGGGTGAGTTCGTGGCCGATCACATCCAACGCGATGGTGAAGCGGTTGAAGACCTCGCCATCGCCATCGCCGAACACCATCTGCTCGCCATTCCAGAACGCGTTGTCATAGCCGCGCTCGTAGTGCACGGTACCGATCAGCGGCATGGCCGCATCGTCGATCGAATTGCGCCCGTACACCGTCTGGTAGAAGTCGTGGGTGGCGCCCAGGTAGTCATAGGCTTCGTTCACCGCGACATCGTCGGTGGCGGCGGCGCCCTCGTCGCGTACCAGCGTGCCGGGCAGGATGCTGCCCTGCCTGGCGTCGTAGATCCTGCGCTGCACCGCATGCGCGGCCTGTGGCACTGGCGCCGCCGCGTCATCGGCTCGCGCCAGCAGGCCCAGCGCACGCTGCTGGCGTAGCTGCGCGGTGACCTCACGCGACAACCGCGCGCAGCGGCGGGCATGGTCGGGGGCTGCCTGGGCCACATGGTCCAGCAGATAGGGCGGCAGGATCCCGGCCCGGCGCGGCGAAACGAATGCGGACATCAGCGACCTCCACAGGAACGGCACCGGCGACTATGTCGGCGCCGGCTTTAGGAAATCGTTAGACCGCACCGCCCGTGCCGGGCGCGCCGCGCCGCAGACCGCCTGCCGTTCAGTCCAGCTGCATCAGCGCCTGCTGGATCGGGGTCTGGCCATCGATAAAGCCGATGGTCTTGCCGATGCTGGCCGGCGTCGCCAGCGTGGCGGCGATCACCTGGGCCACGTTGGCGCGCGAGACGCCGCCCTCGGTATCGCTGCCGGGATCGCGGGCGATGCGGCCGGTGGGCGGATCCAGGGTCAGGCGGCCGGGGCCGAGCACGGTCCAGTCCAGCGCGGTGCCGCGCAGATGCGCATCGGCCGCGCCCTTGGCCTGGGCATAGGCAAAGAAGGGGTCGTCCGGCCCGATGCCGTGTTCCAGCCCTGCGCCGAGGTAGGACACCATCACGTAGCGGCGCACGCGCGCGTGTTCGGCGGCCTGCATCGAGCGGATCGCCGCATCGCGGTCCACGGCGTAGGTGCGCGCGGCATCGCCGCCGCCGGCACCGGCCGACCACACCGCCGCATCGTGGCCGGCCAGCTGCGCGGCAATGGCATCGGTATCGGCGTGTTCGATGTCGAACGCCAACGGCGTGGCGCCATCGGCGATCACATCGGCTTCGTGCCCGGGATTGCGGAACAGTGCCGTCACCTGGTGCCCAGCGCGCACCAGCAATGGCGTGAGCAGACGTGCGACCTTGCCGTGGCCACCGATCACCAAGATACGAGACATACCACCTCCAGCATTGCGCGCCGTGGCGCGGAAGACGCGCATCCTCGCCGGTGCCGCGCTAAAGCAGCGTCAGCGCCAGGTCACGGCGTATGCGTTGCCCGAGCGCACTCGCAGCCCGCATCGGCGAATGCCGGCGATGTGGCACCGATGCGGTGCGCGAAGGCATCGCCTGGCCGCGATGCATGACCCGCATGCCTCGCATCTGGGACACTTGCGTGCCTGGTTCTGCGAGAGTGCCCGATGTCCCTGTCTTCCGAGTTGCGCCCACGCGTTGGCTGCGGTGCCTTCATCCAGCGCCGCGATGGCCGCTTGCTGCTGGTGTTGCGCGGACGCGCCCCCGAGCAGGGGCATTGGGGCCTGCCTGGCGGCAAGGTGGACTGGATGGAGACGGTAGAGGCCACCGTGGTGCGCGAGGTGCTGGAAGAAACCGGCCTGCAGGTGCACCCGCAGCGCGTGCTGTGCGTGGTCAGCCATTTCGAACCGGACATGGACCCGCCGCATCATTGGGTGGCGCCGGTGTATGTGGCCCGCATCGAAGGCAGCGAACAGGCGCAGCTGCGCGAACCGCACGTCCTGCACGACATCGGCTGGTTCGCACTGGACGCGCTGCCCACGCCGCTGACCCGCTCGGCGTCGCAGGCGGTGCACCAGCTGCAGGCCGAGCGCGGCGCGGCCGGCTGACAGGCCAGCGGTGGCGTCAGGCGTGGTCACCGCATCGCGTCGGTGCCCGGCGTACCTTGCGCGCCCGACCTCGATCCGCCAGCACGCGTATCGACGCGCTGCCGGTCGCCGGTGATCGGCGCCTTGTAGAGCACATGGATTTTGCCGCGCCGCTCGGCTAACGTCGCACTGCCGCGGCCAGGGGAGCTGGCCTGCGGATGGTGAACCACACGTGTCGAATCACCCGGCCGGGACGCCGATGACGGCTGAGCGCCCGGTCACGCATCAAGGAACGAAGAATGGAATCGCTCTATCCGCAAGGGCCGGCCGTGGTGCCGGAACGGCTGACCGCGCCCAGCAGCAAATACCGTCGGCATGCGTGGCTGGCCATGCTGGGGCTGGGCGGTTTCATCGCCGTGTATCTGGGCCTGCTGGGCTGGTTCGGCTGGACCGCGTACCGCTTGGCATCCGGGCTGGTGCAGGGCTCGGGCGGCGAGCAGGCGGTGTGGCTCTGGCTGGTGGCGATCGGTGCGGCGTTCCTGGCGGTGTTCATGACCAAGGCGCTGATCTTCAACAAGCGCGCCGAACGCGATACCCGCGCGCTGGAGCTCAGCCCGGCCGAGCAACCGGAGTTGTTCGCCTTCCTGCATCGGCTGGCCGACGAGGCCGGCGCACCGCGTCCGCACAAGGTCTACCTGTCGGCGCAGGTCAACGCCGGGGTGTTCTACGACCTGTCGCTGCTCAATCTGTTGCTGCCCTCGCGCAAGAACCTGGATATCGGCCTGGGCCTGGTCAATGTGCTCAACCTGGGCGAACTGAAGGCAGTGCTGGCGCACGAGTTCGGCCACTTCGCCCAACGCACCATGGCGGTCGGCCGCTGGGTCTACATTGCCCAGCAGATCGCCGCGCATATCGTCGGCAAGCGCGATGCGCTGGACAAGCTGCTGGTCACGCTGTCGCGGATCGACCTGCGCGTGGCGTGGATCGGCTGGGGCCTGTCGTTGATCGTGTGGTCGATCCGCTCGCTGGTGGAAATCGCCTTCCGCGGCGTGGTGCTGGCGCAGCGTGCGCTCTCGCGCGAGATGGAATACCAGGCCGACCTGGTGGCCGCCTCGCTCACCGGCAGCGATGCGCTGGTGCATGCGCTGCACAAGCTGGAAGCGGCCGACGATGCCTGGCAGCGCGCAGTGCGTTTTGCCGGGCGCGAGTTTGCGCAGGAGCGCCCGGTCAAGGACCTGTTCGCGATCCAGTCGCGCATCATCGAACACATGCGCGTGGTGTTGAACGACCCCACCCATGGCGCCACGCCCAGCGTGCCGGCGCAGGCCGCACAGGCGCACCGCCTGTTCCAGCACGACATCGCACAAGCCTCGCAGATGTGGGCCACCCATCCGCCCAGCGCCGCACGCGAAGAGAACCTCAAGCGCCACTACATCGCCTGCCCGATCGATGTGCGCCCGGCGATGGCGCTGTTGCGCAACGCGCAGGCGCTGCGCGAGCAGGTCTGCCGCCGGCTGCTCACCGGCGAGGTGAGCTGCTTCGTCGACACCACCGTCTCGCTGGCGGCACTGGAGCGCGAATTTGCGGCGCTTGCCCTGTCGCGCCGCTACCAGGGCCTGTACCTGGGCCGTTCCTGCACGCGCAATGCCCGCACCCTGGCCGAGCTGTACGCCGACCCGTTACCCGATGGCGATCTGCTGCAGGCGCTCGATGGCCTGTACCTACCCGCCGATGGCCAGGCCATCGAGCAGCTGCGCGAGCGCGAACGCCAGCGCGCCAGCTTGCAGGGCCTGATGGACGGCGGACTGCGCGCCACCGGTGGGGTGTTGACCTGGAAGGGCAGCACCCTGTCGCGTGCGCAGCTGCCGGCGGTGATCGCCGAGCTCGATGGCGAATTGCAGGTGCTGCGCGCCCGCGTCAGCGACCATGACCGCCGCTGCCGCAGCGTGCATCTGGCCGCCGCCAACCGCCTGGCCGGCGGCTGGCCGGCGCTGCTGCGCGGCTATCTGGCGGTGCTGCATTACACCGACCACAGCATCGCCGACCTGGACGATGCGTATCTGCTGCACCTGCAGACCTTCCACGCGGTGATTGCCGATGGCCGCGTCTCCGCCAAGGAACTGCGCCAGCTGGTGGCGGCCTGCAACCAGGTGCAACGCGCCCTGCGCCACGTGTATGCACAGGCGCCCACGCTGCGCTTGAATGCGCCGCTGTCCGCAGCCCTGGGGCAGGAGCGCTGGGAGCAGTGCCTGCCGGAGTTCCGTCTGGCCGAGGCTGACGAGCACAACATCGATTCCTGGATGAAGGTCGCCAAGGGCTGGGTGCAGGTCACCATGGAGGCCCTGGAGGCCCTGCGCGATGCCAGCCTGGAGCAGCTGCTGCAGGCTGAAGATGCGGTGGCGCAACGCTTGCGCAGTGGCGAGCACACGCCCACCAACGACACCCCGGCCGCCGCACCCGGCGACTACCCGGTGCGCCTGCCGGGCGATGCGCGGCAGCGCAATCTCAAGCAGAACCTGTGGCAGCGGTTTCTGGCCGCAGACGGGCTGTTTCCGTCTGTGGCGCGCGTGGCGGTCGCAGCCTCGATCGTGGCCGGCGTGCTGTGGGCCGGTGGCAGCGTGGGCCTGGCCGAGGTGGTGGCCTACAACGGCCTGCAGCAGACGGTGACGGTCAGCATCGACGACCAGAGCGCCTCGCTGCCGGCCAACGGGCGGCATGTGTTCCAGCTGGCCGAGCAGGCCAGCCACCACATCAGCACGCGCACCCTCGAGGGTACCGAGATCGAACGCTTCGATGCGCCCAGCGGCGGGCACGGTGGCCAGTTCGCCTACAACGTGGCCGGTGCGGCACTGTTGGTGAACTGGCGCGCCAGCTACGGCTCGGCCGCCGAGGACCGCACGCGCCGGCTGGGCAACGCGCGCTGGGAGCGCACCACCGCCGATGCGGTCTTCGATGCGCCGCCGGCACAGGTCAGCGACAAGGGCAGCCAGTACCGCGAGGTACTCACCGCCGTGGCCGACCGGCCGCCGTACCAGCTGCTGGGCGAACTCACCCCGGCGCAGGACCTGGCGATGATGCAGGCGCATGCACGCTGGGACGATGCGCAGTCGCCCTATCTGGAGCAATGGATACAGCAGTTGTACGCCGCCGCGCCGCAGACACTGCCGGCGATCGTGGCCGAGCGGTTGCAGCGCAATCGGCAGGACGTGGTGGCCTTGCGTGCGCAGCAGGACATCGCCACGCCAGAGCAGCGCGTGCAGGTGTGCGCGCAGCAGACCGCGCTGGCCGCCGCGCATCCGGCTGTCTCCGGCCTGCAGTACGCGGCCATCCGCTGCGCCCCCAATACGGCCGCGCGCGACCAGGCGTTTCTCAGCGCCCAGCAGCGCTGGCCGAAGGATCCCTGGTTGCAGCGCGCTGCGGCGAGCGTGCACGCCGAACGGCAGAACTTGCCCGAGGCACAGGCGCTGTACGAACAGGCTGCACAGTCTCCGGCCATGGCCGACCAAGTGGTGTCGATGCTGGCGCGTCTGCAACGCTACCGTGGCCAGGCGCCCGATCTTGCGGCGTTGGCGCAACGCTCGCCGTCGCTGGCGTCCGCGTTGGCGCTGGAAACCGGCAAGGACACCGAAGGCACGCCGTACCAGAGCTACCACGCGCTGGCCGGCGGGCAACTGGATGCCGCGGTGACCGACGCGGCGCCCAACCCGGACGTGCAGGCGCGGATCGTGCGCCTGGCAGCCGCCTCGCAGGGCGCCAGCGCAGCGCTGCTGCAACAGGCGCGCGCGCTCGATGCCACCGCCGGGCTGGACATGTTCACCGCGCCCACTGCCTGGGCGCTGGCGGCTCGCCAGGGCTGGCCGGTGGAGCCGTTGCGCGAGGCCACCGTGCGCGCCACCGGCGAAGATGCGGCCGGCATCACGCGCTTCTTCGCCGCCGTGCAGGCCGGTGCCGACCAGCAGCACGCCGATGCGGCCCTGACCGGTGTCAGCCTGGTCGGGCGCGGACTGGCGTATGCGATGGCGGCGGTGTTGCTGGGCGAGCGCTGCCCGCAGGCATGGCGCGAGGGTGCCAAGCAGTTGCTGTTCGGTAGCGAACGGCCGTATCTGGGCTGAGAACAGCCAACACCGCCACTGTGCAGCCGCCGCGCGGGCGCGGCGGTGCTCGGAATTGGCGCATGGTCCTCGTACATGCCGGTTTCGGGCGCTCCGTCCACACCCACCTGGCCGATGCGCGAGGTCCTGTTCGCCGCCCTGAGGCGCGCGCGTGGCGGCCTGCTGCCGAGGTGCGGTGGGCCAGTGACTTCGACCAGACCGATGCTGGCATCGTGCTGCCGCCATTGCCGAACGACATGCACCAACAGCTGCCCGACAAGAAGGCCTTGGCGCACGGCTACCGGTACGGGCGCGCTGTTGGCGATGCGCCGGCCATCGCGATGCATGCGTTGCGCCAGCTGGTCGCCGCCGGCAGCGCTGGTGTGCGCCGCATGCAACGGGGTACTGCGTCGCTACACCGCAATGCAGGGCCAGCGACGCCGGCCCCGCGCTGCCGCGGGCACATGGCCTTCTCGTCGTCCTCGCTAGGCTGTCGGCCGTTCCTGCTGTGAGCCGCACATGCCCTCTTCCGAGCTTCGTGCCTTTGTCGTCCGTGTGATCGTGGTGCTGGCCTTGGTGGGCTGCGCATGGTTGCTGTGGACCCTCTCGGACCTGCTGCTGATGGTGTTCGGCGCAATCGTGGTGGCGGTGCTGCTGCGCGCGCTGACCAGCTGGGTGACACGCCATACGCGCCTGTCCGACGGTTGGGCGCTGGCGGTGGTGGTGGTCGTACTCGCGCTGGGGTTCACCGCCTTGTTGTGGCTGTTCGGCTCACAGCTGGCCTCGGAGGTGGGCGCGTTGCAGCGCACCTTGCCGCAGGCATGGACGCGGCTGCACGACTGGATCGCGGCCGGGCCGCTGGGACCTGCGCTGGATGAGTTGACCCGGCAGGCGCCGGCACGCGTGTCCAACCTGGCGCCACGCGCCGGTGCATTTGCGCTGGGTCTCACCGGCAGTGTGGCCAACCTGTTCCTGGTGCTGGCCGGCGCGGTGTACCTGGCCGCGCAGCCGCAGCTGTACCGGCGCGGCGTCCTGCTGTTGCTGCCGGCGCATGTGCGGGCCACCACCGACGATGCCTTGCAGGCCAGCGGCACCGCCCTACGGCTGTGGTTGCGCGGCCAGCTGCTGGCCATGGCGGTGGTGGGCGTGCTCACCGGCCTGGGGCTATGGGCGCTAGGGATCCCCGGAGCCTTGGCGCTGGGCATCGTCGCCGGCCTGCTGGACTTCGTGCCGATCGTTGGGCCGATCGTGGCGGCGATTCCCGCGATCCTGCTGGGCTTCACCGTGAGTCCGCAGATGGCGCTGGCCACGGCGGCCCTGTTCGTGGTGGTGCAGCAGATCGAAGGCAATGTGTTGATCCCGCTGATCCAGCAACGCACCGTGGACCTGCCGCCGGTGCTGATGCTGTTCTCCTTGTTCGGCATCGGCAGCCTGCTCGGCCCGGCCGGCGTGTTGCTGGCTGCGCCGCTGACGGTGGTGGGATTTGTGCTGGTCAAACGCCTGTACGTGCAGGAGGCGCTGGACACGCCCACCTCGATTCCGGGGCAAAAACAGCCGTAACGGCTGTGCCCGCGGATACGACGCACATGCCGCGGATCGGCCCGCACTCCTTGCATCGACCGAAAGCCGGCAAGCGTTGCGCATGATCATGCGCGTGCTTGGCTTGGCCATCGCGCGCTAACGCCACGCTGACACCGGCTAGGCGCAACGCTTACATCTTCTCGCCTAGGTTTGATGTCGACGCGGTGCAACACGTGCCGTGCCGACATCGATCAGGAGAACATCGGATGAGTCTGCAAATCCCTCAGGGTGCCTTGGTAGTGGTCGCCGACGGCGGCGAAGCGCGCTGGTTCACCAACACCGGCAACGAAGCCAAGCTGGTCCTGCGCCAGCATGCGCGTACCGACGTGCAAAACGTCGACGACGAAGGCCCGGCCGGCAAGGCACCGCGCGATCTCACCGAGACAGACCTGGAAGAGATGACCTTTGCCAAGCAATTGTCGCAGGCTCTGAACGATGGTGCCCTGAAGAACGAATACACACACCTGGTGCTGGTCGCCGACCCCACCACCCTGGGCCGCGTGCGCCCCTTGCTGCACAAGCAAACCCAGCAGCGCCTGGTGGGCGATCTGGCCAAGGACCTGACCAATCTGCCCTTGGAAGACATCCAGCGCGCGTTGTCCTGAGGCGGCTTCGTCGATCGTTGCAGAAAGGGCGGGCGCGGTTGCCTGGACGAGGCAACAGTTGACGCACTTTCTGTTTTTTCCGCGACGTGCCGTGCCTGCCTGATGACCGCGGGTGCGGGCTGCGCCACGCAGAGATGCGTGGCGTAGTGAATCGCAGGAAGACGCGTCACATGTCCTGCCAATGCAGCTGCGGTTGGACTGCGCATCGAAGGTGTCGATATCCGTGCCTGAGCCCATGCCAGGCACGCAAACATGGCAGGCAGTCTGCATCAATCATGCACAGCCACGGAGACAGTGCCGATGGGGTTCGTTCGTCAATACGCCACGCAGGCACCAGAACGCAGCGCCGTCGACGCGCAGCCTGGCCTGCAGATACTGGAATTCGGCACCGACTGGTGCGGGCACTGCATTGCCGCCCAGCCGCTGCTGCAGAAACTGCTGGGCGCTTACGATGCGGTGGACTACCGCAAGGTCGAAGACGGAAAAGGCCGGCCGTTGGGACGGTCTTTCCGGGTCAAGTTGTGGCCAACGGTGATCCTGTTGCGCGATGGGGAAGAAGTCGCACGTGCCGTGCGCCCGCAGACGCGCGGGGATCTGCAGGACCTGTTGACGGCACTGGATACGCAGTGACATCGCGTTGCACGTAAGCCTTCTCAATACGGGCAATGATCTTGCCTTGGGCAAGAGAGGGTGACGTGTCGATGCCGTGCAATGCGCGGTGCATGTGGTCGAACGCGACGCATCGCAGCCAACAGTCGACCGCGCAGCTGCGAGATGGATGCTGCCGGTGTTTGGCAGCGACAACGCCACGCACGCAGTTCGGCGCTGAGCGCCTCGTCCACGTGTATCCGACCACCGTCCGTTACGTTCTGTAAGCCGCTTCACGCGGCCATGAGATCGATCCCGACTGCCGAAATCCCTGGAAATCGTGCATTTCGTGCGGCGCCGGGCATCGACAGTATCCCGTGTACATCGCGGATCCAGGCGCATCGCCCATACTTATCTGCCGACCGTTCGGCATGTTCTTTCAGCCGCTCCATGCGAAGGGGTGAGACCCCATTGCGCTGCGGAAATCCCTGCAAATCGAGCCTTTTTCACGGTCGCGCCTGCAGCGATCGGCGCGCTGGTGTACCATGTCGCGCTGATCAAGCCCTTGGGTGTACGCCCATCCCATTGGTCATCTGTCCCGCAGCGCCGCTGAGTTGACGCGGCCGTCCGGGAATGCCTCCGGCTGTTGCAATGCATGTGCCGATGCCGTGCATGCGATTGGCCGTGTCCTGTGCGTTGCCAGGACGAGCAGGTAGCGGTGGCCGTTTCCGGAGATTGCACATGCACGACACGCGCGCGATTCGATCGCATTTTGGCTGGTTCAAACGCCGCCGCCAGCTGCAACTGGACGAGGTCACCGTGGTGGATCGCGGCATGCTGCGCCGCGCCGTTGGCGCGGCAGCGCTGGGCAATGCGATGGAGTGGTTCGATTTTGGCGTCTACGGCTATCTGGCGGTGACGCTGGGCCAGGTGTTCTTTCCGGCCAGCAATCCCACCGCGCAGCTGATCGCCACCTTTGCCACCTTTACCGTGGCGTTCCTGGTGCGGCCCATCGGCGGCATGGTGTTCGGCCCGCTGGGCGACCGCTACGGACGTCAGAAAGTGCTGGCGGCCACGATGATCCTGATGGCGTTGGGTACCTTCAGCATCGGGCTGATTCCGTCCTATGACAGCATCGGCCTGTGGGCCCCGGCTTTGCTGCTGATCGCGCGGCTGGTGCAAGGCTTTTCCACCGGTGGCGAATACGGGGGTGCGGCGACCTTCATCGCCGAATACGCCACCGACCGCAATCGCGGCCTGATGGGCAGCTGGCTGGAGTTCGGCACGCTGGGCGGCTACATCGCCGGCGCCGCCACCGTGACGGCATTGCACATGAGCGTGACCCCCGAGCAGATGCTGGAGTGGGGCTGGCGCGTGCCGTTCCTGATCGCCGGCCCGCTCGGCCTGCTGGGCTTGTACATGCGCATGAAACTGGAAGAAACCCCGGCATTTCGCGCCTATACCGAGCAATCGGAGCAGCGCGAACGCGAGACCGCCGGCCAGGGCCTGATGACGCTGCTGCGCCTGCACTGGCCGCAGCTGCTCAAGTGCGTGGGCCTGGTGCTGGTGTTCAACGTCACCGACTACATGTTGCTGACCTACATGCCCAGCTACCTCAGCGTCACCATGGGCTATGCCGAGAGCAAGGGCTTGCTGCTGATCATCCTGGTGATGCTGGTGATGATGCCGCTCAATATCGTCGGCGGCCTGTTCAGCGACAGGCTGGGCCGCCGTCCGATGATCATCGGCGCCTGCGTTGCGCTGATTGCGCTGGCGATTCCGTGCCTGCTGCTGATCGGCAGCGGCCACGATGGGTTGATCTTTGCAGGGCTGATGCTGCTGGGCCTGGCGCTGGTGTGCTTCACCAGCTCGATGCCCTCCACGCTGCCGGCGCTGTTCTACACCCCGGTGCGCTACAGCGCCCTGTCGATCGCCTTCAACGTCTCGGTGTCGTTGTTCGGCGGCACCACGCCGCTGGTCACCGCCTGGCTGGTGGAACGCACCGGCGACCCGCTGGTGCCGGCGTATTACCTGATGGGGGCGGCGGCGATCGGCCTGGTGACGATGCTGTTCGTGCGCGAAACCGCCGGCCTGCCGCTGCGCGGCTCGCCGCCGGCCGTGGCCAGCGATGCCGAAGCGCGTGCGTTGTTGCAGACCGACAGCCCGGTGACGGTGGATGCGCAGCTGCCGCTGACCCACCAGCCGTCGGTGGGCCAGCCGCGCACCGCCTAAGAGCGGCTGAGCA
Source organism: Xanthomonas codiaei (assembly GCF_002939785.1). GTDB lineage: Bacteria > Pseudomonadota > Gammaproteobacteria > Xanthomonadales > Xanthomonadaceae > Xanthomonas > Xanthomonas codiaei. Next base: position 32,667 of record NZ_MDEC01000017.1, read on the forward strand.
GACGACTGCGCTCACCACCAGGCGGGCGCGGCCAGTGCTCAGTGAGTCATGTACCACGCGTACGCTGTGGTCCCTGCGCGCCGTCCGCACCTGCCTGACGATCGCTCGCTGCGTTCTGGTAGCCGCTCCTGGCCTGGCGCCGGCGCTCAGCGCAGCGCCGGATCGCGGGTATCGGGCATGTCCGGATACGGCGTGCCGTGCCCGGTTTCGACATGACGCTTGAGGCTGCTGCCCAAGAAGAACTGCCAGCCCTGGCGGCAGACCTCCAGGCACGGAGAGTCGCGGTAGCCGGACTGTACGAATTCCACGCGCGTACCTTCGCCAGTGGAGATCAGGTCGAAACGCATCACCGTGCCCTCCCAGGCGCTGGTGTCGAGCATGTTGGAACGCTCGCAGCGCCAGCACACCAGCCGATGGTCGGCGCCGGCATCGATGCGCAGTTCCACGTGCCAGCCGTGCCCGCTCCAGTCCAGGCAGACGCGGCCATCGACTTGGCGCACCTCGCGCGTCCACCAACGTGCCAGTTGCGCGGGCTCGGACAGCGCGGCAGAGACCACCTCCGGTGCGGCGGCGATCACGACGCTATGGCGGATCTCGTGCTTCATGTCGAGGGCATTGGCTGCGTAGATGCCGATGATGGCGCATTTTGCCTGCCAATTGCAGCCTTGCGCGATGGTCGGGCGCGGCGCTTGTGTAGCGCTCACATGGCGCTGGGTACCATTGGCACGGTCCTTCGATGAGCAGAGCAGGCATGACGACGCTTCCGATACCGGTGATGGACGCTGCCGCGCAGCGCGACCTGGCCACCGCCCATGCCTTGCTGGAAAACCCCGGCGTGGCGGCCCAGTTGGCCAATGCGCTGGGCGCGCCGATCGAGAGCCTGATCAGCAAGCGGCTGCCCAGGCTGGTGACCCGCAGCATCGATGCCGCCACCCGCCGCGCCCTGCAAGTGGCGATGAAGTCCGCGCTGCTGAGCCTGCGTGGCAAGACCGATGCGCTGCAGCCGGCCTCAACCACCGGCCATACGCTGGCGGTTGCCGTGGCCGGTGGCGCCGGCGGCTTCTTCGGCCTGCCCGGCTTGATGGTGGAGCTGCCGCTGACCACCACGGTGATGCTGCGCTCGATCGCCGATATCGCCCGCGCCGAAGGCGAATCGCTGCAGGACCCGGAAACCGCGCTGGCCTGCCTGGAAGTGCTGGCGCACGGCGGTCGCAGCGCGGTCGACGATGGCGCCGAATCGGGCTACTTCGCGGTGCGCGCGGCAATGGCGCAACAGCTCAGTGCGGCCGCCCGTCATGTCGCCGCGCACGGCTTCGCCAGCAAGGGCGCACCGGCGCTGGTCTCGCTGGTGTCGCGCATCGCCGCCAAGTTCTCGGTCAATGTGGGGGAGAAACTCGCCGTGCAGGCCGTGCCGCTGGTGGGCGCGGTGAGCGGCGCCACGCTCAATACGGTGTTCATGCGCCATTTCCAGGCGATGGCGCGCGGTCACTTCATCGTGCGCCGGCTGGAGCGCCAGTTCGGCACCGATGCAGTGCGCCGGGCGTATGAGGCGCTGCCCTCTGCGCGATAGAGCCTCGCGGTGCATTCCGTGATGGCCCTGGCAAGCGATTGCGTGAAATGAAAACCGTACAGCGTTTGCTGCTGATGCTGTGCTGTGTCGTCGCCGCGCCGACCGGTGCGCAGTCATATCACTATGGCGCGCCGGAGGTCACGCTTGAGGGCACGCTCATCAGTGCCACCGGCCTGACACCCGACGGTGCAAAGGTGACGTATCCGGCGCTGCAACTCGCCGCGCCGCTTACCGTCGAGGCGACCGAGGGAAGTGAAGAGTTCGAACCCTCTGCAACAGGCATCACGCTGGTGCAGCTATCCCTCGATGCAACAAGCATGCGCGCATTCAAGCAGTTGAAGGGCCACCAGGCGCGCGTGGCCGGGACCCTCTTTCATTCCGATAACGGCCATCACTACACCGAGGTGTTGCTGTCGGTGACCCGCGTTTCAGCCAGGAACTAGCGGCTTGGGCCCGCTTCGTGTCCAGCTGCCGTTGCGTCCTACGGCCCAGCGAAGCTGGCCGTCAGTGAGCGAGAGGCCGCTGGCACGCATGTGTCTGCGTGCTGCTCGGTACGGACAGTTCACCGCAGTCAACCACAGCCCCGACCAGTGATGCGCGCGTTCGTGTGTCCTGATCAGGCAGCCTGCTACACAGCGCGCCACAATGGCGATCATTGCAATGCCTTCCTTCTGTCCGGACCTGGGCCATGACCAAACCATTCTCACCGGCCTCGGCACGCAACCGCGATCCGATCCTTGCGGTGCTGCAGCGGCATTTCGCCGATCGCCGCCATGTGCTGGAGATCGGCGCGGGTACCGGCCAGCACGCCGTGCATTTCGCTGCCGCGATGCCGTGGCTGCAGTGGCAGGCCAGCGACCACGCCGATCAGTTGCCGGGCATGCGGCAATGGCTGGACGAGGCGGCCTTGCCGAATACGCCACCGCCGGTGTCGCTGCAGGCGGTGCTGACGCCTGCGCCCGGCCTGGCACCGCCACCGCCAGTGCCGGTGCTGACCGACGGGCAACGGGGTTACGACGCGGTCTACAGCGCCAACACCCTGCACATCATGGGCTGGCCGCAGGTGCAGGCGCTGTTTGCCGGGTTGCCGGCGGTGATGGCGCCAGCGGCGGTGTTGGCGATCTATGGGCCGTTCAATCGCGATGGCCGTTTCACCAGCGACAGCAACCGGGCCTTCGATGCGATGTTGCGCGAGCGCGACCCCGCATCGGGCATCCGCGACGCCGAAGCGGTGGATGCGCTGGCGGCATCGGTCGGATTACGCCTGATCGAGGATGTGGCGTTGCCGGCCAACAATCAGTGCCGGGTGTGGCGGCGCGGGTAGGCCCACCGCGACGCAAGAAACCGCGTGGCCGCGCTACAACAGACTGACGCAGATGCCTTCTTTCACCGGGATAGGCCGCTGTGCAGCGGCGGATGAGGGGGCGGCGAAGCCTGGTGTCGGTGGGTGTCACAAGGGCGACGTTCAATGCACGGGTGTCTGCTGCGTGCCCGGTCCAGGTTCGCGGCGCGGCTGCTCCAGGCGACGCGCCGGTCTCGCACGTGCTGCACCCGGGCGCCCGCAGTGAGACGCGCTGGCCGTGCAGGTCCGGCGCCTAGCCGGCCTGCTGCGTCCTGCCACTGCGCCACCGCTCCAGCCACCACAGCAACGCGGCAACGAGCACGAACGCCAGCCACCATGGCCAGCGCGGGCCAGGCTGCGCTGTGGCGTGCGCTGCATGTGGCGATGCGCTGGTGTTGACCAGGGCCAGGGTGGCGCTGCGTTGTGTGTTGGCGAACAGGGCAGGCGCATCGGTGGGGGCACGGATGTAGAGCGCACCGCGGCGTTGGCCGTCCTGCCAGCGGTACCAGCCGGCCTGCCCGGGCCAGAGGCCGGCACAGGCGGCGGTGCCGGTGTCGGGAGCGGGCCGGAACGGTTCGCGGCTGTCGTCGGGTGCCTGCAGCTGCGCGGCAGTGCCCAGGCCGCACAGGTCGATGCGCTGGTCGCGCCAGCCGGTGCGGATAGGCGCGCGGGCGCTGGGTTCGGCCCGGCTCACTGCGGCAAGCGTCTGGCTCCACACTGCGGCGTGCAGGTCGGAGCGGCCGCTCAGTACCAGGCGGTAGCTGTCGGTGATGGCGATCAGGCCGATGCGCCCGCGGCCCAGGGCGCGCCACCAGGCGTAGGGCGTGCCGTCGGGCGCGCGGCCGACGGCGATGGCGTCGGCATCGGTGGGCGCCAGTGCGCGTCGCTCCAGCGCGGGCAGCGCTGCGGTCGTGGGATCGGCCGATTCGTCTGCCTGCCGGCCCGCGTCCGTACCGCCCGCAGTCGCTGCGGCAGGCGGCTGCGCAGCGGCCGAGGCCGATGCGATCTGCAGCGGCGCGGCGGCGCCATCGCCGCCCAGCGCCAGGCCGAGGTCGGCCATTGCGCTGCGCTGTGCGGCATCGGGCGGCCCGCTCAAGCGCAGCAGCACGCCGAGCCCGCGTTCGACCGCCGCGCGCAGGGCGCTGCGTTGCGCACGCGACAACCCGGCCAACGCGCGCTCGTCGACGATCAGCGCGTCGCTGCGGTCCAGCGTGGCGGCATCGAGCGGGCGCGGCGCATCGCCCAGCTGCATGCCGCCGCCGGTGGCGATCTGGGTGTGCAACTGCAGCCCGGCGTCATTGGCCCAGCGGCGCAGGTACTTGAGGTCGGGTTGCGGGGCGCCGGCCAGGATCCAGAGGCTGGGCTCCGGGCTTTCCACCACCGACACCGGCAGGCTGGCCTGGTCGCGGACACGGCCATCGGGGCCGAGCACCCGCACCAGGAACACGCTCTCGCCCACACCGCGCACGTTGCCACTGAGCCGGAAGCGGCCATCGGCGTCGGGCCTGGCCAGGTCGACGCGCCGGCCGGCCGGATCCAGCAGCTCCAGCCTGGCGGCGCGCAGCCCGCCGATGCGGCCCTGGATCGCCACCTCGTTGCCGGGCGCGGCGAGTGCGGGCGTGTCCAACGCGCTCAGGCCGGGGGCGGGCGGCGGTGCGGCATAGCGCAGCGGCCAGCCCCGTGCGATGTCGCGGTCGCGCGCGGGCAGGCCGGCGCCGACGATGCGCAGCCCGGTGGTGCCGGGATGACGGCGCAGCGCGGTGGCCAGATCGGGCATGCGTTCGGCCATGCGCAGCGCGGCGGGGGCCTCCGGCAGGGCGATGACGGTGTCGCCCGCTGCGGCCTGCAGTGCCGCAGCGCTGGCGCCGGCGGTGGCCACCACCAGGGTGCCGGCGGTGCCGGGTTGCGAGGGCGGAAACAGCGCGCAGTACAGCAGCGCCGCGCACACGGGTTGCAGCGCCAGCAACGTGGTCTTGCGCCAGGCCGGCAGGCGCGCGCGGCGCAGCCGCCACCAGGCCAGCACGGTGATCGCGGCCAGGGCCGCCAGGACACCCCAGGCCGGCATCATGGGCGCTCCTGTGCGTGCAGCGCATCGAGATAGCGCTGGCCGCCGGCATCGGCGGCTGGGCGCGGCTGCACGGCCGCCGGCGGGCGGACCAACAGCGGCCAGAGCAGCGCGCGCAGGCGTTGCCGGCAAGCGGTACAGGCGGGGCTGGCACGCAGGGTCTCGATGGCGGCCGCCAGATCGAGCGGATTGTCGAGGGTGGCTTCGTGCGCGGGTAGCCAGCGCGCAAAGGCATCCAGCGCGGCGTCATCGCCGGCCGCTGCGGGCTCGCCCAACGCCTGCCACAACGCCATCGGCTGCGGGTCGGCCACGCTGCGCTCGACCAGCGCATCGGCGCCGTGCACCAGCCCGTCGCGCTTGCCGCTCATGCGCCGGCTGGGGTCGATCGGCGGCAGCTGCGTGCCCACCCGCGGCAGGTAGATGCGCTCGGCCTGCTGCACCTGCTTGATGAAGCCCAGCGCCTTGTTGGCATAGGGCAGGGCGCGCTCGGGGTGGCCCTGACGCAGCTCGCCTTCGGACTGCCACATCTGGTCCAGCGCGGCGCGCAGCAGGGCGCGGGTCTTGGGGTCGAGCAGGGTGGCGGCTTCGGCGTGGTCGTGGGTGTGGCCGAACTCGGACAGCACGTCCTGCGCCTGGCCGAAGCCGCTGCGCGTGGCGGGCGCGGCGCCGTGGTCGTGGTCATGGTCGTCGAGCGCGGCGGCGCCGGCCGGATGCGCGTCGTGATCGTGATCGTCGTGATCGTCGTGGCCGGCCGTGGCCGGCGGGTGCTCCGGCGGCGCAGGGGCATCGGCAGTGGGCATGTCGGCGGTCGGCAGATCGTCGGCCGGGGCAGCGCTGGTAGGTGCGTCGGCGGTGGGTGGGGCCTGGGGGGCGCCTTCGCTCTCTTCGCCCAGGAACTGGCCGTAGCGCAGCCGCAGCAGGCGCTGGTCCACGCCGATGGCGTCGGAGCGCTTGAGATAGCTGGCCGCGTCCAGGCGCGGTCGTTCCTTCAGCAGCGCCTGCGCGTCGATGATGATCTGGCGCTGGCTGCGGAAGTAGGCCGGCAGGGTGCGTTTGACGCTGGCCTCCAGGCCGGCGGCCATGGTCACCTCGGGCGGTGGCCAGCGTAGGATCACGCTGGCGCTGCGGCCTTCCTGCGGGCCGGGCTGGCGGGTGTCGTGGACGATGAGCTGGGCGATCAGGTCGTCGCCGGCGGCCATGCCCAGCGCCTGTGGCTGCAGGGTGGTGGAGAAGCGGCGGCGGTTGGCCGGGCCGCTGCCGCTGAGGGTGCGGCGCTGGGTGCTAAAGGTGATGTTCTCGCCGTTGCCCTGGGCCAGGGTCAGCCGCAGTTCGGCGCTGGCGGCCACGGCGTAGTCGTCGTTGGCGTCGAACTGCAGCGTCCAGCCCGCCTTGCCCGGCGTCCACAGCACCAGGCTCTGCTCGGGCGCCAGTACGCGGACCTGCGGCGGGCGGTCCGGCAGCACGTCCAGCCGGTGCAAGCTGCCGTCGGCGGGCGCATCATCGATCAGGATGCGATACAGCGCCGGCCGTTCGGCCAGCCACTGGCCCTGCCACTGGTCGCTGCGGCCTTGCCGGGTGAGCGCTACCAGGCGGCCATCGCCGAGCCGCAGCGCTACCGTGCGCGGGGTGGGGCTGACCTGCAGCTGCCAGTCCAGCCGGGTGCCGGCCGGCACCCGCGCGTCCAGGCCCGGCAGCCGTGCGGCGGGCAGGCCGGTGTAGGCCGGTGGCGTGCTGTGCAGCCGCGCCTGCCGCAGCACAGGGGCGCCGCGGGTGGCACGCGCGGTGGCGACACGGTCGTCGTTGGCCGATGGCGATGGTGCCTGCGGCGGCCACAGCAGCAGCGCCGCGCAGGCGAGCACGCCCAGCAGACTCCACGGCCCGGCGCGCCGCCACGGCCAGGCCGGACGCAGATCGGGCGGGCTGCTGCGCAGGCGCTGTTCCAGTCGCTGCCGTTGCAACGCCTGCAGCGGGCCGAGGCGGTCGCGCGGGACGAACAGCAGGTCGCTGCTGTCTTCCAGCGCCGGTGCCTGGTCCAGCCGGCGGATCAGCCAGGCCTGGTCCAGCCGGCGTGCTGCCCGCAGCGCCACCGCTGCCAGCGCCAGCGCGCCGGCAAGCACGGCGCCTGCAAGCCACCACGGCGCAAGCGCTGGCTGCAGGCGCCAGGCCAGCACCGCCGGCAGCACTGCCAGCGGCAGCCCGAACAGCAGCAGGCCGGCCGCCGCCCGTCTGCGTGCGGCCTGCCACGCGCGCTGCAGCTCGGGGGTGCTCATGCCGCTGCGTTCCGGCGTGGTGCGGTGGCCAGCCAGCGTTCGAGCGCGAACAGCAGCAGCACCAGGCCGATCAGCCACGGTGCCAGCGACTGCGGCGGCAGGTCGAGCCGGATCGTGGCGCCACGCTGCGGGTGTTGGGTCTGCGCCGGCGCGGTCTGGACGGTGGGCGGTGGCTGCAGCGCGGCACGCAGGCGGGCCGGAAAATCGGCATCCAGCAGCGCGGGCAACTGCGGCGGCTGCAGCGGTGCGGCCCAGCGCAGTACCCGGCCACGGCCCAGCGCTGCGGCGTCCAGCAGGGCTGCGCCATCGGTTTCGGTGAGCGCTTGCAGCGGTGTGGCAAGTGCAGCCGGAACCTGTGCCTGCGCCTGCAGTACCAGTTGTCCGCCTGCCGCGACCCAGGCGAGCATCGGCGCCGGCGGGGCGCCGGGCGACAGCCAGACCACGACCGTGCCGGGCGCCCAGCGCGACGGTTGCGCTGCCGCCGGCGCGACGACCGGCAGGCTGCCCGGCAGCGCCCATGCCGCATGGACCGCGCGCAGATAGCGCAGCGCCGGCGCCGCGCTGTCGTCGGCCACCACCTGCAGGCGCAGCGTGGCCGGTGGCGTGGGCGCTGGCAGCGGTGAGCAGCCGGGCAGCACCTGCCACTGCACCGCACGCGCGAGCTGCACGCGCTGCGCATCCAGTACGCCCCACTGCGCGGGCACGATCACGCTGAGCGCCGCATCGGCCGGCAGGCTGGCGTCGAGTTCACGCAGCAGGCTGCCGACCGGCTGCGCGCTGCCCAAGGTCGCGGGGCTGCGGTCGGCGGTATCGGCATCGATCGGCGCAAACCCCGGCGCCAGCCAGAGCCATTGCGCGTCATCGGCGTGGGGCAGCGCACGTGCCGCGACCAGGTCCACGCCCGGGCTGACCGCGATGCGCGGGCGGCTGTCCTGCCGGTCGCGCAGTGCCGGCTCGGCCAGCAGCACGGCCAGCGCGGCCAGCAACAGCAAACGCAGCAACAGCAGTGGCCACTCGTCGAAGCGTACCCGGTGGCGCGGGCGCGGCATCGCCCGCAGCCAGCGCAACGCGGCGAAGTCGGTGGGCCGGTGCTCGCTGCGTCGTGCCAGGTGGATCAGCAACGGCAGGATCAGAGCGGCCAGTGCAGCCAGGCCGGCGGGCAAGAGCAGCAGCAGATTCACTGCGGCACCCGCCTGGCGGCGTGGGCGCGGACGACCTGCCGGCTCATCGCGGTGCGCCGTGCGCGAACAACTGGCGCAACGCGGCATCGGCCGGCGCATCCAGGTAATGCACGGCGTGGCGGATGCCGGCGGCCTGCCAGCGTGCCTGCCGCGCGCGCTGTGCTTCGGCGAAGCGCTGCAGGTAGTCCGCGCGCATGGCCGCACCGTCGCCGAGCAGCTCCTGCCCGGTTTCCGGATCGCGGAAGCGATGGCCGCCATCGAACGGGAAGTCGCGTTCGTCGCAGGTCAGCACCTGCAGCTGCACTACCTCGCGGCGCGCGGCGGCGAATTTTTCCAGCGCGCCGGCCAGTTCCTCGTCGAATCCATCGCCGATGGACAACAGCAGGTCGTGCGCGGCGATGCGCTCCCACAACGGCCACAGCGCGTCCAGTCCGGGCCAGCGGCCGCCGGCACGCAGGCCGTGCAGGGCCAGCCACAGGCGGTCGCGTTGGCGGCTGCCGACACCCGCCGGCACCGCGACCAGGCCGCCGCCATGCAAGGCATACAGGCCGACACGGTCGCCCTGCTGCAGCGCCACCTCCGCCGCGCAGGCGGCCAGCGTTGCCATCGTGTGCAGGCGGGTGTGCTCCGGCCGCGCGCTGTCGGCCTGCCCGGCCGATGCGGTGGCGTCCAGCAACAGCCACAGCGTCAGCGGGCTTTCGCGCTCGGCTTCGCGCACGAAGAAGCGGTCCGAGCGTGCGTAGAGTTTCCAGTCGATCTGGCGCAACGCATCGCCCGGCTCATAGGTGCGATATTGCGCAAACTCCAGCCCGGCACCGCGGCTGCGGCTGGCGTGCTGGCCGATGCCCTGCGCGCCCTGCGCCTGACGCGCGCGCAACTGCAGGCCGCGCAGGCGGCTGCGCACATCGGCGGGAATCAGCGACGGCAACGGCATCTGCGCCACGGCCTGCTCAGGACGGGAAAGGCACGGCGTGCAGCAGCGCGGCAATCACATCGTCGGCTGTGCGCTGTTCGGCTTCGGCGGCAAAGGACAGCAGCAGGCGATGCCGCATCACCGGCGCGGCCAGCGCCAGCACATCCTCGCGCGTGGCGGCGAGCCGGCCATGCAACAGCGCACGTGCCTTGGACGCGAGCACCAGCGCCTGGCCGGCGCGCGGGCCGGCGCCCCATTTGATCCACTGGCGCACCGCGTCGCTGGCCTGCGGGCCGGGCCGGCTGGCGCGTACCAGGCGGTTGATCCAGGTCAGCAGCTCCGCGCCCACATGCACCTGGCGCACATGTTGTTGCAGCGCCTGCACGCTGGCCGCGTCCATCACCTGGGGCACCTGCGCGCTGGCGGTACCGGTGGTCTGGCTGAGGATGTCGCGCTCTTCCTGTTCGCTGGGGTAGTCCACGCGCACATGCAACAGGAACCGATCCAGCTGCGCTTCCGGCAGCGGATACGTGCCGGCCTGCTCGATCGGGTTCTGCGTGGCCAGCACGAAGAACGGTGCCGGCAGCGCGTAGGTGGTGCCGGCGTAGCTGACCGTGCGTTCGCTCATCGCTTCCAGCAGCGCGGCCTGGGTCTTGGGCGGGGTGCGATTGAGCTCATCGGCCAGCAGCAGGTTGGTGAAGATCGGGCCTTGCTGGAAGCGCAAATGCCGGTGCCCGGTGCCATGGTCTTCTTCCAGCAACTCGGTGCCCAGGATGTCGCTGGGCATCAGGTCCGGGGTGAACTGCACGCGGCGGAACTGCAGCTCCAGGGCCTGGCCGAGTGAGCGCACCAGCAGCGTCTTGCCCAACCCCGGTGCGCCTTCCAGCAGGCAGTGGCCGCCGGCCAGCAGACCGATCAGCAGCTGCTCCACCACCGCCTGCTGCCCGACCACGGCCTGCGCCAGTGCTGCGCGCAGCGCGCCAAGTTGGGAGAGCTGGGCGTTGAGCATGTGTTCGTCGGGGGAGGACATGGGGCGATCTCGTCAAGTGGCTGCGTGTGTGCGTGGCTGTGTGCGATGGAGTGGTGCGGGTGGGGTTTCGCCCGTGCGCGTGTGCATCAAGCCCGTGGCGGCTCGTGCGGAGCTTGGGCGCATCACGCTGCCCCACGTGTGGGCGTGTACTGACAGACGCAGCGGCACTGGCAACCTTCCATCAACGTGTACCGGTGTGGCTGGGCGCAGCATGTCAGTTGGTCAGTGCGTACATCACGATGTTCACGCCAAACTTGGTGTTGTCTTCGGCCAGGAAGCGTTTGTTGCGCCAGTCGTAATCCCATTCGCAGCCGTAGTCCTTATTGCTATAGAGCACGCCCAGCCGGCCGTCGATGTGGATGCCCTTGAGATAATCGTGCACCAGGTCGTCGCCCCAGCCATTGAGCTCGAAGCTGGTGGCCGGCGGGCCGTCGGGGAACTTGAAGAATGCGCTGTAGAGGCGATGCGTGTTCGGCAGCTTCTGCAGGGCGCGATTGCCGAAGAGGGCGCTCATCTGCGCTTCGAACGAGGTGGCGAACAAACCATCGATATCGTGGTTGCAGTCGTCCACGAACACGAAACCGCCGTTGCGCACGTAGCGCTCGAAGTTGCGCCGCTCGGCCGGGTTGAACTCCACCAGCTTGTGTCCGGACAGATAGCAGAACGGCGCCTGCAGCATGCGCGGATCGGCCAGGTCGATGACGTGTTCCTGCGGGTCCACGCGCAACTGCGTATAGTCGATCAACGAGGTGATCAGGTTGGACGGCATGCGCGCATCCACATCCCAATCCCCGGAGTCATAGCGCAAGCGCGTAAACCAGAAATCGTAGTTGCCGGCCGCGCACGCGCGCCGCGGCAGCGCCAATGCAGCAACGCTACCGAACAACAGGCCAAGGAAATGGCGACGAGTCGCGGACGCCGCAGAGGCCGGCAGGCCGGTAATGGGACGTGTGGGAAAAGCATCGGGCTGCGGAGAGCTTGCTTGGCTCTCCGAATCCCCAATCCCGAATCCCCAATCCCGGCCCTCAGTCACACCGCATCCGACAACGAGGTAAACGTGAAATCGCGCAGCCGCATCGGCGGAATCATCATCACGTAGCTGGATTCGTCGCCGGCCACGCGCACCGGCTTGCCCAGTTCGTCGATGTTGTTGAGCATGATGATCGGCGATTCGTTGAAGCGGAAATTCTTCACCGGGTACTTGATCTGGCCGTTCTCGATGTAGAAGGTGCCGTCGCGGGTCAGCCCGGTCAGCAGCACGGTCTGCGGGTCGACCATGCGGATGTACCAGGTGCGCGTGACCAGGATGCCTTTCTCGGTACCTCGCACCAGCTCGGCGATGTTCTTCTCGCCACCGGCCATCAGCAGGTTGCCGGGCTCGCCGACCGCGCGCTTGCCGTTCTTCTGCGCCCAGTAGCGCGAGTACTGCAGGTTGGCGACCTTGCCGTTCTCGACGATGGACATCTTCTCGCGCGGCAGGCCTTCCTCGTCCCACGGCAGTACCGCAGCGCGCGGGTCCCACGGATCGGCGCTGATGTTCACGCGTGGGTCGTAGACCTGTTCGCCGAGCTTGTTGCCGCCGCCCTTCTTGGACAGGAAGCTGCGGCCTTCGTCGGCCATGCGCGCATCGAAGTAGCCCATCATGAAAGAGATCAGCCCGGCCGCTGCCGCCGGCTCCAGGATCACGGTGTACTTGCCCGGTTCCAGCGCCTTGGCCTCGGCCGAATCGCTGGCCTTGCGCATGGCGATGCGGATGTCCTGCTCGGCCTTGAAGTCGGCTGCGTCTTTCAGGTTACGGCCCACCCAGCCCGAGCCGCGGCCATCTTCGGTGCGCACGGTGCAGGTGTAGTCGAAGCGTGCGCCGCGCTGATAGCCGAAATTGCCCTTGCTGTTGGCGAACGCGGTGAAGCTCTGTCCATCTTCCAGGAAGCCGGCCGCGATCAGGCCCTTGCCCTTGCACGGGGCGATCGAATCGGCGGCCACCTGCGCGCGGAACGCCGGGTCCACTGCGGCGGTGGAGTCGCTGAAGGTGGGGCTGGGTTTGTAGTTCTGCTTGTCGACCGCCGGCATGAACTCCGGATTTTCCGGTGCCAGCCGGGCCAGGTCTTCGGCGCGGCGCACCACGCGCTCCAGCGAGGCGTCGTCGAATTCATTGATGGTGGCCACGCCCACGCGCTTGCCGAACGCCACCTGCACCTGCAGGTCGGTGTTGTCGACGATGCCGCTGGTGGAGACGTTGTTGAGTGCGAATCGGATGTTGCCGTCGATCGAGCCGCTGAGGGTGGCGGTGCACTCGTCGGCCTTGGACAGCTTGATGACCTTGTCCAGGATGGCCTTGGCCTGCGCTTCGGTAAGGATGCTCATGTGGGTTTCTCCTGTCAGCCGAGCGAGCGGGCGGTGCTGATGACGTTGATGCCATCGAAGCGGGCGGTGGACGAGCCGTGCGAGACCGCCGAGACCTGGCTCGGCTGGCCCTTGCCGTCGAAGAACGAACCGCCCAGGCGGTAGTCGCGCTGGTCGGCCACGGCGCTGCAGGCGTTCCAGAATTCCGGCGTGCGGATCTGGTAGGCCACGTCTTCGAGCATGCGGGTAATGGCGCCGTTCTTGATCTCGTAGAACAGCTGGCCACCGAACTGCGCGTTGTAGCGTTGCTGGTCGATGGAGAACGAACCGTCGCCGATGATGTAGATGCCGTTCTCCACGTCCTTGATCAACTCGCTCACGCTCAGCGGCGTCTTGCCGGCGGCCAGCGATACGTTGGCCATGCGCTGGAACTGCACGCTCGACCACGAATCGGCATAGCAGCAGCCGTCGGAGGCGGTCTTGCCCAGGATGTGCGCCTGATCGCGGATGGCCTGGTAGTCGACCAGCTTGCCGTCGCGGATCAGATCCCACTGCTTGGTCTTGACGCCTTCATCGTCGTAGCCCACCGCGCCCAGGCTGCCGAGCTGGGTCTTGTCGGCCAGGATATGCACCTTGTCGCTGCCGTACTGGAAGCCGGCCTTGAGCTTGTCCAGCGTGGCGAAGCTGGTCCCGGCGAAGTTGGCCTCGTAGCCGAGCACGCGGTCCAGCTCCAGCGGGTGGCCGACCGATTCGTGGATGGTGAGCCAGGTATGCGAAGGGTCCAGCACCAGGTCGTACTTGCCGGGCTTGACCGACGGCGCCTTGAGCTTTTCCTGCGCCTGCTTGGCCGCGGCGATGGCGTCTTCCTTCATGTCGTAGGACAGACCGTAATTGACCACGCCGTTGGGCGAGACGAACTTGCCCGATGCCGCGCCGTCCAGATATTCGTAGCCCATGCCCATCGGCGCGGACAGCCCGTCGCGGGTGCGGAACTTGCCGCTGGCCTTGTCGATGGCGGTCACGCTCATTGGCGCCCAGATGCGGTGCACGTCCTGGTCGATGTAGGAGCCGTCGGTGCTGGCGAAATACTTCTGCTCGTTGACCACGAACAGCATCGAGTTGACGAAGTTGGCACCGGCCGCGGTGGCGGCGGCGTTGACGCCGAGCAGCAGGTCCACCTTGTCCTTGATCGGCACTTCCATCGCGTTCTTCTTGATCGGCGTCTTCCAGCTGACCTCGCCCACGCCGGGCGTGGCTGCCAGCTGCACCGGCGTGCCCTGCACCTTGGCGTTGGCCTTGGCGATCGCCGCGGCCTGCGCGGCGGCCTTGGCCACGCCTTGCTCGGTCAGCTCGTTGGTGGCGGCAAAGCCCCAGGCCCCGCCCACGATCACGCGGATGCCGGCACCGATGGATTCGGTATTGACGACGTTCTGCACCTTGTCTTCGCGGGTGATCACGAACTGGCGCAGGTAGCGGCCGATGCGCACATCGCAATAGCTGGCCCCGGCCTGACGCGCGGCAGTGAGCCCGGCATCGGCCAGCCACTTCTTGCGGCCCACATCGAAGGGCGTCAACAACTGTTCGGCGGAAATCGCATTGCCGAAATAGGCAGGCACGATCAATCCGCCCATGGTCAGCCCGGTGAGGGCCAGGAAATCACGTCGCTGCACGGGCAACTCCCCAATAGTTCCGCGCGGCGCGCGGTGAGTGGTGACGCGCGGAGGCCTCTCCACGCGATATCGCCGATTCTTGCCGGGCGATGATTGCTGCGTCAAATGACTTTCGGCAGGGGTCCGTGTGCAAACGTTCGCCCGTATGAAGCCAATGGCACTGCGGGCTTGTGTTGATGCGTGGCGAGCGCGGCTGGCGGTGTTCGATGACGATGCTTGTACCTGGCAATGGTCCCGCGAAGGTGGGCAGGCAAGGGCCAGTCGCATGGATCCAAGCGCATGCCTTCAATGAAACAGTCAGCCAACCTTCTGGTGCGGGCACCGCGCACTCGACGCTGGGAGTTTGCTGCAGGGCCCTTGCCCGCCCACCATCGCAGGACACGCTGCAAGTACGTCCTTGTAAGCTCCGTGGCGGCATCCATGCCGCCAAGGGTCCCGCGACGGTGGGCGGGCAAGGACCGGTCACGCTGGTCGGTGTGCATGGTTGCAAGCAAGGCATAAAGTGCGTTGCTTGATAACGGTGGGTCGGACGAGTGTGCCGATGCAAGCCGAGCAACGGACAAGCTTTTGGGAAGGCAACCGACCAACATCCTGGTGCGGTGTCCTTGCCGATTGCGGGACCGTGTGGCGGCATGGATGCCGCCACCGAGCCTACAGGGACGTACTTGCGGCGTGTCCCGCGAGCGGTGAGGGCACCGCACCCTCGACTCACGAGGCTTTTGATCGCATCTAAACAACCAGGACGTCGAAAGTAGCGCTGTGACTATCTCCAAGTAAGACCGCTCTGCCAAAGACACTGCCACCGTTTGCTCGCAGCCCTCACCCCAACGAACGCGCGGTATTGATCACGTTGATCCCATCGAAGCGCGCGGTGGACGATCCGTGCGACACCGCCGACACCTGGCTGGGCTGGCCCTTGCCATCGAAGAACGAGCCACCCAGGCGGAAGTCGCGCTCATCGCAGACCGCGCTGCAGGCATTCCAGAATTCCGGCGTGCGGATCTGATAAGCGCCGTCTTCCACCAGGCGTGTGACCTGGCCGTTCTCGATCTCGTAGAACAACTGCCCGCCGAACTGCGCGTTGTAGCGCTGCTGATCGATCGAATACGAACCGCGCCCGTGGATGTACAGCCCGCGCTCCACGTTCTTGATCATGTCCGCAACCGCCAGCGGTGTCTTGCCCGGCGCCAGCGACACATTGGGCATGCGCTGGAACTGCACGTTGGACCAGGAATCGGCGTAGCTGCAGCCATCCGAAGCCGTCTTGCCGAGCAGGTGGGCCTGGTCGCGCGTGCATTGGTAGTCGACCAGGATGCCGTCCTTCACCAGCTCCCACTGCTTGGTCTTGACGCCTTCATCGTCGTAGCCCACCGCGCCGAGGCTGCCCGGCTGCGTCTTGTCGGCGACGAAGGTCACCGCGTCGCTGCCCCACCGGAACTTCGCATCGCGCTTGTCCAGCGTGGCGAAACTGGTGCCGGCGTAGTTGGCCTCGTAGCCGAGCACGCGATCGAGCTCGAGCGGGTGGCCCACCGATTCGTGGATGGTGAGAAACAGGTTGCTTGGGTCGATCACCAGGTCGTACTTGCCCGCCTTCACTGATGGCGCAGTGAGCTTGGCGCGTGCCTGCCTGGCGGCGGCGATGGCGTCTTCGCGGGCGTCATAGCTTTTCCCATACCCGACAAGCCCGCCGGGCAGGGTGTGCTTCTCGCGCGCATCGCCATCCAGGTATTCGTAGCCCATGCCCATCGGCGAAGACAGCCCGTCGCGGGTGCGGAACTTGCCGCTGGCTTTGTCCACCGCGGTCACGGTGAACGGTAGCCACAGCCGATGCACGTCCTGGTCGATATAGGACCCCCCGCTGCTGGCGAAATACTTCTGCTCGTTGATGGCGAACATACGGGAGGCCACAAAGGTGGCGCCGGAATTCAACGCGGCCGCATTGACATCCATCAGCAGGGCCACCTTGTCCTGCAGCGGCACTTCCATCGCGTTCTTCCTGATCGGCGTGCGCCAGCGCACCTCGCCTGCCGGCGTCACTGGTGCCAACTGTACCGGCATGCCACCTAGCCGCGCATTGGCCTTGGCAATCGCCACCGCCTGTCGCGTGGCGGTCGCAACGCCATCGCTGGTGAGCGTATTGGTCGCGGCAAAGCCCCACGCACCATCGGCCAGCACGCGCACGCCCACGCCGCTGGATTCGGCATTGACCACGTTCTCCACCTGCGCTTCGCGGGTGATGACGAACTGGCGCAGGTAGCGGCCTACCCGCACATCGCAATAGCTGGCGCCCGCCGCCTTGGCGGTGGTGAGCGCAGCATCTGAAAGGCGGCGGTTGCGCGCTGCATCCACCGGCGCAAGCAGCTGCTCGGCCGCGATCAGCCGCGTATTGGGCAGCAGCAGCCCGGCGGCCCCGATGCCGGACAGGGTGAGAAAGGTACGACGGTCCACGTGCGGTCTCTCCAATCGATGCGCGCAGCGCAACAGGTGCACGCCAGCATCCGAGCCTTACCGCACGTGCCGGTTTGGTCAAGTGCCGCCGGTTGTCAGATCCGCAGCACAGGCCGCACTGCAGAACGTAACGGCCGTCGCAGTAAGCGAACGCGAGTGCTTGTGGCCGGACGCATGCGCCGTTAGCCTCGCCGCCTCTGCGGCTTTGCTGCGGTCGCTCCGCGTGCGGCCGTGGCAAGGCGCGCGAGGTCTACATCACTCAGGGGACACTTGATGAAAAAAACCACGGCTCGCTGCGGTGTGGCAGCGCTTGTTATCGTGTCGGGCATGCTTCCGATGGTGAGCGCCGCCGCCGACTGGTATGTGTCGCCGACCGGCTCGGACAGCAACATCGGCACGCGCGCGCGGCCGTTCGCCACCGTAATGGCCGCACAGGCCGCGGCGTCCAGTGGGGATACCGTCTACCTGCGCGGCGGCACCTATCGCCTCACCACGGCCAACATCAGCGCGGTTCGGCAGCCCTACGCGATCGTCAACGACATCACCAAGAGCGGCATCGCCTATGTCGGCGCCACCAACGAGCGGCCGGTGTTCGATTTCTCCGCGGTCGCCCCGGCAGGCCAGCGCGTGGCTGCATTCCGGATCAAGGCCAGCAACTGCACGTTCCGCGGCTTCGAGGTGATTGGCGTGCCCATCACCATCGCCGACCGCCTGACCCAGTCGGAGGCCTTCCGGGTGGAGGGCGGCAGTGGCAATCTGTTCGAGCGCCTGGCGATCCACGACGGCCAGGCGATCGGCTGGTATCTGGTGTCAGGCAGCAACAACCGCGTGCGCAATGTCGATGCGTACAACAACAAGGGTTTGAACAGCTTCTCCCACGGCAACATTGACGGCTTCGGCGTGCACCCGGCCGCCGCCGGCAGCCGCGGCAACCTCATCGAAGGCAGCCGTGCCTGGAACAACAGCGACGACGGCTTCGACCTGATCAATGCCTGGGAAGCGGTCACGCTGCAGCACAACTGGGCGTTCCGCAACGGGCTCGACGTGGATGGCACGCCGCTGGGCGATGGCAACGGCTTCAAGGCCGGCGGTTACGGCCGCAATGGCAGCGCCTATCCGCAGCCGGTGCCACAGCACCGCATTGCGTTCAATCTGGCGGTCGGCAATCGCAGCAACGGCTTCTATGCCAACCATCAGATCGGCGGGCAGACCTGGATCAGCAACACCGCCATCGACAACGGCCGCGCCAACTTCGACATGCTCTCCACCCTGGCCGACAACCGCACCGACGTGCCCGGCTACGGCCATACCCTGGCCAACAACCTGGGCTATGGCGCACGCACCGAAATCGCCAATCTGGGCGCGGCGAGCGCCAATACCATCGGACGCAACTCCTTCACCCTTGGGCTGACGGCTGTGGCACGTGATTTCGTCAGCCTGGACGAGCGCCAGCTCACCCGCGCGCGCCAGCCCAACGGCGATCTGCCAGTGATCACCTTCGCCACGCTGGCCCCGGGCAGTGCGCTGATCGATGCCGGTGCCGATGCCGGCGAAGCCTTCAACGGGCGCGCACCGGACCTGGGTGCGTTCGAGGCGCAGTAGTCTGCGCGCCGGTGCAGGCCAATGACAGCATGCAGGCCTGCACCGAAGCCAGAATCGGTTAGCACACGATGGCCCGGCGTCACTGCACCTGGTTGGAGATCTCGATCAGGTCCTGCGCCTTGAAGTGCTCGCGACCCGGCGAAAAAAGTACCAGCTGCGGCCAGGTAAATCCGGTCTTTGCAGTGACGAAAACCGGCGGTTCGCCCTTGGGTCGGTACTCGATCACGAAGCCAGCCAGTTCCAGGCCAAGCGACGGCATGATCACACTGTTGCGATGCCAGAAGACTGCACCCGCGGCTCGCCCTAGCGTGGAATACACCCGCTTTGGATCGTCCTGAAACACGGAGACGCCCTGAAACCTGACATCGATCGTGTCCGATTGCCCAATCGAGAGATAGGCCAGTCTTCCGTCCTGAAACGAACATAACGGCGCGTCGCGGTCTCGAAACTCGTTTATCGCCAGGCCGCCATCAGGCAGCGTTTCGGTGGTGGTGTCATCGAGCGGCCCCATGACAGCTTCGAAGGCGGCCACCTGAGCCTGCGTCATGCCGAATTCCAACGGCCCCAGGCCCTTGTTCGGATTGATACTCCAGATCTCCGGCACGCCTGTCTCCTGAAACATCGTCGATGCCATGTTACCCAGTTCGGTGCAGTACCGAGCTCATGGCCAAGGGGTCGACCCCTGCGTCCGCCGCAGGCTCACGGCGTGGCGCTGCGCCGAAGCCGGCGGTCCAGCAGGTAGCCGAGCACGCCACCGATGGCGATCGGCAGCAGCGCATAGATCGGAATGAAGATCAGCGCCAGCGCCGATTGCGCATCGGCGCGCAGATCCAGGCTGGCGTGCGCCCAGGCGAGCGCTCCAAAGCCGATCAGGCACGGCACCAACAGTGCGATCGGCCGTCGGTACAGGAAACTGATGCCGAGCAACGCGCCCCAGGCGATCGCATTGAATCCGCCCAGCAACAGCCATCCGCCCACGCCGGTGTCGGTGTATTGCCCAAGCCAGTCCATTCCACCCGGCAGGCGGGCTGCATAAGGCAGGACCAGGCCGATGAGCACAAGCAAGACGCGAGCATTACCCAATGTCATACATGGCCTCTTTCCTGTCGGCAAAACGGTGCGGCGCGGCTGCGGATGCACGTGTGAACGCGGCAACGTGCCGGATCCTGGCACAGTAGGTTGCCGGTTTCGGCAGTGCGCGGCAACGCGTGGTGCAGGCAGGCCATGGCAACGGCGACTTCCTTGCCGTGGCGTCCACCGTGTGCCACGGCTCGATCGCGCCGGGCGCAGTCCTTGTCTGAATGCCGCGCCACGCAGGCCACCGCTACGAACGCAGCGATCTCGAGCGTTTGGTGCGGCGGCCGCTGGGCAATGCCGGGGTCACCCGCTCACGGCAGCTCGCCAACCACGGAACCGGCGTCGCAATATCCACCCAGTGCGCTATCGCACCTGCTCCAGGCGTTCGGCGATCTCTTGCGCATGGGTTTCGATCACGCCTTCCGACGTGCTCCAGGCGGTGCTAATGGTCGACTCCACATCGAAGGCGGCCACGGTCTTGCCGGCACCCTTGACCTCTACCGAGGTCTTGACCTTGTCGCGCCCTGCCATAACGTCGTATCGGTGCCTGTGTCACTCCTGGCGCCGCAGGGCGTCCTGTGGTTTGACGCGTCTTTCCTCGCTCTTGCGCTTCCAATCGCCCTGCGCGTGCTGCCGTCACGCAGCAGCTTTCAGTTCCCTGGTGCGCTGATAGATGCAGCTTGCAATCGCTGCCCAAAGCGCTGGGCAAGCGATAAATGCGGCCAAGGAGGCCAACGAGCCGAATGACGCTGAAGCGTCGTGCGTCAAGCGCAGGAGTAGACAGAGGCTTCCCGCCATCGCTGCTGCAGCAATTCCCGCCACGTAAGGATGTGCGTGTTTCAGGCCAGGAACAAAGTGCAGCGTTGGGACGCCCAGAAGAACAAAGAACGGCGAGCCAATGCCGAATGCGAAGAAACAGTAATACAGAAAAAATGTAGTCGCCGTTTCACCACTGCCCGACGTTGCCACAATCACAGCAATGATTAAGCCGCTCAGCATCGTTGCCGCGACGCATGACAACAGTACCGAACCCAAGAAAACCAAGCTCTCTTTTATTGCGTGTGCAAGCGCAAGCAAGACGTCTCTCACGCAGGCTGTCTCGAAGAAAAAATGATGTGGGCGTCCGGCAAGCGGGTTCTCCGATGAGGCGGGGTTCGGCAGGAAGCGGCTGGAAGGTCAGGTGTTGCCTGATGCATAGCTGTTCGCTGGCACGCGCATAACCTCGGACACGTATAGATCCACAAGGTGCGCGCGGGCACCAGGCGCCTGGGATTATCGACTGCTCCAACCGGCATCTGCACCGATGCGTTGTCGGGGGGGGGGGCGGTTAAAGAGACACCCGCAGGACGCGGGTGTCTTCGGATAACACACGACCGCTGGCTTCTGGACCAGGCGTTCAGCCTTACGCCCTGTCCGCACCCAGGTGGTACCGCGTCGCCTCGGCCACTTCGTTCTTGGAGCCCAGGAACACCGGCACGCGCTGGTGCAGTTGCGTGGGCTGGATGTCGAGGATGCGTTCGCGCCCAGTGGTGGCGGCGCCGCCGGCCTGTTCCACCAGCATGCTCATCGGGTTGGCTTCGTACATCAGGCGCAGCTTGCCGGGCTTGGCGGCATCCTTCTTGTCCCAGGGGTAGATGAAGATGCCGCCGCGGGTGAGGATGCGGTGCACGTCGGCCACCATGCTGGCGATCCAGCGCATGTTGAAGTTCTTGCCGCGCGCACCTTCCGCGCCGGCCAGCAGGTCGCCCACATAGGCTTGCATCGCCGGCTCCCAGTGGCGCTGGTTGGACATGTTGATGGCGAATTCGGCGGTGTCTTCGGGCACGCGCATGTCGCGCTGGGTCAGCAGGAAGCTGCCTTCCTCGCGCTCCAGGGTGAAGGCATGGGTGCCGTGGCCGAGCGTGAGCACCAGCATGGTGCTGGGGCCGTAGATGCAATAGCCGGCGGCCACCTGCTGGGTACCCGGTTGCAGGAAGTGTTCGTCGCCGGGCTTTTCGGTGCCCTTGGGCGCGCGCAGCACCGAGAAGATGGTGCCCACCGAGACATTGACGTCGATGTTGGAGCTGCCGTCTAGCGGGTCGAACAGCAGCAGGAAGTCGCCGCTGGGGTACTGGTCGGGCACCGGCTGGCTGTGGTCCATCTCTTCGGAGGCGCACGCGGCCAAGTGACCGCCCCAGGCGTTGGCTTCCAGCAGGATGTCGTTGCTCAGCACATCCAGCTTCTTCTGCGCCTCGCCCTGCACGTTGCCGGTGCCGGCATCGCCCAGCACGCCGCCCAGCGCGCCCTTGCTGACGGCGATGGAAATGCGCTTGCAGGCGCGCGAGACGATGGTGATGAGCTGGCGCAATTCCGCATCGATACGGCCGGCGTGTTGTTCTTCGATCAGGAAGCGGGTCAGCGAGGGACGCGACATGGAGCGGGCAGCCTGTTGTAGGAAGTGGGCCGCCATTGTCGCCATTGCGCCGTTAGATTTCGATCACTTGCTGCGCGTTTTGTATCGTGGTTGATCGGATCTGTGCGAATGGGGGTGTGGTGTGTGCGCCTTGCATGCTGAGCGCCCCCATCCGCCCTTCGGGCACCTTCCCCCGCGGGCGGGGGAAGGGAGCGGCGTGTGCGGGCACAAAAAAGCCGGGAGGCTTGCGCGCTCCCGGTCTGCCGTACGTCGATGCCGCCGCGCGCAGCGGCGGGGCCGCTTACATGCGGCTGACGGTGGCCACGGCCTGGGCCACGTAGTCCAGGTTGCGCTGGCTCAGTGCGGCCACGCAGATGCGGCCGGTGCCCACGGCGTAGATCGCGAACTCCTCGCGCAGGCGGTCCACCTGGGTCCGGGTCAGGCCCGAGTACGAGAACATGCCGGCCTGGCGCTGGATGAACGCGAATTCCGGGGCGCCGAGGGTGGCCAGCTTATCGACCAGGCCGGCGCGCAGGGCGTGGATGCGCTCGCGCATTTCGGTCAGTTCCTGCTCCCACACATCACGAAGTTCCGGGCTGGTCAGCACGCCGGCCACCAGCGCGGCGCCGTGCGTGGACGGGCTGGAATAGATGGTGCGGATGATGCGCTTGACCTGCGACTGCACCGCCTTGGCTTCGGCGGCGGTGGCCGAGACCACCGACAGCGCGCCCACGCGCTCGCCATACAGCGAGAACGACTTGGAATAGGAGCTGGCGACCACGTAGCTGTCGATGCCTTCGGCCGCCAGCAGGCGCACTGCGTAGGCGTCTGCCTCGATGCCCTGGTCGAAGCCCTGGTAGGCGATGTCGACGAACGGGAACAGGTTGCGCTCCTTCAACAGCCCGGCCACCTGCTTCCACTGCTCGCGGCTCAGGTCCGCGCCGGTAGGGTTGTGGCAGCAGGCGTGCAGCAGCACCACGGTGCCCGGCTCCAGCTTGGCCAGGTCGGCCAGCATGCCGTCGAAGTTCAGGCCGTGGCTGGCGGCGTCGAAATAGGTGTAGTCCACCACCTCGAAGCCGGCCGCACCGAACACCGCGCGGTGGTTCTCCCAGCTGGGGTTGCTGATGGCGATGGTGGAGGTGGGCAGCAGCTTCTTGAGCAGGTCCGCTCCCACGCGCAGCGCACCGCTGCCGCCGACGGTCTGCGAGGTCGCCACGCGACCGGAGGCCACCAGTGCCGACTCGGCGCCGAACAGCAGCTCCTGGGTGGCCTTGTCGTAGGCAGCCAGGCCGTCGATGGGCAGGTAGCCGCGCGGTTTGGCCTCCTGCGCGAGCTGCTGCTCGATCCTGTGCACGGCGCGCAACAGCGGGATGCGCCCGTTTTCGTCGTAATAGATGCCCACGCCAAGATTGACCTTGTTGGGGCGGCTATCGGCGTTGTAGGCCTCGGTCAGGCCCAGGATGGGGTCGCCTGGAACCTGTTCTACGTTTGCAAAGAAGGACACGGCATGACTCGCTGAAGGACGAAAGAGTGGGGTACTTCCGGATGGTTGGCCGCTGCAGGGCCAAACCACTTCATCGTAGCAGCCCATGGCGGGCGTAGCATGCTTCGTTCCGTACGCAACGATGCGGCCGCAGTACGGATGAGGGACACTACGCCCATGCCCAGACTCACCCTGTTGGCCGCTGCCTGCGGCCTGTTCGCCGCGAGCGCCGCGGTGCCCGCCCTGGCCGCCGAGCCGGCACCCGCGCCCCAGACACTTCCGGCCGTGCAGGTGGATGCCGCCCGGGTGCACGGGGTGGACGACTTCGACCTGCCGGCCTCGTTCACCGTGGTGGCGGCCGACGACGACAACCGCCGTGGCGCGCAGGTGTCCGAGTTGCTGGACGGCATCCCCGGGCTGGTGGCGCGCGACCGCCAGAACTACGCGCAGGACACCCAGCTGTCGATCCGCGGCTTCGGCGCGCGCTCCACCTTCGGCGTGCGCGGCGTACGGCTGCTGGTGGACGGTATTCCGGCCAGCATGCCCGATGGCCAGGGCCAGCTGTCGCACTTCAACGTGTTGGGCGCGGCGCGGGTGGAAGTGTTGCGCGGGCCGTTTTCTGCGCTGTACGGCAATTCCTCCGGCGGCGTGCTGCAGCTGTGGAGCGCCGACGGCGCCCCAGACGACCCCTGGCGGCTGCGCGCCACCTACGGCAGCAACGCCACCGTCAACGTGGGTGCGCAATTGCTCGGCCAGCAGGGCGCGGTGCACTACAACCTGGCCGCCAACCATTTCGAGACCAACGGCTTCCGCGACCATAGCCGCGCCAGGCGCGATTCGGTCAACGCCAAGCTGGGTGTCGACCTGGCGCCCGGCAGCCGGCTGGATCTGGTGCTCAACCATCTCGATGCGCCCGATGCGCAGGACCCGCTGGGCCTGAGCCGGGCCCAGTTCAACGCCGATCCGCGCCAGGCCACGGCGGTGGCCACCCAGTTCAACACCCGCAAGTCGGTACGCCAGAGCCAGGCCGGGGCCATCTTCACCCAGCAGTTCGACGGCCAGACGCTGCGGCTGATGGCCTATGGCGGCACGCGCAGCGTGGAGCAGTTCCTGTCGGTGCCGGTGGCAGTGCAGCGCAACCCGCTGCATGCCGGCGGGGTGATCGATCTGGACAGCAATTACGAAGGTGCCGACGCGCGCTGGGCCTGGCAGGGGCAGGCGCTGGGCCGGCCGCTGCAGCTCACCGTCGGCGCCAACATCGACCGCCAGCGCCAGCATCGCACCGGCTACGAAAATTTCGTCGGCGATACCTTGGGCGTGCAGGGCGCGCTACGCCGCAACCAGCGCGACCGGGTGGAGAACGTGGACCAGTTCGCGCAGGCCTGGTGGCAGTGGAGCGCGCGCTGGTCGGCATTGCTGGGCGTGCGCCATAGCCAGGTGCGCTTCGCGTCGGACGACCGCTACATCGTGGGCCGCAATCCCGACGACAGCGGCCGGCGCGAGTATTCGGCCACCACGCCGGTGGCCGGCATCGTGTTCCGCGCCACCGACGATCTGCGCTTTTACGCCTCGGCCGGACGCGGCTTCGAAACGCCCACCTTCAACGAGCTGGGCTATCGCAACGATGGCGCGGCCGGTCTGGCGCTGGACCTGGGCGCGGCCACCAGCCGCAATTATGAGATCGGCAGCAAGTGGCGCGCCCAGAGCGGCGCGGCGTTGCAGGTGGCGCTGTTCCGTGCCGACACCGACAACGAACTGGCGGTGGCCAGCAACACCAACGGCCGCAGCACCTTCCGCAACATCGGCGCCACCCGCCGCCAGGGCGCGGAGCTGAGCTGGCAGCAGCCGCTGGGCGCCACCCAGCAGCTGCAGCTGGCCTACACCTTTGTCGATGCCAGCGTGCGCGATGGCTATCTCACCTGCGCCAGCAGCGGCTGCGCGGTGCCCACCGCGCCAGTGGCCAGCGGGTCGCGCCTGCCCGGCGTGCCGCGGCAGCAGCTGTTTGCGCGTTGGCAATGGCAACCGATGCAGTGGCAGTTCGCCGCCGAAACGGTGGCCTCCGATGCCACCGTGGTCAACGACCTGGCCACCGAGCGTGCGCCGGGCTATGCAGTGGTCAACCTGGAAGCCTCGCGCCGCTGGACCACCGCGCACGGGGCGCTACGCACGTTTGCGCGCATCGACAACGCGCTGGACCGCCACTACGTGGGCTCGGTGATCGTCAACGACGGCAACGGACGCTATTACGAACCCGGCCCGGACCGCACCTATACGATGGGGTTGCAGTGGGATTTTGGTGGGTGAGCAGAGAGCGACCGTGCGCGTCCTTCGACGCGCATGCCGCTGCACTGCGCTTATCTGAAAAGCGCGTTTGGTGGGCCAACCGGCTATCCGGCTCGTGTCCACCGCAGACGCGCGTGCGGGCGCGCAGAAGCGCCGTCGATCACGCACCAGCAGACCGGTGTCTCTTGCGCGATGAAGGCCGTTACTGGCGGGATACCAACTGCTGGATCTCAGCCGCCGGCTTTTCGATCCTGCTGGTGTCGAACGCAACCGGGCGTGCCAACGTGCTCGCAGGACAACCGCGCACGGATGGCGGCCCTGGTCCAGGCCCGACCACACGACTAAGAGCAGCCAGCAAAACTACTGCACGGCAGTCAGGCGGGCGCGGCCTTGCCCGGAATCGGCATGTAGCACTCGTACACCCCGGTTCCCTCGCGCCATCCGCACCCACCTGACGACCGCTCGCTACGTTTTGTTGGCCGCTCTAAGTAACACGCGAGTGCAGCGCGGCAGACGGCACGCGTGTGCGTGCGGCAGTGTGGGCGTGGCGGCCAACTGGCCCCGCACGACGGTACAGGCACCTCGACCTTGCGTGCTAGCCTTGGCCCCTCACTCAGGGCATGGAGCGCGACGATGATGAAATGGAAGCAGAACCTCGGTGCGTCAGTGATCGTGGTCGGTCTGCTGGCTTGCGGCGCGGCATGGGCAGATCACGTGGACCTGCGCATCGTGCGCGACTACCCCGCTGGTTCGCCGGCCATCGCGCAGATCCACGGTTGGTTGCTGCAGCAGTCCCGGTCCAGTGACCAACCCAGGCAGATGCCGCCGCCGGCCACCGTGACCGGCCTGGGGGATGTCCGTGTCAGTGCGGCGTCCTTCGATAATCCCTTGGGGACGCGTACCGATGCGGGCACCAGACGCAGCGCCGTTGCCAGTGAGCGGCCGGCCGCGCGATGAGATCACCATCGATGCCTGCAATGCCGGCCAGCGCTACCGCTGGGTCTACGCGTGGCAGCAGGTCAATGGCGCTGCTGCATGGCAGCTGCGCTCCTATCGGCAGACAACCGTCGCCGACTGCAAGACATCTGCGGACGAGCCGGTGCAGGCCGAGGCAGGCGCCAAGGCACGGGGATCGTAGGGCCACGTAAAACGCCGCGGCAGATTCGTGTCCGTGTGAGCGAGTCCGGCGGATAGTCGTTCGGCGCGGTGGTCATGCTGATGGCGGGCGCCAGCGGCGCATGCCTGCGGGGTGGTCGCGGTAGTGTCTGGGGCGCCGCCGTTGAGGCCTCGACGCCGCCTTCGGGTACGGACGCATCGTCATCTCCTGGATTGACCGGGACTACGCGCCCCTCGCGGTCTTGCAGCACGATCCTGGCACTGCCGGCGATGATGCGATGCAACCGGATGTGAGCTCGGATGCAGTGCTCATTGCGCTTGGATGATGACGCAGCGCAACAGCATTGTTGCCGACATTGCGCTCGCCCCGCGGCGGGTATACACGTGGGCCGTCATCTCAGCCGGAGCCCATGATGAACGCGCAACCTTCCACCAAGCCGCTCAGCACCGACCCGCAATCGATCTTCAAGCCGCGCTACGACAACTTCATCGGTGGCAAGTGGGTGGCGCCGAACAGTGGCCAGTATTTCGACAACACCACGCCGATCAGCGGCAAGGTGTTCACCTCGATCGCCCGCTCCAACGCACAGGACGTCGAAGCTGCGCTGGATGCCGCGCATGCGGCCAAGGGCGCGTGGGGCAAGACCTCGACCACCGAGCGTTCCAACGTATTGCTCAAGATCGCCGACCGCATCGAACAGAACCTTGAACTGCTCGCCTACGCCGAGACCTGGGATAACGGCAAGCCGGTGCGCGAAACGCTCAATGCCGACGTACCGCTGTGCGTGGACCACTTCCGCTATTTCGCCGGGGCCATCCGCGCGCAGGAAGGCGGCATTTCCGAGATCGACAGCGACACCATCGCCTATCACTTCCACGAGCCGTTGGGCGTGGTGGGGCAGATCATTCCATGGAATTTCCCGCTGCTGATGGCGTGCTGGAAACTGGCACCGGCGCTGGCGGCCGGCAACTGCGTGGTGATGAAGCCGGCCGAGCAGACGCCGGCCTCCATTCTGGTCTTGATGGAGCTGATCGGCGATCTGCTGCCACCCGGCGTGCTCAACGTGGTCAATGGTTTTGGTCTGGAAGCGGGCAAGCCGCTGGCCAGCAATCCGCGCATCGCCAAGATCGCCTTCACCGGCGAAACCACCACCGGCCGGCTGATCATGCAGTACGCCAGCCAGAACCTGATTCCGGTCACGCTGGAGCTGGGCGGCAAGTCGCCGAACATCTTCTTTGCCGATGTCATGGCCGAAGACGACGATTTTCTCGACAAGGCGGTGGAAGGCTTCGTGCTGTTCGCCTTCAATCAAGGCGAGGTGTGCACCTGCCCGTCGCGTGCGCTGATCCAGGAATCGATCTACGACCGGTTCATGGAAAAGGCGCTCAAGCGTGTGGCGGCGATCAAGCAGGGCAACCCGCTGGATCCCAACACCATGGTCGGTGCGCAGGCATCGAGCGAGCAGCTGGAAAAGATCCTGTCCTATATCGACATCGGCAAACAGGAAGGTGCACAGGTCTTGATTGGTGGCGAACGCAATACGCTCGATGGCGATCTGGCTGAGGGTTTCTACGTCAAGCCCACGGTGTTCAAGGGCCACAACAAGATGCGCGTGTTCCAGGAAGAGATCTTTGGCCCGGTGGTGTCGGTGACCACGTTCAAGGACGAGGCCGAGGCGCTGGCGATCGCCAACGACACCTTGTACGGCCTGGGTGCCGGCGTCTGGAGCCGCGATGCGGCGCGGTTGTACCGCATGGGCCGCGCGATCCAGGCCGGCCGCGTGTGGACCAACTGCTATCACGCCTATCCGGCGCATGCCGCCTTCGGAGGCTACAAGCAGTCGGGCATCGGGCGCGAAAACCACAAGATGATGCTCGATCACTACCAGCAGACCAAGAACCTGCTGGTGAGCTATTCGCCCAAGGCGCTGGGGTTCTTCTGAGGGACGAGGTGTGCAGCCCGCCCGCAGGGCGAGGCTGCACACCCTTGCCGATCGCCTGCGGATGAGCGTGCCGGCATCGACGTCTGCAAGGCCACGCTCCGGTGCAGTGCCAATGGCCGCATTGGAGCGTGCGTAATGTCAGAACTGGACGCCTACATCGCCATGGCGCGGTTGGTGTCGCGTGCGGGCGCCTGGTCGACACTGCCGGCCAGATCCTGTCGCAGTCTCTGCGTGGACTGTTCCAGGGTCTG
Organism: Xanthomonas codiaei; assembly: GCF_002939785.1. Taxonomy (GTDB): domain Bacteria; phylum Pseudomonadota; class Gammaproteobacteria; order Xanthomonadales; family Xanthomonadaceae; genus Xanthomonas; species Xanthomonas codiaei. The sequence goes on from NZ_MDEC01000017.1 coordinate 61,646, forward strand.
CTGCGCTGCCTGATCGCGATCGACATAGGCGCGGCGGTGCGCCGGGTCGTCCAGCCGACCTTCCACCACGAACAACCCATCGCCGGCCTTGTTGGGGGTGACATGGTCGATGCGGCTCAGCCCGCTGAGGCTGGCGTCCTGCACCAGCGTGCCGGCGGTCTGCTCCAGTTCCTTGCGGTCCTTGAAGCCTCCCGAAGGACCGAGCTTTTCCAGCGCACCTAGCGCTTGCTGATACATCGGGTACTGCGGGTGCCCCTGGTCCGACAGCAGCAGTGGGCGCGATGCCTCGCTGCGCTGGCCCGGCACAGCGGTGGCTGCCTGGTCAGGCTGCCGAGGGTGTGCCGCGGCGAGCGCCTTGAAGGTGTCGCGGCCGACGATGCCATCGTCGCTCAGCTGGTGATCGCGCTGGAATGCCTGCACTGCCTCGCGGGTGCGGTCGCCGAACTTGCCATCGGCACCCAATGCCTGGCCACGGGCATCGGTGTAGCCCAGCGCATTGAGACGCTCCTGCAGCGCTTTCACTTCTGCGCCATGTTCGTCCTTGCGCAGAACGCCATCGGCCATGGGTGCGGCGCTCACGGCCGTGGCGCCTCCCGGGGCGGCAACCGTCCGACCGTTCCCGGAAATGTCCGATACCTGCGCCGGGCCGGTGAGATTGGGCTGTGCGTGCTGGGGGCGCTGATCGGTCGTGATCGCGCCGCTATCCATGTCGCGGATATAGCGGTCGGCCTGCGGCAGGTAGCTGGTGTTGATGTCCACATGCACGTGCTTGCCAAAGGCTCTGGGATCCCCTTTGTTGAAGCCGCCCTGGATGCCGACCGACTGCCCGTATTCGATCCGGTCACCTGTCTCCAGCTGCGTATTGCGCGGGTCCAGATGCCGATACTGGGCAATCATCTCGCGGCGCGGGTCGGAGGCTGGCTTGTCATAGATCTGCACGATGCCATCGCGTGGATCGACTTTGCCGATGTAACCGCTGGCAATGGCCGGCACTGGTACCTCGTCCAGATTGCCGGCTTTCAGCACAAAATCCTTGGAGACATAATGGTCGCCGTCATGCGAGACGGTTGCCGAGCCGCGGTAGTTGCCGAGTAGTTCTTCGCGTTCACCGTTGACTGTGGCATAGACGCGGCCACGCTCATTGCCGCGGGTAGGATGGTGGCGCTCAAGATCCGCATAGTCGTGAGCCGTTTGAACGCCGTGTCCTACCGACTCCACGATTCTATACCTGGGCATCGTACTTCTCCTTTGTCGATGGGCTTGACTCATTGCAGTCCCCGCAGCGCGGCGGGGACTGCAGCATTTGGAGCGGCCAACAAAACGTAGCGAGCGGTTGCCTGGCGGCCGCGTAGTCGTTTTGCCAGCTGCTCTTAGCGCAGATGCTGTGCCAACTGCCAGCAGTCCTGGGTATATTCGAATATATATGCTTCAGGCGCACCGAACGTCTTGAGGACTTCATCATCCGCGGAAAACTCCGCTCTGACAAAGTCCACGCGCATCCGGTCGCCCTCCAGCTTAAAGTCCAGCTTGACCCGGTCGAGTTCGCTCGGGTCCTTGTCCGGCTCGTTGTAGGACCAGCTGTAATCGATCAAGGTCAATCGAAACGGCTCGCTCTGGCGATTTACCAGCTTGGAGGGGTCACGCAGGTCTCGTTCTTCCACCACTGGGGCACTGTAGGCGGCACGCACCGCTGGATCGGCAACCATCGCCTCTAGAAACGCGGTGAATCCATCGTCGGTTTTCTTGCAGGCTCCCGGTGATAATTCGGGACGATGGGCGGCCGTGGCGGGGCGTGCTGTCGGTTCTGGCACGTCTGCAGCAGGCGTGGCCGCCGGGCCAGCCGTGTTGGTCGCCGTGGGAGTGGATTCAGGTGCCTGGCAGCCCTGCAGAAGCAAGGCCAGCAGGGCGGCAGTAATCAAACGTTGAGTCATGGTGGTGTTCCTTCCCTAGGACATTCAAGTTCATGGTGAACCGGCAGCGGGGCAGGAGCCGTGCGCCAGCTGCAGGCACGTCCGTCCCGCGCACGTTGGCAGGCAGTATAAAAATGGGATGTGAGGGAGGCTCTTACAGGGGCGCCCGGTTCGCTCGCCTCCATCGCATCGGCATCAGCGTTTGGATCTGGAGCGGCCAACAAACCGTAGCGAGCGGTCGTCAGGTGGGTGCGGACGGCGCGATGGAGCCGCAGTGTAAGCGTGGTACATGCCGCACCGAGCACCGACCGCGCCCGCCTGGCGGCCGCACAGTCGTGTTGTTGGGTGCTCTTATATGCATGCCAGTACGCGTGCCTGGCGTATCGTGCTCGGCGTGGCGGCCGGAGATGGCTGCGGGAGTGGGCCGATGCAAGACAGCAACACGCGAACTGAGTTACCGGCGCAGGTGATGGCAACGCTTGCCGCGCAGCAGTTGATCGACACGCTGCGTGCGCGGCATGGCGACCTGCTGTTCCATCAATCCGGCGGTTGTTGCGATGGCTCTTCGCCGATGTGCTTTGCAGTGGGCGATTTCATCGTGGGCGACCGCGATGTGCTGCTGGGGGAGATTGCCGGTGCGCCGTTCTACATCAGCCCATCGCAGTTCGCCTATTGGAAGCACACCCAGCTGATCATCGACGTGGTGCCCGGGCGCGGCGGGATGTTTTCGCTGGAGAACGGCGAGGGCGTACGATTCCTGGTGCGCTCGCGCCTGTTCAGCGACGAGGAGATGGCGCAGCTCTCGGCGGCCAGGCGGGTGTGATGCGCTGAGCCAGCATGCGCGGCTGGGAGATCAAACGAACGCGACAGGTGTCACGGTGTGCTGCCTGGCGTCTTGGCCGGGGTATCGTCATCGGCGGGAATCAGGGTGTCTGGCGCGTCGCCGGCGCCCCGGTCCTCGTACTGTTCGGCATCGCGTTTGCCGCGTTGCTCGCCCGGTTGGGCGGGTTGCTCGCGTAGGGGATCGCGGGTCATGGCCAGTCTCCTGCAGTCCATCGGAAAGCCCGAGTTCACCGCGCGCGCGGTGAAGGCCGCGCAAATCGCAAAATCCATGCACATCTCTCACGTATGGATCACGGCAGCGGCGGTACTGATGACAGCCCCATGCCGCACCGTGGAGCAGACCCATGCGCACCCTGGACCGCCGTCCCGACCGCCGCCTGTTCAGCGCCCACCTCGACCCCGCATCGCCCAGGCGCGCACAGCACAACGTGCTTGTTTCCGATCCGGTGGGTGTGGCCCAGGACTTCCACTATTACAGCCTGGCCGATTACCAGCGCCGCCGTCGCCGTGGCGGGCCGACCTGGCGCGATCTGTCGCCGGTCTATGCGTTTGCGCGCGTCACCCACGCAGCCGACTGGCCGCGTGGCGCCGATGCGCAGTGCGAGCAGGCGCTGGCGGCGCAATGGGAAAGCATGCGCGGCAGCTCGCGTCTGGATTGGCCGCATGCACGCGATATCGTCGAGGATGCCTGGCTGGCGCTGGACCATATTCCCGACGCCGCCGTCCACGGAGCAGCGCACTGATGGCACGACCGATCTGGACCGGCACGTTGTCCTTTGGCCTGCTCAATGTGCCGGTGTCGTTGATGTCGGGCGAACGCAAGGTGGATCTGCACTTTCGCATGCTGGATTCGCGCGATAAGAAGCCGATCCGATTCGAGCGTGTCAATGCCGATACCGGCGACGAGGTGCCATGGAAGGAGATCGTCAAGGCGTTCGAGTACGACAAGGGCAGTTATGTCATCGTCGAGGAACAGGACATCCGTTCGGCCGCGCCGGAGAGCCACGAAACCGTGGAAGTGGAAACCTTCGTCGACGCGGCCGACATCGACCCGCGCTATTTCGAGAAGCCCTACATCCTGGTTCCCGGCAAGAAAGCCGAAAAAGGTTATGTGCTGCTGCGCGAAACCCTGCGCGATACCGGCAAGGTCGGCATCGCCAAGGTGGTGATACGCACCCGTGAATACCTGGCCGCCGTGATGCCGCAAGGCGATGCCTTGATCCTGCTGCTGCTGCGCTACCAGCAGGAGCTGGTGGATCCGCAGGACTACAAGCTGCCGGCCGGTGCCGTGGGCGACTACCGCATCACCACCAAGGAACAGCAGATGGCCAGGCAGCTGATCGAATCGATGTCCGGCACCTGGCAGCCGGAGGACTACCACGACGAGTTCCGCGGCAAGCTGGAAAAGATCCTGCGCAAACGCATCCAGGCCAAGGGCGGCACCACCAAGGTGGAGGCCGAGCCACCGCAGCACGAAGACGCCACCACCAACGTGGTGGATTTCATGTCGCTGCTGCAGAAGAGCCTGCAGGCCAATACGCGTACGCCGGCCAAGAAGACCAGCGCTGCCGCCGCGTCGGCGCCGGCAAGGAGGACAGCCGCCAAGAAAGCCGCGAAGAAGGCGACCAAGAAGACTGCCAGCAAGGCGACCAAGAAGACGGCAAAGGCTGCCCCGCGCCGCAAGGCCGGCTAGGCCGATGGCCGCGCGCAACCGCAGGGCCAAGGTTCGCATCGACCCGCACCTGGCGCGTGGCTCTGGCAGTCCGGACAGACGCGCTACAACGGTCTCGCAAACCAGCAAGGTACCGAGCACCCGGCGCAAGCCGAACGACAGCCAGTGGCGCACCCGCGCACTCGCACTGGACGGTGCGCGTGACGCCCGCTGCCCCACCGGCCTGCGAGCGCAGCTGACCTTGCTGCGCGAACAGGCACCGGACGGCGATGCCTGGCTGCACGAAATCAAATGGGACGGCTATCGCCTGCTGGCCGATCTGGTCGACGGTAACGCGCAGCTGCGCTCGCGCAACGACCAGGCATGGACAGATCGCTTTGCGGAGGTCGTCGACGCCGTGCAGGCACTGCCGATACGCGATGCGCGGCTGGATGGCGAGCTGGTGGTGCTGGATGCGCAGGGGCGCAGCGATTTTTCGGCCTTGCAGCAGGCGCTCGACGGCACTGCGCCGCAACCCTTGCGCTACCTGGTATTCGACCTGCTTGGCGTGGCCGGAGTGGACCTGCGCAACACGCCGCTGGTGCAGCGTAAAGAGCTGTTGCGCGCGTTGCTTGGCCAGACGCCAGGCACGCTGGCCTATAGCGACCACGTGATCGGGCGTGGCCCCGACGTCTTCGCCGCCAGTGCCGACAAGGGCTGGGAAGGCATTGTCAGCAAGCGTGCGGAGGCGGTCCATCACGGTGGTCGCAGTGCCGACTGGGTCAAGACCAAGCACGCAGACAGCGACGAGTTCGTGGTGGTGGGATATACCGACCCCAAGGGCGCGCGCAACGGGTTCGGTGCGCTGCTGCTGGCGCAACCGGAGGGTAAAGCGCTGCGTTATGTGGGGCGTGTGGGCACCGGCTTCGATGCCGCGTTGCTTGGCGAGATCATCGCCCAGCTACGCGCGTTGCGCAGCGATACCGCCACGCTGGTATTGCCCGCGCATCTGCCTGGTCGCCCACGCGATGTGCATTGGGTACGGGCGGAGTTGATCGCCGAGATCGCCTTCCGCGGCTGGGCGCGGCAGGGCTTGTTGCGGCAGGCTGCATTCAAGCGGCTACGACCGGACAAGCCGGCGAGGGACCTGGGTGGCGACCGCGGCAGCCCCGGCACTGCAGCGCGCACCACCACACGTAAGCAGCGCGTCGCGCGCCAGGCCACGAGCAGCCAGGTGACCACGTCCAATGCAGCCGACGGGCCTGCGCAGGAACGCGTGAGCGATGTGCGCTCCAGGCGCAGCAGCACCTCAGCGGCAGTCGCCACGTCCGCTGCACGATCAGTCACGTCCCGTGCGGCGACCGGTGTATCCGCAGACGGCGTGACAGTGACCCATCCCGAGCGCGTGGTGTTTCCTGCGCAGGGCATCAGCAAGGGCGAGGTGGCCGCCTACTACCGCGCTGTGGCGCCGCTGGTGCTGGCCGAAGTGGCACGCAGGCCGCTGTCGTTGCTGCGCTGCCCCGATGGCGTGGGCGGCGATTGCTTCTTCCAGAAGCACCAGGCCCGTCAGCTGGGTGCGCATATCAAGACGGTCGCGCTCCAGCAGAAGAGCGGCACCGAGGACTATCTGTACATAAACGATGCGGCGGGCTTGCTCGAACTGGTGCAGATGAACACCCTGGAGCTGCATCCCTGGGGCGCAGGCATCGACGATCCGGAACGCCCGGACCGCCTGGTCTTCGATCTGGACCCGGGCGAGGGTGTCGCCTGGAGCGAGGTGGTGGCGGCAGCGCGCGACATCCGCACCAAGCTGCGGGCAGCGGGCTTGGAAAGCGTGGTGCGCCTGTCCGGCGGCAAGGGCCTGCACGTCGTGGTACCGATCGTGCCGGAGGCGAGCTGGGAGCAGGCGCGCGACTTCTGCGAGGCGTTTGCGCAGGCGCTGGCCACCCAGGCGCCGGAGCGCTACGTGGCGACCATGAGCAAGGCCAAGCGAGAAGGCGTGATCTTTATCGACTGGCTGCGCAACGGGCGCGGCAATACCAGCGTGTGCTCGTGGTCGCTGCGCGCACGCGAGAAGGCCACCGTAGCGGTACCGCTGCGCTGGGAGGAGCTGGGCAAGCTCAGCGGCCCGGATGCGTTTGCGTTGGACAAGGCGCTGCAGCGTGCCAGGCGTCAACGCCGCGACCCCTGGGCCAGCGTGTTGGCGCTCAAGCAATCACTCCCCAGCTAGCTGCTGCTCACGGCAGCGCACGTCCCGTAGGAGCGTGCCTGCGCGCGATAGCTGTCCCGGTAAAGCCCGGTCGCGCTCGGGCGCGCTCCTACGCAGAAAGCGGCCCACGTCAGTGCGACGTGATTGCGTGTATCGATAAATCTGCCGCGTCAGCAACCGCAAGAATCGAAATACGTAACCCGCAATGCTCGGACGATTCCCGATTCCCGATTCCCCCTTGGTGCGACGCCCCTTGGGTATGTCGATCAGTTTCCCGCGTCGGCGAACCTCAAGAATCGAAATAGTAAACGCGCGACGCTTTGACGAATCCCGAATCCCGAATCCCGAATCCCGAATCCCGAATCCCGAATCCCGAATCCCAAATCCCAAATCCCAAATCCCAAATCCCAAATCCCAAATCCCGGCATCAAGGCGACACCACCCCCTCGCGCGTCACCCGGCTCAGGGCATCGGCGCTGATCTCGGCGATGGAATGCGTGCCGGTCAGCGTCATCGCCACGCGCATTTCCTTTTCGATCAGCGTCAGCAGGTTTTCCACCCCGGCCTGTCCGCCTGCGGCCAGCGCATAGACGAAGGCGCGGCCCAGCAACACCGCATCGGCGCCGAGCGCGAGCATGCGCACCACGTCCAGCCCGCTGCGGATGCCCGAGTCCGCCAGGATCTTCAGCTCGCCCTTCACCGCATCGGCAATGGCCGGCAGGGCGCGTGCACTGGACAGCACACCGTCGAGCTGGCGCCCGCCGTGGTTGGAGACCACGATGCCATCGGCGCCGAAGCGCACCGCATCGCGCGCATCGTCCGGGTCCAGGATGCCCTTGATCACCATCGGCCCGGTCCAGAAGTCGCGGATCCATTCCAGGTCCTTCCACGAGATGGAGGGATCGAAGTTGGCCGCCAGCCAGCCGATGTAGTCCTGCAGGCCGGTGGGGCTGCCGCGGTAGGCGGAGATATTGCCCAGGTCGTGCGGTTTGCCGAGCAGGCCCACGTCCCAGGCCCAGCGCGGATGCGTCACCGCCTGCAGCATGCGTCGCAGCGATGCATTGGGCCCGCTCATGCCCGAATGCGCATCGCGGTAGCGCGCGCCCGGCGTGGGCATGTCCACGGTGAACACCAGCGTGGTGATGCCGGCGGCCTTGGCACGCTCCAGCGCGTTGCGCATGAAGCCACGGTCCTTGAGCACATAGAGCTGGAACCACATCGGCCGTTCGATCGCCGGCGCCACTTCCTCGATCGGGCAGACCGACACCGTGGACAAGGTAAACGCAATGCCGCGCGCCGCCGCCGCACGGGCGGCCTGCACTTCGCCGCGCCGCGCGTACATGCCGGTCAGCCCCACCGGCGCCAGCGCCACCGGCATCGCCAGCGTCTCGCCGAACAGTTCGGTGCTCAGGCTCAGGTCGGACATGTTGCGCAGCACCCGCTGGCGCAGCGCGATATCGGCCAGGTCCGCCACATTGCGCCGCAAGGTGTGCTCGGCATACGCACCGCCATCGATGTAGTGGAACAGGAACGGCGGCAGGCGCGCCTGGGCAGCGGCACGGTAGTCGGAAGCGGCGGAAATGATCATCGAGGACCAGGCGAGGCAGGGGAGCGGCCGAGTGTAAGGCGATCGGCATGCGAGGGCATCGCGCGGCCGGCCGGTCATCCGCTCCATGCCGGGGTTTTGCTCCGTGCATCGCCGGTTTCGTCGCCATTGGCAGGGCTTGGCCTCATGGCGCTGATCTCCGGTGCCTGCGGGCAGCAGGATGCAGTCGTGGCCCGCACGCCAATGCGGTCCTGTCCGCATCGGACATCGCAGGCTGCAGGGCGGCCATCCAGGAGACAGTGGCAATGCGCGCAGCGAAAACGATCGGACCGTCTGCATGGCTGGCAGCCAGCCTGGCCCTGGCCTGGATCGCAGACGCGCTGGCAGCCGATGCACCGATGGGGACCAGCGTGCCATCCAGCTTCGAACGGCGCATCGAGCAGCGCATGCAGGAGGCCGGCGTGGTCGGCATGGGCGCGGCCATCATCCGCGACCATCGCGTGGTGTGGAGCGCTGGCTTCGGTTTCGCCGATCGCGCACGCAACCTTGCCTTCACGCCGGACACGGTGATGAACATCGGCTCGGTCAGCAAGACCGTCACCGGCGTGGCGCTGATGCAGGCGGTGCAGGACGGCAGGCTGCAGCTGGATGCGGACATCAATTCCTACCTGCCGTTCGCCGTGCGCAACCCGCAGTTCCCGCAGGTGCCGATCACGCTGCGGCAGCTGGCCACGCATACCTCCAGCCTGGCCGACCGCTGGGAGGTCTACCGCGACACCTACCGCTGGGAAGGGGCCACGGCCGAGCCGCTTTCGGACTTCCTGCGTGGCTATCTGGCACCGGGCGGGCGCGACTATCTGCCGCAGAACTATCTGCCCAACCGGCCCGATACGCATCGCGCGTATTCCAATATCGGCGCGGGCCTGGCGGGCTATATCGTCGAGCGGGCGGTGGGCCAGCCGTTCGAAGCTACACGCGCGAACGCATCTTCGCGCCGCTGGGCATGCAGCGCACCGCCTGGCATGTGGCCGAGCTGTCGGCCGGCACGCACGCCATGCTGTATGTCGGCCACATGGGCCTGAGTGTGCCGGTGCGACCGTACGAACCTATCCGGACGGTGGCTTGCGCAGTTGCGTCAACGACCTGTCCCGGCTGTTCATCGCGCTGCTCGATGGTGGGCGCTATCAGGGCACCCGCATTCTCGATGCGGCCACCACCGCGGAGATGCTGCGTTTTCAGTGCGCCGGTAGCAACGTGCCCGACAACGTCGTCGTCAGCGAAAAGAATGCCGGCATCTTCTGGTCCACCAAGTTCAATGTCACCCGCATCGGGCATGGCGGCTCGGATCCGGGCGTGCGCGCAGAGATGCTCTCGGATCTGGACCACGCAAACGCGGTGGTGACGCTCAGCAATACCTCGCTGGACGGCAGCGACGCCAAGGCGCAGGTGGAGCTGTACGACATGCTGTGGGCGCACGCGCTGGAGCTGCGCCCACAGGCCGCGGCGGCGCGCTGACTGACAGCGCATCGGCCGACGCGGCGCGCCGCGCTAGGCGTTGAAGGCAAACTGCCCGTGGAATCCCAGCGGCACTGCGTACGGCAGCCAGGCTTCGGCGATGGGGCCCGCATCGACGTGGCGCGCGTCCAGCACCATCAGCCCGGTGCGTGCACGTCGGGTGTCCAGCACGGTGCCGACCAGCCAGCCATCGTCGGGACGGTCGCTGCCGGGCCGGGGCACGAACACGTGTTCTTCGGCCAGCACATGCGCGCCATAGCGATGCACCTGGCGCCGGTCGCGCTCCAGGTCGTAGGCCGCCACGGCATTGAGGAACGGCGACTGGTTCGGCCCGTCGATGCACGGCGCGTACAGGCGCGCACCTTGCGTGCCCGGCGTGCGGCGGTCGAACAGCGGCAGTTCCAGGTCGTCCACCGGATGCGCCTGCCAGTGCGCACGGCCACTGGCCAGGTCCAGATGCAGGCTGCGCAGCTGCACCGGGGCCGGCGCCGCCGCCGGGTCGCCGTGCATGGCCGCACGCATCGGCGAGCGCGCTTGTTCCGGGTCGGTATGCACGATGGCGCGCACCACGATGCGGTCGCGTTGCGCGTAGGCATCGGCGAAGTGGTAGGCCACCGCGAAGTCGGCCTCGAACCAGCGCGGCTGGTCCAGCGCATCCTTGGGCACCACCGCAATCCGGCACGGCGCCTCGGGCGTGAAGCGCAGTTGTTCGAAGAAGGCGCCGTCGCCATCCAGCCGCCGATACGGCGCCAGCACCAGGATCAGATGCCGCTGCGTCATCGCAAAGCTGTGCAGGTAGCCGGGCGCGTCGGTCTGCAGCAACTGCACGGTGCGCAGCGTGGCGTCGGCATTCAGATGCCATAGCAGCACGCCGGTGGCGCCCACGATGCTGATCGACCCGAAGTTCCAGGCGCTGCCGTCGGCATCGATCAGCGGATGCGCCGAGAACGGCATGGCTGCCAGATCTTCGCGCCAGGTCACCGGGCCGAGCGTGCCCAGTGCATCCGGGTCCACCTCGATCGCCGAACCGGCTTCCCACAGCGCAAACAGGCGGCCGTTGAGCCGCATCACCGAGGTATTGGCGGTATTGACGTCGTCGTTGTTGCGCGCCGGCTGCATGTCGGGCACCGAGGTGCCGGCGGCACGGTACAGAAAACGCCCGGCCTGTTGCTCCTGGGTGAACTTGTGGGTGGCCACCATGCGCCCCAGGTGCCGCACCTGGGGGCCGCCCAACTGCCAGCGATGCAGCATGCCGTCGCCATCGAACCAGTGTTCGTAGCGGAACCCGGCGCGCTCGGTCCAGGCAGGTCCATTGCGATACAGGCTGCCTGCCAGCCCGTCCGGCAGGGTGCCCTGCAGCGGCACGCTGGTCGGCCCCAAGGTGGCGCTGTCCACACTGCGCCAGCCCAGCAGCCACGGTGTGCGCTGCAACTGCGCATGAAACGCGGCAGCGTCCGCTGCATCGGCCGGCGCGCTGCGCAGTGCCAGGCTGCCGAGCGCGGCGCTGCCGGCGGCAGCCAGCACCGATTGCAGGAAGCGGCGGCGGTGCATGCGGTGCTCCTTTCGCGTGGCAGCTCAGCGCATCTGCACGGCGATGCGTTTACCGGCCGCCGGCAGCGCGAACACGATCTCGTCGAAGCCGGGTTTGCGCATGCCGGTGGGGTTGTTGCTGAAGCCGTAGCCTTCCACCGGCATGCCGATCAGGTTGGTATCCAGCTTGCCGTTGGCGTTCTCGTCGTGATTGATCATCACCGCATAGCGCCCCGGCGGCAGGTTCTTGAACTGGACATGCGGCGCGGTGCTGGCGATGGGCACTGTCTGCGCCTGCACCGGCGGCTGGCTGCCATCCAGTTGCGCGGCGCTGGCGATGACCGCGATACGCAAGGTGCCCTGCTGCGAGCGCAGCCCGGTGATGCCCACATCCAGCTCGACGGCGTAGGCGGCAGCGCTGCCGAGCAGGCCGACCAGGGCGGCGGCACAGGCAAGGGTGCGGGCAAGCATGCAATGCTCCTGACAGTGTTGGACGGCGAAGGCTGGGGCCGATGGTACGCAGCGGGTCACGGCCGTGGCGGTGGCGCCGGTCGCAGATCGGCCCATACGCAGCCTGCCCACACACTGCGGCAGGGCGTCGATCCCACGCCGTGCGGGGCCGAACCTGTGTGCGAGCCGGCGAAGTGCGTTCGTCCGCAGGAAGCGCTGGTTTCACCACACCAGCGGCAGCAGGCGATGGCTGTGCGCCGCGTACGCCGGGTAGGCGATGGGAAAGGCGCGCTGCAACGCGGCTTCTTCGATGCGGATGCGGCGCAGGAACGCCCAGGTCACCGGCAGCACGATCGTCAGCAGCGACGCGGCATTGCCCATGCCCAGCGCAAGCCCGTAGAAGGCCATCAGCGCGCCGGTGTAGGACGGATGCCGCAGCCAGCGATACGGGCCGCTGCGCACCAGCTGATGACCGGCCTGGATGGTGACATCCACCGTGAACCAGCGCGCCAGCACCGTGATGGCCCACACGCGCACCGCCAGCCCGCCGCCGATCAGCGCACACGCCGCCCACCGCAGCGGTTCCTGCCAGGCATGCGGCCAGTGCATGACGCCGGCAGACGCCAGCCCCACCGCCGCCGCAATGGACAGCGACAGCACCCGCCACAGCTGGCCCAGGGTGCCGCGGTCGTGCGCGCCGCCATCGGCCGCACGGCGTTGCTGGCGCAGCCACAGTTCGTAACCGATCCACAGCAGGCTGAGCGCGGTGAGCAGAGGGGATGCAGACATGGGAGAGCTCCGTAGTGGATGGAAGACAGCGTGGATGGATGACGAGGACGCAGACAGCAGGTAGCAGGTAGCAGACAGCAAGCGGTTGAGATGGCGGCAGCGCCACTGCCATCCAGCGCGTGGTCCATGCCAGGCGCTGCGCTGTTCTCACCTGGCATCGGTGTCCAGCGGCCAGTGATGCCACTGTGCCCAGCGCCGGTGCGACCCACAGGAGCCGCAGGTCATCGATCCCACCTGCCAGAAGTCACTTTCTGCGCGCACCCCATTGCCGGGCAGCGGCGCGGCGGTCAGCATCGCCGCATGAAACATGTCCTGCGCGAGGTGATCCAACCCCTGAGCCTGGCCGGGCTGCTGGCGATCGCGGCGGTGGCGCTGTCGTTCAACGCCATCCCGTCGACGCACGGTGGCTGGCGGTGGGTGGGCCTGGCCGGGTTTACCGTCCTGTTCCTGCTGCACGACCTGCTGCCGCGCCAGTACGTGGTGCGCAATGTGTCGTTGCTGCTGCAGGCCGCACTGGCGCTTGGCCTGACGGCGCTGCAGCCGCGTGCCGGCACCACCCCGGTACTGCTGGTCATGCTGGTGGCGCAACTGGCGATGGTGTGGCCGCCGCTGCGGGTGGTGGCGATGGCGCTGGCCATGAACGCGATCATGTACGCGGTGTTCGTGCGCGCCGGCTTCGACAACGCGCTGCTGTCGGTCGTCGTCTACGTCAGCTTCCAGGCGTTTGCCGCGCTCACCGCCTATTACGCGCGCAGTGCCGAGCGCGCGCGCGACGCATTGGCCTACGTCAACGCCGATCTGCTGGCCACGCGCGCCTTGCTGGCCGACAGCGCGCGCGATGCCGAGCGCCTGCGGCTGGCGCGCGAGCTGCACGACGTGGCCGGGCACAAGCTCACCGCCATGCGCATCAATCTGCGCCTGCTCGCCGCCGACCCGGCACTGGCAGGGCGCGACGACATCCGGGTGGTGGAGCAGCTGTCTGCCGACCTGTTGTCGGACATCCGCAACGTGGTGCAGTCCTTGCGCGATGACCACGGCCTGGACCTGCACACCGCCCTGCGCGCGCTGGCCGCACCGTTCCCGCGCCCGGCGTTGCGGCTGCAGATCGATCCCGACGTGCGCGTGACCGACGCCCGCGTGGCCGAGCTGCTGCTGCGGCTGGTGCAGGAGGCACTGACCAACGCGGTGCGGCATGCCGATGCCAACGAAGTGGCCGTGCACCTGCAGTGCCAGGACGCGCAGCTGCGCGTGGACATCCACGACGACGGCCACCGCGCCGAGCGCATCCGCGAGGGCAACGGCATCACCGGCATGCGCGAGCGGCTGGCGGCCCTGCACGGCCAGCTGCAGCTGGAGCGCACCGCGCAGGGCGGCATGCATCTGATTGCTACACTGCCGCGATGAGTCCACTCCGCATCGCCCTGGCCGACGACCAGGTCCTGGTCTGCGCCGGCCTGCGCGCCTTGCTGCAGCAGCAAGGCGTTGCGGTGGTCTGCGAGGCCGACGACGGGCAGGGCCTGCTGGACGCGCTGGCCACCACCACGGTGGACGTGGTGCTCAGCGATATCCGCATGCCCGGCATCGACGGCATCCAGGCGCTGCAGCAACTGCGCGCCCGCGGCGACCGCACCCCGGTGCTGTTGTTGACCACCTTCGACGACAGCGACCTGCTGCTGCGCGCCAGCGAGGCCGGCGCGCAGGGCTTCCTGCTGAAGGACGCCGCACCGGAAGACCTACGCGACGCCATCGCCCGCGTCGCCGCCGGCGACACCCTGCTGCAGCCGGTCAGCACCGACCCGGTGCGCGCCCGCTACCAGTTCCGCGACCAGCAGGCCCCGCGCGAGACCTTCAACGAACGCGAGGTCGCCATCCTGCGCCTGCTGGCCGGCGGCTACTCCAACAAGGAGATCGCCCGCACCTTGTTCCTGGCCGAGGGCACGGTGAAGAACTACGTGTCCGCCATCCTGGAAAAGCTCGGCACCCGCGACCGCACCCGGGCGGTGTTGAAGGCGATTACGTTGCGGGTGATTTGATTGCCTGGAATCGGGAATCGGGAATCGGGAATCGGGAATCGGGAATCCTAAGCCCCTCTCCCTGCGGGAGAGGGGTTGGGGAGAGGGTAAGGGGCGAAGCCACCTAGCAATGGATCACACCAGGCTTCGCCCGTACCCTCATCCGCCCTTACGGGCACCTTCTCCCGAAGGGAGAAGGAAAGCATCAAGCCCGCTCCTGCCGGGGGCGAGAAGGCACCGCTTGCGCGCCACTGGCGCGCGTGCCTTGGAGCGCCCGCGCTGCTGGCGCGGGCTGGCGTGAGGGGGCGGGGCGAAGCCACCTAGCGATGGATCACACCAGGCTTCGCCCGTACCCTCATCCGCCCTTACGGGCACCTTCTCCCGAGGGGAGAAGGTAAGCATCAAGCCCCTCTCCCTGCGGGGCGAGAAGGGACCGCTTGCGCGCCACTGGCGCGCGTGCCTTGGAGCGCCCGCGCTGCTAGCGCGGGCTGGGGCGCGGAGCGGGGGTTGGGATGAGGGGACGGGGCGAAGCCACCTAGTGATGGATGACACCAGGCTTCGCCCGTACCCTCATCCGCCCTTGCGGGCACCTTCTCCCGAGGGGAGAAGGTAAGCATCAAGCCCCTCTCCTGCGGGGCGAG
Organism: Xanthomonas codiaei; assembly: GCF_002939785.1. Classification (GTDB taxonomy): domain Bacteria; phylum Pseudomonadota; class Gammaproteobacteria; order Xanthomonadales; family Xanthomonadaceae; genus Xanthomonas; species Xanthomonas codiaei. The sequence goes on from NZ_MDEC01000017.1 coordinate 76,742, forward strand.
AAGGCACCGCTTGCGCGCCACTGGCGCGCGTGCCTTGGAGCGCCCGCGCTGCTAGCGCGGGCAGGGGCGCGGAGCGGGGGTTGGGGTGAGGGGACGGGGCGAAGCCACTCGGGACACCCGTAGGTCCCCGAATGGGGCTGAGCTATCTATTTGTTTTATATGAAATTTAAAGCGTCAATCAGCCTCAGGCAGCAACCGTAAGGTTGCCGTCAGGTCAGGCGCCGCCCCAGACAGCAAGGTCGTCCGGCGGCCTCTGGAGCCGCCCGGAACCGCGTCGCGCTCCGGCCTGCTGCGGAGCCCGTCATGCGCCCCTTCCGATACCTTGCCTTGCGGTTGATCGTGGCTGTCATGGTCGTCTGGTCGTTCCCGACCCAGGCCGAATTGCCCGGTCCGTGGGTCCAGGCCGCCCTGCTGGCTCAGACGCCGGGTTGAGGCTGCTGCACGCCGTCGCCGGTACGACGCTGGCGTGCCGGACCAGTGGTCCATGGGCAGAGGGAGTGGCTGGGCGAGGACCGCCGTCGGCGGCCCTCGCGGTGCTGCGTGGACCGATGCCGGTGGGGGATGCACATCCCCGTCCCGGCGAGGGCAGGTTCACGGGGTGATCTGCGGATCGTTGCCCACCTCGGGGTCGCAGCTGAAGGTTTCGTGGCGTTGAAGGTCTTCGACGACCACCATGAAGAAGATCAGCGTGGAGCGATCGTTGGCATTGCGGAACGAGACCCAGCGGCCGTCGCGGTCGTACTTGATGTTGCTGATCTGGTTCTGCGAATCGGAACTGATCAGGTTGCGGATCTTGAAGTTGAAGCCCACCGCGTCGTCGAACCGGTAGCACATGGTGACATTGCGCTGGTCGCCGGGCACCAGCATCAGCCCTGGCTTGAAGTGGTACTGGTACTTCCCGTGGCCGGTATTGCCGCCGATTTCCACATACGCCACCGACATGTCGCAATGAATGTGCGTCTCGGGGTGGCACTTGGTTTCCTGTTCCGTCATGACGAGGTCTGTTCCTTGGGGAGCGGGGCATAGAAGGAAACGAACCCCGGATGACGGTAGCCCGCCTGATACAGCCACCCGAGTTGGTGCATGACTATCGCCTGCCGACCCAGATGGATCTGCGCGCGGATCCAGGGATCGAGCAAGGCCTTGTTGTGGCTGGCGCCGGCGTCCTGGCCCAGCACCGCCACCGCGCGTTCCCAGCATTGGCGCGCTGGACCGGCCTGGCCGGTTGCGGCGTGTTGCTCTCCTTGCCACACCAGTGCGTGCGCCAGGGTGGTCGGCCCCAGCGGATCCTGCGGCCGCGCGCGATGCAGCGCCTCCAGCCGGGCGACGCTGGCCTGCAGGGCTGCCGCGCGCGCGGGCGATGCGGCCGGCTGCAGATACGCCAGGCGCAAGCCGATCACCGCATCCAGCCATTGCCATTCCGGTAGCGCCTGGCCTTGCTGCAGCAACGGTGCCAGGCGTTGCCGGGCCTGCTGCAACGCAGTTTGGCCCTGTGCAGGGCGTCCATCCAGTGCCGTCGCCCAGCCGATCTGCGCGTAGGCATGGGACAGGTCGCGCTGCCATTGCAGGTTGTCCGGTTGCAGGGCGACCAACGGTTGCAGGATCGCCACGGTGGCCTGCGCATCGGCCTGGGCCTGTGCGGTCTGACCGCGCGCCAGCGCCAGGTTGGATGCCAGCAGCAACGAGGTGGCCAACCGCCGCCGCCATGTGTCGGCATCCGGCGTGGCCGCCACCAGCGTGCGCAGCATTGCGATCTGTTCGCGGTACCCGGCTTCGGCATCGGCCAACAGGCCTTGGGTTTCCTGTGCGGAGCTGCGCCACGACAGGCCATTGATCAACTCATAGCGCACGCTGGTGTTGCCCGGCGCGGCGGCCAGCACCTGCTGCTTGAGCGCGATCGAGCGGGTGAACAGGGGAATGGCGCTGGCCGCAGCGCCCTGGTTCTGCGCCAGCGAACCGAGATTGGTGAGCGCGTAGGACAGCTCCAGCTGCCAGCGCGGGTCGTGCGGGGCGGTGCGCTGCAGGGCCTCGGCAATGGCCAGGTAGCGCGACCAGTGCTCGCGCGCCACTGCCGGTTGCTTGCGTTGGTACGCAAGATACCCGCGCCAATAGGCGGCCTGCCCTGTCTCTGCGCGCGCTTCCAGCAGGTTCGGAGCATGCTGCACTGCCTGCTCGGCGATGCGCGAGGCACGCAGGAACGCCGCCTGCGCCTGATCCAGCTTGCCCTGGTTCATCAATACCTCGCCGGTGGTGCGCAGGGCACGGGCGTGGTTGACCAGCTCGGTCGGCTGCATGCCGATACTCGGCAGGTTTTCCAGATAGCGCAGCGCGCGGCTGCCCACGCTGTCGAGCAACTTGAGGTTGCCCACCGTGCGCAACTGCTCGGCCAGGTCGCCCAGCATGTAGCTCACCAGTTGCTGCGCCTGGTCGCGGCGTTCTTCTGCCGCCTGCTGCGCCTGGCGCGCCTGCCAACCCAGCAGCAGCGATGCGCTGGCCAGCAGCACCAGCAAGCCGGCGGCGGCGCCATACAGGCCGCGACGGCGCTGCTGGGAGCGCTCGCAGGCACGCAGAAAGGCCAGCTCCGCTGCGTCCAGATCCTGCGGCATGCGCCGCGCCGCTTCGCGCGCTTCGCTCAGCGGGCGCCCGCTGTTGAGCAGGTGATCGCTGCGCCGGCCTTCGGCGGCCCAGCGCTGTGCGGCCAGTTGCAGCCGCTTGCGCGCCTGCAGCAGGCGACGGTTTTCGTGGATCCACTCGGCCGCGCGCGGCCACTGCCGCAGCAGCGCTTCGTGCGCCACCGCGAAGCCCGGTTCGCCGGCCACCAGCTCGCTGACGAACAGGCGCGCCTGCACGAAGGCATCCACCAGCGTGCGCACCGCGCTGGCATCGGGCAGCGCCGACCACAGCGCACGCCGCGCGGTCACCGCGTCGCTGTCGGGGTGGATCACGCTCAGCAGTGTCAGTACCTGGCCCAAGGCGGCCTGCGCAGTGGCCGGCAATGCGCCGAAGGTGCGTTCGGCGTGATGCGCGAGTGCACCCTCCAGCCCGCCCAGGGCGCGGTAGGCCGCGAAGGTCAGCAGGCCGTCGTCGCTGCGTTGCGCATGCAGCGCATGCAGCAGGTGTTGCAGCAACGGCAAGGCATCGGGCTGGCGCGCGGTGGCATCGCGCAGCACATCGTCCAGATGGCTGGCGCTGTCGCGGTCCTGCTCGAAGCGCAGCCCCGCCATGGCGGCGGGCACGCGGATGATCTGGCCGATCTCGCCATCGCGCGGCGGCAACAGGTCCACATGCCCGTCGCCGCGCTTGCGTTCCACGATCTCCGGCACCGCATCGATCAGGCGCGGGTAGAAGTCGCTGCGCGTCAGCATCAGCACCGCCACCTGCGTGCCGCCGCACAAGGCCTGCAATGCCGCCGCCAGTGCGGCGCGGTCGGCATCGGTGATGCCGGGTGTGGCCACCATCGCCTCGGCATGGTCGATCACCAGCAGCAGATGCCGTTGCGCCGCTGCGCCTTCGCGTGGCGGTGCAGCGTGACGCATCGCTTCGGCAATGGCCGCATGCAGCGGTGCAGGGCGCTGCAGCCAGTCCGGCAGCAGCGCCATCTGCGCCGGCGAGAACACCGCGCGCTGGCCCGGCTCCCATCCGGCAAGTGCGCGCGCCAGGGTGTCCAGCACATCGCCGCCGCGGCACTGGGCCAGGTTGCAATACGCCACCGCCAGCGCTTCCAGCCCGTCCAGCCCGCCCGGCTGGGTCAGCAGCGGCACCACGCCGGCACGCAGCAACGAGGTCTTGCCGCAGCCGCTGGCGCCACTGATCAGCACCAGGCCGCGCTGGCTGTGCAACTGCGCACGCAGCGCCGCCGCCACCTGCGCAATGGCATGGCTGCGGCCGAAAAACACCTGCGCATGCGCCGGGTCGAACGCCTGCAGGCCCACATACGGGCTGCCGTGGCTCCAGGTCTGAGTACCCAGCACCGCGCCGCGGTAATCCTCGGGAAACACCACCTTCGGCAGCAGCCGGTACCCGCGCTTGCGGATGGTTTCGATGAAGCGCGGCTGGCGGCTGTCGTCGCCGAGCTTGCGGCGCAACTGGGCGATGGTCTTGTGCACCGGGTTGTCGCCATAGAAGCTGCCGTGCCACACCTCGATCAGCAACTGCTCGGCACTGACCACCTCGCCGGCGCGTTCGGCCAGCGCGATCAGCACTTCCATCATGCGCGGTTCCAGCGCGATGGTCTGGCAGTCGTCGATCACCAGCAACCGTTCCGGTTCCACCAGCAACGCGCCCAGGCGGAAGCGCGGCACCGAGCCAAGTTGCGTGACGCGCTCGCTACGAAGGGACATGCACTCGGACACCGGTCGCACAGCTGGAAGGGGCCTTGACGATCGCCACCAGGCGCGGCCAGGCGCAGCACGGCAGGGACGGAAACGTAGCATAGCCGGCGCCGGTGGACTTCGATTGCGGTCGCTGTTCGCGGCGGCGTGGGCCGGCGATGGTGCGGCCAACGGTGCGTGGCCGGCGGCCACCACGCGCATCCATACAGCAGCGTGTGTTGCGCATCAGGCTGTTTCGCATGCGCCACACGCTCTAAGATGCCGCCAGCATCTTGCTGACCAGGAGTCCACGTTGATCATCCATCCCAAAGTGCGCGGCTTCATCTGCACCACCACGCATCCGATCGGTTGCGAGCGCAATGTGCTCGAACAGATCGCCGCCACCCGCGCGCGCGGCGTGCGCACCGACGGCCCGAAGAAGGTGCTGGTGATCGGCGCATCCAGCGGCTACGGCCTGGCCTCGCGCATCACGGCCGCGTTCGGCTTCGGCGCCGACACGCTGGGCGTGTTCTTCGAAAAACCCGGCAGCCCCACCAAGGCGGGCACCGCCGGCTGGTACAACTCGGCCGCCTTCGACAAACACGCCAAGGCCGCGGGTCTGTACAGCAGGTCGATCAATGGCGATGCGTTCTCCGATGCGGCGCGCGCGAAGGTGATCGAGCTGATCAAGACCGAGATGGGCGGCCAGGTGGACCTGGTGGTGTATTCGCTGGCCTCGCCGGTGCGCAAGCTGCCCAGCAGCGGCGAAGTGAAGCGCTCGGCGCTCAAGCCGATCGGCAGCACCTATACCGCCACCGCCATCGACACCAACAAGGACACCATCATCCAGGCCTCGATCGAGCCGGCGACCGAGCAGGAGATCGAAGACACCGTCACCGTGATGGGCGGGCAGGACTGGGAACTGTGGATCGATGCGCTGGACGGCGCCGGCGTGCTCGCCGACGGCGCGCGCAGCGTGGCCTTCAGCTACATCGGCACCGAGATCACCTGGCCGATCTACTGGCACGGCGCGCTCGGCAAGGCCAAGGTGGACCTGGACCGCACCGCGCAGCGCTTGAACGCGCGCCTGGCCAGCCGTGGCGGTGGCGCCAATGTCGCGGTGCTCAAGTCGGTGGTCACCCAGGCCAGCGCCGCAATCCCGGTGATGCCGCTGTACATCTCCATGGTCTACAAGATCATGAAGGAAAAAGGCCTGCACGAAGGCACCATCGAGCAGCTGGACCGCCTGTTCCGCGAGCGCCTGTACCGCGAAGACGGCCAGCCGGCCGAAGTGGATGACGAAAACCGCCTGCGCCTGGACGACTGGGAGCTGCGCGACGACGTGCAGGACGCCTGCAAGGCGCTATGGCCGCAGGTCACCACCGAGAACCTGTTCCAGCTCACCGACTACGCCGGCTACAAGCACGAGTTCCTCAAGCTGTTCGGCTTCGAACGCAGCGACGTGGACTACGACGCCGATGTGGATCCAGACGTGAAGTTCGATTGCATCGAGGTTGCGACGCAAACGTGAGGACTTTAAAGCGGTTATTAAAAACCTAGCGAGCAGTCGCCAGGAGGGCGGGGAGCGAGCGCAGAAACTGCCGTGTACGTTAGTGCATGGCGATTTCGACCGCCGGCCGCGCCCGCTTGGCGGCTACGCAGTCGTTTTGTTAGTAGCCTTTCGTCAAACAGCCGAACTCCTGGTTAATGGCAGGCTTCTCAGATATGAATTGAACTCCTGCAATTGCTCAATCGAGGCATTTTCGATGGCTGAACGCATTTCACAGGGAGCGTTTCCGGTCTTGAGAGCCAGCGCGTCAACGAGCGCGGCTTCGAACTGCGCGCGTTGACCTGATGTCAGATAGTGAGCAGGCGGCGATTGAGCTGCCCGTTGCTTCAGTCGAATCGTGACGTCCTCGGAGATGATTACACCGCGTGCTATACAGCCGAGGCTAAGTGTCGAAAGATCCCGCAAGTCACGCACTTCGACCTCTTTGAGTTTGCCACCCTTAGGAGAACCGCTCAAAGGATGATTTCCGTCCTGATACGAATAGCTCTTGGAACCCTTGGGAGGCTTGTACTCAATTCTGTGAGATTGCAACTCGAAAATTTTTTCAAAGCCAAAGACCACCGGCACGACACGCCCTTCGTTGATCATCGCAAGGAACGGTGTTTTGCCGTTTTCGAGTTTTTTCTTCAACTCCATGGCTGCCTGCTGGTAGAGCTCCACCAGTTCTCGTCCTCGGATTACTTTGGTGGTCGCCTGCCCGATTTCAATCGTTAACGATGACGGGAGTTTTATGGCCTCAAACATTTCATGCAGGGAAGCCTGATCGAAGCGGGGATTTTCGAACGACCCGGTCTTGTGCAGTACTTCTCCTAGATGATCCACAACTTTTTGCAAGAGATGGTGAGCACTGGCGACCTCGATCTTTTCGGGGGTACCTTGCATATCCAGAGGCATTTTTTTCGCCAGCCCGTCCAGCATGGCTTGCGTCATCCGATACTGAAATCCACGGCTGCCTGCAGTGGATGACTTCCACCCATGGCCGTTCGAGTAGGAACGAGCGTTTCTGCGTAAGTCAGTGCGTGTGGTCACTTCGCTGGGTGAAGCTGGCGTCCTATCTGAAAAAAATACCTTGCCTTCGAGGGATTGCGTTCCTCCTTTCGCATCATTGACCCCAGCCATCAGCTCACCAGATACAAGAATCTCTAAACCCCATGCACTTCCATGAAATGCTTCCGGCTTGGCATAGCCAGGCGGAGCCGACAAATTCTGGGAGCGCAACAGTGCATTACGGATGACTTGACTCGAACTCACATCGAGAGTCATCGAGTCGAGGATATCGAGCGGTGTTCGACGGTTGTTATCCAGATGCACTGGCCTCAGGCCCAAACTGACAAGCTCGTTGACGGAAGCAATGTCTGCAGTGGCGACTGCGGAGTGCAAGCGCATATCAGCCGGCCCAGCCATGGTGGGCTTCGCTGGTGTCGCGTCTTGTGTCTTGCGACGCTGTCGTCTCATCTCCATGAGCCTAGACAGCGCATCCGTTCCTTGCGGCCGCACTGGTTGGGATAAAGTGACCTCATGATGACTGTGCGCACGCTCTTCGTTTGAAGGCGAGGATGTGTCCACGTATTGCGGGGTGGACGATGAGCAGTCTGGAGTTTTCATGACGGTAATCACTTGAAAGGTAAGCGTTGCAGACCCCATTGTCATTGCGGTGTAGGTCGTTACGGCTACGACAGCGCAATCTTTCAGAATTTATCGGTGTCGAGCACTTGGAAAGTTCGATAACACGCACTTTCGAATCGGTTCGCGAAATTTATTTAACGCCGCACATCAAACCGCGCATCCCCCACGCAGGCCTGCACCTCGGCCACCGACAGCGGATTGAAATCGCCGGGAATCGAATGCTTCAAACAGCCGGCAGCCAGGCCGAAGCGCGCCGTGTCCTGCAGCGGCCAGCCCTCGATCAGGCCGTGCAGCACGCCGGCGGCAAACGCGTCGCCGCCGCCGATGCGGTCGATGATCGGGGTGAGTTCTTCGCTGGGCACATGCGCCAGCGCGCCTTCGCGCGGCACCAGCATCGCACCCAGGCTGTGGTGGTCCACGTTGTGCGCCACACGCTGGGTGCACGCCATCAACTGCAGCTGCGGGAAGGCGGCAAACGCCTGCTGCGCGGCCGCTTCCACCCGCGCTTCCAGCGTGCCCTGCGGAAACTGCCCACCCAGCACCACGCCGATGTCGCGGTAGTCGGCAAACACCACATCCGCGCAGTCAAACAGCTGGTGCAGGATGCCGCGCGCATCGCCCTGCCAGCGCTGCCACAGCTTGGGCCGGTAATTGCCGTCGAAGGAGACCTTGACCCCGGCCGCACGCGCGGCGCGCGCTGCCGCCAGCGTGGCCTGCGCAACGTCGGCGCCCAGCGCCGGGCTCACCCCGGACAAGTGCAGCCACTGCACGCCCTCTAGCAGGGCCGGCCAGTCGTAGGCATCGGCAGGCGCCAGCGCAAAGGCCGAGTCGGCGCGGTCGTAGACCACTTCGCTTGGGCGGTGGATCGCGCCGGTGGTCAGGAAGTACAGACCCATCCGGCCCTCCACCCGCCGTACGTGGCGGGTGTCGACATCGTGCCGGCGCAGTTCGCCCAGCACCGCCGCACCCAGCGGGTTGTCGGCCACCGTGCTCACCATGGCCACGTCATGGCCAAAGTGCGCCAGCGAAACGCCGACGTTGGCTTCGGCGCCCCCGCAGTGCACGTCCAGTCGCGGCTGCTGCAGCAGCAACTCGTGCCCAGGCGCCCCCAGGCGCAACAACAACTCACCAAAACACAGGATGCGGGCTCGACTCATGCGGCAGTACCTCGGCTGTGTGGTGCGTCACGGGGTGGGGGAACCGCAGCGCGTTAAGATGACCATCGGTGTCATTCTAGCCCTGCCTGGAGACGGTCGGACAGACCCAGCATGCGACACGAGGTGACGGCCTGCGCCCCATTTAGGCGAAATCGGGACGCATTTCTGCTGCGCTGCAAGATGTTGAACGACGATTCAGCTGGTAACGTCGTTTTGACCAGCGGTGTCATTGCCGCTCACAACCAGACATTTATGTTGTTCATGGACCCTTGGGAGGGGAGGACATGCAATTTCGGACCACCAACCGGAAGACACCGGTTACCTTGCTGGCATTGTCGATCGGCCTGGCGCTGAGCGGCCAGGTTGGCGCGCAAGATGCCGCCCCATCGGCTGCCGAGCCCGCTGTGGACCTGGATACCGTCACGGTCACCGGCTACCGCGCCAGCGTTGAGAAGGCCCTGGACATCAAGCGCGGCGAAGCCGGCGTGGTCGATGCCATCGTCGCCGAGGACATCGGCAAGTTCCCCGACCTCAACCTGGCCGAGTCGCTGCAGCGCATCCCCGGCGTGGTGATCACCCGCGACGCGGGCGAAGGCCGCGCCATCACGGTGCGTGGTCTGGGTCCGGAGTTCACCCGTGTGCGCATCAACGGCATGGAAGCGCTCACCACCGTGGGCGCCGGCGACCAGAGCGGCGGCACCAACCGCGGCCGTGGCTTCGACTTCAACGTATTCGCCTCGGACCTGTTCTCGCAGCTGATCGCACGCAAGACCGCCTCGGCCGACGTGGAAGAAGGCTCGCTGGGCGCCACCGTCGACCTGCGCACCGCGCGTCCGTTTGACTACGAGGGCTTCACCTTCGCCGCGAATGGCCAGGCCGGTTACAACGCCATGGCCGAAAAAGCCAATCCGCGTATCGCTGCACTGATTTCCAATACATGGGCCGATAACACGTTCGGCGCGCTTTTCTCGGCGGCATACACCGAGCGAGAAGTGCTTGAAGAGGGTTCCAACACCGGTCGTTGGGCAAATGGCCCGAGCAACGGTGGTTTCAGTGCGACTTCGCCGTTTGCCGCCGCGCGTTCGGCTGACGTGTATCACCCGCGATTCCCGCGCTATATCCAGCTGGAACACAAGCAAGAGCGCTTGGGCCTCACTGGTTCCTTGCAGTGGAAGCCATCCGATCGCACGACGGTGTCGCTGGACATGCTGTACTCCAAGATCGATGCCAAGCGCGACGAGCACTACATCGAAGCGATCTCCTTCAGCCGCGGTCGCGACAGCAGCATCCCACGTCGTCCTGATCGCGACGGCAAGCCCACGACCATCGTGCGCAACGGTGAGATCCGCAACGACGCGCTTGTCTACGGCGAGTTCGACAATGTCGATATCCGCTCGGAGAACCGCCACGACGAGTGGAATACCGAGTTCAAGCAGATCAGCTTCGACGTGGAGCATCGCTTCAACGATGCCTTCAGCGTCAATGCCCGGGTCGGTACCTCGCGCTCGGCACATGAGAATCCGATCCAGACCACCATCATCATGGACAAGTACGACGTCGACGGGTACAGCTACGACTACCGCGGCAATAGCCGCGCGCCGGTGCTGAACTACGGCATCGATCCGACCAATCCCGCCGGTTGGGAGCTGGCGGAAATCCGTCTGCGTCCGCAGACGGTGGACAACGACTTTGATACGGCGCAGATTGACTTCAACTGGAACATCAGCCCCGGCTTCCGCCTCAAGGGCGGCGCGCTAGCCAAGGATTACACCTTCGACACGGTGGAACTGCGCCGTGCAAGTGAAGTGGCGGTGCCTTCCTTCGCTAACGGCACACGCATCGTGCCAGTGGGATTGACCGAACAGGCTGGTTTGAAAGGTATCAACGGCAGCCCTGGCGCATGGGTCGTCCCGAACTTGGACGCGGTGGCGGATCTTTTCGGCATCTATAGCAACAGCGGTACGTTTGCCGTGGCTCCGCGTGTCAACAACACGCGTAGCGTCGAAGAAAAAGATCGCGGCGTGTGGTTGATGGGCGAGTTTTCTACCGACCTGGGCTCCATCCCCCTGTCAGGCAACTTCGGCGTTCGCTATGTCCGTACCGAGCAGGAATCCAGTGGATCTCCTGTCATCAACGGCGTACCAACCCAGGTGACCGTCAGCCGCAAGTACAACAACACGCTTCCATCGTTCAACCTGGTCGCCGAGCTATCCCCGGACCTGCTGCTGCGTCTGGGAGCGGCCAAGGTCATGAGCCGCCCCGGCCTGGGCAGCCTGACCCCGGGCGTCACCGTGGCCGTGGCTGGCGGCGCACGCACCGTGGCGGGCGGTAATCCGGACCTGGACCCGATCGAGGCCACCAATGTGGACCTCGGCCTGGAGTGGTACTTCAACGAAGGCGCCATGCTCGGTGTCGGCCTGTTCTACAAGGATATCGAAGGCTTCGTCCAGACGGCACGAGAGGTGCGTCCGTATTCCACCAGCGGCCTACCTGCCGAGCTGCTGGCCGGCACCGGTGCCAGTGTCAATGACGACTTCACTTTCAGCATTCCGCTCAACACCCCGGGAGGCGAGTTGAAGGGCGTCGAAGCCAATTACGTGCAGCCTTTTACCTTCCTGCCGGGCAAGTGGGCCAACCTGGGCGTGCAGCTCAACTACACCTGGGTCGATTCGCAGATCCAGTACCTGGGTAGTAACGGCGCGCCGGTGATGAAGAATGATCTGCTCGGGCTGTCGCGCTCGTCGTGGAATGCCACGCTGTTCTACGAAGGCGAGTCCTTCGCAGGCCGCGTGTCGGCGACCAACCGCGATGACTATCTCACCGCAGCCCCGGGCCAGGAGCAGGGATTCAATCTGGATGGCGTGCACGGCATGACTGGCACCACCATGATCGACGCCTCGCTGCGCTACAAGATCAGCAAGCAGCTGGAGCTGAGCCTGGAAGGCATCAACCTCACCAACGAAGCCCAGGACGAGTGGGTGTCCTCGCCGCGCACCGGCCAGTTGCCGCTGCAATACGCCGAAACCGGCCGCCAGTACCTGCTGGGCCTGCGCTACAAGTTCTGAGTATTGCCCGCCCGCTGCGCACAGGCGCAGCGGGCCCCATTTGAACGCCTGATCGCATTGCCGCCTGCGCCGCAGTTCCGTGCGCGCATGCAACGCGGTGGGCGTGATCCACGCCGCAGCACCGCATCGCGCCACAGAACGGCGCGCCGCGCGGTGGCCGGCGATGTAACGAGTTCACGCCCGTGGCCCGTGGGAGGCCGCAAGCGTCTTTGCAGCTGTGCCATGGAGAGAGCCGCATCATGCAAGTCCGTTCGTGTCGTTCTGCCGCACTGGCGGCCGCTCGCCTGCCCGCCGCGCGTCTGTCGGTGGCCATCGTCCTGGCACTGCATGCGGCCAGCGCCGCGGCGCAGACCGCCCCGGCCACACCCGCCACCGATGCGGTGGATCTGGACCGCGTGCAGGTCAAGGCCACCTATCGCGAGAGCCTGCAGCAATCGCTGGACACCAAGCGCTACAGCGTCGAACAGGTCGATGCCATCCATGCCGAAGACATCGGCAAGTTTCCCGACCTGAACCTGGCCGAATCGATGCAGCGCATCGCCGGCGTCTCGATCGACCGCGAAGGCGGCGAGGGCAAGCAGATCTCCGTGCGCGGCCTGGGCTCGGACTTCACCCGCGTGCGCATCAACGGGCTGGAAGCGCTGGCCACCGCCGGCAGCGGCAGCGATGGCGTCAACCGCAGCCGCGGTTTCGACTTCAACACCTTCGCCTCGGAACTGTTCAGCCGCGTCACCATCAGCAAGACCCAGTCGGCGCAGACCGACGAAGGCTCGCTCGGCGCCACGGTGGACCTGCGCGGCTCACGCCCGTTCGATTTCGACGGCTTCGAGGCGGCCGCCTCCACCCAGTATGGCTACAACGATCTCTCGCGCGAAAACGATCCGCGCGTTTCCGGCCTGATCAGCAACATCTGGGCCGATGGCCGCTTCGGCGCGCTGATGTCGGTGTCCTACAGCGAACGCCATCTGCGCGAGGAAGGCTACAACCCGGTGCGCTGGGAGCACGGCAACTACCGCAATTCCAACCAGAGCACCGCCACCAACAACGGCACCTACGGCTTCTGCTCGCCGGTGGGCTACAACCCGCAGACCCCGCGCAACCCGCTGTCCAACGAAACCCGCGCCGGGGTCGGTTCGCAGGCCAACCAGGACCGCAACAACGGCTGGGGCAGCTACGGCATCAGCGCCACCACCTGCGGCACCGGCATCGCGCGCCCGGCCAATACGCCGGAGAACATCCAGGCCTATGAGACCGCCACCAATGCGTGGATTCCGCGCTACCCGCGCTATATCCGCACTGATCACCAGATCGAGCGGCTGGGCGTCACCGGCGCGTTGCAGTTCAAGGTCAGCGACGACACCCTGCTGAATTTCGACCTGCTGTATTCCAAGCTGGACAAGGACCAGCGCGAAGACTCGGTCGGCGCCAATCTGCACCGCACCGCCAACTTCGGCGGCAAGACCCAGATCGCCGTGCGGCAAGCCCAGGTGGACGAGCAGAACCGCCTGACCTACGGCGTGTTCGACAACGTCGACTTCCGCACCGAATCCAGCAACATCGAAGAATCCACCGAGTTCAAGCAGTTCAGCCTGGACCTGCAGCACCGTTTCAACGACCAGGTGCGCGTCAACGCCCTGGTCGGCCACTCGACCTCGGACTACGAACGCCCCGAGTTTTCGATGGTGAGTTTCGACAACACCAACCTGGACGGCTTCGTGCTCGACCGCCGCGGTGGTGGCGACTACCCCAGCATGACCTTCCCGTTCGATGCCGGCAGCACCAACAACTGGCAGTGGCTGGGCTATGGCGCGGTACCGGTCAACAGCAATGGCACCGCACGCGGCACCAACATCAGCGAAGTGCGGCTCAATCCGCAATCGGTGAGCAATACCTTCGACACCGCCAAGCTGGATCTGGAATTCAACATCAGCCCCACCTTCACCTTCCGCACCGGGCTGGCCTACAAGAACTACGACATGGACACGTCGGAGTCGCGCAACATCTCCTACGGACGTCTGGCGCAGGCACTGCCCGCCGGCGTGGGCGTGGGCGACCTGAGCACCAACCTGGATGGCTTCGGCCGCAGCTTGAACGGCAGCTTCCCCACCACCTGGGTGATTCCGGATTTCCAGAAGGTCGCCGACCTGCTCAACATCAATTGCAACTGCGATACCGGCGTGCCCGGCGGCGATTACCGCCTGGCCGATGTCGGCCACTTCGGCTCGTCCAACAACAATTTCGCCGTCAACGAAAAGAGCCTGGGCACCTACCTGCAGCTGGATTTCAATACCGACCTGTGGGGCCGCGCGCTGCGCGGCAACCTGGGCGTGCGCTACGTGCAGACCCAGATCGCCGCCAGCGGCTATGCGCCATGCACGGCCACCGCCGCCGGCGCCATCTCGCCCAACTGCCAATCGTTCTTCGGTGTGGCCAGCGCCACCGCCAACCCCGGCGAGCGCCTGCTGGTGCCCACCACGGTCAACCACAACTACCGCGATGTGCTGCCCTCGTTGAATCTGTCGTGGGATGTGGGCGAAGAGGTGGTGTTGCGCTTCGGTGCGGCCAAGACCATGGCGCGGCCCACGCTGGCGTATCTGTCGCCCAGCGTCAGCGGCGGCCCCACCCAGTTCTTCGACGATGGGCGCTTCTTCTCGATCAACCTGGGCAACCCCAAGCTCGACCCGTTCCGCTCCACCAACTACGACCTCAGCGCCGAATGGTATTTCCGCGAAGGCTCGCTGCTGTCGGCGGCGGTGTTCTACAAGGACATCGACAGCTACGTACAGCGCACCCGCGTGCTCACCACCTGGGAGGCGATGGGCTATTCGCTGGACCTGCTGCCCGCAGGTTTCACGCCCGACACCATCTTCAACGTACAGAGCTACTTCAATACCCCCGGCGGCCCGCTCAAGGGCTTCGAGCTGACCTACCAGCAGGCCTTCGACTTCTTGCCCGGCTTCTGGCGCAACTTCGGCGTGCAGCTCAACTACACCCAGGTCGATTCCAAGATCGATTACCTGTTCAGTACCGCCGGCAACAGCAATACCAGCATCACCACCACCACCACCGAACGCGACCTGCTCAATCTCTCGCCGCAGTCCTACAACGCCACCGTCTATTACGACGACGGCCGCTTCAGTGCGCGCGTGTCCACCAGCTATCGCGACGGCTACATCAACAACATCCTGGCCCAGGAAGACGTCTACGACCTGGATGGTCGGCGCCTGGCTACGGCCGATGTCACCGGTAAATACAGTGTTGAAAACGTCGATTTCAACATGTCCTACAAGCTCAACGACCACCTGTCGCTGACCTTCGAGGCCATCAACCTGCTCGACACCCCCGACCGCCGCTACGTCGATTCCACGCTGGAACTGCCCGACAAGTACACCGTGACCGGGCGTCAGTATTACATCGGCGCGCGCTACAAGTTCTGACAGGAGCAACCCATGCAACTGCATCGCAGGATGGTATTACGTACGCTCGCCGCCACCGCCGTGGCGGCGGGGCTCTCCCTCAGTGGCATCGCTATCGCCGCCGACCCGGTCTACACCGTGGCCAAGCAGGGCAACGCCGGCTACCGCACCGTGCAGGCCGCCATCGACGCCGCGGTACAGGGCGGCAAGCGCGCGCAGATCAAGGTCGGTGCCGGCGTCTATCAGGAATTGATCGTGGTGCCGGCCAATGCCCCCGCATTGAAGCTCACCGGCGCCGGCGCCACCCAGACCGTCATCACCTACGACAACTACGCCTCGCGCATCAACCCGGCCACCGGCACCGAATACGGCACCTCCGGCTCGTCCAGCGTCATCATCGCCGGCAACGACTTCACCGCCGAACAGCTCAGCCTGGGCAACCACGCCGGCCCTGTGGGCCAGGCAGTGGCGGTGCGTGTGGATGGCGACCGCGCCGCGTTCCGCAACGTGCGCTTCCTGGGCTACCAGGACACGCTGTACCTGCGTGGCGCCAAGCTGTCGTACTTCCTGGATTGCTATGTCGAAGGCACCGTGGACTTCGTGTTCGGCGCCGGCACCGCACTGTTCGAGAACGTGCAGCTGCATTCGCTGGGCGATGGCTATCTCACCGCCGCCTCCACCCCACAGGAAGCCGCGCGCGGTTTCGTGTTCCGCAATGCGCGCGTCACCGCCGCCAGCGGCGTGTCTCGGGTGTTCCTGGGCCGCCCATGGCGCCCCTATGCCAGCGTCAGCTTCATCGGCAGCCAGCTGGGCAAGCACATCGTGCCCGAAGGCTGGAACAACTGGGGCAATGCCGCCAACGAGGCCACCGCCCGCTACAGCGATTACCAGAGCAGTGGCGACGGCGCCAACCCCTCGCGCCGCGTGAAGTGGTCGCGCCAGCTCACCGCCGCGCAGGCCGCCGCATTGGACCGCAACACCATTCTTGGCAACTGGAGGCCGTTCTGATGATCAAGTTCTCCACATTAGCGCTCAGCGGCGCACTACTGCTGGCCCCGCTGTCGGCCATGGCCGACAAGATCGCCGACAACATGCTGCTGTTGCAGACCGCCTCCGGCGGCTGGTCCAAGCAGTACAAGGGCGTGGCCGTCGATTACACCCGCACCTTCACCGCCGCCGAAATCGCCGAGCTGCAGCAACCCGGCCGCAAGGACGATGCCACCATCGACAACAAGGCCACCACGTACGAAATCGCGTACCTGGCCACCGCCTTCAAGAACGAGAAGAACGCCAAGTACATCGCCGCCGCCCGTCGCGGCGTGGATTATCTGCTCAAGGCGCAATACGCCAACGGCGGCTGGCCGCAGTTCTACCCGGACCTGTCGTCCTACCATCACCAGATCACCTACAACGACGACGCGATGGTGCGCGTGCTCAACCTGCTGCAGGACATCGGCGAGGGCAAGGGCGACACCGGCGCACAGCTGCGTGGCAGCCACGGTGCCAAGTCCACCCAGGCAGTGGCCAAGGGCCTGGAATGCGTGCTCGCCACCCAGGTCAAGATCGGCGGCACCCTCACCATCTGGGGCGCGCAATACGACGAGGTCACGCTCAAGCCAGCCAAGGCGCGCGCATACGAGCTCGCCTCGCTGGCCTCGGGCGAATCGGTCAGCATCGTGCGCTTTCTGATGCGCCAGCCCAACCCCTCGGCCAAGATCAAGACCGCGGTGCAGGCGGCCGCAGTCTGGTTCGACACCCACCGCATGCGCGATCTGGCCACCAAGAAGATCGACGACCCCAAGCAGGAAACCGGCAAGGACGTGATCCTGGTCGCGCAACCGGGCGCCTCCTTGTGGGCACGCTTCTACGACCTGCAGAATCAACGCCCGCTGTATGCCAACCGCGAGGGCAAGGCCTTGACCGACTACATGCAGGTGCCCAACGAACGCCGCGTCGGCTATGCATGGCACGGCACCTGGCCGGACAAGCTGCTGAAGGACGAAATTCCCAAGTGGAGGGCAGCCAACGGGCTGTAACCGTCAGGGCGGCTGACACGACTGCGCAGCCGCCAGATTGGCGTGGCCGGTGCACGAAACCGGCATGTACCCCTCGTACACTGCGGTTGCGGATACGCCGTCCACGCCAGCTGGCAACTGCGCGCGATGCGCCGTTGGCTGCTCTCGGTATCCGCCGCGCGGCGCCCCCGCGCGGCGATGTTTTTCAAGAAGTGAGGTAAGCGTGCTGAAGCTTTTGATGGGTGTGGTGTGTCTGATCGCGTTGCCCGCAAGTGCAGCGTCCGTGGCTGCACCGGAACTGCTGTTCCGCGTGTCCGCCGATCGCAGCCTGGAGGCCGATGTGGCCCGCGGCGACGGCGTGCCCAACTTCCGCGACAAGATCGCGCTGGTGCCCACCGGCAAACGCGGCAACGCCATCGAATGGGCCGACGACGGCGTGCTGTCGTGGAATGCGCCCGGCAACCTCTACACCCAGCGCGGCACGCTCAGCTTCTTCTGGCGTTCGCGCTATCCCGTCGGCGAAGCGCCTTTCGTGATCTTCCGCGTCGGCTACGCCGACCACACCAGCTGGGACATGGCCTGGCTGCGCATCGACTGGAACGGCCATGGCTTCGATGCCTTCGTCACCGACGCCAACCTCGCGCGCACCCGCGTCTCCTTCAAGCTGGATAAACCCCCCACTGCCAGCGACTGGACGCATATCGCCTTCGCCTGGGACGAAACCCGTGGCGTGCGCCTGTATGTCGATGGGAAAGAAGCCGCACGCGTGGACTGCGGTGCGCCCTGCGCCAATGGCGGCGCGCTCGACTACGATGCCGCGCTGGACCAGTTCGGCTTGGCCGGCCGCGTGATGTCGCCGCACCAGGTGCAGAGCCGCTACAACTTCCTGCGCGGCAGCGACTTCGACGAACTCCGCATCTACGACCGCATGCTCGACGCCAGCGGCGCCGCCGCGCTCGCACGCCTGCAGGAGCCCGCCACCGCCGAGCCGGCCACATCTGCATCGCAACACGCCGCCTTCCTGCACCGCTACGGCTGGGACAACGGCCACGCACCGCCACTGCTGAGCGCACCGGTCACCCGCATCCGCAAGGTGGAATTCACCGACGCGCGCGACCTCAAGCAATGGATGTGGAAGGCCACCGACGGCATCGCCGAAACCACCTGGCCCGGCGTCTACAACCGCTCGCGCCTCCCGGGGCGGAACGATTACTTCCAGCTGCCGGACTGGAACACCTACGTCGAAGGCGGCAAGGCGCTGGACCTCACCCTGCCGGACGAGCCGGTCAACCGCATCGAGCTGCGTGGCGCCGCCTATGGCCAGGCCACGTACGCCACATCCGACGCGCAGCCGCAGCCCTTGTTCGCCCGCAGCCAGGGCGTGGTACGCAGCGTGGATCAGTTCCCCGAGCGCCGCGGCGGCACACTGCGCTTTGCCAACACCGCGCAGGAAACCCCCATCCAGGAAATCTGGGCCTACAACGTGCAGCCGGGCGCCGTGCCCAAGGGCAGCGCGCAACTCAGCTACACCGTGCGCAGCGACATCCAGCCGGACTACGACAACCTCGCCCCACTGCGCGATGTCATCGCCGGCCGCTACCCGCCGGGCGAGCGCCAGACCGTGATCGCGCTGCCCACCAAGGCGCCCGCGCGCAAGCGCCCCAGCGACAAGGCCGCAGCAAGCGCGCAGCACCCCATCGTGCACATCCTTGTGCCGTCCAGCCTGGGCGACCCGCCGCCGGACCAGGCGCTGATGCGCAGCTGGTCGTACGGTTGGGAGAACATGCACGACGGCCTGGACGGCATCGCCATCACCCTGCCGGCGCTCAACTTGCCGGCCACCCACAATGGCAGCATCCCGCTCAACATCCGCATCAAGGACCCCATCTGGCCCGCACGCGACATGATCGATGTCTCGGTCGCGGTCGTCCCCGGCCAGGCTCGCACGCTGTGGCTGGACCTGCGCGACAGAATCCTCAGCAACGAAAGCCTGATGCTCAGCATCGCCGCCGCCGCGCCCGGCTTCGATGCCAATACGCTCGACGGCACCCAATTGCAGCTGGTGTTCAAACCGCGCAATGAGGCCGTCAAAGAGCACGTGGCCGACCGCTTCAACCAGGTCAAGGACAACTGGGGCTTTCTGGTGGAAGAACACACCACCTCCAAGCGCCAGCTGCTCTACAAGCGCCTGGACGCCGACATCACCGACCTGCTGCGCGTGGACCCGGACAACGCCCTCGGCCGCCAGTACTGGAACGACATCAGCTACGCCAACCAGGGCGCGTTGCCTGTCGAGCTGCCCACCGTGCCCAAGGGCGTGCCCGCTTGGGCGTTCTGGCAGCTGCAAGACCTTAGCGCCACCCGCCGCTACATCCGCTGGTGGATCGAGCAACGCCAGGTGGCCTATGGCGATTTCGGCGGCGGCATCTCGGATGATTCGGACCTGGTGCAGCAATGGCCCGGCGTCGCGCTGATGGGCGTGGACCCGGACATGCTCAACGCCTCCATGCTGGCGCTGTCCGATGCCAACTACCGCAACGGCATGTTCACCAACGGCCTGTCCACCATCGAAACCGACGAGCTGCATTCGTATGAGGAGGGCATCAACCTCAACAGCGCCCTGCTGTACCTCAACTGGGGCGACCCGCGCACCGTCGAGCGCCTGATGGAAACCGTCAAAGCCTTCGACAATGTCATCCAGGTCAACCCGCAAGGCCACCTGCTGTTCGCCAGCAACTGGTTCGGCGGCCGCAAGGTCTACCGCGAGCCCAACTGGCAATGGCAAAAACCGTACTCCTTCCCCATCGTGCACCCGGCCATCCTGCTGGGCGGCTATAACGCCGACCCCAACAGCCGCCGCATCGTCACCGGGTTAGCGGATGGCTATCTCGCCCACGCCTACACCAACGCCAAGGGCAACTGGGCGCTGCCCAACGAGATCAACTGGCAAACCGGCAAAACCCGCGGCGGCGAACTGTTCGAAGGCAGCGGCGGCGCCGACACCTTGCACACCTTCTGGGCCGCCTACCGCTTCACCGGCGAGCAGCGTTATCTCAAAGCCATTGACTACCGCGTCGCCAACAGCGGCCCGAATGGTTTATCGCTGCTCAACGAGAACTTCCTCGACGTCATGGGCAAGCGCAACGACTGGAGCGGCAAGCTCATCGATGCCGCAAATAAAGACGACGGCAGCGCCCCGGACTTCCCGCACTTTGTTGCCTGGGAGCAGACCGGCAATCTCGAGTATCTCGCCGCCATTTACCGCAGCGAGGCAAGAGAGAAACTGCAGAACTTCTACATGAACACCGAAGGCCACTGGTGGAGCGACCGCGTGGAATCCCCCACGGTCAACCTGCAACGCGCACGCCTGGGCGGCGTGGCGCTCAAGCGCAACCAGACCTACCCCGGCCACACCGTGAGCTGGCGCTTCGCCGACCCAGAGGCCGCCACCCAGGTCGCCATCGCCATCCCCGCACCCCAGCAAGACCGCTTCACCGTCATCGCCTACAACACATCGAATAAAAACCAGCGCGCCAGCATGACCGGCTGGAACGTCGCCCCAGGCCAATGGCGCATCACCCAAGGCGTGAGCAAAGGCAATGACGGCAAGCTCGACAGCAACGCCAAGACACAAGAGGTCGCTTTCGAAAAAAGCGCTTCCATCGATATCGACTTCCCCGCAGGCCGCACCACCGTCCTGCAGCTCGAACGCATCGCAGCCACCACCCCGGTCGAACTACGCCCGGACCTGGGCATCGGCCATGGCGACGTGCGCGTGACTGCAGCCGCTATCGAGGTGACCGTGCACAGCCTCGGCCATGCAGACGCACCGGCCGGGTTTGTGGTGCTGGAGGATGCGCGTGGCAAGGAGTTGGCACGGGCCGCCTTTCCGGCGCTTGCCGCACCACGCAATCTGCAGCCAATCACCGCCCAGGTACGCCTGCCACTAACCAACGCGGCAAATCAAAAAACCGCGCAATTGCGTGTGGTGACCGAAAGCAACACCCCAGAGATTACCGACCTCAACAATAATCTCGCTCTATCCACCCCAGCCAAGCCGGCAACCGCAGAAAACAACCAATAACCCGAGACACCAAGCCCTTCTCCCGAACGCGGGAGAAGGTGCCCGAAGGGCGGATGAGGGCAAACCCGATAAAGCCAGCGATCAGCCGCGCAAGCGCATTGACGCAACCCAAAAACTCGGCGAGGATCAAAACACGCAGCATGTAACGCAGCCGCAAAGCCACACATTTCTTCAGGGGGAAGAAACAATGTTGAGCAAGGCATGGAGCATCGTGGCACTGACTGTGGCCGCATTCGGTTTGTTTACCCCAACAGCGCAAGCGCGCGTCAGGGCCGCCGGCACGCACCACACCACCAGTCACGGCGGTCACTACAGCGCAGGCCACGGCGCCTTGTATAAGGACAGCTGCTATTGATCAAGAGGATTGATATTGGGGGATTAATTGTCTTCATCCACCTGTTTTACCTGTTTCCCCTCAAGTCGAATTTGCTCCGTGCGTGGCTACCTATGGCGTTAGTCTTCATGTAAGCAATCTCAGTCAGTGAGTAGTAAAGCTCAGTAGGATTTACCAATTTTTATAAGTTTCAAAGTTTAACTGGGGGATGGGATGGCGAATTACATAAAAAAGGAAATTCTCGCAGAGGCCTATACTCACTTGGATATCGAGATATTCGATGACAAGTTGCGCCTTGACCAACTGCGTAGCGAGTTGACTGCTTTCTTTAAAGAGCGAGCTAGCTTCTTATTCGGAACCGACGTCGACATCGTTGTTGAGTTCGAAGAGGGTAGTTTGAAGACTCGAGTCATTGCATTTGGCTCGGCCGCCGCCGTCATAGCCGGCGCCATCGGTGCTTATCCTTCCTTCAAGGAGGGAGTAACTCACATCGCGAATGATGCAGTCGCGATAGCGCAATCCGCCAACATTGAGGTCATCTTCAGAACGCGCACGGCGTATTGCGACCGTCTCCGCGTGGAGAAGCGAAGAGGTGTATTTGGCCGTGTTCAAGCCCTTCTCGTAGAATTGGAGGGAATCACCGCAGATATCGAGGCCTCCAAGTTGCCCACGGGGCGAAAATCAATTGAAACAATAGACACCTTGAATGATCGGTTGATTAGATGGGATGAAAAGGCTGACATATTGTTTTCAAAGTTTGAAGATCAAGATACTGAAGCCTGTATTGCAGAAGGCCTCTTAGAGGAGGCAGCCAATCTGCCGGCAGATTTCCCCTGGCAAAAGGAACTCGTGGCATCAAGCCTCAGGTCACAAATAGTTGACAGCGATATCCGGGTGGCTTCGCAAATTGCAGGATTATCCAGTCGCTACAACGCTGTGCTAAAGTCGATAAAGAAAAAGCTTGAGAAGCGACTTAAACAAGCAGGGGAGGGATAAAGATCATTCAAGCCTCCATTTCGCGGGGAAGGCGTGATGCAAAAACCTATTTAATAATAACTGGAATAGGGGCGGAATGAATAGAGAATCCAGCTTGACCTCCGCTCCCCTAAAATCTACTACTAATAGAACTAACAAGGATGCCTCGTGTCAACGTCATATGTAATCTGGAATAATAAAGGTGGCGTGGGAAAAAGTACGATCACGTTCAACTTGGCATCTAGATATGCCGAGTTAAATCCAAAGAAAAATGTTCTTGTTATAGATATGTGCCCGCAAGCAAATGCCAGCATGATGCTTTTGGGGGGAGGGTTAAAAGGAGAAGCCGCAGTTCATGCTCTTTGCACAAGTCCGGACTCGCCTACAATTGTAGGATATCTAACAAAGGCCCTTGGTGGCGGGCCTCTAGCGCCGTCACCTAATCCTTTAGATTACGTAAGTAAAGTTAAGAAAACTAATTCTAATCTTCCCGAAAATTTGTTCTTGGTTTGTGGAGATCCAAATCTTGAGCTGATAGCTGCATGGATATCAAATCTGGCATCATCGCAGCAAGTCTTGCCGAATGTGCGTCCATGGGTATGGGTCCATGAAGTGATGCGGCGCTTCATCGACCTGCTAAAAATAGAAATGCCTGGCGACTGGAGCGTATTCATAGACACAAATCCAAGCTTTTCTAGTTACACAGAATTGGCGATCTGTGCTGTCGATAGGCTTTTGCTTCCAGTAAATGCGGATGATTCTTCTCGGACGGCTATTGGAGCCATGCATTCGTTGCTGTATGGCCAAAACCCGCCGCATCCGATATATGGTGCATGGACATTTGCACATAACGCGAGTGTCTTCAAAGTGCAAGTTCCAAAGATACATTTAGTAATAGGAAATCGCCTCACCCAGAATCTTGGTGCTGCTGCAGCTTTCGCTGCACTTTCTCAGGCAAGTGTTGAGTCCCTGTATGATCTGTTCTTAGTAAATCCAAGTAGATTTACATCTAGAGTCGCAGTGCCAGTGAGTGAAGTTGATTTTGTTGGAAAATACTCAGTACTTCTTCGTGACTTCAATACGGCTGGTGTCGTTGCTGCTCATGAGGGAGTTCCAGTTTCATCTTTGCAAAGTGGAAGTCACAATCTGCATGGAAGAACGGTGCGCGTTGATAACGATAGAATAACTGATTGTAGGATCGCCTTGGATACTTTGGTTAGGTTAATCTAGTTAGAAAAATGAAAAAGGTTTCCGCATCTTAGGTATCCCCACGTTCCTACGGCACCAGCGTCATCTGCTCACGCACTGCGTCGGGCAGTATGCGCAAGCGTTCTAGCCAGCGTGAGACAGGTTCCATCGGCCAACGTCTGATCAGCGCCTCGCGGCCGAAGCGCAGCGCCGAATAGAGCTTGCGTGTGCTGCTGCGCCAGGAGAACGGGGTCAAGTGCAATTAATAAGTAGACGTGACTAATTTTCCTTACTTAAAATTTGACCTTTCGTGTCCTACAGTCCGGATTAATTCAGAGATTTAGTTTTCGGGAGAATCGCAGTTGAGAAATCCATGGCTGGCTCTTCCAAAAAGTGCGCCTTACATCCTGCCTGACGACCGCCCGCTGGTCGAGGAATTTAACAGCCGAGCCGTGCCGGAGAAGCGGTATGATCTATCGCTGTTTCCCGAGCCATACTTTGGTCGCTTAGACGCTCCAGTAGTGTTTCTTGCTCTCAACCCTGGCTGGAATCCTCTTGACGCGGCCATGCATAGTCGCCCAGATTTTGCCACCCAATGCGAACTGTCGTTGGCGCACTCGCTTGCACCATATCCCTTTCTTCACTTGCAACCGGTTTGCGACACGCCAGGTAGCTTGTGGTGGCGTCGCATCACTAAGCCTTTGATCTCTGATGCTGGCTTCGATGCAGTCGCAAAGAACATCTCCTGCCTTCAATTTTTTCCATACCATTCCCGTAAGTTTGGTTCTCATACCACCTCTATTCCGTCCCAGTTGTACGGCATTGAACTGGTCAGGGAAGCCATGGCCCGGGGTGCCGAAATCGTGGTGATGCGTTCTTGGAAGTTATGGTCCAAGGCGGTTCCAGATCTCACCTGCTACTCCCACTTGCACCTAGGAAAGGTCTGATCAACTCACCACAGATGCGCGACACTACCGCCTCATGTAGAGGATTCATCCATGCAGCTGACGTTCGG
>NZ_MDEC01000018.1 GCF_002939785.1 Xanthomonas codiaei
GCTTGATCTCTTCTTCCATCACTTCGCTCATCGGTGTCTCCTTCGGGGAAAGTAACACCTGAGCAGGAAATCAGTGGGTCATTACACCTGCGCCACGGCGGGGCGTATGCTCGATCCACATCCGGCGTGGAGTGCGTCATGTCGCAGTTGTCGAGCCAGCAATTGAAGGTGTTCGTGCCTGCACGCGACTACGCGTTGTCGCAGCGTTTCTATCGCGCGCTGGGATTCGTGCAGGAAGACGAGGTCGGCAACGTGAGCTGCTTCCGGCATGGCGCGCACTGTGCGTTTTTGCTGCAGGATTTCTATGTGCGCGAGCTGGCCGAAAATCTCATGCTGCATCTATGGGTGGACGATGCCGATGCCTGGTGGCAGCACATCCACGACACGGGATTGGACGCGCAGTTCGGGGTGAGCTACAGCGCGCCGGAAGACCGGCCCTGGGGCGCGCGCGATTTCACCCTGCACGATCCCAGTGGGGTGCTCTGGCGCATCGGGCATCCGTTGTAGGCCGGGATTGGAGATTCGGGACTCGGGATTGGCAAAGGCACAGGCCGCGCTTTGACGAATCCCGAATCACCAATCCCCAATCACCAATCCCCAATCACCAATCACCAATCCCAGCCCCCAAGCGATTGCGCTGAGCCGCGCACTCGCGGCACTCTTGCGTCCATGCCCGACTCCCTCAGATCCATTCACGTCGTTGCCGGCGTGATCACCGACCCCCGCGGCCGCATCCTGCTGACCCGCCGTACCGAAACCCGCGACATGCCCGGCCTCTGGGAGTTCCCCGGCGGCAAGCGCGAGCCCGGCGAAACCTCCGAACAGGCGCTGGTGCGCGAGCTCTACGAAGAGCTGGGCATCGAGGCGCAGGTGGGCGACTGGGTGATGGAAGTACCGCAACTGTATCCGGACAAGCGCCTGCGCCTGGAAGTGCGCCACATCGCTGGCTGGAAGGGCAGCCCGCGTGGACGCGAAGGCCAGGCGATGACCTGGGTGGCGGCCGACAAGCTGGCCCGCTATTCGATGCCGCCGGCGGATGTACCGGTGGTGGGCGTGCTGCGCCAGCCCGACCGCTACCTGATCACCCCCGAGCCCGACGACGAGGCGCACTGGCTGGACGGCCTGGAGCGGGCGCTACAGGCCGGCGCGACGCGCCTGCAGTTGCGTGCGCGGCACTGCGAGCCGGCGCGTTGGCAGGCCTTGTTGCACAAGGTGATGCGCCTGCGTGGCCGCCACCGTGCGCAGTTGCTGCTCAATCGCGATATCGCCCTGGCCATCGAACTGGGCATCGGCGTGCACCTGGGCGCCGAGCAACTGGCCGGCCTGCAGGAGCGCCCGCTTTCCGCCGAGCACCTGGTGGCCGCGTCCTGCCACGGGGTGGACGACCTGCGCCATGCCCAGCGGCTCGGTTGCGATTTCGCCGTGCTGGGACCGGTGCAGCCCACCGCGTCGCATCCGGGCGCCACGCCGCTGGGGTGGGACGGCTTCGAGCGTCTGCGCGAGCAGGTGTCGTTGCCGATCTACGCGCTCGGCGGGATGGGCGTCGATGACCTGCGCGAAGCGCGCGCGCACGGAGCGCAGGGCATTGCGGCCATTCGCGGGCTGTGGCCGGCCTGATGGCGGCGCTTGCGGCGATCGCGTTGCCGACTGGCGATGCGACCGACAGGCGGATGGGTGGACTGCGCAGGGAATCGTCGCCCGGCGATGCAGGCGGATCGATGCCAGCGATCCTTGCGACGACAGGTCGGCGTTGCCGATGGCCGCCAGCGTCATGCAGGTACTGCGCAGGGAATGAGCAGAACGCGGTCGGCAGTCGCGCCGTGCGGTGCCGCTAGAACGTCACCCAGAAGCAGTTGTACTGCCGGCGCAGCCGCAACACGCTGCGCGCCGGCGTACCGCTGGCCAGATTCTGTTCCAGGCGCAGGCCCCAGGGACGTGGACGCGTGGGAGCCGGTAGCGGTGCGTCGATCGGGCTGCCATCCAGCGACGGCGTTGCCGCGTCGCCGCCGGTCTCCCAGGTGGGCATATCGGTTTGCGGGTACATCGGCACGATGTCGAGCAGCGGGCGTTGCACGATGGCCTCCAGCCGGCTCAGCACCTGATTGGCGGCAGCATCGGACTGGCCGCTCCACAGGTACAGGCTGGACAGGCGATTGACGTCGCGGCTGTCCACCGCCAGCTGCAGCAGCGACACCAGTTCGCTCAGCCGACGTGGGCAGCCATAGCGATACAGACCGGTGTTGCCCTGGCTGCGTACCGCCGGTGGCGCGCGCGTGGCGGCGCCCACGTCTTCGCAGCGGCGGTCGGTGAACATGGTCTGCCCATCCGGCGTGACGCAGCGGCGGATCTCCTGCGCTTGCATGCGCATGGTGGGGCACAGGCACAGCAGCAAGGCGAGCAAGGGCAAGAAAAGGCGAGGCATCGGCGCAGCGTAGCCGGGCAGGCGTGAGCTGGCGAGGAAGATGCGGGCTGCGCGCGCGGTTCGGGCATTCGCGCCCCCGATGGTGTGGCAGTGGCGGCTCTTGCCGGCCGCGCTCAACGTCCGAGCAGCTGCAATACCTGGGTGGTCGGCTTGGCCAGATTGAGGGTGTAGAAATGCAGCGCCGGCGCGCCGCCTGCGATCAGGCGCTCGCACAGGGCGGCCACCACTTCCGCACCGAAGGCGCGCACCGCATCGGCATCGTCGCCGTAGGCCTGCATCTTCCTGCCGATCCAGCGCGGAATCTCGGCGCCGCATTGCTCGGAAAAGCGCCGCAACTGCGAGAAGTTGGAGATCGGCATGATGCCGGGAATGA
Organism: Xanthomonas codiaei; assembly: GCF_002939785.1. Taxonomy (GTDB): domain Bacteria; phylum Pseudomonadota; class Gammaproteobacteria; order Xanthomonadales; family Xanthomonadaceae; genus Xanthomonas; species Xanthomonas codiaei. The sequence goes on from NZ_MDEC01000018.1 coordinate 2,796, forward strand.
TCGGCACCGCCACGCCCAGGCGCTCCACCGCATCGCGAAAATGGAAGTAGGCGTCGGCGTTGTAGAAATACTGGGTAATGGCCGCATCCGCGCCGGCATCGACCTTGGCCTTGAAATGGCGCAGGTCGCTCAATGCGTCGGTCGCCTGCGGATGGGTCTCCGGGTAGGCGCCCACTTCGATGCGAAAGGCATCGCCATGTTCGGCGCGAATGAAGGCGATCAGGTCCGAGGCGTAGCGCAGATCGCCGGGATGGCCCATGCCCGACGGCAGATCGCCACGCAGCGCGACGATGCGGGTACAGCCGATGGCGCGGTAGAGCTTGAGCAGTTCGCGGATCTCCTGGCGGCTGCCACCGACGCAGGACAGGTGCGGTGCGGCTTCGAAGCCGTGCTTCTGCTTGAGGTGGCGCACCGTCTCGGAGGTGTAGCTCAGGGTGGAGCCGCCCGCGCCGAAGGTGCACGACACGTATTCGGGCGCATAGCCCTTGAGCCTGGCCGCGGTACGGTCCAGTTGCGCGCGCTGGTCGTCGGTCTTGGGTGGGTAGAACTCGAAACTGAGATGCGTCATCGCGGCGGGTCCGGCGGATCGTGCCGACATAATATCGCTTCATCGCGATGAATGCATATTTGGTTGCGGGTGTCCCGATCCGCTGTGGTGCGCCCTGGCTGAAGGCAGGCGCTCGGGTCTGCTTGGGCCGGCGCCTCGACGCCACCTGCGACGAGGGCATGCGCAAGATGATGGACGACGCGTTGCGCATGAGGGTGTGTTTTGCCATCCCACGTCATGGCGCAAGCCTCGGGAACGGAGAAGGGCGTCATCGCCAAAGCGTGGTTCCGCATCCGGGGGATGTCGGCGATCTTGCGCTTGCGCAAGCAGCCTGGCGTGGATGGTGCCACGTTGCCGAGCGACTTGGCGGCACCGTTGTTGCGGAGCCGGGACGCGCGCACGTCCATGCTAGTGGAAACGTTCCGCCGACAGCGATCAGGGCGACGGTCCCGGCGGAGCAACCTGCTTGCAACACGCGTCTGCCGCAGTCCGGCACGCGTCAATGACGGTCTACGCCTCGTACGCGCCCGCTGCGCCAGACATCACACCCGCATGCCTACACTGGACGCTTTCTCACCGGAGCGTTCGCATGAGCGACACCACCATGACCGCCATCGCCATCCGCGATGGCAAGGGCGACGCCGACGCCTTGTACGCAACCGAGCAACCGCGCCCGCGTCCTGCACCGGGTCAGGTGTTGATCCGCGTGCACGCCGCCGGCATCAACCGCCCGGACCTGCTGCAACGCGCCGGGCATTACCCGCCGCCGCCTGGCGCGCCGGAAACGCTGGGGCTGGAAATCGCCGGCGAGATCGTCGAGCCGGCTGGTCGCTGGAAGGTGGGCGACCGCGTATGCGCGCTGCTGGGTGGCGGTGGCTACGCGCAGTACGTGGCGGTCGACGCACGCCACGTGTTGCCGATTCCGGCCGGCCTGGATCTTGTCCACGCCGCAGCGCTGCCCGAAACCATCTTCACCGCCTACACCAACCTGTTCGAGCACGGCCAGCTCGCGGCCGGCGAATGGTTGCTGCTGCACGGCGCCACCTCCGGCATCGGGGTGACCGCTATCCAGATGGCCAAGGCCGCCGGCGCGCACGTGCTGGCCACCGCCCGTTCGGCCGGCAAGGCTGCGCAGGCCCGTGAGCTGGGCGCCGATGTGGCGATCGACTCCACCGCCGAGTCGTTCGTCGAAGTGGCCAAGGCGCATGGCGGGGTGGATGTGGCGCTGGACATGGTGGGCGCTGCGGTGTTCGCCGATACGCTGGAAGCGCTCAACCCGCGCGGGCGCATCGTCTACATCGCCTCGCAGGCTGGCGCCACCATCGAGGTACCGATTCCGGTGCTGATGCGCAAGCAGGCGGTGATCACCGGCTCGACGCTACGCCCACGCCATGCCAAAGAAAAAGCCCGGCTGGCCGCGGAAGTGGAACGCGTGGTGTGGCCATGGATCGAGCAGGGCAAGCTGCGCGTGCTGCTCGACAAGCGCTTCCCGCTGAGCGAAGCGGCTGCGGCGCATCGTTACCTGAAGCAGGGCAGCCACCTGGGCAAGGTGGTGCTGGAGATGTAGCTGGCTGCGTTGGTCTTGTCGACGACGCGCCTGAAGCCGTGCGGCGTGTCATGCGCCGCGTGGCGCCAGGCGCACTCAGGCCGCGCGCTCGACCACCGCTTCGATCCGGTGCCCATCCGGGTCGATGACGAACGCGGCGTAGTAGGCATCACCATAGTCCGGTCGTGGACCGGGGGCGCCGTTGCAGCGCCCACCGTGCTGCAACGCGGCCAGGTGGAACGCCGCCACTGCGGCCGCGTCGCTGGCGGTGAATGCCAGATGGAAGCCGGCGCCGGGAGCGCACTGCGCGGCCTGCTGTTGCTTCAGGGCCAGGCAGTCCTCGCCCCCCCGGCCTGCCATAGCCAATGGCCTGATCGAGCGTGCCCGGCTCCAGGTCCGACCACACGCGCACATAGCCCAGCGCACCGAGGACGGCATCGTAGAACGCGGCCGATGTCTCGATCGTGCGAACCCCCAGCGAAACGTGATGCAGCATCGGTGCAGCCCTGTGCAGCGGCACGCCCGCGTGCCGGAGGCGCAAGTGTGCCGCCTCGCGGGTGCACGTCAATCGGCAGGCCGGTGCAGCTGCGCATGCCCGTCCTGCCGATTGCGCGGGCAGCCGCACTGTCGCCGGTCACCGTCGGGCTGCGCGCTCCCGGCGAGCCGATCACCCAGCTGCCCGGCGTGGCCACGCGCAGGTATAGCAAAACAAGCAGGAGCGATGTCTCGCAGCCAGCCAGGGGGGCGCCGTACACTGCGATCGCGCCGGCCATGGTTGCCTCCGGGTCGCGGCTGCGGTGGCATCGCATGCCCGGCAGATCGCAGCGGCAATCGCGTGGGCACGCTCACTTCACTCATCAGCATGAAGGTTTCGATGAAGCATCCAGATGCATTGCGCATTGCCCTGGTCGGTATCGGCAAGATCGCCCGCGACCAGCATGTGCCCACGATTGCCGCGCGCGCCGATGTGCAGCTGGTCGCCACCGTCAGCCGGCATGGCACTGTCGATGGCGTGCCGGCGTACCAGACGCTGGAGCAAGCATTTGCTGCGCATCCGGAGCTGGAAGCAGTGGCCTTGTGCACGCCGCCGGTCGGGCGGCATGCGTTGGCGCAGGCGGCATTGAGCGCCGGCCGTCATGTCTTCCTGGAAAAGCCGCCATCGGCCACGCTTGCCGAGATCGACGATCTGCGCGAGGTGGCACGCACGGCGCAACGCAGCCTGTTCACCAGCTGGCATTCGCGCTGCGCCGCTGGCGTGGAGCCTGCGCGCGCGTGGCTGGCGGACAAGCAGATCCTGCGCGCACACATCACCTGGAAGGAAGACATTCGTCACTGGCACCCCGGCCAGGACTGGATTCTGGAGCCGGGCGGCATGGGCGTGTTCGATCCCGGCATCAATGCGCTTTCCATCGCCACCCACGTGTTGCCGCGCGCGTTCGCCTTGCGCGAGGCCGAGTTGCACACGCCGGAAAATCGCCAGGCACCGCTGTACGCCAGGCTGGCCTTTGTCGATACCGCCGGTGTGCCGGTGACGGCCGAATTCGACTTTTTGCAGACCGGCCACCAGCGCTGGGACATCGAGGTGGACACCACCCAGGGACAACTGGTGCTCAGCGAGGGCGGCGCCAAGCTGCACATCGATGGGCAAGCGCAGGCGCTGCCAGCGTCCAGCGAATACGACGGTTTGTACCAGCGTTTCGTGCAGCTGGTACGCGCCGGCCAGTCGGAGGTGGATGTGACGCCGTTCGTGCATGTGGCCGACGCATTCCTGCTGGGCGCACGCAAGGTCACCGCGCCGTTTGCCTGGTAAGCGCAGCGAACAGACGACTGCGCCGCCGCTGGACGGGTACCGCCTGTGCTGGCGTGGCGCCACCGGGAGCAGCACGCTGTACGGCAGTTCTTCCGGGTAAGCGCAGCCAACAGAACTGCTGCGCGCCCGCCAGGCGGGCGCGGTCGGTGCTCGGTGCGGCATGGACCACGCGTACGCTGCGGTTCCTCCGCGTCGTCCGCACCCACCTGACGAGCGCTCGCTACGTTTTGTGAGCCGCTCTACGTCTGGATGGCCCGATGATTGCGACGGCACCGGACGCACCCAGCGATGCGCCTGGTGCGGCGTGGTCTACCGGCTATCCAGCGCCACGCTGGCAGACGTTACGGCGTCCGGGTCCAGCGGCCGGGCCGGCGTTACAGCGCGCGCTGCATGCTGACGCAGTGCGGGCGTGATCTGCGCGCGGAAGCGCCGCACCACCCATGCCTCGTCCAGCAGCGCGAAGGCGAAAAACCCCAGCAGTGTGCCCGCCACCAACGTGGGTGCATGTGCGAACGTGCCCGGCAGCAACAGGCTCAGCCACAGGAAGATGTTCGGCGAGGTCTGCAGCAGGTGGATATCCGAGGCGATCGCGGCGGGAATGGCCTTGCCCGTCAGGCTCTGGTGGATGGAGAGATACGCCACGCTTCCCAGGCGGCAAGTCAGCAGTAACGCAAATGGCAACACCAAGGCCGCCCATGCCTGCCATCGGCCATGCATCACTGCATCTGCCAACGGCGTCCCTCCCGCGCGCAGCGACACCAGCAAGGCCATCGGCACCATCGTCAGCGCACCCACCCAACTCCAGTTAGTGGCCAGTTTGCCGGCTGCGATCGGGTGCGCATGTCGCCAGCCCTGTGCGAGCAGAAACGGAAACGCCAGTGCGAGCAGCAACACCACGAAGTAGCGCTCCAGCGCATGCGCACTGCCCAGCACATCATGGCGATCCAGGAACAATAACAACAATGCCACCGGCAGCAGGATCGACAATATCAGGGTGTAGCGCGCTGCAAAGAAGTAGTCGCCGCCGCGCGCCAGCGAGAAGGTCGGTACCGATAGCGCTGGCGGCACGATCAGCAGCAGACCGAGGACGTGCACCCAGGCGTTGTGAAACTGCGTGAGCAGCATGATCGCCAGGCCGGCGCGTGCAATGCCGATCACGCTCAGCGCGAGGTTCTCCGGCCCTCCGGTCAGGCGCAACGCGCCCGGCTCGATGCGCACCGACAGGAAAAACGCATTCACCGCCAGTAGCGCCACGATGGCGGTGGAGGTGAGGGCGTGCGGTAGCGCAACGCCCAGGCAGGAGAGTGCAAAGCCGGCCACGGCGGCGATCAGCATCCATTGCAGCAAATGGATTTCGGTCTGCTCGCTCAGATAATTCAGGCGCGAGGAGCTGCGCGCGGTCATGCGTTTGAGTTCGTCCCACGACAATGGGCGCGAATTGGGTAAGCGAAAATCGATGTAGTCGGCAGGCGGAAGCCCCGAGGCGATCAAGGCGAACACCTCGACGATGTATTTGTGCGCCACTACCAGCACCTGCTTGCCCTGGCGGTCCAGCGGTGCCAGTACCGTGTCGTAGTACTGCCTGCAGCGCGTGTACATGTCCATCCAGTGCTCGCCATCGGGCGGGGCGCCACTGGCGTCGTGGAAACAGGCGTCGAACAGACGATGACCAATCGATTTCTTGATCAGGGTCTTGTTCTTGCCGGCGAAGATGCCAAAGTCGCGTTCCTTCAGTGCGTCGCTGTAGATCACCCGGGGTGCGTTGGGAGCGCCGTCCAGGATGATCGCCGCGGTCGCCTGCGCGCGTTCGAGTGTCGAAACATGCACTTCGTCGAAGCGCAGCGCACGTTGCCGGATAACATCGGCTGCCTGCCTGGCCTGTCGCCGACCCAGCGGCGTCAGTGGCGAGTTCTGTGCACCGGCAAAATAGTTCTGCTCGTTGGCGAGCGACTCGCCATGACGGACGAAGTACAAAGGCATCGGGCTGCTCCGGTGGCTCGATTGGTGGATGATCGAGAGCGTTGCCGGCTTGCGTGGCAACGCCATTCACTGCGCTCAGCCCGCCCGCGTGCCGGTGGCAGGGCATGCGGGTGGCTGCCACGTAGGTGCTGGGTGCAGTAGGATTCGTTGCATCGACAGATTGTCGTTCTCGGATCAATTCAGTGTGTGTCCAAGTTTGTGTTGATGGTCGCTGGATAAAGCCATTGAATAAAGAAGCGGCAGCCGCGCGGCGCAACGGCGCGTGCTGACATCACACGGATGGACGCCTGAATGCAGGAGGCCTCCGCACGCTTGCCGCGGCGGAGGCCTCCTGTCGAGCAGATGATGACCTGGTACGACAGCGACGCAGGCGCTTAACCACTCGGTCGAACCTCACCTGAGCGCCGGCAATTCAACTGCCCATGGCGATCGCTCAGCGACGCCACATGCGCGCCCCACGCGCCGGCAGGGTAAAGGTGTACGAGCTGCTGGTGATGCGGACTACATTCCCGGAGCCCAGCGCATCTATGTAATCGGCATTCCAGTACAGCACGCTGTTATTCATGCCCACCGTGGTGGTGACCGGATTGCCGCACTTGTTGATGCCGACGATACCCAGGCTGCCGCGACGGAACAGGATGTGGCAGGAACTGGACGACAGCACCTGCATGTCGGTGCCCTGCACGCCGTTGTGGAAGCCGATCATGCGACGCAGGTCGTCGCGTTGGTAGGCATTGACCCAACGGTTGTCGCCGCTTTCGTTGTTGTCGGTGTAGATCATCGGCATGCCGCCGTTGCGTCCGATCAAATACGCATACGCCAGGGTTTCATCGACCGGGTCGAGAATGGCGTAGCGGAAGCCGGCATTGTTGGGGATGTCGTGGGTGACGGCGAAGGTCACCGCGCGGTTGCCCGGCAATGCCTGTCCGGAAGCGGCCGGATCCACCAGCTGCTGCAGGCTGGCACCGATGGCGAACGCATTGCGCACCGCGTTGAACAGCGGGAAGTCGTAGGCCGCGTGCGGAGTGGATTGCAGGTAGGGCGCCAGGAACTGGTCGTAATCGCCGTTGCCGGTACCGCCGCCGGTGATGACCTCGCCGAACACGTACACGCCGGAGCGGATACCGGCGTCGAACACGCGGTTGAGGTGGTCGAAGCTCATGTGCTTGGCCGCATCCACGCGAAAGCCGGTCACGCCCAGGCCCTTGAGCGCCTGCAGGTACGCGCGTTGCTGTTGCACCACCCAATCGTTGCCGACCAGATCGGGCAGCCCCGGGTCGCTGCCACCGCCGCAGATGCGGTAATTGCGGACCTGGAAGGCATCGTTGTAGTTGCTGATGCACTGGCCCGGGCCGAAATCGCTGGCGCTGAGGAAGTTGGACTGCAAGGTGCCGAACAGGCGCAGCGAATCGTACCTGCCCGGATTGGCGGCGTATTGCGCCAGCACGGCGCTGCCGGGATAGTTGAGGTCCGAACGGGTGGCCGCTTCGTTGGCCATGTGGTTGAACACGATGTCGGCGTAGGTTTCCACGCCGTTATTGGCCAGCGCCTGCACCATGCGCCTGAACGCGGTGGTGTCGCCGAGCGGATTGTCGATCAGGCGGATGTCCTGCGGCTGGTAGCGTGCCCACCAGGCACTGCCTTCGGAACGGTACGCCGGGGCAACCAACACCTTGCGATACCCGGCATCGGCAATTTGTTTGGCGCGTGCTTCCACGGTGGCATACGGCCAGTTGAACGCATGCAGGATGACATCGGCCTGTACGTTGGCTGTGGCCAGCAGCAATGCCAACGCCGTGAGCAATGCGCGGGCGCCGCGCTGCAGGACTGAGGGGGGAGCGTGTGCAAGTGTGGTGCGCATCGGGTGGTTCTCCAGTGGTAGGCGCAGGCTGGCGTGTGCATCACGCTGCCCGCAGCAAGGCCTCCGGCCCCTGTTCCGGAAAGCGCGCGCACGGCGTGCAGCGCGCGGTGATGCTAAGCGCCCATCGCGGCGCAGCATCGGTGTTGTGCATACGTATTCAATGCGACGCGCCGCTGAAGTGCGCGCGGCTCGGCGGCAATAGCGTGGCCGCTCGCACACTGCGATGGGCAGTGCGGATGTCGTCCGGTGCGTTGGGCGGTCTTTCAGCTGGCCGCGCGCGAACAGATGGCGCGTGGAGATCGCCGATGCAGCTGGCATCCGCCGGTAGCATCGTGTGCCTGCGCAGGCCCTGCAAAAGCAGGCGTGATCCACACGGTGCCAGGCTCACATCCGGCCGATAGCGACCGGCGCGTGGCTGAAGGCTTATGCGGTGAAGCCGACGTGCAGGGTATTGCCCGTGGCATGCGCCGCCGCACAAGTCGCCGGCGCAGCGGTTGCTGCACCGGCAACAACGCAGTGCTCAGCGATAGACGTGGCGGAGCTCGTTGCTTGCGTGCAGCGACTGCAGCTTGGACAGCGGTACCTCGACGTGATCGTCGGTGTAATACGCCGGCTGCCTGGTACTGCTGCCGCCCGCATCGCGCTCGGCACCTTTCCACTTGTCGTAGCCCTTGCTCGGTAGCGCCAGGGTAATGGTCTGGCCGTTGACGCTATCGACCCGCACTACGCCGTAGGCATGTCCTTCATAGGCTCCGGGTGCCACGGTCTGCAGATCGACGGTGTATCGGTCGCCCTGTGCCGGCTGGGCCAGCAGGGCGTCGTCGCGCTTGGATGTCTGCGAGTCGCTATAGACACCAAATGCAACCACGGCCGCGATCAGGCCCAGCAGCACCAGTCCACCGAAACGGCGATAGGCCGGGATGGGAGGCTTGCCCCGCGATTCTTCGAAGGTCTTGGTATCCAGCGGGGTGACTTGGTTGCAGCCGTCGCAGACGCGCAGGTACTGCTTCTTGGTCACCCAGCTGAAGACGTACCACAGGTGCGCATAGCGGTACTGCAGCACATGCCGGAAGCTGCGCTGCTGCGCGCACTGGTTGCAATGTGCGCTGTCTGCTGCGCCGAGCGCGATCGCGTCCCCGCCTGATCCCCAGATGATCATCCTTCGTCCTTGAGTGGTTGTGAGCGCCGCATGATAGTGGGTGTTCAGGCATTTGGGCAGGATCCTGGCCGGCTTGACGACGTACGGCGCGCGCTTGCGGCTGGTTGCCCGGCGGCGCCGGCCCGGCGCGCTAAACTAGCGGCCAGTTCATTGCCGACCCTTTCCATGCGTAATCCATTGCAAGAACAACTGCTCAAGGCCGGGCTGGTCAAGAAGGCCCAGGTGGACAAGGTGGCGCGTGAGCAGGTCAAGCGGCGCCATGCCAAGGGCGGGGCGGCCGTGCCGGCCGATACCGACAAAGTGGATGCGGCGCGTTTGCAGGCCGAGCGCGCCGAGCGTGATCGGGCGCTGGCCGAAGAGCGCAATGCGCAGCTGCGCAAGCAGGAAGTGCTGGCCCAGGTGCGGCAGATTGTGGAGACCAGCAAGATCAAGCGCGAAGGCGAGATCGACTACCGGTTCAGCGATGGCAGCGTCATTCGCAGCGTACTGGTCAATCCCACCTTGCGTAGCCAGCTGGCCAGTGGCGCGCTGGTGATCGTGCGGCATGGCGACGGTTTCGAGCTGATTCCGCGCGCTGCGGCCGAGAAGGTCTACAGCCGCGACGCGGCAACCGTGGTGCTCGATCACGGCCGCGGCACGGCACCGGCTGCCAGCGATGGCGACGACGACTATTACAGCCAGTTCAAGGTGCCGGACGATCTGATCTGGTGAGGCCACGATGGGCGCTGACGCTGCCTGTTGCTTGATGCCCGCAGCATTGCGTCAACAGCAGCGGTGCACGCCGTGCATCGCTGCTTGTTCGCCAGCACAGACCTGCGGATAAGGGCCGCACGCAGGAGTTACCCTTGACGGCCCCGCCGCTGCCCGCATTGCCATGTCTATCGTTCTGACTGCGTTTGCCCGCCCCCGTCTTTTTCCGCGCGATGGCCGTCTCAATGCCATCCAAGACTGCACGCCCGAGCAGTTCATCCGGCATCTCAATGACACCCCACCGTTGCGCGTGATCGAAGGCTACGCGCCGTTCTGCCAGCTGCATGTACACCGCAACTGGACCAGCACGCGCTGCCTGACGGTGCCGATCACTGCCGATAACCGGCACCTGCTGCGCTCGGGCTATGAGGCACGCAACACGCAGGAGCTTCCCGTTCTGGTGCGCTGGTTTGAAGGCATCGAATCGCCGGTTGCGCAGTACATGGTGCCGATCCTGTACAGCCGCGATCAGTTGGCCAAGGAAGGCGCGCCGATCAATGCGGACTGGGGCGTGGTGGGTTGCCTGTACACCGCCGAGCCCGACGACATCCCGATGGCGCCGATCACGATGTTGCGCAATGCGCTGGGCGTGGAAGAGGGCGGCTCCGGCGTGCCACTGGACCGCGACGCCTACCGGCGCAGCGTGGCGTTCTGGGAGGCCAATGCGAACTGGCGGCCGTGAGCCTGATCGTGATCGCTCCGCTGCGTTTCAAGCGTTCGTGGATCAGCGGAACAAGTGCGCCTGGATTCCCACGAAGGCACTGCGGATGTCCGCAACGCTGCCCAGCATCCGTTTGGCGTCGTTGACCCCGCCGTAGCGGATTCGCAGGACGTCGCCGATCCGGCTGCTGGCCAGTTCACCGGTGCCGTTGCGCGCGTAGTTGCCCAGCACGTACTCCAGGAACGAACGCATCTCTCGCTCGTATCCTCCAAGGCCGGTGGACATGGCCGATTGCACGCGCTGCGTCCGCGACAGCGGCGCCAGGGTGAAGCGCACGTAGGCCAGCACATCGAAGATGTCGCTGTGCGGGGCATCGATCAGGCGCCGCATGTCGTCCAGACGCTCGTTGTCGTAACCCAGGTCCGTGAGGCGCTGCAGGAAGGCCTCGCGCCGGTCTGGGTCGCTCCAGATGGTACGCAGTTGGTCTTCGTCCTTCACCAGCGCATCGAGGTCGCCGAAGAGCTGCTGCATGAATTCCTGGGCGGTGATCATCCTGCCGTCGTTGGACCAGTACGTGGTCGCGGCGATGTAGTGGATGCTGCGTTCGCGGCCATCGGAGAGCTTGACCACGACCCGCCTGGGCGGCTCGGGTTCGCTGACGCGACCACCAGGCGCGCCGGGATCTCTGTCGCGGGGCGGCCGTGGTTCGCGTGGCTCGGGCGGATCATCCGGCGGCAGCGGCTCACCATCCCACGCCGGATCTTTAAAGTGCGCATAGGCCTTCACGAAGTCGTAGATGGTGAAGTAGTCCTTGCCTTCGAACGTGCGCGTGCCGCGGCCGATGATCTGCTTGAACTCGATCATCGACTTGACCGGGCGTAGCAGCACGATGTTGCGGATGTTCAGCGCGTCCACGCCGGTGGACAGCTTCTGCGATGTGGTCAGGATGGTCGGCAGGGTCTTCTCGTTGTCCTGAAACGCACGCAGGTGGCGCTCGCCCAGCTCACCGTCGTCGGCGGTGACGCGCTCACAGTAGTGCGGGTTCGGGTTGTCCTTGATCTGATTGATGAAGTTGCGTACCCGCGCGGCGTGCTCCTGGGTGGCGCAGAACACCAGCGTCTTCTGGCGCTGGTCGATCTGGTCCATGAACTCCTGCACGCGGCTGCGCTCGCGCTGGTCGATCACCAGTCGGGTGTTGAAGTCGGCTTCCGTGTAGACGCGGCCGCGTTCCAGCTCGCCTTCCAGCACTACGTCACCCTCGGAGTAGGTGTACTCGTCCAGGGTCGAAGCCATCTGCCGCACCTTGAACGGCGTGAGAAAGCCGTCGCCGATGCCTTCCTTCAGCGCATACGTGTAGACCGGCTCGCCGAAGTAGGCATAGGTATCGCCATTGACGTCGCGCTTTGGGGTCGCGGTTAGGCCTAGCTGCACGGCCGGCTTGAAGTACTCCAGGATCGCGCGCCAGCTGCTCTCGTCGCGCGCACCGCCGCGGTGGCACTCGTCAATGACGATGAAGTCGAAGAAGTCCGGCTCATAGCCCTCGAAGGTGAACTGCGCCGCCGCAGACGCATCTTCCGTATCGCCGCCGCCGGTCATAAAGGTCTGGAAGATGGTGAAGAACACGCTGGCATTGCGTGGAATGCCACCCTTTCTGCGGATCTCTTCCGGTCGGATGCGGCACAGCGCATCCGACAGGAACGCACTGAATGCGTTGAAGGCTTGGTCGGCAAGAATATTGCGGTCGGCAAGGAACAGGATGCGCGGGCGGCGCACCGGTTCACGGCTCAGGTTCCACTTGGCATGGAACAGTTTCCACGCAATCTGGAACGCCACCGAGGTCTTGCCGGTGCCGGTGGCCAGCGTCAGCAGGATGCGGTCGCGGTCCGTCGCGATGGCCTCCAGCACTGCGGTGATCGCGTTGTGCTGGTAATAGCGCGTCTGCCACTTGCCGCTGCCGGTCTCGAACGGCACCGCGCCGAAGCGCTCGCGCCAGTCGTTGCCGTCAGGGAAGCACCGCAGCCAGAGTTGTTCCGGCGTCGGAAACGGCAGGGCGATGTCGCCTTCTACCCCGCCGTCCATGTCGATGCCGTACCAGCCGATCCCGTTGGTGGCATAGGCGAACCGGGCCTGCAGTCGCGCCGCATAGTCCTTGGCCTGGCCGACGCCTGCGGTATGGCCCAGCCCGGCGCGCTTGGCCTCGATCACCGCCAGTTTGCGGCCGCGATAACTCAGCACGTAATCCGCCGACAGCGACGTGCCGCGCTGGCCGCCGCCGAGGATGCGGCCAGGGCAAATCAGTTCGCGATGGACTTGCGCGCCCTCCACTACGCCCCAGCCGGCATCGCGCAGCACCGGGTCGATGCGGTTGGCACGGGTGTCGGCCTCGGTTTCATGCATCGCGTGCATAGCCCGTCTCGCGTTGCGCGCGGATCGCCAAGACAAATACGGTGTCCAGCGCCGCTACATACTGGTAGAGGGCAATGTATCCGCGAGCGCCTTGGCCAATGACCAGCTCACGCAGATCGTTGTGCGTCAGGCGCCCGATCAGCGGATTGTTCGTGAGCACATCGGATGCGCTGACGATCTCGCCAAGACGCTCTTGGATGTGCGCCGCCTCGTGCTGTTCCAGGTGGCCGATGATGCGCCGCAGGTCCTCGTTGACAGAGGGTAGGAACTCGACGCGCGCCATGCTATTCGGCGAACTTGCGGGGAACGGGAAGCGGAGTGTCCTTGCCCTGAATGCGTCCCATCAGATAGCGACGCATCTCGTCCCAGGGAATGCTCTCGCCGGTCTCAAGGAATTCGGCCCAACGGCGTTCTGCCTCTGCATGGAAGTCGGTGCGTCGCTCGGCCAATTCGGCCTTTTCGGCAATGGCTTCCAGGATGAAATTGTGCGACGTGGTGCCGGCCGCTTGCGCGGCCTTGGCGATGCGGGCCTTGAGCGCGTCCGGCAGGCGGATGGTGGTGGTGCTCATGCGGGGCTCCCGTTCAGGATGTCCAAATGTAGCACAGGAGTGCCACAGGAGGCGCAGCGTTTCAAGTGGTGCACGCCTTAGCGGTTTTGATGATGCATATTGGCGATTCAAAGCCTGCTCGGTTAGACTAGCCGCAACACGACCCCCGCCTCTTGGTTCCTTTGGGAATCTACGCGGGGGTTCTTATTGCCTGTCGCTCGCGAGCCACCAGTCTTTCCACCCGGTGGGCGCCCCCATATCCGCAGCGGATAATTGGCGTGTCGATGCCTGAGACGGAAAGGCGTCCAGATGCGCCGCCGTCCGCTCCGGCCACCTGCTTCCGGGGCATACCACCCGCACCAAATGGCAGACCATCGCCAACTGGATGAACGGCTTAGTCAGCAGATCCTGCCTATTCTCGAATGCAGCGCCCCAAGCCGGCCAGGCGGCTGATGGTGGAATGGGAGAACTAACCATATTCCGGTTCCACACGCGGCTATGGTGCGCCACCAGATTGCGCAGGTAGCTCAAACAGCGCACCCAGCTTGCGAAGACCTTCCAATCGGTAATTCCATAGCGCTTGGCGATGGCCTGTTGGTCGGGTACTTTCATCATCGCCAGCAGTTGCGAGACTGCGCCGAAGTCCCACACCTCGATAGCGACCCAAATTGGCAGATCCGGGCCATGCTTTTCACGATAGTGCTTGACGAAATCCTCGCGTGAGCGTTGCACCAACCCCTGGTACTTCATCTGCCATGTGGCGAAGACAGTCTGGTTCGTCTGCGGCGCTCTTTTTTCGCGGAATGTGGGGTGGAAGTTGCTTTCATGTAAATGAGCGAAGGTGTCGGTTTTACCCAGTCGATATGCCACTTCCATCCGTAGCGACACTTCGATTCGCTCAAGCGCGTCCGCCAGTAGTACGCGCAGCCGACGATCGAACAGATACAGGTCGATGGCGTCGGTGAACGTTGTCCCCGGCATGAAGTCATCCTTGCGCACCGAACGGATCGCCCCCGATTGCGGGTCCTGCTCATGCCGGAAGATCCGGAACGGATACCAGTACGCACTGAGCCGGTAGTAGCCGACACGCTGCAGCCACGCCAGTGCCCAGTCCCTGTCCGACACAGCCAAGCCGCGCTCTTCCAGCATCAAGAGCTGATCTTGGAACGATTTCCATGGGCGATCGTAGGTACTGGCATCGGTCATGGCGACTAAATCACGTCAGTTGGCCGGAGAAGGCGGCTTGGAGCAGGGATTGGCGGAGGGTTGCGATGTCAGCGATCTGCGCTTTGTAAGAGGTGCGTAGCGCTGTTGCCGAATTCAGCAGTGCTTCCGACCTCGCAATGACGTCACGCTGCAGGGCAATGTCAGGCACGACGAAGCGAAGATTCCGAAGATCCTTGATGTTGATCTGCATAAGCGCGGCTCCATAGGTCTTCTCAGCAATCTGACTTCGGATCGCGCCAAAGCAAAATTGGAAATACGCGAAATCGCGCAGGACGCGAGTTGCCTCGAACCGGATGGGAACGATACCGCGCGTGACGTTGGCACCAGCCAGTTCGTCTGCAGCAACCGAAATGGCACCGGTGCTGCCCCTCACGCAGAGTAGAAGCTCTCCGCCCTGTAGTGTCGTTCGTGCGTAACCGCGTGCAGCGCGTAGGTCAATTCGTTTCAAGCCGGCAAGGCATACTTCCCGCTGTGTCAAATCAACGGGACGCACGATTGGTAGCCCATCACTTACCTCGTCGCCCGGCTGGACGATTCCATAAGACAGGCCGCAATCCGGATGCACTGCATCCTGCAAGGGGAGCGCACTTGATTGGCCGGCAATCGCCTCGAACTCGTCGCCCAAGGCGCGTCGAAGAAGACCTTAAGCGGCTTGGAGATTCTCTTCGGCATTGGCGCGGGCGCGGTCGAGGGCGGCGAAGGCTTGATCCAGCACTGCGACGATGCGCTTCTGCTCGTTCAACGGAGGAAGCGGAATCTCAATTGCATAGACGTCATTCCGGTTGATGCCGGGCTTTACGCCTTTAGCCAGTGACGGAAGATCAAGCGAGTGCAGCAGATATTCAAGGTAACTGAGTTCAGTCGTTGTCTTGTCGTGCTCTGAGAAATACGTAACGTCTAGCGGCCAGAAAGGTTCGTCCGCTCTTTTGATTTCCCCAGCAGAGCCTTTTCGTCCAATTATCAGGGCAGGTCCTTCACATAGTGGCTTATGCGTGTAGTCCTTGATGCCGTTCGCGCCGTAAACGGGTACAGCGCCATCCGCGATTCGAAAATCAGCGTCTAGCGGCTTGCCGTAGTGCAAGGTCAATACTTTGCTGAGAGGAACTAGCGGCCAATGACTCACAGCATCGCCCTTACCGTCGCCAGCAACTTCGCCGTCTCAGCATCCCGCGCCAGCATGTCGTCGATGATCTGCTGCGGGGTGCGCTGCGGCACGGCCTCCGGCGCGTGCGGATTCTTGACCGACAGATCGCAGGTGGTGGCGTCCACATCGGCCACGTCAATCGTCCAGCTTTTTTCACCGCTAGCTTTGGTCTTCTGCAGTGCCACGAACTCTGCAAGATCCGCATCGTTCAGCGGCGTGGTCTTGCCCATCGAGCGGCCGGGGTCGAGTTGGTAGTACCAAATGCTGCGCGTGGGCGCACCCTTGTCGAAGAACAGCACCACAGTCTTCACGCCCGCGCCCTGGAAGGTGCCGGACGGGCAATCGAGCACGGTGTGCAGGTTGCAGCTGGCCAGCAGTTCGCGACGCAGTTCGACGCTGGCGTTGTCGGTGTTGCTGAGGAAGGTGTTCTTGATGACTACCGCGCCTCGCCCACCGGCTTTGAGCTTGCGAATGAAGTGCTGCAGGAACAGGTAGGCCGTCTCCGAGGAGCGGATGTCGAAGTTCTGCTGCACCTCTTTACGCTCGCCACCGCCGAAGGGCGGGTTGGCCAGCACGATGTCGTGGCGATCCTTCTGCTGGATGTGCCTCACGTCCTCGGACAGCGTATTGGCGTGGCGGATGTTGGGCGCGTCGATGCCGTGCAGGATCATGTTCATCACGCCCAGCACGTAGGCCAGCGATTTCTTCTCCTGCCCGTAGAAGGTTTTGCGCTGTAGCGTGTCCCAATCCTTGGCGGACAGGTCATCGCGGCGCAGGTGCTCCCAGGCTTCGCACAGGAAGCCCGCGCTGCCGCAGGCGCCGTCGTAGATGGTCTCGCCGATCTGCGGCTGCACCACCTGAATCATCGCGCGGATCAGCGGGCGCGGTGTGTAGTACTCGCCGCCGTTGCGGCCGGCGTTGCCCATGCGCTTGATGCGGGTCTCGTACAGGTCGGACAGTTCGTGCTTGGCCTCGGAACTGCCAAAGCTCAGTGTGTCGACGATCTCCAGCACGTCGCGCAGGGTGTAGCCGGAGCGGAAGCGGTTAGCCACTTCCGAGAAGATCTCGCCGATCTTGTACTGCAGGCTGTCGGCCTGCACGGTGCTGTCCTTGAACGACTTGAGGTGAGGTGCCAGCTTGGCGTTGACGAACTCGATGAGATCGCTACCGGTGCGTGCGTTCGGGTCAGGCTTGCCGTCGCTGGTCTTTGGCGCGGCCCAGTCCTGCCAGCGGTAGGGGCGGGTCAGGATCGGTGCGTAGGGCTTGCCCTTGAGCGCGGCCTCATCGGCCCATTCGTGTTCCATGTCGTCCAGGTACTTCAGGAATAGCAGCCACGAGGTCTGCTCGGCGTAGTCCAGCTCCGAGGCCAGGCCTTCGTCGTTGCGCATGGCCTTGTCGATGGCATTGAAGGCCTGGACGTAGGCATTGTGGCTGCCTTGTTCTGTCTTCGCGCTGCCGCGTTTGGCACGCGGTGTAGCCGATGCGGCGTCACGCTGCTTGCCTGCCGCAGGGATGGCATCGGCGATCGACACGGAACCACCGCGCCCACGACCGGGCACGATGCGGCCTTGCTCGATCAGGTGCGCTTTGACCCGGGTGTAGGTGCTGTCGGCCCAGCCCAACGCGCTGCCTAGTTTGCCGTTGCCTGCAGAGCCACCCAGTGCCTCCAGGGTCTGCATGAATCGTTCGGCTTGTGTTTCCAGCGACATCGGGTATGGGCTCCAGCGTTCGGATCGGGCGGGCATTGTCGCAGCGAACGGGGCCGCCGGCATCCTCAGTTGATAGGGCAGCGCCGGCGGCAGAATATTCCAGACGCGCTTGGTCCACTGACCACACCAAAAACGGGCGCCTCGCGGCGCCCGTTTTTGTCTGCGTGGCGATGTGTCGCCGATGTATCAGTAGCGGTAATGATCCGGCTTGAACGGGCCTTCCACCGGCACGCCGAGGTAGTCGGCCTGGTCCTTGGTCAGGGTGGTCAGCTTCACGCCGATCTTTTCCAGGTGCAGGCGCGCGACTTCTTCGTCCAAATGCTTGGGCAGGATGTAGACCTTCTTCTCGTAGCTGTCGCGCTTTTCCCACAGGTCGATCTGGGCCAGGGTCTGGTTGGCGAACGAGTTGGACATCACGAAGCTCGGGTGGCCGGTGGCGCAGCCCAGGTTGACCAGGCGGCCGTCGGCCAGCAGGAAGATCGCGTTGCCGTTGGGGAACACGTACTTGTCCACCTGCGGCTTGATGTTGATCTTCTGCACACCCTTGAGGGCATTGAGCGCATCGACCTGGATCTCGTTGTCGAAGTGGCCGATGTTGCAGACGATGGCCTGGTCCTTCATCGCCTGCAGGTGTTCGGCGGTGATGATGTCCTTGTTGCCGGTGGTGGTGACATAGATGTCGCCACGGCCCAGGGTGGATTCGATGGTATTGACCTCGAAGCCTTCCATCGCGGCCTGCAGGGCGCAGATCGGGTCGATCTCGGTCACGATCACGCGGGCGCCATAGGCGCGCAGCGAGGCGGCGCTGCCCTTGCCCACGTCGCCGTAGCCGCAGACCACGGCGACCTTGCCGGCCAGCATCACGTCCATCGCGCGCTTGAGGCCATCGGCCAGCGACTCGCGGCAGCCATAGAGGTTGTCGAACTTGCTCTTGGTGACCGAGTCGTTGACGTTGATGGCCGGGATCAGCAGCTTGCCGGCTTCGGCGATCTGGTACAGGCGGTGCACGCCGGTGGTGGTCTCTTCGGACACGCCCTTCCAATCCTTGACCACACGCGCCCAGTAACCCGGGCGTTCGACCGCCACGCGCTTGAGCAGCGCCTTGATCACGCCTTCCTCGTGCGAGGCCGCCGGCTCGTCGACCCAGGTGCTGCCGTTCTCGAGCTCATAGCCCTTGTGGATCAGCAGGGTGACGTCGCCACCGTCGTCCACCACCAGCTCCGGGCCGGTCAGGGTGCCGTCGGGCAGGGTGAAGGTCAGCGCGTCCAGGGTGCAGTCCCAGTACTCTTCCAGCGTCTCGCCCTTCCAGGCGAACACGGGGGTGCCGGTGGCGGCGATCGCCGCGGCAGCATGGTCCTGGGTGGAGAAGATGTTGCACGAGGCCCAGCGCACATTGGCGCCGATGTCCTTGAGGGTTTCGATCAGCACTGCGGTCTGGATGGTCATGTGCAGCGAGCCGGTGACGCGCACGTCCTTCAGCGGCTTGGTCTGCGCATGCTTGCGGCGGATCGACATCAGGCCCGGCATTTCGTGCTCGGCGATGTCCAGCTCCTTGCGGCCCCAATCGGCCAGGGAGATGTCGGCGATCTTGTAATCGGTATGCGGGTCGATCTTGGTCACAGCGTTCATGCAATGGCTCCGGTAGGCAAACGAATGTCTGCAATGCCGGGCGCCGTTGAACGGTGAATGCTGGTCGAGCCTGGCCGTATGCCCCGCACCTATGGTGCGGATGGCGGATCAGTCCGCCTTACCGGTCGCAGCGCCCCTCGACGAGAGCGCCGATTATATCGGTAGCGTCCTCCTCCGGCATGAATTGGCCTGCTTGATTGGCATGCCCCCAACCAACGGCAGGGGAGCGGGCAGCGGGCGGCTGCTATGGTCCGGGCTCGATCAGAGCGGGGAAGCGGCAATGCAGGCCAAACGCAAGGCGCATCACAGGTTGCAGCACGAAACCGGATCGACGAGTGGTGTTGCGGCGATCGCCGCGCCGCCGACCGACCCGTGGCGCGGGCAGGCCGATCGCAGTGCAGCCGGCGCTCTTCCAATGGCGCGTGCGGTGTTGCTCGCCGTGCTGGGCCTGCCATCGCTGGCCTGCGCGGCGGGTGTGCCGGCGGGGCAGGTGGCTACCGCGGGCACTGGCTATCAGGTGCCTTCCCAGCCGCTGCAGGCGGTGGTGGATGCGCCCCGCGCCCCGCTGCTGCAGCTGTCTCCGCAGCGTGACCTGGCTGCAATGCTGCAACTGCCGGCGTTGCCGGACATCGCCGAGGTGGCCCAGCCCGAGCTCAAGCTGGCCGGCGTGCGCATCCATCCCAAAACCTTCGCCAGCAGCCGGTTTTCCTTCGCCGGCAAGCTGTGGTTGCAATCGATCGGCGACGGTCGCGAGCGGCAGATCGCCGGGTTGCCCACGCCGTTGTCGCTGGCCACGTTGAACTGGTCGCCGGACCAACGCTATCTGGCCTTCCGCCGCGAAGATGCCGCCAGCGGCGCCAATGAGCTGTGGCTGGTGGACGTGGCCACCGCGCAGGCGCGGCGGCTGGTGGCCGGTTTGAACAGCACCGTCAACGACGAGCTGCGCTGGTTGCCCGACAGCAGCGGCCTGCTGGTGCAGCAGCAGGTGCCAGGGCAGGGCACGCCACCGCCGCGCGATGCCACGCCGCAGGGCCCCGCGGTCCAGCAGACCACTGCGGCGGCGGGTGTGCGCGCGCTGCCGACCTATCAGGACCTGTTGCGCAACGAAGCCGATGCACGCGTGTTCGAGTACTACGCCACCGGCCAGCCGATCATCGTGGGCGTGAACGGGCAGGTGCGCCCGATCGCCACGCCCGGCATCCATCTCAACCTGTCGGTATCGCCGGATGGTCGTTACATCCTGAGCGAACGCAGCGAGCGGCCGTTCTCGTATCTGGTGCCGGTGGACAACTTCCCGCGTCGCATCGAGGTGCTGGACATGCAAGGCAAGCTGGTGCGCCAGATCGCGCAGCTGCCGCTGGTGGAAGGCCTGCCCACCGGCAACGATGCGGTGCCGACCGGTGTGCGCGACATCACCTGGCGGCACGATGCGCCGGCCACGCTGGTCTGGGTTGAAGCGCAGGATGGCGGCGACCCGGCGCGCGAGAGCAAGATCCGCGATGCGGTGCGGATGCAGGCCGCGCCGTTCACGCGCGCACCGGTCACGCTGGCGCAGCTGGGCAGTCGCTTCGACGGGATCCTGTGGGGCCGCGGCGATCTGGCGATCCTCAGCGAGAGCTGGTGGAAAACTCGCCGCATCAAACAATGGCGCATTGCCCCCGATCAGCCCAAGCGCGCGCCGGAACTGCTGTGGGACCGTTCCTCGCAAGACCGCTACAACGACCCGGGCACGCCGGCAACCGTTGCCGATGGCAAGGGGCGCGCGCTGTTGCAGACCAGCAGCGATGGCCACAGCCTGTTCCTGCTCGGCAAGGGCGCCTCGCCGGAAGGCGACCGGCCGTTCGTGGATCGCTTCGATCTGCAAAGCAAGCGCGCCACACGGCTGTTCCATTCGCAGGCACCCAGCTATTCCGCGCCCCTGGCGCTGCTGGATGCGCAAGCCACGCAGTTGCTGCTCAGCCGCGAATCGCCCGAAGAGCCGGCCAACTATTTCGTGCAGTCGCTGGGCGATGCGGCTCCTGCACCGCGTGCGTTGACGCACTTCGCGCATCCATTGCCGCAGTTGCGCGGCGTGCAGAAAGAGCAGATCCGCTACAAGCGTGCCGATGGCGTGGACCTCACCGCCACGCTGCTGCTGCCGCCCGGTTACGACCCCAAACGCGACGGTCCGCGGCCGCTGCTGATGTGGGCCTACCCCGGCGAATTCAAAAGCGCCGATACCGCCAGCCAGGTCACCGACTCGCCGTATCGCTTCAATGCCATCAGCTACTGGGGGCCGCAGGCGTTCCTGGCAATCGGCTACGTGGTGCTCAACAACCCGACCATGCCGATCGTCGGTGAAGGCGATGCCGAACCCAACGACACCTACGTGCCGCAACTGATCGCTGATGCGCAGGCGGCGGTGGACGAGGTGGTGCGGCGCGGGGTTACCGACCGGCAGCACATCGCCATCGGCGGGCATTCCTATGGCGCCTTCATGACGGCGAATCTGCTCGCGCATACGCGCCTGTTCAAGGCCGGCATTGCGCGCAGCGGCGCCTACAACCGCACGCTCACCCCGTTCGGTTTCCAGGCCGAAGAACGCAATTACTGGCAGGCGCAGTCGGTGTATCAGGCGATGTCGCCATTCAACTACGCCGACAAGATCAAGGACCCGCTGCTGCTGATCCACGGCCAGGACGACAACAACACCGGCACCTTCCCGATCCAGAGCGAGCGCATGTTCGCTGCGATCAAGGGGCTGGGCGGCACCGCGCGGCTGGTGATGTTGCCCAACGAATCGCACGCCTACCGCGCGCGGCAGTCGATCCTGCATATGCTGGCCGAGAGCGAGCAGTGGTTGAAGACGCATGTCGGCGATCCTTCCGCGCCGGCTGCAGCGCCGTCCAGGTGATGAGCGTCGTCCAGGTGATGAGCGTCGTCGCACACAATGGTGTGCGAAAGCATGTTGGATCAGTGTCTCGCAGGTAGGAGTGCACCCGGGCGCGATGGAGCGTTGCCGGTAAAACCTTGTCGCGCCCGGGTGCGCTCCTAAGCATCGATGCTGGCGTCGGGCGACAGGTTTTTAGTGGCATGTACGAATGCGAGTGGGACCGGCGCAGGATGGTTCGCTCTGAAACCGTCTTGCGCAACGCAACCCTCTAATCCTTTTGGGTTAGTCTTCGACGACTTTGCGCTTGAAGAGGGTGTGCGTTTCCGATGAACGAGTACCGCAGCAGTCTTGTGTTCGCTACCCCCGATCTGCCCTTGCGCGACGATGTCCGCCGGCTCGGCGCGTTGGTCGGCGACCTGCTCGCCGAGCAGGTGTCTGCGGAATTCCTCGATGAAATCGAACGCGTCCGTACCACCGCCATTTCGCGTCGCGAGAGCGATGCGCCGCCTTCCACGTTGAGCGAACAGCTGACCGGGCGCGCGCCGCGCGATGCCGAGGCGCTGGTGCGCGCCTTCAGCACCTATTTCCAGGTGGTCAACATCGCCGAGCGCGTGCATCGCATCCGCCGCCGCCGCGACTACCAGCGCAGCGGCACCGATACGCCGCAGCCCGATGGCCTGCACGATGCGCTGCGCCGGCTCAAGGCGCAGGGTGTCACGCTGGAGGAACTCAGCGACTGGCTGCCGCGCATCGACGTGGAGCCGGTGTTCACCGCCCATCCCACCGAAGCGGTGCGCCGCGCGTTGCTGGAAAAAGAACAGCTGATGGTCGCCAGCCTGGTCGACAATCTCGATGGCATGCGCACGCCCAACGAGCGCGCCAGCGATGCGGCGCGTTTCCGCATGGCCTTGACCGCCTCCTGGCAGACCGCCGATTCCTCGCCGGTACGTCCTACCGTGGACGACGAGCGCGAACACGTGGGGTTCTATCTCACCCAGGTGCTCTACCGCGTCATCCCGGTGATGTACGAAACCCTGGAACACGCCATCGAGGAAACCTACGGCAGCGTGCCGCCGCTGCCGCGCCTGCTGCGCTTCGGCACCTGGGTGGGCGGGGACATGGACGGCAATCCGAATGTGGATGCCGCCACCATCGCCGGCACCCTGGATGCGCAGCGCCGCGCGGTGCTGGACCGTTACCAGAAGGAGCTCTGGCAACTGGCCAGCCTGCTCAGCCAGTCGACCACGCTGGTGCAGGTCAGCCCCGAACTCACCGCGCAGCTGGAGCGCTATCGCGCGTTCCTGCCGGACGCGGCTGCGCGTTCGCGCCCGCGCCACGGCGACATGCCGTACCGCCTGCTCAACGACCTGATGCGCGCGCGCCTGCAGGCCACGCTGGACGATGCCGACGGCGCCTACGCCGCGCCAACCGAACTCGAACACGATCTGCAACTGATCCTGGACAGCCTGCAGGCCAACAAGGGCCTGCACGCCGGCTGGTTCGCGGTGCGCCGCCTGTTGTGGCGCGTGCGCAGCTTCGGGTTTCATCTGGCGCGGCTGGATGTACGCCAGGAGTCGAGCGTGCATGCGCGCGCGGTGGCCGCCGCGCTGGGCCAGGGCGACTGGGAAGGGCAGGATGCGACACGGCGCGCCGCCGCGCTCGGTCCGTATGCCGCTGGCGAACAGGCGCTGCCGCACGTGGACGACGAAGGCAACACGCGGCTGGATGCGGTGTTCGCCGCGCTCGCCGATGCCCGCACGCGCCATGGCGCCGACGCGCTGGGCAGCTACATCATCTCGATGGCGCACAACCGCGCCGACGTGCTCACCGTGCTGGCGCTGGCGCGCCGCGGCGGGCTGGTCGACGACGCCGGTGCGGTGCCGCTGGACATCGTGCCGCTGTTCGAAACCGTGGACGATCTGCGTGGCGGTACCGGCACCGTGCAGGACCTGCTGGCCGACCCGGTGTACCGCCGGCATCTGGCCGCGCGCGGCGACACCCAGATGGTGATGCTGGGCTATTCGGACAGCGGCAAGGACGGTGGCATTGCCGCCTCGCGCTGGGGCCTGCAACGCGCGCAGGTGGAACTGCTGGAAGCCGCTGCCGAGCTGGGCGTGCGGCTGACGTTTTTCCACGGCCGCGGCGGCTCGATCGCCCGCGGCGGCGGCAAGACCAGCCGCGCGCTGGATGCTGCCCCGCGCGGCAGCGTGGATGGCCGCCTGCGCGTCACCGAGCAGGGCGAGGTGATCCACCGCAAGTACGGCATCCGCGCATTGGCGCTGCGCTCGCTGGAGCAGATGACCGGTGCGGTGCTGTTGTCCAGCCTGCGCCCGCGTGCGCCGGAACCGCGCGAGGAGCGCTGGCGGCCGGTGATGGATCTGGTGGCCGAGCGCAGTACGGTGGCCTACCGCGCCTTCGTCGGTGCCCCGGATTTCATGCAGTACTTCCGCCTGGCCACGCCGATCGATGTGATCGAACGCATGACGCTGGGCTCGCGGCCCTCGCGGCGGCTGGGCCAGGATGCCGCGCTGTCGAACCTGCGCGCGATTCCGTGGGTGTTCGCCTGGAGCCAGGCGCGTGCGGTGATTCCGGGCTGGTACGGCGTAGGCAGCGGCCTGCAGGCGGCGGTGGAGGCCGGGCACGAAGACACCTTGCGCGAGATGGCGCAGGACTGGCCGTTCTTCCGCACCTTCCTGGACGATGTGGCGATGGTGCTGTCCAAGGGCGACCTCACCATTGCCGAGCTGTTCTCGCGGCTGTCGGGCGACCTGCACGCGCGGTTTTTCCCGCAGATCCGCGACGAACTGGCGCTGACCAAGGGCTGGGTCAAGGCGCTGCTGCAGCAGCAATCGTTGTTGCAGCACGACCCGCGGCTGGCCTTGTCGATCCGTCTGCGCAACCCGTACATCGATCCGATCAGCGTGCTGCAGGTGGATCTGCTGCAGCGCTGGCGGGCTACCGATGGCGAAGACGAGGACCTGCTGCGTGCGCTGGTCGCCTGCGTCAACGGCGTCTCGCAAGGGGTGCAGAACACCGGCTGATCCGACCGTTGGTCGGCGCGTGCGCGCAATCGGCAAGCGGGCTCTGGCATAAGCGGACAAATCTGTCCGATAATGCCGGCATGATGACCTCCCGCCCCGATGCCGCGCTGCGCCGCCGGCAGATTCTCGATGCCGCCGACGAAGTATTCAGCGAATACGGCGTCAATGCCCCATTGGAACTGGTGGTGGAGCGTGCCGGCCTGGGCCGCGCCACCTTGTACCGCAACTTCCCGGACCGGCTCGCCTTGATGACCGCGCTGATGACGCGTGGACTGGACGGCCTGGAGCGACTGGCCGCCGACCTGGCCGACCGCCCGGATGGATTGGCCGTGCTGCTGCACGACGTGGCCGAGCACATCGCCCAGTCGGCGCCCTTGGTGGACTTCTGGCGCTCGATCGAACGCGCGCACCCGGCGGTGGAAGCCGCCGACCGGCGCGTGGTGGCGATCTTCCTGCCGTTCGTCCAGCGCGCCCGCGATGCCGGCCTGTGCCGGGCCGATGTCGACGACGAACAACTGCTGCTGGTGATCGACATGCTGGGCAGTTGCCTGCGCGGCAATGACGAGTCCGAACGCAAGCGGCTTGCGCACCGCTCGGCCGATCTGCTGATGCATGCGCTGGGCATGCAGGTACCCGAAGGCGGCACGCGATGACACCGGCCACCCGTGCGGTCATCGGCCGCTGGGCATTGCGCGTGGCGCTGGTGCTGGCCGCGACCTGGGGCGCATTGGCGATCCATTTCGCGCTCACCGGCAATGCGCTGGTGCGCATCGGCTGGGTGGCATCATGGTGCGCGATGGCGCTGGCCGCGTTGTGGGGCTTGCGCCGTGGCCGCGAGAACTGGGCCCTGGTGGGCATCTTCGGCGCGGCATTCGTGGCTTTGGCGGTGTCGTGGGCGATGATGCAGCCCAGCCAAGACCGCGACTGGGCCGACGATGTCGCCCAGCGCCTGCAGCCGGAGGTGCGCGGCAACATCGTCACCCTGCGCAACGTGCGCAATTTCGACTGGCGTGGCGAAACCAATTACGTTCCGCGCTGGGAAACGCGCCAGTACGATCTGGATCGGCTGGTCAGCGCCGACCTGGCCTTGTCGTACTGGATGGGCCCGGCGATCGCGCACACCCTGGTGTCGTTCGGTTTCGATGACGGCTCGCACGTGGTGTTTTCGCTGGAAATCCGCAAGGAGCGCGGCGAGTCGTTCTCGGCCGTGGGCGGCTTCTTCCGCAGTTTCGAAGAAACCCTGGTGGCCGCCGATGAGCGCGACATCCTGCGCGTGCGCACCAACGTGCGCGGCGAGGACATGTACCTGTATCGCCTGGCGATTCCCAAGGCCGGGCTGCGCCGGATGTTCATGGGCTATGTCGGGCTGGCCAACGATCTGAATCGCAAGCCGGCGTTCTACAACACGCTGACCAGCAACTGCACCACGATCGTGTTCGCCCTGGTACGCCAGCTGCGGCCCACCCTGCCGCTGGATCACCGCCTGCTGTTGTCCGGCTATGCCGACGAATACGCCTACGATCACCAGGGCCTGATGCCCGGCTACGACTTCGCCACGCTGAAGCAGCGCGGGCATTTCACTGCGCGTGCGATCGCCGCCGATACTGCCGCGGATTTTTCCGAGCGCATCCGCGCCGGCATGCCGCAGGCACCGGCACCCGGTGCCTCGGCGAGCGCGGCGCAGTGATCCCGCGTGCACGCCTGCGCGGCAGCGCTGCGCTGCTGGCGGCCGCGTTGCTGGGAACGTGGCTGAGCGGCTGTGCCATGGTCACGGTGCAATCGCGCAACAGCGGCGAGTACATCGCGCAGACGCGCGGCGATGTGCTCAGCACCGGCGCACTTAGCCAATCCGGCAGCGAGACCCTGCAGGTGGCCGGCCTGCAGCCCAAGGCCTGCCGCAAGCAGCCACTGCCCTGCGTGCAACACCTGGCCACGGTGGCCGGCATCGGCGATGAGCGCCGCCTGGCCACCCAGGCCGAGCTGTGGACCGCGCATGCGATCGACCTGGGCAGTCGCAACCAGGCGCAGATGAGCGACACGGCGGTGGAAGCCTGGCTGGAAGCCGCGCGGCATGCCTATGCCTACCTGTTCTTCACTGCGCGTGCGCCCGGTGCGCGCGCCTTCGAAAACCGCCAGACCCAGGTGCGCGACTACTACAACTACGCCGTGCAGCAGGTGGTCGAACGCCTGTTCGCGCGTGCGCAGCCAGCCGGACAGATCGCCCCCACACCGACTGCCGTCGGCCGCTGGCAGATCGTCATCGACACGTCTGCGTATCGGCTGCCGGGCGGCGGCAACACACCGCGCGCGATCCTTGCGGCCTCGGCATTGCGCTTTGACGGATTGCGCAGCACGTATCGGCGCGACGGCTTCGGCGCCGAACTGGTGGCCGAAGTGGACCCGCAGGTGGTCGGCGACCCGGCCGGCCTGGCCGTGCAGCAGGCTGCGGCCCCCAGCACCGCGCCCGGGCGCCCGCTGCCGACCTTCAGCGAAATGCCGTATGCACCGGCAACGCTGCTGTTGCGCTTCGAGGGCGATAGCCTGGATGCGGTGCTGCGCACCGACCTGGTGACGGTGGTGCCGTACGACCCGTACCGCCAGAACGAGGTGGTACTGCACGGCCAGCGCGTGCCGCTGGCGGCCAACTTCACGGCGGCCTATGGGCTGTGGCTTGCCAGGTCGGGCTTTGCCGCGCAGTCGTTGCGGTCCATGCTGGGCAGCGCCCGCGGCATCGATCGCCCGCATCTGTATCTGATGCAGCCCTACGATCCCAACCGGCGCGTGCTGCTGATGTTGCATGGGCTGGCCAGCAGCCCGGAGGCCTGGGTCAATGTGGCCAACGAGGTGATGGGCGATGAAACCCTGCGCCAGCACTATCAGATCTGGCAGGTGTATTACCCGACCAACGCGCCGATTGCGGTCAATCGTGCGCAGATCCAGGCGCTGGTGGAGCGCAGCCTGCAGCACTTCGACCCGGCCGGCACCGCACCCGCCTCGCACGGCATGGTGTTGATCGGCCACAGCATGGGCGGGGTGATCGGACGCCTGCTGGTGTCTTCGTCCGGCGAGCGACTCTGGAACTCGCTGCTGCAGGACTATCGGCTGGAAGGCGAACGCGGTGCGCGCGTGCGCGCGACGCTGTCGCCCTTGCTGCATTTTTCGCCGATGCCGCAGATCGACCGCGCCATCTTCATCGCCGCGCCGCATCGCGGCACGCCGCTGGCCGAAGGCGGGTTGGGGCGCTTCGTCGGCCGCATGGTGCGCCTGCCGATTGCCTTGCTGGACCGCTTCGGCGACGTGCTGCAGGACCTCGCCGACAGCGAGCAGAACGGGCAGGGCGGGCCGCCGCGTCGCAAGGGCCGCCTGTTGCCACCGACCAGCATCGACAACCTGCGCGATACCGACCCGTTCGTGCGCGCTACGATGGATCTGCCGATCTCCCCGCAGGTGCGCTACCACACCATCGTGGGCCGCGAAAAACCGCAGATACCACTGGCCGACTCCGACGATGGCCTGGTGCCGTACCGCAGCGCGCACCTGGATGGCCCCGCGTCCGAACTGGTGGTGACCTCCTGGCACAGCGTGCAGGAAACGCCGCAGGCCATCCTGGAGATCCGCCGCATCCTGCATGCGCAGTTGCAGGCCGAAGCTGGCGAGGTGCAGGCACCGATGCAATCGCCGGAGCCTGCGCCGGTGTCTGTGTCCGCCGCCTTGTGAGTTGGCCTTGCGGCCGGGGGCCGGCATGTGCCCGGCACCGTTAGCGCCGTGTTGACCCCGCTCGTGGTATCAGGCCATCTCTCGAACAGGCTCGAACAAGGAAGACGCGATGCGCAAGCTGTCGGCAGTGCTGTGGGCTGCGGTGGTGTTGGTCGGTTGCGGTCGTGGCGAAGCGCCGAAGGATGCAGGTGCTGGCGGCACCGCAGCGTCCGCACCGCAGGCTGCGGTGCGCGCGGTGGGCGCGCCTGCAGCGGCGGCTGACGCCGTGCCGGAATTCCCCGCCATTCCCACCATCGTGGTGCCCGACATCATTGGCGTGACCCCGGCGCAACGCGCGCTGGAAGCCTCGCTGCAGGAAGTACTCGACCCGGTCGAAGGCGTCAGCGTGGTAGCGGCCCGCTGCGGCGATGGCGGCACGCTGGTCAACGATGCCGGCATCACCAGCGTCGATCCCAACGGCAACCTGCTGCGCAATGGCCAGGGAGGTCTGTTCGATCTCAAGGCCGACGGCAGCGGCACCGCCAACTTCGCCGGTGGCCTGATCAGCGTCAACGCCGATGGCAGCGGCACCATCAATGCCACCGGCCAGGATGGCGACGATGCGCTGATCGACGTGCAGTCCAACGGCGGCGGCACCTACAACGGCCCGGCCGGGCTGATCAGCCTGGATGGCAAGGGCGCCGGCACCTGGAACAGCGACAAGAGCGGGCTGATCGACAATCGCGGCGATGGCAGCGGCACCTGGAATGGACCGCGCGGCCTGGTCACCATCAATGCCGACGGCTCGGGCACCTGGAACGGCCCCGATGGCCTGGTGCAGAACCGTGGCGATGGCACCGGCACGGTGGGCACCCCGCCGCGCGAAGTGCGCATGCCGCCGCTCCCGAAGGTGCCGCCGGCCGGCCGCTTCCCGCCACTGCAGAAGTTCGCTCCTCCCGGTGCGCCGTGTGGCTATCTGATCACCTTGAACGACCGCATCCTGTTCGACTTCGACAAGTCCGATATCCGCCCTGATGCCGCACGCGTGCTCGACACGCTGGCTGCAGCGCTTGGCACCGTGACCGCCCGGGAGATGGAAGTGCGTGGGCACACCGATGCCAAGGGCGAGGACGCCTACAACCAGGCACTGTCCGAACGCCGCGCCACTGCGGTGTTGGCAGCGCTGCGCACGCGCGGCGCCGCGCAGGCCGCCAGCGCCAAGGGCTACGGAGAAACGCAGCCGGTGGCCCCCAATACCGTCAACGGGCAGGACAACCCCGGCGGGCGACAACTCAATCGACGGGTCGAGATCTTTCTTCGGACGTGAGCACGAGCTGGTTGCCATCGCTGCGTCGTCGCTGACCGGCGGGGCGATGGTGTATGCCGGTGTGCGCCGGTGGCCAGCACCGCTGGTCTGCGCAGCACGGCGGTGATTGCGCCTTCCATGCTCCAGCGACTATGCCGACTTGCGCGTCCTGCGCATGCGGATATCGGGGAGTGCCGTGGCGTCATCGAAGTGCAACACCTCTTCACCACCATGCGCGGCGCCTGCTTGCAGGTGCGATGCGGAGCGCTGCATCGCTTTGTCGGTGTTCGCAGTGGCGCTGGCGCGGTCACCGTGAACGGCGCGCCGCACCTGGATGACGCATGATCGATCGTGGTTGGCTGCTGCACCGTTCGCAGTGCTGTCTTGGGCGCCTGCACGCGGGCTGTGACGTCGTCTTGCGCGTGTATCGCCGGGGCAGCGTAGGTGTGTGCAAGCGCGATGATGTGGAGCAGGGGGCATGGCGGCAGGCGGCGTTCGCTGGCGAAGGGGAATCGCTGCGGTCCGCGACTGCTCGCCGCAGCGGGCGCGATGCGATGGGGATCGCGTTGCGCCCGCTGCACTGCGGGGCGCGCCCTGGGCAGCCAGCGTACAGGTCAGCGCCCGAGCTGTGTGGGCGGCATTTCCGCGCGCCACAGCAGTTGCAGCTCGATTGGTAGTGTCGCGATCGCGACAGCTGTCCTGCGGTGGTCTGCATGGCATGTGGCTTCGCCCCGTACCCTCAGCCCAATCCCTTTTCCAGCAGGAGAGGGGGTGGGGTCGTCGTCCCTTCTCCCGCAAGGCGGGAGAAGGTGCGCCGTAGGGGCGGATGAGGGGACGTGCGCAGCCACGTGCTAGTCGGCAGGTGAGTGGCTTCGCACGTACCCTCACCCCACCTCCGCTCTTCGCAACCCGCCATTTCCTGGAGTTGGGCAACCACCGACAGACCCCGAAACGAAACCGGGCCGCATCAGCGGCCCAGTCGTCGTGCATCGCGCTCGCTCCTGCAGGAGCGGCGTGCTTACTTCAGCTTCGCATCGGCGCGCAGGGCGTCGGCGCGGTCGGTCTTTTCCCACGAGAACGAGGTGGCGGTGTGCTTGGTGCCGGCACCGTCGGTATAGCTGAACTCCTTGGGCTTGCGGCCGAAGTGGCCGTAGGACGCGGTCTGCTGGTACATCGGGTGGATCAGGTCGAGCATCTGGATGATGCCGAACGGACGCAGGTCGAAGTGCTTGCGGATCAGCTTCTCGATCTGCTCGTCGGCGATCTTGCCGGTGCCGAAGGTGGTGACCGAGATCGAGGTCGGCTCGGCCACGCCGATGGCGTAGGAGACCTGCACTTCGCAACGGTCGGCCAGGCCGGCAGCCACGACATTCTTTGCCACGTAGCGCGCGGCATAGGCGGCCGAACGGTCGACCTTGGACGGATCCTTGCCCGAGAACGCGCCGCCGCCGTGACGGGCCCAGCCGCCGTAGGTGTCGACGATGATCTTGCGGCCGGTCAGGCCGCAATCGCCCACCGGGCCGCCGATGACGAACTTGCCGGTCGGGTTGATATGGAACTTGGTGCCCTTGTGCAGCCACTTGGCCGGCAGCACCGGCTTGAGGATTTCCTCGCGCACCGCCTCGATCAGGTCCTTCTGCTTGACGCCCGGGTCGTGCTGGGTCGACAGCACCACCGCATCGATCGCGGTCGCCACGCCGTCTTCATAGCGCAGTGTGACCTGCGACTTGGCATCCGGACGCAGCCAGGCCAGCGCCGAGTTCTTCTTCTTGCGGATCTTGGCCTGCTGCTCGACCAGACGGTGCGACAGGTGGATCGCCGCCGGCATGTAGCTGTCGGTCTCGTTGGTGGCATAGCCGAACATCAGGCCCTGGTCGCCGGCGCCCTGTTCTTCGGGCTTCTTGCGGTCCACGCCCTGGTTGATGTCCGGCGACTGCTTGCCGATCAGGTTGAGCACGCCGCAGGTCTCGCCGTCGAAGCCGACGTCGGAGCTGTTGTAGCCGATGTCCAGGATCACCTTGCGGGTCAGCGCTTCCAGATCGATCCAGGCGCTGGTGGTCACTTCGCCGGCCACGATCGCCACACCGGTCTTGACCATGGTCTCGCAGGCCACGCGGGCGCGCTTGTCCTGGGCCAGGATGGCATCCAGCACGGCGTCGGAGATCTGGTCGGCGATCTTGTCCGGATGGCCTTCGGAGACCGATTCGGAGGTGAACAGGTAGCTGGACATCAGGCTTATATCCCTTGATTCGGATGAAAAGATGGGTGCGGATGATACACGCCCGCGGTGACCGTTGCATTGTGCGCCTGAACGCGGCGGCGTGGGGTTAAGCCGATGTCGGCGGATCGGGCGCATCCCATACCGGGGACGGTGCCGCTATGGCGATACCGAGCGAAAGCACCGGTCGATATCCCTATGCATGCATGTCCAGCCTGCTAGCATCGGCCGATGGATTCATTGACCCAGATCGTTCTTGGCGGCGCCATCGCTGCCGCCATCGCGCCGCCCGGACAGCGACGTGCCGCCTTGCTCGCCGGCGCGGCCCTGGGCACCTTGCCC
This sequence comes from Xanthomonas codiaei, assembly GCF_002939785.1. Lineage (GTDB taxonomy): Bacteria > Pseudomonadota > Gammaproteobacteria > Xanthomonadales > Xanthomonadaceae > Xanthomonas > Xanthomonas codiaei. The sequence goes on from NZ_MDEC01000018.1 coordinate 35,248, forward strand.
GACCTCGATTCGCTGGTGTTGCTGCCGCTCACCGACGACCCGGTCACGCTGATGACGGTGCACCGCAGCTTCAGTCATTCGCTGTTCGTGCTGCCGCTGCTGGGGTGGCTGATCTGGTGGCTGTTCCGCCGCTACGGCAACGGACGGGTGGCCGGAGAGCCAACGCGCTGGTTCTGGGCGATCCAGCTGGCTTTGATCACCCACCCGCTGCTGGACGCCTTCACCGTGTACGGCACCCAGCTGTGGTGGCCGCTGCAACCGCATCCGAGCATGTGGTCCAGCGTCTTCATCATCGACCCGGCCTATACGCTGTGGCTGCTGGGCGCGTGCGCCATCGCCTGGTTCGCGCGCGAGCGCCCGCTGGCGCAACGGGTGCTGGTGATCGGCCTGGTGGCAAGTTCCGCGTACCTGGGTTGGTCGCTGATCGCCAAGCAGCTGGTCGATCAACAGGCCGATCGCGCGCTGGCCGCGATGGGGCTGGCCGATGCGCCGCGCTTCTCGGTACCGATGCCCTTCAATACGCTGTTGTGGCGCGTGGTGGCGATGACGCCCAGCGGCTACGTCATCGGCGAGCGCTCGCTGGTGGCCGATAGCGGCCCGATGCAGTTCCGCGGGTTTTCCAGCAACACCCAGGCACTGGGCGAGGTGGCCGCGTTCGACTCGGTGCGCCGGCTGACCTGGTTCAACCGCGGCTTCATGCGCGCGCGCCTGGTGGACGACGACCTGATGCTCAGCGACCTGCGCATGGGCCTGGAGCCGGACTACAACTTCAACTTCGTGGTCGCCCATCGCGAAGACGGAACCTGGCAGCCGATCGTGCCGCGGCAGGTCCAGGCGGCGTACCGCGCGCCGGTGGCCCGCGATCAGATCTGGGCGGTGCTTGCGCAGATGTGGCACCGCATCTGGAACGCGCCAAGCGGCAAGGCGCTGACCGGCGATCTGGAACACGATGCGGCGCCGGCAAGCGCACCGGCGTCGGCCTCAGCCTCGGCCTCGGCGCCTCAGTAGACCGTGGCGCGCGCCTGCACGAAGCAATAGAAGAACACCGCGTCCGGGTCGCTTTGCACCTGCGCCAGTTCGCGGCGCATGCCGTCCACCGTGTCGGCGTCGACCGCACCGGCATGCAGCAGCTGCTCGGCCGCCGACAGCAGCACTTCTTCCCAGAATCCGATCATGGTCTTGCGCCGGCCCGGCTCGCGGTTGTCCAGGTGCAGGGTCTTGATCTGCGTCTGCACATCGCGAAAGCCGCCGGCCAGCAGCAGGTTGCCCAGCTTGGCACCGACGAACGGATCGCCGCCCTGGTCGTGCTGGAAGTCGTTAAACGCCATCCAGTAGCGCCACAGGTTGGGCGAATACGGGTGCAGCAGGAACGAGGCGTTCATCACCTCGGTCACATACACCGGCGAGCCTGGCAGCAGGACGCGCCGCACCTCGTTGAGCACGCGCGCCGGCGAGGGCACATGTTCCAGCACCCAGCACAGGAAGGCCGCATCGAACTGGCGGGCCTCGAAGGGCAGGTCGCCCGCATCGGCCTGCTGCAGGCTGTACCGCTCGCGGCACCAGGCCAGCCGCTCCAGGTTGGCGCGCGCCGCACCCAGTTGCGCCTCGCTCAGGTCCACGCCGGTGACATGCAGCTCGGGAAACCGGCGCAGCAGGATCTCGGTCTGCGCGCCGACGCCACTGCCGACTTCCAGCAGGCGCCGCGCGCCGCTGTAGTCGACCTCGTTGAACAGCGTGGCTTCCAGCAACCGCGCCTGCTTGAGCAGGCGTGCCTGTTCGGTGGCCGAGAAGCCGTGCAGGTAGGTGGGGGTGTCGCTCGGTGCGCTCATGCGTGCGGCTCCAGCAAGCAGAAAAACCTCAGGCGGCGTCCGGCACTGCGGGCGCCACGCCGGCGATCAAGGCATCGAAGTAATCGCGCGTCAGCGCCAGCTGCGCTTCCGGCGTGTCGGCGCGGTTGACCACCGCGCGGAAGTCCGCGCTCTGCGGGTGGTCCTTGGCGTACCAGCCCAGATGCTTGCGCGCGATGCGCACCCCCTGCGGCTGGCCGTAGAAGGCGTGCAGCGCCTCCAGATGGCCAAGCAAGGTGTCGCGCACGAAGGCCAGCGACGGCGGCGGCAATACCTCGCCGGTGACCAGGTAATGCGCCACCTCGCCGAAGATCCAGGGCCGGCCCTGCGCCGCGCGGCCGATCATCACCGCATCCACGCCGGTGGCGCGCAGCACCTGCGCGGCCTTGTGCGGCGAATCGATATCGCCGTTGGCGATCACCGGAATCTGCAGTGCGGCCTTGATCTGCGCAATCGTCGCGTACTCGGCGCTGCCGGTGTAGTGCTGGTCGCGGGTGCGCCCATGCACCGCCAGCGCGGCGATGCCGCAATCCTGCGCAATGCGCGCAATCTCCGGGCCGTTGCGGTGATCGCAATCCCAGCCGGTGCGGATCTTCAGCGTCACCGGTACCTGGACCGCCTGCACCACCGCGCGCAGGATGCGCGCCACCAGCGCCTCATCGCGCATCAGTGCCGAACCGGCCCAGGCGTTGCACACCTTCTTGGCCGGGCAGCCCATGTTGATGTCGATCAGTTGCGCGCCATGGTCGACGTTGTAGCGCGCCGCCTCGGCCAGCTGCTGCGGCTCGGTGCCGGCGATCTGCACGCTGATCGGGTCCGGCTCGCCGGCGTGATCCATGCGGTGCAGCGACTTGCGCGTGTCCCAGAAGCGCGGATCGGAAATGGTCATCTCCGACACCGCCAGCCCGGCGCCCAACCGCTTGCACAGCAGCCGGAACGGCTTGTCGGTGACGCCCGCCATCGGGGCGAGGATCACCTTGGGGGCGATGGTGTAAGGGCCGATCTGCATGCGGGCATTGTAGCTGGGGTGGGGAATCGGGAATCGGGAATGGGGAATGGGGAATGGGGAATCGGAAGAGCGTTTCCGGTCTTCGGTGCTGCGCGATGGCCGTGCGGGGGGCGCGACTGGATAGGGCGAAGGCGGTGGCGAATATGTGGGCTGGCCGTACCCTCACCCCAACCCCCGCTCCGCGCCCCGGCCCGCGCCAGTAGCGCGGGCGCTCCAAGGCACGCGCTCTAACGCACGCGCGCCAGTGGCGCGCAAGCTGTGCCTTCTCGCCCCGCGGGGGGAGGGGGCTTCTAGTCCTTCGCCGCCTCGGGGCGGGAGAGCGGCTTCTATTCCTTCTCCGCTCGGGAGTGGGAGCAGCGTCTATTCCTTCTCCCGTCGGGAGAAGGTGGCGCGTCAGCGCCGGATGAGGGTACGGGCGCCCGGCGCTGCATCACGCCTCGCTTCCTGCATCGCGCTTGGTTCCTGCACCCCAACGCGTTTCGATAAAGGAACACGAAGCTCCGGCAGCAGCAGAGCTCGCAGCGTCCTTCGGCAGGCACGTTCCAACATGCCGTCCGCGACACAAACAGTCTCCAACTTGCAGGCCAAGGCCCTGAATGCAGAAGGCGACCGCATCGCTGCGGTCGCCTTCGTTGGTCGCTCGACGCGTGCGACTTACACAGCCACGTCTGGCAGCAGCCGCGGCATGGAGTTGGCAGCGCCTTCCACTTCGGTGGAGCGTGCCGCGTAGCGAGTGGCAAAGCGTACGTGGGTGATGAAGCTTGCGCCGGGCGACTGCGCCAGCGAGGCCACCAGTGCGCCGTTGAAGGCATCGCCAGCGCCGGTGGTGTCCACCGTCTGCGCGCTTTCGGCGCCCACCCTGTAATGTGCCGCGGTGTCGCCACGCAGTTGCTCGTCGGCATGCGAGATGAAGGCGCCCACCGCGCCCAGCGTCACCACTACGGTGCCGCCGGGCAGCAATTTGCGGCACAGCGAGTGCAGCGTGTTGCCGTCCAGCGCGGCCACATCGTCGGCATTGATGCGCTCGCCGACATGGCGGCCGAGCAGTGCGGCGAACTCGGTCTCGTTCGGGGTCAGCACGTCCGACAGCTTGAGCAGGCCGATCGAGGTCGGCGCGTTGGCGGGTGCGGCGTTGAGCACGGTCAGTACGCCGCATTCGTGGGCCAGCGCGAGCGCTGCTTCGACGGTCTCTGCCGGCGATTCCAGCTGTGCCAGCAGCACCTGTGCCGATGCCACCAGCGGGCGCTGGTTTTCAACGAAACCTGCGCTCAGCACCGAGTTGGCGCCGGCACCGATCACGATGGTGTTGCGGCCGTGGCCGTCGACGTAGATGCCGCCGGTCCCGGTGGGCTCGTTGCTCGGTTCGGCGATCAGCGCAAAGCCGTCATGGGCGGCCAGCGAACGCGCCAGCGCGCCGCCGGCATCGTCGCCCAGCGCGCACAGGAAATGCGTCTTGGCACCGGCACGTGCCGCCGCCACCGCCTGATTGAAGCCCTTGCCACCCGGGCCGGTGCTGTAGCGGCCGGCGATGGTGGCGCCCGGCACAGGCAGCACGTCGCAACGCCACACGTGATCGACATTGAAAGACCCGACAACGACGACCGAACTCATAAATACCTGCTTGCGTGAATGACTTGAATGAAACCTGGCGTCGGGCGATTAGACCGCGACACCGATGAACCCGCGCCGCCTCAGCCGAAATGCGACAGCACGCCGGCAATGGTAGCGGTCATGAAGGTGGCGATCGAACCGCCGAGCACCGCCCGCAGGCCGAACTTGGCCAGATCGTGACGACGTTCCGGTGCCAGCCCGCCGATACCGCCGATCTGGATCGCGATCGAGCTGAAGTTGGCAAAGCCGCACAGGGCATACGTGGCAATCAGCCGGCCTTCCTCGCTCAGGCTCACGCCGGCGACCTGGCCCTTCACGATCTGCGACAGCTCGGTGTAGGCGACGAATTCGTTGATCACCACCTTCTGGCCGATCAACGAGCCGACCGTGGTCGCGTCCGCCCACGGCGTGCCGATCACCCAGGCCACCGGCGCCAGCAGGTAGCCGAAGATCGTCGACAGGTTGGTCGGCCGACCCAGCGCCGCGGCCGCGCCCGTCACTTCGCCCAGCCAGGTCAGCGGTGCATTGATCAGCGCGATCAGCGCGATGAAGGCCAGCAGCATCGCGCCGATGTTCAGCGCCAGGCGCAGGCCATCGCCGGCACCGGCCGCGGCCGCATCGATGATGTTGCTGGTGGTCTTCTCCACTTCCATCTTGACCGTGCCGCGGGTCAGCGGCGTGCCGGTCTCCGGCACCAGCAGCTTGGCCACCACCAGGGTGGCCGGCGCGGCCATGATGCTGGCAGCGAGCAGGTGCTTGGCGTAGAAGGCCTGCTGCGCCGGGTCGCTGCCGCCGAGCATGCCCACGTAGGCGGCGAGCACGCCGCCGGCGATATGCGCCATGCCGCCGATCATCATCGTCAGCAGCTCGGATTGGGTCATCTTGGGGATGTACGGGCGCACCGTCAGCGGCGCCTCGGTCTGGCCGATGAACACGCTGGCGCACACGCTGGTGGTTTCCGCGCCCGACACGCGCATCACCTTGGTGATCGCCCAGGCCATCGCCCGCACCACGATCTGCATCACGCCCAGGTGGTAGAGCACGCCCATCAGCGCAGAGAAGAAGATGATGGTGGGCAACACCTGGAACGCGAAGATGAAGCCGTAGCTTTCGATGTTCATCAGACTGCCGAAAATGAAGGTGGAGCCTTCATTGACGAAGCTCAGCACCTTCACGAATCCCTTGCCCAGGGAATCGAACACGTCGCGTCCGCCCGGCACCAGCAGCACCAGTGCGGCGAACGAGATCTGCAGCAACAGGCCGGTGGCGACCAGCTTCCAGTCGATCGCACGGCGGTTGGTCGAAAACAGCCAGGTGATGCCGATGAGCACCGCCAGACCGAACAGGCCGAAACCGATCCTTCCCAAACCTTCGACCATTCCTATCCCCAGGGCTGCTGACGGCAAAACGAGAAGCCTAGAGCAGGGGGTGTCGGCGGGCAAGGCGAGCGGCATTCAGACGGCCGCCACTGGCTCGCGTCGGCGCCCCGCCCGCTAAACTGCGCAATCCGGTCCGGGGCAGGTGCCACGGAGGGTGCAGGAGTTCGCCATGCGTTACCGTCGTCTGGGTTCCACCGGGCTGCAGCTGTCGGCCGTGTCGTTCGGGGCCTGGGTCACCTTCGGCAAGCAGATCGGGCGCAGCGAGGCGCGCAACCTGATCGCCGCGGCCTGGGACAACGGCATCAATTTCTTCGACAACGCCGAGGTCTACGCGCGCGGCCGCGCCGAGGAGGTCATGGGCGATGTGATCGCCGACCTGCGCCTGCCGCGCGACGGCTACTGCGTGTCCAGCAAGGTGTTCTTCGGCGCGGTGGACAGCCCACGTCCCACCCAGCGCGGGCTCTCGCGCAAGCACGTCACCGATGCCTGCCACGCCGCGCTGAAGCGGCTGCGCGTGGAGTATCTGGACCTGTATTTCTGCCATCGGCCCGACCCGGAGACGCCGGTCCAGGAAACCGTGCGGGCGATGGATGCGCTGATCCGCCAGGGCAAGGTGCTGTACTGGGGGACTTCCGAGTGGAGCGCCGAGCAGCTGCGCGCGGCGATCTCCATCGCCGAACAGGAGCACCTGCATGCGCCGTCGATGGAGCAACCGCAGTACAACCTGCTGCACCGCCAGCGGCTGGAGCACGAGTACGCACCGCTGTGCGAGGCCGGGCTGGGCACCACCATCTGGTCGCCACTGGCCTCTGGCCTGCTGACCGGCAAGTACAACGCGGGGGTGGCGGCCGACAGCCGGCTGGGCCAGCCCGACAATGCCTGGCTGCAGGACGAGGTGCTGGGCACGCCGGAATCCCGCCGTCTCGAGCGCGCCCGTGCGTTCTGCGCGGTGGCCGCCGAGCTGGGGCATGCGCCGGCGCCATTGGCGATCGCCTGGTGCCTGCGCAACCCGCACGTGTCCTCGGTGATTTTGGGCGCCAGCCGGGTGGAGCAGCTGGAACAGAACCTGGCCGCGCTCGATGTGCTGGACCAGGTGGATGCAGCGGGCTGGGCGCAGGTGGAAGCGGCGACACGCTGAGCGGGCAGGGATCGTCGAGTACGTGCGGCCCGCAGGGTGCAGGCAGTGCGCGGCGTGCGGTGGCTGGTTTGAAAGGTTTGGCCAGCGCGACAGCAGTGGCAGCCGGAGCGTTAGCCCGGCCATCGTTCGCCTCTTGCAGGTGTGAACTACGGCCTTTCACCTGGCTACAGACCTTGCCCGCCCACCATCGCAGGACACGCCGCAGGTAGGTTCCTGCAGGCGCTGGTACGGCGTCCATGCCACAGGACCTCCTGCGGCGATGCACGGGCAAGAGCAATAGCCGGTCGCGCGGTCGTTGAGCATGCTGCAGGATGCGCTGGCGCGGGACGTCCAGGCGTCCTCGACGCGAAAGACACAGGCTGCGGTCTGCGTCAGGGCTCGTGTCCGGCGGCCCGCCCCGGGCGATGTCGCATCGCGGGCGGGACCTGGGGCGCATGGAGGCTGCCACGGAGCATCCACGCAGGGGTCACGGCGTGTCCGCGAGTGGTGACTGCGGCGCGCGCGGCGATGTCGTTGCGCGAACGTTGCGCGAACCCGTGGACCGGCGCGACAGGACGCATCAGCGCCGTCCTGCGCCTTCAGGAACCGGCCCACGGCTGCCGTTGCGAGGACCGTTACGACACCCCCCCGGCGGCCTCCCAACCGTGGCTGCTCGGACCGGGCATCGCCGAGTGGCCGGGCCATCGATACCCGGCGCGTGGCCCGGCTGTCGCAAGCCCGGAGCCGCAACGGTGCTGGCGAACGGGCAGTTCGATTGATGGAATCGATCGAAAGGCAGGAGGTCATGCAAATATTTCGCCGTTCAAATGAGAATGGCTCTTGATAATTAAATGAGAATGGTTATTATTTGTTAGGCCAACCGACTGGAGATCCAGATCATGACCGCTCATCCCGTGCCGCTTCGCTCCGAACCGGTCAATCTGCGCGACCGCGCCGTACCGCGCGTGGTTCCCGCCGAAGACCTCATCAGCAGCGAGGCGTTGCTCAAGGGGCGCCGCGAAGTGCTGATCCAGCATGGCGATCGCGTCTATCGCCTGCGCCACACCAGCAACGACAAGCTCATCCTGACCAAGTAATGCGCGTCCCCCACGTCATCCCAGCACAGGGAACCGCTGCGCCCTGATCGACCGGGCGCAGATGCCGCAACGGCCGCCATCGGCTGGCGCGGCAAGCCGCAGACATCGCCGCGTGCGGTGCCGCTGGCGGCAGGGTTCCGCAGCCATTGCACTCGCTCCATCGGCGCTGCTCTGCAGGGGGCGCCGACCGTTCGCCGCGGGCGTTGCCGCCGCCGTCCGCCACCCATCTCTCCACCCTCGGTTGCCGTGCGCGGCCGGTTCGCTGTGCGCGCTGCCGGGGGTTCTTCCACAAAGGTTGCTTGATGATTCGCCTGCATCCGCTGGTGGTCGCGCTATCGCTCGCGCTGCCTGCCGCCCCGTTGTGTGTCCATGCCGCAGAATCCGATGCCGGCGGCGAAGCTGCGCGGGAGGTGCACGACTTCGACCGTCTGCAGGTCACCGCCACGCGGACCCAGCGCGCGCTGGTGGACGTGCCGGCCACGGTGGATGTGATCGATCGCGAACAACTGGACAACCAGCTGGTGCGCGAGCTCAAGGACCTGTTCCGTTACACACCGGGCGTCTCGGTGACCAGCACCAACGGCCGCTTCACCGGCGCCAATGGCATCCGCATCCGCGGCCTGGATGGCAATCGCGTGGCGATCCTGGTGGACAACGTGCCCGTGTCCGACACCTTTGCGTTCGGCAGCTACCTCAATGCCAATCGCAATTTCGTCGACCTGGAAACGCTCAAGCGTGTGGAAGTGGTGCGCGGGCCGGCCAGTTCCTTGTATGGCTCCGATGCGCTGGGCGGCGTGGTGGCCTTCGTCACCAAGGACCCGGCCGATTATCTGCGCGACGACAAGCACAGCTACCTCGGCCTGAAGTTCGGCTACGAAGGCGACTGGAACGGCCTGTTCGCCGGCGCCACCGGCGCGTTTGGCGGCGAGCGTTGGAGCGGCATGGTGGCGGTGGCGCATCGCCAGGGCCAGGAAACGCAGAACCAGGGCGACAACCGCAGCCGCGATGTCACCCGGACCGCCGCCAACCCGCAAACCGTGGACGGCCGCAGCGTGCTGACCAAGCTGGTCTACGCGCCGAGCGCGCAACAGCGCTTCAAGCTCACCGTGGAAGGCAACGAAGACTACGGCAGCATCGAGGCCTTGAGCAGCATCGACACGCGTTCCCCGACGGCGTCGCTGCGTGTGCTGTCGCAGCAGGGCCGCGACCACCAGACCCGCGCGCGGGTATCGTTGCGGCACGAGTTGGACGCGCTGGACGCCACGCTTGCCGACGACCTGCAATGGCTGCTGTATCGCCAGGACAGCGAGAGCCTGCAGCGCACCAACGAGCTACGCGGCAACAACACCCGCCGCCACAACGAACACAGCTTCGACCAGCGTGTGTATGGGGTGCTGGTCAATGCGCACAAGGCCATCGCCACCGATGCGATGCAACACGACATCACCTATGGGCTGGACGGTACCTGGACCGACACCCGCGCCAAGCGCGACGGCTATTCGCTGACTCTTGCCAACGGCGCGATCAGCAACCGGGTCGGCCAGGACGTGTTTCCGGTGCGCGATTTCCCCAAGAGCGAAACCACCAAGCTCGGCCTGTACGCGCAGGACGAGATCGGCCTGCTGGATGGGCGGCTGTCGCTGACGCCAGGCGTGCGCGTGGACTATTTCCGCCTGTCGCCGCAGGTGGATGACATTTTTCGCGAGGACAATCCGGGCGTGGCGGTGTCGACCATCGACCAGACCCAGGTCTCGCCCAAGTTCGGCGCGGTATGGCGCTTCTCCGATACGTGGTCGGCGTACGCGAACTATGCGCATGGCTTCCGCGCGCCGCCGTACAACGACGTCAACATCGGATTCACCAATCTGCAGGGGCGCTACACCGCCATCGCCAACCCCGACCTGAAGGCGGAAACCAGCCGCGGCGGCGAGCTGGGGCTGCGCTTCAACGATGCGGTGGGTTATCTCGGCCTGGCCGTGTACTACACCGATTACCGCGACTTCATCGAATCGAATGCGCCTGCCGGTACCAATGCCGACGGCTTCCTGGTGTTCCAGTCGCGCAACGTGGACGATGTGGTCATCAAGGGCGCCGAAGCGCGCGGCGGGCTCGATCTGGGTGTGCTGGCTGGCTGGCAGGGCTGGTCGCTGAACAGCGCCGTGGCGTACTCGGAAGGCGACAACCTCACCGACGACATGCCGCTCAATTCGGTGGACCCGCTGCGCGGCACGCTGGGCGTGGCATTCGACGGCGAGCAATGGGGCGCCGAACTGATCGGCACCTTCGTCGCGCGCAAGCGCCGCCCGCAGCTGGACAGCTATTACACGCCGGCCGGCTACGCCACGCTGGACCTGATGGGGCATTGGGAGTTCGCGCCCGGCGCCAAGGTCACCGCCGGCATCTTCAATCTGGCCGACCGGCGTTATGTGGACTGGAATGCGCTGCCCAACGGCACGCTTGCCAGCAGCACGGTGGTGGACCGCTTCACCGCAGCCGGGCGCACCGCCTCGGTCAGCCTTGCCGTGAGCTGGTAGCGGCCATGCCCATCGCCCGCCCGCTGCCATCGTCGTCGCGCGCGCGTGCCACCGGTACCACGTTGCCACGCCCGTCGCAGCTGGCGGCCTTGGGCACGGTGCTCTGTCTGTATCGCCCCGCACTCGGCCACGAACTCGATGGATGGCAGCATGCAGTCGAGGCAGCGGCCTGCCGCCAGCTCGATAGCGACGGTGTGCGCGAGGGCATCTGGTTCTTCGATGCCGAAGGACATTGCTGCTGGCGCCTCTACCTGTTGCCGGACAGCGATTTTCTGGACTGGGATCGGCTGGTGTCGCGGTTGCCGCCGTTGTCGATGGACGCCCAGGCAACCGGTCCGGGCATGGGCCTGGGTGAGCGCCTGTGGCGTCGCCTGGCCGGACGCATGCGTGGCGAAACCTGGCGGCTGAGCGCGCTGCGCCTGAGCGCCGGTAGTGGTCGCGCGCCGCCGCTGGCGGCCAGCCTGGCCACCGTCTCGGCGCTGGGTGCGGTGGTGGCCGCGCGAGTGGCGCACGATGAAGGTATCGAGGCGCGGGTGGCGGTGGATGATTGCTGCTGCGCGCGTGCCGCGGCGCTGCGATCCGGCCCGACCACTGCCGGCAGCGACCCGGCCGCCATGACCTCTGCCCTGTTGCGGCTACGCCGCTGATATTCCCGATACCACAAACGAGAGTTCCAATGAGCCGATTGTTGCCACGCTGTATCGCCGTCACCCTGAGCCTGTTGCCCCTGGCCGCCGCCGCCGCCGCTGCCGATCCCGAGCGCGATCGGCAGAGCATCCTGGCGATGCAGGGCGAATACGCAGTGGACTTCGCCTTCGACGAAACCGTGCTGCTCAAGCCCGGCTACGAGCGCGCCCCGGCGATGCGCAGCGGTGCCAACGAGGTGGTCATCGTGGTGGAGGATTCGCCACGCAAGCTGGTGCTGCAACATTTGCTGGTCGACGAAAAGAGCAAGCACGTGACCAAGCACTGGCGCCAGGACTGGGTGTACGAGGCGCCGCAGCGTTTCGAATTCACCGCCGACCAGACCTGGCAGGTGCGTGCGCTGCCGGCATCGGCCACGCAGGGCGCATGGACGCAATGCGTGTTCGAGGTCAGCGATGCACCGCGCTACTGCGGCACCGGGCGCTGGGAGTATGCCGACGGTCACCCGACCTGGACCAGCGATCTGAGCTGGCGCCCGTTGCCGCGCCGCGAATACACCAAGCGCAGCGACTACAACGCGCTGTCGGTGATCAACCAGCACACGCTCACGCCCAACGGCTGGACCCACGAGCAGTTCAACACCAAGGTGCTGCGCAAGCCCGACGGCAGCCAGGAACCGATCGCACGCGAATTCGGCTTCAACGATTACCGCAAGACCACCGACGTGGATTTCGCCCCGGCCTACGCGTATTGGAAGGGCACGCAGGGGTATTGGGCCAAGGTGCGCGCACGCTGGGCCAGGTTCCTCGACACGCCACCGGGCCTGCACCTGAAGACCAAGCCAGACGGCATGGCGATGATCATGCCGATGTTCGAACAGGCCGAAGCTGCGCAGCAGGGCAAGCGGATCAAGGACGCGAAGATCGATGCGGTGTTTGCGCAGTGGGTGGAACCAGCGAACTAGAGGCGTCCGTGCCGTAGGAGGGCCCCCGGGCGCGATGGGCGTTACCGATAAAGCCCATCGCGCCCGGGGGCGCTCCTACGGGCGAGACGGCGGTTATTCCTTGAACATCAAAAACGCCGCCACCAGGATCAGCCCGAACGCAGCCCAGTGGTTCCACTTCAGCGACTGGCCCAGGTAGAAGGTCGAGAAGCCGGCGAACACCAGCAGCGTGATCACTTCCTGCATGCCCTTGAGTTGCGGCGCCGAATACACCGCGCTGCCCAGCCGGTTGCCCGGCACCTGCAGGCAGTATTCGAAGAACGCGATGCCCCAGCTGACCAGGATCGCGATCATCAGCGGCGTGCTCTTGTACTTCAGATGCCCATACCAGGCGAAGGTCATGAAGACATTGCTGGCGATCAGCAGCAGGACCGGGTACAGGTAAGCGGTGAAGGAAGCGGTGGGCATGACGGCGGCGGTTGGACAGGGGCCGGAAGCATAAGCCAACTCCGTTAAGCGCACGCGACCATGCCGATGAGCCTGGCATGCGGCGTCGGGGGGCTCGAGGCCGGTGCGAACGTTTGCCTGCAGTACGGTCGGGCAGTTGCCTACGCCACGCACCGCCGCGCCACGTCATTCGGCTAGCGCTGCATGCCCCAGCGACGCACGGTGAGACGCTCGATGGCCTGGAACACCACCGCTTCCACCAGCAGGCCCAGCACGATCACCATGGCCAGGCCAGCGAACACGCGGTCGGTGTACAGCTCGTTGCGGTTCTGGAAGATGTACCAGCCCAGCCCGCCCTGGCCGGAGGTGGCGCCGAACACCAGCTCGGCGGCGATCAGGGTGCGCCAGGCGAACGCCCAGCCGATCTTCAGCCCGGACAGGATCGCCGGCAGCGCGGCCGGGATCAGCAACTGCGCCACGTAGCGCGGCCCACGCAGGCCGTAATTGCGCCCGGCCATGCGCAAGGTCTCCGGTACCGCCTGGAAGCCGGCATAGGTGGTCAGCGCCAGCGGCCACAGCACCGAATGCACCAGCACGAACACCAGGCTGCCGCTGCCCAGGCCGAACCACAGCAGCGCCAGCGGCAACAGTGCGATGGCCGGCAACGGATTGAACATCGCGGTCAGCGTGCCGAGCACATCGCGGCCCCAGCGCGTGGATGCGGCCACCGCGGTCAGCGCGAACGCCGACAGCACGCCCAGCAGATAGCCCTGGCCCAGGACCCGCAGCGAGGCACCCACCCGGCGCAGCAATTCGCCCGACAGCAGGCCGTCGTAGAACGCACGTGCGGTCTGCACGGCGCTGGGCAGCATCAGATCGTCGCCGACCACGCGCGCAGCGATCTCCCAAGCGGCCGCCAGCACCACCAGGACCACGGCCTTGCGCAGCCATCCCGGTGCCTGCCAGCGGCTGGGCGCGGCGGCATGCAGCAGGGCCGGATCCAGTGGCTGCAACGCCAGTTCGTATTCCGGGCGCACCGGCGGAACCGGCGGCAGCGCGGCGGCGGGCAAGCGGCTCATGGCAGCGCCTCGCGTTGCAGCTGGGCAGGGCGACGCAGCGGCGCCACCTTGTCGTCGGCCAGGGTGTCGTCGGGCAGGTCGAACAACAGCCGATGGATGCGCTGGGCAGTCTGCTGGAAGGCCACGCTGCCGGCGCTGTGCGGGCCGAAGGCATGCGCATTGAGTTCGGCGCGGACCTGGCCCGGATGCGCCGACAGCAACAGCACGCGGTTGCCGACCACCAGCGCTTCCTCGATGGAATGGGTGACGAACAACAGGGTGAAGCGCGCCTGCTCCCACAGTTCCAGCACCTGTTCCTGCATGCGCGAGCGGGTCAGCGCATCCAGTGCGGCGAAGGGTTCGTCCATCAACAGCACGCGCGGACGCATCGCCAGCGCACGCGCGATCGCCACGCGCTGTTTCATGCCGCCGGACAAGGTGTGCGGATAGGCGTCGGCAAACCCGCTCAGCCCAACCTGTGCCAGGCTCTCGTCGGCCCGCTCGCGTGCTTCGGCGCGGCCGAGCTTGCGCGCTGCGCGCAGCCCGAACACCACGTTCTCGCGCACTGTCTTCCACGGCGCGAGTTGGTCGAATTCCTGGAACACCACCACCCGGTCCGGCCCCGGCCCACTCACCACCTGCCCCTCCAGGCGGATCTGTCCCTCGCGTGGCGTCACGAAGCCGGCCACCGCTTTGAGCAGGGTGGACTTGCCGCAGCCGGACGGCCCTAGCAGCACGAAGCGGTCGGCTGCATGCACATCGAAGCGGACGCGATGGGTCGCCCGCACCACGCGCTGTGCGTTGACGTATTCCAGGCTGACGTGATCGACCTGCAGCAAGGGTGTGGCCATCGCTCAGCTCCCGCCCGCAATCAGCGGGTCGTCGAAGAAGTAGTCGCCCACCTTGCCCGGCGCCTGCTTGATCGCACCGCTGTGTTGCATGAACTGGCCCAGTTTCAGCGTGTTCTGCGGCACCACGGTGAACTGCACCTTCGGGTCCTTGAGGATCTGCAACACCAGCGCTCGGTCGATGCCCGACCCGTTACGGCGCAGGAAGATGTCCGCGGCCTGCTCCGGATGCGCGCTGACGAACTTCGCGGCCTGGTCCAGTGCGGCGACGAAGGCGCGATAGGTCTTGGGATTGTCGCGGCGGAATGTTTCGGTGGCATACAGCACCGTGGCCGACGCGGGGCCGCCCTCGATGTCGTAGGAACTGGTGACGATATGCGCGGCCGGGTTGCGCGCCAGTTCCTGCTCCTGGAAGGGCGGGCTGGCGAAATGCGCGGTGATCTCGGTGCGGCCACGGATGATCGCTGCGGCCGCATCCGGGTGCGGCAGCGCCACCTGCAGCGGGTCCAGCTGATGGGTGCCCTTGTCGCCCCAACGCTGCTGCGAGGCATGCTGCAGGAACCGCGATTGCACCGAAACGCCGGTGGCCGGCACCGCGATGCGGTCCTTGGGAGTGAAGTCGCCGATGCTCTTGATGCGCGGGTTGTTGCTGATCAGGTAGTACGGAAAGTTGCCCAGCGACGCCACGCCGCGCACGTTCTGCCGGCCACGGGTGCGGTCCCAGATGGTGAACAGCGGCCCGACACCGGCCCCGGCGATATCGATCGAACCGGTCAACAACGCATCGTTGACCGCCGCGCCGCCGGACAGCTGCAGGAACTGCACGTCGATCTCCACGCCGGCCTTCTTGCCCTGCTGCTCGATCAGCTTCTGATCCTGCGCCACGTCCAGCAGCAGGTAGACGATGCCGAACTGCTTGGCGATGCGCAGCCTGCCTTCGGCCTGCGCCGCGCCGCTCAATAGCGGCAGGGCCGCCAGCAGCAGGACTGCCGCGCGTTGCGAAAAACGGCGGCGCAGCAACGGTGCGTGGGAAGTGACGGTCAGGCGCATGCAGTGCTCCGGATACAAGGGGGAGAGGCCAGCGGCGCTCAGAACGGCGCATCGCCTTCGATGGTGGTGCGGTTGAGCCGGCGCCGCAGGTGGTCGGGCGTGCCGGCGGCCAGATGCATCACCGAGCGGTTGTCCCAGAACACCATGTCGTGCGGCTGCCAGCGGTGCCGGTACACCAGTGCCGCGCGCGTGCTGTGCGCGAACAAGGTCTGCAGCAGCGCGTGGCTTTCGTCGGCGGGCAGCCCGACGATGCGGGTGGTGAAATGTTCGCTGACGAACAAGGCTTTCTGCCCGGTTTCCGGATGCGTGCGCACCACCGGATGCTGCACCGGAGAGACCTCGGCGATCTGCTCCGGCGTCAACGCCGGGCGCCACGGATTGCGCGCCCGCAATTCCTCGTACTTGGCCAGGTAGCTGTGCTCGGCGTGCAGGTCCTGCACGGTGCGCTTGAGATCCTCGGGCAGGGTCTGCCAGGCCAGGTGCTGGTTGGCGAACAAGGTATCGCCGCCCTCGGCAGGCAGCTCCTGCGCATGCAGCAGCGAGCCCAGGCTGGGGGTGTCCTTGTAGGACAGGTCCGAATGCCAGTAATGCCCGGCATCACCCAGGCCGATCGGCTGGCCGTTTTCCTTGATGTTGGACACCACCAGCACTTCCGGATGACCGCGCAGCTGGAAATTGCGCAGCACGTGGATCTGCAGCGGGCCGAAGCGACGACTGAACTCGACCTGCTGGGCCGGGGTGATGCGCTGATCGCGAAACACCAGCACGTGGTGCTCCAGGTGCGCACGGTGGATGCGCGCGAAAGTGTCCGCATCCAGCGGCTGCGACAGATCCAGCCCGATCACTTCCGCGCCCAGCGGCGCATCGAAGGGCACGATCCGCACGCCGGCGGTGTGTCCCGTGTTGGCATCGGCGTGCGGCGGCTGCACGCGCGCTGCAGAACTGAGATTGGCCACGAGCTTGCACCTCGACAACAACAGAGGTCGCCTGACACGGCGACCGGACTGGTCACTGTAGGCAGTCGCGTTGCTGCTGCGAACGTACGATTGGCAAGGTGCTTATGCGCTGCGGGTATATACCGCGTCTCATCGACATCGACAAGCGGAGTGCCAGACGGTTGCCTGGTCCGCAACAGTCGGCAAGACGCTGCAAGCGCCAGCCATGAGCACGAATTGCCCGAAGAATGCAGGGCGTCTGTGCGGTACAAGGCGAATCCGGAACACCGCGCACGTGCCTGACGGTCACGCGGTGTTTGTCATCCGCACTCACCGCGCACGTTGAGGCTGCATCCGCTTTGCTGGCTGCGGATTGCCTGGGTCAGACGCCTGTTTCAGGGGCTGAGGCGCGCGGCGCCAGCAGAACCGAAGATGGTTTCCGTTCGGGCAGTAACGCGCGTCATGGCGAATCGACCGCCCGGAATGCCGAGCGGCACTCCAGGACGGTGACAAACAAGTTAACGCCAGCGCCAGCGCCAGCGCTGCCTGCTCACTCTGTACGCAGCGCCAATGCAGGCGGCGTGGACAAAATGCGCCGGGTGCCGGACCAGCCGGCCAGCAGGCTCAGCACCAGTCCGAAGGCGCCGCCCAGCAACAGGCGCGGCCAGTCCGGTGCCAGTGCGATCTCGAAGGCTTGCTGGCCCACCACCGCGCCGATCACGGCCGCCGCGGTCACCGCCAGGCCGGCCGCCAGCAGCCCCAGCGCGCCGAATTCCACCAGCACCGCGCCGCGCAACTGCCCGCGGCGTGCACCCAATGTGCGCAGCACGGCGCTGTCGTAGCGGCGCTCGCCGGCAGTGGCCTGCAAGGCCGCCAGCAGCACCAGTACCCCGGCCAGCAGGCTGAAGCCCATCACCAGCTGCACCGCCTGCGCCACCTGGTCGATCACCTCGCGCACCCGGCCCAGGATGGCATCGATATCCAGCACCGAGATGTTGGGATAGTCGCGGCTCAGCGATGCCAGCCTGGGCGCACTGCCGGGCGGCAGGTGGAAGGCGGAAATCAGGTTGTACGGCGCATCGCCCACCGCGCCTTCGTTGAGCAGCAGGAAGAAGTTGACCCGGAACGAATCCCAATCGGCCTTGCGGATGCTGGTGACGGTGAAGCTGCGTTGCTGCTCGCCCAGCAGCAGGGTGATGCGGTCGCCGAGCTTGAGCTGGTAGCGCTGCGCCCAGCCTTCTTCCACCGAGGCCTCGGCGGCGGTGCTGCCGGCGCTCCAGAACCTGCCCTGCAGCAGCGTATTGGCCGGCGGAA
Organism: Xanthomonas codiaei; assembly: GCF_002939785.1. GTDB lineage: Bacteria > Pseudomonadota > Gammaproteobacteria > Xanthomonadales > Xanthomonadaceae > Xanthomonas > Xanthomonas codiaei. Next base: position 53,082 of record NZ_MDEC01000018.1, read on the forward strand.
ACGCGTGCCGCCAGGAAAAATTGACCGGGCGGTTGTCGCCATCGCCATCGTCTTGCGGGTCACTGTCGCCGCGCACCGGCGGTTTGTCGTTGATGGCGACCAGGCGGCCGGTGGAGAAGGGCTCCACCGCCGCGTTGTCCACGCCCAGGCCGCGCAGCGTCTGCAGCACCGGCGCGGTCTGCTCGGGCTGGATGTTCATCAGGAAATAGTTCGGGGTATCGGCCGGCAGGCGGTCGCGCCACTGGCCGAGCAGGCCGGGGCCGACCACCGCCAGCAGCAACAGCGCGCACAGCGACAGCGACAGGCCGACCAGCTGCACCACGCTCAGGCCGCGCCGGCGGGTCAGCGAGGCCAGGCCCAGTTTCCAGGCGCTGCGCAGGCGGTGCTGGATCGGCCGCAGCAGGGCCAGCAGGCCCAGCCCGAGCAGCATCGCCACCAGCGCCAGCGCGGCCAGGCCGCCCAGCACCCAACCCGCCAGGACCAGGTTGCCGGTGGCGTAGACGGTGAGCGCCAGCGTTGCGGCCAGCGCAGCGCCGTAGACCAGCAACGAACTCGGCGGCACTGCGGCGAAGCTGCGGTTGAGCACTCGCATCGGCGGCACGTTGCGCAGCCGCAGCAGTGGCGGCAGGCCGAAGCCCAGCAACAGCACCAGGCCGATCCCCGCGCCCGCCAGGGCCGGGGTGGCCTGCGGCAGCGGCAGCCGGTTGGGAATCAGACTGCCCAGCGCCTGCACCAGGCCTTCCTGCGCCAGCATGCCCAGTCCGATGCCGACCAGGCAGGCCGGAATCGCGGTGAACAGCAACTGCAGCGACAGCATCGCCAAAATGTCGCGCTGCTTCGCACCCAGGCAGCGCAGCACCGCCACGGTGTCGATGCGCCGCATCGCAAAACGGTTGGCCGCCAGCGCGGTCGCCACGCCCGACAGCAGCACGGCGAGCAAGGCCGACAAGGCCAGGAAGCGGCCGGCCCGGTCGAACGCTGCGCGCATGCCGCGCTGGGTATCTTCGATGCCGACCAGGCGGTATTCGCTGGCGCGCGGCTTGAGCCAGGCGCGCAGGTCGGCGATGGCATCCGGCGCACCGGCGAACATCAACCGGTAGGAGGCGCGGCTGCCGGGCCCGAGCAGACCGGCGCCGTCGATATCGGCGCGATTGACCAGCAGCGGCGGCGATAGCTGCATCAGCTCGCCGGACGCATCCGGTTCGGCGCGCAGCACGCCGGCGATGGTCAGGTGGCCGGCGCCGAATTCCAGCTGCTCGCCCACCCGCAGCCCCAGGGCTTCCAGCAGGCGCGGGTCGGCATAGGCCTGGCCCGGCGGCGGCGCGGTGGCCGGCGTGCCTTCCGCACCGCCGCCATCCCTGGACACCAGTAACTGCCCGCGCAGCGGATAGCCGGCGGCCACGCCGCGGATATTGGCCATCTGGCTGGCCTCGCCATGGAACAGCACGCTGGGGAAGCTGACCATGCGCGTGCTCTGCAGCCCGCGGCGCTGCGCTTCGGCGGCAAAGTCGGCCGGAATCTCCTGGCGTCCGGTCACGCCCAGGTCGCCACCGAGCACCTCGGCCGCGCTGGAGGTCAGTGCCAGCGTCACCCGGTCCACCAGCGTGCCGACGGCAGTCATCACCGCCACGCCCAGTACCAACGCCGCGAACACGGTCAGCAGGTCGCCGGCCAGGAATTCGCGGCGTACCGCGCGCGCCGCCTGCTTGACGACGTTCATGCCGCCGCGCCGGACGCTTGCGCGTGCAGGCGGCCGCCGTCGATGCGGTAGATGTGCCGGCAGCGTTGCGCCAGGGTCATGTCGTGGGTGACCAGCACCAGGGTGGTGTCGCTGGTGGCATTGAGCGCGAACAGCAGGTCGCTGATCTGCGCGCCGGTGGCCTGGTCCAGGCTGCCGGTGGGCTCGTCGGCGAACAGGATGCGCGGGCGCGCCACGAAGGCGCGCGCCAGCGCCACGCGCTGCTGCTCGCCGCCGGACAACTGGCGCGGGTAGTGCCGCGCACGCGCGCCCAGTCCTACCGCCTCCAGTACCTCGCGCACCCGCGCCGGGTCTTCGCGCCCGGCCAGTTCCAGCGGCAGTGCGATGTTCTCTTCGGCGGTCAGCGCCGGCAGCAGGTGGAAGCTCTGGAACACGAAGCCCACCTCGCGCGCGCGCAGCGCGGCGCGCGCTTCCTCGTCGAGCTGGCCCAGCTCCTGGCCGGCCAGTGCGATGCTGCCGCGGCTGGGCAGGTCCAGCCCGGCCAGCAGGCCAAGCAGGGTGGTCTTGCCGGAACCGGAGGCACCAACGATCGCGATGCTGTCGCCTTCACTGACCGTCAAGCTGATGTTGTCGAGGATGTGGAGCGTTCCCTCCGGGCCACTGACGGATTTGCCGACCTCGCGAACGTCGATGGCGGTACGGGTGCTGGAGCGGGGGGCCAGACTGTCGATGAGGAATCTCCGAATGCGTGAAAGAGCACTGCGATATGGCGCGCTGGTCCTGTGGCTGCTGACACTCTCCCTGCTTGCGCCGGGGATTGCCTCTGCCAAAAGTCCGGCTACGGTCGCGCCGATCCTGGTGGTGGGCGACAGCCTGAGCGCTGCGCACAACATCCCGGTGCAGTCCGGTTGGGTGACCCTGCTGGACCAGCGCCTCAAGCGTGACATGGCGACGCCACCGGCCGTCGTCAATGCCAGCATCAGCGGCGAGACCACCTCCGGCGCGCTGACCCGGCTGCCCGGGCTGCTGCAGAAGCATGCACCGGGCGTGGTGGTGATCGAGCTGGGCGGCAACGATGCGCTGCGCGGGCTGACTCCGGCCCAGCTCAAGGGCAATCTGGAGAAGATGATCAAGCTCAGCCAGGCATCCGGTGCCAAGGTGCTGCTGCTGGGCATCGATGTACCTCCCAACTACGGCCCGGCCTACCGCGAGCGGCTGAAGGCGACCTATGCGGACCTGGCCAGGCAGTACGACACGGCCCTGGTGCCGTTCTTCCTGGAAAAGGTGGCCTTGCAGCCGGGCCTGATGCAGGCCGATGGCCTGCATCCGACTGCGGCCGCCCAGCCCAAGGTACTGGAGACGGTGTGGCCGGCACTGCGGCCACTGCTTGGGCGTTGATCGGATGAGATGAAACGTTATTCGGCCTTCACGTCGCTTGCACCGGCGATCCGGCATGTTTCACAAAGCTGAAGACCGAGGAAAGTCCATGCGTCAGACCAAGGAAACGTCCGGCCTCGTGCTGGTCGTCGAAGACAACCGCAATATCTCCGAAATGATCGGCGAGTACCTGGAAGGCCGTGGTTTCGAGGTCGACTATGCGCAGGACGGACTGGACGGCTACCGTCTGGCCGCCGAGAACAGCTACGACGTAGTCGTGCTGGACCTCATGCTGCCACGTCTGGACGGCATCGAAGTGTGTCGCCGCCTGCGCAACGACGCACGCAAGTCCACCCCGGTGTTGATGCTGACCGCCCGCGACACGCTGGACGACAAGCTCACCGGCCTGGGTTTCGGCGCCGACGACTACCTGACCAAGCCGTTCGCGATCCAGGAGCTGGAAGCGCGCCTGCGTGCCCTGATCCGCCGCGAGCGTCGCCAGGTGGGCTCGGAAGTGCTCAAGGTGGCCGATCTGGTGCTGGACCCGGTGAGCATGCGCGCCACCCGTGCCGGCACCGAGCTGCAGCTCTCGCCGATCGGCCTGCGCCTGCTGACCATCCTGATGCGCGAGTCGCCGCGGGTGGTGACCCGCCAGGAAATCGAGCGCGAGATCTGGGGCAATGGCCTGCCGGACTCGGACACCCTGCGCAGTCATCTGTACAACCTGCGCAAGATCATCGACAAGCCGTTCGATCGCCCGCTGCTGCACACCGTGCAGAGCGCCGGCTACCGCATCGCCGACATCGCCCAGCCGATGACCTGACCGGCCGTTGACCTGATGTTCCGGCCGGCCGCCGTCAGGTGGCCGGCCGCTCCTGCAGGCGCCCCCGCGCCGCTCGCTCTCCCGTGCTGCTGACCGGTTGCACGACGGAATCACGGAAGCGTTGCCTATACTCCGGCGCTCTCCCCTGGATGCAGCAATGCCACACGGGCTCCCGAGAAAAATACGTCTTGCCTTCCTGTTGCAGGTCGCGCTGGCGAGCCTGGCGATCGTGCTGGGCGGGTACCTGATCTCCTTCGTCATCAAGTACAGCCTGGTGCGCACCGTGCTCGCCGACGAGGCCGTGCATTTCTGGCAGATGCACAAGAGCGCGCCGGACAACCGGCCGCCGAACACGCGCAATATCCAGGGGTATTTCTCGCCGGCCGGAACCGCCGCCGATGCGGCGCCTGCTGCGCTGCGCCGCCTGTCGCCGGGCTTCAGCGAAGTTGCCGCCGCCGATGCCATGGTCTATGTGGACCAGCGTCCGGAAGGGCGCCTGTACCTGGTGTTCCCGCGCTCGCGCGCGGCGCACCTCACGCTGTGGTTCGGCGTGGTGCCGGCCATCATCGTGCTGCTGGGAATCTACGGCGTGTCGTGGTTCACCTACCGGGTGTCCAAACGCCTGGTGTCGCCGATCAGCTGGCTGGCACGGCGCGTGTCGCAGTGGGACCCGCGCAACCCGGATGTGGACGAACTGGCGCCTGAGCGCCTGCCGGCGGAGTTGCAGGGCGAAACCCGGCAGCTGGCGCTTGCGCTGCATGCGCTGGGGCAACGGGTCAGCGAGCATGTGGCACGCGAACGCAACTTCACCCGCGATGCCAGCCACGAGCTGCGCACGCCGCTGACGGTGATCCGCGTGGCCAGCGACATGGCCCTGGCCGACGACGATCTGCCGCAGCGGACCCAGCGCAGCCTGCGCCGGATCCAGCGCGCCGGCCGCGACATGGAAGCGGTGATCGACGCCTTCCTGATCCTGGCCCGCGAAGCGGAGATCGACCCGCAGAGCGAAACCTTCGACGTGGCCGAGTTGGCCAGCGAGGAGGTCGAGATCGCGCGCGAACTGCTGGGCGACAAGCCGGTGTCGCTGCACATGGTCGGCGACCGCCACCTGCAGATGTTCGCGCCGCCGCGGGTGATGCGGGTGGTGCTGAGCAACTTGCTGCGCAATGCCTGCGCCTATACCGACACCGGCAGCATCGAGGTGGAGGTCGCCCGCGACCGGATCGTGGTGCGCGATACCGGCATCGGCATGAGCGATGAAGCCCGCGCGCGGGCATTCGAGCCATTCTTCCGCGCCGACCCCACGCGCCCGCAGGGCACCGGGCTCGGGCTGTCGATCGTGCGCCGGCTGTGCGACCGCTTCGGCTGGCGCATCGAGCTGGAGAGCGAAGCGGGCGTGGGCACGTCGGTGGCGGTGGTGGTGGCCTGAGGCTGGCCGCTGCCGGCCGCTGCGGGCGCTCGTGGATCGCCTGGGTGTGGCAGGCACCGCTGCCGCATCAGAGCGCTGACTGGCCGACGTCGCGTGATGCGCTCCGGCGTGCGCGCGGATCGACCATGCGGATGGCATGCTGACGTGTCGCTGCGCGCAGATGCGACGGCACGGCTTTCGCCCAGGCCGCGTGAAACGTCTCGACGATCCTCACCCTGCAGCGGACAGCGAACCCTCCTGCGCGATTTCCGCAGTGACCGCTGCATTCGCAAGGCTGCAGATGGTCAGCCAGGCATGTCGCCGCCACCTGCGCAGCGTGGGCGACCCGGCAACGCCGCGCGGATCGGTCCACGTGGCGCGGCGGGTGATTACTCCAGCACCGGGGCCACGGCCTTGCGCCATAGCGCGTAACCGTCGGCGGTCATGTGCAGCCTGTCTTCGCGAAACAGCTGCGGACGCGGCTTGCCGCTGGCATCGAGCATCGGCGTGTAGACATCCACGTAATCCACCCGCGCAAAGCCCGCCAGTGCGTCCTTGATCAGGCGATTGGCGGCAATGACCGACGGTAGCAGCTGCGCGCGCGCCGGGCTGGGTTTGATCGACAGATAGCTGATGCGCGCGTCCGGCAAGTCGCGGCGGATACGCGTCACGAACGCCACCACATCATCGCGCACCTGCTCGGGCGTGCGCCCGCTGTTGAGATCGTTGTCGCCGGCATACAGCACCACCTGGCGCGGCGCATACGGAATCACGATGCGGTCGGCGTACCAGGTGCTGTCGCGTACCTGCGAGCCGCCAAAGCCACGGTTGATCACCGGCTTGCCTGGAAAGTCCTTGCCCAGCGTGTCCCAGAAGCGGATCGAGGAACTGCCGACGAACACGATGCCGTGCTTGGGTGGCGGCTGGCGCGCATCGCTGGCAGCGAAGCGCTGCATGTCTTGCTCCCAGGCCGCATCGGACACCTGCGCAGGGATCACGGGCGCAGTGCGCGGGGCTTCGGCGATGGCCTGGCTGGAGACCAGCACAAGTGCGCACAGCAGTGCGCGTAAGCGATGTGGGAGCATGAGAATCCTGCAACGATGGAGCGGGCCTGGCATGGTGCAGCAGTCTGCAAGCTGAGGGCAAACCGGACCGTGGCTGGCGATGCGCCGCGTCACGGTGCAAGATTCGCACTTTCCCCAGCAGCGACCACACCATGCGTTCTTCCTGTCCCCAGATCCGCCCGTGCGGCCGGACGTCCTGACGCATGGCCGATCAACTGGGACACGTGCCGCGCGGCCCGCGCCGCATGCTCAAGGCGGCGATCTGGTCGTGGCAGGGCCTGCGCGCGGCATGGCTGCACGAATCGTCGTTCCGGCTCGAAGTCTGCCTGGCGTCGGTGATGGCCCCGTTGGGCGCGTGGCTGGGACAGACGCCGCTGGAGCGCATCGCGTTGGTCGCCCCGTTGTTGATCGTGCTGGCGGCCGAACTGCTGAATTCCGCCATCGAAGCGGTGATCGAACGCTATGGCCCCGAGCATCACGTGCTGGCCGGTCGCGCCAAGGACATGGGCTCGGCGGCGGTGTTCCTGCTGTTGCTCAACGTGCTGCTGTGCTGGGGGCTGATCCTGTTGCCGCGGGTAGTCTGAGGCAACGCTTGCGTTGGGGCAGCGAGCGTGGGGCATGGCTTGATGTCGCTGCGCGCCAGCGAGCTGTTGCTTCGCTGCCGATCCAGCCGCTGTCAGGCGCCGGCGCGTGCATGCGGGCTTGACCTCGCGCGTGGCATGCTGCGGCTCTCTTTCAACGGAATCGCCTGCATGTCTGTCCTGATGCGCGCCCTGATGGTGCTGATCCTGGCCGTCGGCCTGTCCGGCTGCGGCTACAACACGATCCAGCAGAAGGAGGAGGGAGTGAAGGCGGGTTGGTCGGAAGTGCTCAACCAGTATCAGCGCCGCGCCGATCTGATTCCCAATCTGGTGCGCACCGTGCAGGGCTATGCGCAGCAGGAACGCCAGGTGCTGACCGAGGTGACCAACGCGCGTGCACGCGTCGGGCAGATCCAGGTCAATGCCGACGACGAAGCATCGCTCAAGCAGTTCCAGCAGGCGCAGGGCGAGCTGGGCAGTGCGTTGTCGCGCTTGCTGGTGGTCAGCGAGAACTACCCCCAGCTCAAGTCCGACCAGTCTTTCCGCGATCTGCAGGTGCAGCTGGAAGGCACCGAGAACCGCATCACCGTGGCGCGTGGTCGGTACATCCAGACCGTGCAGGACTACAACACCTACATTCGCTCGTTTCCGCAGGTGATCACCGCCAAGATCTTCGGCTACCAATCCAAGCCGAACTTCAGCGTGGAAAACGAAGCGCAGATCTCGCGCGCGCCGCAGGTGGACTTCGGCAATCAGCAGGCACCGCAGCAACAGCCTGCACCACAGCCTGCGCAGTAATCACAAGCCCCTCTCCCCTCGGGAGAGGGGTTGGGGGTGAGGGTACGGCGCCAAGCTGCTGTGTTTCCAACTGCACGTGGCTTCGCTCGCACCCTCATCCGCCCCTTCGGGGCACCTTCTCCCCATGAAGGGGGCAATGTCCCGGTGGAAGAAGGGAAAGACTGAGTGTCAATGCGCATCAGCTAGGAGTCGGCAATGCGGCCAACGTCTTTGAAAGTGGTGTGGATGCTGGTCTTGCTGCTGCTGCCGGCGTCGCTGCTGGCGCAGGAACTGGCGGCCATCCCGCCGCTGCGTTCGCCGGTGATCGATGTCACCGGCACCCTGGATGCGGCGCAGATCCAGCAGCTTGAGCAACAGGCACTGGCGCTGCAACAGCGCAAGGGTGCGCAGTTGCAGATCCTGATCGTGCCCAGCACGCAGCCGGAGACGATCGAGCAATACACCCTGCGCGTGTTCGACACCTGGAAGATCGGGCGCAAGGGCGTCGACGATGGCGTGCTGCTGCTGGTGGCCAAGGACGATCGCCGCGTGCGCATCCAGTCCGGTTACGGCCTGGAAGGTGCCATCCCCGATATCGTGGCCAATCGCGTGATCCAGGAATACCTGGCGCCGCGCTTCCGCGAAGGCGACTACGGCGGCGGTATCCGCGACGCCACGGCAACGCTGGCCGGCCTGATCGAGGGCGAGGCGCTGCCACCGCCGGTCAGCGGCCATGAGGGCGGAGCCGGTCAGGGCGCCGGCGGCGGTGGCTGGATCATGGCGCTGTTCATCGGCTTCGTGGTCGCGATGGTGGCGCGGGGCATCCTGGCCGCCTTGCCACGCCCGGTGCGCGCGTTATTGACCGCCGTTGCGGCCGGCGGCGCGGCGTTGCTGTTCACCTCCCTGCTGCTGGCCAGCGTCGGCGCGGCCGTGATCGGCTTGCTGGCCGGGCTGGCCTCGGCGTCGCCGGGGCGCTTCGTCGGCGGCGGTGGCTGGGGCGGCGGCGGTGGCTTTGGAGGATTCGGGGGCGGTGGCCGCGGTGGTTTCGGTGGCGGCGGCTGGGGCGGTGGTGGCGGATCGTCGGGAGGCGGTGGCGCCTCGGGGAGCTGGTAATGCGGTGGCTCAAGCATGTCTTCGCGCCCTCGGCGCAGCGCAGATTTCCAGCCTCCTGCATGGAGACGATCGCCGCGGCGGTTGCCGCCAGCGAGCGCAGCCACACAGGGCAGATCATGGTGGCGGTCGAGGCGGACTTGCCCCTTGGCGCGCTGTGGCGCCGTCACAGCGCGCGGCACAGCGCCGAACAGGCCTTCGCCCACCTGCGCACCTGGGATACGGAGGCCAACAACGGGGTGCTGATCTACCTGCTGCTCGCCGACCACGCCATCGAGGTGGTGGCCGACCGCGGCCTGCGCCGCCTGGTGCCGGATGCCCAGTGGGCGGAGGTGTGCCGGCGCATGCAGCAGTTCCTGCGCGAGGGGCAGTACGAGGTGGCGGTGCTAGCGGGCATCGAGGCGGTGACCGAGCTGCTGGTCGCGCACTTCCCGCGCAGCGCGGACGCGCCGTATGAAGACGAGCTGCCCAACCGGCCACAGCTTTTAGGCTGAGGGCGCCCGAGGTGTCAGAATAGCGGTCTCGCTCTACGTGATCCGCGCTCGGCATGATCTATCTGCACGCCATCGACCCCATCGCCTTCTCGCTTGGCCCGGTGCAGGTGCACTGGTATGGCTTGATGTACCTGGCGGCCTTTTTCTCGGCCTGGGCGCTGGGGCGCTCGCGCATCCTGCGCGGCCGCCTGCCTGGCGTGGACATGGACGGGTTCTCCGACCTGCTGTTCTACGGCATGCTCGGTGTGGTGCTGGGCGGGCGCATCGGCTACATGCTGTTCTATGCGTTCGATACCTTCCTGGCCAACCCGCTGATCCTGTTCAAGGTGTGGGAAGGCGGCATGAGTTTCCACGGTGGCCTGCTCGGGGTGCTGCTGGCCTGCTGGCTGTGGGCGCGCCGCCACCGGCTGCATTTCTTCGACGTGATGGATTTCGTCGCGCCGCTGGTCCCGCTGGGCCTTGGCTTCGGGAGGCTCGGCAATTTCGTCGGCGGCGAGCTGTGGGGCAAGTTCACCCAGGCCGGGTGGGGTGTGATCTTTCCGCATGCGCCGGAGCTGGCCAATATGGCGCCGGCACAGATTCAGGCGCAATACGCCGCCGGGGCGCTGGATCGGTTCGCGCGTCATCCGTCGCAGCTGTATGAAGCGGCGTTGGAAGGCGTGGTGATGTTCGTGGTGCTGTGGGCGTTTTCGATGAAGCCGCGTGCCCGCTACGCGGTGTCGGGCGTATTTGCATTGCTGTACGGCGTGTTCCGCTTCATCGTGGAATTCGTGCGGGTGCCGGATGCGCCGATCGGCTACCTGGCCTTCAACTGGCTGACCATGGGGCAGATTCTGAGCCTGCCGCTGATCGTGGTGGGGCTGGTACTGCTGGCGATGTCGCGCCGCGCCCCAGTGCTGCAGCCGGTGCTGCCGGCCGCCGTCACCGTGGAGGCGGTCAAGTGAAGCCGTACCTGGACCTGCTGCAGCATGTGCTGGAGCACGGCGCCGAGAAGTCCGACCGCACCGGCACCGGCACGCGCAGCGTGTTCGGCTGGCAGATGCGCTTCGACCTCAATGCCGGGTTTCCATTGGTCACCACCAAGAAACTGCACCTGCGCTCGATCATCCACGAGCTGCTGTGGTTCCTGCAGGGCGACACCAACATCGGCTATCTGAAGGACAACCAGGTCCGCATCTGGGACGAATGGGCCGACGACAACGGCGACCTCGGCCCGGTGTATGGCAAGCAGTGGCGTCGCTGGACCGGCCCGGACGGCGTGGAGATCGACCAGATGCAATGGCTGGTGGACGAGATCAAGCGCAACCCGGATTCGCGGCGGCTGGTGATCAGCGCCTGGAACGTGGGCGAGCTGCCGCAAATGGCGCTGATGCCGTGCCATAGCCTGTTCCAGTTCTATGTGGTCGACGGCAAGCTCAGCTGCCAGCTGTACCAGCGCAGCGGCGACATCTTCCTGGGTGTGCCGTTCAACATCGCCAGCTATGCGCTGCTGACGCACATGGTGGCGCAGGCTACCGGCCTGTGCGTGGGCGACTTCGTGCATACGCTGGGCGATGCGCACCTGTATGCGAACCACTTCGACCAGGCGCGCGAACAGCTGACGCGCGCCCCGCGCGCGTTGCCGACACTGCGCCTGAATCCGGAAGTGACCGACCTGTTTGCGTTCCGCTTCGAAGACATCGCCATCGAAGGCTATGACCCGCATCCGGCGATCAAGGCGCCGGTGGCGGTATGAGTAGGCGGGACCCGGGACCCGGGACCGGGGACCGGGAAACAGCAACTGCAGCACCAACGGCAACGTCGGAGATTTGCGTGGATCTGCTTCCCGGGTCCCCGGTCCCGGGTCCCCGGTCCCGGCCCTCCATCACCCTGATCGTCGCCTTCGACCGCAACAACGCCATCGGTCGCGACAACGACCTGCCGTGGAAGCTGCCGGACGATCTCAAGCGCTTCAAGGCGCTGACGCTGGGCAAGCCGATCCTGATGGGGCGCAAGACGGCGCAATCGCTGGGGCGTGCACTGCCGGGGCGTTTGAACCTGGTGCTGACGCGGTCGGGGCAGGTGCCCTTTGCCGGCATGCAGGCGGTGGCGTCGGTCGAGCAGGCGCTGGAGTGCGCCGAACAGGCGGGTGCGCAGGAGCTGTGCGTGATCGGTGGTGGCGAGATCTACCGGCTGACGATGGAACGCGCCGATCTGCTGGCGGTCACCGAGGTGGACACTGCGGTCGAACATGCCGATACGCACTTTCCGCCGATCGATCCGGCGCTGTGGGTTCCAGCGCATCGCCAGGCGCATGCGCCCGATGACCGCCATGCGTTTGCGTTTTCCTTTGTGGATTACCTGCGGCGCTGAGTCGGCACGGACGCAGCGCGCGATCGGCGCGCCAGGTTCAAATGAGGCTTACTCATGAACGCCGCCACCTTGCGGCTTGGCCGGCGCAGCATTGCCGTTGCCCGCATTTCCAGCAGTTCCAGCATTCCCCGCGTTGCCTCCTCCATTGCCGCGCCCACGGCCGCGCCCGCGTTGGCGGCCCTGGCCTTCGCGCGGACGCCGGGGGGCGTGCGCGGACGGCGCCGCCGGGGCGGTGACTTCACGTCCCGGCACCTGCACCACGCGCAGCTCGTCGGTGTCCAGCTGCAGCGCGGTGAGCTTGCCGCCCCAGACCGCACCGGTGTCGATGGCGTGCACGCCCTGGGTGATCGTCAGCCCCAATGCCGACCAGTGCCCGCAGACGATCTTCAGGTCGCGCTCGACCCGGCCCGGCACCTCGAACCACGGATACAGTCCCTGTGCCTGCGTGCCCGGCGTGCCCTTGTCTTCGGTGGCGATCCGCCCGCGCGGGGTGCAATAGCGCATGCGCGTGAACAGGTTGATGATGGCGCGGCTGCGCTCATAGCCGCTCAATCCCGGCGACCAGCCGGGCTGGTCGCCGTACATGTTGCGCAGCAGCTTGCGGTAGCCGCCGCCCTGCAGTTGCTGCTCGACCTCGCGCGCATGCTTCTCCGCCATCTGCGTGGTCCACTTCGGCGCCAGCCCGGCATGGATCATCATCCAGCCCAGGCTGCGGTCCACGTGCGCCAGCTTCTGCATGCGCAGCCAGTCCAGCAGCACGTCGCGGTCCTCGGCCAGCACGATGCGCTGCAGGTCCGGGTTGACCTTGCGCTGCTCCTCTTCCGAGCGTGCGCCGATCGCCAACAGCGACAGGTCATGATTGCCCAGCACCACCACGCTGTGCGCGCGCAGCGAATGCACCAGCCGCAGCGTTTCCAGCGACTGCCCGCCGCGGTTGACCAGGTCGCCGCAGAACCACAGCGTGTCCTGCGCCGGGTCGAAATTGATCTTCTCCAGCAATCGCTGGGTGATGTCGTAACACCCCTGCAGGTCGCCAATTGCCCAGACGCTCATCGCGTGCGCTCCATCAGTCCAGCAGTCATCAGTGCAGCGTCCTGGGCACGCTCAGCACAAAGGCGGCGATCGGGGCGGTGAATTCGGTGCCATCGTCGGCCACCATGTCGTAGTGGCCTTGCATCTGGCCCTGCTCGGTTTCCAGCAGCACGCCGGAGGTGTAATGAAACGCCTCGCCAGGGCGCAGCCAGGGCTGCTCGCCGACCACGCCTTCGCCATCGACCCGCTCGGTGCGGCCGTTGGCGTCGGTGATCTGCCAGTGGCGGGCGATCAGGCGCGCAGGCACGGCGCCCGCGTTGTGGATGCGGATGCTGTAGGCGAAGGCATAGCGGCCTTCTTCCGGGGTCGATTGCTGGGCGAGGAAGCGTGGCGACACCTCGACCTCGACCCGATAGCGTGGATCATCGTGCATGCGAAAATTCTAGATAAAACGCTGTGGGAGCGGCGCTCACGCCAGCTGGACATTGGCCAGCCGGATGAAATCGGCCACCTCGAGTTGTTCGGCGCGGGCATCCGGGCGCACCCCGGCAGCCTCGAAATGCGCCGGCTCGCACACCCCGGACAGGGCATTGCGCAAGGTCTTGCGGCGCTGACCGAAGCCGGCGCGCACCACGTCGGCGAAGCGGCGGTGGTCGGTGATCATCACCGTGGCCGGGTCGCGCGGCACCAGCCGCACCACTGCCGAGTCCACCTTCGGTGGCGGCCGGAACGCGCCCGGAGGCACCACGAACAGCGCGGTGACCTCGCAGTACGCCTGCAGCATCACGCTGAGCCGGCCATACACCTTGCTGCCCGGGCCGGCGGCCATGCGGTCGACCACTTCCTTTTGCAGCATGAAGTGCATGTCGGCCACCGCGCCGGCATGGTCCAGCGCATGGAACAGGATCGGCGAGGAGATGTTGTAGGGCAGGTTGCCGACCAGGCGGATCGGGCTGCCATTGGCCAGCTCGGTGAAGTCCACGCTGAGCACGTCGCGGTGGATGATGTTCAGCGCACCGATCGGCGCGGCGGTCTCGGTCAGCGGGGCGATCAGGTCGCGATCGAACTCGATCACGGTCAACGCGCCGTGCTTGCGCAGCAGCGGGAAGGTGATGGCGCCCTGGCCGGGGCCGATTTCGACCAGGTGCTGGCCGGCGCGCGGGTCCACCGCCTGGACGATCCGGTCGATGTAATACCGGTCGGCAAGAAAGTGCTGGCCGAGCGACTTCTTGGCCGGTGCGCTGAAGGAAGAATTCATCCACGCAGTTTAACGGAGCCGGCGGCCGCACGCGGTATCGGAGCCGGTTGCGCGGCGTGCAGCGACCGGCTAACCGGGCCACCGCTGTGGCCTCCCGCGCCGCGCGGGCAGCTCAGCCGCGCGCCGCCAGCCGCGCGCACAGCGCGGTCGCCGCCATCAGGCTGGACGGGTCGGCAATGCCGCGCCCGGCCAGTTCCAGCGCGGTGCCGTGGTCGACCGCCACGCGCGGGTAGGGCAGGCCCAAGGTGATGTTGACCGCCTGCTCGAAGCCGCTGTATTTGAGCACCGGCAGGCCCTGGTCGTGGTACATGGCCACCACCGCGTCGAAGCCGCTCAGTTTCTGCGGCAGGAAGGCGGTGTCCGCCGGCAACGGGCCGATCAGGTGCAGCCCTTCGCCGCGTAGCTGCTCCAGCAGCGGAATGATGACATCCAGTTCCTCGCGGCCCAGATGCCCGTCCTCGCCCGCATGCGGGTTGAGCCCGAGCACGGCGATGCGCGGCGCAGGCAGGCCGAAGTCGCGCCCGAGCGCAGCGTGGGTGATGCGCAGGCATTGCGCCAGCGCTGGGGCGGTGATCGCATCGGCCACCGCGCGCAGCGGCAGGTGGGTAGTGACCAGGGCGACGCGCACGATGTGATTGGCCAGCATCATCACCACGGGGCAGCCGGCCTGCTCGGCCAGTAGTTCGGTGGTGCCGGTATAGGCGATGCCGCCGGCATTGATGACCGCCTTGTGCACCGGGCCGGTCACGATGCCTTGCAGGCGGCCGGCCAGGCAGTCGCCGGCCGCGGTACGCAGGCCGGCGATCACCGCCGCGGCATTGGCCGGGTCCGGCGTGCCGAAGCGGGTCCGGGTGGCCTGGCGAATCGGCACCAGCGGCAGCTCGCCCGGTGCCCGCGCCGGCTGGTCGGGGTCGAGCAGCCGCACAGACAACGACAGCGCCCGTGCGGCGCTGTGCAAGGTATCCGGATCGGCATAGGCGATCAGGTGTGCGTCCGAGCGCGGCCGTTGGGCCAGCCGAACGCACAGCTCCGGCCCGATCCCGGCCGGCTCGCCTGGCACCAGCGCGAGCGACGGGACCCGCATGACCTCAGCGCGCCGGCTGTGCCGGCGGCGGGGTCGGTGCAGCCGGTTCTGCCGGCTTGGTCGGTTCGGCGGTGGCATTGCCGTCGGCACGATCGCCGGTGCGGTAGCTCACATAGGCTTCGCCGCGCAGTTCCTGCAGGTAGCGGTTGTATTCCTCTTCCAGCTTGCGGCGGCCGATCGTCTCGCGGATCTGGGCGCGCTGGTTCTCGGCACTGACGTCGGTCTGGCGGCTGCCGACGCGCTGCACGATATGCCAGCCAGCCTGGGTGCGGAATGGTTCGGAGACCCCGCCGTCGGCCAGGCTCTCGACCTGCTTGCCGAAATCCGGGCCGAAGGCGTCGGCCGGGAACCAGCCCAGATCACCACCCTGCCCACGGCTATTGGTGTCTTCGGACGCTTCCTTGGCGGTCGCCTGGAAGTCGGCGCCGCCGACGATGCGCGCGCGCAGCGTGTCGATCTTGGCCTTGGCCTGGGCTTCGGTCTGGTTGTCGCCGATGCGGATCAGGATGTGCCGGGCGTTGTACTCGGTGACCATCTTCTTTTCGCCGCCGGCATTGGCATCGCGCATTTCCACCAGCTTGAGCAACTGGAACCCGCTCGGGCCACGCAGCGGGCCGGCGACCTGCCCGGGTTGCATGTCGCGGATCAGCTGGGCGAAGGCATTGGGAATTTCGTCCAGGCTGCGCCAGCCCAGGTCGCCGCCTTCCAGTGCATTCGGGCTGTCCGAATAACGCACCGCCGCCGCGGAGAAATCCAGTTCGCCCTTGTCGATCAAGGCCTTGACGCCATCGACCTTCTTCTGGCCGGTCGCGATCTGATCGGCGGTCGCGCCTTCCGGCAGGCCAATCAGGATGTGCGCCAGGTGGTATTGACTCCCGGTGGTGGCCTGCTGGGCCAGCGCGCTGTCCACTTCGCCCTCGCTCACGCTGATGCGGCTCTGCGCAAAACTCTGGCGCAGGCGCTGCACGATGATTTCATCGCGCACCGAGGCGCGGAAATCGCCGTAGCCCATGCCGTCGGCGGCCAGCTTCTGGCGCAGGCCATCGACGCTGGTGCCGTTCTGCAGGGCAATGCTGGCGATGGCGCGGTTGAGTTCCTCGTCGCTGACGCGGATGCCGCTGCCCTCGGCGCGGCCGACCTGCAACTTGACCAGGACCAGGCGCTCGAGCACCTGGCGCTGCAGGACATCGTCCGGCGGCAGCTGGTTCTCGCGGCCGGCGTACTGCGACTTGACGTTGCGTACAGCGCGATCGAGTTCGCTCTGCAACACCACGTCTTCGTCCACGATGGCGGCGATCCGATCCAGCGGCTGGGATTGCTGCGCCGATGCCAGCGGCGAGACCGTGCTGGTGATCGCCAGCAACGAGGCAAGAACAACGGAGAAAGGCTTGGTCATGGAATCAGGTTCGGATCGTAATCGTCCGGATTGGTCGTGGTGTTGCTGGGCGGGACCAGGTACAGGTCGTCGCGGTAATAGCCGAGAATAGCACGGCGCAAAGTGCGGTCCGTGTTCTGGCCGAACGAGCTCAAGCCCTTCAGCACGAACTCGAACTGGATGGAGTTGTCCATGTCGCCATCGCGGTTGCGCACGAACCGGCGCACCAACGCGCGCACGGCCAGGCAGCAGCTGTCCCATTGCACGCCGCCGATGATTTCCAGCGGTTTGCGGTCCAGCAGCGAGTAGTAATACCGGCCGACCGCACTCCAGGTGGGGTTGATCGGATACAGGAACGAAAAATCCGCCTGCTTGAGCTGGTCGCTATCGTCGATCAGGTTGCGGCGATAGCGATAGGCCAGATTGACGATGCCGTCGTTGCCCAGCAGGTAGCGCGTGCGCAGGCTGGCCAGATCTTCCTTGCGCGAGTTCGGGTTCCACTGGTAGGTGGCGCCCATCGACCAACGGTCGTTGATCATGTAGTTGGCATCGGCCACCCAGGCCGACTTGCCCTGCTCGATGGGTTGTTCGCTATTGGCGGTGGAGCTGTTGATGGTGACCAGCGAGTCGTTGAAATACAGGATCTGGCCTGCGCTCAGCGACAGTTTTTCGCGTCCATCCTCCTGGCGCAGCCAGCGCGAGGTGACCGCCAGGGTCAGCTGGTTGGCATCGTTCTGGCGGTCGGCACCGGTATAGCGGCTGTCACGGAACAACTGCCCGTAGCTGAAGGTGAACGGGCGCGTGTCGAAGACCGGCAGGTCGTCCTGGTCGCGGTACGGCACGTACAGGTAGTACATGCGCGGTTCCAGCGTGTTGAGATAGTTGGTGCCGAACAGCGAGGTTTCGCGATCGAAATACAGGCCGGCATCCAGCGAGGCGATCGGCAGGCTGCGCGAGGGCGTACGGCCGCCGGTGAGCGGAGGTGTCGTGGCCACGGTGGAGTCCAGCTGATAGGCGGTATAGCGCCAGGCGACCGTGGGCGTCAGGAACCAGGCCGCGCCCGACAACGGCATCGAGATGTAGGGTTTGACGTCCAGCCGCGATCCGCTGCCGTAGTCCTGGTTGCGGATGTTGGTGCGGACGTATTCGTCGCCGTTGTTGTCGTTATTGCCGTTGGTGTTCGGGACGAAGTTCACCTGGTACGAATCGTCATGCGTAAACCGCACCGCCTCGGCATAGACACCGGCTTCGAAAATGCCGAACGGCTTTTCCCAGGTGAAATACGCACGCGGCTGACGGTTGTAGGGCAGGGCTCGCTCGTCCAGGGTGTAGTCGGTCAGCTGCCAGCGGTCGGCCATCAGGCCGGCTGTCCAGGTTTCGCCGGTGCCGTAGATACCGATGGTGCTCTGCAGACTGGACGCCGAGCCCATGCCGTTCACGCGGCTGGTGAAATCTTCCACATAGCGGGTGTCGCTGACCCAGGAGATGCTGCTGCGCGCCTGCCAGTGGGTATTGACGTTGTGATAGCCACTGTAGAAAACGCTGCCGCGGTCCTTGTCGCGCAATTTGTCGCTGGGCAGGTAATTGCCGGTGATCTCACCGCGGCCGCCTTCGTACAGATACCGGAATTCGGTGCCGAACATGAAACCGCGCTTGCTCATGTAGCGCGGCAGCAGGGTGGCGTCGTAGTTCGGGGCAAGATTGAGGTAGATCGGCTGCAGGTAATCGAAGCCGTTACGCCCGGACAGGCCGAATTGCGGAAACAGCAGGCCGGTCTGGCGACGGTCGTCGATCGGGAACTTGAACCACGGGAAGTACAGCACCGGCACCTTGCCGATCTGCAACACGGCATTGCGCGCGGTGCCGAAGCCTTCCTCGTTGTCGACGTCGATCTCCGGCGCACGCACGCGCCAGATCGGCTGCGACGGGTCGCAGGTGGTATAGGTCGAACGGTGCATCTGGCCGACCTGGCCCTGCAGGTCCACCGACTCGGCGCCGCCGTTGCCGCGCCGGTCCACCAGCTGGTACTGGATGTTGGTGACCTTGTGACTGTCGGTATCCTGGTTGCCTTCGGCACGGTCGGCAACCATGCGGAAGGAGGTGTCCTGGTAGCGGACATTGCCTTCGGCGATGTAGTTGCCGGTTTCGGTGTCCATGCGCAGGTTGTCCGCGCCCAGGAACTGATCGCCGCGCCTGAGCGCCACATTGCCCTGGTATTGCGGGGTGGTGCTGGTGCCGGACAGTTGGTCGCCTTCGATGTCGGTCGGCAGCTGCTGGCGCATCTCGGCCGCCTTGGGGTCGGCGGCGGGAGCGCCGTCGAAGCCTGGTAGCGGGTCCACGGCCGGGCACAATCCCCAGTTCAACGGCTTGTCGGCAGCCATGGCCGGGAGGCAGATGGCGATGCTCAAGGGCAGGGGCAGCAGACGGAGAGCTCGGCGCACGCGTGGTTCAACCAATAAAATGGCCGCTAGCTTGCCGCATACCCCGCATAGGGGCAATGAAGAGGGCCCGCGTGGAGCGGGCGAGGTTCATCGCCGGCAGCGGTGCGGCCGGGGGCGCTCGTGGCGGTCAGCGCAGTGCGGCGACGTGGGCTACGCTGCTCTCGCGCAGGGCCTGCAGGTCGTAGCCGCCTTCCAGCATGGACACCACCCGCCCGCGCGCATGCCGCTCGGCCAGGGCGCGCAGGGCGGCGGTCAGCCAGCCGAAATCGTCGTCGTCCAGCAGCAGGTCGGCCAGTGGGTCGCGCAGATGGGCGTCGAAGCCGGCCGAGATCAGGATCAGTTGCGGACGAAACGCATCGATCAACGGCAGCATCTCGTCTTCCCAGACATTGCGGAAGCGCAATCCGTCGCTGCCCGGCGGCAGCAGCAGATTGTGGATATTGCCGACGCCGCGCTCGTGGACGCTGCCCGAATGCGGATACAGCCCGGACTGGTGGGTGCTGAGGTACTGCACGGCCGGGTCGCGTTCGAAGATCGCCTGGGTGCCATTGCCGTGGTGCACGTCGAAATCGACGATGGTGATGCGCTCAAGCCCGTGCCGGTCGCGGGCGTGGGCGGCCGCCACGGCGATGTTGTTGAACAGGCAAAAGCCCATCGACACCTGCGCGGTGGCGTGGTGGCCCGGCGGGCGGACCGCACAGAAGGCGGTGCGGCTGAGGCCCTGCATCACCGCATCCACCGCCGCGATGCCGGCACCGGCTGCGCGCAGGGCGGCCGCACGCGAGGCCGGCACCATGCGGGTGTCCACGTCCAGCTGGCGGTAGCCTTCGAAGGCGGTTTCCAGCACGGCATCGACCTGTTCGCGCTCGTGCACGCGGCACAGGTCGCCCAGCTTGGCCAGCGGCGCCTCGCGCCAGTCCAGGTCCGGGAAGGCGGCGCGCAAGGCGTCGACCACCGCCTCCAGGCGGGCAGGACTCTCGGGGTGCTCAGGGCCGGCGTCGTGGCCGAGACAGGCGGGGTGGGTAAAGACCAGCATGGGGCAACTCTAGCCTCTCCGCAGCGCCAGGCACATGCTCAAGCGCGGCGGCGGTCGTGCCGCCACAGCACTTCCTGCTGGCCATCGACCCGGGCCAGTACCCGCGCCAGCACGAACAGCAGGTCGGACAGGCGATTGAGGTAGCCGATCGCCTCGCCGCGCACCGTTTCCTGGCGCGACAGGGCGACGGTTTCGCGCTCGGCCCGGCGCACGATGGTGCGGGCCAGGTGGCAGCGTGCGGCCGCCTCGCCCCCGGCCGGCAGGATGAATTCCTGCAGCGGCGGCAGGCTGTCGTTGAAATGATCCAGCTGCTCTTCCAGGGCCTGGATGTCCTGCGCGGCGATCGCCGCATGCCCGGGGATGCACAACTCGCCGCCCAGATCGAACAACTGGTGCTGCACGGTAGTCAGCAGCTCGGCGATCGGAGTCGGGACCCCGGGCGCGGCCAGCAGCACCCCAATGGCCGAATTGGCTTCGTCCACGGTGCCGTAGGCATTGACCCGCAAGGCGTCCTTGCCGGTACGGCTGCCATCGCCGAGCCCGGTGCTGCCATCGTCGCCGGTACGTGTATAGATACGAGAAAGCCGGTTGCCCATGACGTCAGCCGGCGTGGGTCTGGCGCGCTGGGGCGACCAGGCGCTCGGCAACGACCTGGACGAGCGCTGCCGCAGCCACGTACAGCGCCGCGCTGCGCAGGTAGGGCCCCAGCCAGTCGGTATAGTTCTTGAACCAGCCGGCCACGGTGGGCTCGCTGACGCTGGCGCTGATCCAGTAGAAGCTGCCCTGGGCGATCAGCTGGCACAAGGCCACGGCGACCAGCAGGGTGGCAACCAGCCAGGCCAACGCGCTCCACTGCGCACCGTGGTAATGCCGACGTAGCCAGACGCCGCCGGCCCACAGCGCGAAATACGCCGGGATCAGGCACCAGTACGCCGGCGACACGCAGTAGTGCTGCCAGAAGCTCATGCCCTGGCCGGTGATCACCAGCCAGTCCACCGCCACCGCCAGCCCCATCAAGAGCGGGAATGCCAACCGGGTGCGTGCCGCCAGATGGAATCCGCCGATGAAGAACACCGCCCACGACGCATCCGGCACCGGGGCGAAGTGATTGATCCGGGTGGCCGCCATCAGCACGGCCAGCAGGCTCAGGATCCAGGTGTCGTGGGAGCGAGGCGTCATGTGCGAGAAAGGCCGGGTTGCAGATCGGGGAGTGTAGCGTGTAAGCCGGCGTGCCCGCGCCGCGGCCTGAGCGGCGCCGGGCTGGGCGGTGCGAGGGGTGATGCCTGCGTCAGCTACGCGCGCTGGCAGACGCGGCAAGATGTCCCATGCAGCGGCGCCACCGGGCCGTGGGCGAGGGCTTATCATGGCCGGATGACACTCCCACATGACGTTCTGATCGTTGGCGGCGGCCTGGTCGGCTCCAGCCTGGCGATCGCACTGGACCGCCTCGGCCTGGATGTCGGGCTGGTCGAAGCCACCCCGGCCGGCGCGCCGCCGGCGGTGTTCGACCAACGCAACCTGAGTTTTGCCGCGGCCACCGTCAACGCGCTCGGCGTGCTGGGGGTGATGGCCAAGCTGCGTAGCCCGCCCGGCCCGATCCGGCGCATCCACGTCAGCCGCGCCGGCGATTTCGGCCGGGTGCAGCTGAACGCCACCGACTATGGCCGCGAGAGCTTCGGCCAGGTGGTGGTGGCGCGCGACTTCGGCGACGCCTTGCAGGCACGCCTGGACGAAACGACCGGCGTGCGCCGCTACCGCCCGGCGCGCTGCATCGGTGTGGAGCCGGTACAGGACGGCATGCGCGCGGTGCGCCTGGCGACCGCCGACGGCGAACAGCGTGTGCAGGCCAGGTTGGTGGTCGGTGCCGATGGCAGCCACAGCGCGGTGCGCGAGCTGCTGCACATCGGTAGCGACGCCCAGGATTTCCTGCAGACCCTGTTCGTGGCGCGCGTGCGCGCCTCCCGGCCGCCGGACGGCACTGCCTGGGAACGCTTCGGCGAACATGGGCCCACCGCCCTGCTGCCGCGGGGCGACCGCCATTACGGCGCCATCCATTCCGTGGCGCGCGCCGAGGCCGAGGCGGTAGCCGCCCTCGACGATGCCGGCTGGCTGGCACGGCTGCAGCGCGCCGCCGGCTGGCGCGCCGGTCGCTTTGTCGCCAGTGGCGAACGCAGCGCGTATCCATTGGTGCAGGTGCTGGCGAACGAACTGATCGCCGAACGCGTGGTGCTGCTGGGCAATGCGGCGCAGACGCTGCACCCGATCGGCGCGCAGGGGTTCAACCTGGGCCTGCGCGATGCGCTGACGCTGGCCGAACTGATCGAACACGATCGCAGCGATGCCGGCGCCGGCGCATTGTTGGCCGACTATCTGGCGCGCCGTCGCGTGGATCGCGAACAGACCATTGCGTTCTCCAGTGGCCTGGCACGCCTGACCGGCAACCCGGCGCCGTTGCTGCGGCCGTTGCGCAGCCTGGGCTTGCTGGCGACCTCGCAGGCCGCGCCGCTGCAGTCGATGCTGGTCGGTGGTGCGATGGGCTTCCGCGGCGAAGTGCCGCAGCTGTGCCGGGGAATCGCATGAGCCGGCGCCCTGGACGCGATGCGGTGATCGTCGGCGGCGGTGTGGTCGGTGCGGCCTGCGCGCTGGCGCTGGCCGATGCCGGCTTGCACGTGGCACTGGTGGAAGGGCGCGAGCCTGCACGTTGGCAGGCCGGGCAGCCCGATCTGCGCGTCTATGCATTCGCCGCCGACAACGCCGGGTTGCTTGACAGCCTTGGCGTATGGAACGCAGTCCGCGCAGCGCGCGCGCAGCCTTACCGGCGCATGCGGGTATGGGATGCCGGTGGCGGCGGCGAGCTGGGGTTCGATGCCGATACGCTGGGACGCGAGCAGCTGGGCTGGATCGTCGAACACGCGCTGCTGGTGGATCGGCTGTGGGCCGCCGTGCACACCGCGGGAATCGATGTGCACTGCCCGGCGCGGGTGGTCGAGCTGGAGCAGGACGCCGGAAGCGTGCGGCTGCGCCTGGACGATGGCAGCCGGCTGGAAGCGGCCATTGCCATCGCCGCCGACGGCGCGTCCTCCACGCTGCGCGAACTTGCCGGGTTTCCGGTCTCGCGGCATGCCTATGCGCAACGCGGTGTGGTCGCCTTCGTGGAGACCGGGCAGCCGCACCAGTCCACCGCCTGGCAGCGCTTTCTGACCACCGGGCCGCTGGCGTTCCTGCCGTTCGTCGATGGCCGCAGCTCGATCGTGTGGACCCTGCCCGATGCCGAGGCCGAGCGCGTGCTCGCACTGGACGATCTGGCGTTTTCGCGTGAACTCACCCAGGCCTTCGGCAAGCGCCTGGGCGAGGTGCGCGTGGTTTCTGCACGCGCTGCATTCCCGCTGCAGCGGCAGCTGGCGGAGCGCTACGTCAGTGGCCGCGTACTGGCGCTGGGCGATGCCGCGCATGTGGTGCATCCCCTGGCCGGCCAGGGTGTCAACCTGGGCTTGCGCGATGTCGCTGCGTTGCGCGACACGGTGCGCAACGCCCTCGCCAGGCGTGCGGACTGGGCGGCGCCGCACCGCCTGCAGCGCTGGGCGCGCACCCGGCGCAGCGAGAACACCGTTGCCGCCTACGGCTTCGATGCGATCAACAGCGTGTTTTCCAACGATGACATGCACCTGACCCTGCTGCGTGGGTCGGTGCTCGGCCTGGCCGGCAGGCTTCCACCGCTGGTGGACCTGCTGTGGAAGCGCGCGTCCGGCAAGGCGTAGCCGGCGCCACGCGTGCCGGGCTGCGCGCGGGGAACCTGCGGTCGCGTTGTTCTATGTTTCAGAGCTTATAGCGGAGGCAGCATCTTCCATACGACGGATGCTGCCGGCCTAGCTACAGTCGATCCATGACCTCGCATACGCACCCACCCAGGCCCACCGTGCTGCTGCTCTGTGGCTTGCTGTGCGACGCCACCATCTGGCAGCCGCAGCGCGACGCGCTGGGCGATCTGGCCGACGTGCAGGTACTGGATTTCGCCGGTTTCGACAGCATCCCGAAGATGGCTGCCCATGCGCTGACCCTGGCGCCGCCGCGGTTTGCGCTGGCCGGGCATTCGATGGGGGGGCGGGTGGCGTTGGAGATCATGCGCCAGGCGCCCGAACGGGTCACACAGCTAGCCTTGCTCGACACCGGTACTGCGCCGCGTCGGGAGGGCGAACGCGAGGAGCGCCAGGCATTGGTGGACCTGGCGCAGACCCAGGGCATGCAGGCGCTTGCGCTGACCTGGCTGCCGCCGATGCTGCACCCGGCGCGCGTTGCCGATGCCAGTCTCATGCAACGCCTGGTCGCGATGGTGCGCCGGCAAAGCGCGCAGAGCTTCGCCGGCCAGGTCACTGCCTTGCTGGAGCGTCCGGATGCCACGCCGGTGCTGGCGCAGATCCGCTGCCCCACCTTGCTGGGCGTTGGACGCCAGGATGCCTGGAGCCCGTTGGCAAGGCATCAGGACATGGCGCGGCAGATTCCGGGTGCCCGCCTGGTGGTGTTCGAAGACAGCGGGCATATGGCGCCGGTGGAGGCACCGGTCGCGGTGACTGCAGCGTTGCGCGACTGGTTGCAGGCCGCGTAAGCGGTGTCGCGCCTGGGCATGCATGGAGGCTGTGGCCTCGCCATCCACGCTGCGCGGTAGCTGAGAAACTCGAGGAGGCTGCATGCACGAAGACGCATCGATCATCATTGCCTGCGAGCAATTGATCCGGCGGTTTGCGCTCTACAACGATCGCCATGATCACGAAGGTCTTGCGGCCTTGTTCACTGCCGATGGCGTGTTCGCGCGGCCCAGTGCGCCCGATGCGCCGGTGCAGGGGCGCGAGGCAATCCTGCAGGCGTTTCGCGCGCGTCCGCCGCGCACCACCTGCCACCTGATGCTCAATACCCTGGTCACCATTCGATCGCCGATCCTGGCGCACGCGCACAGCAACGTGCTGCTCTACACCGCCAGCGAAACCTCTTCAGCGCCGCCATGGGCCGCGCAGTCGCCGGCCTTGCTCGGACGTTTCGACGATGTGCTTGTCTTCGATCAGGAGCGCTGGCTGTTCAAGCAGCGACTTGGATCGCTGCTGCTGCAGATCGGCAACTGAGCCGGAACCGCTGGATCGCAACAAGCGTTGCAGCCGCCGTCGGCATGCAGCGCTGTCGTATCGCTTTCTCCCCCATGCCGCGCCTGCTGTCATCCATCCTTCCGCATTGGAGAGTCGCCTAGTGGAACGCGTCCGTTCATCCGCTCGTTGTCGTTCGGTGTTGCTGCGCGCGGTGTCGCGTCGGCAATGGTCATGGATTGTCGGCGCCACGCTCGCCGCGGTGCTGCCAGGCACGGCGATGGCGCAGACCGTGCCAGAAACGGCAGCGCCCCCGCAAGGCATCAACCTGGGGGGCACCAGTTTCATGGACGGGTTTGGCTCGTTGACGCCTGGCTGGACCGTCATCGAATACCTGCGCCATTACCACTTCAATTCGATCAGGAATGCGAATGGCGATGACTCGCCGGCCTTCCTCGATCCAGTGGTCGATGTCGATGTGGCGCTGACGCAGCTGATCTATGTCACGCCCTACACCTGGAAAAGCGCATCGTTGAGCTTCAATGCCATCGTGCCGCTGGTCAACTACGATACTTCCTTCGCTGCCGACAGTCCCGTGCGGCTGAGCAGTAATGGGTTCGGCATGGGCGATATTTCATTCGGGCCTGCGCTGCAGTTTCCACCGGTGATGCGCAACGGCCGCGTGTTCTTCTTCCAGCGATTTGCTATCGACGCGTTTGCACCGGTCGGCAAGTTCGATCGTGACATCGCGATCAATCAAAGCACCGGTTTCTGGTCGGTTGCGCCGCACTGGGCATTTACCGTGCAACCCAGCGACAACTGGGAAGTCAGTGCGCGCCTGAATTACCTGTACAACTTCCGGACCAGCCGCGCCGGCGGCGTGCCGCCCATTCCGGGCTTTCGTTTCCGCAACGGGCAGGCCGGCGACGTGCTCTGGCTCAACTTCGCCTCGTCACTGAAGCTCAACGAGCAGTGGCGGGTGGGTCTGAACGGCTACTACCTGCAGCAATTGAAGGACAACCGCACCAACGACCAGCGCGTGCCGGACAGCAAGCGCAGGCAGTTCTATATCGGGCCGGGCCTGTCATGGCGCATGGATGAAAAAAACCTGTTCAACTTCAATGTGTACCTGCCGGTGGATGTGGAAAATTCGGTCGCCGGCAATAACTTCAACCTGATGTTCGTGCATTCGTTGTAGGGATCCCTACCTGCCACGCGCGGCGCCTGCGGTGGGTGGCCGTGCGTGGCGGGCAGGTTGTCGTTGCTGCCCGCCGCAGCGTGTCCGGCCGGCGGCTGTTCCCCGGTTGGCGCGTGGCGCGCTTCTGCGGTGTCGCGTGGCTCGCCGGAGCCTGGCGCCGAGGCTATCCCGTTCACAGCCCCATGCTGTGTCGCTGGGTGTGGGCATGCTCGCGGAACAGCAGCTCTGCGCGCGCGCCATCGCGTTGTTCGATCGCCGAGACGATCGCCCCATGTTGCCGGTGACCGTAGTACAGATCGTTGTAGGCCACGGTGGCCGAGCGCTGGCCGAAGACCACATGGACCGGGCTGACGAACGGCACCACCGTGCAACGGTCGACGGTCTCGGTGAGGATCGGCTTGTTGGCCGCAATCACGATGGTCCGATGGAAACGGGCGTTCATTGCGGCATAGGTCTGCTCGTCGCCGGCATCGAGGTTGCGCTTGGCGAACAACCGGTCGCCTTCGCCAAGACAGGCATGCAGGGTGGCGAGCACCTCGGGCGATGCTCCCTGTTCGGCGACCGTGCGCGCAGCCATGCCTTCCATCAGGGCGCGTACGGCCAGGGCGTCCAGGCTCTCCTGCTGGCTGAAGCGGCGGACCGCATAGCCACGGTTGCCGGCCTGCGCCAGCAGTCCTTCCTGGCACAACGCCGGCAATGCCTGGCGGATGGGCGTGCGCGAGATGGCCAGACGTTCGGCCAGCGCCGCCTCGGTGATGCGTTCGCCCGGGGCAAACGTGCCGCACAGGATCAATTCGCGTAACTGCTGAACCGCTTGCAATCGGTGGTTGTTCGCCATTGGCTCCATTCTCTCGCGCCGTACCGCAGCGCACGTTCCTTCCAGGGGGAAAACTCGCAATACCTGTATAAAAACCTTGCGGATGAGAGCGCTTGGTGGCAATTTGGATCCCAAGGATACCGTTTTGGCGATCCGGAGTCGTTGGTCGTCCTCGTTGGGATCCATTGCGGTGGATCCTGGTCCAACCAAAGACGCTCGCTCAGCCGGTCGGCCGAGGTGCGTCGCAGGAGTGCAGCATGGCAAGCATCATCGGCGGCATCGGGACTTCGCACGTTCCCACCATCGGGGTGGCCTACGACAAGGGCAAGCAGCAGGATCCGATATGGAAGCCGCTGTTCGACGGCTACACGCCGGTCGCTGCCTGGCTGGCGCAACAGCGCGCCGACGTGCTGGTGTTCTTCTACAACGACCACTGCACCACGTTCTTCTTCGATCTGTATCCCACCTTCGCGCTGGGCGTGGGCGAGCGTTTTCCGGTGGCCGACGAGGGGGCCGGGTTGCGCAACCTGCCTCCGATCCGTGGTGACGTGCAGTTGCAGGCGCATATCGCCGAATGCCTGGTAAACGACGAATTCGACCTGACCGTGTTCCAGGACAAACCGATCGACCATGGCTGCGCCGCGCCGTTGCCGCTGCTGTGGCCACATGTTCCGGACTGGCCGGGCACGGTGGTCCCGATCGCCATCAATGTCTTGCAATATCCGCTGCCGACCGCGCGTCGCTGTTACCGGCTGGGCCAGGCGGTGCGCCGGGCGATCGAGTCGTATCCGCAGGATCTCAGGGTGGTGGTGGTCGGTACCGGCGGGCTGTCGCATCAGATCCACGGCGAACGCACCGGTTTCAACAACACCGAGTGGGACATGGAATTCCTGGATCGCTTCCAGCATGCCCCGGAAACGCTGACCGATCTCACCCATACCGACTATGTGCGCCTGGGCGGGGCCGAAAGCGTGGAGCAGATCATGTGGCTGGCCATGCGTGGCGCGCTGGATGGGCCGATCCGCAAGCTGCATCAGAACTACTACCTGATGACGACCACCGCGATGACCGTGGTGCTGTACGAGCCCGGCATCGAGTCCGCCGATGCGCCGCGCTCGGCCGAGCTGCTGGCACGCACCGCCGACGCGGCATGAGGAGAGGCAGATGAATCCGCAAATAGACGGGATGGAGAAGATCGACGGCACCTACGTGTTCGATCTGCGCACCAGCAACCGCGCGCTGCGCCTCAATCGTTTCTTCTGGCACATGATCCGTGCCCCATGGCGCGACCGCTTCCTGCAGGATGCAGAAACCCTGATGCAGGAAGCCGAACTCACCGACCAGGAAAAGCAGTTAATCCGGGCGCGCGACTGGCTCGGCCTGGTGCAATATGGCGCCAACTTCTTCGTCATCGAGAAGTTCGCCCGCGTGGTACGGATGACCAATCTCCAGGTCTACGCCATCATGCGCGGCGAAACCTTCGAACAATTCATGCAGACGCGGCGGGTTCCAGAAGCGCGCTGAGCTGCGCGCCCCGGCCGTCGGCCCGGGCGCCGTATTCCCGACTTCCCAACGTAAGGCCCACCCCATGACCATGTCCTCCGTGTTCTTCGAACACCGCATCAAGGTCCGGCATCTACGTGTGATCGAGGCGCTGGACCGGCAAAAAAGCCTGCTCCGCGCCTCACGCGTTTTGAATGTCACCCAACCCGCGCTCACGCGCGCCTTGCAGGAGATCGAGGAGATCGTCGGCGCGCCCCTGTTCGAGCGCCATTCGCGTGGCGTGCGGCCTAATGCGATGGGCGAGGTGCTGGTGCAGACCGCGCACGTGGTGCTGGGCCAACTGCGCCGCGCGCAGGATACCTTCGAAGGCCTGCTGCAAGACGACGCGCTCACGATCACCGTAGGCGCGCTGCCGGTGGCGGCGAGCGGCCTGCTGCCCGCCGTACTGGCTGCCCTCTACCGCGCCGAACCCACGCTGCGCGTGCGCCTGCTGCATGGACGTACCGATGAGCTGCTGCCCAAGCTGGCGGGTAACGAAGTCGACCTGGTGGTCGGCCGGCTCTATCCGCTGGCCCGCTACGACGCCTTGGTTCGCAAGGTGCTGTACCAGGATCCCATCGCGCTGGTGGCACGTAGCGATCACCCGTTGTTTGCCAATGGCCCGGTGCGGATTGCCGAAGCGGCGGCCTATCGGCAGGTGTTGCCGACGCTGAGCCAGCACGTGGAGCGCGACGTGGCACAGGTCATGCGCGAACATGGGCTGGCCACGCGCGATCAGCTGCGTTCCAGCTCGGCCAGCTTCACCCGCGAGATCCTGCTCGGCACCGACAGCATCGCCGTGATGCCGAGCATGATGGTGGCCGGCGACATCGCACGTGGCGAGTTGCGTGCGTTTCAACTGCAGCAACCCTCGCAGGCGCGCGCCGGTGGGGTGATCTACCGCGACAGCAGCGCCATCCACAAGCCGGGCGTGCGCCTACTGATGCGCGAGCTGGAGCATCAGCTCGCACTGATGGCCGAGCAGGGCGCGGTATGGGTGGACAACCAGGTTGGCGAAGACGACATCTTGCTGGACGCGTCAGCATAAGCGGCGGTGTGGTCGGCGCGATGTCTCGGGCCACCTCGACAGTTCGAGGCGAGCGTGTGCAGCAATGGGCCTGCCCACGCTTGCGACCCGCCGATGCGATCAGGATTCACTCGCCAGTGCATCCTTCAGGCGCGCTTTCTGCAGTTTGCCGGTGGCGGTGCGCGGCAGTGCCTCGATCACGCGCAGGTGCTTGGGCACCTTGTACTTGGCCAGGCGCTCGATCAGATGGCTGCGGATCTGTTCCAGATCCAGCTCCTCGACGGCCGGCACGATCGCCAGGCAACCCACCTCTCCCCATTGCGGGTCGGCCATGCCCACCACCGCGCATTCGCGGATCTGCGGGTGATCTGCCAACACCGCCTCGATCTCGGCGGGGTAGACGTTCTCGCCGCCGGAAATGAACATGTCCTTCTTGCGATCGACGACCCAGAAGAAGCCATCGGCATCGCGCCTGACGATATCGCCGGTGCGGAACCAGCCTTGCCCATCGCGCATCTCTGCCGTTGCCTGCGGGTCGCGCCAGTACCCCGGGCTGAGGTTGGGACCGCGCAGCAACAACTCGCCGGGCGTGCCCGGAGGACATTCGTTTCCGTCGCCATCCACAACCCGGGTCTGTACCGTCGGCGATGAAATGCCGGCCGCACCGAGTTTGCTGCGGATCACCTCGCAGTCCACCGACATCCCGAACACCGTGCCGGCCTCGCTCATGCCGAAGCCGCAGACCATCGGGATGCCGTCTTCCAGCCAGCCCAGCAGATCGTCGCTGGCATGCGGCGCGCCACCGCTGACCAGCGCAGTGAGGTGACGCAACGAGGCAGGATCGAAGCCCGGCTGGGTGCGGAACGCCTGCATCATCTGCGGCACGCCGACATAGTGGGTGATCCCCAGCGCCGGATCGCCAAGCCATCTGAGGGTGCGTTCGGGTTCGAAACCGCTGGAGACCTGGATCGAGCCGCCGACCGCGAGCACCGGACGCACGTTGGTGGCCAGGCCGATGATGTGGAACATCGGCGCTTCGCACAAAAAACTGCTTCCCGCATCCACGCGCGTGGTGACGCCGAAGTTGTGCGCCACCTGCTGCAGGTTCTGTTCGCTGAGCATCACGCCCTTGGGTTGGCCGGAAGTGCCCGAGGTGAACAGGATCAGGCTGACGCGTTCGGGTGGAATATAGGGTGTCTGGGCAGGCGTGAGCGCGCTGGCGCTATCGATGAAGTCGGCCAATGTCTCCACCTGTGCGCGTCCTGCGGCCACCTCGTCGCCCAGCAGCAGTCGCGGTTCTGCGCGTTGCAGTAGCGCGTCCAGTTCGTTGGCGCTCAGCCGCCAGTTGAGCGGGACATAGATCGCACCCACCCGTGCACAGGCGAAGTGCAGTGCCACCTGCCAGCCCGAATTGCGCGCGATCACGGCGAGCCGTTCGCCGTCGACGCAGCCGCGCGTCTGCAGCAAGGCGGCCAGGCGGCCGATCAGGTCGTCCAGTTCGGCATACGTCCATTGCTGCTCCAGCAGCAGGTCGCGGGCGGCGAGCCGTCGTGGCGTGAGGCGGGCATGGAACGAGATCGAGTCGGTCGGCATGGTCATGACACTGTCTTCCGAGAGTGGAGTGGGGCGTGACGGTGGTGAGTGCGACGGTGACGGCAGAAGGTTTGCTTGCCTGGGTGACTGGCGGCGGTGACCCATTGATGCGTTGCGGTCGATCTGCAGCAGGCATCGACCGACACCTCGCGCATCGCCACGCATCGCGCTTGCGTAAACGCGTTGGTCACGTGGTGATCCGCGATGGACTAGCGGAGATAGACGGTCTGGGTTTCGAGAAACGCTTGCAGTCCTTCGATGCCGCCTTCGCGGCCGATTCCCGAATGCTTGAAGCCGCCAAACGGCATGTCGATATCCACCCACATGCCATTGATCGCGTGGCTGCCGCTGCGCACGCGACGCGCGATGCGATACGCGCGATCCACATCTTCGCCATAGACGGTGCCGTGCAGGCCATAGTCGCTGGCATTGGCCTTGGCGATCATGTCGGCTTCGTCGTGATAGTCGATGAAGCTCACCACCGGGCCGAAGATTTCTTCGCGTGCGATGGTCATGTCCGGCGTGACCCCGGCAAAGACCGTCGGTTCGATGAAGAACCCGCGTGGCAGGTGCGCCGGGCGACCGCCGCCCATGATCAGGCGCGCGCCTTCGGCGCTGCCCTTGGCGATATAGGACTGCACGCGCTCCAGCTGTCTGCCCAATGCCAGCGGCCCCATGCCGGTGTCGGCAGCGAACGGGTCGCCCAGCTTGAGTGCTCCCAGGGCCGCGCAATACGCTTGCAGGACTTCTTCGCGGCGTTGCACCGGCACCAGGACGCGGGTCAGCGAAAAACACACCTGGCCGGTGATCGGCATCGAGTAGGGCACCAGGCTGGGCAGCACCTTGGCCAGATCGGCGTCCTCGAGCACGATGGCAGCCGACTTGCCGCCCAGTTCCAGGCCGCATCGCGCCAGACGCTGCGCGCAGGCAATGCCGATCTGCCGTCCGGCCTGGGTGGAACCGGTAAAGCTGACCTTGTCCACCAGCGGGTGACGGATCAGCTGCTCGCCCACCTCGCGACCGCCCGGCACCAGGTTGAACACACCATCGGGGACGCCTGCGGCGCTGATGCACTCGGCCAGGATGTACGCATCGATCGGGGTTTCCGGCGACGGCTTGGCCACCACGGTGCAGCCGGCGGCCAGCGCTGCGGCCACCTTGTAGCAAAGCAGCACCAGCGGTGCGTTCCAGGGCGTGATCGCCGCAACCACGCCCACCGGCTCCTGCACCACGTGCACCAGGCCGCCGTTGGCGCGGGCGCGCGATTCGACGAACGGGTGGGTGGCGATCAGATCGCCGTAGTAGTCGAACAGGCCGGGCGCCTGTTGCGATGCGCGACGACTGAAACCGATGGTGGCACCCACTTGCCCGGTCCAGGCCTCGGCCAGCTCCGGCAGGCGTGCGCGCAGCTGCTCGGCGACGCGTTTGAGCACGGCCCCGCGCTCGGCCGGCGACAGCCGCGGCCAGGGACCGCTATCGAAGGCGCGATGCGCGGCAGCCACGGCAGCCTCGACATCTGCAGGCGACGGCTCGGTGTAGCGCAGCAGGCGCTGCTCGGTATGCGGGGCGATCACATCGACAACGCGATCACCGTTGCTGGCGCGCCACTGGCCATCGATGAACAGGCCATTGGGTCCACGTGCGGCGATCCCGCGCAGCGTAGCGGTTGAGGCTTCCATACTCCCTCCTCGGTGCAGAAAACCACTGGCAGCGCCAGCGATGCGTGGGATGCACGCATCGCGCCGGACGCAGCGGAAAGACTCAGGCGCGGTGTTTGGTCAGGTCGTATTCGCCCAGGCCGGGCTTGTAGCTCTTCTCGTCGATGAATTGACGGATGCCTTCCTTGCGCGCGTTGTTGTCGAAGGAGTTGGCCGCTTCCTGCATGCGCACCAGGTAATCCTCGGCCTCGTCGTAGGTCATGGTGCCCACGCGGCGGACCGCATCCTTGGCGTATTTCAGCGCCACCGGATTCTTGCGCAGCAGCAGCTCGGCCACTTCGCGGGTGCGTGCTTCCAGGCGCTCCAGCGGCACGCTTTCGTTCACCAGACGCCAGTGGGCTGCCTTCTTGCCGTCGATCATTTCGCCGGTCAGCGTCATCCACATCGCATCGCGCATGGACAGCAGCTCCACCGCCACCTTGGTCACGCCGCCGCCGGGCAGGATGCCCCAGTTGATTTCCGACAGGCCGAATTGCGCCTCATCGGCAGCGATGGCCAGGTCGCAGGCGAACAGCGGGCCGAAACCGCCGCCGAAGCACCAGCCGTTGACCATCGCGATGGTCGGCTTCTGATACCAGCGCAGTCGGCGGAACCAGCCATAGGATTCGCGTTGCGAGCGGCGCACGCCACGCAGGCCCTGCGCTTCGGTCTCGCGGAAGTATTCCTTCAGGTCCATGCCGGCCGACCAGGCCGTGCCTTCGCCACCCAGCACCAGCACGCCCACGTTGTCGTCGAATTCCAGCTCGTCCAGCACGTCCATCATGCGACGGTTGAGCGCCGGGCTCATCGCATTGCGCTTGTCGGGGCGTGCGAACTTCACCCAGGCGATGCGGTTTTCGATGCGGACCGATACCACGTCATGCTCGTTCAAGCGGCGTCTCCTTCAAGTCGGGGGCTGCGGGGATCAGAACTCTTCGGCCAGCGCAGCGTCTGGAACGTTCGACCGCTCCAGGGTGGCGCTGTCGTTTAATTTGCACAGCAGGCGCAGCAGGGTCTGCTGCTCGCCTGCCTGCAGGCCGGTGCAGGTGCGCTCGACGGCACGCGCAAGGCAGTCTTGCGCCACGTCCAGCGTGCGTTGGCCGTGCTTGGTCAGATACAGGCCCTTGCTGCGTCGGTCGCGGCCGGCCAGGCGTTCGATCAGACCCTGCTCTGCCAGGGCATTGGCGATCTTCATGCCGGCGGCACGGTTGACCAGCAGGCGGTTGCCGAGTTCGGTCTGGTCGCAGCCGGGCTGGTCGCGGATGTGGATCAACGCGGTGACGCGCGCGGGTGTGAGGCGCAGTTCGGCCAGTTCCTGGCGCGCGGCATGGCTGGACGCCAGTGCGGCCAATTGCAGTTGGTAGCCCAGGTCTGCGGCAAGTGTCGGGCGAGCGGTCATCGATCCATCCAGATTGTATCCGTTAAATACAATCTAGCCGACCGAAGCAGGCGCTGCAAGAGGTGCCGCCGTTAAAAAGCACCCGCCGGCGCGCGCCCGCGTGAGGCCATGGCGGGCGCGCGACCGCAGCTGACGGCGGGATTACTGGATCAGCCAGCCGGCCAGCTGTTCGCGGCTGAGATAGCCGCTGTGGCGGGTATCGAGCGCATCGAATTCATCGGCCAGTGCCGGGTTTGCCTGGGCTTCTGCGCGGCTGATGCGGCCATCCCCATCGGTGTCCATGGCCTGGAAATCGATGCGGTAGCTGCCGACCACGCTGCTGGGCTGGATCGAACGCACGATCACGCTGGACTGGCCGCGCGGGCGTTCGAGCTGGGTTTGGTGGGTGACCTCGCCTGCAGCCAGCGGCTGGGTGCGGATGGCGCTGGGCACATCGATCAGCGGCATGCTGCTGGCCGGCGTGGGTGCCTGCTGTGCGGAGGCCGCGCCGCAGATGAGCAACAGGGAAGCGAGTGTGGCGATACGACGGGTGGTCATCAGATCCCCCTGATGTGGAACAGCCCGTAAGGATAGAACGTGTGGAATGGATTGAGGGATGCCCGATGCCGGCGTTGCGGACGATCGGCGGCCCGGGCAGTGCCGGGTACGGCGTGGATGCGGCGCTGTAGTGGCGGCGTTGTCCGCCACGCCAGGGCGACGGCACTCTGCCGCCGCCCTGCGCGCCGCTCAGCCGGGGATGAACGGAAACACGATCTTGAGCAATCCTTTCAGGCCACCTTCTGCCGTGCTGGCGACCGCCTTGGCGCCCAGGCTGTTGAGCGCGCGGCGCACATCCTCCCAGCGCAGTTGCGCGATGTCCTTCTTCAGCAGGTCGGCGACTTCTTCCGCGGTGGGCGTGAGTTTCTGCAGTTCGCGCACGGTGGCCTGCGGATCCGGCTGCAGGTATCCCCAGCGCTCGGCGATCTTCAGCAGCGTGTCGAAACGCACCGCGACCACTTCGCGATTGCGCTCGTAGACCGGCAGTGCGCCGACATCGAGAATGGCCTGCTCGAACTGCTGCGCGTCGTCGGGATGTTCGATGCGCACGGCCAGGAACCCCTCCTTGCGGCTGCGCTCGCTGACGTGCTTGGCGCCGGAGCGCAGATTGTCTTCGGTGAGCACGTTGGCCACGATGCGCTGCATGGCCGCATCGCCTTCTTCGGGAACCAGCGCGCGCCAACGTGCGTAGCCATCGCGACGCAATGCCTTGACCTTGGCCGAGGTCACGCGCAACTGCAGCGCCACCGCGGCATTGGAGCTGTTGCGCGAGATGGCGCCGTCGCGTTCCAACAGCACGAAGATCAGCAATTCCAGGTCGCGCTTGGTCAATGACTGGAACCCCTGCAACAGGGTCAGTCGCAGGAATTCGCTGCCGAAGGCGGCCGCGTCCTTGAGTTCGATCGGTTGCATGGGGAGTCCTCCACGGGTGACCTGCAGGATGCCAGGACGCTGTTGCGCGGCCTGAGAACCGATGCGACGCGCACAGCAGTTTCAGCGTCCGGTTTCGCGCCCCGGGCGATCGGATCTGAACGTTTCAACTGCGCCCCGATCCTGCAACGTCACCACCACCTGCTTGCCATCGCTGCCGCCGAAGGCGAGGTTGCTGGCCTTGCGGCCCTTCAGCGCGATGGTGCGCAGCAACTTGCCGGCCGGCGACACCACGGCGATCTGCCCGGCGTCGTAACGGGCGATGTAGAGATTGCCGTCGGCATCGCAGCGCATGCCGTCCATGCCGAAATCGGGAAAGGCGATCAGCAGGCGCTTGTTGCGCAGGCTGCCGTCGTCCTGGCGGTCGTAGACCCACACCTTGCGCGACATGCTTTCGTTGACGTACAGATGCTTGCCGTCGGGGCTGACGTCCAGCCCGTTGGGTGTGGTCATGCCGGCTTCCAGCAAACGCACCGCGCCGGTGCGGCTGATGTGCCACAGGCGCCCGCTGTTGTCCTTCCAGTTCGGATCGCTGGCGTAGAAGCTGCCATCGGGCGCAAGCGCAAGATCGTTGGGGCCATCGGCCTCGGGCAGCGAAGCGAAGGTGCTGACCATGCGCGTCTTCAGATCCACCCGCAGTAAGGCGTGACCGGTGTAGTCGGCCACGTACATCACCCCGTCGCGGAAGCGGATGCCATTGCCGGTGCTGCCCGCCGGCAGGGTGAGGAAGACGTCGGCCTTCGCGCTGCCATCGGCGTGCAGGGTGATGCGCGCGATGGTGCCGTCCTTGCCCAGGTTGACGGCATAGAGCGCGCCATCCGGGCCGAAGGCGGGACCCTCGGCATTGTGGGTGAAGGCACCATCGCCGATCAGGTCGCGCGCGACGAATGGCGTGTCGGCAGCGATGGCGAGCGAACTGGACAACAGCAAGGCCAGCGGCAGGAGACGAAGGCGGGTAACGGCGGTCATGCAACACGCTCCGGATGGGATCGCCAGCAGTGTGCCAGAACGTGCGTAGCAGCCATGGCGGTGATCACGCGCGATCAAGTAAGGTGCGCGAGCAGTGTTGCAGTAGCGCGGCAGCATGAGCCCGCAGCGATCGGCGATCGGTAGTGCTGGTCGGCTTGGTGATCCGGAGACATGTCCCTGTCACGCGCACTTCGCGACAGGCGTTACGCCGGTCTGATGCTGCCTGCGCGCGCTGGTCGCCACTCTTACTTGAAGGAGGTTTGCATGTCCGTGGAATCCTTGACACGTCGTCGCCTGCTTGCCGCCTTCGGCAGTGCAGGCATCCTGCTCGGCGCACCCGCATGGGCACTGCCGAAGAAAAAGCCTGGAAAGCCGCTCAATGTCGCGTTGGCAGGTCTGGGCAGTTATGCCAGCGAACAACTCGCCCCGGGCCTGGCCCTGACCAAGCATTGCAAGCTGGCGGGCATCGTCACTGGCACGCCGTCGAAGATTCCGCAGTGGCAGTCCAAGTATGGTATTGCCGATCGCAATGTCTACAACTACGAGAATTTCGACCGCATTGCCGACAACGACGACATCGATGTGGTGTATGTCGTCACGCCGACCCATCTGCATGCGCCATTGACATTGCGCGCGGCCGCGGCTGGCAAGCATGTGTGGTGCGAAAAGCCGATGGCCATGCATGCGGGCGAATGCGAGGCGATGATCGCGGCCTGCAAGCGCAACAAGGTGGCGCTGACGATCGGCTATCGCATGCAGCATGAGCCCAATACGCGACGGTTGATCGCGATGGCCGGCGAAAAGCCGTTCGGTGCGATGCAGCGTGTGCGTGCCGAGGCCGGCTACAACGGCTACCGCGATACCACCAAGGCCGATCGGCCGTGGCGCCTGCGTTCGCAGTTCGGTGGCGGTGCGATGTACGACATGGGGGTGTATCCGCTCAATGCCGCGCGTTACACCGTGGGTGCCGAACCGCTGTCGGTGACCGCCAAGCGCTGGACCGACCGTCCCGAGCTATTCGACGAAGTGGACGAGCATATGGACTTCACGCTGGAGTTCCCCAACGACGTGCGTGCGCAATGCAAGACCAGCTTCGGCGCAAACATGAACGTGCTGCGCGCCGAGTGCGAACGTGGCTGGTACGAGCTATCGCCGTTCCAGAGCTACCAGGGCGTGAAGGGCAAGGCCAGCGATGGCCGCGTGTTCGATGCCAAGGTGCCGCACCAGCAGGCGCTGCAGATGGACGAGGACGCGCTGGCGATCATGAATGGCACACCGCTGCGCGCGCCCGGCGAAGAAGGACTGCGCGACATCCGCATCGTCGATGCGATCTATCGCTCCGCGCGGGAAGGCAGCAAACGCATCGTGCTCTAAGTCAGCCGGCTCCGGCGGCCAAGTGCCGCCGGGGTCGTCGAAACAGCAGGCAGCGGCCAGGGCCGCCGGGCATGGCAGCACACAGCGGCAACAGGCAGCGGGACGGTGGAGCGAACAAGCGGCCAACGAGCCGCACATACCACGCCTGCAATCGACGGCCGACAGCGGTGCGCGGAACGCCAGTGGCAACCAGCGCCCATGGATTGCGGAAATGTCGATGCAGTGAGCGAAGAGCAAGCGTCACTTCGCGAAAGCCAGCCGCGCCAGCCGGGAGGAAATTCCTACGACAAGACGCGGGACCAAGCACCGCGAGGATTCTCCCTCCACGCCGCAGGCGCGCTTCAAACGCTCAGAGCATCGCTGTGCAGGAATGATGCAAACGGTCAGTGAACGTCGCGCGGTGGTTGAAGGAATCGACGGCAGCACATACAGCCGAGCCAGCCAACCGCTTTTACGAATCCCAAATCCCAAATCCCGATTCCCAGCCTCATTCCCGCATTGCCAGCACCGTGATCTCTTCCCGATCGTGATACAGCTGCTTGGCACGCACGGTCAGCGATTTTTCGGCCTGCTGTTCGAACAGGTCCAGGCATAGCCGGGTCTCGTCCCAGCGTTTTTTCATCGGGAGTTTGAGGTTGAAGATGGTGTGGCGGCACCAGCCTTCGCGCACCCAGGTGGCCATGCGCTCGGCAACGCGGCGCGGTTGCTCCACCATGTCGCAGACCATCCAGTCCAGCGGTTGCGCCGGCTTCCAATGAAAGCCGTCCGCACGCAGGTGCTCGACCAGGCCGGTGGCCAGCACGTGCTCGCGCAACGGGCCGTTGTCCACGCTGGTGACGTGTACATGTTGGCGCGTCAGCACCCAGGTCCAGCCACCGGGAGCGGCGCCCAGATCGGCGGCACGCATGCCGGGTTTGACCAGGCGCTCGCGTTCTTCGGATGTGAGCAGGGTCAGCAGGGCTTCGTCGAGCTTGAGCGCCGAGCGCGACGGCGCTTCGGGCAGCAATTTCAGGCGGGGAATCCCCAGTGGCCACGGGGCGCTGTCGTCGGCATCGGCCACTGCCAGCAGTGCGTGGTCGCCATCGAGAAAGCACACATGCAGGCGCGGCAGCCGCGCCTGCGGCCTGTCGGTCAACAGGCCGGCCTTGCGCAGTGCCGGACGCAGTGCGTTACCGAAGCTGCGCGCCAGCCCCGCCAGCGGTTTGCCGGCATTCGAATCCGGATGCTCCACCCACAGATCGCCAAAGCGCGATTGCCCATCCAGCGCGGCCAGGATCGGCGCAATGCGGTCGGTGGGATCGATGCCCTTGAGTTCGGCAAGCACGACCAGTTTCTGGCGCGCGAAGATCAGTTCGCGCCACTGCAGCCTGGCGGCCAGTTGCGCCGCGTCGTCGCAGACGAACAGCACGTAGCCATCGTTGCGCTGGGTGCGCGCATAGCCGGCAATGCCGACGAATGCCGCGCGTGCGCTCAGTTCGGCCGCCAGCTCAGGTTCGAAGCCCTGGCGGCAATAGCAGAGCAGCCCGCTCATCGCGGCGCGCCCGGCGAGCGGTCAATAACGATCACCGCCGCCCTCGCCGTAGCTGCGCAGCACCGCGCAGGCCTGTTCGCGCTGCACATCGCGCACCACCTCGATGCCACGGCGGGTCAGTTCGCCCACCCAGTCGGTGGGCAGCGGGCCTTCGTCGAATTCGGTCAATGCCATCACGTCTTCGGCGCGGGCGCCGATCAGCAGACGATCGATGCCGGCCCACACCGTGGCGCCATAGCACTGGCAGCACGGCTGCGCGGAGGTGGCCAGCGTGATCGGCGACAGCACATCGTTCAGGCGCGGCGTCTGCAGGCGCTGCTGCGCCAGCATGTAGGCCATGTTCTCGGCATGCGCC
This sequence comes from Xanthomonas codiaei, assembly GCF_002939785.1. Lineage (GTDB taxonomy): Bacteria > Pseudomonadota > Gammaproteobacteria > Xanthomonadales > Xanthomonadaceae > Xanthomonas > Xanthomonas codiaei. Next base: position 93,034 of record NZ_MDEC01000018.1, read on the forward strand.
AGCGAGGTGGTCTGCGGCACCACCCGGTTCACCGCGGCCGCGACGATGTGATGATCCGGCCCGAACACCACCGCGCCGAACGGGCCGCCACTGCGGGCTTCCACATTCATCCGCGACAGCGCGATGGCCAACGCCACCTTGTCGTCGTCGCCGGGATAGGCGCGGCTGGCATCCACAAAGTCATGGATCCAGGCGGGCAGGGTGAGGTGGACTTGCGCGTAGAGCATCACTGGACGACCGGTAGCGGAGAAGAAGCCTAGCGGCGCAGTGTATCGGCCCGGGCGCGGCGCGCAAAACGCCGCCGCGGGCGGATCTGAATGCGGCTAGCGCCGGCGGTCGTCCGGCGTGCTCAGGCGGCGTCGTGGCGGCGCGTCGCGCGCAGGCGCGCAGCCCGGCGTGCATAGTCGTCTCATGACGAAGGATCTACTTTGCAGCGCATTGGCCGGATACGCACTGGCAGGCGCTGATCTCGCGGAAACCGCAGACGTTCATCATGCCGCTGGACTGGCATTGCGCCATCACGCCTTTCGGGTCGGTCGGGCTGTTGACGTTGACGCAGGCTGGGTAGGCGCCGCAACAGTTGCCGACGTTCTTCACCGCGCAATCGGCGTCGACCTTGCAGGTGGTGACGACGGTGATCGGCTTGGCGGTTGCCGGCGGCGTGGCCGCGTCGGTTGGCGGTGCGGCCACACAGCCGATCAGAAAGACCGACGCCATCAGCAACAGACTGCTCAGATACCAGGACAAGGCTCGGGACATGCGGTTGCTCCGATCATGACAGGTGAATGGTCATGGTAAGCCTTTGGATGCGCTGCGTGCGGCCCCCCGACCTGCAGCCGCGTCGCCCAATCCGATGCAGTCGGAGCCGCGCTGGCCGTGAGCAGCGCCAGGGTGCGGCCGGGGCGTTGGCTGCGCTGTGGCAGTCGATGCCGGGGCGGAGACGTTGTTGCGATAGACGCGTGGTGGAGGCGGCGAGCAGGCCGACATGCCGGTCCAGAGCGAAAATTTCGCGCCATACAGGGTCCACGGCCCCGGTCGTGGGCGGCACGTGGCGGCATTCCACCCGATGCGCACTGCAATCCAGAGGCGATGACACGCCAGTGGTCGTGGTCAAGTCGCTTCCGCATGCAGTGCTGCGCACCACAGCACGCCGATCAGCAGGCAGGCGATCGCGGCAAGTTCCAGCGGCGTGGGCAGTCGCATTTCCCAGGCGAATCCGTAGATCAGCGCAAATACCGTTTCGAACACGATCATTTGCCCCACCAAGGTCAATGGCAGCACGCGGCTCGCGCGGTTCCAAAGCGCATTGCCGATGACCGAGGCCAGAATGCCCAGTAGCAGCGAGATACCCCAGAAGCCGGCCCAGTCGATCGGTGCATGGGGGGCGCTGCCGATCAGTGCCGCCGGCGCCAGCAGTGCCGCCAGCGCCCCGGTCACCACGCCGGTCAGCAGCGACCAGTCGCCACCGGAGAGATCGGGGCGGCGCCGCAACCATCGCGCATTGGCGATCGAGTACGCCGACCACGAGACCAGGGCGCCCACGGCGCATAACAGCCCGGCAATGCGGGTGAGACGATCGCCTGCCTGCTGCCCGGAGTCGTCGTGCACGGTGTCCAGCGCCACCAAGGCCACGCCGATGACGCACAATACGCACGGTGCGGCGAGCCGCCGCAGGTGCACCGCGCCCGCCGCGCGCGTGCCGATCACGGTCACCACCACTGGCAACAGGCCGATGATCAGCGCAGTGGCGGCGCTGCCGGCCCACTGCACGGCACTGCCCAGCAGCACGTAATAGACCAGATTGCCCATCAGGCTTAGGCGCACCAGCGCCCACCACTCGGCGCGGCCCAGGCGGGCGGCGGTGAGGCGCGCACGTGGGGCCAGGACCAGTGCGGCCACCACGCCATATGACAGGTAGCGGGCCACCGCCAGCTGCATCGGCGTGAATGCAGACAACAGTTGCGGTGCCAGGAACACCAGCCCCCACAGCGCGCCCGCGCCAATGCCGCAGGCGACGCCCATCGTCAAACGTTCACGCATCGCGCCTCTCCCTGCCTGTCATGCCCGGCAGCGTGCAGTGCGGCCGCGGGATGAGCAAGGCTTGGCAGGTGGACATGCAGTGCCGGCGCTGCAGCAGTGCAGGCCTCACGACCATAGGGCGATCATGGCTGCGCAGGCGGGCCGGAACTCGACGCCGCCATCGATACGAGCGTGCACGCAGCGGGCGAGCCATCCTGCGCAATCCAAACGTTTGACGCACCGGCCGCGCCACACCGTGCGGTGGACGCGGCCGCTGCATCCTTGGGCATCACGTGGCCCAGGTGTCGCGCAAGGTCACACTGCGGTTGAACACCGGCGTTGCTGCGCTGTGGTCGCGGCGGTCGGCGACGAAATAGCCGGTGCGCTCGAACTGGAACGCCTGTTCCGGCGCAGCCTGCGCGGCAGACGGCTCCACATAGCCGCGCACGCTGCGCTGGGACGCGGGGTTGAGATAGTCGCGGTAGGTCTTGCCTTCGGATTCGTCGTCGGGCTTTTCCACCGAGAACAGGCGGTCGTAGAGGCGGATTTCCGCTTCCACCGCATGCGCGGCGCTGACCCAATGGATGGTGCCCTTGACCTTGCGGTTGGCGCCCTCCATGCCCGGACGCGATTCCGGATCCAGCCAGCCGCGCAGTTCGACGATCTGCCCGTCAGCGTCCTTGATGACCTCATCCACGCGCGCAATGCCGGCGCCGCGCAGACGGACTTCGCCGCCCGGCACCAGACGCTTCCAGCCCTTGGGCGGAACCTCGGCGAAATCTTCGCGCTCGATCCACAGCTCGCGTGCGAACGGCACCTCGCGCGTGCCGAAGCTCTCGTCCTTGGGGTGGTTGGAAAACTGCAACGTCTCGGTGTGGCCGTCCGGCAGGTTGGTCAGCACCAGCTTGAGCGGCTCGATCACCGCCATGCGGCGTGCCGCGGCGGCATCCAGATCCTCGCGCAGGCAGCCTTCCAGCACCGAGAAATCGATCAGCGAGTTCTGCTTGCTGATGCCCACGCGATCCACGAACAGCCGCATCGCCGCCGGCGTGTAGCCGCGGCGGCGCAGACCCTGCAGCGTGTACATGCGCGGGTCGTCCCAGCCGTCCACCAGCCGTTCTTCCACCAGCGCGGTGAGCTTGCGCTTGCTCATCACCGTGTAGTTGATGTTCAGGCGCGAAAACTCGATCTGGCGCGGCTTGGCCGCTTCGCGCGGCAGGCCCTTGTCCAGCAATGGCTGCAGCAGTTCCGGGTGACTGGCCAGGTCCACCTTGTCCACGCACCAGTCGTACAACGGGCGATGGTCTTCGAATTCCAGCGTGCACAGCGAATGTGTGATGCCTTCCACCGCGTCGCCCAGCGAATGGGCGAAGTCGTACATCGGGTAGATCGGCCAGGCGTTGCCGGTGTTCTGGTGCTCCACATGCTTGATGCGGTACAGCGCGGGGTCGCGCAGGTTGATGTTGCCGCTGGCCATGTCGATCCTGGCGCGTAGCGTGCGTGCGCCATCGGGGAATTCGCCCGCGCGCATGCGCCGGAACAGGTCCAGGTTTTCGTCCACGCTGCGCTCGCGGTACGGCGAGTTGCGGCCCGGTTCGGTGAGCGTGCCGCGGTACTCACGCACCTGCTCGGCGGAGAGGTCGCAGACGAAGGCATGGCCGTCGCGGATCAGTTTTTCCGCGGCCAGGTAATACACCTCGAAGTAGTCCGAGGCATGGCGCAGCTGCGCCCACTCATAGCCCAGCCAGCGCACGTCGTCCTGGATGGCGACCACGAACTCGGGGTCTTCCTTGGCCGGGTTGGTGTCGTCCAGGCGCAGGTTGCACAGCCCGCCAAACTCGGCTGCCAGGCCGAAGTCCAGGCAGATCGCCTTGGCATGGCCAATGTGCAGGTAGCCGTTGGGCTCGGGCGGAAAGCGCGTGCGGATGACCGTGTGCTTGCCGCTGGCCAGGTCCTCGCGAACGATCTGGCGGATGAAGTCTTTCTTCTCCGCCGGGGCGGTGGCGTCGGTGACTGGGATCTCGGACATGCGGGGCATCGGCAATAGGTAAACCGCAAGTTTAGGCGGTGGCACCGGTTAGGGGTAGGCGGCCGGCCCGGGGATGGGGCGGCGCAAGCCTGATCGGGTGAGTCCCGGGCATCTCCGGGTGCGCCGGAGAATCCGCCGTTGCAGGGATCCCCTTGCGGTTGCGCGCCGCCGCCGGCCGCATCGCGCGATGGTCACGTGCGGGCGTGGCCGGTCTGACGGCGCTGGCGGCAACCGGCCGCCCCGCGTACGCTGCGCCGACCCCGTCAGGAGCGCGCCCCGCATGCCATTGCCCCGCCTGGTGATCGGCGACAAGACCCTGTCTTCCTGGTCGTTACGGCCGTGGTTGCTGTTGCGGCATTTCAGGATTCCATTCGAGGAAGTCTGCCTGCCGCTGGATACGCCCGAATTCCAGACGCGTATCGTCGGTTACTCGCCCACCGGCAAGGTGCCGGTGTTGTGGGACGACGCCCTGCACGTGTGGGATTCGCTGGCGATCTGCGAGTACGTCAACGAGCATTGGCTGGACGGGCGCGGCTGGCCGGCCGATCTGGCGGTACGCGCACAAGCCCGTGCGGCCGCAGCCGAAATGCATGCGGGCTTTGCCGCCTTGCGCAGCCAGTTGCCGATGAATCTCGCCCGCGCGCCCGGCCCGGCGCAATGGGATGCCGCGGCCGAGCGCGACATCACCCGCATCCAGACGCTGTGGGCCAGCCTGCGCGCCGAGCATGGTCATGCGGGAAGTTTCCTGTGCGGTGACTTCGGCATCGTCGATGCGATGTACGCGCCGGTGGCGCTGCGCTTTGCCAGCTATGGCGTGCCGCTGTTCGAAGCGGCCGGCGATTATCTGGCCGCGCTGGACGCACTGCCGGCGCTGCGCGAGTGGCGCCATGGGGCAGAGCGCGAACGCGCGGGGCGCGGCTGAGGCAGATCGCCTATCGCGTCAGCCACATCATCGATGCGCATCTGGCCAAACATGCACTGGAAGATGCCGGCATCACCGCCTTCGTATTCGGCGAATCGCTGCTGGGCGGCGCCGGCGAATTGCCGGCCTTCGGCGTGCTGCAGGTGTGTGTGGCCGACGCGCATCTGGGTCAGGCGCAGGCGGTGCTGGCCGAGATCGGTCTGTGCGTGCAGGTCACCCGCGCGCTGTAGCGTTAGAGCAGCCCAGCGCCAGTCGCAGATACCGTCTTGCCCCTCACCTGGCAAGGGCTTTCTGTGGGTCAAATGCGGTGCCCGATTTGAGGACGCCATAGACCAGATGCAG
>NZ_MDEC01000019.1 GCF_002939785.1 Xanthomonas codiaei
TTCTTGCATCTGCTCCGATGATCAGTCGGAAGACATAACGCTGTTAGGCGACCATGTCCAGATACAAGGAGCGCACCCGGGCGCGAAAGGGCTTTATCGGTAGAGCCCCGTCGCGCCCGGGTGCGCTCCTACAGAGCCCATGGCTTCGAAGACTGGATGGCGCAAGCCAGCGCCGGATCCGATATGCAGGCCTTCGATTATCTGCACACGTGAGAGTGGTCAAGCTGCAGCCGCACCTACCCGCGGTTGCCGCCTGCGCTACCGGACGTGCAGCGGCAGCGCCCCATCGGGCACGCGACGCGCGGCAGCGCTCAACGCCGCGGCGCGGGCCCCTGCTGGCTGCCCGGCACCGGCACGATGCCACTGGACGAGGCTGGATCGACCACGGTCATGGTTTCGGTGGAACCATCCGGCCACACCACCTGGAAGGTGGCGCCCGCCGGCAGCGTGGAAAACGGCATCGCACTGCCTGCGCGATACACCGCCGCCACCTGGCTGGCGCCATGCCGTCGCTGCTGTTCGTCGGCGCCGACGGTGGTGGACCTGATCGACAGGGGCTGATAGCGGTGATCGGCGGTATCGATCATCACGATGCCCACTGCCGCAGCCGAATACGCCACAAACAGCGCCACCCACAACCAGAACTTGGCGCCGTGCGCCCATCGACGGTAATTCATGACTGCGCTCCCGGCTCGGACACCAGCGTATCGACCATCTCATCCACCCTGTCTGCTCCCTGCCGCGGTACCGCGGCATCGAATACGAACGACACAAAATCCTGTGCGCCTTCGCGCGAGCAGATGCCCGCATTGGCGCAGTAACTGGTGACCAGCGTGCTGTCGGCACTGCAGTCCAGGCCCAGGCGGCATGCCGCCACCTGCCAGGCGAGTTCGGCGAACTGGTCGCCGGCCACGTAGCCTTCCAGAGTGTCGTCGCCGCTGGCGCGTGCGCCCATCGCAGGCGACAGCGCCAGATACGCCTCCGGGTCGCGCGAAGCCAGCACGCGCTGCACCAGCGCGCGCTTGTAGGTAGGCGTTGCCTGCAGCGGCTCGCCCTGTGCCAGCAAGGCCGCCTCGGCGGCCAGGCTGCCGCCGCGCGCTGCGCGCAGGCGTTGCTGCGCCACCAGGCGCGGGCCGAGCCCATCGCTGGGCGCGAAACCGGCACAGCGCTGCGCCACGCGATCGCGCGCGGCACGCATGGCCGCCACGCCCGGCGTGGCGTGCGCGGCGATCCACTCGCTATCGGCGGCATAGCCGGCCGGGCTGTCGGCATACGGTGCGCAGTAATCGGTGACCCGGCTCAAGCGCCACCCGGCCTGTGCATCGCCGGCGCGCACCTGCTGCTGCAACCGCTGTGCATAGCGGTACAGATCCGGCTGCGCATCCACCGCATCGCGATATGGCAGCTGCAGGGCGTTGCCGTGTTCGAGCGGCGCCCGCAAAGGCGCGGCAGCCGACACGCGCATGACGCCGCCCCCCGCCGGCGCGGCATCGGCGGCCACCGCGGGTGGTTGCGCGCGCAGCTGCCACCACCCTGCCGCCGCGAGCGCGACGGGAGCGAGCAACAGCCAGAGATGGCGGGCACGAGCAAGCGGCATGACAGCGGCAACCCAGCTGCGGACACACCCGCAGCGACGGCGCGGAGTCTAGCACCCGGCCGTGCACCCGGCCGCGGCCAAGCGAGCACTGCTGCGGGGTTCGATGAGGATGGGCACTCCATGCGGTGAGGATCTGCGCGAGATGCGTGTGGGTGGCGCGCAATGCGTGTTTGGTTGCGCGGCAAAGCGGATGCAGCGCATCGGCCTGCCGATGCAGCGATGCGGGTGCCATTGCCTGGCCTGGATGCCCTGGCCTGGATGCCGACGCATCGGGCATCGCCCTGGCTTGCGCGATACCCGATGCGTGCAGCGGCTTCCATGGATCGAACAGCTACCCGGCTGGACAGGCGATTCCGGCGTCGCGCATCTGCCCCTGACACCCTCGTGCATCGCCGCCATCCTCACCTGCCGCAGCGACCGGCCTCTGATCGGGCAGGCGCGCCGCCACGGCCTCGCGCGGCAGCGGGCCGGCGCGAATGGTCTACGATGCACGCCTTCACTGTTGCCGATCGCCACGATGCCGTTTCTTGAACTGACCCTGCCCTGCTCCGATGCCACCCAGCCCCGCTTCCAGACCGCGCTCGAAGAGGTCGGCGCGCTGGCGGTGACCCTGCTCGACGCCAATACCGACGACAGCAACGAGCACGCCATCCTGGAGCCGGGCGTGGGCGAAACGCCGCTGTGGCAGGAACTGGAAATGACCGCCCTGTTCGATGGCCAGAGCGATCCGCTGCAGGTGCTGGTGGACCTGGAAGGCTTCGATCCGGAGCTGGACTGGGGCCGGGTGTCGTTTCGCATGGTCGAGGACAGCGACTGGATCCGTGCGTGGATGGATCTGTTCAAGCCGATGCAATTTGGCACGCGCACCTTCGTCGTGCCCTGGGATCACGACCTGCCCGACGCCGCCAACACGCCCGATGCCGCGGTGGTGCGGCTGGACCCGGGCCTGGCGTTCGGCTCGGGCACGCACCAGACCACCGCGCTGTGCCTGCGCTGGCTGGACAGCCTGGCCGGCAGCGGCGAGCTGCAGGGCCGCCAGGTGCTCGATTTCGGGTGTGGCTCGGGCATTCTTGCGGTCGCCGCGCTGAAGCTGGGCGCCATCGACGCCGTTGGCGTGGACAACGACCCGCAGGCGCTGCTGGCCACCGCCGAGAACGCGCAACGCAACGGCGTGGGCGCGCAGCTGGCCGTGTACATGCCGGAGGACGAGCCGGTGCGGACCTACCCGGTGGTGGTTGCCAACATCCTCGCAAAGGCACTGGACGCGCTGGCCGAGCTGCTGGCCGCGCGCGTGGCCCCGGGTGGCCGCCTGGCGATGTCGGGCATCCTGCACGGGCAGGAGGACGAGCTGCTGGAGCGTTACGCCCCCTGGTTCGAGCAATTGCGCTGCGAACGCGATCAAGACTGGATGCGCATCGATGGCGTTCGCCGCCACTGAGCCGACTGCGGCACGCATCTGCCCTGAGGTGAGTGTTCCGAGGTAGGTGTCCCGGGGTCGGGTGCGCAGCGTGCCGTGGCCGGCGACGCCAGGCCTACTGGCGCCCTTGCCCACCACCCGGGCAAGGCGCGCAACGCAGGCTCGGCACATCACGGCCCATTCCCCGGTGGATACTCCCGGCTGGGTGGGCCATCGACGGCCTGGAACGGCGGCGAGCGCGCCGGCCGCTTGCCGAGGCGCCAGCCACGCCGGTGCAAGGCCGCCCCGCTCCACTGCGCCTACGGCGGCGCCTGCTTCGATGGTGTCGCATCCCAGCCCGCCCGGCGTGCGCCGGGCGGTTACCGCTGCGGGCGGCCGGCGCGGATCCGCGCCGTGGTCACCGCATCGGCCACGCTGATCGCGCGCAGCCGGGTCACCGGCTGCCAGCCGGCGCATCGCAGGGCGTCGCTGCGCCAGCGCCCGGCATGCCGGCCCGCCCGCACACGCAACACCAGTTCGGCCACCAACAGCACCGCCCAGGCACTCAGCGACCACGCCTGGGCACCGGCGAGCGCCACACCGGCGGCCAACACCGCCAGCAGGCCGCCCATTCCCAATAGCGGCCACTGCCGATGACGCAGCGCCCAGCCACGCGGCGCCAGTGCCGCTGACCAGTGCGCGCCTTCGGCGACGGCTGTCCAGTGCTGGCCGCGTTGCCACACCTGGTAGCAGGTGGCGCCGCGGAACCGCTGCACCGCCGGATCCAGCGGCGAATCGGCCCGCCACGGCGCCTGCGCCGGCGGCATGTCGGCCGACACGCGGTCGGTCTTCGAAGCAACAGGCTCGACCATGAACACGCTCCTTGAGTTCGCTGTGATGTCGTCGTCAATGACACGAGGACAGTATCGCAAACATATGGAGATATGAAAGGCATACGAACTATCCCCCAGCGCTGCTAGGGCTATATCTCCCGGCCCTGTCCGCCTTCCATCCGGTGCCGTGTGAGCAAGCTGTACGAACGAGTACGCGAAGCCCGCAGCTTCACCAAGCTGACCCAGGAAGCCCTGGCCGGCGAGCTCGGCGTCACCCGCAGCGCGGTCGCGCAGTGGGAGATGGCCGAAGGCACCGCGCCGTCGGTGGAGAACCTGATCGGCCTGGCCAAGCGCAGCGGCATGGCCTTCGAATACCTGGCCACCGGCCGCGGCGAACGCGTGTTCGGCCCGCCGGTGTCGGCCATTGCCGAAGAGCCGGCGCAATACCGTCGCCTGGACGACCAGCAGCGCGTACTGCTGGCGCGCTTCGACACGCTGGCGCCGCGGCAGCGCAGTGGACTGCTGGACCTGCTGCTGGCCGACGGGAAGACGCGGCGGCGGCGGTAGTTTCGGGAGTCGGGAGTCGGGAGTCGTCGAGAGCCTGCGCCGGCGCGTTGGATGTTGCTGGTAGTGCCTCGGTCTTTGTGCCTCGAAGAGCTGTGCGGGGAACGGTCTGTCAGGACGACGATCGGCGGGCTCATGAAGACGATCTGCGCGGTGGTGCCGGCGTGTCTTCCGGTGTGCGGCATGTCCGGAGTTGCCGTGCGGGGTTGCAGTGCGTCCTGCCGCACAGGCGCGATGCGGTACCTCCAGGCAAGGTTGCGTGCCCCAGCAAGGTGACCTGCGGCCTGTCAGGCGTGATAGTGCTGCGATCAGGCCGGCGCCGGGACGTAGACGTTCGCGCCTGGAGGCGCGCGTGGTTGAATAGGGCTCTTCTCCGCTGCACGCCTGCCGATGTCAGAGACTCCGCCACCGCGCCGCCCCCTGGCCACGTTCCTGCGTGCCACGCCTGCTGCTCCAGCGCTGATTCCGACCCCGGCAGTGCCGCCCACCGAGCCGCCGGAACAGGCGCCGCCAGCGCCGTTGGCCGAGCTGCCGCCAGCGCCTGCCGTGGAGCCGGTACCGGCACCGCGTTCGCCCCTGGTACCCGCACCCGGCGCCGGCGCGCCTGACACCGCGCGCGGTGACGGTGCGCAAGATGCGCCCATCGTCGGCACCGCTGCGGGGCCGCTAGCGCAGCAGCAGGCAGCCCCTGCAACACCGCCCACGGCCACCCAGGCTTCGCCTGCGGTGCCCGCCGTTCCGGCGTCGACCTCGACCCCGTCCACGGGCCCGACCTCTGCCGCGCCGTCGGCTTCTGCCGTGCCCCCTGCCGCGTCGCTGGCGTCTACGTCGCCAGCAACCTCGGCCCAGCGGCCAGCATCGGCCGGGGATGCCGCCACACCGGCGCTGCCGACGACACCTGCCACCGGCAGCGCCGCCAGCGCTGCCGTAGCGGGGGAAGCGGATGTCGCCCCCCTCGGCACGCACGCACCCGGCGCAACGCCGCTGCTGCCGCTGCCCGCATCCAGCGCCCCGGCGTTTGCGCGACGTGGTCTCAGCCGGCCGCGGCTGCGCGCCAGCGGCCGGCAATGGGCGCTGCTGGTCGGCCTGGTGGGCGTGCTCGGCCTGCAGATCGTCATTGCCGACCGCGCGCATCTGGCCGGCGATGCCCGCTGGCGGCCGCTGGTGAGCGCCGCCTGCACGGTGCTGCGCTGCAGCCTGCCGGCCTGGCGCGAACCGGCCGCGCTGACCCTGCTCAATCGCGAGGTGCGGCCACTGCCCGGCATGCCCGGTGTGCTGCAGATCCAGGCCAGTTTCCGCAACGATGCCCGCTGGGCGCAGGCCTGGCCCTGGCTGCAGCTGTCGCTGTCCGACGTCGATGGCCGGGTGATCGGCACGCGCGTGCTGGCCCCGCAGGAGTATCTGGGGCAGGCGCCGGCCGAACAGGACACGCTCGCTCCCGGCCAGGCGGTGCAGGTGGCGTTTCGCGTGCGCGAACCGGCCGCGAGCACGGCCGCCTTCAGCTTCGATTTCCGCTAAGCGACCGCAACCTGCGGCCGCTGGCCACATGGGCGTGGCGAGCGGGGAGGTCACGCGCTAGACTCACTCCCCCTCGCCGGCCACGCGTCCCGGCTTCGTGACACTGGGAACTTCCTTTGAACGCAGCCCCCTCTCGTCCTGACAGCAGTCGTGGCGCCCCCAAGTCGCCGCTGCGCGAACACGTGGCGCAGTCCGTGCGCCGGTATCTGCGCGACCTGGACGGCAGCGATGCGGACGACGTGTACGAGATCGTGTTGCGCGAAATGGAAATCCCGTTGTTCGTCGAAGTGCTCAACCATTGCGAAGGCAACCAGAGCCGCGCGGCCGCGATGCTGGGCATCCATCGCGCGACCTTGCGCAAGAAGCTCAAAGAGTATGGGTTGAGCTGAGGGGCGGGATTCGGGATTCGGGATTCGGGATTCGTAAAAGCGTGCCGCCGCGAGGCGTGGCGTGCACGAGGTTGCCGATGCGATGGATGAGTCGATGCAGCTCGACGTTGCGGTGGGCAAGACGCTGCTGCTGGCCGATCAGCGCCTGGCTGGCGCCGACGTGCAGCCGCTCACGCCCAGCCGTAGCGGATCAGATGGAAGAACACCGGGGCGGCGAAGCACACCGAATCCAGGCGATCGAGTACGCCGCCGTGGCCTTCGATCATGTGGCCCCAGTCCTTGATGCCGCGGTCGCGCTTGATCGCCGACATCACCAGCCCGCCGAAGAAGCCCATCAGGTTGGCTACCAGCGCCAGCCCGAATGCATGCCAGGGCGCGAACGGAGTGATCCACCACAGCGCCATGCCGAGTAGGCTGGCCGACAGCACGCCGCCGATGAAACCCTCCACGGTTTTGGAAGGCGAAAGCTTCGGCGCGATCAGGTGGCGGCCGGCCAGCTTGCCCCACACGTACTGCAACACGTCCGAGGACTGCACCACGATCACCAGGAACGCGATCAACAGCAGATTGCGTCCGGCATAACCGGGAATTTCCAGGTTCAACAGGGCCGGCACGTGCGAGATGCAGAACACGCAGATCATCAGGCCCCACTGCACCTTGGCGGTACGCTCCAGATAGCGCGTGGTGTCGCCGCCGATGGTGGCCAGGATCGGCAGCACCAGGAACGCATAGACCGGAATCAGCAGCGTGTACATGCCGTACCAGCCGGTCCACACCAGCCCGTACTGCCAGGGCAGCACGATGTAGAACGCCGCCAGCAGCGCGTAGTAATCGCCGCGCCGGGTGGGCGTGAGCGTGATGAACTCGCGCAGCGCAAACAGCGACACCAGCGCGAACAGCACGATCACCCCGGCGCGGCCGAACACGAACGCGATACCCACCACTGCCGCCATCACCCACCAGGCGCGAATGCGTGCGACCAGGTTGTCCAGCACCGCGCTCTGGCGTTCGCGTGCGCGCCAACGCAGCGTTTCGGCAATCAGCGTGGCAACAATCAGCACCAGCGCAATGCCGCTGAACAACCACAGCGTCTGCTGATGCATCGAGGATTGCTGCAGCTGCCCGCTGTACAGATACAGGCTCATGCGCGTGCCTCCAGCTGGTCCGGCGACAACGCCAGCAGCGCCTCACGCGCACGCGCCAGGAACGCGTCCTTGTCTTCGTCGGCATCCAGCCGCAACGGTGCACCGAAGGTGGTGGTGCACAGCAGCGGCAGCGGCAGCCACTTGCCCTTGGGCATCACCCGCTTGAGGTTGTCGATCCACACCGGCACGAACTCCAGTTCCGGGCGCTGCCGCGCCAGGTGATACAGCCCGCTCTTGAACGGCAGCAGGCCTTCGTCGGGATTGCGCGTGCCCTCGGGAAACAGGATCAGCGAATCGCCGGCATCCACCGCATCGCACAGACATTCGATCGGGTCGCGGGTGCGCCGCGCCGCATCGCGTTCGATCAGCACGCCATTGAACACCGCATGGATCAGATAACGCCGCAGCGCCGTGCGTTGCCAGTAGTCGGCCGCGGCCACCGGGCGCACCTGGTGTCGCAAGCTAGCCGGCAACGACGACCAGATCAGCACGAAATCGCCGTGGCTGGCATGGTTGCCGTAATACACGCGGCGCTCGTTGGACGGTGCGCAGCCACGCCACAACGCACGGGCACCGGTGAGCGTGCGGATGGCGCCACTGCAGGCGCGTGCGATCAAGCGGGCAATCACGTCTGCTCCAAGGTGCGCACGATCGCGCGCAGCCGTAACACCACCGTCAGCACCGCACCGGCGATCAACACCGCCAGCGCGCCGCTCAGCAACCAGGCCGCGCTGCGCGGCTGGCCCATCCATTGCAACGGCACCGCCAGCAGGGCCGCCAGCGACAACCATTGCATGCACTGCACGCGGCTCATCGGCCCCTGCCGCGGCTCCGGCGTGCCACAGGCCAGGCCCAGCATGCGCACATAGGCGGTGGCCACGCAGCACAGCGCCGCAGCCCACCCCAGCTGCGCAGCCCACGGCAGGCCCGCCTGCAGCCCATACCCCAGGCCCACGCACACCAGCACATCGGACAGGCGATCCGGCGCGTCGTTGTAGACCTCTCCCGCGCGCGAAACCATGTGCGCCTGACGCGCCAGCACACCATCCATGCGATTGCACCACAGCCGCCCCTGCAGCCCGAGCACGGCCAGCAGCAATGGCATCGCCCCTTCGCGTGCGGGCGCGCTCAGGCCCACGTAGAACATCAGCCCAGCCAGTGCGGCAAACGCGATGCCCACCCACGACACGCCATTGGGCGTGGCGCCGCGCCCGCGCAAGGCGCGCGCCCAGCGCAGCCGTCGTTGTTGCTGTCGTTGCCTGCCCTGCATCAGTCGCCTCCCCCACCGCAGCCACCACAGCCACCACCACCGTCGCTGCCGCCATCGCCATCGCCATCACCGCCGCCGTCGCCTCCACCTCCACTGCCGCAACTGCTGCCACTGCCACCGCCGTGACCATGCGGCGCACGCATGCTGTGGTAGTCCGCCCAGGGCGTGCCGATCAGCACCGCCGTGCCGTACAGCGCCAGTGCGTCGCCAGCATCGCCGCCGGTGCGCGCCGCATCGCGCGGCCGTGCCTGACGCAGCGCCTCCAGGTGCGCGTCGCCGGCCAGGGTGCGCCGCACCGGCACCAACGCAAACCCCAGCACCAGCAGCGTGACCAGCACCATCAGGCAAAGCAGATACCCGACCGGGTGATGGCCCTGCACGCCGATGATCAGCTTGCACAGGCCAAGCAGCCACACCAGCGCCACCGGCACGGTACACGCCAGGCGCAGCCTGTACGATGCCGCCGGGCTCAGCCACAGCCCCTTGTCGATCAGGCGCTGCCGCAGGGGTGCGGCCAGCACGCGCAACTCGCGCAAGGCCAGCACCAGGTCCTCGGTGCCGCGCAGGATCTGTAGCGCCGGTTCCAGCGCAGGCGGCACTGCCACCTGCGGTTGACAGCGCACCCGTTGCCGGGCCGGTAGCGCTTCATCGCGATCCAGATACACGGCATCGCGCACCAGCAACTCGGTGAACCACAGGTCGGCCACGCGGTCGGCGCCGCCGCTCAGATAGGCCAGCTCGCCGGGCTCCAATGCGGCTGCGGTGCGACCGCGGCGCAGCACCCGCCGCAACCATGCCGCCATCGACCAGGCCAGGCCAATCAGCGTGATGAACACCGGCAGGAAATAGGCGCCGCGCCAGTGCAGCAGCGACACGGCATCGCCATTGGCCGAGCGGCAGACCATTCCCACGATCACCGCGGCGATTGCCCACCCGATCACCGCGCGCGGCGAGCCACGCCGCGGCCCGGACCGCCGCGGTGCGCCGCGCAAGGCCTGTAACGTGGTTTCGGCGGTGTCATCGCGCGCCGGGGCCGCAGTTGGCTGCCGCAGGCGCGCTGGCGGCCACCATTGCGCTGGTGGCTCGCCGAAGTGCAGGCGATAACGCTCCAGCGTCTGCCGGTATTGCGCCTGGAACTGCGCCTGCTCGCCCGCGCCCCCGCGACCGGGTCGATGATGCAGGGTGGTCTGCAGCACCTGCGGGCAGAACCGCTGCCAGTACTCGCGGGTGTCGGTCAGATGCGTGTGCCAGACCTGATCGACCAGCGGGCTGGGCGTGACATCGTGGGTGTCGGTGCAGGCCAGAAAGCAGAACCGTCGGTACTCGTCCACCAGTTCCTGCGCCTGTGCCACGCTGCAATGCGCCTGCCTGGCCACGCGCCGTATGAAGGCCGGCAGCGCTTCCTCGTCCTCGCCGAAGCGATAACCGTCCAGCCGTTGCCAAAGCGCCAGCTGCGCCGGCGTGGCCTGCAGCGGCTCGCGCTGACCGGGTCCTTGCTCGCTGCTCATCGGAGGATCCTCAAGGCCAAGGCCACCGCGAACAGCAACAATTGCACCAGCGTGCTTGCCAGCTGCCGGCGCAGCAGGCGGCGCATGCCGTTCCAGCGCGATGCCCAGTCGCGGCCGGATGGCGGTGTGGCCACCAGACCGACGGCGTGCATCGCCGCATCGAGCTGCTGCGCAGCGTCCTGTTCGCTGCCGCCGCCGTGCCCGAGATGCGCGATCATGCCCTCCAGCAGGTCCGCATCCAGACCCACCCGAAACGCCCAGTAGCGCTGCACCACGCCGGCCATGGCACTGAGCGCGTAGCTCAACTGGATCAACGGCGGCGCCTCGGCCACGCCGAGCAGGGCGATCGCCGCAGCCAGCAGCAGCAGCGAAAAGCGATCCAGCGTTGCGCCCTGGCGCAGCACCGCGCGCATGGTGGCCAGCATCATCAGGGAAGTGTTCATTGCGGTCTCCGTAGGCGCACAGTGTCGTCGCTGTCATGGCCGCTGCACGCCGCCATGATGGCTGCACGATGGGCGTGCCCAAGCACGATCGTCGGGCGCACCGCGCGCAGCTGCGCAATGGCCGCATCCACGTCCCGGGCGCGGCCGCTGCGCACCAGCCAGCACGCGACGCTGGCTGCACTGCGCGAATAGCCCAGCGCACAACACACCAGCACCGCCCCCTGGGTGCGTGCGGCTTCGATGGCAGCTGCGGCCGCCGCCAGGCTGGCGGGCGGCGGCGCCACCAGATCCAGCATCGGAATCACCTGGTCGTGCCGGCGTGCCGCGTGCAGCGAGAGTTCGGCGCTGAGATCCACCACGACAGCGAACCCGGTGCGCTGTGCGGGCAGCGGAATGCGGCCCAGCCAGACCTCGTCGCAGACCACGCGCGGCAGCGGGTCGCGGCGCGTCCACGCCCGCGAGTTGCACCAGGCGGCCAGCAGGTAGGGCGCGAACAACCAGCGCGCGGCCAGGCTCAGCCGCCCGTCGCTGCGTTTCTGGAAGCCGAGCGGGCCAAGCGCTGCATAGTTCAACGCGACCAGGCCCAGCGACAGACTCAGCCACAGCGCCCACCAGCCCACGCCGCCGACCGCGATCGCCAGCGCCGTACTGACGAGGGCACCGGCCAGGTACGCCGCAGCCAGCTGCCAACGGCGTGCCTCGCGCGCCAGCCGTGCCTGTGCGAAGGGCGCGGCAATGCACTCCGGCCACAGCCACACGCACAGCCAGCCGGCCGCCAGCCCGGTGGGGATATCCAGGAAATGATGCTGATACGTGGTCAGCACCGATACCCCGATCAGCGCGAACCATCCGTGCAAGAGCCAGCGCCACAGGCCGGACAGATGCTGCGCATAGCGCACCCACAACACCACCAGCAGCACGATGTGCAGCGATGGCGCCTGGTTGAAGGGTTTGTCGAAGCCCAGCAACACCGCGAACAGCCAACCGAATACGCCGTCGGTGTCCGGCCGCACGAAGCTGTAGCGCAATGGCCACAGCAAGAAGCAGGCGACGCAGACCAGCTGCGCGCTGAGCAGGCGCAGCGCATGCGTATCCAGTTCGCGCCGGGTGCGGCAGACGAAGAACGAGGCGGCGTAGAACAGGTCGATCGACCAATACGGCACGATGGTCCACGGCCAGAACGGCATGCCGTGTTCCCAATCGAACACCACCGAGGGCACGCTGCCCGCGCGCCCGGCCAGGGTATTGGCCAGGCCATAGCTGAGGAAGAAGAACGGCCCCAGCACTGCCAGCCACAGCGCGGCACGTGCGGTGGGGCGCGCGCCTGGGGTCATGCGTCGATCCGCTGCGCCAGCGACACGGTGAAGATGCCGAAGGCATCGATGCGCTGCGCCAGCTTGCGAAATCCGGCCGCTTCCACCAGGCCATCCATCTCCTGCTGGCTGCGCCGGCGCATCACCCACGCCACGCCATCGCGGTGGCTGGTGAGCGCACGCGCGATGAATTCCAGCTGCGGGTGCCACGGCTGGCCGGTGTAGAGCAGATAGCCACCCGGCTGCACCGCGGCGGACAGGCCGGCGAGCGAACGCGCCACCTGGTCGTTGTCGGCAAACAGCTCGTACAGGCCCGACACCACCGCCAGGGTCGGCGCCGGCCGCACCGCCGCCAATGCCGCCGGGTCGAAGGCATCGCCCTGTTCGAACCGGGCGATGTCCTGCGCGCCCAGCGTGCGGATCAAGGCACTGCCCTGGGTGACGTTGAGCGGGCTGAAGTCGCGCAGCACGATCGCATCGGCCCGTTGCGCGCCGCTGCCCAGCGCTTCCAGCACGTAGCGGCCATGGCCGGCAGCCACGTCCAGCACGCGCACCGGCTGGCCGGCCTGGCGCAGCCGGCCGGCCGCATCGCGCAGCAACTCGCCCAGGTGCGCGCCACGGATGCGGATACCGCGCCAGCCGATCGCATCGAGATAATTGCGGTCGATCAGCCGCCCCAGCGGCCCGCGTCCGCGCGCCTGGTTGCGGTAGATGTAATCCAGCGTGCTGCCGGAGTCGAAACCAGTCTGCAGGCCGAGCGCGATGCCCTCGGACAGCGTTCCGCCCAGGCGCAGCCCGACGCGTACCAAACGCCAGCGCAGATCCTGCAGGCTGTTGCGTTGCGGCGGCCAGGCCAGCCGCTCGGCTTCGTCGAAACTGGGCCCGGCACGATGCGCATCGCGCAGGTCGGCGCGCACTGGCGGCTGTTCGAAGCGTGCCTGCACGAACGCGCGGATCGGCGCGATCGCCAGCGCGCGGTCGCGCTCGCCCAGGGTGTCGTGGAAGAACCCGGGCAACCAGTGCCGCTGCTTGATCGGCGAGCGCAGGTTTTCGTAGAAGCGGTCCTGCGGGCCGCGATGCACCACGAAGTCCGCGCCGGAGACCAGCAGCTGGGTGGGCACTGTGATCGCCTGCGCATCGGCCACCACGCGCTCTGCCGCCGCGTACAGGCCCAGCAGCACACGCACCGAGATCGGGCGGGTGATCAACGGATCGCTGCGGTAGCTTTCCACGCGCTGCGCGTCATGCGTCAACCACTGCGGCTTGACGTAACTGTTGACGAAGAAATTGCCGCGTAGCGCATGCATCAGCTTCAGCCCGGCGCGAGCGAACGGCACGTACAGCTTGACCTTGAACGCCGGCGAGGCCAGCACCAGCGCACGCAGTGGCGGCGCATAGTCGTGCACCCAGGTGGCCGCGACCACCGCGCCCACACTTTGCGCGATCACCGCGATGTCCTGTACCGCAATGCCATGCGCGCTGCCGAGATGGGCGATGAAACTGTCCAGGTCGCGCACCAGCGCCTCGAAGCCGGGCGCATCGCCACGCGCGCCCGGCGAGCGGCCATTGCCGCGCGCATCCCAGGCGAAGAACTGCGCATCGGGCAGATCCAGTTCCTCGGCCAGATGCAGCACCCGGCCGGAGTGCTCATGCCCGCGATGCAGCAGCACCACCGCCTTGGGCGCGGCGCCTGCCGCCGCTGCCGGCCAATGCCGATAAAACAACTGCACACCATCGAAACTGGCGAACTGCCGCTCTACAACCTCACGCATGGGATCATCCTGAAAGAGAACAGTGGTGGTGCAGCGGTCGTGTCGATGACGGCGCGGCCGCAGATTGTGTGGGCAACCGCGGCGCGCTCAGCCGGCCGGCGCCTCTGCCAGTCCGGCACGCACCCGCCGCCACACCGTGGCCATGCAGGCAAGACTCAGCGCGATGGCGATCCAGGTGACGCTGCGCGCGCCCAGCACGCCGCAGGCCAGGCCCAGCCCCACCACGCCAATGACGAAGGCGCGGTCGCTCTTGCCCATCGGCCCGTCGTAGCGGCGGCTGGCACCGACCATCAGGCCGAGCACGCCGGCGTATTCGGTCAGCGCCGCCAGCAGTGCAAACAACCATAGCCAGTGCGCGCCCACGCCTGGCACGCCGAGCAGGCTCAAGTACAGCGCTGCATCGGCCACCACGTCGCACACTTCGTTGAGGTAGGCGCCCAGCCGCGATTGCTGGCCGAATTCGCGCGCCAGCATGCCGTCGATGGCGTTGAGGCCCATGCGCAGCAGCATCCACGCCGGCAGCAGCAGATACAGCCAGGGCCAGCCGGCGCCGGCGCGATAGACCACCGCAGCCACCAGCAGCGACACCGCCGCGGCGGTAAGCGTCACCTGGTTGGCGGTGATGCCGCCGCGGTAGAGCGCGCCCACCATGGGCCGCAGCAGCGCCTGGAAGCGTCCCTTCAATGCATAGATCGAGGCCATACGGGGTGGTGAGTCCATTCGAGCGCTGGCGCAGCCTACAATATCGGCTGTTCCGCTTCGACATCCCCCACCGATGGCCACTGATTTGCTGCCCGTGCGCCGGGCTCTGCTCTCCGTTTCCGACAAGACCGGCCTGATCGACCTGGCCCGCGCGCTGGTGGCGCGCAAGGTCGAGCTGCTGTCCACCGGCGGCACCGCCAAGGCGATCCGCGAGGCCGGCCTGCCGGTCACCGATGTGGCCGAGCTCACCGGCTTCCCGGAAATGATGGACGGCCGGGTCAAGACCCTGCATCCGCTGGTGCACGGCGGCCTGCTGGGGCGTGCCGGCGTCGATGAGGCGGTGATGGCCGAACACGGCATCGTGCCGATCGACCTGCTGGTGCTGAACCTGTACCCGTTCGAGTCGGTCACCGTGAAGGCTGATTGCACCCTGGCCGAGGCCGTGGAGAACATCGACATCGGCGGCCCGGCGATGCTGCGCAGTGCGGCCAAGAACTTCGCGCGCGTGGCGGTGGCCACCGATCCGGCGCAATACGCCGACCTGCTGGCCGAGCTGGAGGCCAACGACGGCCAGCTGTCGGCCGCCAAGCGCTTTGCGCTGTCGGTGGCCGCCTTCAACCGCGTGGCGCAGTACGACGCGGCGATCAGCAACTATCTTTCGGCGGTGGCCGACAGCGCCGAAACCGTGCCCACGCGCAGCCCGTTCCCGGCGCAGATCAATTCCAACTTCGTCAAGGTCATGGACCTGCGCTACGGCGAAAATCCGCATCAGTCCGGCGCGTTCTACCGCGACCTGTATCCGGTGCCGGGCACGCTGGCCACCTTCCAGCAGCTGCAGGGCAAGGAACTGAGCTACAACAACCTGGCCGATGCCGATGCGGCGTGGGAATGCGTGCGCCAGTTCGATGCGCCGGCCTGCGTGATCGTCAAGCACGCCAACCCCTGCGGCGTGGCGGTGGGCGTGGCCTGCGGCGATGCCTACGAGCTGGCCTATGCCACCGATCCCACCAGCGCCTTCGGCGGCATCCTGGCCTTTAACAAGACGCTGGATGCAGCCACGGCCAAGGCCATTCTCGATCGCCAGTTCGTCGAAGTGCTGATCGCACCCGACTACGAGGCCGGCGCGCTCGACTACGCCAGCAAGAAGGCCAACGTGCGCGTGCTCAAGATTCCGCACGGTAATGGCCTCAACAACTACGACACCAAGCGCATCGGCTCGGGCCTGCTGATGCAGTCGGCCGACAACCGCGGCATGTCGTTGGGCGAGTTGAGCGTGGTCACCCAGCGCGCGCCCAGCGAGGCGGAACTGGGCGACCTGCTGTTCGCCTGGCGCGTGGCCAAATACGTCAAGTCCAACGCAATCGTCTATGCCAAGGACAGCCGCACCATTGGCGTGGGCGCCGGGCAGATGAGCCGCGTGGTCAGCGCCAAGATCGCCGCGCTCAAGGCCGAGGAAGCCAAGCTCACGGTGGCCGGCTCGGTGATGGCATCGGATGCGTTCTTCCCGTTCCGCGACGGCATCGATGCCGCGGCGGCAGCCGGCATCAAGGCGGTGATCCAGCCCGGCGGCTCGATGCGCGATGGCGAAGTGATCGCCGCCGCCGACGAACACGGCATCGCGATGGTGTTCACCGGCGTACGCCATTTCAGGCACTGACGGACCGGGATTGGGGATTCGGGAGTGGGGAGTGGTGGCACCGTCCCTTGCTCGCCCCGATCCGTGATCCCGCTTTGACCAATCCCTAATCCCGACTCCCCAATCCCCGCACTCACATGAAAATTCTCGTCATCGGCTCCGGCGGCCGCGAACACGCCCTGGCCTGGAAGATCGCCCAATCCGCACGCGTCAGCGAAGTCCTCGTGGCCCCGGGCAATGCCGGCACCTCCAGCGAAGCCAAATGCCGCAACGTGGCCATCAAGGTCGACGACCTGGACGGCCTGCTGGCGCTGGCGCAGCGCGAGGCCGTGGCGCTCACCGTGGTCGGGCCGGAAGTGCCGCTGGTGCTGGGCGTGGTCGACCGCTTCCACGCTGCCGGCCTGCGCATTTTCGGGCCGACCTCCAAGGCCGCGCAGCTGGAAGGCAGCAAGGCGTTCGCCAAGGATTTCCTTGCCCGCCACGGCATTCCCACCGCCTACTACGCGGTGCATACCGAGGTGGACGCGGCACTGGCCTACGTGCGCGACAAGGGCGCGCCGATCGTGGTCAAGGCCGATGGCCTGGCGGCCGGCAAGGGCGTGATCGTGGCGATGACCCTGGCCGAGGCCGAAGACGCGGTGCGCGACATGCTCTCGGGCAATGCCTTCGGCGATGCCGGCGCGCGCGTGGTGATCGAGGAATTCCTCGATGGCGAAGAAGCCAGCTTCATTTCCATGGTCGATGGCAAACACGCCTTGCCGATGGCCACCAGCCAGGACCACAAGCGGGTGGGCGATGGCGACACCGGCCCCAACACCGGCGGCATGGGGGCCTACTCGCCTGCGCCGGTGGTCACGCCGCAGGTGCATGCACGGGTGATGCGCGAGGTGGTCGAGCCCACCGTGCAGGGCATGATCGCCGACGGCGTGCCGTTCACCGGCTTTCTCTATGCCGGGTTGATGATCGATGCGCACGGCGCGCCCAAGGTGATCGAATTCAATGTGCGCTTCGGCGACCCGGAAACCCAGCCGGTGATGCTGCGCCTGCAGTCGGACCTGGTGGATCTGGTCGAAGCGGCCATCGACGGCACGCTCGACCGCGCGCAGGCGCAGTGGGACCCGCGCCCGTCGCTGGGCGTGGTGATCGCGGCCAAGCCGTATCCGGAGACGCCGGTCACCGGCGAGGTCATCCATGGCCTGGATGCGGTGCCCGCCAGCGCCAAGGTCTTCCACGCCGGCACCGCGCTCGATGCCGACGGCCAGGTGCTCAGCGCCGGGGGCCGCGTGCTGTGCGTGGCCGCGCTCGGCGACAGCGTGCAGGACGCGCAGCGCGCCGCCTATGCCGGCCTGCAACCGATCCATTGGCCCAACGCCTTTCATCGCAGCGACATCGGCTGGCGTGCGATCGCGCGCGAACGGCAGGCGCAGGGCTAAGGCCGCGTCCTTCCCCGCTTAAGCCACGTCCTTCCCCCGCTGGCGGGGGAAGGTGCCCGAAGGGCGGATGGGGGCAAGCACGGACATCCGCGGGTTGTCGGCCGAACAGAGCAACGGCTCGCTGGTGGTGTCCGAGAAGGCGGTATTCAAGCTCGCAACCACAGGTTGCCAGGTCGCCAAGCGCGATGGGCGGCTGTGCAGCGGGGCTGCGGCGCAATTGCGCACGCCGCTCCAGTCCGCACCCATGCCGGCTACTGACAAAGGACTAGCCCCTGTCCACACCGGCGGCGCGTGCCTGCGGCAATAATGCCGGTCACGCCTGCCCTTGCCGAGACCGTGGCCGCCACGTCCTTCGAAACCCGCCTCAGCCGCCTGTGGGCCCATGAAAAGGCCAGCTACGGCCTGCGTGTGTTCATCGCATTGGCGGTGGCGCTGGGCGTGTGCTGGTACCGGCAGGAACTGACCGCAGTGCCGGCGCTGTTCCTGGGCATCATCGCCAGCGCCATCGCCGAGACCGACGACAACTGGCTGGGCCGAACGAAATCGGTGCTGCTGTCGTTGCTGTGTTTTGCCGCGGCCGCAGCGGCGGTGACGCTGCTGTTCCCCTACCCACTGCCGTTCGTGATCGGCATGGCGCTGGCCACGTTCTCGCTCACGCTGCTGGGCGCGCTGGGCGAGCGCTATGCCTCGATCGCGCAGGCCACGGTGGCCTTGTCGATCTACGCCATGATCGGTATGGATCAACATGGCAGCCACGATCCGCGCATCGCCTGGCAAGGCGCGGCATTGCTGATGATCGGCGCCGGCTGGTACGGCGTGCTGTCGATCCTGTGGACCATCCTGTTCGCCAACCGCCCGGTGCGCGAGCGATTGTCGCGGCTGTTCTTCGAGCTGGGCCTGTATCTGCGGCGCAAGGCCGATCTGTTCGAACCGGTGCGGCAAAGCGACCTGCATGCGCGCCGGCTGGCGCTGGCCGAGCAGAATGCCCGCGTGGTGGCCGCGCTCAACGCTGCCAAGACCGCCATCATCAGCCGCTTCGGCCGCTCCGGCCGGCCGGGCGTGCAGTCGGGCCTGTATTTCCGGCTGTATTACATGGCGCAGGAATTCCACGAGCGCGCCAGTTCCTCGCATTACCCCTACGAAGCGCTGACCGAGGCGTTCTTCCATAGCGATGTGCTGTACCGCTGCCAGCGTCTGCTCGCGCTGCAGGGCAAGGCTTGCGCGGCGCTGGGCGAAGCGATCCGCCTGCGCCAGCCATTCGACTACGGCGACAACAGCCGCCTGGCCACCGAAGACCTGCGCCAGTCGCTGGATTACCTGCACGCGCGCGCCGATCCGGCGCTTGCGCGCCTGCTGGGCGCACTGGAGCTGCTGGTGACCAACCTGCAGACCATCGAACGGCGCCTGTCCGAAGCGGCGCAGTCCGATTCCACCAGCGACAACCTCGATACCCGCCTCCGCGATTCCTCGCCGCATACCCTGCGCGAAATGGCCGCGCGCCTGGGCCAGCAACTCACCCCCGGCTCGGTGCTGTTCCGGCACGGGCTGCGCATGGCCATCGCACTGGTGGTGGGCTATGCGGTGATGCAGTCCATCCATGCCGACAACGGTTACTGGATCCTGCTCACCACCGCGTTCGTCTGTCGCCCTAACTACGGCGCCACCCGGCTGCGGCTGGTGCAGCGCATTGCCGGCACCCTGATCGGCCTGGTCGCCACCTGGGCGCTGATGCAGTTGTTCCCCGGCACGCAAGTGCAACTGCTGCTGGCATTGGTGGCCACGCTGGTGTTCTTCATCGCGCGCACCGACCGCTACATGCTGGCCACCGCCGGCATCACGGTGATGGCGTTGTTCTGCTTCAACCTGCTCGGCAATGGCTTCGTGCTGATCTGGCCGCGCCTGATCGACACCGTGATCGGCTGTGCCATCGCTGCGGCGGCATCGTTCCTGATCCTGCCCGACTGGCAGGGCCGCCGGCTCAACCAGGTGATGGCCACGGTGCTGGCCAGCTGCGCGCGTTACCTGGGCCAGGTGCTGGAGCAATATGCCAGCGGTATGCGCGACGACCTGCCCTACCGCATCGCGCGCCGCGACATGCACAACGCCGATGCCGCGCTGTCGGTGGCGCTGTCCAACATGCTGCGCGAGCCGGGCCGCTACCGGCGCAACCTGGAGGCGGGGTTCCGCTTCCTGGCGCTGTCCAATACCTTGCTCGGCTATCTCTCCGCGCTCGGCGCGCACCGCGCCGCGCTGGAGGGCGAACACGATGCCAGCATCGCCCGGGCCGGCGAGTATCTGCAGCGCACGCTCGGCGCGCTCGCCACTGCATTGGGCCAGCGCCAACCGCTGCCGCTGCACGACGAACGCGAAGAACTGGCCATGGCCGAAGCGCTCGAACAGCACGCCGTGCAGCTGCCGCCCAAGCAGCGTCTGGTGCGCGACCAACTGGCGCTGACCCTGCGCCTGCTGCCCAAGCTGCGCGCTGCAGCGCTGGCGGTCACCGAGGCACCGGCCGACAACGCCGCCGCCAAGGAACTGCAGCGCGCATGACCCGCGCTCCGGGTGACAGCATGCCGAACCGGCGCTACCAGGCCGGCTTGCATCACGGCCTTGGCACGTCAGCACCTGTCTGAAGATTGCTGGCGCTGCGTGCGCACGCTGCCTGGTGCGTTGCGTTGTCGGCACCCGATGCAGGCGTGGCTGCACCGAATGGCCTGCGCCGCGAACGACCGCGCTAACCCGGCCATCGCGAGCCCGCGCCGCCGCCACGCCTCCGCGCCCCGGCAGGCGCGCTGCGGCGGTGCTCATTTCCAGGTGCCGCGCGACACACTGAGCGCCACCCAGCCCAACGCCGCCATCGCCAGCAGCGCGCCACCGACCACCACGCCCGGCCAGCCGGCCTGCGCGTAGGCCGCCGTGCCCAGCGTGGAGCCCACCGCGCCACCGATGAAGTAGCAGGTGATATAGGCCGAGGTGATGCGGTTACGCGCCTGCGGATTGCGTTGATAGATCACGCTCTGGTTGGCGATGTGCACGCCCTGCACCGCGATATCCAGCAGCAGCACGCCAACGATCAGCATCGCCATCGATTGCGGCGCGAACGCCAGCAGCCCCCACGACAGCAGCAGCATCCCCAGCCCGCCCCAGCTGACGCGGTCGCCATGGCCATGGTCGGACCAGTGGCCGGAGCGGTTGGCGGCCAGCGCACCGGCCGCACCGATCAGGCCGAACATTCCGATCACCACGGTGCCATAGCCATACGCCGGCCCGGACAGCAGGAACGCCAGCGTGGTCCAGAACATGCTGAAGCCTGCAAAGATCAGCCCACCCAGCACCGAGCGCGAACGCAGCACCGCATCGTCGCGTAGCAGCGTCAGCACCGAGCCCACCAGATGCGGATAGGATAATTGCGCATTGCCCGGATGCCGCGGCAGCCCACGCCACAGCAATCCCGCGGTCACCAGCAGCAGCCCGGACGCGATCCAGTACACGGTCTGCCAGCCGCCCACCCCGGCCAGCAGGCCGGCCGCGGTCCGCGCCAGCAGGATGCCCAGCAGCAAACCGCTCATCACCGTGCCGATCACCCGCCCGCGCTCCTGCGGTGCGGCCAGGGTGGCGGCAAACGGCACCAGGATCTGCGCCGCCACCGAACTGGCGCCGGTCACGATGGTGCCAACCAGCAACATCGTGAAACTGTGCGAACCGGCGCTCACCAGCAGGCCCAGCGCGCTGAGCACGAACAACCCCACGATCAGCCCGCGCCGCTCCAGCCGGTCACCCAGCGGCACCAGCAACAGCAAACCGGCCGCATACGCCAGCTGCGCGGCGGTCACCACCGCGCCGGCGCTACGCACCTGGATCGCGAACGCCTGCGCCAGGGTGTCCAGCAGCGGCTGCGCGTAGTAATTGCTGGCCACCGCCAGCCCGGTGGCGGCGGCCATCAGCAACACCAGGCGGCGCGGCAGCGGTGGATGGACGGTGGAGTCGACGGTCATGACGAAGGCCTGGGCAAGCAATGGGCGCAATGTGGGCAGCGCACCGACATCGTTCCAATGTAGTGACTTCCCTGTGTCCATCGCGTTTCGAGATTGCGTGCGGACCCTGCGCCCACTGGGAGCTGCCGCGGCCCTGGCCGAGGAAGGCGGCTGCATCGGCACTCAGCCACCGGGTGGCCACGATCGGGCAGGCGCTGGGCGCGCGGCTGTTCGAGCGCGGCCCGCGCCAGGTCCGCGGCAGCAGTCCCCACGGCCTCGGCCCGGACATCCCGGCGAGCGCATCGCCCATCCACCAGCACACCGTCCAAGCCTGCTAGGCTGCGCGCGTTCGCAAAGGAAACTGCATGTCCGGTCACAGCCAGTTCGCCCTGCTCAGGCAGCGCCGCTTCTTGCCGTTCTTCGCCGTCCAGGCGCTGGGCGCGTTCAACGACAACGTATATCGGCAGGCCATCATCGGCCTGCTGTTCTATCTGGGCATCGACGCGGCGCAACGCACGCTCTATACCAACCTGGCGCCGGCACTGTTCATCCTGCCGTACTTCCTGTTTTCCGCGCTGGCCGGGCAGATCGCCGAGAAGCTGGAAAAACAGAAGCTCATCGTGATCACCACCACGATGGAGATCGCCATCATGTCGCTGGCCGCAGTGGGCTTCATCACCGAGAACATGGTGATCCTGCTGGTCGCGCTGTTCTGCACCGGGCTGCAATCCACGCTGTTCGGGCCGGTGAAGTATTCGATCCTGCCTTCGGTGCTCAAACCGGAGGAACTCACCGGCGGTAACGGCCTGGTCGAGATGGGCACCTCGATCTCGATCCTGTGCGGCATGATCTTCGGCGGCTTGATCTTCCAGATCGCCGGCAGCCATGGCCCGGAGGCGGCGGCCAGTGCGGTGATTGTCATCGCCGTCACCGGCAACCTGGTGGCGCGACTGGTGCCCAAGGTCGATGCCGGCGCGCCGGACTTGCAGATCAACTGGAACCCCATCCCCGAATCGCGCGCCATCATGCGCCTGACCCGGCGCACGCCGGCGGTGCGCAACGCGGTGCTGGGCGTGTCGTGGTTCTGGTTCGTGGGCACAGTGCTCACCGCGCAGTTGCCCACCTATGCGCAGCTCAATCTCGGCGGCCGGCAGGACCTGTATGTATTCGCGCTGGCGCTGTTTTCGATCGGCACCGGCGTGGGTTCGCTGCTATGCGAACGGCTGTCCGGACGTACCGTGGAAATCGGCCTGGTGCCGCTGGGCGCATTCGGCATCAGCGCGTTCCTGCTGGACCTGTATTTCGCCCGCCCTGGTGCCGCGCCGGTGAGCGAGCTGTCGATCGGCCAGTTCGTGCAGCAGGCAGGCAGCGTGCGGTTGATCATCGACCTGGTCGGCATCGGCCTGTTCACCGGACTGTTCGTGGTGCCGTTGTTCGCGCTGATCCAGAGCCGCACGCCCAAGGCCGAACTCTCGCGCGTGATCGCCGGGCTCAACATCCAGAACTCGCTGTTCATCGTGGCCGCGGCCGTCATCGGCATCGCGCTGCAGTTGCCGCAGCTGGTGCTGTTCGGCGTGCGTATTCCGATGCCCGGGCTGAGCATCCCGCAGGTGTTCCTGGCGCTGGCCATCGCCAACACGCTGGTGGCGCTGTGGATCTTCACCCTGGTGCCCGAGTTCCTGATGCGCTTTCTCAGCTGGGTGCTGGTGAGCGTGCTGTACCGCCTGCGCGCGCGCGACATCGACACCCACGTGCCCGACGAGGGCGCCGCATTGCTGGTGTGCAACCACGTCAGCTACATGGACGCGCTGATCCTGTCGGCGGTCATCCCGCGCCCGGTGCGCTTTGTCATGTACTACAAGATCTTCCGCATCCCGGTGATGCGCTGGATCTTCCGCACCGCCAAGGCCATCCCGATCGCCGGCGCGCGCGAAGATCCGGCGCTGATGCAGCAGGCCTTCGACCGCATCGATGCGGCACTGGCCGATGGCGAGCTGGTGTGCATCTTCCCCGAAGGCGCGTTGACCAAGGATGGCGAGATCGCCGCGTTCAAATCCGGTGTCGAAAAGATCCTGCAGCGCCGCAACGTGCCGGTACTCCCGATGGCGCTGCGCGGCATGTGGTCGAGCATGTGGAGCCGGCGCGACACGCGCCTGGGCCGCATGCGCGTGCCGCGGCGAATGCGCGCGCAGATCGAGGTGGTGGCCGGCCCCGCCATCGCCGGCGACCAGGCCAGCGCCGCGCTGCTCGAACAACAGGTGCGCGCGCTGCGCCAGGACCGTCCCTGAGCCGCCAGATACGGGCTTTGCGTCCATCGCGCCCCGCGAGTAGCCTGTGCGCCACTGCACGCTTTACCGCCGCACTCGCCAAGCGGGCGCGGCCGGTCGTACCGGGGGACGTCGTTGTGCTCAACATCATCGCGCCTGAGGCGTCTGCCGTGATCGGCTGGCGTCACTCCTTCCAGCGGCTGGCTGCCATGCCGGCAGCGATTGGCACGCCGATGTGCGCACTTGCTGTGCGGCTGCGAAGTGCCAGGGCGATGACGCATGCAAACGTCCAGCCCGGTGCTGCGCGACAGGCATGCGCGGGGGCTGCCGGCCCGAGCGCGGCGCACGCCCACCGCACTTTCGCTTCAGGCCCCTGCGGCCATCGCCAGCGTGCGACGTGCACTTCGCCGCCGCGCCCGGCACCCGATAACTCACCCCACTCACCTATCAGTTCGCTGTTGTTTACCACCCAAGGAGCTTCACCATGAGTGCCATCCCGCCGCCGATCCACCCCTCGTCCAGCGCCGCGCCCGGCCCGGTGCCGAACCACCTGATCTGGGCGATCGTTTCCACCGTGCTCGGCTTTTGCCTGTGCTGCCCAGCCCTGATCACCGGCATCGTGGCGATCGTGTTCTCCAGCAAGGTCAATGGCCTGCTCAACCAGGGCGACATCGACGGCGCGCGCCGCGCCTCCAATACCGCCAAGACCTGGTGCATCGTGACCAGCGTGCTGGCCGTGATCGGCCTGCTGATCAACATCGGCATGGTCGCCACCGGCGGCATGCAGAGCTACATGGAATACATGCAGCAGTTGCAACACATGCAGTGATGCAGCTGCGTCCACGCCATTGGCTTGGGCTGGGGGCGGCCACCGGCGTGGCCGCCTTCGGCGTGTCGCTGCTGTACCGCTTCGATCCGAACGCGAGCAACAGCCCGTTCCCGCCCTGCGTCTTTCGCGCCGTCACCGGCTGCTACTGCCCCGGCTGCGGCATGACCCGTGCGCTTTATGCACTTGTGCATTTCGACCTGCCCGGCGCCTTCGCCATGAACCCGGCAGCGGTCCTCGGCCTGTTCACCCTGCCCGGCCTGATCGCCTGGAAAGCCGGCTGGCGCGCGCGCTGGTTCGCCCCCGTGGTGACCGTGATGTCCGAGCCGAAATTCTGGTTATGGGCATTGCCCACGTACTGGATTGCACGGAATCTGCCGTGGTTTCCGTTCACGCTGCTCGCGCCGGGTTAAATCGAAAAAGCGCGTTGCGAAGCAACGCTTCATCGAGAAGCCCTGCTGACGAACCAGCCAAAGCGATGCCACTTAGCGACGCCGCCCGATGTTGCACCAACCGTTAGCCCTTACATGGAGTAGGTTATGGAAAACAGTCAATTTTGGCGGCTAATGAAACTTGTTGATCGTGTTGCGCTGGAGGATGAAGACGAAGATCGCGCCCTGAGCTCTCTTACATCGGCCTTAGCTGCCATGGAAGTTACGAGCATCGAAGCTTTCCATGAGCATCTTTCGCAGCATCTTTTTGCGATCGACGGAGAGAAGTACGCAGAACATGCCGGCGACTCTGGGCAATCCGACGATGGCTTTCTTTATGCCAGATGCTATGTGGTCGCTTGTGGCGAGGAGTACTATTCCCGCGTAAAAAGAACTCCAACCGAAATGCAGCGCTCGGCTGACCAATGGTGCGAGTCATTGCTTTACGTCGCCCCAAATGCCTGGGCAGCAAGTAGCGGTTGCGATCCATCAGACTGGGCATTCGAGGCAACTGTTCGCTATGAGTCGGGCAGCAACCCCGATCTTTGGGCCAAGGCCGGTGCATGACACGCTACCGAAGCCGACACGCCTCACGTGTCGGTTTACTTCGGGCGTCGAACCGTCGCGGACGCTCCGGCGGGCACGTGTTTAACGCGCAAGGCCACGCGCGCAGCGATATCACTGCTGGGCCTGGATTCAAGAACTACGCCGAAACGATCGAAACGCTGTGCCAGGACGAGAAGCAGTACGACGCTTGCAACTACTTTGGCGTGGCACGCAACGTCACCGCACCCACCCCGCAATCACCAGCAACGCCAGCACCACCATCCACAGCAGCAGCACGCGCCAGACCAGGCTCATCGCATCGCGGACTTCCGGCAGGCGGCGCCACACCGGCACCAGGCCCGAATCGGTGTAGTCGTGCGCTTCCTCGCGCAGGTCGGCACTGACGCTGGCGCGCGCCACCGCGCCCAGGAAATGCGGCTCCAGCGTCCAGCGGTTGCCGTGCGCTTCGCGCCAGGCCCGGAACACCGTGTCGAAATTGCCCACCAGCGCCATCGACACCGTGATCAGCTGCGCCACCGGCCATTCCAGCGCGGCCAGCAGCCAGCGCGCGCCCGCCAGGTTGCGTGGCGGCAGCAGCACCGCCAGCGGGCTTTCCACCGCCAGCGCGGTCAGGCGGTACAACACCGCGCCGAACGGCCCCAGCAGCAGGAACCACCACAGCACCGCGAACCAGCGGCGCAGGCCATTGACCACCACCGCCTCCACCAGCGACGGCGCGTCCTCGTGCACGCTGCCGCCGGCCGCCTGCAGGTGCGAAATCGCCTCGCGTCGCGCACCGGGCTCGTCGGCGTCGATCACCGCTTCGACATCGCGATCCAGATCGCGCGGGCCCCAGGTCCAGGCCAGCACCGCCACGCCGAACAGCAGCGACAGGAAGCCGTGCCACACATCGTCCAGCGCCCATTGCAGCAGCGCGACCACGACCAGCACCGGCACTAGCGCCAGCAGCACGCCATAGCGGCCTTGCCACGCACCGCGCCCGGCGGCGTAGCTGTCCAGCCGGCGCAGCCAGTGGCCGAACCATTCGAAACGCCGCAGCCTGGCCACCTGCGCCGGCACCAGATGGCCCAGCGTAAGTGCGACGACGACGGCAACCAGGGTAGTGAACATGGGTGTCCCTCCTCAGCCGAGTCTAGCCGAGCAGGCGCAACCGGGCCGCAACGACGGCTGCGCACCGTTCGCGGGCCCGACAGCACGCTGCGCAGCGACCGCTCCAGCGAGCGGGCCGCAGGATGCGAGGCCTGGGCGCTCAGCCATGGGTGCGGTACCAGTGCTCGATCAGCGCACGCGCGATCGAGATGGCCGGCGGCAGGCCGATGCCGTCGTCTCCCCCCTGCCCGGCCAGCGCCGCACCCACCTCGGCATGGCTGACCCAGCGCGCGTCTTCCAGCTCGCCGGTGACCTGCGGCACCTCGCTGGCGGCCGCATGCGCACTGAAGCCCAGCATCAACGCGCCGGGAAACGGCCACGGCTGCGCGCCCAGATAGCGGCAGTGCTGGACCCGCACGCGGGTTTCCTCGTGCACTTCGCGCGCCACGGTCTGCTCCAGCGATTCGCCCGGCTCGACGAAGCCGGCAATCACCGAATAACGCCGCGGCGCCCAGCTGGCCTGGCGGCCCAGCAGCAGCCGCTGCCCGTCGCTGACCGCGACGATGATGGCCGGATCCACACGCGGGTAATGCTCGGTCTGGCACTGCGTGCAATGGGCGATGAAGCCGGCACGGCGGAACACGATCGCCCCGCCGCAGACGCCGCAAAACCGCGTGCGCGACTGCCAGTGCAACATCGCCCGCGCATACGACACCGCAGTGGCAATGTCTGCCGGCCATTCGGCCGCCGCCTGACGCAGGTCCACCCGTTGCGGCGCCTTCAGGTCCAGCGGATCGGCCGACAGGCAGAACCAGCCCTGGCCATCGCGCACCCCCAGGAAGATCGCCGCCTCCGGCCCGTCGGCAAGCGCGGCGCCCTGCAGCAACAGCGGCTGTCCCTGCGCATCGGCCAGAGCGGTGCCCTTGGCATCGATCAACAGCACATGGCCCTGCGCCCACAGCTGCGCCAGGGCAGCCGGATCGTCACGCAGCGCATCGCCGCGATCCAGGGGCGCGTGGGCGAAGGCGAAACCGGACAACGGAAGAGTGGATTCTGACATCGGCGCAAGCCTGCCGATAATCGGCGACACCCGCAACCATGCGGCGCACGGTTGTCGAACGATCCAAGGCTGCAGATTCAAATGCCCGACGCGGAGGCTGCCGGCCATCGATGCATCGCAAGCGTCGTTGGCCTCGCGCCCCTACCGCGAGCCGATGCACAGACCAGCTGATGCACGGATACCCACTCAGATGCCGCAGGCCCGCATCGACCAGCGGGTTCGTAGAGTGAACCCAGCCACCGGATCACCGCGGTGGACACTTGCCGCCTGCGTCCACGCCGGCCCGCCTGCCTTACACGCTGAAGCTGCTCCCGCAGCCGCAGGTGGTCTTGGCATTGGGGTTGCGGATCACGAACTGCGCACCGGTCAGGCTTTCGGTGTAGTCCACCTCGGCACCCATCAGGTATTGCAGGCTCAGCGGGTCTACCAGCAACGTCACCCCGTCGGTGGCCACGGCCAGATCGTCCTCGGCGCGGTTCTCGTCGAACTCGAAGCCGTACTGGAAGCCGGAACACCCGCCGCCCTGGATGTACACGCGCAACGCCAGATCGGCGTTGCCTTCCTCCTGGATCAGCTCGCGCACCTTGGCGGCGGCAGCGCCGGAGAAGTTCAATGGCCGGTCGATGGACTGGTAGTCCGGCGCCGGGGCGGCAGTGGGAAGCGAAACGAGCGTGCTCATGCCGTCAGCATGGGGGCCGGGCGGCTCCACTTCAAGCCGCAGGTGCCGACCACAGCGTTGCGCTCCAGCCGCGTCGCGGCTCAGGCGTCGGCGGTTTCGGCGTGCGCAGCCTTGGCCGGCTCGGCGCGCTGGCCTTCCGGGGCCGGCAGCGCCGCGGTGGCGCCTGCGGCGGCGGCGTGGATCAGGCGCCCGGTGAGCTGCGCGCCAGCGCTCATCTCCACCACCTGGTAGTGCACGTTGCCCTGCACGCGCGCATTGGCGGCCAGCTCGACCCGCTCGGCGGCATGCACATCGCCGGTCAGCTGGCCGTTGATGATCACCACCGGTGCGCGCACTTCGCCCTCGATGCTGCCCTGCTCGGCCACCGTCAAGGTGGCGCTGGCACCGTCTTCGGCGATCACCTTGCCCAGGATGCGGCCTTCCACGTACAGGCCGCCGCTGAAGGTCAGGTCGCCGCGGATGACCACCTGCGGCCCGATCAAGGTATCGACCACGGTCTGCGCACCACGGTTGGACTTGTTTCCGAACATGAGCTACTCCCCCGCGCCATTGCCGGCGACTTTCCAATCGAATGTCTGATTGACCGGCGCCCCATCGCCGCTCAGGGAGATTTTGACACGTTGCGGGGTGAAATCCTTCGGCAGGATCACGCTGCCGTCCAGCTGCTGGAAATAGCGGAACGAATACGGCTGGCCGGCGGCATCGGGCTTCTGATGCAGCTCGTTCCAGCTCACCGTCACCAGCTTGCCGGCGCGCACGCCTTCCACCGCAAAGCGCAGCTGGCCCTGGCTGATCGCGCCACGGTTGAGGTTCTGGGTCAGCACCACGCTGTAATTCCAGGTGCCGCCGGCCTCGGCGGTGAACTGCACCGAGTGCGCATTGAGCCCCTTGCGCTGGGCGGTGGAGCCCACCAGGCGTTCGTAGAAGGCCACGTCGGCGCGCAACGCGGCGATCTGCTCGTCGCGTTCGGCCAGCGAGGCCTGCACCTCCGTGTTGGCGGCGCGGCTGATCTTGTCGGACATCGCCAGGTTGACCTGGCGCTGCTGCAACTGCTCGATCTGCCGCCGCTGCTGGGCCTGGCTGCGCTGGGCCTGCTGCAGTGCCGCCTCGGCCTGGACCAGGCGCGGTGCGGCCGTCCGCGTGGCCATCCACCACACCCCGCCCAGCGATGCCAGCCACAGCAGGGCGATCGCGCCCCATAGCCAGCGGCCGCCGGAACGGCCGCCGCCCGACTCCCGTTGGACGATCTGAACGCGTGCGGCTGGTCTCATGGGCATCGGGTCCGGACGGGCCGGCGCTGGTCGGCGGCGTAGTGTGCCAGAGCTTGGTCGGCCGTCGTGCTGGCGTTGGACCGGCGGTTATCCGATAGTTCCGCATTGTTCGCAGGAAGCAGCGCCATGAGCGAGGCCCATCTGTTCGTGATCGGCATCCTGCTGGCCTGGCTGGCCGGCATGCGCGTCTACCTCACCGTGTTCGGGGTCGGCCTGGCCGGCCTGCTCGGCTGGATCGAGCTGCCGCCTGCCCTGCATCCGGCGCAGTCGTGGTGGGTGCTGGGCACCTCCGGCGCGCTGGCGGTGGCCGAATTCTTCGCCGACAAGATCCCCGGCGTGGATTCGGGCTGGGATCTGTTGCACACCCTGGCGCGGGTGCCGGCTGGCGCATTCCTGGCCGCGGCCACGCTGTCGCCGGACGGCGACCTGAGTGGCGGCGCGCTGGCGGCCGGTGCCGGAGTGGCGCTGACCAGCCACGCGCTCAAGGCTGGCAGCCGCGCCTTGCTCAACACCTCGCCCGAGCCGGCCAGCAACTGGATCGCCTCGCTGGCCGAGGACACCATCGCCACCACTGCACTGGCCTTGGCGCTGGCGCACCCATGGCTGGCGTTGAGCCTGGCGGTGGGTTCCAGCGTGCTGGCCGCGCTGCTGGTGTGGTGGGTGTGGCGATTGTTGTGGCGGGGCATGCGCCGGTTGGTGGCGCCGATGCGCGCGGCAAGCACGCCGGCTGCACGCCGCTCCCCGCTATCGTGAAGTTCATCGCATAATCATCGCGACTGCTGGGAGTATCGATGGCCGCCCGAGATCCGGTTCCTTTCACCACCCGTGACGACACCGCCACGCGTAATCGCCCGTTGCGCGCCGAGACGCCGCCGGCCGACTACTGGCGGCGCTGGGCCGACGAGGCCGCCAGCGCTGCAGAGCGCGCCGCGCCGGTGAGCGCAGCGATCATTCCCGCGCCTGCCGCGGCCGCAGCGCCCAGCCTGGCGACACCGGTTGCGCCGGCGCAGTCAGCGGCCGCGGTGGTCACACCGCGCGGCCCCGCTGCAGCACCGACGCGCGCAGCGGCGCCTGCCAATACACCCGACGGTGGCGACACCATCGCGGCCGATGCGCCGTATCGCGTGTTGATCGTCGAAGACGATCGCTCGCAGGCCTTGTTCGCGCAGAGCGTGCTGCATGGCGCCGGCATGCATGCGCAAGTGGAAATGACCGCCGCCAGCGTGCCGCAGGCGATCCAGGACTATCGCCCGGACCTGATCCTGATGGATCTGCACATGCCCGAGCTGGATGGGATTCGCCTGACCACCCTGATTCGCCAGCAACCCGGCCAGCACCTGCTGCCGATCGTGTTCCTGACCGGCGACCCGGACCCGGAGCGCCAGTTCGAAGTCCTCGACAGCGGCGCC
Source organism: Xanthomonas codiaei (assembly GCF_002939785.1). GTDB lineage: Bacteria > Pseudomonadota > Gammaproteobacteria > Xanthomonadales > Xanthomonadaceae > Xanthomonas > Xanthomonas codiaei. The sequence goes on from NZ_MDEC01000019.1 coordinate 31,093, forward strand.
GACGACTTCCTGACCAAGCCGATCCGCCCGCGCCATCTCATCGCGGCGGTGTCCAACCGCATCCGCCGTGCGCGCCAGCAAGCACTGCAGCAGGCCGGTGAGCAGATCAGCGCGCGCAGCAATCCGGAAACCGGCCTGCCCACGCGCGGCCACGTGATGGACCTGCTCGGCGAGGCGCTGCAGCGCAAGCAGGCCGGCGGCCTGTTCTTCATCGAGATCGCCAGCGCGCTCGGCCTGCGCGAGCGTTACGGCTACGCCGCCTACGAGCGGCTGATGACCCAGGCCGGGCATCGCCTTGCCACCGCCGCTCAGCCCTACCCACTGGCCCGCCTGAACGACAACAGCTTCCTGCTGCTGGCCGTGGAGATGGACGAAGCCAGCCTGGAGCAGCGCGCGCTGGACATCCGCGAGCGGCTCTCCGCCAATGCCTTTGCGGTACGCGAAGAAGAATCAGTGCACGTGCGCTGCGCCATTGGTGCCGCACCGTTGAGCCTGGGCTTCGACGATACCGGCAGCGCGCTGGAGGCGGTCGAACGCACGGCGCTGCAGGCGCGCCTGCGCAGCGACGGCGTGCAGACCTATCTGGCGCCCAGCCAGGCCGAGCAGCAGGAGCAACTGCGTCTGGTCGAAGGCCAGCTGGAACTGGCCTACCAGCCCATCGTGGCGGTGGCCGGCGGCGACACCGCGCAGTACCAGGTGCTGCTGCGGCTGCGCCAGGCCGATGGCACGCTGCTGTCGGCCGGCCAGGTCATTCCCGCCGCCGAAGCGGCCGGGCGCATCGCCGACCTCGACCAGCAGGTCATGGACCATGCGCTGGGGCTGCTGCACCTGTACCAGCACACCAGCCCGCCGCTGCGGCTGTTCGTCTCGCAGTCCCCGCGCACCCTGGCGCGCGACGCGTTTGCCGACTGGCTGCTCAAGGCGCTGGCCGAACGCGGCGTGGCCGGGCAATCGTTGATCGTGGACCTGCGCCTGGACGATGCCCTGATCCACGCGGTCACCGTGCAGCAGTTCTGCGCCAGGCTGATGCCGGCCGGTGTGCAGTTCTGCCTGAGCCAGTTCGAGCCCGGCGACGAAGCCAATGCGCTGCTCAGCCAGTTGCCGCTGAGTTTCGTGCGCATGGCCAACCGCTTTGCCGATGCGCATGGCAATGCCGCAGTGCGCGACGAGCTGCGCGGCGTGATCGACATCGCCCACCAGCGCGGCCTGTTGATCATCGGCCAACGCATCGAAGATCCGCAGGCCGCCGCAGCCATGTGGATGAGCGGCGTGGATTTCATCCAGGGCAACCTGGTGCAGACCGTCGGCAAGGAACTGGACTTCGACTTCACGAACGCGGTGCTCTAAGTGACGGCGCAGGCGGGAGGCCTTCGCGCCTGGAGCAGTCTGGCCATCGTGGCGGCCATCGCCACCGCCACCGGTGCAGCCCTGCAGTGGAGCGCCGTGCAGGGGCCCTGGCGCAGCGTCATCGCCGCTGCCGCCACAGTGACCGTTGTGCTGGCAGTGTGCGCCGCCGTTGCCGCGCATCGCAGCCTCCGCGCCCAGCGGCAGCTGTCGCAGCGCCTGGACGAGACCGAGCTGGCCCGCGAGCGCCTGCAACAGGAACTGCAACGCCACGGCGAGCTCGAACAGGAACTGTTGCGCGCCAAGCAGGCCGCCGAAGCCGCCGCGCTGGCCAAGGGCGAGTTCCTGGCCACCATGAGCCACGAGATCCGCACCCCGCTCAACGGCATCATTCCGATGCTCGAGCTGATCTCGCGCGGCCAGCTCAGCCTGGACCAGCGCGACATGCTGCAGACCGCAACCGGCAGCTCGCTGCAGCTGCTGCGCATCGTCGACGACATCCTCGACTACTCCAAGCTCGAGGCCAACAAGCTCGAACTGGAAATCACCACCTTCAACCTGCGCGAATTGCTCGACGGCGTGGTGCAACTGCTGCAACGCACCGCCGATGGCAAGCAGTTGCGCCTGGGCCTGGACATCGAGCCCTCGGTGCGGCTGCTGGTGCGCGGCGACCCGATCCGTCTGCGCCAGGTGCTGGGCAACCTGATCGGCAATGCGATCAAGTTCACCGAGCGCGGCAGCATCGATATCCAGCTGCGCCGCCTGGGCGAGACGCGCGCCCAGCACCTGCTGCGCTTCCAGGTGCGCGACACCGGCATCGGCATCGCGCCCGACCAGCAGGCCCGCCTGTTCCGTTCCTTCGCCCAGGCCGATGCCTCCACCACCCGCCTGTACGGCGGCACCGGGCTGGGGCTGGCCATCTGCAAGCGCATCATCGACCTGATGGGCGGGCGCATCGGCGTGGAGTCCGAACCTGGGCGCGGTGCCACGTTCTGGTTCGAGATCCCGCTGCTCAAGGTCATCGGCGACCTGCAGCAGGCCACCGGCGCCGACGCCGCGCGGGTGATGGTCATCAGCTCCGATGCGCGCCTGCAGCAGCGCCTCAAGCGCCTGCTCGACGGCTGGGGCGTGGCGCATGTGCTGATGGAGACCACCCAGGAAGCGCTGGAGCGCGTGCGCCGCCACAGCGAGACCGAGGGCTTCCGCTGCGTCATCGCCGACCACGACACGCTGCGCTACAGCGCGCGCGCGGTGCATCGTGCACTGGCCCGTCCCGAGGACATGGGCGGTTCCCGGCTGGTCTGGCTCTACGGCGACGAACCGGTGCCCGGCGAGCTGCAGGAACACGCCACCCTGGTGCCGCGCCAGAGCCCGGACGAGGTCTTGCGCACGCTGGTGCTGCCGCCGGAAACCCGGCCCGTGCATGCGCCGGCACCTGCGTCGGCGATGATTCCCGAGCCGCTGCCGCCGCCGATGGCCAACGCACGCGACGTGCGCATCCTGTTGGTCGAGGACAACCCGGTCAACCTGCTGGTCGCGCAGAAGCTGCTGGCGGTGCTGGGCTTCGAAGCCGACACCGCCACCGACGGCGAAGCGGCGCTGAGCCGGATGGAATCCACCCGCTACGACATGGTCTTCATGGATTGCCAGATGCCGGTGCTGGACGGCTACGCGGCCACCCGGCGCTGGCGCGCGATGGAAACCGAAAGCGGCGGCCGCCCGATCCCGATCGTGGCGATGACCGCCAACGCCATGGCCGGCGACCGCGAGCGCTGTCTGGCTGCCGGCATGGACGACTATCTCTCCAAGCCGGTCGCCCGCGAACAACTCGATGCCTGCCTGCAACGCTGGCTACCGCGCCAGCCGTTGCTGCCCGGCTCCACCAGCGGCGCCACCCCGGCCGACCCCGAGAGCGCCAGCGCCGGCGCCCAGGCCCGCGCGCTGCCGATCCTGGACAGCAGCGTCATCGACGAGCTGTACGAAGTCGCCGGCGCGGACACCATCACCATCCTGCAGCTGTTCCTGGACGATGCACCCGGCATCATCGAGCAACTGGAAGCGGCAGCGGCCAACCGCGACAGCATGCAGCTGCGCGACCTGGCCCATACCCTCAAATCCTCCAGCGCCAACGTTGGCGCCCAGGCCGTCTCCAACGCCGCGCGCCGGATCGAACTGGCCGCCCGCACCGGCACCATCGAGCGCCCCTCGGTGATGGTGGCGCTGGTGATCGCCGAGTATGCCCGCGCCCGCCTGGCCCTGCTGGGCCAGGTCGCCCGCCTGCAGGCTGCCACCCGCGCAGCCGGTTGAGCGATCGCCGACAGGACAGCCCTCAGCCTGCGTAGCACTCCGATCAGAACGACCTTCAATCCAGGATGCTGTTGAAGTCAGATGACGGAGAGCCGGCATCCCTCTGGCCCGACACAAACAGCAGCCCAAGCTCGGGTTTTCGAACTGGATATTCCGGAAGCAATCCCCAGATCGCATCGAACCGGATCGCAGCTCGGATCCAGGATCCAGGATCCAGGAGCGGAAGCGGAAGCGGAAGCGGAGCATATAAGCCCCTCCCCCGCCGGGAGAGGGGTTGGGGTGAGGGTAAGGAGTGAAGCGATAGACAGCGTGTCCCGCCTCGCGGTGGCGCTATCCACGCAACGCCATCCGCATCCAGCACGCACCGTCAAACTGTAGGTCTGGAAGCGCGTCAGGTCGCAGACACCTCATCGCCGCACTTGCGTTTGTCCCGCGCGAGCATCCACATCCAACGCGCCGGGGCTTGGAGCAGCGCCAAGGCGCCAGACAGCAGCCGAAGCATCAAAGCCCTGTTCCCAAGGGAATCGAGATTGGAACGACGCTACCGGCAACCGCACCTGCACGTCGCACGTCCCGCCGGACAGCCACGGCCACACCAAGCACGCGCAGCTGATCGTCCGTCCCCGCCCCAACCTGCCATCACCAACCTGGCCCACTGCACCGACAGCAGCACAGCGCCTACCGCGCTCAGTCGTCCAGCTTGGTCAGCAGGTAATTCGGCTCGCCGATGCGCGCGACCAGATCCAGCTGGGTTTCCAGCCAGTCGATGTGCTCTTCTTCCGACTCCAGGATGTCCACCAGCAACTGGCGGCTGACGTAGTCGTTGACGGTCTCCGCATAGGCCACCGCCTCGCGCAGCACCGCCACCGCCTCGCGCTCCAGCGCCAGATCGCAGCGGAACATCTCGGTGGGGTTCTCGCCGATGCGCAGCTTGCCCAGTGCCTGGAAGTTCGGCAGCCCTTCGAGAAACAGGATGCGGTCGGACAACTTGTCCGCATGCTTCATTTCGTCGATGGATTCCTTGTACTCATGCTCGGCCAGTTCCTTCAGGCCCCAGTTCTTCAGCATCTTGGCGTGCAGGAAGTACTGGTTGATCGCAGTGAGTTCGTTGTAGAGCACCTTGTTGAGGTACTCGATGACCTTGGTATCGCCCTTCATGCGATGTCTCCGAGACAGTGAGCCGGACGCACTCTAACGCGTTGGCGCGGCACATGAAGGAACGCGAATCGTGATCAGTTGCGTGATGCTGGAGAGACCACCCTGGCCGCAGTGATCAGACCGGAACCGTTTCGCAATCTACCGCAGCGCAGCCATCACCGGGCAGGCAGGGCGTGCCGACCCAAGCGCCGGCCGAGGAAGATGACAGGTAGGGCATAACCATGGCGCCAGCGTCGGCATAGCAGTTCGACGGAGACGCCGGGTGGCACAAGTCTTGGATCGTCGTCGCGGGCAACGCCACACCGCAACGAACGCGCCTCGCGCTGTGCGAGGCGGCGCCTCAGGCAGCGGCCAGCCTGAGCAACGGCAGCGGCACTGCGCGCGTGGCGTGTGCCTGGCTCAGCAGGTCGGCCGCCATGTCCAGGCAGGAACCGCAGTTGGATCCGCAGCCGGTCCGCATGGTCAGCTCGGCCAGGCTGGCGCAGCCGTTTTCGGCCGCTTCGCGGATCTGGTGGTCGGTGACCCCATTACAGATGCAGACGTACACGATATTGGTCGGTGCTGGCGATCCGGAGAGGACCGGTGCTGATTGCACCGCAAACGAGAATAGGTGTCAATTCCAAACGTTAATCATTATTAATCCGCACCTGCCGAGGGCCGCCCCGCTTGCGTGGACGCTTGCGCGGGCTGTCGTGACCGGCTGCGCTGCTGCCCGGCAGCCAGGCTTCCAGCGCACGCTGCGGCATCACTCCCACCGCTGCCGGCCCTGCCAGATTCTGCGCCAGCGGCGCCAGATGACGCAGCGCACGCGCGTAGACGCCGCGCTTGAACATCACCACATGCTCGACCGGGTACCAAAAATCCACCCAGCGCCAGTGATCGAACTCGGGCGTATCGGTATGGTCGAGCCTGAGATGGGAGTCGTCGCCGGTGAACTGCAACAGGAACCACACCTGCTTCTGCCCGATGCACACCTGCCGCTCGTTGCGACGCACCGCACGGCTTGGCAGGCGATAGCGTAGCCATCCGGGGGTGGCACCGAGCAATCGCACATGCTCGGGCAACAACCCGGTTTCTTCGCGCAACTCGCGGTACATGGCTTCCACGGGGGTCTCGTCGGTGTTCATGCCACCTTGCGGGAACTGCCAGCCGTCCCTGCGCACACGACGTGCCCAGAACACCTGACCGTCCTTGCGCATCAGCACGATGCCGACGTTTGGCCGGAAACCGTCCGGATCGATCACGATGCGGACTCCTGAAAATCTACTGTCACCGACTCTGCCACGGCGACGCCCGGCTCACAAGCTGAAAACGAAATGCTTGACAACACACGCATGCATCGTGAGAATTGCCGGCTCCCTAGGCTATGTAGCTCAGCCGGTTAGAGCACAGCACTCATAATGCTGGGGTCGGTGGTTCGAGTCCACCCATAGCCACCACGGTATCCAGGCCTGCACAGGCATGCGATACTTCGGGACAGCGCAGTTTTTATTGCCCCGTCGCCAAGCGGTAAGGCACCTGACTCTGACTCAGGCATTCGGTGGTTCGAATCCATCCGGGGCAGCCAGACACCAAAGGCCCGATCGAAAGATCGGGCCTTTTTGTTGCAAGCGGGTCCGCCCCGGTGGACCGGATCACGGCGCTACGGGCGCCCACTGCATCCACCATCGTTCAGGCCCTGCCCGGACAGGCATTGCGCGACCGTGCGAGCGGATAGTCCTCGCATCGAACCAACGCCACGCACCGAAGGTCCGCCATTGGCGAAACTGCGCCCCGGACAGCAGCACCTACCACGCCGTGAGGCGCATCCGGCGCCAGCTGCTCAACGGCACCCCGGCACCCGCGAGCGATGCAGCCCTCAATTCCCGATCCATCCCGCCCGCGACGTCACTGCCGCCCACACGCCATCGGCATGACGCAACCTGGCTGCCCTGCCGGTGGCGACCCGAGCGCAGGATGCACCGCAAGCCCCAAAACGACAAAAGCCCGGCATGGCCGGGCTTTTGAAGCAGGCATCCCGGCGAACCGGGACGCACCAAACGCGATGGATCAGCGCTTGGAGAACTGGGTCGCGCGACGGGCCTTGTGCAGACCGACCTTCTTACGCTCGACTTCACGGGCGTCGCGGGTCATGAAGCCGGCCTTGCGCAGCTCGGACTTCAGGGTTTCGTCGTACTCGACCAGCGCACGGGCGATGCCCAGACGGATCGCACCGGCCTGGCCGGTGGTGCCGCCGCCGGAGGCGGTGACCAGGATGTCGAAGCTTTCGGTGTTCTTGGTGAGCTCCAGCGGCTGACGCACGATCATGCGCGCAGTCTCACGGCCGAAGAACTCGTCCAGCGGACGGTCGTTGACAGTGATCTTGCCAGTACCCTTGCGCAGGAACACGCGAGCGGTGGAGGACTTGCGGCGGCCAGTGCCGTAGTTTTGCGTGATAGCCATGATTAGATATCCAGAACTTGCGGCTGCTGGGCGGCGTGCGGATGCTCGGCACCCGAATAGACCTTGAGCTTGCGGTACATGGTGCGGCCCAGGGGGCCCTTTGGCAGCATGCCCTTGACGGCGATTTCGATCACGCGCTCCGGGTGGCGCTCCAGCGCCTGCTCCAGGCTCTCGGTCTTGAGGTTACCGATGTAGCCGGTGAAGCGGTGATACTTCTTGTCTTTCAGCTTGTTGCCCGTGACGACGATCTTCTCGGCGTTGATCACCACCAGGTAATCGCCGGTATCGACGTGAGGGGTATAGACCGGCTTGTGCTTGCCGCGCAGGCGGCGGGCCAGTTCGGTGGACAGACGGCCGAGCGTCTTGCCGGCGGCGTCGACGAGATACCAGTCGCGCTGGACGGTCTCGGACTTGGCGGTGAACGTAGTCATGAGAAAACTCTTGAGTGGTCGGGCGGATTGCAGCGGCAATGACCGCTGGAACTTTGCCACGCGTTGTGAAGGCGAAACAGAAGAGGCGGGATTGTACGGGACGGCCCGGGGCGGCGCAAGTTGCCCAACCAGGCAGTGGCTGGCGGTTGGCAGCGGCGCGGTCGAAGGCCAGAATCCGGACATGACCCAGACCTCCCCTATCCGACTGCAGAACCCGCTCGACCGGCTGCTGATCGAAGCCCAGCGCGCGCTGGAGACGGTGTTCGGCAACCCGCCGGCGCAGCGCCCCAACCCCGCTGCCGACACCCCTGACGCCGACTTGACAGCCCCGCAGCGTGCGCACGCCGCCGGGCTGATGCGCATCAATCACGTCGGCGAGGTCTGCGCGCAGGGCCTGTACTTCGGCCAGGCCGCGGTCGCCCGCGACGCGCATACCCAACAGCACCTGCTCGAAGCGGCGCAGGAAGAGACCGACCACCTGGCCTGGTGCGCCGACCGCCTGCACGAGCTGGACAGCCGCCCCAGCCTGTTCAACCCACTCTGGTACGCCGGCAGCTACGCGCTCGGCGCCCTGGCCGGGCTGCGCGGCGACGACTGGAGCCTGGGCTTCGTGGTGGAAACCGAGCGCCAAGTGGAAGCCCACCTGGACGAGCACCTGGAAACCCTGCCGGAGATCGACCAGCGCAGCCGCGCCATCCTGCGCGTGATGAAGATCGACGAAGCCCGCCACGCCGACCACGCAGAACAGGCCGGCGCCCGCATCCTGCCACCCCCGATCCCCAGCGCCATGGCCCTGGCCTCCAAGCTGATGAAGACGGTGGCCTACCGGCTGTAGCCGGGAATCGGGAATCGGGAGTGGGAATCGGCTGCGGGCTGCAAGCGCTCAAGCCCGGCAACCAACCTGCGCACGCACCAGGGCGAAAGCCGGTAAGGCGCAGGCTGAAAGTGACTGCACGCCTGCTGACGATATCCAGGCAGACAGCCAGAAACACAGCTCTATCCGGCACGGCACCAAAGGCGTCCAGGCTGCAGCGCAGGACAGCGGCGGGCCACATTCGGCCTGGGAGCCAGTGAAGCCGAGGAACACACTCGCCTCAACCGCATGTCGCCCCGCCCCCCCGCCTATCACCCCCTGGGGTAGAGCCCCCTTGTAAGCGGGCGTGTCGATTGGGGGATTAGGGGTGCCACGGAGTCGGGCCCCACGGCTTGCAACGCAACCGCCTGGCGGGCGCGGCCACGGCCGAAGGCGGGGCTCAGGGTGCCGCGCAGCCGGTGCCGCAGGTTTGCGCAGCAAACTTGGGGGGAGGGCCGCACAGCGGGACCGACTAACCGACCAGCTTCAAGCCGATCACACCCGCCACGATCAGCCCGATGCAGGCCAGCCGCGACCACGAGGCGCTATCGCCGAACAGGGCGATGCCGGCGATGGTCACGCCCAATGCGCCAATGCCGGTCCAGATCGCATAGCCAGTGCCCACCGGGATGGTTTTCAGCGCCTGGGTCAGCAGCCACAGGCTGATACCGGCCAGGCCAACCGTGAGCACGGTGGGCCACAGCCGCGTAAAGCCGTCGCTGTATTTCAGGCCCATGGCGAAGCCGATTTCGAACAGGCCGGCCAATAGCAGATAGATCCAGGGCATTGCGGTACTCCTCGACAGAAAAAACGGACAAAAAAAAAGCGACCCAGTGTCTGCACACTGGGCCGCCGTCGGCTGTGGAACGCGAGGTCATCGCGTGGCGGGCCGTCCCGCCTTGCATGTTGGGCACGCCTGCGAGCAGGCGGGCCAGAACGTCAGCTGCGCTTATTCGCTCAGGTTGCGTCCGTGGAACAGCTCTTCGATTTCGCGCTTGAGCAGCGTCTCGATCTTCATGCGCTCCTTGAACGAGAGGTTCTTGGCGCGCTCCTCGAACAGATATTGGTCCAGATCGAAGTCCTTCAAGTGCATCTTGGTATGGAAGATGTTTTCCTGGTAGACGTTCACATCGAACATCTCGTAACGCGACTTGACGTTCTTGGCCAGGAACTGCTGGATCGAGTTGATCTTGTGATCGATGTAGTGCTTCTTGCCCTTCACATCACGCGTGAAGCCACGGACGCGGTAGTCCATGATCACGATGTCCGACTCCAGGCTTTCGATCAGGTAGTTGAGCGCCTTCAGCGGCGAGATCACGCCACAGGTGGCAACGTCGATGTCGGCACGGAAGGTGGCGATACCTTCCTGCGGATGCGTCTCCGGGTATGTATGGACAGTGATATGACTCTTATCCATATGGGCAACCACGGCATCGGAGATCAGCTCCTTGCCGGCCTGCTTCTTGTCGATCACCGGCTCTTCGGAGATCAGGATCGTCACCGACGCACCCTGTGGATCGTAGTCCTGGCGTGCGATATTGAGGATGTTGGCGCCGATGATCTCAGCCACATCGGTCAGGATCTGCGTCAGCCGGTCGGCGTCGTACTGCTCGTCGATGTACTCGATGTAGCGCTGACGCTCCTCTTCGGTACGCGCGTAACAGACGTCGTAGATGTTGAAGCTCAACGCCTTGGTGAGGTTGTTGAACCCCTGTAGCCTCAGGCGAGGCAACGGCTTGACCACGTCGGTCTGTCCTTTTGGAAGGCGGGAAAGGAGTCAATTATGAGCCAAAGATCCCAGCAACGAAATGCCGTCATTGAGAATGGTTTACCTTGCATGACTCATGCCGTTAAGCTTCAGGAATTACACGCGGAACTACCATGAGCCCAGGAAACACGACGGTTGTGACTACGACGGTACGTAACGCTACCCCCTCGCTGGCGCTGGACGCAGGCACGATCGAGCGTTTTCTGGCCCACAGCCACCGCAGGCGCTATCCGACCCGGACCGATGTGTTCCGGCCCGGAGACCCGGCCGGCACCCTCTACTACGTGATCAGCGGCTCAGTGAGCATCATTGCCGAGGAAGATGACGATCGTGAGTTGGTGCTGGGCTACTTCGGCAGCGGCGAGTTCGTCGGCGAGATGGGGTTGTTCATCGAATCCGATACCCGCGAAGTGATCCTGCGCACCCGCACCCAGTGCGAGCTGGCAGAGATCAGCTACGAGCGCCTGCAGCAGTTGTTTCAGACCAGCCTGTCGCCGGACGCCCCGCGGATTCTCTACGCGCTCGGCGTTCAGCTTTCAAAACGACTGCTCGACACCACCAGGAAAGCCAGCCGCCTGGCCTTCCTGGACGTGACCGACCGCATCGTGCGCACCCTGCACGATCTGTCCAAGGAGCCCGAGGCGATGAGCCACCCGCAGGGCACCCAGCTGCGCGTGTCGCGGCAGGAGCTGGCACGCCTGGTCGGTTGCTCGCGCGAAATGGCCGGCCGCGTGCTCAAGAAGCTGCAGGCCGACGGCCTGCTGCACGCACGCGGCAAGACCGTCGTGCTGTACGGCACGCGCTGACGGCTGAAGACCAACGGTCGATGCGGCTGCCGTATCGACCGTTTGCTTGATCGCAGCCGCGCCTGGAAGGTGCCACCCAGGCGCACGCGTGGCCGTGGCCCGCCGACACGTCCAAGCCCAGCTACCTCCCGTGGGCGGACAGATACGCGGCGGGCGAACGAGTTCTGCGGGACGTGCCATTCCTGCCCTCTGACCGGGGCCACCACGCGTGGTGGCCGGCCAGTGGGCAGGCACACGCCGACCGTCGTGCAGCGGCCATGTCGCCGCTTGCGCCGGCTTACCGATGGCGGCACTTGCGCCCGCTGCGACACCCGAGCGTATCGCGGCGCTGCCTTCGCTTACGCTCGCTCGAGGCGTCCGGGCGGACTAGAGCGCCTTGCCACCACGGTCGCGGCAACCCCAATTGAGGATCGGCGTGCCGGCCGGCAGCACCTCGCGGAACAGGTCTTCGCGATTGGCCTTGGGATTGACCACCACCGGTGCGCGCGCCGCCTTCAGCAGCGGCAGGTCTGCGGTGCTGTCCGAATAGGCGATGGCGATATCGGCATAGCCGCGCTCGCGCAGCATGCGCATCTTTTCCTCGTTGTGGCAGTGGCGCCGCGCGGTGACCGCGCCCAGGCGCGGGCCGACCAGGCTGCCGATCACCGGCACGTCCTGATGGGCCACGAAGCCGAGGATGGCGCGCGCCAGCTCGGGCGGTGCGCCGGTGGCGACCACCACGCGGTCGCCCGCGGCACGATGTTCGGTGAACACCTTCAGCGCATGCGGCAGCAGGCGCTGACGAATCTGCGCCTCATGCTTGAGCACGTAGGCATCGATGAAACGATTGAATTCGCGCGCGCGGTGCAGGCCGAAGGTGGCAATCCAGACATAGCCGGACACGCCGCGACGGCGGGTGGGCAGCATGGCCACCATCGGGCCCAGGACCGGGGAGGCCAGCAGCGCCACCAGCAGGCGCAACGGGTTGCGCTTGATCAACCAGGCAAACAGGTGGCTGCCGGAGTCGCCGTCGTACAGGGTGTGATCGAAGTCGAAGACCACCAGCGGTGCGTCTTCGCGCGGGGCGGGAAACGAGTCAGTCATGCGCAAAGAATAGCTGACGCAAGGACTCGCCCGGCTCGGCTGCGCGCATGAAGGTCTCGCCGACCAGAAACGCGTTCACACCGTTGCGGCGCATCAATTGCACGTCGTCGGGGGTGACGATGCCACTTTCGGTGACCAGGATGCGGTCGCGCGGCACCGCCGCGCGCATGTCCAGCGTGGTCTGCAGCGAGACCTCGAAGGTGCGCAGGTTGCGGTTGTTGATGCCGATCAGCGGCACCGGGACCTGTACCGCGCGCTCGAGCTCGTCGATATCGTGCACTTCCACCAGCACGTCCAGTTCCAGTTGCATGGCCAGGCCGGACAGTTCGGCCAGCTGCGCATCTTCCAGTGCCGAGACGATCAGCAGGATGCAGTCGGCCCCGAGCGCACGCGCTTCGTAGACCTGGTAAGGGTCCACGGTGAAATCCTTGCGCAGCACCGGCAGCGTGCAGGCATCGCGTGCCTGCCGCAGATAGGCATCGGCGCCCTGGAAGAAGTCCACGTCGGTCAGCACCGACAGGCAGCTGGCGCCGCCGAATTCGTAGCTGACCGCGATATCGGCGGGGTGGAAATCGGGCCGGATCACGCCCTTGGACGGGCTGGCCTTCTTCACTTCGGCGATCACCGCCGCATCGCCGGCCGCGATGCTGGCCTGCATGGCCGCGGCAAAGCCGCGGGTAGGCGGCAGATCCGCGCAGCGCGCGACCAGCTCGGCCAGCGGCACACGCGCGCTGCGCTCGGCGACTTCTTCGGCCTTGCGGGCAAGGATGGTGTTGAGGATGTCGCTCATCGTATCGGGTCCTGGCGGGCCGGCATTATCGGTCAAGAAGGCCACGGCGCGCTGCGCTGGTACGCCGGCGCATGCGGCGTACCCGGTGGATGGCAAGGATGTGGCCGTAGACCTGACCTTTGCGGTAGCGCGCGATCACGGCTGCACGGCGATCTGGCGGGTGAAGGCCACATAGGCCTCCAGCCTGGCGCGCGCCGAGCCATCGGCCAGCACGGCGCGCGCGCGCGCGACACCGTCGGCGATGCTGTCGGCCACACCGGCCACATACAGCGCGGCGCCGGCGTTGAGCACGACGATATCCAGCGCCGGGCCGGGGATGTTGTCCAGCACCTGCAGCAGCATCGTGCGCGATTCGGCCGCATCGGCCACCTTGAGGTTGCGGCTGGCCGACATCGCAATGCCGAAGTCTTCCGGGTGTACCTCGTACTCGCGCACCTGGCCATCGCGCAGTTCGCCGACCAGGGTGCCGGCGCCGAGCGATAGCTCGTCCATGCCATCGCGCCCCCACACCACCAATGCGCGCTCGGCGCCCAGCTCCTGCAGCACGCGCGCCTGGATGCCGACCAGGTCCGGATGGAACACGCCCATCAGGATGTTGGGCGAGCCGGCCGGGTTGGTCAGCGGGCCGAGGATGTTGAAGATGGTGCGCACGCCCATTTCGCGCCGCACCGGCGCCACCACCTTCATGGCCGGGTGATGCACCGGCGCATACATGAAGCCGATGCCGGTCTGCGCCAGCGATGCGGCCACCTGCTCGGGTTGCAACTCGATCACCGCGCCCAGCGCCTCCAGCGCATCGGCGCTGCCGGACTTGGACGAGACGCTGCGATTGCCGTGCTTGGCTACTTTGGCGCCGGCAGCGGCGGCCACGAACATCGCGCAGGTGGAGATGTTGAAGGTGTGCGAGCCATCGCCGCCGGTGCCGACGATATCCACCATGTGCTGGCGATCGTTCACCTCCACGCGGCGCGAGAACTCGCGCATCACCGTGGCGGCGCCGGCGATCTCGCCGATGGTCTCCTTCTTGACCCGCAGCCCGGTGAGGATGGCCGCGACCATCATGTCCGAGACCTCGCCACGCATGATCTGCCGCATCAGCTCGACCATTTCGTCATGGAAGATTTCGCGGTGTTCGATGGTGCGCTGCAGGGCTTCTTGCGGGGTGATGGGCATGAGGCGACCGTGGAGAACGTGAAGGAGGAAAGCTGCGTGCGGCAGTGGATCAGATCGCGCCGGTGACCCGCGCGCGCCGTGCGCTGCAGGCATGGACAAATGCGAACCCTGCCAACCGATTCATTGGCCCGGGCGCCGCATCCGGAAGCGCGCCTGCGGCAGCACTTCGAAATAATCGGCCGGACCACCGGCCCGCAGGATGGTCTGCACGGCGGCCGGATCGTAGACCCCGTCCTGCAGCGCAGCGCGCGCCAGATGCACGCCGATCACCTCGCCCAGCACCAGCCAGGTCTGGATCGATTCGCCGGCTGCGGTCTGCAGCGGCACCAGCTGGCTCAGCCGGCATTCGAAACTGACCGGGCTCGCCGCGACGCGCGGCACATCGATCAACCGCGACGGTGCGGCCTGCAGGCCCGCCAGCACGAATTCGTCGACCTCCGCCGGCACCATCGCTGCGCTGGCATTCATCGCCTCGGCCAATGGGCGCGTGGCCAGGTTCCAGGTGAACTCGCCGGTGGCCTCGATGTTGCGCAGGCTGTCCTTGCGGCCGATGCTGGCGAACCCAACGATCGGCGGGGTGTAGTTGAACGCGTTGAAGAAGCTGTAGGGCGCCAGGTTGACCACGCCGTCGGCGCTGCGCGAACCGATCCAGCCGATCGGACGCGGGCCGACGATGGCATTGAAGGGGTCGTGCGGCAGCCCGTGGCCCCGGGCCGGCTCATAGAAATGGATGCTGTCGTCGAACGTGCTCATGGGGATGCGGATCCCGGCAACAACGTCCGAGACGGTAGCGACATGGTCACTCGCTGCCGGCGCAGCATTCGACGCGGCGATGTGCCGACAGCACGGTCGCCGGTCTCCATTGCATCGACACGACCGGACGCTGCATCGCCGTGGCTGGCAGCTGCATACACCATCGCGATCAGCGCTCCAGGAAGTTTTTCAGCAGGGCGTGGCCGTGCTGGGTGAGGATGGACTCGGGATGGAACTGCACGCCTTCGACCGGGAACTGGCGATGGCGCAGGCCCATGATCTCTTCGATGGAGCCATCCGGATTCTCGGTCCAGGCGGTGACTTCCAATGCCTCCGGCAGCGTGGTCTTGTCCACCACCAGCGAGTGGTACCGCGTGGCCTCATAGCTGTCCGGCAGGCCGGCGAACACGCCTTTTCCCTCATGGCGGATCGGCGAGGTCTTGCCATGCATGATGTTGCCGGCACGGATCACATCGCCGCCATACACCTGGCCGATGCTCTGATGCCCCAGGCACACGCCCAGGATGGGCGTGGTCTGGCCCAGCCGTTCGATCAGCTGCAACGAGATACCGGCCTCGTTGGGCGTGCAGGGGCCGGGCGAAATCACGATGCGCTCGGGCCTGAGCGCAGCGATCTGATCGACGCTCATCGCATCGTTGCGCACCACCGTGACCTCGGCGCCCAGCGCCTGCAGGTACTGCACGAGGTTGTAGGTGAAGCTGTCGTAGTTGTCGAGCATCAGCAGCATGGCAAGGGACTCATTGCGCGATCAGGAAGACCGCATAGATGTTTTCTGTGTAGGTGATGGTGCCGGTCAGCAGGCTTTCGCCAACGCCCTGCGCGCCAGCGGCTGGCGCGGGCGGCGACGGTGGGGCCGGCGGCGATGGCGGAGAGACCACCGAGCCTGGCCTTGGCGCGTTGGGGGCCGACCAGGTGCCTGCTTCGACACCGTAGGCAAAGCTGGGGGCCACATCGGAGATGCTGTAGATCCCGCCAAGCCGCACGCCGTAGGCGGCGGCGAGCCCCTGCGCAGATTCGCGCGACTGCGTGGCGGCTTCGCGCTTGAGTTCTGCACGCAAGGTGGCGGCATCGGCGTAGCCGGTCTGCATCGACAGCACCTGTACGTTTTCGTTGGCATCCAATCCGCCGAGGAAGGCGCGCACATCCTTCAAGGACGTAAAGGTGCCGCGGATCTTGCGCTCCACCTGGGTTCCCTGAAAGGTCAGCTTGCCGTTCTCGTAGCGAGATTGCGGAGAGATCGACAGTGCCGAGGCGTAGAGCGAATCCTTCATTACGTGATTGCGTTGCAGCCCCTGCAAGACCTGCTTGGCGCGCTCCTCGACGAACTGCCTTGCCAGATCTGGCTGCAGGTCGATCTTGCTGACCTTGAGGTCGACGATGAAACGATCCGGGTCAACGGTGCGGAACGCCTGCCCCTTCACCAGCAGATGCGGTTGCGATGGCAAGGTATTGATCTGCGCCGATGCCATCGTGGGCAACAGCAGGGCGCCAGCGAGCATCCAACCTGCGAGTCTTTTCATCGTCATCATCCTTGTGTCCTGGAAACGGCCGTGAGTGTGGGATCTCGCAAAAGCGCGGCAACATCCGCGCACAGGCGATCGACAGCATCGGCCGTGGTCGCCCACGAGGTCACGAAGCGAATGACCAGCCGGCCATCGCTGCGCGTTTCCCAGCGTTCGAAGTCGTAGCGGCGTGCGAGTTGCTCGGCGTGCTGGGCGGTGACGGCAATGAATTGCTGATTGGTCGGCGAGTCGCTGGCGAACTCCACGCCCGCGGCCAGCAGGCCGGCGCGCAGGCGCTGCGCCATGGCATTGGCGTGCGCGGCCAGTTCGAAGAACAAGCCGTCTTCGAACAGGGTGGCGAACTGCGCGCCGAGCACCATGCCCTTGGCCAGCAGCGCGCCGCGTTGCTTGATGAGGTAGCGCAGGTCGGCCTGCAGGTCAGGATGGATCACGACCAAGGCCTCGCCGAGCAGCGCACCGTTCTTGGTGCCGCCGATGTAAAACGCATCGGTGAGGGCGGCAATGGTCGGCAGATCCAGATCGTTGCCGTTGGCAGTCAGCGCCGCGCCCAGCCGCGCACCGTCCAGATACAGCAGCAGATCGTGTGCGCGACAGAAATGCGACAAGGCTTCGAGTTCGGCACGGGTGTAGATGGTGCCGCTCTCGGTGCTGCTGGAGAGATAGACCAGCCGCGGCTGCACCATGTGCTCGTTGCCGTGCACCGCAAGCACCGGCGCGATCAATGCCGGCGTCAGCTTGTCGTGCAGCGCCGGCACGGTGAGCACCTTGTGGCCGGTGGCTTCGATGGCGCCGGTTTCGTGCGTGGCGATGTGCCCGGCTTCGACCGCAATCACCGCCTGATGCGGGCGCAGGAATGCGCTGATCGCAATCAGATTGGTCTGCGTGCCGCCCACCAACAGATGCACGGCGGCCCGTGGTTGCGCGATGGCATCGCGGATCAGTGCGGCTGCACGTTCGCTATGCCGATCGGTGCCATAGCCGGCGTTCTGCTCGGCACTGGCCTGCACGATCGCCTGCAGCACACGCGGATGCGCGCCTTCGCTGTAGTCGTTGCGAAAACCGATGCGCGCAGCGCTGCCCTGCCCGTCCATCACAGCCCCTTGGCGGCCTGGGCGACGGCGCGAAACAGCGCGCGTCCCTTGTTCATGGTTTCCTGCCATTCCAGGTCGGGGTCGGAGTCGTAGACCACGCCGCCGCCGGCCTGCACGTACAGGTAACCGTCCTGGATCACCGCAGTGCGGATGGCGATGGCGGTATCGGCGTCGCCATGCCAGCCGATGTAGCCGACTGCGCCCGAATACACGTTGCGCTTGACCGGCTCCAGCTCGCGGATGATTTCCAGCGCGCGGATCTTGGGTGCGCCGCTGACGGTGCCGGCCGGGAAGGTGGCGCGCAACACGTCGCTGTAATTGAGCCCGGCCTTGAGCGTGCCGGTGACCTCGCTGACGATGTGCATGACGTGGCTATAGCGTTCGATCACGAACTGCTCGCCCACCTGGACCGTGCCCGGTTCGGCCACGCGACCGACGTCATTGCGGCCCAGGTCGATCAACATCACGTGCTCGGCGCGTTCTTTCGGATCGGCCAGCAATTCTTCTTCCAGCGCCTTGTCCAGCTCCGGCGTGGCGCCGCGCGGGCGGGTGCCAGCGATGGGACGCACGGTGACCAAGCCATCGCGCAGGCGTGCCAGGATTTCCGGCGACGAGCCGACGACTTGCGTGCCGCCGACATCCAGAAAATACATGTAAGGCGATGGATTCAACGCACGCAAGGCGCGATACACATCCACCGGGCGCGCACGGAACGGCACACGCAACCGTTGCGAGGGCACCACCTGGAAGATGTCGCCGGCGCGCACGTATTCCTGCGCCTTGCGCACCACCGCGTGATATTCCTCGCGGGTAAACGAGGAATGGAAATCGGCTTCGTCGATGGCATCGGAGATCTGTGCCTGCGGGTAGCCGGCGCCGCCCTGACGCAGGCGATGCGCCAGTTCGTCCAGACGCCGATTGGCGCGTACATAGGCCTGCGGCTGGCGCGGGTCGGCATGCACGATCAGGTACAGCCGCCCCTTGAGGTTGTCGAACACCGCCAGCTCTTCGGAGAGCATCAGCAGGATGTCGGGCGTGCCCAGTTCGTCGGGCTTGTCGCCGCTGCCCAGGCGCGGCTCGATGTACTGGATGCACTCGAAGCCGAACCAGCCGACCAGCCCGCCGGTGAAGCCGGGCAGGCCATCGAGTTGCGGCACCGAATGCTCGGCACGCAGCGCATCCACCTCGGCCAGGGGGTCGGCGACGTCGCGGGTTTCGATGACTTCGCCGTGTTCGCTGACCTCCAGCGTGTGGCCGCGGAAGCTGTACACGCGCCGCGCCGGCAGGCCGATGATGGAGTAGCGGCCGAAGCGCTCACCGCCCTCGACCGACTCGAACAGATAGGTGTAGGCGCCGTCGGCGAGCTTCAGATAGACCGACAGCGGCGTGTCCAGGTCGGACAGCACTTGCCGGACAACGGGGATACGGGTGTGACCTTCAGCGGCCTGGCGCTGGAACTGCTCTGCAGTGATCAAGACGACTTTCCTTCCGGGACTCTGTGGCGGGGCGGACGACGGCAACGGGCCACCATCGCCACCAGCGGCGAGCGGAAGAGAAGGAGCGTGGGGTCGTCAGGCGGGACACAGGGCTACTGTAGCGCAACTGCACGCCCAGGGCAGCAGCCGGCAACAAACAACGCCACTCAACCGCGCCGGCGCGCAGCGCTTGCGCCTTTGCGATTCCCGATTCCCGATTCCCAGCCTCATCCACCCAGCAGCGGGCAATGCTCAGGCAGATGCATCCGCAACCGCGCCGGCACGCAGTCGATGCGGAACTGCAACGCAGTCTCCGGTTCGCCGTCCAGGTTCAGCGTGAGCGGCTGATGCGAGGCGATCTCCAGCCACGGCAGACGGGCGCGCACGGCCACACGTTCGAGCGCAGCCTGCTTGCCGCTGGTCACCAGGGTGCCGAGCGTGGCGGCCACCTCGCCGTTGAGTGCGGGCACGATGGTGACGTCGAGCAGGCCATCGTCGATCAGCGCGTCCGGGCACAGCGCCTGGCCGCCGCCGGCCTGGCGGCCGTTGCCCAGGCCGAGCGCGATGAACTCGCCTTCCCAGCCGAAGTCCGGGCCGCTGAAGCGTGCGCTGATCGGGTCGATCCGGCCCAGCCGCGACATGCCGGTGATCAGGTAGGCCAGCCCGCCGAGCATCTTCTTCAGGCCTTCGTCGGTTTCCACGGTGACTTGGGTGCCGAACCCACCGCTGGCGATGTTGGCGCACCAGTGTGGCCCGTGCGCGGTGTCCAGGCGCAGCAGGTCGATCGCCTGCGCCGGACGGCTGGCGATCAGGTCGAGCGCGTCGAGGGGTTCGATGGGGATGTTCGCGGCCGTGGCGAAGTCGTTGGCGGTGCCCAGCGGTACCAGGCCCAGCGAGGGCAACGTGGCGGCGTCGCCCTGGTGATGGGCGAGCGCGGCGGCCACCTCGCTCAGGGTGCCATCGCCGCCGCCGGCCACCACGGTGTGCACGCCGTCGGCCACCGCTTCGGCAACATAACGCTCGGCGTCGCCCTCTTCCCAGGTCACCCGCACCTCCAGCCGGATGCCACACTTGCGCAGGCGGCCGACCGCCTGGCGCAGGTCCTCGTTGTCGGTGGACTTGCCGTTGAGGATCAATCGCCAGTGGGACGGGGCCATGCGCACTGCCGATGGTGGGGATGATGGTGGTCAGAGGCTAGCAGCGGGTCGATGGGTGAATCGTGAATACGCATATCTGGCAGGTTGTCATGCCCGTGTCATCGCCGACCAGGAGCATAGAAGGCCATAGCAGGGACGACGGGCGGAGGCAGGATCAGCCTCCAATTTTCTTGAAGGCCGCTCCGATGGAGCAGCCTTCTCTTTGTGGCCGCCTACCGGCCCGCATGCCTACTTGAAGAAGATGTGCCCGGTCTTGAAGTCGATCACGGCGGCGTTCTCGAACATCAGGCCCGAGGCGAGCACACCGTGGCAGGAGGATTCGGAGCTGGATGAATCATAGGCATTGCGGTCCCAGGCCTGCAGTGGGGACGGGCGCAGACGCTTGGCGTCTAGCGTCAGCGTGGCCGGGCCGACGACGTCGAAGACCGGCACGACCGCGCCCGCCGGGCCAGCCTGCTCGTCGCGCCGGGCCTGGAGAGTGAGCCGGTATCTGTCCTTGAACGTGACGTCCACCGCATCGCCGCCCACCGTGCTGACCAGCATCTTCGCCGGCACCCTGTTGATGGACGCCAGCACGTAATAGAGCTTGCCCCGATCGTCCCAGTGGAGGGCGTGCTTGCTGTAGCCGGCCTTGACCAGACCGGCATCGAACGCCTGAGCGACCGCGGCGTTTGCAGGGACGGCCAGTCGCTGGCGCCGGTAATCGATGATGGCGCCGCGGTCGTTCAACCACAGGCTGCCAAGCATGCCATCCTTGCGCTTGCCGTCCGCCGCGTTCTGCGGCACTTCGAAGATTTCCACGCGCTTGCCCCGTGCCACATCGTCGCCAACCGAAAGCTCGCTGGCGTGCCCGTATTGGCGGCCAAGCGCGCTGAGCTTGCCTTCGGACTCGATGCCGAACTTGCGTGTTTCGCCCTCCAGCGCGATCCCCGCCAGGGCCGCGTTGGCGTGCGTGGTCTGCATGTAGAACGACGCCAGCGAGTGCACCATCAACGACACTGGCTGCCCGTTGAGACGCGCAGGCACGAAGGGGCGCATACCCGACGTCTGACGGGTGTCGAACGTGATCCATTGCAGCGGCGCGGCGACGGCGGCCTCGGGGGCTGGCGTGGAGGGCGTCGCCGGCGCTGCCTGCAGCAGGCCCGGCCCGGCGAACAGGCCGACGCCATACAGCGCGGTGACGACACAACAGGTCTTGAAAGCGTTCATCTCGGCAACGGCGGCGTGCGTGGGACGCCGATGCTGGAACCGGGCCGATGCAAGTTCAATCGGTCGAAAGTCACCTGTTCAGGCCGACAGGCATATCCATCGTTCGCGACCACGGCCATGCTGGCGCTGCTCGCGCCGGCACGTACCGCACCGCCAGGATCGTTCAGCCAACCGCACCGTGAGGCTTCGCTGCTGAGGCCATCTCTGCGCGTCAGCGCAAGGGTCGAACGTTCCTTGCCGCGTCGACCGCTGCGCTCAGCCGCCTGCGGCAAAGGCTGCCAGTCGCTCGCCATCGAGCCGGTACACGGTCCACTCGTCCATCGGGCGGGCGCCGACTGCCTGGTAGAAGTCGATCGCCGGCTGATTCCAGTCCAGCACCGACCACTCGAACCGCCCGCAGCCGCGCTGCACCGCCAGCTGCGCCAGGTGCCGCAACAGCGCCAGGCCTGCCCCCTTGCCGCGCGCCTGCGGGCGCACGAACAGGTCTTCCAGGTACAGGCCGTTGCGGCCGAGCCAGGTCGAATAGTTGAAGAAATACACCGCAAATCCCAGCGCCTGGCCGTCCTGCTCGCAGATCAGCGCATGCGCGGTGGCGCCGTCGCCGAACAGGCTGGCGCGCAGATCGTCCTGGGTGGCCGTGACCGCATCGGGCTCGCGCTCGTAGACCGCCAGCGCGGTGATCAACTCGTGCAGCAGCGGCACATCGTCTGGCGTGGCCGTGCGAATCTGCGGCGCAGCCGGGCTCATCGCACTGCGTCCACTGCCGCGCGCATCTGCGCGATGACCTGCGCATAGTCGGGCGCGTTGAAGATCGCCGAGCCGGCCACGAAGGTATCGGCACCGGCGGCGGCAATCGCACCGATGTTGTCGGCCTTGACCCCACCGTCGATCTCCAGCCGGATCGGCTTGCCGGTGGCGTCGATCTTGCGGCGGATGGCGCGCAGCTTGTCCAGCGCCGACGGAATGAAGGCCTGCCCGCCGAAGCCGGGATTGACCGACATCACCAGCACCAGATCCAATTCCGGCAGCACCCAGTCCAGAATATCCACCGGAGTGGCCGGATTGAGCACCAAGCCGGCCTGGCAGCCATGCGACTTGATCAGCTGGACGGTGCGGTGCACGTGGCGGCTGGCTTCGGGGTGGAAGCTGATGGTGGTGGCGCCGGCGTCGGCAAAGTCCGGCACGATGCGGTCCACCGGCTCCACCATCAGGTGCACATCGATCGGCGCGACGATGCCGTGCTTGCGCAGCGCCTGGCAGACCATCGGGCCGATGGTCAGATTGGGCACGTAGTGGTTGTCCATCACATCGAAGTGCACCCAGTCGGCGCCGGCCTTCAGGACGTTGTCCACTTCCTCGCCCAGACGGGCGAAATCGGCGGACAGGATGGACGGGGCGATGGCCGTCGGTTGCATGGGCAGCTCGGAAAAATTGCAGGAGGCCCATTGTCGCAACCGTGGCCCGGCGAGGAAAGCCGAGCGCGGCGGCAGACGGCCTGAGGCAGCCATGGCGCACACAGGGGCAGCCGGGATGCCTGGCATCCCGGCATCCCGGCGCCCGGGGATATGCGCGCCGCCGCGCTCGCAGCGCCTGCCTCGACGCAACCACGGCGGACGGGGAGGAACCCGCCCTGCCCTGCATGCCGGCGACCGGGCCGCGGCGCCGCCGGGCGTGTGCGCCGGCATTGCCTGCCGCATTGTCGAGGCCACTGCCTGGCGGCCCCAGCAGGACGACCACTGCTCAAAACATCATTGGCAGTGCATCCGTAGCGGACCCAAGCGCGTAGGTACTGAACCGGCGCACTGCGTCAGCTGCAAGGAGACCGCATGAAAACCACCCCGCTCGCTTCCGTCGCCACCGTGCTGTTGGCGCTGTCGCCCGCTGCCTGGGCGCAATCCGGCCCGGCCGACTGGTCCGGTTTTTCCATCGGCGCCACTGTCGGTGGCGCCGATCCGGCTGGCGTGTCTGGCGGCCGCTTCGGCTTCGATACCGACCTGGATGGCCGCGATGGCGACCAGGTCAGCACCGCCACCGGTGCCGATGCCTTCTCCCCGGGCTTCTGCGGCGGCGCGGCGGCCGGGCGCACGCCGGCCAGCGGCTGCAGCAAGGACAAGGGTGGGGCCGAGTACGGCGCGCGGCTGGGCTACGACTGGCAGGCCGGCAACTGGGTCTATGGCGTGGTGGCCGAGTACACCCGCAACGACATCCGCGACAGCGTCAGCGCGTTCAGTACGACGCCTGCGCTGTACACCTTCACCCGCCAACTCGATCGCACCGCCGCGCTGCGTGGCCGCATCGGCTATGCCTTCGGCGCGCAAGGCGATTACCTGGCGTATTTCACCGCCGGCGTGGCGCGCGGCGAGTTCGACCACAGCTTTGCCAGCAGCAACACCGCCAACAGCTTTACCGGCCGCGGCGGCGACAGTGCCGATGGCTACCAGGCCGGTGTGGGCCTGCAGCGTCGGCTGAGCGAGCATGTCTCGGTCGGCGTGGAATACCTGTTCACCCGCCTGCAGGACGAAGACACCCGCGTGCGCGTCGGGCCGGGCACGGCGCCGGCCAACAACCCCTTCCTGCGCGTCAATCCTGCCGGCACCGATCTGCGCCGCACCGATACCGATTTTTCGACCAATGCGATTCGCCTGACCCTGGGCTACCGCTTCTGAGCCACGCAGCCGGGCCTGGCCGCCACGGTCAGGCCCGATGACGCTGCAGTGGCGCTTGCCCACCGGCGGCGACTGCCGGCCGTTTTGTCCGGAGTGCGGCGCTCAGCGCTTGCGCATCCGCTGGATGCGGTCGTAGGCGGCGTTGATCTGGCTGGCCTTCTTTTCGGCCTGGCGGCGCGCCTCCGGCTCGGCGTTGGCCACCTTGTCGGGGTGGTAGCGCGACATCAGCCGGCGATAGGCCAGGTCGATCTCGGCGGCGGTGGCGTCCGGCTCCAGCCCCAGTGCTTCGTAGGGATTGTCGGCCCGGCGCTTGAACCAGCCGGCGTCCACCGCATGCCCTATCGCCAGGCCGATCATCAGTCCCACGATCGGCGCACCGCGAAACAGCAGGGCGCCGGCCAATGCGCCGAGCAGTTTTCCGTACCAGGACATGGGCGATCGGGGGTGGGGAAGACGGGTTGGCGATCTTACCCGAACCCCCGCCCGGCCTGGCTGACACGCCGTCCACAGCGCGTTTGCGGCGGCAGCCAGATAAATCCAGCGGGGCACGACGAAGCGCCGTACACTACGCGGCCCGCTGCCCACCCGCGGGCCCGCCGGGTCCCGGGGACAGCGTCATTGCGACGTCCTTAGGAGTGCCTGTGTCGACCACGCTGTTGCAATCCGATCTGCCCGGCCTGCCGTTGCGTCACCGTGGCAAGGTCCGCGATGTCTTCGATATTCCCCGCGATCGCCTGCCCGCCGACGCCCCTCCGGGCGACTACCTGTTGATGGTGGCCACCGACCGCCTGTCCGCGTTCGACGTGGTGCTGCCGGACCCGATTCCGGGCAAGGGCGAAATGCTCTGCCAGGTGTCCAACTTCTGGTTCCACAAGACCGACCACCTAATGCCCAACCATCTGGTCAACATCGGTGTCGAACAGGTGCTGCCCGACGGTGTGGACCCGGCGCTGTACGCCAAGCGCGCGGTGGTCACGCGCAAGCTCAAGCCGGTGCCGGTGGAAGCGATCGCCCGTGGTTACCTGATCGGCAGCGGCTGGAAGGACTACCAGCGCACCGGCAAGGTCAGCGGCATCGAACTGCCCGACGGCCTGCGCCAGGCCGAGAAACTGCCCGAGCCGATCTTCACCCCGTCCACCAAGGCCGCCGTCGGCGACCACGACGAAAACATCGACTTCGATGCCATGGTCAAGACCGTCGGCGCCGAACTGGCCGAGCGCGTGCGCGATGCCACCTTGCGCATCTATCGCTTCGCGGCGGACTTTGCCGCCGAGCGCTGCATCCTGCTGGCCGACACCAAATTCGAATTCGGCACCGATGCCGATGGTCGCCTGCACATCATGGACGAGATGCTGACCCCGGACTCGTCGCGCTACTGGCCGGCCGACCAGTACGAAGTGGGCACCAGCCCGCCGAGCTACGACAAGCAGTTCGTGCGCGATTATCTGGAGACGCTGGACTGGGGCAAGACCGCACCGGGCCCGAGCCTGCCGGCGGAAGTGATCGACCGCACGCGTGCCAAGTACGCCGAAGCATTGCAGCGGCTGGCGGGTATTTCGGTCGATTGATGCGGTAAAGCCCCGACTGCGGGGCTTTGATTTTTTGCGGTCGCCGATCATCGGAGCCGGCACTGGAGATGCCGGTAATGCATCGATCGATCATGCGCGCTTGAAACAGGACAGTGTGCGCGCTTGATGATGTGCGAGAGGTCTTCCGACGGCTTGTTTCAACAGTGATCACCTACCCAGCAGCCAGGTTTTGACGATGTCGCGCCCTTCAAATGACCGCCTCACTCCGTTGCCTGGCGCCATACTGCCTGCGCTGTTGTTTGCAGCGATGGCCTGCAGCGCAGGCGAGCCCAATGCGCAGGCCGCAGCGCGCGGGTTACCGGCGGCTCCTGCGCCGGTTACGGCGGTCGGTCAGCAATTGGCAGCGGTGATCCAGGCCAGTGGCGTGACGTGTACCACTCCACTCTCTGGCACAGGCTGCACGGCAGGCAATGTCGATGCAGGCGATTTCTACGATGTGGAGCTGCTACCGGAGTGCGGGGATAAAGGATTCTTCGCAGGCGTTGCGCGCACAAGCGGCGCCGACATTCTCGATGCCGTGCCAGCCACGGGCAGCACTGCAACGGCCACTGCCCACCTGGCGCAAGGTCAACTCATCTGCATACAAGGCATCGCTCGCGCCGGACAGCACCCGCGTTATTACTACGTCGTCGCGATCCCGGCGAGCAGCGTGGCAGCGTGCAAGAACGCGGCACTGTGCCAAACGTATGGCGACAGGCCGATCAAACGTTTGCAGCCCACTACCGGCGCGGCCTGCCGGCCTGCTGCGCAGGGTCGCGATACAGGCGACTGTGCACAGGGCTGGGTCGATGCAGCTGCATTGGACGTTTTTTCGAACGGTATCTAGGGCAGCTGACAGAACCACTGCCCTCATCGCCAGGCGGGCGCAGCCGATGCTTGATGATGCATGTACTACTCGTGCAGTCCGATTCCAAGCGCGCAGTCCACACCTACCTGGCGACTGCTCGCTACGTTTTGCTAGCCGCTCGCAGGTACGTTCGGCACATCGAGAGGTAGAGGGGAGCGTGCTGCGCGCGTGTGCCGACATGAGGTACCACGACACATCCGCTCGATCGCTGAGCGTGCGCGGCGCACCGGAACGAGCGTGTACCTTGGGACCACGGCTCCGCGCGTTGATGCGCAGCGCCTTCACTGGCACCGATGCTTCGACTGAAGGACGTTCCCACACCACAACCTGGCCGCCGATAGACTCTCGCCGCGCTGATGCTGCCCCGACACGATCAGGAGGATCGATTGGTTGGTTACCGTACTACTCTGACGGCTCTAGCATTGAGCCTCGCGCTTGCGGCTTGCTCCGCGCAGGCGCCGCCGGCAGCTTCAGGCGCGCCGACAGCCGCCGCGTCGGCGACCGCCGCCGCAGCTGCGGCGCCGGCGCCGGTAGCGAATTGCCCGGATGCCGACTTCTCCTCGTTCTTGAAACGCTTCGGTGCGGAGATCGCGGTGCAGGAGAAGGCCACCGCCGATCCGCTCACCATGATCCAGCTCGACCTGGAGGCGCAGCCTGAGCCGGCACCGGTGGTGCGCGAGGTCCCACTCGCGACGGTCGAGTGGCCGGTCATCCCTAACCTGGATGCTGCCCGCAACGGCGGCCGCGAGGTCGTCGTCTCCGAGGACGCTGGCGGTCGCCAGGTGCTGGTCCGTACACCGGACACCGGTGGCCAGCAGGTCTACCATTTTGCACAGCGCCCCTGCTGGACGCTGGTCAAGGTGGACGACCAGTCGCTGTAATCCGGCAGGCCGATGGAATCCGCGTTGGCGAGGTCAAAATGGATACATCGACGGCACTTCCGTGGCCAAGTGAACCGCCAGCATTCGTTCCGATGGAGTGGGCACAGGGGCGCAGCCACTTCGATGAAATCTCCAAGGAGGCCAACTGATGCGATGCGACATGTTTCTGCTACCTGTGCTCGCTGTGCCTATCGGCCTGCGGTGACAAACCGATGTCTGAAACGAGTGCACCAAGCGCGCCAACGACGGCGCCGCCTCGACGTCCTGCGGTGGAGCGTTGAATTCATGGAACCGTGTCATTCACCGCGATCGTCTGCCGCATTGCCCACGCGTCGGCGCATCACCCACGCAACCTGCTGAGCGCATCAGAGGGATTGCGCATCCGCAAGCCGGCTGATGCCCTGTGCGCAATGGGATGGGCACATCTCTGCGATGCGGTCCGCAGCGCAAAGCGGCCGGGCGCACAGAACGCGATACATCTGTAATTTTTACTACTGCCCAGTTCGGGACTGTGCAAGCGTAACTGCCGGCACCGAGGTGCCACCGGCGACCGGCCGTCGGGGGGGGTGCGGCAGGTCTTTGCATTGCACGTTTTCTGGGAGAGAGTCGTCATGCAATTTCATGTATTGGGCGCGGCGATCTGCTGCGCGCTGTCGTTTTCTGCTGCCGCCACGGCGGCGGACCTGTCTGCCAACGCGGCGGTGTCGCGTGCACAGGCATTGCTCGGCAATTCCGCATCGGCCATGGCACATCGCGCGCCGGCCGATGTCTTCATTGCGCGCGAGAGCATCGTCGATGCCGATGGCAGCGAGCACGTGCGCTTCGATCGCACCTACCGGGGCTTGCCGGTGATTGGCGGCGACGTGGTAGTGCATTCGCGGCGCGGGGTGATGCGTCAGTTGAGCCAGACCCTGGACACGCCGGTGCGCCCCAGCCTGGTCCCCGGCATCGATGCCGACACGGCGATGCGTGTGGCCGGCGCGCAGTTCGACGTGCCGCAGGATGCGCCGCCGCGTGCCAGCCTGGCGCTGTACGCACGCCAGGGCGCCCCACGCCTTGCGTATGAGGTGATCTACAGCGGTATCAAGCCCGATCAGACGCCGACCGAGATGCATTACATCGTCGATGCAGTGGATCAACGCATCCTGGAGGCCTGGGACACGGTGCATACCGCCTGCGCGGGAGGCACCAGTGCCGCAGGCAGCGGACGCTCGCTGTACGCGGGCAGCGTGGCGCTGGCGACCACGCGCTGCAGCAACGGGTTCGAACTCACCGACCTCGGGCGCGGCGGTGGCGCCACCTACACCATGCGCAACAGCACTTCCGGCAACGGCACGCTGGTCACCGATGCCGACAACGCCTGGGGCAACGGCGCCAACACCGATACGGTGACCGCGGCGGTGGATGCGCATTATGGCGTGGCGTTGACCTGGGACTACTTCAAGAACACCCATGCGCGCAGTGGCATCGCCAACGATGGCAAGGGCGCACGCAGCCGTGTGCACTACGGCAGCCGCTACAACAACGCGTTTTGGCAGGACAGCTGCTTCTGCATGACCTTCGGCGATGGCGACGGCAGCACGTTCACGCCACTGGTGTCGGTGGATGTGGCCGGCCACGAGATGACCCATGGCGTGACCAGCCGCTCGGCGCGCCTGGTGTATTCAGGCGAATCGGGCGGATTGAACGAAGCCACGTCCGACATCATGGGCGCGATGGTGGAATTTTCCGCCAACAACAGCGCGCAGCCCGGCAATTACCTGATCGGCGAGAAGATCGTTCCGGGCAACAGCAGCGGAACGCTGGCGCTGCGCTACATGTTCAAGCCCAGCCTGGATGGCGATTCGCCCGATTGCTATCGCAGCAACCTGGGCTCGCTCAACGTGCACTACAGCTCCGGCGTGGCCAATCACTTCTACTATCTGCTGGCCGAAGGTGCGGTGGTGCCGGGCGGCTTCGGTGCGGGCACCAGCTACAACCTGACCCCGGCCAGCCTGGTCTGCAACGGCACTACCGCATTGACCGCGATCGGTCGTGCCGCGGCCAGCCGCATCTGGTACCGCGCGCTCACGGTCTATATGACCTCCTCCAGCAACTACGCGGCCGCGCGCCGGGCGACGCTGAGCGCGGCCACCGACCTGTATGGCAGCAACTCCACGCAATACCGCGCCGTGGCGGCGGCCTGGAGTGCGGTATCGGTGAACTGATCTACGCCGGCGCTGCCACGCACTCGCCGCGTGGCAGCGTCCGGTATCTCGCACAGCGCCACCATGGCCGTTCGCACGCGTATGCTTGGGTCATTCCTGGGAGGGAACATGACCGAACGCACCACCACCACCGCACGCGTGATCGACCGCTATTTCGCCAGCTACTCCGACGACCATCGCAACGCCACCAACCAGCACATCCACGTGGTGGCGGTGCCGGCCATCCTGTGGTCGGTGGTGGCCTTGCTGTGGTGCATCCCGGTCGGCGGCACCTGGTTCAGCAGCGGGGTGTGGGCGGCGCTGGCGATGTTTGCGGCATGGTCGTACTACAACCGGCTCTCGCGCCCGCTGGGGCTGGGCATGCTGGCGATCTTCTTTTTCTTCGGCTGCCTGTGCCGGCTGATCGAAGGCCGGGTCGGGCTCAACGGGCTGTTCGCCGCCGGGATCTCGGTGTTCGTGGTGGCCTGGATCGCCCAGTTCGTCGGCCACAAGATCGAAGGCCGCAAGCCGAGCTTCCTGACCGACCTGACCTATCTGCTGATCGGACCGATCTGGGTGCTGGCCAAGGCCTATCGCCAGCTGGGCTGGCGCTACTGAGCGTGGCCGACGACAGCACGCGGACAGCGCGTCGGGCAGCGCCCGCGCGTTAGGCCGCTCCCGTGCCGGTGCATGCGGGTCTCAGGCAACGCCAGGTTGACCTGCCCGTGCATCGGGTGATGCGCGCAAGCAAGGGCCCGAGCACGCCGAAAGCCATCACGGCGTGATACCGCCCGCATCACCGCGCGAGATTGCAGGTGTTCAAGCGATCGCTGCGATTAGCGATCGCTGCGATTACCGACAGCTGGGCAGAGGCAGAGGCAGAGGCCGCGCCCATCCCCGCCCCACCTGCTGCATCACTCGCCGATGCCAAGCTCTTCCGGCAGTGGCTGGAACGCGCGTGGTGCGTAGCCGAAATCGCGACGCGCCGGCTCCAGATCGAAGACCAGGTCTTCGCGCATGCGCTGCAACGCGGCGGCATTCATGCCACGCAGGCGGCCCAGGCGATGGGCGGCCGTGAGCGCAAACCCGAACAGGCCCGGTGGCACCTGGTATAGCCGCGCCGGCCGCGGCAGCGCGGCCAGCACACGCTGCACCATCTGCGTGTAGGCCAGCACTTCGCCACCGCCAACGGCATAACTGCGTTGCTGGGTCGCCGGCTGGCCGATCACCGCCAGCGCCGCGCTGGCCAGATCGTCCACATGCACCGGCTGGCGCAGGCCGGTGGCATCGACGGGCAGCACGAAGGCACCGGTGCGCTGCGCCAGGCCTGCGATCTGGGTCAGGGTCTTGTCGCGCCCGGTGCCATACACCAGGGTCGGGCGCAGCACCGTGGCCGTGGCGCCGCGCGCCTGCGCGGCCGAGAACAGCGCTTGCTCGGCGTTCGCCAGCCGCTGCGCCACGTCGCGCTCGGCGGCATCGACCGAATGCTGCTTGACCTCCAGACTGGTGGAACCGAACGCCACGATACGCGGCGCACGCACCGGATTTTCGGCATACCAGCGTGCGAAGTGGTCCAGCGGACCGCAACTGAAGATCGCTTCGAAGGTCTCGCCTGGCGCTGCCGGCACCGCCAGATCGCCTTGCCGCCAGATCAGGCCCGGGCGCGCGGCGCGCGGCTGGCGCGACCATGCGGTGACCTGCCAGCCGCCGCTGAGCAGCCGGGCCAGCAACCGCTCGCCAATCTGCCCGCTGCCGCCGAAAACCAGGGCGCGTGGCGCGGATGCAGCGGCGGTTGGGGCGGGATTGGCAGCGGTCACAGGACGGAAGACACGAGTCACGGATGACTGCAGCATACCGAGTACGCCATGCCAATGCGTCGCCGTTCGGCCACGTCGGCAGCGCGGACGCAGTGCCGACGTTGACACTGGCGTCAGTCAACGATTTGTTAAGCTCTCTGGCCTGCTCGCGAATCTTGTGTTCCCTGCATGTCTTTCCCGCTGGAAATCCTGCTTGCGCTGCCGTTCCTGATGGCAGCCGCCGCTGCGCTGTCCTGGCGCGCGCCCCGTTCGATCACTGCGTGGTTGGCCGCGGCTGCGCCGTTGGCCGGCTTGCTGGTGCTTGCCTCGCTGACGCCGGCGGTGCTGCGCGGGCAGGTGATCGCCAGCGCGCATGCATGGTTGCCGCAGATCGGCTTGCTGTTCTCGCTGCGGCTCGATGGCCTGGCCTGGATGTTTGCGCTGCTGGTGCTGGGGATCGGCGCGCTGGTGGTGATGTACGCGCATTACTACCTCAGCGCGCGCGACAGCGCATCGCGCTTTTTCGCCTATCTGCTGCTGTTCATGGGCGCGATGCTCGGCATGGTGCTGTCGGGCAATCTGTTGCTGCTGATGGTGTTCTGGGAACTCACCAGCATCAGTTCCTTCCTGCTGATCGGCTTCTGGTCGCAGCGCCGGGATGCGCGCGAAGGCGCGCGCATGGCCTTCGTACTCACCGCCGGCGGCGGACTCGCCCTGCTCGGTGGGGTGCTGATGATCGGCCGCATCGTCGGCAGTTTCCAGCTGGACGCGGTGCTGGCCGCCGGCGATGTCATCCGCGCCAGCCCGCTGTATCCGTACGCGCTGGGCCTGGTGCTGCTGGGCATCTTCACCAAGAGCGCGCAGTTTCCGTTCCATTTCTGGCTGCCGCATGCCATGGCTGCGCCCACCCCGGTGTCGGCGTATCTGCATTCGGCCACGATGGTGAAGGCCGGTGTCTTCCTGCTGGCGCGCCTGCATCCGGCGCTGGCCGGCACCGATCTGTTCTTCTACACGGTCACCAGCATCGGGGCGATCACGCTGCTGCTTGGCGCCTGGCACGCGATCTTCCAGCACGATCTCAAGGGCGTGCTGGCGTATTCGACCATTTCGCATCTGGGCCTGATCACCATGCTGTTCGGCCTGTCCACGCCGATGGCGGTGGTGGCGGGGGTGTTCCACATCCTCAACCACGCGGTGTTCAAGGCTTCGTTGTTCATGGCCGCCGGCATCATCGACCATGAAACCGGCACGCGCGACATGCGCAAGCTGGGCAATCTGCGCCGCTTGATGCCCTTCACCAGCACGCTGGCGATCACCGCCTCGCTGGCCATGGCCGGCATTCCGCTGCTCAACGGCTTTCTGTCGAAGGAGATGTTCTTCGCCGTGGCGCTGGAGACCGATGCACCGCAGCTGATGCGCGTGCTCGCTAGCATCGCCGCGCTGCTGGCCGGCCTGCTCGGCGTGGCCTACAGCCTGCGCTTCGTCCACGACACCTTCTTCGGCGAAGGCCCGCTGGATCTGGACACCACCCCGCACGAGCCGCCCCGCTGGATGAAGATTCCGGTGGAAGTGCTGGTGCTCATCTGCGTGGCCGTCGGCATCGTGCCGGCATGGACGGTGGCACCGGTGCTGCGTGCCGGCGCCAGCGCCATTCTCGGCGACAGATTGCCCGACTACAGCCTGGCGCTGTGGCATGGCTTCAACTGGCCGCTGGCGATGAGCATCGCCGGCATGGTCGGCGGCACGCTGCTATACATGGCGATCCGCCGCACGCTGGACCTGTATGCGGTGCAGAACCGTTCGCCCGGCAAGGCGCTGTTCCACTGGAATCTGCGCGCCCTGTTCGCGGCCACCGCACGCATGACCGACGCGGTGACCAACGGCAACCTGCAACGCATGCTGATGCTGCTGGTCCTGAGCGCGGTGGTGGTGGCGCTGCTGCCGTTCCTGCAGGGCGGCGCGCTGTCGGCCTGGCCGGCGCCCACGCCGATGCCGCTGCTGGGCTGGACGGTATGGCTGCTGTTGATCGCCTGCGCGCTGGGCAGCGTGTTCCTGTACAAGCAGCGCCTGCTGGCGGTGCTGGTGCTGGGCGGAACCGGCCTGGCGGTCAGCCTGACCTTCGTGTTCCTGTCGGCTCCGGACCTGGCACTGACCCAGCTGCTGGTGGAAATGGTGACGCTGGTGCTGATGCTGCTGGCGATGAACTACCTGCCCGAGCGGTCGCCGCCCGAGCGCGCGCGGCTGCGCAAGATCCGCGATATCTGCCTGGCGGTGGTCGGCGGTGCCGGCCTGGCGGCGCTGTCGTATACCTTGATGACGCAGGCCAGCCCCACCATGGCCGGCGAGCTGCTGCAGCGCGCCTTGCCCGAGGCATACGGGCGCAATGTGGTGAACGTGATCCTGGTGGATTTCCGCGGCTTCGATACCTTCGGCGAAATCACCGTATTCGCCATCGCCGGGCTGGTGGTGCACGGGCTGTTGCGGCGCTCGCGCATGGCGCCGGAACGCACCATGCCGGGGCCACCGATCAAGCTGCCGGTGCCGGCCGATCTGGCGCAGATCATGTTCCCGCTGACGCTGACGGTGTCGTTGTTTCTGTTCCTGCGCGGCCACAACGCGCCGGGTGGCGGCTTCATCGCCGGCCTGGTGCTGGCGGTACCGTTGCTGATGCAGTACGTGATCCAGGGCACCGCCTCGGTGGAGTCGCGCTTCGGCTTCGACTACATCCGCCTGATCGGCATCGGCCTGCTGTGCGCGCTGGTCAGCGGTGCGGGCGCGTTCGTGTTCGGGCGCCCCTTCCTGACCAGTGGGCACCTCGATCTTCCGGTGCCGCTGCTGGGCGAGCTGGAGCTTGCCAGCGCGCTGGGGTTCGATATCGGCGTGTATCTGGTGGTGTTCGGTGCGGCGATGTTGATGCTGTCGATGATGGGCACGATCAAACCGTCTCGCACGCGCGCCTCGCAACGCGGCGAAATCGATCCCACCCAACGTTCGACACGCACCGCGGAGCAGCATTGATGGAACTGGCAGTGGCAAGCGCGATCGGCGTCCTCACCGCATTGGCGATCTATCTGCTGCTGCGTGCGCGCAGCTTCGATGTGATCCTGGGCATGACCTTCCTGTCGTATGCGACCAACCTGCTGATCTTTGCCGGTGGGCGGCTGCGCAGCGGCCAGCCGCCGGTGCTGCGCGAGGGCGTGCCGGTGGATCTGCAGCACTACACCGACCCGTTGCCGCAGGCGCTGGTGCTGACCGCGATCGTGATCGCCTTCGCAATGACCGCGGTGAGCCTGGTGCTGGCGATCCGCAGCCGCAACGACAACGGCAGCGATCACGTGGACGCGCATGAAGATGACATCACCGGCGCCGACACGCGGCAGGCGCGGCGATGAATCATTTGCTGATCCTGCCGATCCTGATCCCGATGCTGGGCGCGTCGGCGTCGCTGTTCGTCGAACACCGTCGCTACGGGCCGCGCGTGCAGCGCAGCGTGGCGTGGACCAGCATGGCGGTGCTGGCGGCAGCGGTGATCGCGCTGTTCGCGCGTGCCGCCGACGGTGGCGTGCTGGTCTACCTGCTCGGCGACTGGCCGGCGCGGCTGGGCATCGTGCTGATGGGTGACCGGCTGTCGGCATGGATGCTGTTGACGAGCCTGATCCTGGGCGCGGCCTGCCTGCTGCATGCCTGCGCCGGCTGGGACCGGCGCGCACCGCACTTCCATGCCCTGTTCCAGTTCCAGCTGATGGGCTTGAACGGGGCCTTCCTCACCGGCGACATCTTCAACCTGTTCGTGTTCTTCGAGGTGATGCTGATCGCCTCCTACGGGCTGCTGCTCAGCGGCGGGCGCGGCCTGCAGATGCGGGTGGGCCTGCATTACGTGGTGTTCAACGTGTGTGCGTCGACGCTGTTCTTGGTCGCGCTGGGCTTGCTGTTCGGCGTGTTCGGCACCCTCAACATGGCCGAACTGTCGCAACGCATCGCCGAGCTGCCGGCGCAGGACGTACCGCTGGCCAAGGCCGCATTGGGCTTGTTGCTGCTGGTGTTCTGCAGCAAGGCGGCGCTGTTGCCGCTGTATCTGTGGCTGCCGGAAACCTATTCGCGCGCACCGGCCGCAGTGGCGGCGCTGTTCGCGATCATGACCAAGGTCGGGCTGTATGCGACCTTGCGCGTGTCGGCGCTGTGGTTTGGCGCCGGTGCCGGCGCGCTGCAGGGCTTTGGTCGGCATGCCCTGCTGTGGCTGGGCATCGCGACGCTGTTGATGGCGGCGTTCGGGGTGATGGCCGCATCGCGGTTGCGGGTCATGGTCTCGTACCTGGTGGTGTTCTCGGCAGCGACCTTGTTCATCGCGTTTTCGCTGGACGATGCAGGCGCGCTCGGCGCCGGCCTGTACTACCTGCCGCATAGCAGCTTCGTAGCGGCGGCCTTGTTCATGGTCTCGGACCTGATCCGGCGCCGCCGTGGCAGCGCCAGCGACCGCAAGGAAGTGGTGGCGCCACTACCCGGGCGGGCGATCCCCGGCAGCATGTTCCTGATCGCCGCGGTCGCAGTGGCCGGCCTGCCGCCCTTGTCCGGCTTCCTGGCCAAGGCCGCCTTGCTGCAGCACGTGCCCGCCGGCCTGGTGGGCCCGGTGTGGGGCGCGGTGCTGGGCAGCAGCCTGCTGGTGGTGATCGGATTGACGCGCGCCGGCGTGCGCCTGTTCTGGCGCGTGCCCGCCGCGGTGGAGGATGCGCCCGAGCTGCAACCGCCGCGCCGTGGCCGCATGCGCCCGGTGGAAACCGCCGCCACGGTCGTGCTGCTGACCGGGCTGGTGGCGATGACGGTCGGCGCCGAGCCGCTGATGCGCTACACCGATGCCGCCGCCGCGCAGTTGCGCGATCCAGGCGCCTACGTCGAGCAAGTGCGCGCCACCACCCCGCTACGGAGGCAGCCATGAACGCACGGGTTTCATGGCGACGCCGGCTGTTTCCATCGGCACCGTTGAGCGTGATGGTCTTCGTGTTCTGGCTGCTGCTCAGCGACAGCTTCGGGCCGCAGCAATGGGCGCTGGGTGCGCTGCTGGGCGTGGTGGTGCCACTGTTCGCGGCGCGGCTGGACCGCGAGTTCGCGCTCATCGGTTCGTTGCGCTCGGTGCCGCGCATGCTGCTGGTGGCGGCCGGCGACATCGTACGATCCAACATCAAGGTCGCCATCCAGGTGCTCGGGCCGGAATCGCGCATCCATCCCGGATTTATCTGGGTGCCGCTGGATATCGCCAACATCCATGGCATTGCCGCGCTGACCAGCATGATCACGCTCACCCCGGGCACGGTGTCCGCAGCGTTGTCGGACGACCGCAAGTACCTGCTGGTGCACGTACTGCATCTGGACGACCCGGACGCGCTGATCGCCGAGATCAAGACCCGCTACGAGAAGCCCCTGATGGAGATCTTTCCATGACCGGTCACATGTTCATCGAATCGACCATCGTCATCTGCATGCATGCGGTGGGGCTGGCCATCGTGATGGCGCTGTGGCGCCTGTTGCGCGGCCCCACGGTGCCCGACCGCATCCTGGCACTGGATACGCTGTCCATCACCGCCATCTCAGAGTTGATGCTGTTGGGCATGTACCTGGATTCGCCCATCTACTTCGAAGCGGCGCTGGTGATTGCGATGCTGGGTTTCGGCAGCACCGTGGTGTTGAGCAAGTTCGTGCTGCGCCGGGATATCGTCGAATGATCGCGCTCACCGAATATCTGCTCAGCGCGCTGTTGCTGATCGGCACCTTCTTCATCCTGATCGGTGCCTTCGGGCTGGTGAAGCTGTCGGATTTCTTCAAGCGCCTGCATGCACCGACCAAGGCCAGTACGCTGGGCGTGGGCTGCGTGCTGCTCGCTTCGGTGGGTTACCACCTGTTCTTGGGCGTGGACCCGCAGCCGCGCGAATTGCTGATCACCGTGTTCCTGTTCATTACCGCGCCGATCAGTGCGCACATGATGGCCAAGGCTGCGCTGTCGCTGATGATGGAAGATCGCCCGGAAGTACCCAACCACGGCCAGATGAAGAAGGAAGGTCTGCCAACACCGGCGGCCGAGGGCGATATCGGCGAGAACGAAGAGACCGCCCGGCAGCATGAGCGCCCGTCTTCGGGGCAATGAACCCCATGCGGCGGTGTGCTGCGAGTACGCCGCACGGTCGATCGCATGCGATGCATGGTTGCAGGGGTCCAACTCACGCCATCCTACAGCTCGCCACACGTGGCGAAATTGCAAGCGCAGCACTGGCATGCAAGCGCTGCGATGACGGCGACACTCAGCCGCACCCCTCCACATAATCCACCTGCGGTGCCTGCCCTACCCGCCAGCTGCTGACCTTGCCCTCGGCATCGGTCTCGAACACCAGCGCCGACTGGGTGGCAGCGTCGGCGTGCCGCAGCGTCTGCGCGCCGGGCACATATTTGTGTGGCTGCGCCTGCAGACCATCGGGGTACAGCGCGCGTAGCTGGTCCAGCGTCATGCCGACCTTGCCGCCGCCAGGCGCCACTTCCTTCGGCTCGCTGGTCTGGTAACGGACCAGGCGATCGCCTTCGAACATGAAACCGAATTGGCGTGCATCGTCTGCCCACTGCGGACGCAACAGATAGCAGCCGCCATCGTTGGCCGCATCGCCGCGCAGGTCGCTACCCCAGGCTGCGCGCGCTTGCGCAGCGTCCTGGCTCAGGCGCAGGTCGCCGTAGCCATCCATGCGCGCCAGCGTGGTCGGCTGCTGCCGCAGATCGGGCGGAAACGTGCCGGCCGGCGCCGTGGCCGGTGGCACTGCGCCGGTGGGCTGATCGCTGGCCGAGGCCGGCTGCGCAGCGGCGGATGCGGGCGCCGCTGGCGGCTCATCGGCGCGATTGCAGCCGGCCACGACCAGCATCAGGCCCATCACGCCAAGCAGTCTGGATGTCATCGAAGCGCTCCCTTATGCGAACGTGAAGCCTACACAGCCGGGATCGCGGCGGTGTGCAGGCCGCCATGACCTCGCGTCGCACCCATGTCATCGGCGCTTCATTGGCAGCGGTCACCCTGTCGGCTTCGCAGGACCGCCGCCATGACCCCACGCAAGACCGAACTCGCCCTTGCCGCGCTGCAATCGCACCGTAGTCCGCTGACCCTGCTGCAACGCCGTGCCCTGATCCTCGCCGACGGGCAGCGCGATCTGGCCGCGCTGACAGCGCTGCTGGGAAACGCGGGCGGTACGCTGGTGCAGACGCTGTGCGCGATGGGCTATCTGGAACCCGCTGGAGGCGATGCGAGCGATGCAAGACGCGGCAGCGCGCCCGTTGCGGCAGTGGCGCCGGCTGCAGCAGCTCCGGCCACGCTGCAGGCGCCACCGGAGCCAGCCAGCGAGGACGACCTGCAGCGCCTGCGTCGTCGCGCAACCACCAATGCCCGGCTCTATCTGCTGGACATCCTGCAGTTGCAGCGCAACCCGGTCGCCATGGCGCTGCATCGCCAACTGCAGGCCGCGCGCACCGAAGACGAGATCACCAATGCCATCAACGCGGCCCTGCGTGAGCTGCCGCAGTTCACCTCGTCCTCGTATGCCGAGCGCGTGCGCACGCGCATCGGCGAACTGCTGCCGGGCGCGTTGCAGGCTGCGTGACGCAGCAGGAGCGCCTTGCCGATATGCGTTGCGCCCTCGCATGCATGCCGGCTTCGGTAGCGAGGGAGCATCATGCCCAGAATCAAAGGCCATGCACTGCCATCACCGATATCGACGACCTACCAGAACCGCGCTGTGCGCAGCAGCTGCCGGCAGCGTCCGGCCGCGCGCAGCTATTAGGTCTCGCTGTCTGGAGTGCACCCCTTGATGGTCAGTCTCTCGCGCCCTTTGCCGGCGCCGTGAACCCGGCACGCAAGCCCTCCCAGCAGCGCTGATAGTCGCCCTGCCGATGCGTGGCCTGCAGCGCCTGCTGGGTGGGCCGCAGCACGGCGCGGGTTTCGAACATGAAGGCCATGGTGTCGGCGATGACGTCAGGGCGCGACAGATCGGCCTGCGAGGCCTTGTCGAAGGTCGCTGCGTCCGGGCCGTGCCCGCTCATGCAGTTGTGCAGCGACGCGCCGCCCGGCGCGAACCCCTCGGCCTTGGCGTCGTAGACGCCGTGCACCAGGCCCATGAACTCGCTGGCCACGTTGCGATGGAACCACGGCGGGCGGAAGGTGTGCTGCGCCACCAGCCAGCGCGGCGGGAAGATCGCAAAATCCATATTGGCGGTGCCGTGCGTGTCGCTTGGCGAGGTCAGCACGGTGAAGATGCTGGGATCGGGATGGTCGAAGCTGATCGAGCCAATGGTGTTGAAGCGGCGCAGATCGTAGCGATACGGCGCGTAATTGCCGTGCCAGGCCACCACATCCAGCGGCGAGTGATCGATATCCGCCCGCCACAGATGGCCCTGGAACTTGGCGACCAGCTCGAACGCGCCGTCGCATTGCTCGAACGCCGCATGCGGGGTCTGGAAATCACGCGGATTGGCAAGGCCATTGGCACCAATCGGCCCCAGATCCGGCAGCCGCAACAGGCCGCCGAAATTTTCGCAGACATAGCCACGCGCTTGGCTATCGAGCAGTTCCACCCGGAAACGCACACCGCGCGGTATCACGCCGATCTGTTGCGGCTCCAGTTCGAGCACGCCCAGTTCAGTGCAGACCCGCAACCGGCCGAGCTGCGGCACCAGCAGCAGCTCGCCGTCGGCGTTGTAGAAGAACCGCCCGTGCATGGACGCGTTGGCCGCATACAGATGCACGGCCACGCCGGTCATCGCCTCCGGGCTGCCGTTGCCGGCCATGGTGTACAGGCCATCGACGAAATCGGTGGCCGTGGCCGGCAACGGCAGTGGACTCCAGCGCATCTGGTCCGGCGGCACCGGGCCGCTGCCGAAGTCGTTGTGGAGCCGGGACTGATCGATCAGCGAGAAACGGCCGTGTACCGCCGCCGGACGAATGCGATACAGCCAGCTGCGCCGATTCTCGCCGCGTGGCGCGGTGAAGGCAGTTCCGGACAACTGCTCGGCGTATAGGCCATGCGCCACGCGCTGCGGCGAGTTCTGCCCGACCGGCAGGCTGCCGGCCACCGCTTCGGTTGCGAACTCGTTGCCGAAGCCGGTCATGTAGTGCTGCAGGTTGTGCATGGTGGCGCGTCCAGATGTTGAGCCTCCTCCTCGACCGCAGAAGGCTGAGCTTGGGGTGGATCAAGCCCCTCTCCCACCGGGAGAGGGGTTGGGGTGAGGGTACGGCGGCGCAATGACATGACAGATTGCCTCGATCACCGCATCGAGTGAAAGCAGTACATCGTTATTCCAGAAGCGCAGCACGATCCAGCCTTTCGATTGAAGCCACCGTGTTCTTGCCTGATCGAAGGATGCCTGATGCTGCGATCCGTCCAACTCAACAATCAACTTGGCTTCAATGCAACAAAACTCTGCGATGTACGGCGGAATCGGATGCTGACGTCTGAACTTGAAGCTTTGGAGCTGATTGCTTCGCAGACAGCGCCAGAGTGCGTGCTCTGCGTCGGTCATTTCTGTTCGTAATGCACGCGCGTTGGTGAGCGCAACGGTAGGCAATGGCGGTTTGATTTTCATCGCTCCACCGTACCCTCACCCCAACCCCTCTCGCACCGGGAGAGTGGCTTTAGTCGCGTGCGCTTTCAACGTTTCATCGTGTCAGACATCTGGCGCGCAAGCAGTGCCTTCTGGATCACGGAGGATTGACTTCGGCGCTGAGTTTTCACTGCACATGCTTTCAGAGATAGCGCATCGCTCAGTTCCTGTCCGTCCAACCACTCGCACTAATCACCAATCACAACGCACCGCTTTAGAACCAATCCCGAATCACCAATCACCCATCCCAGCCCTCAAAGCACCCCACGCTTCATCTGATCGCGCTCGATGCTTTCGAACAACGCCTGGAAATTGCCTTCGCCGAAGCCTTCATTGCCCTTGCGCTGGATGATCTCGAAGAAGATCGGGCCGATGCAGTTGGTGGTGAAGATCTGCAGCAGCTTGCGCTGCTTGGTATCCGGATCGGCGTCGATCAGGATCTTGTTGCGGCGCAGGCGTTCGACATCTTCGCCGTGCTCGGGAATGCGCAGATCCACGACGTCGAAATAGGTGTCCGGGGTATCCAGGAAGCTGACGCCGGCCGCGCGCATCTTTTCCACGCTGGTGTAGATGTCGTCGGTGAAGCAGGCGATGTGCTGGAT
Source organism: Xanthomonas codiaei (assembly GCF_002939785.1). Lineage (GTDB taxonomy): Bacteria > Pseudomonadota > Gammaproteobacteria > Xanthomonadales > Xanthomonadaceae > Xanthomonas > Xanthomonas codiaei. Next base: position 72,665 of record NZ_MDEC01000019.1, read on the forward strand.
GCCTTCGCCCTGGTAGGCGTCCAGATACTCGTTGATCTGGCTCTTGGGGTCGGACGATTCGTTGAGCGGAATGCGTACGATGCCGTCCGGGGCGGTCATCGCCTTGGACACCAGTCCGGTCTTGGCGCCCTTGATGTCGAAGTAGCGGATCTCGCGGAAGTTGAACAGCCGCTCGTAGTAATCCGACCAGCGCTGCATGTTGCCGAAATACAGGTTGTGCGTGAGGTGGTCGATGAAGGTCAGCCCGAAGCCGGCCGGATGCTGGTTGGCGCCTTCAATGGCTTCGTAGTCGGCGTCGTAGATGCTGCCCGCCTCGCCATAGCGATCCACCAGATACAGCATGCAGTCGCCGATGCCCTTGACCACCGGTGCCGGCACCGCGCGGGTGTCGGGCTTGTTCTGCACCGCTTCGCCGCCGTTGCCCAGCACGGTCTGCAGCACGGTGTCGGCCGGGGTGCGGAAGCGGATCGCAAACCCGCAGGCGCAGGGGCCGTGCGCGGCGGCGAAGTCGGCAGCGAACGAATCGGGGTCTTCGTTGAGCAGGAAATTGACCCCACCCTGGCGATAGACGGTAATGGGACGGCTGCGGTGACGCAGCACCGCGCTGAAGCCCATCTGGCGGAAATAGGCGTGCAATTGCGCCCCCTGGCTGGCCGGTGCGGCGAATTCGACGAATTCGAACCCGTCGATCCCCATCGGATTGTCGAAGGTGGTGACCTGCATGCCCGGATCCGGGCGGTGTGCAGTGGTGTTCGGTTGTGCGCTCATCGTCGTTTCTCCACGCTGGGGTGTCCGCAGGGCTATGCGGAGTGGCAGAAGACCCGCGAGAATGCGCAGGCCACCCTCGGTTTGTAGTTGCAAATGAAACCAAAATCAAGACACAGCGCAACATGAGCGATCTCGACGCCCCCCAGCCGCCGCACCATCCTGTCCTGCTCAACCTGGAGCAGTTCCTGCCGTATCGCCTGAGCGTGCTGTCCAACCGGATCAGCAGCAACATTGCCAAGGTATACGGCGACCGTTACGGCATGGCGATTCCCGAATGGCGGGTGATCACCATCCTGGCGCTGTATCCGGGCTCCTCGGCCAGCGAGGTCTCCGACCGCACGGCGATGGACAAGGTGGCGGTCAGCCGCGCGGTGGCCCGGCTGCTGGAGCGCGGCTTCATCCGCCGCGAAACGCACGGCGATGACCGCCGCCGCTCGATGTTGGCGCTGTCGCCGGCCGGGCGCCAGGTCTATGAGACCGTCGCCCCGCTGGTCAACGAGATGGAACAACGGCTGATGTCGATCTTCAGTGCCGAAGAGCAGCAGTTGCTGGAACGCCTGATCGACCGGCTGGCCAAGGACGGGCTGCCGCGCATGGCCGACAAGGACTGAGGCAGGCGCTTCGCTCGCCCCCATCCGCCCTGCGGGCACCTTCCCCCGCAAGCGGGGGAAGGAAGCACTTGGACCGAGGTAGGACGCGCTCGGGCCAACGCACAACCAACCACACTCCCTTCTCCCGCGCGCGGGAGAAAGTGGCGCAACGCGCCGGATGAGGGGCGCTCACACGGCGTACGAGACCGTCGCTCCGTTGGTCAGCGAGATGGCACAGCGGATGATGTCGATCTTCAGTGCCGAAGAGCAGCAGTTGCTGGAACGCCTGATCGACCGGTTGGCCAAGGACGGGCTGCCGCGCATGGCCGACAAGGACTGACGGCAGGCATTCGCTCGCCCCCATCCACCCTGCGGGCACCTTCCCCCGCAAGCGGGGGAAGGAAGCACTTGGGCCGAGGAAGGACGCGCTCCGGCCAACGCGCAACCAACCACCCTCCCTTCTCCCGTGCGCGGGAGAAGGTGGCGCAACGCGCCGGATGAGGGCCGCTCCTCGGCGAATCCTCGCAGACACCGGCCGGCTACGCGCTTACGCACACAGACCGCACCGCGGAACTCACTCAGGCCTGCGGCGGTGCCCACTGCTTCAAGAAATCAAACAGCTTCTTGCGGTCAAAGCCTTCGCCCTTGCGCAGCTCCGGGCCGGCCTGGGTGGTCAGCAGCTTGCCGTCGTTGTCCAGCACCAGCAGCGAGGGATACTCGTTGAGCTGGGCGAACTGCGACAGGAACGCGGCGTTTTCATTGGCCGCATCGCGGTTGACCTTGACCACCACGAAATTCGCATCGCGGAAGCTGCGCAGCTCCGCATCGCCGCCCATCAACTCGTCCAGCACCTTGCATGGCTCGCAGGCGGCGTTGCCGACATTGAGCACGATGCGCTTGCCGCCACGCTTGGCTTCGACCTTGGCCGTTTCCAGGTCCGCGGCCGGGTCGCGCGAGGGGTCGTACTGCGCATTGAGCGCGGCCGCCGCGGCAATGTCGGCAGCGGTGGGCGTGTTGCCCGAGGACACCGGCTGGCTGGGATCGGCGCTGGGCGGCTTCTGCATCGACGTATCCAGCGGCCGCGGCGCTTCCTGTGGCTCGGATGACTGCCCGCAGGCGCTCAATAGACCGGTCAGCAACAGGCCACAGACAAGCGGTTTGATCGGCATCGCGTTTCTCCTCACTTCACACCATGCATGAGTTTGTTGATCAGCGGCGCGATCAGGAACAGCAGCGCGCCGGCGCCCACCAAGGCCCAGAACCCGAAGGTATACCCGCCCAGCGCCGAGGACACGCTCATGCCTTCGTTCCCGCTGACATGGCCGGCAAAAATGCCCGACAGGTTGTTGCCGATGCCGGTGGACAAAAACCAGCCACCCATGCCGAACCCGACCAGGCGCACCGGGGCCAGCTTGGTCACCATCGACAAGCCGATCGGCGACAGGCACAGCTCGCCCACCGACTGGATCACGTAGACCATGAACAAGGTCCAGAACGGGATCTTGCCGGCATCGTTGACCAGGCTGGACAACGCAAACATCAGCAGCAGGAAGGCCAGGCCGTTGAACAACAGGCCCAGGCCGAACTTGCGTGGAATCGACGGATTGAAGCGGCCGGCCTGGACCCAGATCCAGGCGATGACCGGGGCCAGCGCGATGATGGCGATCGAGTTGACCGACTGGAACCACGCGGTCGGGAAGGTCCACTCGCCAAAATTACGGTTGACGATGTTGTCGGCCAGGAAGGTGAACGAGCTGCCGGCCTGTTCGAAGAACATCCAGAACAGCACGTTGAAGGCGAAGATGATCAGCATCGCGATCACCTTGTCGCGCTGTACCTTGCCCTCGCGGATGCCCTCCACCAACAGCATCACCGACAGGCCGATGAATAGCGCCGTCAGCACGATCTGCAACACGTCCGCGCCCACGGCGAGCAGGAAGTACACGCCCGGAATCGCCAGCAGGCAGCCCACCAGCACCATCAGCACGCGGCCCAGGCCCTGCGCACCCGGCGCCGGTGCGCCGATGCCCTTGAGCTGGACGCGGCCGAACCAGAACCACACCAGGCTGATCAGCATGCCCACGCCGGAGGCCATGAACACCATCTTGTAGGACGGCATGGCTTCGGTGCCGAAGACCCTTTCGGCCAGCAGCTGGGTCAACACCGGCGAGATCATCGCGCCCAGGTTGATGCCCATGTAGAAGATCGTGAACCCGCTGTCGCGGCGCGGATCGGCGACCGAATACAGCTTGCCCACCATGGTGGAGATGTTCGGCTTGAACAGCCCGTTGCCGACCACCACGGTGGCCAGGCCGATCTCGAACATGGTGTGGTCGGGAATGGCGATCAGGAACAGACCGGTCGCCATGACTGCTGCGCCGACCAGGATCGAGCGCTGGTAACCGAGCACGCGGTCGGCCACGTAGCCGCCGAAGATCGCCGCCGCGTACACCAGCGCCAGATAGGCGCCGTAGGTGCGCCCCGCCGGCGCCTGCCCGGTGGCGTCGCCGCCGAAGAACTGCGCCACGATGTACAGCACCAGCGCCCAGCGAATGCCGTAGAACGCGAAGCGTTCCCAGAATTCGGTCATGAACAGCAACCACAGCGGCCGCGGATGGCCCAGCAGCGTGGGGAACTCGGGAAGCGCAGGCGGCTGCGGCGGGTTGGAGGCGGATGTCGGCGCGGCAGCGTCAACGCTCATAGGGGTCCCTTGCGTATTCAGTATTGGCTGGGGCACCGGGGCGAACCCCGGGGCGACGCGCGAGGATCACTTAGACGTCATGTACGCGTCAAATTCGCCGGAGTCGCCGACCTGATGACGGTAGACGGGAAGAACCTCTGCACCGCCTCCCTTCTCGCGTCGGGAGAAGGTGCCCGAAGGGCGGATGAGGGTGCGAAGTCGCCGGGCGGTGCCGATCGCCCTCTCCCAGCATTGGCGGGGTGGCTGTCCCTGGGATAACGCCCGTAACCTCACCCCAACCCCTCTCCCGCAGGGAGAGGGGCTCAAGCGCAACGGCTGCGCCGGTGCGCTGCAGCTCTTGCGGTGTTCGCTCCTTAGCAGTGCCTGCTTCTTGCGTTCCTGATGTCTTTTCTGTGCTGATTTCGTCTGACCAAGCTAGTTGCCTAACCAGTCCAGCCCAGCTTCGTTGCGTTGCTCAGCTCTCCGCCGTACCGGCATTGCCCTGGGACGGACGATTTTCCACGCCCACCGAGGTGCGCACGTCGAACAGTTCCGGGAAGAAGGTCAGTGCCAGTGCCTGCTGCAGGAAACCCACGCCGCTGGAGCCGCCGGTGCCGCGCTTGAAGCCGATCACCCGCATCACCGTGCGCATGTGGCGGAAGCGCCAGAGCTGGAACTGGGTTTCCACATCCACCAGGTCCTCGCACAGCGAATACTCGCGCCAGTAGCGGTCGGTGTTTTCGTAGATACGCTCGAACACCGGTCGCAAGCTGTCGTCGGCCACATGTGCGGCGGTCCAGTCGCGCGCCTGGTAGTGCTGCGGAATTGCATGCCCGAAGCGCGCCAGGTAGCGCAGGAATTCCTCGTACAGGCTGGGCGCTTCCAGCACCTCGCGCAGCCGCGCCTGGCCCTGCGGGTCGTAGGCGAATACCTGCAGCATCTGCGGGTTCTTGTTGCCGAGCAGGAACTCGATATAGCGGTACTGCAACGACTGGAACCCCGACGAGGGGCCGAGCACGTCGCGGAAGCCCATGTATTCACTGGGCGTGAGCGTCTCCAGCACCGACCACTGCTCGGTGAGCTGGCGCAGCACCTGCTTGCTGCGCGCCAGGACCTTGCGGCATTGCCAGACCTCGTCGCGCTGCAGATGCACGATCGCCGCGCGCAACTCGTGCGCCAGCAGCTTCAACCACAGCTCCGAGGTCTGGTGCTGGATGATGAACAGCATCTCGTCGTGGTGCGCCGGCTCGGACAAGGGCTGTTGCGCCGACAGCAACTGGTCCAGCCGCAGATAGCCGCCATAGGTCAGCCGCCCCTGCAGATCGGTGTGGATGCCGGGTTCCAGGTCACGCAGGTTGTTGTCGACGGGCATGGCGGGGGCAGATGGATCGGGCCGACCAGGGTAGCGCGCTTGGCAGCCGCCGCGGATTCGGGATTCGGGATTGGGGATTGGGGATTGGGGATTGGGGACTGGCGGAGGGCGGAGCGCGCAGATGATCGTGGCGCGTCGCCGGTTGGATGCGGTTGGAGCACGGACGTCGTGCTTGGGTGGATATCGATCTCGGGAGGCGGGCACGGCTGTCGCGCCGGGTGGTCGGCATCGCTGGGGTGGCGGGGACCGTTCGGTAATCGATGGCGTTCGGACGCGGCGGGTCCGATGGCTGCCGGCGTTGTTGCGCCCGGTTCGCAATCGCCTGGGGGTTGGCCGCCTGTCGGCCGCCTGCTTGTTTGCTCACGGCCGTGGGTCGGCGGGTGCCGGGCCGGTGGGTGCTTGCGTCGGTAGCATGCAGAGTCACCAACCGGTCGGCTGCCGCTCCCGGGCCATGGACCGCCGGCCAACTCTTTCAGCCCTGAACCACCTGGCGTGCCGCCGGCGCGGTCTCAGCCGCTGCGCTGCTGTCACCTTATCGTCAACCTAGGTCTGCAAATTCATGCAGAATTCAACGGCGCTGCCGGCCAGGGACGTGGCCGGACCAGGGGAGCGCTTCACGTCTCACGGATCAGGGGACTCTTATCTCATGCATGTGTTGCAGCGTCGTGCAGCCTTACTTCTGTGCGGGCTGGCCTGTGCCGGCCACGCCCAAGCCCAAGTCGTCATCAGCCAGGTCTATGGTGGTGGTGGCAATAGCGGCGCCACCCTCCGCAGCGATTTCATCGAGCTGCACAATATCGGCAGTACCACGGTCAGCCTGGACGGCTGGTCGGTGCAGTACGCCTCGGCCGCCGGCAGCAGCTGGCAGGTCACCCCGTTGGCAGGCAGCGTGCCGACCGGCGGCTATTACCTGGTCAAGCAGGCCGATGGCAGCGGCGGCAGCGTAGCGCTGCCCACGCCCGACGCCACCGGCACGCTGGCCATGAGCGGCACCGCCGGCAAGGTGGCGTTGAGCAATGCCACGGCCGCACTGAGCGGCAGCTGCCCCACCGGTTACGCCGATCTGGTCGGCTACGGCGGCAATGCCAGCTGTGCCGAAGGCAATGCGCCCACCCCCGCTCCCAGCAATACGCTGGCGGTGCTGCGCGGCGGCGACGGCTGCACCGACACCGACAACAACGCGGCCGATTTCGCCACCGGTGCGCCCACCCCGCGCAACAGCGCCAGTGCGGCGCGCCTGTGCAGCGGCGGCGGCCAGCCGGTCGCCACGCTGGCCGATGTCAGCCAGGCCGAGGGCAATAGCGGCAGCCGCAGCTTCGTGTTCACGCTGAGCCTGAGCCAGCCGGCCGGTGCCGGCGGGGTGAGCTTCACCGCCGCTACCGTCGATGGCACCGCCACCGCCGGCAGCGACTATGTCGCCTTGCCCGCGGCCACCTTGCGCATTGCCGCAGGCGAGCGCACGGCCACCATTGCGGTGGATGTGCTGGGCGACACCATCGCCGAGCCGGATGAAAGCCTCCGCTTGCAGATCAGCGGGGTCACCGGCGCGCTACCGGCCACGCTGAGCGCCACCGGCACCATCGTCAACGACGATTTCAGCCTGCTGCCGATCCACGCCATCCAGGGCAAGGGCGCACGCTCGCCGCTGGACGGCCAGGTCGTCGCCACCTCGGGCATCGTGACAGCACGCCGCAGTGCCGGGTTCTTCCTGCAAGCACCGGATAGTGAGGCCGACGCCGACCCGTCCACCTCCGAGGGCGTCTATGTCTACACCGGCAGCGCGCCGCCGGAAGCCGCCGCCGTCGGTAACCGGGTGCGCGTGCAGGGCACGGTGATAGAATACGTGCCCAGCGCCGACCCCACCCAGCCGCCGCTGACCGAAATCGGCGGCAGCGTCACCGTGCTGGCCGATTCCACCGGCAACCCGCTGCCGTCGCCGGTGATGCTGCGTGCGGACTTCCCCAACCCCAACGGCGCCTATGATCAGCTCGAAGCGCTGGAAGGCATGTGCGTGGCCGCCGCCAGCCTCACCGTCAATGCGCCCACCGGCGGCAACGTCAACGAAACCAATGCCACTGCCACCAGCAATGGCGTGTTCCATGCTGTGGTCACCGGCGTGCCGCGTGCCTACCGCGAGCCGGGCGTGCAGTTGCCCGACCCGCTGCCGGCCGGCTCGCCTGCCGGCGTGCCGCGCTGGAACACCAACCCGGAAGTCATCGCCGTCGGCAGTGCCGGCGTGGGTGGGGAGCGACTGGACCTGGCCTCCGGCTGCCTGGTGTTCAATGTGGTCGGCCCGCTGGACTACGGCTTCCGCCGCTACACGCTGTACCCGGAACGCACCCCGCAGGTGATCTGCAATGGTGCCGACCAACCACGCCCTGCGCCGCTGCCGCAGGCCGACGACGTGGCCGTGGCCACCTACAACATGGAGCGCTTCTTCGACGACCAGAACGACCCGGCGATCGGCGAACCGGTGCTCACCCCGGCCGCGTTCCAGGCCCGCCTCAACAAGGCCTCGCTGGCAATCCGCAACTACCTGCATACGCCCGACGTGCTGGGCACGGTGGAAGTGGAAAGCCTGAGCGTGCTGCAGACCCTGGCCGCGCGCGTCAATGCCGACGCGGTAGCCGCCGGCCAGCAGGACCCGCGCTACGTGGCGTATCTGCAGGAAGGCAATGACGTCGGCGGCATCGACGTCGGCTTCCTGGTCAAGACCTCCGAGGTCGCCGGCGGCGTGCCGCGGGTGGAAGTGCTCTCCATTGCGCAGGAAGGCAAGACCACCACCTGGACCGAGCCGGCCGGTGGTGTCAGCCTGCTCAACGACCGCCCGCCGCTGGTGCTCACTGCCAACGTGCACCAGGCCGACGGCCGCGTGCTGCCGTTGACCGCCATCGTGGTGCATCAGCGCTCGCTCAACGGCGCTGACACCGACGATGCGGCCGGTACCCGCATCCGCGCCAAGCGCCAGGCCCAGGCCGAGTATCTGGCGCGCCTGCTGCAGACACGTCAGCAATTGAACCCTGACGAAAAAGTACTGGTGATGGGCGACTTCAACGCCTTCGAGTTCAACGACGGCTATGTGGATGCCATGGGCACCATCACCGGCAAACCGGCGCCGGATGCGCAGACCGTGGTGGGCGGAGATGGCGCCGATCTGGTCGACCCGGACTACACCGACCTGACCTGGTTCAACACGCCCGACCAGAGCTACTCGTACGCCTTCGACGGCAACGTGCAATCGCTGGACCACATCCTGGCCAGCGATGCGCTGATGCGCACGCCGCAGATCGCCTCGCTGTTGGTAGGCCATGCGCGCATCAATGCCGACTTCCCCGGCACCGCGCGCAACGATACCAATACGCCCACGCGCCTGTCCGACCACGATCCCACCGTGGTGTTGTTGCGCATGCGCAAGCAGGTCAATGCGGACCTGGGCGTGGCGGTGAGCACCGCGCGTCCCGAGGTCACCGAAGGCGAGCGTATCGAGTACACGGTGGACGTGGACAATCGCGGGCCGGAGAGCGCCGCGTTTGCCGCAGTGGCGTTGGCATTCGATGCCGCAGTGAGCCCGCGCGTCAGCGCTGCGCCGGGTTGGGTGTGCCAACCGCCGCAGACCGGTACGCAGACCGTGGTCACCTGCACCATCGCGTCGCTGGCGCCCGGCAATGTGCAGCGTTTTGCGGTGCAGGTGGAGGCCGGCGCCACACTGGCCGGCCGCGCGTTGCTGCTGGCGGCATCGGTGGCTTCGCAGACCCCCGATCCGCAGGTGGACAACAACACCGACACGGCCAGCGTGACCGTGCTGGCGCAGCTGCGCAGCGATCTGGCAGTGCGGCTCGATGGCCCGGCCAGCCTGCCGACCAGCGCCTTCAACGCCAGTTACCGGGTGCTGCTGGACAACATCGGCACTGCCCCGGCACAGCGCCCCAGCGTGGTGATCGAAGGCAATACCGTGTCTGCACTGTCGCTGCTGGTTCCGCCACGCGGCTGGCGCTGCGACAAGCAGCTGCAATCGCTGCGTAGCGCACGCTTCGTCTGCAGCAGTGCGGCGTTGATGCAACCGGGCACGCAGGCGGTGTTCCAGCTGAGCGTTGCAACCCGGCCCGTCCCGGCCGCGGGCGCGGTCCGCGTGCAGGCCAGCGCCACGTCCGCATCGCCGGACGCGAACCCGGCCAACGATTCGGCGCTGATCGTCACTCCGATCGGAGGTGGTGCGGGCCGTCGCTGATCGCACTGCACCACGTCACAGTTGCCAACAGTGACAAAGGGCGCGGCCTGGTCCGCGCCCTTTTTTTTGTGCATCCCAGCATCATTGTGTGTTGCGGTGCAGGACGTGGTTTTGCTCCACCGTCCTTAACATGGCAACTCATATCATTTGAAACTTCTTGGTGAAGGTGTCGCCGCAATGAGCGTAGCCGCGCAGTTCCAGATCGACTATCTGCAATACATGGATGCGGACGGCAAGCTCGTCCGCGACGACCTGCCGGCCGACGCCGCCAACCCGCAAACCCTGCTGGCGCTGTTCAAGCGCATGCTGTTCGTGCGCACCTTCGACAGCAAGTCGGTGGCGCTGCAGCGCACCGGCAAGCTCGGCACCTATGCCGCCAGCCTGGGCCACGAGGCCACCCACGTGGGCATCGGCGCGTCGATGCGCAGCGGCGATGTGTTCGCGCCCAGCTACCGCGAATACGGCACCATGTTCGAACGCGGCGTGCGCCCGCGCGATGTGCTGTTGTACTGGGGCGGCGACGAGCGCGGCAGCGATTACCCGCGCAATGCCGATGCGGCGATCGACTTCCCGATCTGCGTGCCGATCTCCACCCAGTGCCTGCACGCGGCCGGTTCGGCGCTGTCGTTCAAGCTGATGGGCAAGCCGCAGGTGGCGGTGGCCTGTTGCGGCGATGGCGGCAGCTCCAAGACCGACTTCTACGCCGCGCTCAATTCGGCCGGCGCCTACAAATTGCCGTTGATCCTGTGTGTGATCAACAACGGCTGGGCGATTTCGGTGCCGCGCGCCGCGCAGACCGGCGCGCAGACGCTGGCGCAGAAAGGCCTGGCCGGTGGCCTGCATTGCCTGCAGGTGGACGGCAACGACCTGATCGCCGTGCTCGAGGCGATGCGGCAGGCGCGCGAGCGCGCCCTGGCCGGCGACGGCGGCACGGTGATCGAGTTCATGACCTACCGCCTCACCGACCACACCACCGCCGACGATGCGCGCCGCTACCGGGGCGAGGACGAGGTCAAGCAGGCCTGGACCCGCGAACCGCTGCTGCGCCTGCGCCGCTATCTCACCGCGCAGGGCTTGTGGGACGAAGCGCAGGAAGACGCGTGGAAAACCGAATGCAGCGCGCGCATCGACGAAGAGGTCAATGTGTATCTGAACACCCCGGTGCAGCCGGTGGAAGCGATGTTCGATTACCTCTACGGCGAGCCACCGGCCGAGTTGCTGGCCCAGCGCGCCGAGGCGATGGCCCTGGAGGCGCGTCATGGATGAGCTCAAGCATGTGCCCGCCGACACTGCGCAGCACGCCAGTGCCCCCTACCACGCCGCTGCCACGCGCGGAGAGATCGCCATGAGTTCGCCCATCACCCTGATCGAAGCCATCACCCAGGCACTGGCCTGGGAGCTGGACCACGACCCCACGGTGCTGGTGCTGGGCGAGGACGTCGGCGTCAACGGCGGCGTGTTCCGCGCCACCGCCGGCCTGCAGCAGCGCTTCGGCAGCGAACGCGTACTGGATACCCCGCTGGACGAAACCACCATCGCCGGCCTGAGCGTCGGCCTAGCCGCGCAGGGCATGAAGCCGGTGGCCGAAGCGCAGTTCGACGGCTTCGTGTATCCCATGGTCGATCACCTGATCTGCCACGCCGCACGCCTGCGCAACCGGACCCGCGGCCGCCTGCATTGCCCGATGGTGCTGCGCGTGCCGTGGGGCGGCGGCATCCGCGCGCCGGAACATCACAGCGAAGCCAACGAAGCCATCTTCACCAACGTGCCCGGTTTGCGCGTGGTGTTGCCGTCCTCGCCGCAGCGCGCCTATGGCCTGTTGCTGGCCGCGATCCGCGACCCGGATCCGGTGATCTACATGGAGCCCAAGCGCATCTACCGCCAGTACAAGGAAGTGGTGGCCAACGATGGCGAAGCGCTGCCGCTGGATGTGTGCTTCGTGCTGCGCGACGGCACCGATGTCACCCTGGTGGCCTGGGGCGCGCAGGTCAAGGAAGCGCTGGAAGCGGCCGACAAGCTCGCCGGCGAAGGCATCAGCGCCGAAGTCATCGACGTGGCCACGCTGCGCCCGCTGGATTTCGACACCATCGCCGAATCGGTGGCCAAGACCGGCCGCTGCGTGATCGTGCAGGAGGCCCCGCGCACCGCCGGTTTCGGCGCGGAAATTGCCGCGCGCCTGGCCGAGCAGTCCATGTACGACCTGGTGGCCCCGGTCGAACGCGTCACCGGCTACGACACGCACATCCCGCTGTTCCGGCTGGAAATGAAGTACCTGCCGAGCGTGGAGCGGATCGTCACCGCCGCGCGGCGTGCGGTGGCTGCCGGCTGACATGCGCGCCCGTCTGCTGTGCGAGCACCGCGCCGCCTACGCCAACCCGGTCCGCTTCCACGCTGGTCAGCGGGTCAGCGTCGGCGTGCGCGACGAAGAATGGCCGGCGTTCGCCTGGGTCACCACCGATGGCGGCCGTGCCGGCTGGGCACCGCTGGCCTGGCTGCGCCCGCTGGGCGAGGGCCTGGCCGAAGCGCTGCGCGATTACGACGCACGCGAACTCGATGCCCAGGCGGGCGAGGACGTGTTGCTGCATCACGAACACGGTGGCTGGTGGTGGTCCGAGCGTGCCGATGGCGCGCAGGGCTGGCTGCCGGCGGCCGACCTGGAACTCCTCGAAGACACCCTGCCGCCGTTGCCCGCGGCACAAGAGAATCTGCCATGAGCCAAAGCAAGACGTTTCACCTGCCCGACCTGGGCGAAGGCCTGCCCGACGCCACCATCGTCGAATGGTTCGTCGCCGAAGGCGACAGCGTGCGCCTGGACGAGCCGCTGGTGTCGATGGAAACCGCCAAGGCGGTGGTCGAGGTGCCCTCGCCGTTTTCCGGCACCGTGGTCAAGCTGGCCGGTGCGGCCGGCGATGTGATCGTGACCGGCGCGATGCTGGCGCAGTTCGCGCTGGATGCCTCGCAGCCGCAGCGCGCCGATGGCCAGGACACCGGCCACGGACATGGGCACGGTGGCGCGCAGGCGCAGACGCCCAGCACCGGCCAGAGCGCGGCCGGTCCCAGCGAGCGCGTGGTCGCATCCGACAATGGCGGTGAGATCGCCGACGCGGATGCAGACGGCGAGGCGCCGGGCGAGCGCGACGACGCCGGCACCGTGGTGGGCGCCATGCAGAGCTCCAACACCGTGCAGAGCGAACAGGCCATTGCCGTCGGCGGCGTGCGCGCCATGCCGGTGGTGCGTGCGCTTGCGCGCAAGCTGCGCGTGGACCTGGCGCAAGTGCAGGCCACCGGCGCGGACGGCACGGTGACGCTGGCCGATGTGAAGCAGGCCGCAGCCGCAGGCACCGCGCGGCCCTCACCCGGCGCGCGGGGCGCGCCGACCTCTCCCGCAAGCGGGAGAGGTGGCCTGGTCAGTGACGGGGGGAGAGGTGGCCTGGTCGGTGACGGTGGGAGAGCCAACGGAATCGCTGCAGACGGCAGAGATCGATCGGCAACGACGACCCTTCTCCCGCCTGCGGGAGAAGGTGCCCGCAGGGCGGATGAGGGCAGCACTACCCGCTCCACGCTCTCGGCCAGCGGCAAGCCGATGCGCACCCAATCGCCAGGCACCAGCGTCAAGGGCCAGCCCGAACAGCTCAAGGGCGTGCGCCGCAACATGGCGCGCGTGATGGCCGATGCGCACAGCAAGGTGGTACCAACCACGCTCAACGACGACGCCGACTTGCACGCCTGGCAGCCCGGCAACGACGTCACCGTGCGCCTGGTGCGCGCCATCGTGCGCGCCTGCCAGGCGGTGCCCGCGCTCAACGCCTGGTTCGATGGCGAGGCGCTCAACCGCACACTGCACCATCAGGTCGATATCGGCATCGCGGTGGATACCGAGGAAGGCTTGTTCGTGCCGGCGCTGCGCAATGCCGACATGCTCGACGCCAACGGCATCCGCGAGGGCATCAACCGCCTGCGCCAGCAGGTGGAAACCCGCAGCATCGCCGCCTCCGAACTCAGCGGCTACACCATCTCGCTGTCCAACTTCGGCATGTTCGCCGGCCGCTATGCCACCCCGGTGGTGGTGCCACCGTGCGTGGCCATCGTCGCCGCCGGCCGCGCGCGCTACCAGCTCGTGCCGGTGATGGGCGGCGTGGAGACCCACAAGGTGATGCCGCTGTCGCTGACCTTCGACCACCGCGCCGCCACCGGCGGCGAAGCCGCACGCTTCCTGCGCGCGATGCTGGACGACCTGGCAGCCCCAAACTAGACGCTTTCTGCGGTGGCACCCAAGGTGCCACCGCGCGGCGTCGAAAAGCAGCAGCATGTACTTCGCAAGCTGCCCCGTTTTGCGAAATTCAGTAGCGTGGACACGATGCAGGCGCGAACCTGTTGATCAGGCCTCGCAATCTACGCGCTGTCTGATCGGGCTCCTGATGCTTATGCAAAAGGGATCGTCCCTTTTCTGACGCTGCTCCTTCGCTAGCCTTCGGATTTTGGCTTGTAGTTCTGCCAGATCTCCGGCTCTTGCTCCCAGGGCGGCGCGCATTGTTCAAATTCAAGATGATGCCTGGTGGGCGAATCCCCCGCGTGGTGCACTTCGCTGTAGAACTGAACACACTGCTGGTAGCCGGAATCGTCGCGATTGCGATAAAGGTGCCTTAGCTCCGAGTCGGTAACGCTTGTCCCAGCGTAGTATCCATGTTTATAGAATGGCATTTTGGCTGGCGCCGAAGTCATCTCGCCACGACTGCTCAGGCCAAAGGCGACATCGCGACCGGTCTCAACAGCGAAATCCAGGGCACCTTTGGATTTTTTCTTGAAAACGTTGGTTTCATTGAGGACCGCTTGCTTCTCTACATCTCTGTAGGTTCTTCCTGCCAAGGCCTCTGGATCACCAAGCATCGACATCGCCCTACTCATATCGGGCGTTTCGTTGCTGAAGTTCTCTCTGTTGTGATCGTTCACGGCGGACGCCCACTTCGGATTTGCTCGCAAATGATCGGCAAAATGCTGATTCAATTCCGGACAACGCTCCTCCGGGTCGAATGATGGATGACCACCCAGGAACTGACGCACAGTAATCGGTATATTATCCAAGCTATGCATCATGGCGGCGTCGTCCCCGTCATGCGCCCAGCGCAGGAGTTTCTCCTGCGCCTCCTGACGGCCAAAGAAGAGCGTATTTTCAATCTGTCCAACAAGACGGCGCTTGGAACTTTCTGGCGCTTGCGATTGCCTCGGCGCGGGCCTCAGCCCCTCGAATCTTCCGGACGAAGATGTACTGGAACTGATGGAATCGGGACTAGGACATTCTTCTTGGTACTGCAAAGAGTTCACAGTGTGTGTCGCCGGAGAGTTCGGCAAGCTGCTGCACTTGGAGATACATGAACCCATCTTGGCTACCTCGCATTAACTTTGGCCTAGCGTGGCCTTGATCATCGTAGTAACAAATAATCTAATCACCACGATCTATCACGTTCTGCGCAAATACGAATTGGCTCGCAAGAATACGAAAGGTTTTCGACTCCGAAGGAGCTGCCGAGCCTGCCGTCCACCACGATTGCCACGCCCGCAAATGCAACTGACGCGGCCAATGCTGGATAATCGCCGCATGTCATTTGCCCAACTCTCGCTGTCGCCACGGCTGCTGCCGTTTTTCGAGACCGCACTGCGCCAGGCCGGTCATCGCACGCCCACGCCGATCCAGCAGCAAGCGATCCCCCCGATGCTGGCCGGGCGCGATCTGATTGCGATGGCCCAGACCGGCTCGGGCAAGACGCTTGCCTATGCGCTGCCGTTGCTGCAGCAACGCCTGCTCGCCCCGGACGCCGCCCCGCGCGTGCTGGGCGCGCTGGTGCTGGTACCCACCCGCGAACTTGCCGCACAGGTGGAGGCCACGCTGCGCCAGCTGGCTGCGCACCTGCCACGGCGGCTCAAGATCGTTGCCGCCACCGGCGGCAGCTCGATCAACCCGCAGTTGCTGGCGCTGCGCGGCGGTGCCGACATCGTGGTGGCCACGCCCGGCCGGTTGCTGGACCTGGTGGAACACAACGCGCTGCGCCTGGGCGAGGTCGCCACGCTGGTGCTGGACGAAGCCGACCGCCTGTTGGACCTGGGCTTCGGCGCCGAGCTCGATCGCATCCTTGCGCGATTGCCGGCGCAGCGGCAGAGCGTGCTGGTGTCGGCCACGTTTCCGCCCGCCATCGCCGCGCTGGCCAAGCGCCGGCTACGCGACCCACTGCGCATCGCCGTCGAAGCGACACCCGAGCAGGCGCCGGCGATTGCGCAGCGCGCCATCAGCGTGGATGCCGCCCAGCGCACCCAGCTGCTGCGCCAGTTGCTGCTCGATCACGGCTGGCCGCAGCTGCTGGTGTTCGTCGCCAGCCGGCACACTGCGGAAAAGGTCGCTGAAAAGCTGGAGAAGACCGGTATCAGTGCACAGCCACTGCACGGCGAGTTGAGCCAGGGCCGCCGCGAACGCACGCTGTCGGCCTTCAAACAGCAGACTGTGCAAGTGGTGATCGCCACCGATCTAGCAGCACGCGGCATCGATATCGTGCAACTGCCGGCAGTGATCAACTACGACCTGCCGCGCTCCACCGTGGAGTACACCCATCGCATCGGCCGCACCGCACGTGCCGGCGCCAGCGGCGTGGCGATCAGCTTCATCACCGCCGACAACGCGCAGCAATGGCGGTTGATCGAAAAACGCCAGGGCCTGCGTGTCGCCGCCGAGGTGATCGCCGGCTTCGAACCCACGCCTAGCGACGCGCCCGCCGCGGACACGCCGGCACGTGCCGCCGGCGACAACGGCGGCATCAAGGGCAAGCGGCCCAGCAAGAAGGACAAGTTACGCGCGGCCGCGCAGGCCGCGACCAAGCCCGACTGACCTGCGCAGCGGGCGCGGCACATCGCGGTGCGGATGACGCCCTTCAAGTCGCTGGCAGCGCATGGTCGCCAGAGGCGTACCGCGGGGCTGGCGCGCTGCTTCGGCTCGCCAAACCACGCAATATGGCCGCAGGCGCCACTGTGTATGCAGACTGTACCGGGATGGCGGGCAACGCCAGGCGAGCAATCGCCCGGCAGGTGCGGGCGACACGGACAGAACACGATGCCGGCGGAGGACGGCAGATTTCAGCAGCCGGCTGCGCCTGCCTGGCAGCGGCGCCGTCATCCAGTCATGCGGTCATCTGAAAACTGCGCTCAGTCCTGCTCGAAATCCAGTTCGCCACCGGCCAGCGCCTCGCCATCGGCACGCGGGGTGCGCTTGGCGGGCTTGCGCAGGATTTCCACGAAGAACTGGTCGCCACCGTCGCCGGTGAGCGCATTGATCGAGCGGATCAGCTCTGCCGGCGGCAGCGGCTGCGCACTGGCCTCGTCCACGCCGAAGCGCATGTCGAAGTCCCAGTAATCGGCTCCTTCCGGCAGATCCTTGCGGCGCTCGCGGCGGATGTACTTGCGGATATCGTGCTTGCTGGCTTCCAGCAGACGATCGCGATTCTTGCCTTCGAGGTTGAGCTGGTAGGTCTTGCGCATGGCGACTTGGTTCCGGAACTGGCCGCCTATTGTGAGGCCATGCGCCGGTTCTGGGCGAATCGTCGGCCTTTGCGCGGCTCGAACGGGCACCGGCGCGCGAATGCGTTGGATTGGGGAGTTGCAGTTGCACTGGCGAGCGTAGCGGTGCCCGCAGGGACTGGCGGCAACGCCGCGCCGTCCCAATCGCTCCCGACCGATGCAGGAGGGCAAGGAGCGTCGCCAGCTCAACCCGGCAGTGCGCGCATGCGCGCACGCCACTCACCCAGCCCGGCCGGTGGTCAGCACGGGAGTCGGCTGTTGCATGGTGATTCCTTCCAGGGGCGCGCAAGACGATCACAGGCGCAGCCGCGGGCCGCGCGTCATGCAATGGCGATCGACGAACGCGTGCCGCCCTCCATCGGCAACGGCGGCTGGCCCGCCGTTGCCGGTCCAGCTCAGGCGTGTTGCGTCACCGCAGGGGCGTTGCCGGTGGCGGGCCGGATCTTGAACCAGATCGAATACATCGCCGGCAGGAACACCAGGGTCAACACGGTGCCGGCCAGGGTGCCGCCGATCAGCGTGTACGCCAGCGTGCCCCAGAACACCGAGTGGGTGAGCGGGATGAACGCCAGGATCGCCGCCAGCGCGGTGAGGATCACCGGCCGCGCACGTTGCACGGTGGCTTCCACCACCGCGTTGAACGGGTCCAGCCCTTCGGCCTCGTTGTGATGGATCTGCCCGATCAGGATCAGCGTATTGCGCATCAGGATGCCCGACAACGCGATCAGCCCCACCAGCGCATTGATGCCGAACGGCTGCTGGAACAGGATCAGCGTCGGCACCACGCCGATCAGGCCAAGCGGGCTGGTGAGAAACACCATCACCATCGCCGAGATCGAACGCACCTGCAGGATGATGATGAGCAAGGTGGCCGCCAGCATGATCGGGAACAACGGCAGCATCGCGGTGGTTGCCTTGCCCGATTCCTCGATGGAGCCAGCCTGGGTGATCCGATACCCGCCGGGCAGGTTGTCGATGATCGGCTGCAGCTGCCTGGTGATCGCCGCCGAGACATCCGGCGGCTGCAGCTGGTCGTCGACATCCCCGCCCACCGTGATGGTCGGCACCCGATCGCGGCGGCGCATCACCGGCTCTTCCATGCGCACATCCACCTTGCCCACCTGCGATAGCGGCACGCGCTGGCCATTGCCACCGGCCAGGGTGAAGTCGGCGATGCGTGCCGGATCCAGGCGCGTGTCGCCGGCCGAACGGGCCACCACCTGCACGCTGCGGATATCTTCGCGCACCAGCGTGATCGGCACGCCGGTCAGCAGGAACTGCAACTGCTGGGCGACCGCGGTCGAGGTCAGCCCCACTGCCTGCAGGCGGTCCTGGTCCAGACTGAAATGCAGCGTCGGCGTGCGCACGCCCCAGTCGGTATTGACGGTGCGCAGCATCGGGCTGTCCTGCATGACCTGCGTGACCTGCGCGGCGATGCCACGCAGCACCTGCGGGTCCGGACCGCTCACCCGGTAGGCCACCGGGAAGTGCGAGTACGGGCCGAAGGTCAGCTGCGTCACGCGCACGCGCGCTTCCGGTGCCAGGCCTTGCGCGATCGCCTCACGCAAGCGCAGCTTCAGCGTATCGCGCTCGTGCCGGTCGTCGGTGCGCACCACGATCTTGGCGAACGAGGGGTCCGGCAGTTCCGGGCCCATCGCCAGGAAGAAGCGCGGCGCACCCTGACCGATGTACGCGGTCACGATCTTTGCTTTCTTCTGCCTGGACAGCCAGGCTTCGACCTTGGCGGCCGCCGCACTGGTCTGGTTGATCGAGCTGCCGTACGGCAGCTGCACCTCGACCAGCACTTCGGGCCGGTCGGAGATCGGGAAGAACTGCTTCTTGACGATGCCCATGCCGGCGATCGCCAGCACGAACAGCCCTACCACCGAACCGGCCACCAGCCACTTGCGGGCAATCACGCGGCCCAGCGCATCGCGGAAGCGGTTGTAGCGCGGCGTGTCGTACATCGCCGCGTGGCCGCCTTCGATCTTCTTCAGGTCGGGGAGCATCTTGACGCCCAGGTAGGGCGTGAACACCACCGCCACCACCCACGACACGATCAACGCGATGCCCACGATCCAGAACATGTTGCTGGTGTATTCGCCGGCGGAGGAGGCGGCAAATCCGTTCGGCATGAAGCCGACGGCAGTGACCAGGGTGCCGGACAGCATCGGCGCAGCGGTGTGGCTCCATGCGTAGGCCGATGCGGCGACGCGGCTATAGCCTTCTTCCATCTTCACCACCATCATCTCGATGGCGATGATGGCGTCGTCCACCAGCAGGCCCAGCGCCAGGATCAGCGAACCCAGCGTGATGCGGTCGAAATTCTTGCCGGTGGCCAGCATCACCACGAACACCGCGGCCAGCGTCAGCGGCACGGCTGCCGCCACCACGATGCCCACCCGCCAGCCCATGCTGACAAAGCACACCAGCATCACCACCAGCAGCGCGACGAAGAACTTGGTCATGAACTCGCCGACCGACGCGTCGATATTGACCGCCTGGTCGGTGACCTTGCTCAGGCGCATGCCCAGCGGAAGCTCGGCGTTGATCGCGCGCACTTCGCTGTCCAGCGACTTGCCAAGATCCAGGCCGTTCCAGCCATCGCGCATGATGATGCCCAGCAGCAACGCCGGCTCGCCGCCGCTGCGGATCATGAAGGTGGACGGATCTTCGTAGCCGCGTTTGACGGTGGCGATATCGGACAGCTTCAACGTGCGGCCCTGCACCACCAACGGGGTATCGCGGATCTTCTGCAGGCTGTCGAGCGCGCCATCCAGGCGGATGAACACCTGCGGCCCGCGCGTCTCCACCGAACCCGCTGCATTCAGCGCGTTCTGCGCGTTGAGCGCGGCAAACACGTCCTGCGGGCCGACACCTAGCGTGGCCAGACGCTCGTGCGAGAACTCCACAAAGATGCGCTCGGGCTGCTCGCCGACGATGTTGACCTTCTTGACCCCCGGCACGTGCAGGATGCGCTGGCGCAAGGTTTCCGCATCGCGTGCGAGCACTCGTTGCGGCTCGCCCCTGGCCTTCAGCGCGAACAGCGCAAAGGTGACGTCGGCATATTCGTCGTTGATCATCGGCCCGATCACCCCGGCCGGCAGGTTGGCCACTTCATCGCCGGCTTTCTTGCGCGCCTGGTAGAACTGCTCCTGCACCTCACCAGGCGGGGTGCTGTCCATCAAGGTCAGCGTCGTGAACGCAAGACCGGGGCGCGTGTAGGTCTCGGTGCGGTCGTACCAGCGCAGCTCCTGCATGCGTTTTTCGAGCTTTTCGGCCACCTGGTCCTGCATTTCCTGCGGCGTGGCGCCCGGCCAGGCAGTGACGATCGTCATCACCTTGATGGTGAATGCCGGGTCTTCGGCGCGACCGAGCTTGAGAAACGCGACCAGGCCGGCCAGCGATATCAGGACGATCAGAAACAGCGTGATGGAGCGCTCGCGCACGGCCAGCGCCGAGAGATTGAAGCGGCCCTCGCTCACGGCTGCGCTCCTGCCGCCTTGGCGGCGTTGCCAGCGCTGCCGGCAGCGCTGGCAACGGCGATGCGTACCTGCTCGCCATCGCGCAGCAGGTGTGCACCCAAGGCCACGATGCGCTCACCGCGCGCCAGCGTGCCGGTGACGTTGGCATGGTCATCGTCCAGGCCCAGCACGGTGACCGGCCGCCAGCTCACCTTGGTCGGGTTGCCGGCAATCACCCACACCCCCGGCCCCTTGCCGGCATCGAACAGCGCGGCCAGCGGCACCTGCAGGCCGGCCTGGGTACCGGTTGCGGGACTGCCGGGGACGCGCACGCTGACCGTGGTACCGAGCGGCGCCTGCGCCAGCGCGCCGTCGAGCACGTAGCGTGCCTCGAAGGTGCGCGTCAGCCGGTCGGCACTCTCGGACAGCTGGCGCAAGGTGGCCGGCACGCTGACGGCGGCGTTGCCGAACAGCGTGGCCTGGGCCACCGAGCCGATCGGCGGGCGCAGCGTCTCCGGCAGCTGGATCACCGCCTCGCGCGGGCCGGCATGCGCCAGCCGCACCACCGGCTGCCCGGCCGCGACCACCTGGCCCGGTTCGACCAGGGTCTCCATCACCACGCCATCGGCATCGGCCAGCAGGTCGGAATAACGGTTGGCGTTGCGCGCCACGTCGGCCTGGGCCTGGGCGGCGCTCAGTTGCGCCTTGGCCGCATCGGCGGCGGCCTTGATCTGGTCGTAGGCCGAGGCGGAGATGGCACCGGTGCCGCGCAGGTCGCGGTACCGGGCTTCATCGTCGGCGGTCTGCTGGGCGCGGGCGCGGGCAGCGGCCACCGCATCCTGCTGCGCACGCGCGGCCAGCTGCAGATCCACCGGATCGATGCGCATCAACGCTTGCCCGCGCTTGACGCTCTGGCCGGCATCGACCAGCCGCTGGGACACCTTGCCGGCCACCCGGAAGCCCAGCTCGCTCTGCACCCGCGCCGCGACGGTGCCGGAGAAGCTGCGCGCTGCACTGCTGGCATCGCCCAGCGTGGCCACTCGGACCAACGGGGTGGCGGTGCGTGGATCGGGCTGTGCCTGTCCGCCGCAGGCACTCAGTGCCAGCGGCAGGACAGACAGAGCGGAGCTGACAACAAGGCGGTGCCGAAGCATGGGAATCCCGAAGCGAGCTGATGAAGGCTCGCATCCTGGGACTTGTGACCATATCAGTCAATAGTCACAAACGAATTCATGGCGACAGACTGCGTAGCACCAGACCCGACAGCAGCACCGGCATCTCTTCGACCTGCTCCAGGTTGTACTGGAGCACCGCCGGATTCATGTACGGGCGCAGCACCGCGTAAACCGCCTGGGCGGCCTCGTCCAGCGGCGTCTTGCGTTCGAAATCGCCATTCAGCCGCCCCTGCTGCAGCACGTCGTGCACCAGCTTCTGCATGCGGACCTCATAGGCAACGACCGATTGCCAGCGCTCGGTGGCGGCCGACGCCGCAATTTCGTAAAGCTTGCGGTCCTGGAAGCACAGCCGCAGGCTGGCCTCGGTAATCACCTTGAAAAGCCTGCGGATTTTCTCTGGCGCCTGGTCGGTTTCGTCCATCGCGGCACGGACCTCGGTTTCGATCTGGCGCATGCAGTTGGTGCAGATCGATTCGCCGATGGCCTGCTTGGACTCGAAGAACTTGTAGATGTAGGCCTTGGAGAACCCGATCGCCTTGGCCAGGTCCGAGACAGAGGTCTTCTCATAGCCATAGCGGCTGAAATGATCGGTGGCGGCGATGACGATCTGGTCGCGCACGTCGTGGTCGACCGGGCCCCGGCCGGAAACTGGATAACTGGATGTTGTGCTCATTCCAACAGCTTAGCGCGGTGGCCCCCGACTTACAAAAGTGACCATTTCGTACTACAGTCACTCACCGTCCCGCCACTCTGGTTCCGTCATGCTCTCACTCCGCACCCTCGCAGCGCTCATTGCCGCCAGCCTTGCCGCAGGCTGTGCGGTGGGCCCCGACTATGCTCGTCCCGATGCTCCCCTGCCCGAGCACTATCTCGGGCAGGCCGCCGTGGCTGAACGCCAGGCCAGCACACAGGCCGATCTGGATACCTGGTGGATCGGCTTCAACGACCCGGACCTGAGCCGCTACGTCACCGCCGCGCTGGCGCAGAACCTGGACCTGGCGCAGGCCAGCGCGCGGGTGACCCAGGCACGCGCCGGGCTGAGCGCCGCCATCGCCGCCTTGCTGCCATCCGGCAACATCAACGGCAGTGCCACGCGCGCCTACCAGTCGTTGGAGACGCCGCAGGGCCAGGTGCTGAACAGCATCCCCAGCTTCGACCGCTATGCCAGCATCTACGAAGCGAACCTTGGCGCCAGCTGGGAGCTGGACCTGTTCGGCGGCCTGCGCCGCGGGCGCCAGGCCGCATTGGCCGACTACCAGGCCACCGAGGCCGGCGCGGCGGCCACCCGTCTGGCGGTGGCCGCGCAGACCGCCGACATCTACATCAGCATCCGCGGCCTGCAGGCGCGGCTGGACGTGGCGCAGCGTCAGGTCGCCACCCAGCAGGGGCTGGTGTCGATGGTGACGCTGTTGCACGGCAAGGGTCTGGCGGCCGAACTGCAACTGCAGCAGGCCCAGGGCGCACTGGGCCAGGCGCAGGCCACGGTGCCGGGTCTGGAAGCCGGCCTGGTCGCGGCGATGAACGCGCTGGACGTGATGCTGGGCGCGGTGCCGGGCACCCACCGCGCCGAACTGGCGGCCAGCAAACCCATCCCGGCGGCGCCGCAGATCGCCGACAGCGGCGCGCCGGCCGACCTGCTGCGCCGCCGTCCCGACCTGATCGTGGCCGAACGCCGGCTGGCCGCTTCCAATGCGCGCATCGGCGTGGCGATGTCCGAGTACTACCCTAAATTTTCGCTGAGCGGGCTGGTGGGCAGCGCCACCGCCATCTCCGGCGCCAATCTGTTCACCGGCGATGCCGCGCAGGCGTCCGGCGTGCTGGGACTGCGCTGGCGGCTCTTCGATTTCGGCCGCATCAACGCGCAGATCGCCCAGGCCAAGGGCCAGGAGGCCGAACAGTTGGCTGCGTACCGCTTGGCTGTGCTGCGCGCTACCGAAGATGTGGAAAACGCCTTCACCGCACTGGTCAAACGCGAGCAGCAAGCCGCAGTGCTGTCGCAGGCCGTGGATGCGCTGGGCAAGGCGCGCGGCGCCTCGGCACTGGCCTATGAAAAAGGCACGGTCAGCCTGATCGAAGTGCTCACTGCCGACGACAGCCTGCTGCGCGCCTCCGACGCGCAGGTGCAGGCACGCACGGATGCAGCGCGCAGTGCGGTGGCTACGTTCAGGGCCCTGGGTGGTGGTTGGCAGACTGGCGGCGATGAAGGGGTGGCGGTGCAGTACTAGCAGTAGCAGTAGCCGCTAACGTCATGACCTACAGCGCCGACGATTGCCAGCGTTCGGGCAGGTGATGCTTGCATGTTTCTGTATCTGCTCACCAGACGCCACGCGTGGCTGCGCCCCGTACCCTCACCCCGACCCCTCTCCCGCAGGAGAGGGGCTAAGAGCAGCTAGAGCGTGTTATGAACTTGAGGCTTTCGCGGCTATCGTATGCGGATGAAGCCACCACGCCCTTATCCGACCGACGTCTCCGATG
>NZ_MDEC01000020.1 GCF_002939785.1 Xanthomonas codiaei
CCGTGACCGCGCGCTCGGACGAAGCCGCCGAACCGGCCGCGCAGCAAGCCGGTTTCGACAGTTTCCTGCGCAAGCCGCTGACCGGGGACATGCTCGCCGACACCATTGCCGAAGCGCTGCGGCGCGCTCGGCTGCGCGAGGATGGGTAGACATTAGCGCTCGACGTGCGCGGTACAGCGTTGTAGCGGCAGCGCTGGCACGGCGAAGGAAAGAACTTCCATCCAGGATCGACAGCCATGCCGCGGAGACGCGCGTGTCACCGCGGCATGCACTTCACTACTCGGCAACCGCTTCGACCTCCTTCGGGTGCGGTCGTGTCTCGGCCAGCTGCCAGAAAATCAGCGTGGATGTCAGGGTGATGCCGCCCACGCACAGGAAGGTGGCATGCAATGCAGCGGTGGCGCCGTGCGTATCGCCCAGGTGCGTGTTGAACGCGGCCAGCAGGCTGCCGGCTGCCGCCGCGCCGAAGCCGGTTGCCAGCATCATCACCATCGACAACAGGCTGTTGCCGGGGCTGGCCTGCTCGCGGTCCAGGTCGCGCAGGGTGACGGTATTCATGACGGTAAACTGCAGCGAATTCACCCCGCCGAAGCAGGCCAGCTGCAGCAGCCGCACCCACAACGGTTGGCCGGCCTCGATCAGCGCGAAGCTGGCCATCGCCAGGCCCACCAGCACGGTGTTGACCATCAGCGTATTGCGGTAGCCGAAGCGCCCCACCAGTTTCACCGCCGCGCGCTTGGCGGCCATGCCGGCCAGCGCCACCGGCACCATCATCAGCCCGGCGTGCATGGGGCTCATCTCCAGGCCTACCTGCAGCAACAACGGGATCAGAAACGGCATCGAGCCGCTGCCCACCCGTGCGAACAGGTTGCCCAGGATGCCGATGCGATAGCTCGCCACCTTGAACAGCGCCAACGGAAACAAGGCATTGGCCGCGGTGCCGGCATGCAGCCAGTAACCGGCAAGCGCGGCCAGCCCACCGATCGCCAGCAACATCACGAAGGCATGGCGCATGCCAGGCTCGGCGATGCCGTCCAGCGCCAGCGACAAGGCCACCATGCCGAACGCCAGCATCAGATACCCCACCAGATCGAAGCGCTTGCGCGCGTCGCCGTAATGGTCCGGCATGATCTTCAAGGCAGCGATGAATCCGAGGATGCCGATCGGCAGGTTGATCAGGAACACCCAGTGCCACGACGCCACTTCCACCAGCCATCCGCCCAGCGTCGGGCCGATCAGCGGGCCGATCAAGGCGGGAATGGCGATGAAGCTCATTGCGCGCAGGAAGTCTTCGCGAACCACCGTCTTGAGCACCGCCAGCCGCCCGACCGGCAACAGCATCGCACCGCCGATGCCTTGCACCACGCGCGCGGCCACCAGCTGCGGCAGCTGATGCGCGACGGCGCATAGCAGCGAGCCCAGCGTGAACACGATGATGGCGGCCAGGAAAGTACGCCGGGTGCCGAAGCGGTCGGCGATCCAGCCCGAGGCCGGGATGAACATCGCCACCGCCAGTGCGTAGCTGAAGACCACCGACTGCATCTGCAGCGGGCTTTCGCGCAGGCTGCGCGCCATCGACGGCAACGCCGTGTTGACGATGGTCGCATCCAGCATCTGCATGAAAATCGCCAGCGACACCAGCCACAGCAACGGCTTGGCGTCGGCATAGGCACGCACGGCGGGAGCGGGGTGGGGCATGGGCATCGCCATCGGAAAGATTGCGCAGTATCTGCTGGGTACTGTGCAGGAAGTCGCAACGCCATGCATCACGCCGTTGCATGAGCCCGCCGCAGCGCTGCATGGCTGCAGCGGCGACGAGTGAGACGCGTCTCACCCAATCGAATCGTGGATGGACCGGGTGCCACGAATCGTCGGGACAGGGCAGTGGTGGCGTGTTAATGCCCGATCAGGCTTGCAACATGCGGTCGATTCGCAGGCGAATCCGTTGCCCCTCCACGGGGCCAGCCACCGCAAGCGAGGAGCGTCCCTGGTTGTGGCGGATCGATCGAAGGCAGGCGAGGCGCATTGGACCGCAACGCGGAATCGACCGGTGGAGCGTTGCCGACGGTCTGGTCAGGGATGGCGCGACTTGGGTATGGCCGCCTTCCGAGCGCGCCAGTATCAGGTCGAACACACCCATGGAAAAACAGGTCTTCGAGGTATTGCAGCGTGCCTATCTCCCGGGCGATCCCCTGGCAGAAATGCTGGGAAAGATCGCTGTCGAATTGTCGCGGAGCGGGAGTGCGAGTGGTGCGGCGTGCGGGTTTGTCGCAATCGAACATGGCGGTCTATCGGCTGTGGATCTGAAGCAGGCGCACACAACGATCACGCGGTGTTTTCCCGTCCGGCATGCCCGGCACGTGCTCGGCACCTTGAACGTGGTGCCCGCCGAGGGCGGGTTGACTCCGCAGGCGGAGAGGCTGTGCGAGCAGGTCGCCACGTATTGCGGGTATCTGATCAAGCGCGACGCCGCGCGCGCGTTGGCGCAGGAGCGGTTCGGTCGATCGACGTCGATCGTGGGCGTGAGCGAAGAGGTCTGGGCGATCGACACCTTCGTCGAGCACGCGGCGTACAGTGCCTTGCCGGCCATCGTGCGCGGCGAGTTCGGTACCGAAAAGGAACAGGTGGCGATCCTGCTGCATGCCGCTGCGCCCTGGCGCGATGGGCCGTTCGTGGCGATCGATTGCAGCGCTCCTGCCGACGCGCCGGCCGCATGGTTCGAGCGCGCAACCGGAGGAACATTGTTCCTGCAAGGTGTGGACGAGCTCGACGACGCCTTGCAGCGCCAGTTGGCCGGTCAGCTTCGGGGTCGCTGCAGTACCTGGTCTGCGTTAGGCAGCGAGGACTTGCCCCGAATAGTTGCCTCCACGACCGCCGATCCATCGCGCCGCGTGCGCGCCGGACGCTTTTCGCGGGCGCTGCTCTCGCAACTGGATGTCCTGTCGTTCGAGCTCGCGCCGTTGCGCAAGCGGCGGGCGGACATCGGCTTTCACGTCGAACGCGTGCTGGATCGGCAGGGATTGGATCACGGTCAGGTGGTCACTGAGGCGCTGATGGACGCCCTGATCCACTACCCATGGCCCGAAAACCTCCAGGAACTGGAGCGGGTGGTGCTGCGGCTGGCGGTCATGACCGCTGGCAGGCCGGTGGGGGTCGCCGACATTCAGCGCCACGCACCGCGTCTGTTGGAAGGCCGGGACTACGAATCGCAGCGCGATGTGCGCTCAGCGATGCCATCGCAGGCCGATGTTCCGGTCAAGCCAACGCCGCCGGAAACCCCGGTCGACTGGATCGCCGGCCTCCCGCACCGCCCCGGCCAACGTCTGGCCAGCCTGCACGACGCACTGCGGCGCGCCCTGGTGCATCTGGGCGAGCACTACGCCGATCCGCTGACCCTGGGCGATCTGGCCCGGCAGGCGCACGTCAGCCAGTCGCATCTGGGCTTTTTGTTCCGCGACGAACTCGGTACCCCGTTCAAACCGATGCTGCAGCAGCTCCGTATCGAAAAGGCCAAAGAGCTTTTGCATCGGCAACCGAAGCTGCGCATCACCGAAGTGGCGCTGAAGGTCGGCTTCGGCGACCTGAGTCATTTCGAGAAGAGCTTCCGGCGACTGGTAGGGGTAAGTCCGCGTGAGTTCCGTAACGTCGGTGCCCAGGTCGGTGCGTCACCGGTCTAGGCGTCGGGTAGCAGCGTCTTGATGGTTTCGTGCTGCTTGGACAGCAGATCACGCAGCACGAACTCTCCGATCAGCGCAGCGGCCGCCTTGCGCTGACCGTCGATGTCCAGCAGCGCTGCATATGCATTGGCTGGATCGGACGCGCTGGAATAAAACGGTGCCTGCGCGTCGGTGGCGGTGGTGAGAGTCAAAAAGGCGATGGCTGTTTTTGCGAACGGCGGTTTTTTGTGTTTGACGAACACCACCAGTGTGCACTCGTAGCTGAGCCCTCCTACCCGTGGCGTGTTGTGTGGTTGGGCCAGGACCTGGACGTCCTCGCCAAGCCAGCGTCCGACCGCTTGCTCGAATGCGGCAATGTCCAGCCCTCGTAGCTGTTTGTGGGTCACCCGTGCCACCGCCGCCATGTCGACGCCGGAAAAGCGCAGTTGGTCGATCGCCAGATAAGGGCTCTGGGCGAGGATGCTCATCAACCGTAGATCATCGCTGGAAGCGGCCGAAAGCACGACCGGCCCAGTGAAGGATGCCGACAGTAGCGTGAGCAGGGTGCCGGTGCCGTAGCGTGCGGCCTGGATGCGTGTGCGCGTGGCATCGGTGGGTTGCCCGTTGACGTAGTCCGGTGCGGCTCCCAACGTACGTGCACGCACCGATGCCATCAAAGCGTTCACCAGCGCGGTGGCGTCGTCGCCAACTTGCCCGACGTGTCTCCCCGCCATTTCATTGAGCACATCTTGAAAATGTGGTAGCTGCGCTTTGGAGGCGTACCAGGCGTGGATGGCGGCCACGCGCTCGCGTCGCTTGGCCTCCTTGTGTGCGCCCAGTGCGAGCGGGTCGCTGGCGATCTCGCACAACATCAGCAGATTTTCGCGCAGATGATAATCCAGGTCCGGTAACGGCAATTGCCAGCGCTCCTGCGCGCCGCCAGCAGTGGCGATGGTCAGGTGGCCGTTCTCCATCTCCGACCAGATCGCGATCGCTTCGATCGTGTCGCGGCGCGGCAGGCTAACGTCGATCAATTCCATCAGGATGCCGCGTGGACTGGCCGGTTGCGTAACAATCCGGTCGACATAGGTTTCCATGAGGTTGGCGTGCCAGGTGTAACCGAGGCGATAGAGCACGAACGGCTTGATTCCGTCATTCAGCACGATCCCTGGCGGGGATGGTTTATCGCGCTCGCCGATCGTGGCGATCTCCACGCCGGTATAGGCGGACAGGCCGGTACGGTCACGCTCGAAGACGCGGCGCAATGTCTGCGGCGCGTCACAGGTGACCAGACACCTCACGTCGACTGTGTTCGGACTCCATTGCGCGCGTGGAATGGGGTAAAGCTGTTCCGACAGCGGAGATTCGAGTGCCGTCAGCAGACCAAGCTCGAAGGCGATGAGGACGCCGGCCTTCTTCATCTCATCGACGACGATGTCTTCGACTTCCGCATGCAGCGCATCCTGCACGGACGTGGGAAGCCAGGGGTCAATCGCGACCTGCGTGTCCCAATCCGAGCTTCCCGAATCGAACAGGTGCTGGTCCTGCCCTTGCAACAGGTCCATGCATGCTGTGAATGCATTGCCGCCTTTGATGTAGAAACGTGCCAGCGGCTGGTCGCCGCGCAACATGAATCGCTCGCGCACCGCGATGCATAGACCCGCGATCCGATCCTGGATGGTGCCCAAGGCCTGGATCACTGCAGCGCGCACGTTGGGATAGCGCGCCGCGTCGTTGATCCGCTTGGTCAACTCGCCGCTGATCGCACGGCGCAGTTGTTCTTGTTCGGAAGATTCCTTCATGGCGTGGCCTCGGCTCGCAACGGGTGGAGGATGCGCTTGCTCAGGGAGCGCTTGGATCTGCGGCGTCGGAGTAAGTGAGGTCGATCTGCAGACCATCGCAGGGCGTCCCCGGCAGCGAAAGCACCGCGTTCTGTTCGCACTGCCAAAGCGCGGCATGCGCATAACCGCAGCCCGCTGGATCGCATGCGTTCAACGTCTGAATATCGCCGGCGTAGGTGTGGGTATTGGCATTGGCGACGCGCCAAGCCCAGATTTGCAGCGCCGGCCCCGGCGCGAGTGCGGCAACCAGGCTGGCGGCCAGCACGTGCGAGCAGTACAGGCCTGGCGCATAACCCGCAGCGACCAGTGCCGCGATCCAGGCGCGGATGTAGACGATTGCATCGGGACTGGGGGAGCTGCCGTCTTCCCAGTCCAGATAGACCGTCGCCCCAAAGGGAAAGCCCTCTTGATGGGCCAGGGCGGCCGCGTTTGCGCCGTCTAGGCTGCCCTGTGCTGCAGTCACGGTATGCGAGCCCGGCCCAGTGGTCTGCTGGCCCAGATAAACCGGCGCCAGCCCCCACCCATTGGCGACCAGTGTTGGCCGCCATCCCATCCAGCCAGTGTCGGCATGGCTAGGTGCCGGCGCCAGGTAATAGCCGCACCATGCCAGGGAGGTATTGGCCTTCAACCAAGCGAGCGCGGGCAGTCCAGGAAAGCGGTCGGTGTCAAAGCCGAGGTGGAACGTCATGGTGAAACTCCGCGTCTATAGAGTGGTGGTGGAGCAAGAAATCCAGTAGCGAGCAATCAACGAAGGGATTGCAGATGCAGTGCGATCAGCTCGTACCAATCGATGGCCTGGCGTCTGCCTCGCTGCCAGCCTCTGTCATGCCTGCTCGGAGAGGGCGCGTCGGGCAGTGGTGGATAGGCAATGCCGGCCTTGGCGTAGGCCGCTTCTTCGATAGCGGAGCGCGTCAAGAATTGATAGGCGCCTAGATGTTTGGCCAGTTGCGATTTATTGACGCGTTGCACACACGCAAGCTCCCAATCGCAGACTCCACTGCCGTTTGGTCGATTGACCCCGACGCGTGGAATAGTCGCCTGATTGATGGATGTCACGATGGCATCCAGATCAAGTTTGGTAAAGAAGCACGCCAGCCAGAACGACTGACCTTGTGTGTCGGTCAATTTGACGGGTGGATCGCCTGGGAAGTGACTCACATTGTCGAGCGAGAAACCGGTCTCCTCGGCAAATTCGCGCCGCGCCGCTGCCTCGACAGATTCGCCGCCGTGGATGCCGCCACCGGGCAACGCCCATTGACCCGCTTGGTTGACGATGCCTGGTGGCTGGGAGACTGCCCAGCTGCCGATGTCAGACGCGATCGAGTTGGCCTGCGCGCGCGGCGTATTCCATTGCAGGGGATTGTCGACGGCAGCGGCGATGCTGGATGCAAGCGCATCGGTATCGCATCTGATGCTCGGAGCGAGCGCAACGCCGTTGCCACGTGCAATCGTCACATCAATGAGGTTTCTGATGGCGAACAGCGTGTTGTCGGCGATCATTTTTCCGTCGGGACTGGTGATGCACGCGTCCCTTGCGATCTTGAGAGCACTTGCTGCATCGGGAAAGACAGCGATGCCGTCAGAAAAAACTCCATTTGCCGCTTGGTAGGCCGCACTTAGCCCGGCATGGGCGGTGTTCCAGTTCTGCACTGGATTTGCATTGATCTCGCAGACCACCGTCAATGCTTCCACTGCCAGCACCGGTGCCGCATATTCCGCCCACCACCGATTGAGTATGCGTTTGCGCGCGATCAGATAATGGCCGGCCCTGTCCGACACCGCCGCATAGACCTGTGGCATGCCATCAGCTCCGATCTGGCGTCGATTGGGGCGACCCATTGGGTGACAGCGAGTTGGGTATGCCGGCGCTCATCGCCTGCTCGGCCTGCTGCTGCGTGGCGGCAACCGCGGCGGCGGCAGCCTGGTCGGCCTGCTGCAGTGCCTGGTTTGCGCTGTCGACCGCCTGATTGTTGCCGGCTGCGGCGGTCGCCGCGGTCGCGGCCTGCATGGCCGCCCGCACCGCCATATCGCTGGCCGCCATCGCCTGGTCGATCTGGGCTTGCGCCGCCTTCAGCGCGGCTTCGATCTGCGACGATCCTGATGGTTGCACCGTGGTGGCTGGTGTCGGGTTCGGGGGCGTGGGCTGGGTATCGTCGGACATCTTGGTGTCTCCTGCAGTGGAAGCGGAATGGATCGGCGCGAGGTCATCGGTACGCGATGGCTGTATCGGCGCGGCGCGTGGTGCGGCTTGGGTTGGGTGCTGCGCTGCGAGCGCGCGCAGCATTTCGCCCAGCGCGTGTTCGGCTTGCGCCATGCCCTGGCGGGCGGCCGCCAAGGCAGCGGCGCGACCTGCATGCACCGCGTCGCGGGCCGCGTCGGCGGCGCTGACGACAGGCGGGGCCTGCTCGGTGGTCGCGGGGAGCGAACTTGATGCGTTCACTCCGAGTCCTCCGTTTCCGCAACCTGCGACGCACTACTGGATGCAGGTGTGGCACCGAAATCGCGCAGCGAGATGACGCCGCCGTTGACCTGCAGCACTGCGGCCAAGGCGTCGCTGTGCATCGCGAACGTGCAGCTGTTGCCATCCTGGCCCAGTACGCCGCGGCTGGGCCGGTTGGCGGCCAGGAATGCCGGCGCAGACTGCACGTAGAGGCCGATCGCGTCGCTCGCCGCCTGTTCGCCGCCCTCGCCGCGGTAGCGGGTGTGCTGGACGATCTGCTGGGCCGCCAGCGATAGCCGGGCGAAGCCGATCTGGCGGCCGCGCGCCAGCCACTCGGCAACGCTGCGTTCGACCTCGCTGGGCGAGGGCAGCCCCTGCAGCTGTGGACAATCCAGCGTGCCGAACAGCTGCGGCAGGAGGGTCTGCAGCGCCGAGGCCGCCGCATGCGCGCGTTCGTCCGCAGCGGCGATGTTGGCGGTGCAGGCCAGATAGAAGCGGTAGTAATCGCAGAATTCCAGCGGCGTGCGCGCCT
Source organism: Xanthomonas codiaei (assembly GCF_002939785.1). GTDB lineage: Bacteria > Pseudomonadota > Gammaproteobacteria > Xanthomonadales > Xanthomonadaceae > Xanthomonas > Xanthomonas codiaei. The sequence continues at coordinate 8,470 of NZ_MDEC01000020.1, forward strand.
GCTCGACGGCGAATGCCGCCGCTTCCTGCTGCAGTGCCGGCGTCACGTCGGCCGGCGGCGGGTCGGCGGCCAGCTGGCGCAGTGCCAGGCTTTCTTCCAGATCCAGCGACTGGAACACCGCAGCGCCATCGACCTTCAATTGCGCCAGCAGGCTGCGGCCTGCGGCCAGGTCGCTTGCGGTGTACAGGGCATTGTCGCGGAAGATCCGCTGCAACTGCGCCTTGACCACCGAGCCCGTATCGCCGGCTTCGGCCTGCGCCAGCGTGCCCAGGTCGGTCGGGCTCAAGCTCATCAGCTTGACCGGGCTGACCTTCAATTCCAGCTGCGGCAACAAGGCCAGGCGCGAGCCGTGCAGGCCTTGCTGCACTTCGTCGAGCAAGCTGCTCTCGTCGGGAAAATCGTAGCGCACGCCGGGCGACTGGATCGCCCAGGCCAGCCATTGCGTGCCGCCATCGATGAAGGCCAGGCACTGCCTGCCCAGCGTGGAGAGCATGGTCGGCATCGAGATCAGGCGGCCTGCGATTGAAACGGACATTGCATGACTCCTTGTGGATTCAACCGGCGGGGAAATTCTTCAGTACCAGGCCGGCCGCCGAACCGATCTTGGCGAAATCGTCGGTGGCGCTCTGCATCAGCGACTGCGCCTGGGTGAGCGCGGTGACGTACTTCGCGTCGCCGGTCGCCAGGTACTGCGCCATCGCCACGCCGACCGCGGTGGTTGCGATGGTCGAGACATTGCGCAGTGCGTCGGTGGCGTCCTGCACCGCGATGGCCGTCGATTGCGCCACGGATTGGTAGGCCTTTCCGGCCCCGCTGGTCAGCACGACCTGCGGGCTCATGGTGGCCATCTGGGTCTGGTTGATCACATCGATGACCTGGGCATTGACCTTGCTCGGTTCCATCTCGGCTCCCGTGGATTGATCGGCGGCCTGGCAATGAGGCCTGGTGGTGAAACGCGCCCCTACACAGACGGTTTATGGCGGAGGCGGCGTTGCAGGTGCAGATGCAGATGCAGGCACAGATGCAGATGCAGGTGCAGCAGGAGCAGCAGGTGCAGGTGCAGGAGTGGGTGCGCCAGCAGCTGCAGCTGCGGGTGGAGCTGGGGGTGGAGCAGCAGGAGCATCAGCAGTGGCAGCATCATTGGGGGCGGCGCCGGGGGCGGGGGGAGTGGCAGGCAGCGGCGGCGGTACGCTCAGCGCATGCACTTCCATGAGATCGGCGGTCGCGGTTGCGGCGTCGGCCGAGGCGCCTTGTGCCTGGGTCTTCAACACGTCGACGGCCATCTTCGCTTCCGCCGCTGCAGCAGCGATCAGCGCTGCCGGTGGGGGAGGTACAGGCGGTGGGCCAGGCAACGGCGCAACGGTCGGCGCTGGCCCGGGTGGTGCAGGCGGGGGCGGTGGCGCAACCGGAAACGGTGCCGAGATCATCTTGGCGCAGGCCGCGGTGATCGCGGCGGCATTGATCATGCCGGCGCCCTGCTGCCGATTGACGGCGTTGTGCATCGCCATGCCCAGCGTTTCCAGCATCACCGCATCGAGCATGGCCAATGCCTGCGCAGGGGCCTGACCGGTGGTCAGGGTCACGATGCTGCTGACCGAGTCGACGATCTGGCTGTTCACGGTACTGTCGTCGATCATGACGAAGTCGCTCCCTTCTGGATGATCAAGGCAAGGATCTGGGTGAGTGCGGCATCGGCGAGCACCTGTCCGCGTTGCTGGCTGGCGACGGCGTTTTCCATTGCCAGCGCGATGGAATCCGACAACGCCAGATACGTTGCCCCCATCGCGAAGGCCGGCGCTTGCCCAATGGCCAACGCTGCACCTGTTGCGGCAGTGCCGACCAGGCTGGCGACGCTTGCGGCACGCGCGCTTGGCTGCATGGAGGGGCACTAGCGTCGGCTTTCTAGGCCAACGATGGCCTGCGCTGTTCAACGCCGGCCGACGCAGAGAACAGAACGGTATTCTGAGGCTCGTGTCTGGCTGCGTATTGCAAGGCCACGCCATCGGGCACGCGTTCCACAAATGCAAAATTGCCGTGTGCCACGTCGATCACGCTGTCCAGCTTCTGGCGATACACCAAGGGCTGCACACCGGGAATCAATGGAAGAATTCCGTCGAACTCGACGTTCATCACCGCCTTCTGGTGTGGCGCAAACGTCGCCACGATGGTGCGGCCCCGAATCAGTCTCACGACGACGTCCAGGGTGTTGGATGTGGGGATATGACGTAGTTGCAGCATGAGGCGTCCTTTCTCGATTCGACCAGCCAGATGCGTGGAGGTGACGAGGGCATCGCGTATCGAACCAGGCGCCGCTCACACGCTGGCAGCGGCGCCTGGCCGTCGATCACCGAAGCCCGGCGCTGAGAATTTCCCGGGTGGCCACACCATCGGAGGCGGTGTCGATCGAGTACAGGGTGGACACGCCCTGGGTGGTCGATGCCTGCATCGTCACGTAGGACTGCTGCTGATTGTTGGTGGCGTTGTGCGCAGCGTTGGACAGCGCCTGGCTGGTGGCGACGAACAGGTTGCCCATTGCGATCGCCGGCGCATCGCCGAGGACTTTGGTGTTGACCTGCGAAACGGAATCGGTGATCTGGCTGTTGACGGCGGTCGGAAAGGCCATGGTGATAGCTCCTTACAGGGTGGTGGAAGAACGAAGACGCTGCGGCGTTAGCGGTTAGCCGAGAATCTTCTTGGTGGCGGCGCCAGTGGCGCCGGTATCGAGCGAATACAGCAGCGAAACGCCCATGGTGGTTGCTGCCTGTGCGGTCACATACATCTGTTGTTGCGCGAGTGTTGCGTTGTGGGCCGCGTTTGCCAGCGCCTGGGCGGTGGCCTGGTACAGATTGCCCATGGCTGCGGCGGGCGAGCTTCCCAGCACCTGCAGGTTGGCCTGGGTAACCGAGTCGGTGATCTGGTCGTTGACGGCGGTGGGAAATGCCATTGGTGGATGTCCTTGGCGTCAGCCTGGCCGTTAAACGCTCAGGATCTGCTTGGTAACGACGCCGGTGGTCGCGGTGTCGATGGAGTACAGGGTGGCCACGCCCATGGTGGTGGCCGACTGCGCGGTGACATAGCTCTGCTGCTGCGCGTTGGTCGCGTTGTGGGCGGCATTGGCCAAGGCCTGGGCGGTGGCCTGATAGAGGTTGCCCATGGCGATGGCCGGGGCGTCGCCAAGCACCTTTGTGTTGACCTGGGTGACGGAGTCGGTGATCTGGTTGTTGACTGCAGTGGGAAATGCCATTTGGTGCTCCTTGGTGGACGAAGGTCAGCGCATCACGTTCAACCCAGGCCTTTGACGCCTGTGCTCAGAATCTGCTTGGTCGCCACTCCGGTGGTGGCGGTATCGATGGAGTACAGCGTGGCCACGCCCATGGTGGTGGCCGATTGCGCAGTGACATAACTCTGCTGCTGCGCATTGGTCGCGTTATGTGCCGCATTGGCCAGCGCTTGTGCGGTCGCCTGGTAAAGATTGCCCATGGCGATGGCCGGGGCATCGCCCAGCACCTTGGTATTGGCTTGTGTGACGGAGTCGGTGATCTGGTCGTTGACGGCAGTTGGAAAGGCCATGCTTTTCTCCCTGATGGACGGATGATTGAAGCGCTGGAACAAACGTGACGGTGTCGAGGTTGTGCAGGCGGCTTTGCCTGCCTGGAGATGTATCGCAGTGGCACCGCATCACCGTGGAGACACAGTAAATCTCCTTGGTCCGGGAAAATTGGTTTAAACAACGGCAATGCCGGGCTTATCGACGTGAAGCCCGATCCGCTTTAGAGCGGTGTGCGATCCGATGACGCGTTTTGGAACGGCGTGCGGTGAATGTAGTGGGGAATCGCAAAGCGGATTACAGAACGGCCACGCAGAACGGACGAGTACAGGCTGCTCTTGACGCAAACCAGGAAGGCTTGCGTCCGCCTGGCGATTCTTTTGCAGCTGGCAATGGCCAGCCGCCACGCTATCGGTGCCCTACGAACTCCCAGTCCACGCGTTCCAATGAATGGCCGCGTTGCTGTTGGGCTCGGTGTGCATCAGGTCGGTGACGTCGGCAAGGCACACGCCCACTGCCACACATCCATTGGTGTGGCGAGATACATCCAAGGGAATCGGGCGGGAAGGCCGCATCTGGAGCGGATGCAGGCGCGATGCAGATGGAGGCATGCAGGCTGGGCCTGCTATCCCCGGAGAATGCTTTCGTCATTGCGCCGCATGCGTGGCAGCGCGGCGGCCTGGCAGCATCGGCTACGTACCGGCGGTGCTGCCCAGCCATTGTCGACGCAGCCACCCCGTCATCACGCTCGGCGTGGGCTACCCGGGTGCAAGCGCTGAGCGGCAGTCGACAGCACACCGGTGCGCTGTCGACCCGTGTGTTGCATTACCGCCTGCTCAAACTCTGCACCGCCTCGACCAGCACGCCCACGTGCTCCGGATTCATATCCGGCGACATGCCGTGGCCGAGGTTGAACACGTGGCCTTCGCGCGAGCCGCCGTTGCCTTCGGCATAACTGTCCAGGGTCTTGCCGACTTCGGCTCGGATCGCCTCGGGCGAGCCGTACAGGGTGGCCGGATCCAGATTGCCCTGCAGCGCGACGCGGCCGCCGGCGCGCTGGGCGGCGTCGGCCAGCGAGATGGTCCAGTCCACACCCACCGCTTCGGCGCCGCTGGCGGCCAGCTCGCTCACATAGGCGCCATTGCCCTTGCCGAACAACACCAGCGGGGTGCGCTCGGCCCCGTCGCCGCGCTCCAGCTCACGCGCGATGCGGGTCAGGTAGGGCAGCGAGAATTCGCGGTACATCGCCGGCGACAGCACGCCGCCCCAGGTGTCGAACACCTGCAATGCCTGCGCGCCGGCGGCGCGCTGCGCGGACAGGTAGGCGATGACGGCATCGGTGACGGTGCCGAGCAGCTGATGCAGCACATCCGGCGCGTTGAAGGCCATTGCCTTGATGCGTGCGTATTCCTTGCTGCCGCCGCCTTCGATCATGTAGCAGGCCAGCGTCCACGGGCTGCCGGAGAAGCCGATCAAGGGCACCGCGCCATCCAGTTCGCGGCGGATCAGGCGCACCGCGTCCATCACGTAGCGCAGCTCGGTTTCCATGTCCGGCACGCCCAGGCGGGCGATGGCGGCCGCATCGCGTACCGGGTGGCGGAACTTGGGGCCTTCGCCTTCGACGAAGTACAGCTCCAGGCCCATTGCATCGGGGATGGTCAGGATGTCGGAGAACAGGATCGCCGCATCCAGCGGAAAGCGCTGCAGCGGCTGCAGGGTCACCTCGCAGGCGATCTCCGGGTTCTTGGCCATGCCCAGGAAGCTGCCGGCGCGCGCGCGGGTGGCGCGGTACTCCGGCAGATAGCGGCCGGCCTGGCGCATCAGCCACACGGGGGTGCGGTCCACGGGCTGGCGGTTGAGGGCGCGCAGCAGGCGATCGTTCTTGAGCATGGGAAGAAGTGTCCTCAAAGCGGCGCGTCGGCGCCGCCGGTGATGAGTTGGAAGCCGCGTTTGAGCTGGGTGTCGCGGGCCTTTTCGAAGGCCCGGTCGGCCTCGTCCTGCAGCAGGTACTGGTCGCGTCGCAATTGCGTGCGCCCGCCGATCTGGCCGCTTTCGCGCAGCAGTTCCCAGCCACCGAACAGATCCGGTTGCAGGGTCAGCTGGACATAGCGGAGCGGCTCGTTACCGCCGGAATCGTGTTGCAGAAGGATACGCATGGCGCCGATTGTAGCCGGGCGCTGCTGAAGGCTGGGAGGCGGTGGGCGCGCCGGGTTACTCCGGTTGCGAAGCTCCAGCGGGCAGTGCTGGCGATTCGTGCGGTGGATGTCAGCAGGCCGGCGCGTTGAGCGGCGGCGATCCGCCGCGCTGGTGAAAGGCTGGCGCCGCGGTGGTGGATGGGCGCTCCGCTTCGTGCGCGCAGGCGATCGGCACGCAGGCACGGCGCAGGAGCGCATTCGGGCGCGGCAGAGCGTTACCGGTCATGCCCGATCGCGCCCTGGTGCGCTCCTGCAAAAGAGTGAGCGTCGGGGCGATCGACGGCAGTTGCGTGCGGCCATGCAGCGTGCCGTGCCTGTATTGGCAGGCGGGCCTCAGCCGGCCAGGATCTCCCGCACCGCGGCCTCGTCCACATCCGGCACCACTTCGGCCTTGCCGATGCCGCGCCACAGTACCAACCGCAGGCGTCCGGCCACGTTCTTCTTGTCCAGGCGCATGCGGCCGAGCAGCGCATCGGGCGACAGCCCGGGCGGGATCTCGGTGGGCAGGTCGAAGTCGCGCAGCAGGGCGCGCAGCGCCTCGGTATCTTGCGCGGTGCTCATGCCCAGCGCCGCCGACAGGCGCGCGGCCAGCACCATGCCCACCGCCACCGCTTCGCCATGGTTGAGGTTGTCGTTGCCGGGCGCGCCGTAGCCCTGTTCGGTCTCGATGGCGTGGCCGAAGGTGTGGCCCAGGTTGAGCAGGGCGCGCTCGCCTTTTTCCAGCGGGTCGCGCGCCACGATCTCGGCCTTGTGCTCGCAACTGCGGGCGATCGCCTGCGCCAGCGCGGCGGCATCGCCGTCGAGCAAGGCGTGGCGCTCGGCATGCAGCCACTGGAAGAACAGCGGGTCGCGGATGGCGCCGTACTTGATCACCTCGGCCAGGCCGGCGCGCAGCTCGCGCGCGGGCAGGGTGCGCAAGGTGTCGGTATCGGCGATCACCGCGCGTGGCGGATGGAACGCGCCGACCAGATTCTTGCCCTGCGGGATATCCACCGCGGTCTTGCCGCCCACCGACGAATCCACCATCGCCAGCAGGCTGGTGGGCAGCTGCACGCAGTCCACCCCGCGCATCCAGCAGGCGGCGGCGAAGCCGGCCAGGTCGCCGACCACCCCGCCGCCGAGCGCGAACACGCAGGCGTCGCGGGTGGCGCCCAGCTCGGCCAGCGCGGCGATGGCGGCGCCGAAGTTGTCCAGGGTCTTGGAGGCTTCGCCGGCGGCGATCACCAGCTCGCCCAGTAGCAACTCCGGGCGTGCCTGCAGCAGCGCGTTGCGCACGCCGGCTGCGTAGTGCGGAGCCACCTGCGAGTCGCTGAGCAGCAGCACGTGGCGGCCGCGCACGTGGCTGGCCAGGCGTGCGCCATCGGTCAGCAGTCCGGGGGCGATGGTGATGGTGTATGGCGTCGCGCCGTCGACATCGACGCTGCGCGAGGAACGGGGAAGTGTCATGCAGGGGTACTCGACATGCGCCATTGCGCGGCCAGCCGCAGCACCAGCTGCGCGGTGGCCTCGTTGGGGGAGAAATGATCGGTTTCCAGCGTGAGGTCGGCGACCTCCTGGTACAGCGGGGTGCGCTGTGCGGCCATGCTGTGCAGCACCTGCTCGCGGTCGGCGCGCTGCAGCAGCGGACGATTGCGGTCGCGCGCCAGCCGGGTGAGCTGCGCCGGCACGCTGACATGCAGGTAGACCACGAAGCCGCGCTCGCGGATGCGCTGCCGGTTGCGCGCATCCAGCACCGCGCCGCCACCGGTGGAAATCAGTTTGTTGTCCTGTTGCAGCAGCGCCTGCAGCGTCTCCGCTTCCAGCTGCCGGAAGCGGGCTTCGCCGTGCTGTTCGAAGATGGCCGGGATGCTGCTGCCGGCCTGCTCGACGATGGCCTGGTCCACATCCACGAAGTCCAGCCCGAAGCGCTCGGCCAGGCGGCGGCCGATGCAGCTTTTTCCGGCGCCCATCGGGCCGACCATCACGAGATTGGGAGCGGGGTTCATGCGCACCGATCCTAGCATTCACGCCCACGCACGGGGCCGGTTGCGGCGTGGTGAAACCATTTCTGCCTGCGCGCTGCCCGCGCTTGCCAGGATGCGCGTGGCAACGCAGCGGACGCCGCGGTCATCGCAGACCGCGGGTGTGGCAAGGGGACAAGCGCACGCGATGCGCCCACAATGGACGCCCATCCTGCTGCCACGCACCGACATGCCCGATCTGTACGCAGAAGCCCTTGCCACCTTCACCGCGCTGTATGCCGAGGCGCACGACAGCGCCGAGCTGGAAGCCAGCGCCATGACCGTGGCCACCGCCAATGTGGACGGGCGCCCGAGCGCGCGGACCGTGCTGCTCAAGGCCTTCGATACGCGCGGCTTCGTGTTCTACACGCATCTGGACAGCGCCAAGGGCCGCGACCTGCAGACCCATCCGCAGGCGGCGCTGCTGTTCCTGTGGCGCAGCCTGCGCGAAGCCGGCATCCAGGTGCGCATCGAAGGCGGCGTGCAGCTGGTGAGCGCGGACGAATCCGATGCCTATTTCGCCTCGCGCCCGCGCATGAGCCAGATCGGCGCCTGGGCCTCGTTGCAGTCGCAGACGCTGGGCTCGCGCGCTGAATTCGAGGCGGCGATCGCCAAGGTGGAAGCCACCTTCGAAGGCCGTGACGTACCGCGTCCGGATGGTTGGGGCGGCTTCCGGGTGGTGCCGCAGGCGTTCGAATTCTGGTACGGCGCCAAATTCCGCCTGCACGAGCGCTGGCGTTACGAAGCCGATGCGGCCAGCCACTGGACCAAGCGGATGCTGTATCCATGAGCGCGCAGGCCGGGTGGAGGGTGCGCGCGGCGGTCGCTGCCGATGCACAGGCCTTGCTGGCCTTGCGCCTGGCGTTGTGGCCGGATGCCGACGATGACCTTCACGACCTGCAGGCCGCACTGGCGCAACCAGGGTCCAGCCACCTGTTGGTGGTGGACGAGGCGGATGCGGAGCTGGGGTTTGCCGAGGTGTCGGTGCGCCACGACTACGTCAATGGCACCGACAGCGCGCCGGTGGGCTTTCTGGAAGGCTGGTATGTGATGCCGGCCTGGCGCGGCCGCGGGCTCGGTCGTGCGCTGGTGGCAGCGGCGGCCGAATGGACCCGGGATCGGGGCTGTGCAGAGCTGGCCTCCGATGCGCGGCTGGAAGACAGCGGCGCCCAGGCGGCGCATGCGGCGTGCGGTTTCGAGCCAACTGAACGGGTGGTCTACTTCCGCCTGCCGCTTGCCTGACCAGCGGACGTGCTGCCCTTTCTGCCGATCGCAGACAGTCTGTAGTATGTCCGCCCATCGCTTGACCACCGTTTCCAAAGGACAGGACTTCGTATGACGCAGTACACCACTGTCGAACTGCACGGCCTGCTGGCCGAGCGCTACCGCGGCCAGCCGATCGAGGTCGAACTGATCGACGGGCTGGAGCCGGCCATCAACCTCACCCTGGCCGACCACGGCGACATGCAGATCCAGGTGGCCGCATCCGGGTCGCAGATCTTCGTCTCCACGCTGCTGGCGCATGCCGACCAGGTCAACGACCGCGCCGCATTCAACGATGCCTGCCTGCGGCTCAATCCGCTCAATCCGCTCTCCAACCTGGGCCTGGTCCAGGTCGACGGCAAGGACAGCTACGTGGTGTTCGGCGAGCTGTCGGCCTCGTCCACGCTCGACCAGATCGACGAGGAAATCCAGACCCTGGCGGCCAACACGCTGGACGCCGCCGAATCTCTCAAGCCGTTCTTTTCATAAGGCGTTGTCATGAGTATTTTTTCCAAGCTGATCACGCTGCTGCGTGGGACTGCACATGAAACCGGCCAGAAGGCCGTCGATGCCAATGCATTGCGCATCCTCGACCAGGAAATGCGCGATGCCGGCGCCCAGCTCACCCGCTCGCGCGAAGAGCTGACCAAGCTGATGGCGCAGAGCAAGCTCGCCCAGCAGAAGATCGACGCGCGCGCCGGCAAGATGGCCGAGTACACGCGCTACATCGAAGGCGCCCTGGCCAAGAACGATGAGGCGCTGGCGCACGACGTGGCAGTGAAGCTGGCCGCGCTGGAAAGCGAGGACGCCGGCGACAAGGCGTCCAAGACCGCGCTGGACCAGTCGGTGGCCACGCTCAAGGCCACCATCCAGAAGACCGAAAACCAGCTGCGCGGCATGCGCCAGCAGATCGATACGGTCAAGGCCACCGATGCGGTGCAAAAGGCGCAGGCCGCCATCGCTGCGCGGCATTCCGGTGCCAGCAGCAAGATGGGCTCGGCGCTGGAATCGCTGGAACGCATCAAGGCGCGCCAGGCCGAAACCTCCGCACGCATCGAATCGGCCGAAGAGCTCGAGGCCGCCAGCGGCGACGGCGATCTCAACCGTCGTCTGGCTGCCGCCGGCCTGATGGAGGGCGAATCCAACGCCGCCGCGGTGCTGGCCCGCTTCAAGAAGCCGGCTGCGCAGCTGGGCCATGAGAGCGGCGGCAGCGCGCCGTTGATCGGCCAGGTGCGCGACGTGCAGCAGGTTCCGCGCAGCGACAGCTGACCCAGCGCCACGGCACGGGACGCGCCATGATCATCGTTGGAAAGCTTTTCCGGGTCTTGCGGCGCCACGTGCGCCGCGTCAGCTGGGGTGTGGTGGCGCTGGCGTTGCTGGCGCACATGGGCCTGAGCTGGGTGTTGCTGCTACTGGCTGGCGAGCACAAGCTCGTCGGCCTGGATGCGTTTCCGTATTACTACATGACCACCGCCACCACCATCGGCTACGGCGACCTGTCGCCAGGGTCGGTGGCCGGGCGCTATATCGCCGCATTCGTGCTGATGCCGGGCGCGGTGGCGCTGTTCGCCACGGTGCTGGCCAAGACCAGCGCGGTGCTCATCACTTTCTGGAGGCGCCACTACATGGGCAAGATGGCCTACGACGGGTTGCGCGGGCACACCATCCTGATCGGCTGGCAGGGCGCGGCCTCGGCCCGCCTGCTGGAGCTGTTGCTGTCCGATACCGCCACCGACGACGAGGGCGTGGTGCTGGTGGCCGAAGGTATCGCCGAAAATCCGATGCCCGACCATATGCGCTTCGTGGCAGCCGAGTCGTACACGCATACCGAGGTGTACCAGCGTGCCGGCATCGCCGGCGCGGCGCGGGTGATCGTCAATCCGCCATCGGACGACCAGACCCTGGCGGCGGTGTTTGCGTTGATGGCGCATGCGCCGGCTGCGCATGTGGTGGCGCATTTCGATTCGGCCAGTGCCGCGCGGCTGGTCAACCATCATTATCCGGCCATCGAATGCACGCGGCCGATGACTGCCGAAATCCTGGCCCGCGCGGCGCAGGACCCGGGCAGCGCGGCGATCACCGCCGAACTGCTGTCGGTGGACGATGGCCCTACCCAGTTCAGCCTGGCCGTGCCGGCCGGTCTCCAGCCCCTTGACTACAGCCAGGTCGCGGCGGATTTCAGCCGACGCGGCGCCTTGTTGCTGGGCCTGCGCGCGCCCGACGGCGCGCTGCGCCTGAATCCGCCAGCGGGCACCGCGGTGCCTGCCGGCGCCACGCTGTACTACCTGAGCGAGCAGCGTCTGCCTGCGCAGGCCATCGCATGGCCAACGCTGTGCGCTGCCACGGCTTCCGTTTCCGCATCGCCACGAGGTGTCTGACGATGAGTTTTTTCAGCAAGTTGTTCGGCCAGGCGCAGCCGCCGCCGTTGCCCAGCTCCGGTACCGGCGCGATCGGGCATGCGCTGCCGTTGGGGTTGCGCGTGGGTGGGCAGGTCGCCATCGATACCACGCTGTACCGCATGGCGCCGAACGCCATGACCGCCGAACTACCGGGCGGCAATCAGGGCATCCCCTGCTACGGCCACGTCGACCTGGGCGATGGCTACGCGCTGCACCGGTTCTACCTGGATGACGACGCGTTCCTGCAGGTCACCACCGTGGGCGGCGATCTGGAGGCGATGAAGGCGTTCGTGTATTGCGAGACGGTGAACCCGCCGAGCAAACAGGCCTTCCAGGACTTCGTGATGCAGCATCCGCACCTGGGTGCGGCGCAGATCGACTACGCCGGCAAGCGCTGGCAGCGTGCCACCCAGTCCACCGACGATACCGCCCGCATTCCGCCCATCGCCTACGACGAAGTGCTGTACCGCTACCAGCCGCCGCGCCGCGATGGCGATCTCACCCATTACGCCATGCTCTACAGCCGCGACGTGCCGGAACTGCAGCGCGAGGAATTCCTGCTGGTGACCGGCGAGGATTCGGGCCCCAACGAGTTCTGCGTTACCTACGCGGTCGGCATCGATGTCACCGTCGCCGATCTGGACATCACCTGAGCCTGTGCTCGCCCTTCTCTCAACCGGTGCTTTCATGAATCCGATCAACCTGCAGAGCTTTCTGGCGTTTCTTTCCTACTTCGGCACCGGCCTGGGCGTGCTGATCGTCTCGGTGGTGCTGGTGACCCTGATCACCCCGCACAAGGACTTCACCTTGTTGCGGCAGGGCAATGTGGCCGCCGCCACCGCGTTGGCCGGCAACCTGGTCGGCGTGGCGCTGCCGCTGCATTCGGCCATTTCCCATTCGGTGAGCCTGGTCGATGCGCTGATCTGGGGCGCAGTGGCGTGTGGCATCCAGGTGCTGGCGTATCTGCTGGCCAACCTGGTGGCCGGGCGCATCTCGCGCCAGATCACCGACAACGTCGCCGCCGCGGGCATCTTCTCTGCCGGCGTGTCGATCGCAGTTGGCCTGATCAACGCCGCGGCGATCACGCCGTAACGGAGCCTGCGCCATGAAGCGATCACGCAACCTCACGCTCACCCTGATGGCCGCCTTGCCGGCCGCGCTGACCACCGGCTGCGGCTCGGAGCCGGAAACCGGGGTGGTGCTGCAATCGGCATCGGACTGTTACCAGATCAAGCAGGAACAGGGCAGCATCGAGCAATGCCTGAAGGCCTACGACGAGGCCGCAGCCAAGCACCAGCAGACCGCGCCGCGTTTCAACACGCGTTACGAATGCGACGAGCAGTTCGGCAGTTGCACCGCGATACAGAACCAGGGCCAGCAAAGCTGGATCCCGCCGATGGGCGGGTTCCTGCTGGGCTATGCGCTGGGCAATATGAGCGGTGGCGGCGGCTATCGCTACGGCGGCGCGATCCCGTTGTATCGCGATTACCGCAGTGGCGGTTTCTACAAGCCCAATGGCGACCTGGCCAGCAATCGCACCGGCACCGTGCGCGGGCGCAGCGGTGCCATCGACATGCCGACGCGGGCGATCACCGTGTCGCGCTCGGGCTTCGGCTCCAGTGCGGCGGCACGCAGTTCGTTCGGCAGCGGCGGCCGCAGCTCCGGGTTCGGCGGCTGATGCAACGCATCGCCATCGCCGAGCGCCCGGATTGGCGTACCCAGGCCGAGTCGCTCGGCTTCCATTTCCATACCATCGACGGCGAGCCGTATTGGGACGAGCGCGCGTACTACGCGTTCTCGTTGCGGCAGATCGAAGACGATATCGAAGCGCCCACCCAGGACCTGCATGACATGGCGATGCAGCTGGTGGACGAGGTGGTCGGCTCGGAAGAATTGCTGACCAGGCTGGCCATTCCAGCGTTCTACTGGGACTGGATTGCCGGCTCCTGGAACAACCGCGACCCGCATCTGTACGGCCGCATGGACCTGGCCTATGCCGGCGACGGCCCGGCCAAGTTGTACGAGCTCAATTACGACACGCCGACCTCGTTGTACGAAGCGGCGTACTTCCAGTGGCTTTGGCTGGAGCAACAGATCGCCAGCGGTGCGCTGCCCAAGGGCACGGATCAGTACAACCTGATCCAGGACCTGCTGTGCGAAACGCTGGGTGCGCTGGCGATGGAGGGCGCGGTCGGCGCGCAGATGCATTTTTCCGCGGTGCGCGACTCGCTGGAAGACCGCGCCACGGTGCGTTACCTGCGCGACTGCGCGCATCAGGTGGGCATCGCCACCGAAGAAGTGGCCATCGAAGACATCGGCCTGAGCGCCGAGGGCTGGTTCACCGACGACCAGGACCGCGTGATCCACACGCTGTTCAAGCTCTACCCGCTGGAATTCATGATGGAAGAGCGCTTCGGGCCTGCGCTGATCGCCAACCGCGTGCGCCTGATCGAGCCGGCGTGGAAATCGGTGCTGAGCAACAAGGGCATCCTGCCGCTGCTGTGGGAACGGCACCAGGGCCATCCGAACCTGCTGCCCGCGCGTTTCGCGCAGGCAAACGAAATGGCAAGCGCCGGTTGGGTGCGCAAGCCGCTGCTGTCGCGCGAGGGTGCCAATATCTCCGTGGTGACCGCACAGGGCGAGACCGCGCAGACCGACGGGCCGTATTCGGACGGGCCAGCGATCCTGCAGGCGCACCATCCGCTGCCGGTCTTCGACGGCCGCCACGCGCTGGTGGGCAGCTGGGTGGTGGCCGATCGCCCGGCCGGGCTGGGCATGCGCGACGACGACGGCCCGATCACCCGCGACACCTCGCGCTTCGTGCCGCATGTGATCGTGGATTGAGGGCGTGCATTGCATACGCCGCAACCGCTGGCAAGTCCGTGCGGATGTGCGATGCAGTGCAGGTTTTCCACACCCCCTGTGGATGGAAGTTGCACAAGGCTGTGGACAAGTGCCGGCAGGCCCCGGCCTGCAAGGCTGTCAAGATGGGTGGCGAAAAAATGACCAATCGATCGTGGTGATCCATTCGCCGCGCCGATCGACGCGATGCCGGCAAGATCGGCAAAGTCGTCGCCGGTCTCATGCCCGTCGATGCGTCGCACGCGGGGCCGGCATGAGACAGCGCGTCGGGTCTTTCGTTGGGGCAACGATGCAGGCGATGCAAACGATGCCCATCGAACGGCGGCGACAGTGTGGCGGCGACAGCCGCACGCCACGATCAACAGGGCTTCAGTCTCCCGCCCCCTCCGTTGCGGACACGCGCGTCGCAGCGCATGCCGTACGCCTCAGACCCGCCGCGCGACCACAAAGCTCGCCACCGCCAGCAACCAGGCCAGCACGAATACGCTCAGATAGGCGGCCGCGGTGGCCGATGCCAGCAGCGCGGCGAACACCGCGCCGGCCAGCGCCAGCATGCCGGCCACCGCAATGGCTTCGCTCAACTGCATCGCCGAACTGTTCGCCCCTTGCCGATCGGGCGGCGACAGCGATAGGGTCAGCACCGACAGGCTGGGATACAGCAAGCCCATACCCAGCCCGGTCAACGCCCAGCCGGCAATCGCCACCGGCACCGGAAACGCCGGCCACACCGCACCGGCGCCGATCGCGATGCCCACCATCATCAGCACAGCCCCGGCCTGCAGCAGGCGCGGTCGCGACCAGCCGGCACGGCTGTGGCCCTGGTACCACGAGCCACTGAACCAGCCCAGCGCACCCACGCTCAGCGCGATCCCGGCCAGCAACGGCGACAGCCCGCGCTCGCGCGACAACAGCAGCGGCAAGAACGCCTCGAAGCCGAAGAACGCCGCGGCCGCGATGCCGCGCAGCGCGATCACGCTGGGCAGGCCGCGGGCCAGCCGCAAGCTGCCGGCCGGCAACAGATGCCAGGCGCAATACACTGTGAGCAGCAGCGCCGGCAGCATCGCCGCCGGCGCCTGCATGCCGTGCAGTTGCCCGCCCAGATACACGCCGAGCACGCCGGTCGCCGCCCCGATCGCCCAGCCCACGACCGCATTCGAGTCGGTGGCGGTCGGGTTGGACCAGCTGCGCCCGCGCAATGCCGGCCACAGCATCAGCCCCGCCGGAATCGCCAGCAGCGGGACCGACAAGAACACCCAGCGCCAGCCGGCGTGCTGCATGATCACGCCGCTGATGCTCGGCCCGATCAACGACGGCACCACCCAGCCTGCCGAAAATGCCGAGAACACCCGCGGTCGCAGGTGGTCCGGATACAGCCGTCCGACCAGGACATACAGCGCCACCGAATAGGCACCCGCGCCCAGCCCCTGCAGCAGGCGGCCGGCGATCAACAGCGGCATGCTCGGCGCCAGGCCGGCGATCAGCAGGCCGATCACGAAGCACAGCAGTCCGGCGCCCAACGCGCCGCCGGGGCCGTGGCGGTCGCTCCAGCGCCCGGCCGCGGTCATGCCCACCACGCTGGTGGCCAGCGTGCCGCCGAACGCCAGCGCGTACAGCGGCAGGCCGTTCAATTCGCGCGCCACCGTCGGCATGGCTGCGGCCACGGCAAGCGATTCGAAGGCATTGAGCGAGACCAGCGCCACCATGCCAAGGGTCGCCGCACGATACGGCGCGGACAGAATCGAGGCAGGCGACGAAGGGGGGCGGGCGGCGGCGGGCAGGGCGGTATCGGTGGGCATCGAACATCCAGGGCAGGTGGGCACAGCCAGGACCGTGCTGCTTGCATCGGTCATGGCCGCGCAGCATCCTGCCTCAACCAAGGTTGAGGTCAAGGCAATGCAGCGTGAGTTGTCGGTGGGCGAGGTGGCCAGGCGCAGCGGCGTGGCGGTATCGGCGTTGCATTTCTACGAGCGCAAGGGACTGATCCGCAGCCTGCGCACCGCCGGCAACCAGCGGCGCTACGCGCGCGATGTCCTGCGGCGGATCGCGGTGATCCGCGTCGCGCAGCGGCTGGGCATACCGTTGCAGCAGGTGCTGGAGGCATTTTCGGTGCTGCCGGAGCAACGTACGCCCACGCGTGCGGAGTGGGCGCGCATGTCTGCGCGCTGGCGCGGGCAACTGGATGCGCGCATCGGCGAGCTGCAGGCCCTGCGCGACCAGCTGACCGATTGCATCGGCTGCGGCTGTCTGTCGCTGCGGCGCTGCCGGTTGAGCAACCCGGACGATCGATTGGCCGACGACGGCGATGGCGCCCTGCGCCTGGGTGCTCTGGCCCCGGAGTGATGGCCGCAATGCGGTGGCGTGCGCTGGGTAGTGCGCGCGTTGGCAGCGACAAGCGGCGCCTTGCGGACGCGTCGATGGCGGCCCGTTTGACCGTGGGCGGCACGGACGCCGAGGCGATTGCCCGTAGCATGGACATTCCTCCGTTGCAGGACCCGCCATGTTCCCCACCATGCGCCAAGCACTCGCCGTTGCCGTGTCGCTGACCTGTACCTGTGCAGGGGCCGCGAACGCTGCTGCGCAGCCATCGGCCAGATTCGATCCACTGGTGTTGTTCGCGCCGCTGCAATTGCCCGACGCCCCCAATGCCTACCGGAGCGGCAGCGGTGTGCCCGGCCCGCTGTTCTGGCAGAACCGTGCCGATTACCAGTTGCAGGCCAGCATCGACCCGGCCAGCCACACGCTCAGCGGCGAGGCCGCGATCCGCTATACCAACCACAGCCCCGACACCTTGAGCGTGTTGTGGCTGCAGCTGGATCAGAACATCTACCGCGCCGACGCACGCGCCGCCGCCAGCCGCCCGTCTGGGCGCACCCAGTTCACCGACGGCATGCAGATCGCCAGCGTGGAGATCGACAGCGGCGGGAAGCGTCAGCCTGCGCACTTCCTCATCGACGACACCCGCATGCGGGTGGACCTGCCGCAGCCGCTGGCCGGGCAGGGCAAGGCGCTGACCTTGCACATCCGTTACCGCTACCGCATTCCCGGTACCTGGGGCGGGCGCACCGCCTACAGCGCCAGCAAGCAGGGCGAGATCTACGAAGTAGCGCAGTGGTATCCGCGCATGGCCGTCTACGACGATCTGCGCGGCTGGGACACGCAGCCATACCTGGGCTCGGAGTTCTACCTGGAATATGGCGATTTCGATTATGCGGTGACCGTGCCGGCAGGTTTCCTGGTGGTCGGCTCCGGTGCGCTGACCAATCCGTCCGAGGTACTCAGCCGCGCCGAGCAACAGCGGCTGCAGCAGGCGCGTGGCAGCGATCGCACGGTGCTGATCCGCACGCCGGCAGACGTCGCGGCAGCGGCAGCGGCGCCGGCAGGGCCGGGGACGCGTACCTGGCGCTTCCATATGGAGCACACCCGCGACGTGGCGTTTGCCGCATCGCCTGCGTTCGTGTGGGATGCCGCACGCATCGACCTGCCCGGCGGCAAGCAGTCGTTGGCGATGTCGGTGTATCCGGTGGAAGCGGTGGGTGCGGACAAGTGGAATCGCTCCACCGAATACGTCAAGGGCGCGATCGAACATTTCTCGCAGTGGTATGCGTACCCGTGGCCGGCGGCGATCAACCTGGGCGGCTACGGCGCCGGCATGGAATATCCGGGCATCGTGTTCGATGGTTTCGAGGACGGCGGCAAGGACCTGTTCTGGATCACTGCGCACGAGATCGGCCACACCTGGTTTCCGATGATCGTCGGCTCCAACGAACGCCGCCACGCGTTCATGGACGAGGGCTTCAACACCTTCATCGATGTCTATGCATCGGATGCCTTCAACAAGGGCGAGTACGCGCCCAAGCGCGATTCGGAATATGCGCCCAAGGGCGGAAATCCGGTCGATGAGATCCTGCCGTTGCTGGCCGACCGTAGCGCGCCGACGCTGATGGACATCGCCGATGCCACCAGCGAGACCTACCGTCATCGGCTGACCTATTTCAAGGGCGCGCTGGGCCTGGTGCTGCTGCGCGAACAGATTCTGGGGCCGGAACGCTTCGACCCGGCGTTTCGCAAGTACATCGCCAGCTGGGCCTACAAGCATCCCACCCCGTCGGATTTCTTCCGCCTGATGGAAAGCGAGAGCGGCGAAGACCTGGGCTGGTGGTGGCGCGGCTGGTACTTCAACAACTGGCAGCTGGACATGGGCATCACCCGGGCGCAGTACGTCGACCAGGATCCGGCCAAGGGGCTGCGGCTCACTCTGCGCAGCCGCCAGCCACTGGTGATGCCGGTCACCGTGCGCGTGGACCTGGCCGACGGCAGCCACCTGGACCGCCGCGTGCCGGTGGAAACCTGGCTGCAGAACGCCACGCCCACGCTGACCCTGCCGACCACCCAGAAAGTGCTGCACGTGACGCTGGACCCGGAGCATGCGCTGCCCGACGCGGATCGGAGCGACGACCGGCTGGATGCGATCGGCTGAGTGTCGCGTGCGCACGCGCTGCATCCTGTCGCAGGCGCGAGGAGCCGTCGCCACGTACTGCGTGGGTTGCCTGTGGTGTGCATCCAATCGATTGCGATGGTGGTGCTGGCGATGTCATGCCTCGGGCGCGGCGGCCGTGGCACAGATGTGTCTGCGGCGGTGGCGGTCCGATGGCGGCCCGTCGCCGGATTGCCACCGCCCTCGTCGCATCGCGTGCCGCCGTCGCGCTCGCGCTGCAGGGTTTGCGCAGTCGCCGTGGGTGGCTGCGGCGCGGTGGATGCATTGTGCAACTTTAACCGCATTGGTCGACGGTTTCGGCGCAATTGGATGATAACGCTTACAGCCGCGCCGCCATTACATGGCGTATACGGACTCAAGCGACTGCGGTATCGGCTGTAACAATGCCTGTCCATCACTATGCTGCAACGCACGGTGACAAGCCCTTCGACGCCTGACTAGTCTGCACAACGTGTTAGCGCTATCACTGGCCGACACGTCGTGCAGGAGATGCCGCGCAGGCGTTCGCGACACCAGGGTGTCGACGCTGTCTGCGCAAGGGATGCACCGCACAACGCAGGTTGGCGATCGAAGGGGCGATTGCCGGCGTGCGCGCTAGGGGACCTTATTGAAGAGCAGTACTGTTCGCCACCGCCATCGGGCGGTGGTCATGACTCTGCCGTGTCGCACACCGCGACAACGGCCGTAGGCGGTTGGACTCCACTCCCGAGGACACAGCGATGCGTCGTACGTTGAGCAGCTTCAAGTCGAAGGCCATGTTTACCTTCGTCGGTGGCCTGTTGGTCATCAATCCCGCATTTGCGCAAGACGTCGCTCCGCCGCCGCCCGCGCCGCAGTCCAGCAGCGATGCCGCCACCACGCTCGACACCGTCACCGTCACCGGTATCCGCAGCAGCCTCGACCAATCGATGGGCATCAAGCGCGATGCCGCCGGCGTGGTGGATGCGATCAGTGCCGAGGATATCGGCAAGTTCCCCGATACCAACCTGGCCGAATCGCTGCAGCGCATCACCGGCATCTCGATCGAGCGCCGCGACGGCGAAGGCGCGCAGGTCACCGCGCGCGGCTTCGGCCCGCAGTTCAATACCGTCACCCTCAACGGCCGGCTGATTCCCGGCGCCGATGCGTTCGGCGCGCCCGGCCAGACCCCGATCGGCGGCGTGGACGTGGGTACGCGCGCGTTCAACTTCGCCCAGCTCGCTTCCGAAGCCATCACCGGCATCGAGGTGTTCAAGACCAGCCGCGCCACCGCGCCCAGCGGCGGTATTGGCGCCACCATCAATATCCAGACCGACAAGCCGTTCAATCACGATGGCGTGGTGGCCAATGCCGGCGCCAAGATGGTGTCCGACCGCTCGCAGCCGTTCGGCGATTCGCTCACGCCGGAAGTGTCGGGCATCTTCAGCTATACCAACCCCGACAAGACCTTCGGCATCGGCCTGAGCGCCAGCTACCAGAAGCGCCACGGCGGTTCGGTGCAGGCCACCGAAAATCGCTGGAACATCCAGCGCTGGACCGGTACCGACCCGGCGTTGCGTCCGGACACGGTGGTCACCAATGCACCGGCGATCGGCCAGCTGTACGGCATGCCCAACGACATCCGCTATGCGTTCGCCGATTTCCAGCGCGAGCGCATGAACGGCCAGGCGGTGATGCAGTTCGCTCCCAGCGACAGCCTCACCCTGACCCTGGATTACACCTACTCGTCCAACGAAATCCGCGAAGAACGTGGCGAGCAGGGCATCTGGCTGCAACGCGCCAACAGCTTCACCGACCTGACCTTCGATACCGGCCAGACGGTCGCCACGCCGGTCTACCTGCGCGACGTGCCCAATGGCGCCAAGGACTTCGGCATGGAGCAGCAGCGCAACGAGCAGAAGTACACGCTCGGCTCGCTCGGCTTCAATGCGGATTGGCAGGTGAGCGAGCGCTTCCAGTTGACCTTCGATGCGCACAACTCCAAGACCCAGAGCCTGCCCAACGATCCGGTCACCGGCGGCAGCGCCACCTATTTCAGCTTCGCCGGCACCAACAATTGCACCAACGGTCCGTCCTGCGGCGGGCAGTGGGCGCAGGAGCTGTGGTTCAACAACTCGCTGCCGATCGGCGCACGTACCTGGTATCCCACCGTCGCCGATTCGCTGGCCGGCACCAATGGCGTGGTCAACCCGGACTTCACTACCAACAATCTCGGCTCGCAGGTGCAACGCATCTATTATCAAAAGCAGGTGACCGAAACCAAGGAAGGTCGCCTGGACGGCAAGTTCGATTTCGACGACGGGCGCTTCCAGTTCGGCGTCAGCTCGTCCAACACCACCATGCATCGCCTGACCAGCGACACCTATTCCGCGCTGGGCGATTGGGGCGTGGCCAATGCCGGCAGGGAGCCGGGCATGACGGCCTTGCTGCGGCCGGTGAGCATCGTCGGCATGTTCGACGACTTCAATCCCAACGGCGCTGCCCGCAACGCCTGGCGCGGCGACGCCAGCCAGCTGGCATTGTGGGGCGGCAGCCAATACGGCGCGGCCACGCGCTACAACCCGCTCTACAGCTCCGACAACCAGGTCGAAGAAAAGACCCGCGCCGCCTACGTGCAACTGGAACTGACCGGCGATATCTCCGGCATGACCACCAACACGCGGCTGGGCCTGCGCTATGAGCGTACCGACGTGGAATCCACCTCGCAGGTGGCGACGCCGGTCGCGCTGCAATGGCAGGCCAACAACGACTTCCAGTTGCTGCGCTCTACCGAGCAGCAGCCCTTCAGCGAGAAGACCAGCTACAACTACATCCTGCCGAACCTGGACTTCAGCATCGACATCACCGACCAGCTGAAGGGCCGTGCCTCGTTCGGCCAGACCATCGCACGCGCGCCATACAACAACCTGCTGGCCGGGCCCACGCCCAACACCCCGGCGGGCTCGATCCTGATCAATCCTTCCAACCGCGCCAGTGGCGATTCGCAGACACCGACCCTGGACCCGTTGGAATCGGACAACCTCGATCTGGCGCTGGAATGGTATTTCGCCGACGCCAGCTATGTGTCGGCCACGTTCTGGAACAAGCGCGTCAGCAACTTCCTCGGTACCACCGTATCGCGCGAAACCCTGTATGGGCTGACCGATCCCACCTCGGGTCCGGATGCGCAGGCGGCGCTGGCGTTCCTGCAAAGCGGCGCGTGTGCCGCCCAGGTCGGCGCCGCCGGCAACGACGTGGCCGCGGCCTGTTCGGCCAACGACACCTCGCTGTTCGCAGCCACTGCGCTGTTGCGCAACGCTGCCGCCACCGGTGGCCTGGCTGCCTACAACGGCAGCTCGGCGCAGAGCCTGGCGCTGGAAAACGCCTACGACCTGGTCGGTACGGCGGCCGACCCGCTCTACCAGTTCGATGTCTCGCGGCCGATCAACCAGAACAAGGCCAACATCCACGGCTGGGAACTGGGGGGACAGTACTTCTTCGGTAGCAGCGGCTTCGGCATCTACGCCAACTACACCATCGTCGAAGGCGATGTGGCGTTCGACAACAACGTCATCGACCGCGACCAGTTCGCGCTGCTCGGCCTGAGCGATACCGCCAACGTCATGCTGATGTTCGAAAAATACGGCTGGAGCGCACGCCTGGCCTGGAACTGGCGCGACGAATACCTGATCGCCGCCAACCAGGACGCCTCCAACCGCAACCCGTACTACGTGGAGGCTTACCAGCAGTTCGACCTGAGCGTCAGCTACGCGCTCAGCAAGCAGCTGTCGGTGGGCTTCGAAGCGATCAACCTCACCGGCGAAGACGTGCGCTGGCACGGGCGTTCGGAGAAGCAGATCATCCGCCTGATCGATCAGCAGCCGCGTTACACGCTGGGCGTGCGCTACGCCTTCTAGGCCGGCGGCACGGCGCTGGCGCGCACCGTCAGGTGGGTGCCGACGCGCCATGGAGTGGCATGTTCCCTGGACATGCTGCGCCCATGGCGCGGTCGTCGCTGGCTGACGGCCGTGCATCGCGCGCGCATCGCTCGCGCATCGTGCGTGCGGGGGCTCTTGTCCAGGCACCAGCCGAAGGTGGCGGGCGCAACCGCTGTGCCTGCCGTGCGGCGTCCACGCACGCGCGGTCTGCACGCATCGATGTGGTGAGTGTTCCCGACCGGGCGGCGCATGCAGGCACCGGGTGATTCGCGCTGCCGGTGCGGCGCGCATGCTGCCCTGCCGCTTGCCGGCCCGGGTTTTTTTGGCAATGCTCGGTGCCTGTCGCGTGCAGCGAGTGGGCGGCACGCCAATCGTTCAGTGCAGGCGTCCACCGCGGATGCCTGCGGGAGTCGTCGATGACGCGATATGCAGTGCTCAACAACGTGGCCCATCACGATGTGCGCGTGGTCCTGCGCTTCGGTGCCGAATTCGGGGATGCGGTCGGGCTGGTGCCGGCGTTCGTGACCGAGTACGCCGACCTGCAGCGCGAATACCCGCTGTTCTTCCGCAAGGACCCCGCCACCGGTGGCTACCAATCGGTGGCCTTGCTGGGCTTTGCCCAGGACGAGAACCTGTTCCTGCACGAGGGCCGCTGGAGCGCCAACTACCTGCCCGGCATCGTCGCCAAGGGACCATTCCTGATCGGCTTCCAGGAGCAGCGGATCGACGGTGCGCTGGTGCAGGAGCCGGTGATCCATATCGACCTGGAGCACCCACGCGTCAGCCGCAGCGAGGGCGAGGCCGTGTTCCTGCCGCAGGGCGGCCACAGCCCGTACCTGGAACACATCATCGGTGTGCTGCGCGGCATTCGCGAAGGCGTGGACGCCGGGCAGGCCATGGCGGCAGCCTTCAATGCCCTGGGCCTGATCCAGCCAGTGCGCCTGGATGTTGCGCTGGATGCCACCCATACCGCCCACCTGGATGGGCTGTTCGCCATCGATCGCGAGCGACTTGCCGCACTCGAGGCGCAGCCCCTGCAGCAACTGCACCACGCCGGATACCTGGAAGGCGCCTTCCTGATGCTGGCATCGCTGCATAACGTGCGCCGCCTGATGGCCGAAAAGCAGCGCCGCCTGCAACACGCGCGCAATGCGCCTGTCGCTGCCCATGCCTGATCGTATGGATGCACCCGCAAGCCCCGGCGCTGTTGCAGGCGCGATCGCCGAGCGCACCGATTGCACACCGGAATCGCTACCGCTTGCCGCACTGTGCGAGGCGGCCGAGCCGGTGGTGTTGCGTGGGGTCACACGCGATTGGTCGCTGGTACAGGCCGGCCTGCGCAGTCCGGACGAGGCGATGCACCAGCTGCGCGCCCACGACACCGGGCGCGCCTTGCAGTACTCCTATGGCGGGCCGGCAATCGCCGGCCGTCCGTTCTACACCGAGGACTGCAGCGCGCTGAATTTCGAGGTGCAGCGCGGCAGCCTGAGCAGCTTGCTGGATGCGATCGCCGCGCATCGCGATGACCTGCAACCGCCCACCTACTATCTGGCCTCGCTGCCTGTCGACGAGGGCTTGCCTGGCTTGCGCGCGCACAACGATCTGGATCTGGCGGCCAGCGGCATCGAGGTGCAGCCCAGCATCTGGATCGGCAATCGCGTCACCGCGTCCTGCCATTACGATGCACCGAACAACCTGGCGTGCTGCGTGGTAGGGCAGCGGCGCTTCACGCTGTTTCCCCCGGAGCAGGTGGCCAATCTCTACCCCGGGCCGCTCGATCCCACGCCGGGCGGGCAGGTGGTGAGCATGGTGGATATCGCTAATCCCGACCTGCAGCGCTACCCGCGATTTGCGCAGGCACAGCCGCATGCGCGTACCGCCGTGCTGGAGCCGGGCGATGCGCTGTTCATCCCGAGCATGTGGTGGCATCACGTGCAGTCGCTGCAGCCCTTCAACGTGCTGGTCAACTACTGGTGGAGCACCGCGCCCGCGCAGTTGCCGGCGGCGATGCCGGCGCTGTATCACGCGCTGTGGGCCATCCGCGACCGGCCCGTGGCAGAGAAGGAGGCATGGCGCGCCTTGTTCGATTACTACGTGTTCGGCCCGGCCGAGCGTGCCGGCGCGCATCTCCCCGAACCGGCGCGACAGGCGCTGGGGCCGATCGATCCCATCCTGGCGCGCCAGCTGCGCGCCATGCTGATCGGCAGGCTCAATCGTTGATGGACGGCACTGCGTTCAATGCCGATTGCCGGATGACTGCGCCGTCCATCGGCAGGGCGCGTGGCAGCGCATCCTCATGCCGTGTTGGTATCGATGTGCGTGCACGCCTTCTGCGGTGCCGAGCAGGATCGCTCCACATGGCAGCCGCCATTCCACAACCAGTTCACGGGAGTTCGCAGTGACTCAGGCTCAGATTCGCAAGGTGGTCATCGCCGGCGGTGGCACGGCCGGCTGGATCGCCGCCGCCGCGCTGTCGCATCAGTTCCGCGATCTGCTCGACATCACCCTGGTCGAGTCCGAGCAGATCGGCACGGTGGGTGTCGGCGAATCGACGGTGCCGCCGATCCGCACCTTTCACCGGTTCCTGCAGATCGACGAGCAGGAGTTCCTGCGCGAGGTGGCGGGCACCTTCAAGCTCTCGATCTCCTTCGAGCACTGGCTGCGCCAGGGCGATCGCTATATCCACCCGTTCGGTATCACCGGGCAGAGCACCCTGGTGTGCGCGTTCCATCATCTGTGGCTGGAAAGCCGGCGCCGCGGCATGGGCGGCAGCTTTGGCGATTACTGCCTGGAAACCGTGGCCTCGCGCGTGGACCGCTTCGCCTTGCCGCGCGAGCCCGCGGTCAACTACGCCTACCACCTCGATGCCGCGCTGTACGCGCGCTTCCTGCGTGCGCGCAGCGAGGCCTGTGGCGTCACCCGCATTGAGGGCCGGATCCAGCAGGTGACGGTGCACCCGGACAGCGGCGATGTCGCCAGCCTGGTGCTGGAAGACGGGCAGGTCATCGCCGGCGATCTGTTCATCGATTGCAGCGGTTTCCGCGGCCTGTTGATCGAGCAGACCCTGCACACCGGCTACGAAGACTGGAGCCACTGGTTGCCGTGCGACCGCGCGGTGGCGGTGCAGACCGAGGCGCTGGGCCCGCCGGTGCCGTACACGCGCGCCATCGCGCACGAAGCCGGCTGGCGCTGGCATATTCCGCTGCAGCACCGTGTGGGCAACGGCCTGGTGTTCTCCAGCCGGCACCTGTCCGACGACGAGGCGCATGCCAAGCTGCTGCGCGACGTGGCCGCCCCCGCGGTGAAGGATCCCTGGATGGTGCCCTTCCGCACCGGCCGCCGGCTCAAGGCCTGGAACAAGAACGTGGTGTCGCTGGGCCTGGCCAGTGGTTTCATCGAGCCGCTGGAATCCACCAGCATCCACCTCACCATCTCGGCGGTGGTGCGGCTGCTGACGCTGTTCCCGGCGCAGGGCATCGCGCCGTCGCAGGTGCAGCTGTTCAACGATGTCAGCCGCGCCGAGATGGAACACGTGCGCGATTTCGTCACCTTGCACTACCACGCCACCCAGCGCGAGGAACCGCTGTGGCGGCAATGCCGCGAGATGGAGCTGCCGGAGTCGCTGGCAGTGCGCCTGCGCGCCTGGCGCGAGCGTGCGCACGCCTGGCAGGCGGCGGACGAATTGTTCCGGGTCGATTCCTGGACGCATGTGCTGATGGGCCAGGGCCTGATGCCGGAGCAACATCACCCGCTGACACGCGCGTTCTCCGACCAGGATCTGCAACGCCTGCTGGACGGCATCGCCCAGCCGATCCAGCAGGCGGTGGAGCAGTTTCCCTCGCAGCAGGCCTTCATCGAACGCTATTGCAAGGCAAGGCCGGAAGTGTGGGGAGCGCGCACGCCGGTCATGGCCCGCTAGCCATCCCGCGTTGGATCAGCGCCATCTGCTGCGCTACAACCGCATCAGGTCGGCGCCGACCACGATCGGGCCGGCGTAGTGCTTGCGTGCACCCTCGCTCCACATCGCGTCGGTGATGGATGGGTCGCCACCAGGCACGAAGTGGCTCAGGACCAGCAGCTTCGCGCGGGCAGCGGCGGCGATCCTGCCGACCTCTTCGCTGGTGGAATGGCTCTTGAGCAGGTGGTCGAGCAAGGTGGGCGCGTTGTCGCTGGTCTTGAGCATCTTTTCCAACGCGGGCAGGTACATCACCTCATGCACCAGGACATCGGTGTCCCTGGCAAAGTCGGCCAGCGCCGGCAGATAGCGCGTGTCGCCGGAGAACACCACGCTGCGGTCGCGCGCCGCGAAGCGGTACGCAAAGGCCGGCTTGAGCGTGTAGTGGTCCACCAGGGCAGCGGTGACTTCCACCTGATCGTTCCGCAGCACCATGCCGGGCTGGTCGAACTCATGCACATGGATCAACGGCCGGAACGGCGGGCGGCCTTCCTCGCGCATGCGCGCCTCGATGTCGATGGCATTCATCGTCACGAACGCATCCACCATCGCGCCGATGCCTGGTGGCCCATACAGATGCACCGGCGTCTGCAGGCCGCTGGCCCAGGCCAGCCACACCACGTTGAGCAGGTCGGCGTTGTGGTCGGAGTGATGGTGGGTCAGGAAGATGTCGCGCAGTGCCGGCAGCGCGATGCCGGCCTTGGCCAGTTGCTGCGCGACACCGTTGCCGCAGTCGACCAGATAGGGCTGCCCGTCGATCACCAGCGCATTGGCGGCCGCTGCACGCAGGGGCGAGGGCGTCGGCCCGCCCTTGGTGCCCAGCAATACCAGCACGCTGCCCTTGGCCAGAAACGGTGCAGGCGCCGCCGCGTTGCCATTGGCATGCGCGAGGCTGGCGCCGGAGCTGGACGCCGCCACGAGTGGCCTGGCCGTGGACATTATCCCCGCGGACACTGTCAGCTGCAGCAGCGCCCGGCGGGAGTGCGACATGAGGGGGGCGGGCATGACGATTCCTTGGGCGCGCCGAAAGTGCAGAGTGTGCCGACAGCGACGCCGTGCCGCCATCGCTGCCTGCCGGGCCAGGCCCTGCAGCTTGGCGACGATGCACGATGTGCAGCACGCCCAACGCGCCGGCCGCCCGTACATAGCGATGTGGGGCAATGGGGCAGTCTGCATGCCGCAGCGCACCCAGCATCGCGCTGCGCACCACGTGAGCGTAGATCGGCAGGCGGGCGATGAATGCCGCCAGCGCCGGCGAGCGATCCTGCCGGGGGCGCAGCGCACCAGCGTTGCCGCTGCACGGCCTTGCCGCAGGCAATGGCCTTGCGCATAGTGCGGCACTACCGAGACCGTAGGCACCGCCATGGAATGCGCGCGATGACATCACCGGCAAGCTGCCGCATGGCGGCTATGCGCTACGTCTTGATCGCGCTGCTGGTGCTGTCCTCCGGCGCACATGCCTGGCACCCGCAGTATCCGCCGTGGTCGCGACCTCCGGCGGGCTCGCAATGCCCGGTAGCCGAACTGCCGGCGGAGGAGGGCCGTGCGCAATGGGAGGGCATCACCCATTTTCGCGACGCGGGGACCGTGCTCGCCATGGATAACCGTGGCGCGGCGCCGACGCTGCAGGTCCAGGATGCTGCCGGCCGCGTGCAGTTGGCAGCGGTCGAACTGGGCGGCGGCTTGCTCGGCTTTCATGGCGTGGAGCGCGCCGATCTCAATGGCGACGGCCGTGCGGATTACGTGGTGACCCTGGGCAGTGGCGGCGTTGGTCTGGCAGGCGGCAATGCGTGGCGCATCGTGGTGCTCTCGCAAGGCGATCGCTACCGTGCGCTTCGTGTACCCACGCACGAGCCCAGTGCCGACGATTACCGGCGTGTGCCGGGACGCCGCGGCTGTGCGCTGCTGCAGCTGTCGGTGATCACCGCCGACCCCGCTGCCACGCGCGACCGGCGCTGGCATACCTTCTGGGTGTATCGGTTGGTGCGCTTCCAGGGCACGCGGGCCGTGGAAGCGAACACCGCATTGCCCGGCTTGCCGAACTGGATCCTCTATACGCATCGTGCAGGCAATAGCGCCCCGACCACCTTGCTGGGCGAGGCCGCAAAAGCGCGGCTGTGGAATGACGCAGCACGCGAACGCGTCACTGTCTTGCCATAGTGGCTCAGCCCGGCGGTCGCCTGCAGCGATGGCGATGTGGAGCGCAGGCTGGCGATGCATCGGGCGCATGGGGCGAGACGCGCCGGTCACGCTGGCACGCTGGCACGCTGGCGACACGTGGCAGGCGACCAGGCGCCTGCCACCTGCCATCTCGCTTACTGCCCGAAGAACGTGGAGATCGACGAGTACACGTCGGAGAAGCGCGAGTAGTAGTCCGGGTCGGTCTGCGCGGTGCAGTACGAATACCCGCCGTACAGGCCGCCGCGCAGCTGGTACGCGCCACCGCTGGCGATGGTGAACAGGCCCGAGCCGGAGGAGCCGCCTTCGGTGACACCGTCGTTCCAGACCACGCGATAGAACGGGCTCTTGCCGTCGATGGACGTGTTCAACCCATTGACCGTGCCCAGCGAATACTTCTTGACGTCGCCGGAAGGATGGTGGATGCCCACGATCGAGGTGCCGGTCGAGCCGATCGCCGCGCTGTTCCAGGCCGCGTAGAAAGCGCCGCTTGGCGGTGCGGTCTTCAACTCCAGCAGCGCGGTGTCGCGTGCGGTGTTGGCATGGCGCAGGAACGCACCGCCGGTCAGCGTGGTCGCCTGCGCACTGGCGGTGTTGCCATTGCAGCTGGCCGCGTCGTAGAACCAGTAGGTCTGCAGCGTGTTGGCCACCGTCTGCGTGCTGATGCAGTGCGCCGCGGTCCAGAACAGGTTGCGCTTGGGCGTATTGGTATTGTTGAGCAGGGTGCCGGTGCACAGGAACGAGCCCTGGCTGGTGGTGAACACCATGCGTGCCACCGCCTTGGCGGCACTGGTGAAGCCGGCGGTGGGATTGGCGCGGCAGACGATATCGTTCTGGCACGAATCGCTTTCGCCAATGGCAATGGTCATCATGTCGCGCGGGCTGGCCGTGGGGCTGATGTCCAGATGCGACAGCTGCGGAACGCTGAGGCTGAAGTTTTCCGGATACAGGCCGGCAGCGAGATCTCCACCAGCAGGTTGTCGCCGCTGACCGTCGGCGACCAGCCGATGGCATCGCCGGTGCCGACGAAGCTGGCGCCGGATTGTTCGAAGACGCGGCCATCATCGCCGGCAAAACGCAGCGTCACCCGCGACGGATCGCCCGGCGTTGCACCGGCGCCGCGCAGCACCAGCGCCGCGCGCAGCGCCGCCGCCTGCGCGGAGCCGAGCTTCATGGTGGCAACGCGCGAACCGTCGCCGGCCATCTGCCAATCCAGCTTGGCCAGGCTGACCGACGGCTGCGTCACCGCACGCGAAAAGCCGATCTGCAGCGGCTGCCCATGTTTGACTTGCGCAATGCGCTTTTCGCGCACGCGACCGAGTTCCTTGCTGCTGGGTGCGGCCAGTTGCACCACACGCGTGGGCAGGATGCCGCCACGCAGGCTTGCCGACTGCAATGTCGCCGCGCCGAGCTTGGCCGCCTGCGGCGCGGTGCTCACCGGTGCGGCATCCATCTCGGTGGGCGGCGCGGCCAGCGCGGAGCCGGAAACAGCGGAAAACAGCGCCAGATACAACGCATTCTTGCGAATCATGGGTAGTCCTTCTCGTCAGGGGACGGCAGGCAGCGGCGGGGGCCAGGGCCTGCGGCGCCATCGTTGGCGCCAGATGAGACTAGCGAATGTTTACAACTGAATATGTGCTGAAAATCTCTTTCAGAGATGATCATTCGATAAAACGATAATGTCCTTCATCGGCCTTGCGTTGCCAAGCCTCGCCAACGTTGCAGCTGCGATCACCTCGCACCGCAGGCAGAGCGCAAGGCGCTGCCATGCGGACACGCTGCCGCGGCAATACGCGTCAGGGATGCTTGCAGCATTGGCGACGTCAGCCTGCCGTTGCGCAACGACGTCCTTGCGCCGCATTGCGCGCGCCTGATCGCACGCTGGGCGCGTGCGGGGCGGGGATCGGCCGCCACTCGGCTACCTGCAAGCGCTTACAGAGAGCTGCAGCGCAGTGCTGGGGCTCGGCGGTGAAGCGGGCTACTCCAGCGCATCGCTGGCACGGAACTCGGTCGAGCGCCCGCTGACTTTCAGGAAGGCCAGCACCGCCAGGCCCACCGTCAGCCACGCCATTCCGCCGAGTTGCGCATGCCGGTCGGCATTGATCAGCACATAGCCCAGGATTACGCTGCCGATCAACGGCACCATGCCATGCAGGACCAGCCGGCCCTGCCGGCGGAAATGCCAGGCCACTGCCACATGCAGCAGCACGAAAGCAGTCAGCGCGCCCACATTGCACAGCGACGACAGCAAGGCGATCTGGCCGACGAAGACTTCGCCCAGCACCATGCTCAGCGCCGCCACCAGCAGGATGGCGCGCTGCGGCACACCGGTGCGCGGATGGATGTAGCGCAGTAATGCCGGCAACTGGCGATCGCGCGCCATGGCGAACAACAGCCGCGAGGTGGCCGCCTGCGCCACCAATGAATTGGCGATTGCCGCACTGATGGCCACCGTCAGTGCGATCACGATCTGCAGCCATGGCCCGGCGATCAGGTGGCCGATCTCGAAGAATGCATCGTTGGATGCCTGCTGGCTGGGGTAGCGCAGCAGGGTGGGTTGCAGCAGGGCGGCCAGCCAGGTCTGCAGCACGAACAATCCGGCCACCAGCAACAAGGCCAGCAAGGTGGCGCGGCCGACCACGCGGTTGCCGCCGCGTGCTTCTTCCGACAGCGTGGAGATCGCATCAAAGCCCAGGAACGACACCACTGCCACCGACAACGCGCTGAAGATCAGCTGCGGCGAGAACGCCTGCGGGTTGTAGAACGGGCGCAACGACCAGTGCGCGCCATTGACGCCGCGCTGGATCGCCAGGCTCGCCAGCACCACGAACACCGCCAGCACCACCAGTTGCGCATACAGAAACACCCGGTTGGCCCGCGCAGTGGTTTCGATCCCGCGCAGGTTGACCACGGTGTTGAGCACCACGAAGAACGCGATCCACGCCGGCTGCGGCACCGACGGCAGCACGTTGTGCATCGCATTGGCGCCGACCACGTAGAGCAGGGTGGGCACCAGCAGATAGTCGAGCAGGATCGCCCAGCCGGCCAGGAAGCCCATGCCGCTGCTCAATCCGCGTCCCACGTAGGCATACACCGAGCCGGCCACCGGAAACGCCTGCGACATCTGCTGGTAGCTCAGCGCGGTGAACAGCATCGCCACGAAGCCGACCAGATAGGTCAGTGGCACCATGCCCGCACTGATGTCGAATACGCCACCGAAGATCGAGAACGGCGCGGTGGGCACCATGAACACCAGACCGTAGATCAGCAGGTCCTTCAGCGTGAGCTGGCGCTTGAGCTCCTGCGTATAGCCAAAACGTTCCAGTGCAGCCGCATCGTCGCGGCGAGGGGTATCGGTCATGCAGGGGTTCGCTGTCAGGAAGGCCGGGGTCGAGGCGGGCACGGGTGGCGAGGTTGGCGAGGTTGGCGATGCTGCAGTGCAGCCGTGTGACCGGCATTGTGACGATAAGGTGGCCGGCAAGCCCAACCACTGGTAAAAATGCTAGGTTTTCCATGCTGGATGCGTCCAGTGCCTCTGGAGGCCTGAAGGAAGCCCATGTTCGACACTCTGGCCAGCCTGGGCCGCGACCTGCAGGCATTGCACACGCTCGATGCCTGCCTGGACCGAGTGTTCAGCGACGTCTGCGCGTTGGGATTCCAGTCGGTGGTGTACGACTACGCGCCGGTGCCGTTGAGCATGGAGGGCGCGTTGATCACCCCGACGGTATTCATGCAGCGCAATGCCCCTGGCGACATGCAGCATGTCTGGTGCGAGCATGGCTATTACCAGCATGACCCTGTTCAGCAGCGTGCCACGCGGCGCACCACGCCGTTCGTGTGGTCCTACCGCACCGATGGCGACTGCGACGGCGTGGAATACGTTGGCGGCCAGCATCGGCAGGTGACGCGCTATCTGTGCGACAGCGGGATGGGCACCGGTGTCACCGTGCCCCTGCATCTGCCCGGCGGCGCGTTTGCGACCTTCAGCGGGGCGGTGGATGCGGTGGCCACGGAAGCGCCGCGCCTGGCCGAAGCCCAGCTGTCGCCGTTCCTGTTGCTTGCGCACGCCTTCCAGGCGCGCGCGCAGGAGCTGCTGGATCCGCAGGAGCGCCGCTGTCACCACATCGCGCTGACCCGGCGCGAGCGCGAATGCCTGCAGTACTCGGCCAAGGGGTTGACCGCCAAGAGCATCGCCGCCGCGCTCAATCGCTCCACGGCAACGGTGAACCTGCACCTGAACTCGGCCGCACGTAAGCTGGGCGCGCGCAACCGTGTCGAGGCGGTGGTGCGTGGTATGCACTATCGGTTGCTGGAGCCATAAGGGATTTAGAGCTGCTCTTAAGCGGATCGACCGCATTGCCGGTCATGCGCATTGGCAGCTCCCGAGGCGGCAGCCCAGAAGCAGCGCAAACCTGTGAGATTTGCCAGTTAACGCCAGGCCGGCTGCCCGCTAGGCTCGGCGCTCATCATTGCCGCAGGCAGCGCAGGTCATGCAGTCCACCGAAGGTTACGTCGAATTTCGCGGCTATCGCACCTGGTACCGCATCACCGGCGACCTGCGCAGCGATGCCTGTCCGCTGGTGGTTGCCCATGGCGGCCCGGGATGTACGCACGACTACGTCGACAGCTTCAAGGACCTGGCCGCCAGCGGGCGTGCGGTGATTCATTACGACCAGCTCGGCAATGGCCGCTCCACCCACCTTCCCAATGCCGACCCTGCGTTCTGGACAGTGGGCCTGTTCCTGGACGAACTGCAGCGCCTGATCGAGCATCTGGGGCTGTCGCAATACGCGTTGCTCGGCCAGTCCTGGGGCGGAATGCTGGCGGCCGAACACGCGGTGCGTCGGCCCAGCGGGCTGCGTGCGCTGGTGATCGCCAATTCGCCGGCCTCCATGGGCCTGTGGCGCGCGGCCGCACTGCGCCTGCGCGACGGCCTGCCCGAACCGGTGCAGGCCGCACTGGACGAACACGAGGCCGCCGGCACGCTGGACCACCCGGCCTATCGGGCGGCAAGCCAGGCGTTCTACGCGCGCCATGTGTGCCGGTTGCTGCCATGGCCCGACGAGGTGGTGCGGACCTTTGCCGCCATCGAGGCCGATCCCACCGTCTATCACGCCATGAACGGCCCCACCGAATTCCACGTGGTCGGCAGCCTGCGCAACTGGAGCATCATCGAGCGCCTGCACCGCATCACCGCGCCCACGCTGGTGCTGTCGGGCAAGTACGACGAAGCCACGCCGGAAACCGTGGAGCCCTATGCGCGGTTGATTCCGGATGCGCGCTGGCATGTATTCGCCAACTCCAGCCACATGCCGCACGTGGAAGAACGCGCGGCCTGCATGCGCATGGTCGGCGACTTCCTCGATGACCACACACCCTGGCCCGGCCGGGAACGTGTGCAGGTACCGGCACTGGCCGCGCGCGCCGTCTGAGCCCGGGATGCTGGCGGAAGGAGCGCATCCAGCGCGCATGCATCGCCTGAGCCCACCGATGCTGCCGCCCACTGGTGCTGAAAGATGCGCCTGCACCGGTTGATCCGTATCGCCAGCCGGCCAACGCCACCGACCGCCCGAGCCTAAGCACCGCCGACTGGCGGCGCGACCCGGCAGACGGACAATGCAATCGCCTGGTCAAGACCGCGATCTCCGGTGCCAACGAGCGCGGCAGCTACGTGCAGGAGCGAACGATCAGACTTCCCCTACTGCCTCCTCAGTGTTATGAGGGCACCATAGGACGAGGTCGGACATTCAATGGGCCTGCCGACCGCCGACATTGCCGCAACCTGCCGTACAAGTCAGAGAGATAGATGCTAATGAACGTTCGAAACACACCAGAAGAAGGCGAGTTCTATTTTTTAATGCCTAGCCTTGACTGTGGGCCTGAACTTGGAGTGGTATTCGAAAATGTCAAACAGCTCCTGTCCCCCTCGCGACTAATTTTGAGGCCCAACGAAGGTGGATTCCCTCCACTATCGGAAAAGCCGCGCCTAATTTATGATCCATCAAAAGGCGCAATGCCAAAAGACCTAGAGGCCGGGTTTAGCGGCTACTGGCTCGTATCCGAACGATTACACCGAGTATTCTCATCCATAGATCCGCTTGCCTTTAGCTTTGTGGAATGTGAATTTCGAATGGCAGATGGGAGTGAAGGGCCTCGTTATTTCTTGTGCGATGTAGTTCGGGTACTGGACGCGCTCGATGAGGAGAACTCAGAGGTTGAGATAGAGATTGACGAGGACTTTGTTAACGGAAAATATTACGATTTTACTGGCGGCGCTAAGTTAGCTTTTCGGAAAGAGGTCACAGAAGGCTCGCACATATTTATCTTGAAGTACTCAGGGGGCTCAGTCTTTTGCGATCGCTTAATGAGGGGTGCGGTACGCAAAGCCGGAGTCGGACACGAAGGAGGTTTAAGCGGACTGTGGTTTAGAGATGCTTCAAGCTGGAATAGTGATTGATCTTAAAGGGAAGTTCCGCTATGGCTAAGCGAACAATTTTTCAAGAGCATCATATTGCTGAAAGACAGACGCTGCGCAATAGTCGGCTGCTTGAGGCACTTGAGCAAGCAAATCATTTCGAAATTGACGCGCACCGTAATTTGATTTACATGCCAAGTGATCCAGTGCTAGCTCGGAAAATCGGCATTTCCCCACATAATGGCGGCCCGATACGGGATTACCAGGATGGAACAATCGCTCGATTGAGGCGTTTGTCGCAAACGTCAGACGGCCAACTGGCAATTCTGGGTGACACAGACGCTATTGCAAGAGTTGCGCCGAAGGTTGAACGGCTGATCGACACAATGAGAGTAGGTCTAACCAATGCAGACCTCTACACCAATGCCCCGATCGGCATGGTTGCAGACGACATGCGGCCTGGCATCAATGCGTTTTTCAAGGGCGCCTCGAGCTACGACAGCAGGCTTGCATCTCAGATCGACGCAATTCCAACGTTGCAGAGACCCGAACTCGGCTGGTCATCAATCGTCCATTCCGAACAGCGTGTCATCTCTACGCTTCAGTACCTAGGACAATCCAGCACCAACCTCACCAAAGGCGGCGATCCAGAGATCGGTAGAAATTCACTCTCACAAGCAATTGCCCAAGCTCATGCAAATGGCCGCCTGACGCTTTCCGACCAAGGCATTCTGCAGGTCGAAAATGTGCTTGGTGAAGAAGCTGCACGGCCGCTGCGGGTACCGCCAGGTCAACGCGGCTTCGCCACCGCCGAGCTACTGGCAGGCGAGCTATCGGCAGGCCAGGCACTGCGCACCGCCGGCCTGCTCGCCACCGCCGCAGATGCCGTCGCCTCCGGCCAACGCGCCACGCACTTGCTCGGTCAGGACAACCCGCTGGCCGCGCAATCGGAGCTGGCGCATTTCGCCGGGCGCAATATCGGTGGCTGGGCCGGCGGCACGACAGCGGCCTACGCGCTGGGCAGCTCCGGCGCCGGACCGATGGTGTTGATCGCCGCCGACGCGTGTTTCATGAGCGTGGCCGGCGAAAAAGCCGCCGCGTTGCTCGACAATCGCGCGATCTACCACCAGACCGACCGCGATGGCACGCAGTGGTCCTTCGATGGCCGCGCCTGGGCGCGGGACGGCATGGCCGATACAACCGGCGATGGGATCGACAATCCCACCGCCACGCCCATCGTCGCCAGCTACCAAAAGGCGCGCGAACTCAATTACCAGGCCACCAATGCAGCCGCCGCACTCGCTCTCAAAGATGCGCCTGCGCCCGTTGATCCGTATCGCCAGCCGGCCAATGCCACCGACCGCCCGAGCCTGAGCACTGCCGACTGGCGGCGTGACCCGGCAGACGGCCAATGGCATCGTCTGGTCAAGACCGAGATCTCCGGTGCCAACGAGCGCGGCAGCTACGTGCAGGAGACCGCATTGCCGCCTCGCGCGGCGGAACTGGAGGCGCAGGCGCAGGCCACCATCGCCTGCAACATCGCCAACAGCCCAGGGGCGATCGCCGCGCGTTATGAACTGGCCTACCACCGCAGCGGTTGGGCGACCGATGGGCTGCCGATGTCGCCAGCCGTACAGCAGGCGTTGCCGGATCCTGATGCGCTGACCGCCTCGGACGGTCAGCGCTACTACCGCAACATGGAGGGCCAGTGGACAAGCCACGGCGCTCCGCCCGATGGCAATCGCGTGTTGGAACTGGAGACCACGCGCGCCATGCTGCAGCCGGCGCTCGCGGAGCAGGCCCAGGCGATTGCCGCCATCCGGCAAATCCCGCCGTCGCCGCAGGACGTGCAGCGCGAGCAGACGCTGTATCGCTACCGCATCGTAGGCACGGAGCTGCAGCCGCAGTGGCGCGAAGCAATCGAACTGGCGACCCAGCGCACGCGCGAAGCGGAAGGACTCGCAGGCGATGGCGCCCTGCAGCTGCAGCGAGGCCCCGGCGGTCAGTATGGTGCCGACAGCCCGATCGCCCATCTGCAGCGCGGTGCCGATGGCGTGGAGCGCATTGCAGCGGTGACCAGCACCGAGGACATCCGTCAGGCGCTGCAGGAGCTGCAGGCTCGCCAGCAGCCGGACGCACCGGTGCAGCAGCTGGCCTCTGCGCCGCCTTCGTCAGAAGGCTCCACGGATGCGGACACGTCCGCCTCGCCGCCCTCCAACCAGCATGTGCTCGACGTGCAGGCCCGGGGCCAGGCCGCCAGCGCCGCGCAGGAGCACCAGCAGCGGCAGCAGGAGGGACGCCAGGCGCAAGATCAACAGTTGGCGCAGGCACGCGCCCACGCGCTGCAGGCGCAGGCATCGCACGACATCCGGGCGCAAGCTGCCCAGGCGCTGCAGGCGCATACCGCGCTGGAAGCACGGCAGCAAGCGCAGCGTCTGGAGCAACAAGAACGCCAGGCGCAGGACACCCAGCAACGCGAACACGTCCAACGGCAGGCGCACGAGACGGAGCAGCGCGAACAAGCGCAGATGCAGGCTCAGGAGACACAGCAGCGCGAACAGGAAATACGCCAGGCACAAGACGCCCAGCAGAGCCAGCAGGACCGGCTGCAGGCGCAGACTGTGCAACATGCCGGGCAACAGCCGCTGCACGCCCAAACGGCTCCACAACGCGAGCAGGAGCTGGCACAGGAAGCAGCCCCGCGCGCGCCGTCGTCGCTCCATGCGCGAGACACATCGCCGCACCAACCCGAGCAGCGGCCTAACCAGGATGACGTCGCCCAACGGCCCCAGGAACAGCTGGTAGAGCCTGCGCAAGCCCATGCATCCGACGTAGCGCAGCAGCGGACGCAAAGCCAGCAAGCGCAAGAACAGCGTCCGCAGGAAGTCCAGCAGCAGACAGCGCAGAGCGCTGCGATAGCGCAGACCGCACCGGCAGAGGAGCAGCAGGTTGCGGACCTGCCCCAGGCGGCGACTGCGCCTTCCGCGCCGTCGCTCGCCACCGCGATGGCCGCAGAACACCGCGACGAGCAACAGGCGCGCACGCCACAGACTCAAGCACCGGAAGCACCAGATCCCCCTGCAGCGTTGCCAGTGCCCGCACACCTCGCGCATGCGACAGGGCCATCGCCGGAAATGCCGATCGCTGGTCGCGCAACCGATACACCCGAGGACGCGGCCGATGCGCGCGCGCCGCTGTCCGTGTCCCTGTCAGATGAGCACGACCGTCCTGCCGCTGTGCCCGCCGATCCGGACTCCTGGGAGGAAATAGCACGCTCCATGCGTGAGCTACGCATCCAACTCGAACAGGATCTCGAAACAGAAAACCGCGTCGCAGAAGCGCGTCAGGCGCGCGTGGACCGTGGTGAGCGGCTGTTTACCGAGTTGGAATTGCGTGATGGGTACGATCCGGATGGCCCCTCTGGGCTGAGACCACCACGCGCCTCTCCGGCAGACACCGCGCTACGGTCTCTTGCCGCGGGCGAGCAGGAGGATCGGCCGCAGCCCCAGCGTAAAACCATCACCGGCGATCCGGATGTGGACGAGTTGCTGTACGCCATCGACTGCAAGGACGAACTGGCGATCGAACAGGCCTTGAAGCGGGTCGCCAATAGCCCCCATAGCCAGGCACTTGCCAAACAAGGGCATGAGTTTCTGGATGCCCAGGCGATGCAGGAGGCTCAGGAACAGGCGAGTATGCGCCAGGCCCTGAACATGGACGTCTCGACAGAGGTGCAGACCAGCCGTGGTCCGGTGATGGTGATGACATTGCCGCAGTTCGCCAACGGACCGGCGATGCAAGGCGGTCCGCAGGGTGACGGTGGTGGTGGCGGAGATGGTGGCGGCGGCGGTGGTGGATAGCCGGAACACGTGCAGCAGGTTGAATCATCGAGAGAACACTATGGAGATGCAGAACACCTCCGCACTACCCGATGCCAACGCGTCGGAACGCACGCTAAAAGAATCGATCCAGGCCATGGCGGCACTGATCGGGACGCTGCAACGGCGCGAGCACGCATTGGAAGATCTAGTCCGGGAGCAGCTGCAGCTTCTGCAGATTGCCGTCAAACACGCCGACCAGCGCGTCAGTGGCCTGGTGGAAAATGCGCTGCCCCGCCTGACGCAATTGAGCAACCAGGCGCTGACGCAAACGCTGGAACCGGGGGCCGAGCGATTCAACAAGAAGATGGTCCAGGCGGAAAGGACGCTTGAGCAGGCGACCGCGCGCTATACACAGGCGCAGCAATCGCTGGAAACCACCGTCACTCGGCGTAGCTGGGCCGGGCTCGGCGCGCTGTTGGTCGGCACGCTCCTGTGCCTGGCTGCAGTCGGCTACGCCGTCCAGGGCGCCCAGCCTGTGCTGGCAGAGGCCACCCAGCGCCGCGCGGAAATCGCCTTTCTGGATCGCGTCGCACGCGCGGACCTGGTGCCCTGCGGCCAAGACAGGCTCTGCGCCGTTGTCGAGAAGAAGGGCCCCCGCTATGGCGATCGAGGCCAGTATCGCGCTGTCGCCCTGCGCCAATCTTCAAGCCGATGAGGGCAGGGCTGCCCTGGGGGCCGCCTTGCCTCTGGAACTTGCAGCGTCCTCGGCGGATTGCACGTCACGGCGACGCATTGGTTCGTCATCTCGGTGCCGATCGCCGTAAAACCCGGCGTCAGGGAGCCGGGACGTTGTTGCACAGCGCGCATCGGCACCATCGGTGACGAGCTCGGTCTCTGTATCGAGTCCATTGCCTGCATGCGCTTCCGGTTGCGGCGCCGACGCCGCGTAGCGCTCGCGGGAAAGCCATCTACCGATGGCATCCATGCCCTGCAGGTGGCGCGCACCGCATGCCAACCGACCTCGCGCATCGCGATGCGCGTCGCGGCAATCGATCGACGCCGTCCAGCCGATCATGCGGGCCGTACCAACGTAATGCCACTGAGGCCGGCGGCGGCACCTGATCGCAGGGCGGCAGTGTCCTGTCCCGGGTGTCTCCGACTGTCTCTTTTGGGTGTCTCTCACCCGGAACACCGCGGTGCGTCAAAATTTCAGCTATTGATAATTGTTTTATGTTTTAAATCGCGCGAAGAATGCAGCCCCCCACGTAACGCGTCGCTGTCGCCGCTGCCACTGCGCAGGCGGCATGCGTCGCTCATCGACATCTTTGGGAGAGGCTGCATGACCAGCAAGATGCTTCAGGGCGCTGTTGCGCTCGCACTGTCCGCCTGCGCCGCGGGCACCATCGCCGGTCCGGTCGGATACGGCGCCGCCACCACCGGCGGCGGCAACAAGACACCGGTCAACGTGGCCACCTTCGAAGCGATGCAGGCGGCGATCGACAGTTATTCCGGCAGCGGCGGGCTGGTGCTCAACTACACCGGCAAGTTCGACTTCGGCACCATCAAGGACGTCTGCGCGCAGTGGAAACTGCCGGCCAAGACCGTGCAGATCAAGAACAAGAGCGACGTCACCATCAAGGGCGCGAACGGGTCGGCGGCAAACTTCGGTCTGCGCGTGGTGGGCAATGCGCACAACGTCATCATCCAGAACATGACCATCGGCCTGCTGCCCGGCGGTGAAGATGCCGATTCGATTTCGCTGGAGGGCAACTCCAGCGGCGAGCCGTCCAGGATCTGGGTCGACCACAACACCGTGTTCGCCTCGCTCACCAAGTGCTCCGGCGCCGGCGATGCCTCCTTCGATGGCGGCATCGACATGAAAAAGGGCGTGCACCACGTCACCGTGTCCTACAACCATGTCTACAATTATCAGAAGGTCGCGCTCAACGGCTTCAGCGATAGCGACACCAAGAATTCGGCGGCACGCACCACCTATCACCACAACCGCTTCGAGAACGTGGAATCGCGCGTGCCGCTGCAGCGCCGTGGCCTGAGCCACATCTACAGCAACTACTTCAACAACGTCACCACCTCCGGCATCAATGTGCGCATGGGCGGCGTGGCCAAGATCGAGTCCAACTACTTCGAGAACATCAAGAACCCGGTGACCTCGCGCGACAGCAGCGAGATCGGCTATTGGGACCTGATCAACAACTACGTGGGCAGCGGCATCACCTGGAGCACACCGGACGGCAGCAAGCCGTACGCCAATGCCACCACCTGGATCAGCTCCAAGGTCTTCCCCGAACCACTGGGTTACACCTACACCGTCACCCCGGCCGCGCAGGTCAAGGCCAAGGTGATCGCCACCGCGGGTGCGGGCAAGAACCTGGCGGAGTAAGCGCCAGCGCAGCGGCTCAGCCAAGAATCCCCGGCACTGCCGGGGATTTTTATGAGCGGCAATGTCGTCAGAGACCTGCGCCGGGTCTACCGGCCGACTTTCGCAGAATCCAGCGCAGGCCCGGAATGGCTGCAGCCATCGCAGCTTGCTGCTTGCGGGTGAGGAAGGCGCCGCCACGAAATTCTTCGCGATGCGCCAGCTCGCGGCGCGTGCCAGACGCACTGCTCCGCTGGATGGGGTGGCGATACGCGACCTTGCAGTAGCGTAGTGGCGTGCATGCGTGGGATAGCTGCGTCCATCGCAGCCTGCAGCGCGAGGCAGGCTGATCGCCTGTTGCCGAACGCCACGCCCCGGTAGGCACTGACTGGCTGATACCGATGATGGCGCGCAAGAGTCGTGGCGTAGCAGTCCGCGCTAGGATGCAGAGCGCTTTGCGCCATGGCGACCGGTCCACTAGATGGCGAGGGCTTCAGATAGATCCACGTGCCGCTCGCGCGAGGGTGCGCGGAGCCGCCGCCTCCAGAAGCAGCCGGGCGATCTGGCGGCCGTGCACAGATGCAGATCTCGCGCATGCTTGGCATGCAGCACGTTTCTTGTCCGCATCACCGGCACCATCGCCCCGATGGGTGTGCACCGCAGCAGAGCGGGCCGCCTCGTCCTGTGTCCATTGGGTCGGGCGCGGGCGCCATGCGTAACGCGGCCACCACACCGTCAGCCTGGATGAGGCGGCTGCGTCAAGAGGCGCGGCCGGCGCCGCGACGCGGTATCGTGTCGCGCTACCACCTCTCCGATGCCGTCCATGTCGCTTCCGACCGAACCTGTTGCCCAGAACGCTTCGACCGCCGCGCCTGCGTTGCGCCATGCGCTCAAACCGCGGCAGTTGATGATGATGGGCCTGGGCACCGCCATCGGTGCCGGGCTGTTCCTGGGTTCGGGCGTCGGCATCCAGGCAGCCGGGCCGGCGGTGCTGGTGTCCTACCTGATCGCCGGTGCCCTGGTGATCATCGTGATGAACGCGCTGGGCGAGATGGCGGCCGCCAAGCCGACCAGCGGCGCCTTCTCGGTGTATGCGGCCGATGCAATGGGCCCGACCGCTGGCGCCACGGTGGGCTGGCTGTGGTGGTTCCAGGTGGTGGTGGTGATCGCAGCCGAGGCGGTCGGCGCCGCCGGCCTGCTCGCGACCGTCTGGCCGGCGTTGCCGGTGCCCTTGCTGGCGCTGCTGTTCATGGCGACCTTCACCGCGATCAACCTGCTGGGCGTGCGCAATTTCGGCGAATTCGAATTCTGGTTCGCCATTCTCAAGGTCGTGGCGATCGTGGTGTTCCTGCTGATCGGCTTGGCCTTGCTGGCCGGCTGGCTGCCCGGCGTGACCTCGCCGGGCCTGTCCAACTTCACCCGGAACGGCGGATTTGCGCCCAATGGGCTGGCCGGCGTCGGCGCAGCCCTGCTGGTGGTGGTGTTCGCTTTCGGTGGCACCGAGATCGTGGCGGTGGCGGCGGCGGAAACCGCCGACCCCGGGCGCAGCCTGGCGCGCACCATCCGCACCGTGGCCTGGCGCATCCTGGTGTTCTACATCGGTTCGATCAGCGTGATCGTGGCAGTGGTGCCGTGGACCAGCAAGGCGCTCGGCTCGCCCTTTGCCGCAGTGCTGGACGTGGCGCGCATTCCCGGCGCGGCCACTGCGATCACCCTGGTGGCGGTGGTGGCGCTGCTGTCGGCGCTCAACGCCAACCTGTATGGCGCGTCGCGCATGATCTTCTCGTTGGCCCAGCGCGGCGAAGCGCCGCGCGTGCTCGCCAGGACCAGCCGCGAGCAGGTGCCGTTGACGGCGGTAATTGCCAGCGTGTTGTTCGGCTTTGCGGCCGCCGCACTGGAGCTGCTGTATCCCAACAAGGTGTTGCCGGTGCTGCTCAATATCGTCGGTGCCACCTGCCTGCTGGTGTGGACGATCTCGCTGCTGTCGCAGCTGATCCTGCGCGCCCGCGCCGATCGCACCGGCATTGCATTGCCGTTTCGGATGCGCGGCTATCCCTTTTTGACCGTGCTGGCGTTGGCGATCCTGGGCGTGATCTTCGTGCTGCTGGCCGGCTCGGCCGAGACGCGGACGCAGTTCCTGTCGATGGTGGTCCTGACCGTCGCCATCGCGGTGGCTAGCGAAATCGCCCGGCGGAGCCGCAATATACAGTAGTCAACGCGACCGCACGCCACACCGCCGTGCTGCGCCGCAGGCTTGACGGCGCAGCAGGCCAGGCTTGTGGAGAACGCTTGGTGATTGCCACTCCCGATGCCCACGCATGCCGACGCAGTCAGCAAGGCGCGGGCGTGCGCAGCGTCGTGCATCGGGCGATTGCGACCCGTGGTGATGGCCGCAGCCAGCACACGGGGCTGCCGCGATCCTGCCCATCACAATGCCGCCTGCCATTGCAGCGCAGGCTGTGCAGCAAGGGCGCGACGGTTTGACGCAGATGCGACGCCGTGTCGCATCGGGAACGTGCTCTAGCGTCCCTATCATGAAGGCGTAGCGCAGTCGGTCGCGATCCCGATTACCGCAGGCATGGCGGCAATCGCTCTGCACTGACGCGTGGGTGGTCTTCTCATTTGCCTGGAGGTTGCTCCATGGACGCCTTGCTGCTGTCGCGGATCCAGTTCGGATTCGTCATTGCGTTCCACGTGCTGT
Organism: Xanthomonas codiaei; assembly: GCF_002939785.1. Classification (GTDB taxonomy): domain Bacteria; phylum Pseudomonadota; class Gammaproteobacteria; order Xanthomonadales; family Xanthomonadaceae; genus Xanthomonas; species Xanthomonas codiaei. The sequence continues at coordinate 52,574 of NZ_MDEC01000020.1, forward strand.
TTCCTGCGTTCACCATCGGCCTCTCCAGCCTGCTGGCGTTCCTGGAATGGCGCTGGTTGCGCACCCGCCTGCCGGTGTGGCGCGAGCTGTATTTCTTCTGGCAGAAGATCTTCGCCGTGTCGTTCGGCATGGGAGTGGTCAGCGGCATCGTGATGGCCTTCCAGTTCGGCGCCAACTGGCCGGAGCTGAGCCGCATCGCCGGCAGCGTGATCGGCCCGCTGCTGAGCTACGAGGTCCTCACCGCGTTCTTCCTGGAAGCGAGCTTCCTGGGCGTGATGATGTTTGGCTGGGGCCGCATTTCCGAACGCCTGCATTTTTTCGCCACCTGCATGGTGGCACTGGGCACGCTGTTGTCCACGTTCTGGATCCTGTCGTCCAACAGCTGGCTGCAGACACCCGCCGGCTACGAGGTCATCGATGGCATCGTGCATCCGGTGGAGTGGCTGAAGATCATCTTCAACCCCTCGTTTCCGTATCGGCTTGCGCATATGGCGCTGGGCTCGTTCATCACCACCTGTTTTGTGGTCGGCGCGGTGGGTGCCTGGTATCTGCACCGTGGCGTGCATCGCGAGGCGGGCCTGCGCATGCTCAAGCTGGCGGTGGTGTTCGCGGCCATCACCGTGCCGCTGCAGATCTTCGTCGGCGACATGCATGGGTTGAATACGCTCAAGCATCAGCCGATGAAGATCGCGGCGATGGAGGCGCACTGGCACGCCGAAGAACCCGGCAAGGGCTTCCCGCTGGTGGTCTTCGCCGTGCCCAACGCGCAGGCCGAACGCAACGACTACGAGCTGGCGATTCCGCGCCTGGGCAGCCTGATCCTGACCCACAGCCTGGACGGCGACATCGCGCCGCTGAGCTCGGTGCCGGCCGCCGACCGCCCGCCGGTGACGCCGGTGTTCTTCGCCTTCCGCATCATGGTCGGGATCGGCTCGCTGATGCTGTTGGTGGCCTGGGTGTCGGCGTTCGCGTTGTGGCGCGGCACGCTGGTGCAGTGGCGCTGGTTGCTGGCGACCTGGCGCTGGATGTTGCCGAGCGGCTTCATCGCGCTGATTTCTGGCTGGTTCGTCACTGAAATGGGCCGCCAGCCGTATGTGGTCTACGGCCTGCTGCGCACCGCCGACGCGGTGGGCCCGCAGTCGGCGCTGATGACTGCCATCTCGCTATCGGTGTATGTGGCCGGCTACGCGTTCGTCTTCGGCTGGGGCATCTGGTACCTGGTCAAGATCGGCAAGATCGGGCCGACCCCGCACGATGCGCCGCAGTTGGACCATGGCGAACACACGCCCGCACGGCCGCTATCGGCCGCGGACGAACCGATCGATGGAGCTGCCTGATGGACATGACGACCCTGTTGCCCGTGGCGTGGTTTGCGGTGATCGGCTTCGGCGTGCTGATGTACGTGGTGCTGGACGGCTTCGTGCTGGGCATCGGCATCCTGGCCCCGTTCCGCCGCGACGAGGCGCAGCTGGACCTGATGATGAACACCGCCGCGCCGATCTGGGACGGCAATGAAACCTGGCTGGTGCTGGGCGGGGCAGGGCTGCTGGCCGCCTTTCCCAAGGCCTATGCGGTGATCCTGTCGGCGCTGTATCTGCCGGTGCTGCTGATGGTGATGGCGCTGGTGTTCCGCGGGGTGGCGTTCGAGTTCCGCTTCAAGGCGCAGCGCTCGCGGCGGCTGTGGAGCAATGCCTTCGCGGCCGGCTCGATCCTGGCCACCTTTGCGCAGGGCGTGATCCTGGGCGCGCTGGTGCAGGGCCTGCCGATCGAGAACGACCGCTATGTCGGCGGCATCTGGGGCTGGTTCAGCCCGTTCGCGATGCTGACCGGCGCGGCCCTGGTGTTCGGCTATGCGCTGCTCGGCAGCACCTGGCTGATCCTCAAGACCGAAGGCCATGTGCAGCAGCTGGCGCGGCAGCTGACCCGGCCGTTGACGCTCAGCGTGCTGGTCTTCATCGGCCTGGTCAGCGCCTGGCTGCCATCGCTGCAATCGCATGTGATGGAGCGCTGGTTCAACGATGCGCATTACCTGTGGTTGATGCCGGTACCGGTGCTGGTTGCCGTGGTGGGTTATGCACTGTGGCGCGCGAGCGAGACCGGGCGTGCGGATGCGCCGCCGTTCCTGCTGGCGATGGGCTTGTTCGTGCTCGGCTTCCTCGGCCTGGTGCTGGGCATGTGGCCGTACCTGGTGCCGCCGGTCTACACCCTCTGGCAGGCGGCCGCGCCGCCGTCCTCGCAGCTGTTCGCGATGGTGGGGCTGGTCATGTTGCTGCCGTTGATCCTGGGCTACACGGTGTGGTCTTACCGCGTGTTCCGCGGCAAGATCACCGCCGAGACCGGCTACCACCATTGATGGTCGGCAGCCGGCGCGCACGCGCCGCGCAGCCGCCAGGCGATGGGCGCGGCATGCGGTGCCTTTGGGGGCACCATGCGACGACGACGGCATGCGCTGGTCGCCGTCGCCACCATCGAGCCAGGCGCCAGGCACGCATCGCGCCATCGCGCTGTAACGCCGCTCTCAGCGCAGGTGCTGCTTGAACATCCACTCCCACATCGCCGGGTCCGCGTAGGTCGCGTCCCAGACGTTGTGGTTGCCTTCCGGATATTCGCTGTAGCGCAGGTTGGCGCCCACGCCTTTCGCGGCGCGGTACAGCGCGCGGTCGTCATGCGGTGGCACGGAGGTGTCCTTGGCGCCGTGGAAGGTCCAGATCGGCACGTGCCGAAGCTGGGTGACTGCTGCCGTATACGGGTCTGCTTCCTTGGCCACCAGGCTCACATACAGTGTGCGGCGCTCATCGCGCGGAGCCTTGAGCGCGCCGCAGATGGGCACGATCGCGGCAAAGCGCTGCGGCTGCATCAGGCCGATTTCCCATGCGCCATATCCGCCCATCGAGATGCCGGTCAGATACGTGCGCTGCGGGTCGGCAGCGAATTCGGCGCTGGCGGCATCCAGCGTGGCGATGGCCATGCGTGCGTTGATGCCCAGCCATTCTTCGTTGTCGGGCACCTGCGGCAACACCACCAGCGCCGGAAACCGGGCGGTGTGTTCGCTCAGGTAGGGGCCTACTCCGACCTCGGCCTGGTCGCGTCCGTTGTCGCCACGTTCGCCCGAACCATGCAGGAACAACACGATCGGCAACGGTCGCGCCGACTTGGCGGCCGGGACAAACACCTGATAGCGATACAGCCGGCCTTCCATCTGCAAGGTGCGGCTGACGAAGTGGCCGCTGCGGCCATCGTGGCGACGCTCACCCATGCTGGAGCAGCCGGCAAGCACCAATGCAAACAGTCCAAGTACGACGCAACGTAAGATCACGCACGACTCTCCATCCAGTACAGGTCTGCAGTATTACCGCATGCACGTGCGCTGGCACGTCACGCGGCGGCGGTGGGTGCCGTCGATTCATGCGACGCCAGGATGGCCGATGCCGGCAGGCATGATCGCTGCTGCAGGCGGTCAGGGCAGCAGGATCAAGGTGGCAAGGCCCAGGAAGCTCAAAAAGCCCATCACGTCGGTCAGCGTGGTCAGGATCACCCCGCCCGCCAATGCCGGATCGAAGCCCAGGCGCTTGAGCGTCACCGGCACCAGCACCCCGCCGAAGGCGGCAGTGAGCATGTTGGCGGTCAGTGCGGTGCCGATCACTAGCGACAGCATCGGCTGGCGGAACCAGACCAGGACGATCAGGCCAAGCCCGATGCCCAGGCACAGCCCGTTGATCAGCGCCACGGTGAGTTCCTTCTTAAGCAGCGTCATCACATTGGACGAGCCGATCTGCCCCAGCGCCAGACCGCGCACCATCAGCGCCAGCACCTGGGTGCCGGCGTTGCCGCCCATGCCGGCCACGATCGGCATCAGCGCTGCCAGCGCGACCAGTTTTTCGATGGTGCCCTCGAACTGGCTGACCACGCTGGAGGCCAGGAAGGCGGTGCACAGGTTGATGCCCAGCCAGATCAGGCGGCGCCGGAACGCGCGCCGCGCCGGGCTGAACATGTCCTCGTCCTCGTCCAGGCCGGCGGCGCTCAACGCCTGATGCTCGGCCTGCTCGCGGATGATGTCCACCACGTCGTCGATGGTGATGCGGCCGAGCAGGATGTTGTTGTCGTCCACCACCGGCGCGGAGATCCAGTCGTGGTCGGAGAAGCGGCGTGCCACCTCGTCCGAGCCGTCGCCCACGTCGATGGCTGGCTGCTCGTCGTCGATCAGCCGGTTGACCGGGGTACTGTCCTCGTGGGTGACCAGCGCTGCCAATGGCACGCGGCCCAGATACTGGTGGCGACGGCTCACCACGTACAGGTGGTCGGTATGGTCGGGCAGCTCGCCGCGCAGGCGCAGATAGCGCAGCACCACATCGACGTTGACGTCGGCGCGCACCGTCACCACGTCCGGATTCATCAGGCGGCCGGCGGTGTCTTCCGGATACGACAGCACTTGCTCCAGCCGTTCGCGGTTCTCGCGATCCATCGACTTGAGCACTTCGTCGATGACGGTGTCGGGCAGGTCCTCGACCAGGTTGGCCAGGTCGTCGATGTCCAGGTCTTCGACCGCGGCGACGATTTCGTCCGGGTCCATGTCGGCCAGCAGGCTTTCGCGCACCTCATCGCCGACGTGCAGCAGCACCTCGCCATCGTCTTCCGGGTCGACCAGCCCCCACACCACTTCGCGCTTGCCCGGCGGCAGCGATTCGAGCAGGTTGCCGATCTCCGCCGGCGCCAGTGTGTTGACCAACCGGCGCACCGGCCCCAGGCGTCCGCTGTCCAGCGCGTCGGACAGCAATCGCAGCTGGCGCGCGGTCTTGTCGTGGCGGACGGCTTCGGCCATGCGCGGCTCCCGGAAGAGTGGACGCGCCGTCAGTGGACGCGGTGCTGGGTCAGCGCGGCATTATCGCTTGCGCGCGGTGACGAAACATACAGTGCCGGCGCGCTTGCGGACGATCGATGGGCCGCCGCCGGCGTGCTGGCGCGCTTGGCAAACGCTGCATGCAGCCACGACGAACCCGAGTGCGCTGTGAGCATTGACCGGGTGATCGATTGCCAGGTCGATGATCGGCGCAGCGCCCCCATCCGCCCTGCGGGCAGCTTCCCCGCAAGCGGGAGAAGGATGCGCAGCAGCGCTGTTCTAGCTGCTTTTGCCGCTGCCGCCTTGCGCGATGGCCGCCAGCCATTTCTCGATGCCCTTGCGGTCGCGCGCGCGCAGCAGTTTGTCGCCATGCGTGCGCAGTTCGCCCAGATGGCTGTCGCGAATGGCGCGGCGTACTTCCAGCAAGGTGGCCGGATGCAGGCTGAACTCGGTGAGCCCCAGCGCCAGCAACATCGGCACGAAGCGCGGGTCGCCGGCGATTTCGCCGCACACCGCCACCGGCTTGCCGTCCCTGCGTCCGGTGGCGATCACCTGCGCGATCAGTCGCAGCACCGCCGGATGCAAGGGCGAATACAGCTCGCCCAGTGCCTCGTTGTTGCGGTCCACTGCCAGCAGATACTGCACTAGATCGTTGGTGCCGATCGACAGGAAATCGATATCGTCGATGAAGCAGTCCAGCGCTAGCGCCGCGGCGGGCACTTCGATCATCGCGCCCAGCGCAATGTGCTCGGCGATCTCGTGGCCTTCGGCGCGCAACTGCACGCTCAGCTTCTTCAGCTGCTTGCGCAGCAACTGGATCTCTTCGCGGCCGCTGACCATGGGCACCAGGATGCGCACCGGCCCGTAGCCGGAGGCGCGCAGGATCGCGCGCAGCTGCGTCTGCGCCACCGTCGGCCGGGCCAGCGACAGGCGCACCCCGCGCAGGCCCAGCGCCGGATTGTCCTCGTCGCTCAGCGTCAACCCGGTGCGGTCGGCCTTGTCGGCGCCCAGGTCCAGCGTGCGGATGGTGACCGGCCGGCCGCTCATGCCCAGTACGGTGTCGCGGTAGGCCTGGAACTGCTCGTCTTCGTCTGGCAGCTCGTTGCGCTGCAGGAACAGGAATTCGGTGCGATATAGCCCCAGCCCGCTGGCGCCCAAGGCATGCGCGCGCGCCACGTCTTCCAGCGATTCGGCGTTGGCGAGCAGGGTGATGTCGACGTTGTCGCGCGTGCGCGTGGGCTTGGAGCGCAGCCGCCCCAGCTCGCGCTGTTCCTTGGCCAGCGCGCGCAGGCGCTCGCGGTAGCCGCGCAGATGCTCGGGCGTGGGATCCACGATCACCTGGCCGGAACCGGCATCGACGATCAGCACATCGCCATCGTCGATCTTCTGCACTGCCTCGCTGACGCCCACCACCAGCGGCAGGTGCAGGCTGCGCGCCAGGATCGCGCTATGCGACAGCGCGCTGCCGGCGGTGGTGACGATACCGACCACGCCTTGGGCCTGCAGCTGCGCCAGTTCGGACGGGGCGACGTTGTCGCAGACCAGGATCTCGCCGGCCACGCCCTTGAGGTCGGGTGCGCGCTTGTGCAGGAACGCGTGGATGCGCCCGATCACATGGTCCAGGTCGTCCATGCGGCTCTTGAGGTAAGCGTCTTCCATGCCGTCGAACACCGCCGCCAGCCGGTCGCGTTGTACGCGCAGGGCGTAGTCGGCGCTGTAGCGATGGGTGCGGATCAGCTCGTCCAGGCCCTGCAACAGTTCCGGATCGTCCAGCAACAATGCATGCAGCTCGAGAAATTCGCCGACCTCGCGCGCCAGCGCGCCATGCAGGCGGTCGCGCAATTGCTGCATCTCGCCGCGTGCCGCCTCGATGGCGGTGTGCAGGCGCTGCAACTGCGCCTCCACCTGGCTGGCCGGCACGCGCTGCTCGGCCACTTCCAGCGTGTGGCTCTGGCGCACCCGCGCGCGCCCGAGTGCATTGCCGCGTGCGGCGCCGTGTCCGCGCAGGCGCAGACTCATGCGCGCCCCGGGCGCAGCCGCGCCGTGTCGGCCGCTACGGCACCGACGCCGCGCATGCTCAGCTGTCCTCGTCGAAACGGCGCTCGAACAACTCCACCAGCGCCTGCAAGGCCTCGGTCTCGTCTTCGCCATCCAGCCGCACCACCACGCTGGTGCCCTGGCCGGCGGCCAGCAGCATCACGCCCATGATGCTCTTGGCGTTCACTTCGCGGCCCTTGGCCGCCAGCGTGGCGTTGCTGCGAAAGGACGACAGCGTCTGCACAAGCTTGGCGGTCGCCCGCGCATGCAGTCCGAGTCGGTTGGACACAATGAGTTCGCGTTCAAGCATCGTCGATGATCGCTCCGTTGCGGGTACCTGCCGCCGCGGTGGCGGGCAGTTCCTGCAAACCTTGTTCGGGGTAATTCATCACCCGCAGCAGCATCGGCAGGCTCAGTGCGGACACGCGACGAACCGGCGTACCGAGCTTTGCCAACCGGCTGGCGAGATTGCTGGGGCTGGCGCCGTACAGGTCGGTCATGACCAGCACGCCGTCGCCGCCGTCGACCCGTCGCATCGCCGACGAGGCCTGGGGCAGCAAGGCGTCCAGGTCTGCATCGAACGGTACGTCGAACGCTTCGGTCTTCAGCGGCAGCTGCCGCAACAGCCCCGTCGCCACGTTCAACAACGCCGCGCCGATGCCGGGATGAGTAATGAGGAGAATGCCACAGGCCATGTCGAAACGTTAACAGGTCGGCACGACCGCGCGATAGCGTTTGCCTGCACCGATGTGTTGCGAACTGAATAGCCGTTTAGCTCCATCGCGGCGACCGGCGTGGCCCTGCGCAGCGATCGCGTTTTTCAGCCCTGCGCGCGCCCATCCGTGACATGGGCGGCATTGCCGATGCAGACCAGCTCGCAAGCGAACGCTGCAATGCCTGCGACAGGAGCAGTGGAACAGGGCGACGCATGGCCCATGCCACCAGCCACACTTTGAACGCAACGTCGCGAGCACGTAGCGCGAAAGCGCAGAGCGACGTTTCAGTCACATCAGTCATCCAGCAGCGCCGGATGCAGAGCGGCGACGCTCCAAAGCACCCACCCAACCAAAGCCATCCACAAACACCCAGATTCAAAAAGGATCGTGCATCCGCAACATCCCCACGGATGCATGCAGCCACAGACCCCCGGATACCGCTTTGACGATTCCCGAATCCCGAATCCCGAATCCCAAATCCCAAATCCCGAATCCCAAATCCCAAATCCCAAATCCCAAATCCCAGCCCCTCAGTCCTGCTCGCGATGAAACGTCGCCACTTCCGGCCAGCCCTGCTCGCGCGCGTGCCGGGCCATGCGCTCGGCCATGTACACCGAGCGGTGCTTGCCGCCGGTGCAGCCAAAAGCAATCGTCACGTAGCTGCGGGTGTCGTTGCGCAGGCGCGGCAGCCAGGTGTCCAGCAGGTCCACGATCTGCGCGCTGTAGCGCTGCACATCGGCTTCGTTGTCCAGGTACTCGCGCACGCCGGCATCGCGGCCGGTGAGCGGGCGCAACTCCGGATCCCAGTGCGGGTTGGGCAGCACGCGCGCATCGAACACGAAGTCGGCCTCGGCCGGCACACCGCGCTTGTAGGCAAACGATTCGAACAACAGCGACAGGCGGTCGTTGGAGCCGAGCGCGAATTCGGTGACCACGCGGCGGCGCAACTGGTGCACGTTGAGCGTGCTGGTGTCGATGATGGCATCGGCCTGCAGGCGCAGCGGCTCGGCCAACTGACGCTCGCGGGTGATCGCCTCCGGCAGCGCCAGGCCGAGATGGCTCAGCGGATGACGGCGGCGGGTGTCGGCGTAGCGCTTGATCAGCGCCTCGTCGCTGGCTTCGAAGAACAGCAGGCGCGCTTCGATGCCGTATTCCTGCGCGGCCTGGCGCCACTGCGCCAGCTGGGTCAGATCGCTACGGCTGCGCACGTCGATGCCGACCGCCAGCCGCTGGTCGCCCAGCGGATTGCCGCGCAGGCGGCTCTTGACGAAATCCGGCAGCAGCTCCACCGGCAGGTTGTCCGAACAGTAGTAGTCCAGGTCTTCGAAGGTCTTCAGCGCGACCGATTTGCCCGAGCCGGACAGCCCGCTCACGATCATCAGCGAGGAGGGCGCAGTGCTCATGGCGTGCGCCGCTCCAGCAGGTTGCTGTGGCGGGCGATGAACATCGCCGCCGGGTCGATGCCCTTGGTGCGCAGGATGTGCAGCCGGGTGGCCGCCTCGGTCAGCACCGCCAGGTTGCGCCCGGGCATCACCGGCAGGGTGATCAGCGGCACGTCCAGGTCCAGCACGTGGCGGCTGCCGGAATCGCCGGTCAGGCGTTCGTAGCCGGACGGAGTGGGTTCGGTCATCGGCCGGGTCAGGTGCACGATCAGGCGCAGGTACTTGTTCTTCTTCACCGCAGTGTCGCCGAACATGTCGCGCACGTTCAGCACGCCCAGGCCACGCACCTCCAGCAGGTCCTGCAACAGTTCGGGGCAGGTGCCGTCGAGCACGTCGGGGGCGATCTGGGTGAACTCGGGCGCATCGTCGGCCACCAGGCGGTGGCCGCGGCTGAGCAGCTCCAGCGCCAGCTCGCTCTTGCCCGAGCCGGCTTCGCCGGTGATCAGCACGCCGATCGAGTAGATCTCCATGAACACGCCGTGCAGCGTGACCCGCGGCGCCAGCGTGCGCGCCAGGTGGTAGGAGAGGTGGTTGAGCAGTTCGTGGCCGCGCTTGGGCGAGATCCACAACGGGGTATTGGATTCGTCGGCGGCCGCGCGCAGGTCTTCCGGGCACGACTGGTTCTTGCTGATCGCCAGCGCCAGCGGCTGTACCTGGATGATCTTTTCGATGGTTTCCCAACGCTGGCGCGCATCCAGCGAATCCAGCCAGGCCAACTCTTCGGTGCCAAGGATCTGCACCTTGTTCGGGTAGATCACATTGAGGTAGCCGGCCAGCGAAGGACGGCGCGCGTTATTGCTGCCGGCCTGGATCTCGCGGTGCTCGCCCTTCTGCCCGGCGACCCAGCGCAGCGCCAGCTTGTCGCGCTGCTGGTCGAACAGTTCGCGTGCGGTGATGGCGGTATTCATGCCGCGCTGGCCTGTGGCGGCGGGGAGTCGGTGAGCAGGGCCATCAGCGCTTCGGCATCCGGCGCGGCGCGCAGTTGCTGACGGAACTGCGCATCGGAGAAGCGTTCGGCCAGTTCCGACAACAGCATCAGGTGTTGATGGGTGTAGTGCGCCGGCACCGCCATAGCGAACACCAGGTCCACCGGTTCCTCGCCGCCGAAGGCCACCGGAGCATCCAGGCGCAGCAAGGCGCCACGGGGCTCGGTCAGGTTGGGGCAGCGTCCATGCGGGATGGCGATACCGTGGCCGATGGCGGTGCTGCCCAGGGCCTCGCGCTCGCACAGGTTGGCGTAGAGCTCGTCGGCGCCGGCCTGGCGGCAGGACAACAGATCGGCGGCAGTGTGCAGAACGGTGTCGCGATCGGCGGCCGGCGACACCACGGTGCGCACGGCCGCCATCAGATCGGTTAAGGGCATGAGGGCATCAAGCGGGAAGCGTCATGCGGGATTGTCGCGCACCTCGCGTGCATGGTGGTTACATTTCTTTTCTTTGTGCTTCAGGACCAGACGGTCGAGCTTGTCGACCAGCAGGTCGATGGCGGCGTACATGGTGGAGCCGCTGGCGTCGGCGTGCAGCGTGCGACCGGGAAGGTTGACGGTGGCGACCACGTGGTGGTCCGGCTTGCGAACGGCCAGCTGCGTTCGGACTTCGCAGTGCTGGTCGAAATGGCGCTGCAACCGCTGCAGCTTGCTTGCCACGTAATCCCGCAGGGCGGGGGTCACTTCAAGCTGGTGGCCATACGTCTCGATGCGCATCGGATACCTCCATTGGTCGGTGGGCCAATGAACCGTTCCGGTACTCCGACAAACCCGGCCCAGGCCGGCGTTGCGGTGGTTGCAACGTCAGGCGATGCGCACGCGTTCGTGGGAGGCGGAAATGTTCATGGCCTCACGATACTTCGCGACGGTGCGGCGCGCCACTGGTACGCCGGAAGTTTTCAAAAGATCTGCCAACTTGGCGTCGGACAGCGGCTTGCGGGGGTTTTCTGCCTCGATCAGGCGCCGGATCATGTCCTGGATCGCGGTGCTGGAGGCCTCGCCGCCGCCGTCGGTATCGATGCCGGAGGCGAAAAACGAACGCAGCGCGATGGTGCCGCGCGGGGTGCGCACGTACTTGCGGGCGATCGCGCGGGAAATGGTCGATTCGTGCAGGCCGAGCTCGCCGGCGATCTCGCGCAGGGTCAACGGCCGCAGCGCCTGCGCACCGAATTCCAGGAACCCGGCCTGGTGCTGCAGCAGGCAGCGCACCACCCGCAGCAGGGTCTCGCCACGCGCCTCCAGGCTCTTGAGCAGCCAGCGCGCCTCCTGCAGCTGGCCGCGCAGATAGCCGGCATCGGACTCGCCGCAGCTGCGGATCAGGCTCTCGTAGCCGCGGTGGATGGTGACCTTGGGCTGTGCGCGGCCGGCCAGCGATGCGCGCCAGACGCCACGCTGGCGCCAGATCACGCAATCGGGCACCACGTAGGTGTCCTGCGACAGCTCGCCGATCTGCTTGCCCGGACGCGGGTCTAGCGAGCGCACCAGTTGCACGGCCTGTTCGACATCGGCGGCCGAGCGCTTGAGTTCGTGCGCCAGGCCGGCCACGCCGCTGCGTGGCAGCCGCTCCAGGGGGCCGGCGACGATCTGCAGCGCCAGCTCACGGCCCGGTGTGGCCGGGTCGAGCACCGCCAGCTGCAGCGCCAGGCATTCGCCCAGCGTGCGGGCGCCCACGCCCACCGGGTCGAAGCGCTGAATCTGGTGCAGCACGGTCAGCACCTCGGCCTCGTCCACGGCTGCGCCCAGCGCAAGGGTTTCGAGAATCGCCGACAGCGATTCGCGCAGATACCCGTCCTCGTCCAGCGCGTCGATCAGGGTGGCGCCGATCTGGCGGTCGCGTGGCGACAGCGGCGACAGGTGCAACTGCCACAGCAGGTGGTCGGCGAGGGTTTCGGATTCGGCCACGCGCTCGGCGGCATTGCCGGAGTCGTCGTCGTCGAAGCTGCCGCCGCTGCCGGTGCCGGACCACTGCAGTTCGTCCTGCGACCAGTCGTCATCGCGCTCGGCCGGTCCGGCGTCCTCGCGCGGGGCGTCCTCGCTGGAGGACGATGCCGAGGCCGGGGGCTCGCTTGCCGCATGCGCGGCTTCGTCGGCCCATTCCAGCAGCGGGTTGGTCTCCACCGCCTCGGCGATCTCCAGTTCCAGTTCGGTGGTGGACATCTGCAATAGCTTGATCGCCTGACGCAATTGCGGCGTCATGACCAACTGCTGTCCTAGCGATGTCTGGAGCCGGGCTTTCATGCGGGCACTGACTGAAGAAAACGTTGGCGCGGCGACGCGCTCAAAGGCGGAAAGTTTCCCCCAGATACACGCGACGGACGTCGGGATTGGCGAGCAGCGCGTCCGGTGCCCCCTGCGCCAGCACGCCCCCCTCGGCGAGGATATACGCGCGGTCGCAGATTCCCAAGGTCTCGCGCACGTTGTGGTCGGTGATCAGCACGCCGATGCCGCGTTCCTTGAGGTGGATGACGATGCGCTGGATCTCGCCGACCGAGATCGGGTCCACGCCGGCGAAGGGCTCGTCCAGCAGCATCATGCGCGGCTTGGCGGCCAGCGCACGCGCGATCTCGCAGCGGCGCCGTTCGCCGCCGGACAGGCTGGCGCCGAGCTGGTCGGCCACGTGGGTGATCTGCAATTCCTCCAGCAGCGAGGCCAGCTCCTTCTCGCGGCCGGCGCTGTCCAGTTCCTCGCGCAGCTCCAGCACCAGCCGGATGTTGTCGGCCACGCTGAGCTTGCGGAACACCGATGGCTCCTGCGGCAGATAGCCCACGCCGAGCTTGGCGCGGGCGTACATCGGCTCGGCGGTCAGGTCGCGCCCGTCCAGTTCGATGCGCCCGGCATCGGCTTCGACCAGGCCCACGATCATGTAGAAGCAGGTGGTCTTGCCGGCGCCGTTGGGGCCGAGCAGGCCGACCACTTCGCCGGCTTCCAGCGTCAGGCCGAACTCCTTGACCACTTCGCGCTGCTTGTACTTCTTGCGCAGACCGGTGGCGACCAGCATTACTTGTTCCCCTGCGGCTTGGTGGCCGGCTTGGCGGCCGGTGCCGGGGTAGACGCGGCGGGGGCGGCGTTCTTGGGCTGGATGATGGTGCGCACGCGGCTACCGTCGCCGCCGCTTTGCATGTTGCCGGTCTTGGTGTTGTAGACCATGCGCTGGCCGGCGTTGGTGCCCTTGGGCGAGTCGACCTTGTAGTTGCCGGTCAGGATGATGATCTCGTCGGCCACCTTGTATTCGATGTTGTCGGCCTGGCCGTGCATCATCGCGCCGTCGTCCATCTGCTGCTTGAGCGTGGCCTGCTTGCCGGTCAGTACCACCCGATCGGTCTGGCCGTTCTTCTGGAAGATGTCGGCGGTGTCGGCGTGGATCTCCAGCGTGCCCTGGGTGATCACCACATTGCCGCTGAAGCGGCATTTGCCGCTGTCGTCGAGCATGTTGCAGTCGTTGGCATTGGAGTCGATCGCCATCGGCTGGTTGCGATCGCTGGTCTTGGCCATCGCCATCGCAGGCAGCAGCAGCGCGGCAAACGCCAGTTTAGCGGGCAGCATTCGGTTCATAGCGGGTCTTGACCTGGGAAAGAAGCTTGTACTGGCGCGATTTGAGGTCGGCCTCGAAGCCGACCCCGCTTTGCATGATACCCGGCCGGGTCATGGTCACCGGCGCCGCGGTCTTGGCGAGGCTCTGCTGCGGGAACACGTCCAGGCTCTGGGTGCGGAAGGTGGTGGGCGGAGTAGGGCCGGTGGTGGGGCTGTCGCCTTCGACATCGCCGCGCAGACGCAGTTCGTCGCCCTTGGGGCTGACCCAGCCGGTCTTGGCGCGCAGCGTCCAGGGCTGGTTGGCGTTGTCGGGCAACAGGAACACCGGCGTGGTGATCTCCGAGGTCTGGTCGGCGCGGTTGCGATGCATTTCCGGCGCACGCAGCGTCATCGACTCCTTGCCGCTGCGCTTGTCCAGCGCGATCAGCTCGAAGTCGCGCAACACGTAGTCGGCCTTGGACTCGTCCACTGCCGTCTCGACCGGACGCGCGCGCTGCTGCCATGCCGACCAGCCGGACACGACCGCAGCCACGAACAGCACCACGCCCAGCGTGGTCCGCCAGTTCCAGCTCATGCCGAGAACCTGTCGATGATGCCTTCGACCTGGCCTTGCGCGGCCAGCACCGTGTCGCAGACCTCGCGGGCCGCACCTTCGCCACCGCGGGCGCGGGTATGCCATTGCACGCGTTCGGCGATCCACGGGTGCGCGTTGGCCGGCGCGACCGGCAGGCCGACCGCCAGCAGGGCCGGCAGGTCCGGCAGGTCGTCGCCCATGAACAGCACCTGGTCCAGCGACAGGCCATGTTCCTGGCACAGCGCCAATACCGCCAGGCGCTTGTTCTTGACCCCGATCTGCACATGCAGGCCCAGGTCCTGGCCGCGTTTTTCCGCCGACAGGCTGGCACGCGCGGTGATCAGCGCGACCTGGATGCCGGCGTATTCGAGCTGCTTGAGGCCCTGGCCGTCGAGCACGTTGAAGGCCTTGCTCTCGTTGCCGGCGTGGTCGTAGTACAGGCGCCCGTCGGTCAGGGTGCCGTCGACGTCGAAGCAGGCCAGGCGGATCCGCGCGGCGCGCTCGATCAGCTCGGCGGGAAGATGCTGCAGGGGGGAATAGGGCATCGGCACGAATCGGTGGGAACGGGGTCCGGCGGTTGAAAACTGAACCTGTTAAACCACCTTGGCGCGCAACAGGTCGTGAATGTTCAATGCGCCGACCGCGCGCTGCTGCGCGTCCACCACGATCAAACCGTTGATCTTGTAGTCCTCCATCAGCCGGGCGGCCTCGGCGGCGAGCTGGTCGGCGCCGATGGTGCGCGGGTTGCGCGTCATCACCTGCGCGATGCCGGCGCTGCGCACGTCGATGTCGCTGTCCAGCGCGCGGCGCAGGTCGCCGTCGGTGAACAGGCCGATCAGGCGGCCGTCGTCGTCCACCACCGCGGTCATGCCCAGCCGCTTGCGGCTCATTTCCATCAGCGCCTCGCTGAGGCTGGCGTCGGCACGCACGCGCGGCAGGTCATCGCCGGCGTGCATCACGTCGGTGATGTGCAGCAGCAGGCGGCGGCCCAGGCTGCCGGCCGGGTGCGAGCGGGCGAAGTCGTCGGCGGTGAAGCCACGGGCATCCAGCAGGGCGACGGCCAGCGCGTCGCCCATCGCCAGCGAGGCGGTGGTGCTGGAGGTCGGGGCCAGGTGCAACGGGCAGGCCTCGGCGGAGACGCTGACGTCCAGGTGCACGTCGGCAGCCTGGGCCAGGGTGGAGTTCGCACGCCCGGTCATGGCGATGATCGGGTTGCCCTGGCGCTTGAGCACCGGCAGCAGCATGCGCACCTCGTCCGATTCGCCCGAATACGACAGCGCCAGCACGATGTCGGCCTCGGTGATCATGCCCAGGTCGCCATGGCCGGCCTCGCCAGGGTGCACGAAGAAGGCCGGGGTGCCGGTGGAGGCCAGGGTGGCGGCGATCTTGCGCGCTACATGGCCGGACTTGCCCATGCCGGTGGCGACCACCCGCCCGCGGCAGGCCAGCACCAGCCGGCAGGCCGCGGCGAAGTCGCTGCCGATGCGTGCGCCCACGCTGGCCAGCGCGTCCTGCTCGATCTGGAGCACGCGCTGGCCGCTGGCGACCAGGCTGGCGTCGCTGACGGTGGCAGAAGGCAGGTGCGAGACAGCCATGCGGGAACTCGGGTGAAGAGTAGAATGTGCGCTCATTTTATGAGGAAACGCCCTTTGGACGCCGAAACCATCCGTAAACTCATCGAATCCGGCTTGCCCGAAGCCCGCGTCGACGTGCACGGCGACGACGGCGTGCACTTCGAGGCCACCGTGGTCAGCCCGGCCTTTGCCGGCAAGGCCCCGCTGGCGCGGCACCGTATGGTCTACGCCACCCTGGGCGATCTGATGGGCGGGGCGATCCACGCGCTGCAGCTGAAGACCCTGACGCCCGAGGAAGGCTGAGCGCAGCCGCCGCGCTCGCCATCAGGCGGGCTGGGCCGAACGCGGTGGGCAGGGCAGGGGCGGTCAGCGGTACGCACCTGCATCGCCTCAGCTGGCGCCGTCCACGCTTACTCTGTAACGGTATCCAGCGCCTACCGGGCCGTGCCCGGCGCCGCTCGCCCCCCGGTTCCGCCGCGCACCGCGAGTACCACGGTCGACACGTCCCTCACTTCATTCCCCCGACATCCCTTCTACTTTCGGATTTCTCAGATTCCCATGGCAAAAATCGTAGTGACCGGCGGCCAAGCGCTGCATGGCGAAGTCAATATTTCCGGCGCCAAGAACGCCGTGCTGCCGATCCTGTGCGCCACCCTGCTGGCCGATGCGCCGGTGGAGATCAGCAACGTGCCGCACCTGCACGACGTGATCACCACGGTGAAGCTGCTCAGCGAGCTGGGCGCGGAGGTCACCATCGACGAAGGCACCCTGGCCAAGGGCCGCTCGATCCTGGTCGACCCGCGCTCGGTCACGCACCAGATCGCGCCCTATGAATTGGTCAAGACCATGCGCGCCTCGATCCTGGTGCTGGGCCCGCTGCTGGCGCGCTACGGCACCGCCGAAGTGTCGCTGCCCGGCGGCTGCGCGATCGGCTCGCGCCCGGTTGACCAGCACATCAAGGGCCTGCAGGCGCTGGGTGCCGAGATCAGCGTGGAGAACGGCTACATCAAGGCCACCAGCAACGGACGCCTGAAGGGCGGCCGCTATGTGTTCGACATGGTCAGTGTCACCGGCACCGAAAACGTGCTGATGGCGGCCGTGCTGGCCGAAGGCACCACGGTGCTGGAAAACGCGGCGATGGAGCCCGAAGTCACCGACCTGGCCGACTGCCTGATCGCGCTCGGCGCGCAGATCGAAGGCGCCGGCACGCCGCGCATCGTGGTGCAAGGCGTGCAGCGTCTGGGCGGCGGGCACCATGCGGTGCTGCCGGATCGCATCGAGACCGGCACCTTCCTGGTCGCCGCGGCAATGACCGGCGGCAGCGTCACCGTGCGCCGTGCGCGCCCGGACACCCTGGACGCGGTGCTGGACAAGCTCACCGAGGCCGGCGCCAGCATCACCACCACCAGCGACAGCATCACCCTGGACATGCAGGGCAAGCGCCCGCGCGCGGTCAACCTGACCACCGCGCCGTACCCGGCGTTTCCCACCGACATGCAGGCGCAATTCATGGCGCTCAACTGCGTGGCCGACGGCGTGGGCGTCATCAACGAAACCATCTTCGAAAACCGCTTCATGCATGTCAACGAACTGCTACGTCTTGGCGCGGAGATCCAGGTCGAAGGCCATACCGCCATCGTGCGCGGCGCCGAGCGCCTCAGTGGCGCGCCGGTGATGGCGACCGATCTGCGCGCCTCGGCGTCGTTGATCCTGGCCGGGTTGGTGGCCGAGGGCGAGACCACCATCGACCGCATCTACCACCTGGACCGTGGCTACGAGAACATCGAGGAGAAGCTGGGGGCGCTGGGCGCGACCATCCGGCGCAGCGCATGATCCTGCGCGGACGTTTCACCACCCGGCGCAAGATCCTGCTGGGGGTGATCGTGCTGATCCTGGCATGGCTGGCCTACGCCTGGAGCGTGGGCATGGCCATCACCCAGGGCGTCGAGTTCAAGGACATGGACTGGAACGGCGACGGCACCGCCAGCCGCGATGAAATCGCCCAATCGTTTCACGCGGTGGCGGTGAAGAAGACCGTGGAAGGCAAGCGCCATTGCGACCTGTTCTACTGGCGCAAGAACGATGAACAGATCCGCGTGGACTGCCGCACGGTATTCACAACCGACGATGGCAAGGCCGCAGCAAAGCCTTGATAGGTCGCGGCCCGGTCTGGCTCCGATCGGTGCGTGAAGAGCGGCTGGGCTGCGGCTTGGCTGCAGGGCCCTTGCCCGCCCACCATCGCAGGACACGCCGCAAGTACGTCCCTGTAGGCTCTTATGCGGCATCCATGCCGCATAAGGTCCGGCGACGGTAGGCGGGCAAGGACCGGTCGAGAGGGTCTGTGTGCATCGTAAGAGCAGGCACCGTGCCCTGCAGTTCTGACAAGCAAGCGTCCGCTAATCTCCCAACCCGAGCCGATCAATACGCAAGCCGATCGACGGACAAAGCTTTTAAGCGAACAACCGACCCATTGTCTGGTGCGGTGTCCTCGCCGATTGCGGGACCGTGTGGCGGCATGGATGCCGCCACCGAGCCTACAGGGACGTACTTGCTGCGTGTCCCGCGAGCGGCGAGGGCACCGCGCACTCGGTACACCACGCTTTAAACCGCGATTGGCGGAATAGTCACGCCCAGCAGCGCATTGCTGGGCACGCTCGGTCAGGAACAAAAAAACGCTTAGCGCAGCGACTTGATGGTCAGGTCCAGCGCGTCCTGGCCCTTTTCCTTCTGCAGCAGGCGCGCCGGCACCGGCAGGTCCTTGACCACCCAGGCGATCAGTTCCTTGTCGCCATCCACGCGCGAGACCTTGGTGGCCTGCTCCTGCTTGCCGTTGACGGTGATGGTTTCCTTGCCGATCACCTTGTAGCTCATCGGCTTGATACGGCCTTCGTCCACCATGCGGTAGTTCAACGGTTTGCCGGCGGCCAGGTCGCGGGTGATCGCCAGGTTGATCAGCAGCGCGTCCATGTCGCCAGGCTGCAACTTGACCGGCCCGCGGCGGTCCGGCTTGATGTCGCCGCTCCAGGTGGCCTGGCTGGTCTTCCAGTCGTAGTTGGCGGTGACATTGCGGCGCTTGACCATCATCGAGGAGGTGTCGTTGCTGCTGACCGGGCGCAGCTGGCCGCCGGCTTCCTCGAACACCGTGCTCTGGGTGAGGTTGGCCAGCTGGTTCTGGATGGTCAGCGTATAGCGCCACTGGTTGGCACCAGCGGACGCCAGGGTCATGGTGCCGTCGGCCTGCATGCCCATGTAATTGGCGGAGTAGTCGGCCTGGAATGGCTGGACGGCAAGCGCCGGCAGGCTGGCCACGGCGAGTGCGGCGGCGGCGATCAGGGCGCTGGTGCGGGGGAGGATCTTCATGGTCAGGTTCCTTGGTATTGGACCAGGCGCAGATCGACCTGATCCTCGTTTTTGTCACGTTGCAGGATGCGCACCGGGGTCGGGACTCCGTTGGCGATCCACAGGATGGTTTCGTTGTCGCCGCTGTTGACGCGGTACACGCGCAAGGCGTCGTAACTCAAGTCGCCGACCTGCACCACCTCGGTGGTGTCGGCGGCGCGGTAGTCGTACTTGCGCACCCGGCCCACGTCGACGTAGCGATAGCTCAGGCTGCGCCCGGGCTGCGCATCGCGCATCAGCGACAGGTTCAGCGACAGCGCGCTCTGGTCGCCGGGCTGCAACGGGATCGGTTGCTGGCGCTCCTTCTTCAGATCGCCATCCCACTGCGCGGTGCCGGCCTGCCAGTCGTACACACCGGTGACCTTCTTGCCGAAGAACACTGCCTTGCGCACCGTGCTCTGGCTCAGCGGCACGTAGGTGTCGCCGTCGACGCGGAACACCGTGCTCTGTTCCAGGTTCAGCCCCAGGATGCTGGCGAACCCCTTGCGGCCACGCACCGACATGTCGATACGCCACTGGCTGCCGTCGCCATGGCTGACCTGCATGGTGGCATCGCCTGCCTCCTTGCCGCGGTAGAACGCCTGGTAGGTCGCCACGAACGGTTCCAATGGCGGCGGGGTCCAGGTGCTGGCGGGCAACGTGGCGGCGGATGCCGGCGCTGCCTGGGACGCGGTAGCTGCGGCGGGCGCGGTCGGCGTGGGCGCCGCAGCTGGCGCAGGCGAGGTGGGAGGCTGCTGCGCGCAACCGCTGCCGGCCGGGGCGAGCAGGGCGATGGTCAACAGCGCGGTGGCGATCGGGGCGACGTTCATGCGCTGATGGTGGGCACGGGGGCCGCAAGGATGTCCGAGACGGGATGAGGAGAATGTCTCCGCATTCAGGTCAATGCGGTGTCAGCGGACTCTAGTCGCAGTGGCGTAAACAGGCACTGACCGTCGACGTGGACGGTGTCGCCGTGGATCTGCACGCGGCCAGCGGCGAGCAGTTCCAGGGTGGCCAGCAGCAGCGGATGCTCGCGTGCAAGCACGCGGGCGGCCAGCTGCTCGGCGCTGTCGCCGGGCAGGACCGGCACGCGCGCCTGCGCGATCACGCTGCCGGCATCCAGCTCCGGCACCACCAGGTGCACGCTGGCGCCGTGTTCGGTGTCGCCGGCCTCCAGCGCCCGCGCGTGGGTGTGCAGGCCGCGGTACTTGGGCAGCAGCGATGGATGGATGTTGAGCATGCGCCCGGCAAAACGGCGCACCAGTGGCTCCCCCAGGATGCGCATGTAGCCGGCGCAGACCACCCAGTCCGGCTGCGTGGCGGCGATGGCATCGCCCAGCGCGGCATCGAAGGCGTCGCGGTCGGCGAACGCGCGCGGGCTGGCGCTCCAGCGCAGCGCCTCATCCACCTTGTGCAGCGCCGGCGCCTGCGAGCGATCGGAAAATACCCCGACCACCTCGGCATGCAGGCGCCCGCTGGCGATCGCATCCAGGATGGCCTGCAGGTTGCTGCCGCGCCCGGACGCGAGCACGGCAAGGCGCAGACGCCGGTCAGTAGCGTGCATTGAACATTGTCCTTACAACGGGGTAGGCCGCCACGCTGCCGAGTGTCGCAAGCAGCATGTCGGTATGCGCGTCCCAGATGTCGCCCTGCTGGCCGTTGTAGGCTTCGGCCGCCTGCGGCGACAGCAGCAGCGCGATGCCCCATTCGAACCATTCGTACACCAGGCTGACGCACATGATGGTCATCACCGTCAGGGCGAAGGCTTGCCGCAGCGTCAGGCGTGGCCACCGCAGCATCGCCAGCTGCGCAATGGCCGGCGTGAAGCACAGCCCGAACAGCAGATGGATCAGCCGGTCGAAATGGTTGCGCGTCCAGCCGAAGCTGGCATTGGGCGACCACTGCAGCCATTGCTGGCTCCAGCTGTCATAGGGCACGTTGGAATACAGCCAGCGTGCGCCAATGCAGTGCATGGCGATGAACGCGCAGATGGCCACGAATGCGCCAGTGCCCAGTGACCAGTGGCGGTCGGCCCACGCCAGCGCGATCAGCCCCAGCACCGTCAGCGAACTGTGCAGCGCCTGTTCCACCGGCCACAGCGGTGAGATCCAGCTCACCGAAAAGACCGCGACCGTGACGAGCAATGCCGCCAGCTTGGGACGGCGCCACGCAGGTGTGCTCACGTCGCGATCAGGTGGCGGGCGCAGCGGCGCCGAACAATGCCTTGACCTGCGGACGCAGCAGCACCACCAGCGTAAACACGCCGACGACGGTCCCGAACGGCATGAACGAGCAGGAGATGCCGGCCACGATCAGGCACAGCAGATGCCGCCTGCGCTGGTCGATGCAACGGCCGGCATAGGCGATGAATCCTGCCAACGTCAGGCCGCAGCAGATGAAACCGGCCGCAAAGACCACGAAAAACCAGCCGAACCAGCGCGGGTCCACCGGCGGCGCATCCGGAGTGGTGGTCTCCATCGGCAGATGGCCGGTGACGATGGCTAGGCCCATGAACAGGTGGAGCAACGGAAACAACGAAAACAGCCCGGTGATGCCGGCCAGCACGTAATGGAAGATCGACAGCAGCTTGAGGTGCTGGATGTCATCGGCGCTGGCCGGCGTCGGCAGTGCAGGTGGGGAAGCATCCATGCGGGTCTCCTTGGCTCAGCCGATCCGCACGCGTTCGTCGCCGCGCGCGGCGACCACCTGGCCGATGCGCCAATGCGCCAGCGACTGCGCATCCAGCGCCTGCTCCAGCGTGGCCGCCTGCTCGGGCGAGGCGATCAGCACGAAGCCGATGCCGCAGTTGAAGGTGCGCCACATTTCGGCATCGGCCACCGCGCCTTCGCGCTGCAGCCAGGCGAAGACCGGCGGCAGCGTCCAGGCGCTGGCGTCGATGTCCAGGCCCAGGCCGTCCGGAACGACGCGGATGATGTTCTCGGTCAGCCCGCCACCGGTGATGTGGGCCATGGCGTGGATCGCCTCGCCATGCGCCTTGAGCAGGCCCAGCACCGGCTTGACGTACAGCGCGGTCGGCGCCATCAGCGCGTCGATCAGTTTACTGCCATCGTCCAGCACGTGCTCGGCCGGCGCGCCGGCACGCTCGTAGATCTTGCGGATCAGCGAATAGCCGTTGGAGTGGGGGCCGGAGGACGCGATGCCGATCAGCACGTCGCCTTTGCGCACCTGTACGCCGTCCAGCAGCTGCGATTTTTCCACCGCACCCACGGTGAAGCCGGCCAAGTCGTATTCGCCCGGCGGGTACATGTCGGGCATTTCGGCGGTTTCGCCGCCGATCAGTGCGCAACCGGAGAGTTCGCAGCCGCGCGCGATGCCGCCCACCACCGCTGCGGCGGTGTCCACGTCCAGCTTGCCGGTGGCGAAGTAATCCAGGAAGAACAGTGGCTCGGCGCCCTGCACCAGCACGTCGTTGACGCACATGCCCACCAAATCGATGCCGATGGTGTCGTGCCGGCCCAACTGCTGGGCCAGCTTGAGCTTGGTGCCGACGCCGTCGGTACCGGAGACCAGCACCGGCTCCTTGTACTTGCCCGACAGGTCGAACAAGGCCCCGAACCCACCCAGGCCACCCATCACCTCCGGCCGGAAGCTGCGCTTGACCAGCGGCTTGATGCGTTCGACCAGGGCATTGCCGGCATCGATGTCGACGCCCGCATCGCGGTAGGTCATGGGCGAGGGAGTGGAAGGCGTTGGGCTGGTCACGGGCGTGGGTGGCTCGGCAGTAAAGGCGGCGATTTTAACAGCCACGTTGGCGCTAGCGTCCCATTCGGGCAACAATTCACCCGGATACGCTTACGCCATGGAACCGTCGATGCGCCGCAGTCTCGCTTTCTTTCTCGCCCTCGTGGTCGCCATGCCGGTCGTTCCGGCCTTTGCGCAGGCGGACCTGCGCACCGAAGGCGATGTCGCCAAGGCGCAGAGCGCCTACGATGCCGAAGTGCCGGTCAACAGCCAGAGCGAGTCCGATCGCCCCGGTGCCCTGGCACGCGCGCTGGGTGCGGTGCTGGGCAAGGTGTCCGGCGACCGCAGCGTCATGAGCCGCCCCGGCGTGCCGCAGGCGCTGCGTAACGCGCCCAACTACGTCGAACACTACGACTACCGCCAGGATCAGGGCACCTCGCGCACTGGCGCGCCCACCTTCCGCACGACCCTGGTCGCGCGGTTCCGGCAGTCCGATGTGGATGGCCTGATCGCCGCGCTGGGCTTGCCGGTATGGCCATTGCCGCGGCCCAAGCCGGTGCTGTGGCTAGCCATCGACGATGGCAGCGGCCCGCGCCTGGTCGGCGTGGCGCAGGCCAATGCCGCACGCAGCGTGCTCGACCGCGCCATCGAGCGCGGCTACCGGCTCGGCCTGCCGGGCGGCGCGGCCGCCGAACAGGCGCTGGCCGGCGCGATCTGGCGCAAGGACACCGCCGCGGTGGCGCGCGCCTCGGCCAAGTACAGCCCGCCGATGCAGCTGATCGGCAAGCTCTACCGCAGCGACGCCGGTTGGACCGCCGATTGGGTGTTCGTGGACAACGGCAACGTGCTGTCCAGCTGGACCAACAGCGATGGCGATGCCCGCCGCGCGATGGCTGCCGGCGCCGATGGCGCTGCCGATGCACTGGTCAAGCGCTACGCCAAGCGGGTGGATTCGGGCGTGCCGGGCGTGTATCGCGCGGTGATCACCGGGATCCACAGCGCCGACGACTATCTGCGCGTGGCCGCTGCCCTGCAGGGCGTGTCGGTGGTGCGCAGCATCCGCCCGGTCAGCGCCAATGGCGATCGCATGGAAGTGGATCTGGAACTGCTCACGGGCATTTCCGGGCTCAACCGTATGCTCGGCGACAACAGTCCCCTGGTCTCGGTATCGGTCCCGACCGAGGGCCCGATCATCCTCGACAACGAGCACGCCGAGTACCGCCTGAAATGACCCTGACCCCCGAAGCCGAAATCGCCATCTTCCTGCGCCGCCTCAAGTGGGCGGCGGTGATCGTCGGCGTGCTGTGGGTGATCTCGCTGCTGGCGCCGATCCTGACCCCGTTCGTGCTGGCGCTGCTGCTGGCCTGGCTGGGCGACCCGCTGGTGGACCGCATCGAACGTGCCGGGCGCTCGCGCAACATGGCGGTGGCGCTGGTGTTCGTGCTGGCGACGCTGCTGTTCGTGCTGGCGCTGATGATCCTGGTGCCGATGATCGAACGCCAGATCATGACCCTGATCGATGCGCTGCCGCAGATGCGTAACTGGGCGATCGGCACCGCCATCCCGTGGCTGGAAGCCAAGACCGGTGTGCAGCTGATGGCCTGGCTGGACCCGGAGCGCCTGATCGACTGGATCCGCAGCCATTGGGAACAGGCCGGCGGCGCCGCCAAGACCTTCTTCGGCTACGTCTCGCGCTCCGGCTTTGCGATGGTGACCTGGGTGATCAACCTGGCGCTGCTGCCGATCCTGGCGTTCTATTTCCTGCGCGACTGGGACCGCTTGGTCGAACGGGTGGCAGCGGTGGTCCCGCGCGCCTACATCGGCACCGTCAGCCGGCTGGCGCTGGAATCCAACGACGTGCTGGGCGGCTTCATCCGCGGCCAGTTCCTGGTGATGCTGGCGCTGGGCGCGATCTATGCCACCGGCCTGTCCATCATCGGGCTCAACCTGGGTTTGTTGATCGGCATCATCGCCGGCTTCATCAGCTTCATCCCGTACCTGGGCGCCACCACCGGCATCGTGCTGGCACTGCTGGCCGCCGTGGTGCAGGCGCAGGGGCTGGACCTGAAGCTGCTGATCGGCGTGGGCGTGGTGTTCACTGTCGGCCAGTTGCTGGAAAGCTACGTGCTCACTCCGCGCATCGTCGGCGACAAGATCGGCCTGCATCCGGTGGCGGTGATCTTTGCGGTGATGGCCGGCGGCCAGCTGTTCGGTTTCCTCGGCATGCTGCTGGCCTTGCCGGTGGCCGCGGTGGCCAACGTGTTGCTGCGCTATGCGCACGAGCAGTACACCCGCAGCGATCTGTATGCGGGCGAGCGGGCCGGCATCGTGCTGCAGTCCACGCCCGAACGCAGCGTCATCATCGACCCGAGCAAGGACGCAGACCGGTTGTGAGCGTCCCGCAGTTGCCGCTGGCGTTGCGCGCCCCGCCCGACCAGCGCTTCGACAGCTACATCGCCGCGCCCGAAGGCCTGCTTGCCCAGTTGCAGGCGCTGGCCTCCGGGCAGGTGAACGATTGGCTCTACCTGGCCGGTCCCGCAGGCACCGGCAAGACCCACCTGGTGCTGGCACTGTGCGCGGCGGCCGAGCAGGCCGGGCGCGCGTCGGCGTACCTGCCGCTGCAGGCCGCTGCCGGCCGCCTGCGCGATGCGCTCGAAGCGCTGGAAGGCCGCAGCCTGGTGGCGCTGGACGGTGTGGACAGCATCGCCGGGCAACGCGACGACGAAGTGGCATTGTTCGATTTCCACAACCGTGCGCGTGCGGCCGGCAGCACCTTGCTCTATACCGCGCGGCAGATGCCCGATGGCCTGGCGCTGGTGCTCCCCGACCTGCGGTCGCGGTTGTCGCAGTGCATCCGGATCGGCTTGCCGGTGCTAGACGACGCGGCGCGCGCAGCGGTGCTGCGCGATCGCGCACAGCGCCGCGGGCTTGCGCTGGACGAGGCGGCGATCGACTGGCTGCTCACCCACAGCGGGCGCGAACTGGCCGGCCTGGTGGCCCTGCTGGATCGGCTGGACCGCGAATCGCTGGCGGCCAAGCGCCGCATCACGGTGCCGTTCCTGCGGCGGGTGGTGGGAGGTGCGGGACCCGGGACCCGGGACCCGGGACCCGGATAACGCAGAAGCAATGCATATCGCTGTGCCCTGTCTGGATACGCTCTGGTGGGCTGCGCCAGACAATGCCCAGGCCCCGGCGCGTCAGCTTTTCCCGGGTCCCGGGTCCCGGGTCCCGGGTCCCGCCAGCTCCCCCAGCAGGTCGGCCAGCCGCTGCGGCGTGCCCACATCGGTCCAGCGACCGGCGTGATAAAGGCCATCGACCAGGCCCTGCGCCATCTGCGCACGCAGAATCGGCGCCAACGCAAACCGCGGTGCCGTGCCAGTCTGTTCGGGCAATGGTCCGATCACCGATTGCCAGTCGTGCAGCAATGCAGGCCGGTACATGCCAATGCCGGCGTACGTGTGGGTTGCCGGCAGATCTGCGCGCACCTTGCCGTCGGCCTGCAGGGCAAAGTCGGCGTTGGCCGCATAGGCAGGCTTGTCGACCAGCACCAACTGCGCCAGCCCGGCTGGTTCGTCGGACAGGCGCGCAAAATCGAAGTCGCTCCAGATATCGCCGTTGACCAGCAGGAACGGCGCATCGCCCAGCAGCGGCAACGCGTGCAGCATGCCGCCGCCGGTCTCCAGTGGTGTGGCGCCTTCGAAGGAATAGGTCAGGCGCAGGCCGAACGCGCTGCCGTCGCCCAGCACCTGTGGAAATTGCTCGGCCAGCCAGGAGGTATTGATCACCACCTCGTCCACGCCCAGCGCGGCGAGTCTGCGCAGATGCCAGACGATCAGCGGCGTGCCACCGACCGGCAGCAAGGGCTTTGGGGTGCGCTCGGTCAGCGGGCGCATGCGCTCGCCCAATCCCGCGGCAAAGATCAGCGCTTTCATGGCGTGGCCTGCGAGGTTCGCGCGGCCAGGGCCGGCTTGATCACCTCGTCCAGAACGCCGATCAGTGGCGCCAGCTCGGCGTAGCGCGGCAGCACCTCGTCCAGGTAGGCGATGAAACGCGGCACGTTGTCCAGATACCAGTGCTTGCCATCGCGGTGGCTTAGGCGCGAGAAGATGCCCAGATTCTTCAGATGCCGCTGCACGCCCATCCAGTCCGCATCGCGCAGGAATTGCGCCAGCGGCGGAACCGGCAATCCGGCTGCAGCGGCGCGCGCGTGGTAGCGCTGCAGCCAGCCATCCACGCGGGCGATCGGCCAGCTCACCGAAGTGTCCTTGAACAGGCTGATCGGATCGTAGGCGATCGGGCCGATCACGCAATCCTGGAAATCCAGCACCGCCGGGCCATCGGGCACCGGCATCAGGTTGCGCGGCATGAAATCGCGATGGGTGAACACGCGCGGCTGCGCCAGCGCGTTGTCCATCAAGCGGCGCTGCACCAGCTGCAACTGCTCGGCATGCGCGCAGCCCAGTTGCACGCCCAGGTGCTGGCCCAGGAACCATTCTTCGAACAAGCCGGCATCGCGTTGCAGCAAGGCTTCGCCGAAAGTGCCGCTATCGGCGGGGGGCGGAATGCGCTGCAGCACCAGCAGTTGCGTCATCGCTCCGTCCAGCAGTTCGTCAGCATTGGCATCGCTCAGCACCTGTGCCAACGTCGGCACGCCCAGGTCTTCCAGCAGCAGGAAACCGGTCTGCAGATCCTGCGCCAGCACCTGCGGCACGCGCACGCCATGCGCGCCCAGCAAGGCCTGCATGCGCAGCCATGGCGCCACGTTTTCCAGCTCCGGCGGCGCATCCATCAGGATGCGATCGGCACCGCGCCCGTGGGTGCGCCAATAGCTGCGAAATCCCGCATCGACCGAGGCGCGTTGCAGGCTGGCATGCGGATCGTCGAGCGCGTGGCGCGCCCATTGCAGGCGAAGCGCGTCGCGCGCGGTCTCTGAAGGCGAAGACATCATGGTTCGTTGCTGGGTAGTGGGTGATGGAAATGCCGCGTTCAGCGCTTGCTGCCGCTGAACAGTCGCAGCAGCGCGAGGATGGCGATGGCACCGAGCAATGCACCGAGGAATCCGGCAGGCTCGCCCGGACGGTACCAGCCCATGTAACGGCCGAACCAGCTCGCCACCACCGCGCCGGCAATGCCCAGCACGATGGTCAGCAGGCAGCCCAGGCGCTGCGTGCCGGGCGTGATGAAACGCGCCAGCAACCCGACCACGAATCCGACCAGCAGGATGTAGAGCCAGCTGTCGCTACCAAACAATGTGTTCATCGCAGCACCAGAGCGAACGGGATCGGCAGACTAGCATTTCGGATGCCGGCCACCCGCGTTGCGCACACAACGCTGGCGACCTTGATCGAGCACGTGCAACAAGCTGACGTTCGCGCCGCGCGATTCCGGATGGGATGCCGTGAAACGCTGATTGAAGACGCGGAAGTCGTCGGCAGGAGGGACTATCGGAACAACACCGCCAAAAGTCCCTCTCCCTGCGGGGCCAGAAGGCAGAGCTTGCGCGCTACTCGCGCGTGCCTTGGAGCGCCCGCGCCGCAAGCGCGGGCCGGAGCGCGGAGCAGGGTGGGGGTGACGGAGTGTGAGAGTTGGGGTATGGCCGCCAGGCACCCATGCTCCACGGCCTCTCGTCCAAATCCCGAACAACACGGCGCATCCGACGACCCCTGCACCCGACTGCATGCAAGGGCCAACCCCAGGGCTCAGCAGCAGCCGTGCCCGCCATGCCGGGTGCCGCTATCGGCGGCCACCGGCGAGCCGCTGGTCTCCCCGCGCAGGCAGGCGGCGTGATGCTCGGCGATCACCTTCGACACGCAGGCAGTCACCCGCTTGCCCATCGGGATGTGCAGGAACTCGTTGGGCCCATGCGCATTGGAATGCGGCCCCAGCACGCCGGTGATCATGAACTGCGCGCCCGGGAACTTCTCGCCCAGCATGCCCATGAACGGGATCGAGCCGCCTTCGCCCATGTACATCGCCGGCTTGGCGAAGAAGGCCTGGCTGGCATCGTCGATGGCCTTTGCCAGCCACGGTGCCATCGCCGGCGCATTCCACCCCGACGAGGCCTTTTCCAGCTCCAGGCTCACCTGCGCGCCATTGGGCGGGTCGCGCAGCAGGGCGGCCTTGAGCAGTTCGCCGCAGGCCTTGCCGTCTGCCGTCGGCGGCAATCGCAGCGAGAGCTTCACTGCGGTGTGCGGGCGCAGCACGTTGCCGGCCGAGGTCAGCGGCGGCATGCCATCCACCCCGGTGATCGACAGCGCCGGGCGCCAGGTCCGGTTCAACACCAGTTCGGTCAGCTCCTCATGCATCGGCACCAGGCCCTCGACCATCGGGAACTTGTCGAAGATCGCGGTATCCAGTGTCGCCGCTGCCGCCTTGGCCTGGGTCAGCCGCTCGGCGGGTACTTCCACATGCAGGCCGTCGAGCAGGATGCGTCCGGTGGTTTCGTCTTCGATGCGCGACAGGAGCTGGCGCAGCAGCCGGAAGCTGGATGGCACCACGCCGGAGGCATCGCCGGAATGCACGCCTTCTTCCAGCACCTTCACGCTGAGGTTGCCGCCGGTCAGGCCACGCAGCGAGGTGGTGCACCACAGCTGCTCGTAGTTGCCGCAACCCGAGTCCAGACACACCACCAGCGACGGCTTGCCGATGCGCTGGGCCAGGTGATCCACGTAGGCCGGCAGATCGTAGCTGCCGGACTCTTCGCAGGCCTCGATCAGTACCACGCAACGCGCATGCGGCAGGCCCTGGGTTCGCAGCGCCAGGATCGCGGCCAGCGAACCGAAGATCGCGTAGCCGTCGTCGGCACCGCCGCGTCCATACAGCTTGTCGCCGCGCAGCACTGGCTCCCACGGGTCAAGGTCGGCATCCCAGCCGGTCATCTCCGGCTGCTTGTCCAGGTGCCCGTACAGCAGCACGGTGTCGTCGCCGGACTCGGCGCCGGTGGCCGGGATCTCGATGAAGATCAACGGCGTGCGGCCTTCCAGGCGCACTACCTCGACCTGCATGCCGTCGATGGCCTGCGCCCGCGCCCAGGTTTCCATCAGGGTCACGGCCTGTTCCATATAGCCGTTGGCCACCCAATCGGCGTCGAACATCGGCGACTTGTTGGGGATACGGATGTAATCGACCAGTTGCGGGACGATCTCGCGGTCCCAGGTGTCGCTGATGAATTGGTCGATCTTGGCGCTGTCCATGAAGGCTCCGAATGCGTGACGTAGCAGCACATTCTACGCCCGTGACATGGGGTAGGGATTTCCCTACAAGGCGGCGCGCAGTTCACCGGCTGTGTGAAAAGTTCGTTGGCGATAGGATTGCTGCATGTGGCGCGGGACACTGGCTCCGCCGGCAGGAATGCTGGCTAGGACCATCACCCAAGCCACAAGGAGCGTTGCAATGAAGTCATTTACCGTAGTCCTGAAGTCCCTGCTACTGGCGTTGCTGTTGTCCTCGAATGCGTACGCGCTGGAAAAGGTCGATATCAACACCGCGTCTGCTGAGGAATTGGACAAGGTGCTGACGAATGTCGGGCGATCAAAAGCCGAGGCAATCGTCGAGCACCGTCAGGCAAACGGTCCCTTCAAAAGTGCCGAGGAACTGGCACTGGTCAAGGGCATCGGACTCAAGACGGTCGAACGGAATCGCGACCTGATCGAAGTGGGGGCCACGATGGCGCCCGCCAAGAAGGCTGCCAAGGGGGCGGCGGTGAAACCGGTGGGGCGGCGTTGAGGGGAAGGGATCCGAGATACGGTTCGACGCGAGGATGCGTGGCCGCAACCTAACTGGACAGGATGTCTGGGGGATGGCTGGAAGCCGACAAGGACGTGGAATCGCCCGGTGTTGCACTCGGATGTGCAGCCGGGCGTTTTTCGTTGGGCGGATCTGAGCCAGACGCAGCGCGGTGCTGCCGGTGGAAAGCGCTGGCCCGGACAGTGGGGGCTGGAACGGCTTGTGGACGTCGAGACGTGGAGGCGTCGATCCGCTTCGGGAGCCTTGGCCCGATGTCGGCGAAGTCGGACAGGGTCTTGTGGCGGGGCATTGGTGAATGCCTGCGCAGGGGCCAGATCGCAAGGCCGGCTTGGCGTATACGGAGCCAGGATTGGGCCGCGACCGGATATGGCGCTTCGGGCACAATGCGCCGATGCAGCTAACAGACCTGAGCAGCCGGGTGATTCCGGCCAATGAGTACCGCCGGGAGCGGTGGCGCAATCAATTGGGCTGGACGCGCGAGATCCTCCGATTGGGCGATACGCCGGAATGGGCCTTGCGCCTGTCGATTGCCGAGATCGAGCAAGATGCTGCGTTCTCCGCATTTCCCGGCATCGATCGTGAGCTGGTATTGCTGCGCGGCAATGGCATGCGTCTGCAGTTTGGCGATGTTGATACCGATACCGATACAAGTATCGACTCCAACTCCAACTCCGACGCTGATGTAGACACCGACACCGACACCGACACCGACACCGACACCGACACCGACACCGCAATCCTTGCAGGTGACGGGACCGGTGGTAGTGCAGAGGCGAGTGGGGCGGCGCGTGTCGGCGCACGTTCGGTGGGCAGTGGAGTATTGAGCAGCGCTGGGCATCCTGTTGCGAATCCTGCGCATCGTGGCCGATGCGTCGATGTCATGCCGCCCCATCAACGCGTGCGATTTGCCGGCGAAGATGCAGTGAGCGCGGTGCTGCTGGACGGGCCGACGCAGGATTTCAATCTGATGTGGCGACGCGATCTGTTGCAGGCCGAGCTGCTGCATCGGCCGTTGGTCGGCACCATGCTGTTCTTCGCAGAACCGGGCAGTGCCTGGGCGATCCATCTGCTTGCCGGGCAGGCCAGCTTCGGGCGCGAAAGTGGCTTGCCGGCCATGGCGGCCGGCGATACCGCCTGGCTGAGTGCGTCGACGCGCACCCGCTATGTGCTGGATGGTGGCGGCGAATTGCTGGCGATCCGGGTTAGTGCGGCCGGTAGTGCGTAGCGAGCCGTCGTCGTGTGAGGTTGCGCGCGTGGACCGCGTAGACCGCGGGGATGCGCGGTGGTGAGGGTTCCGAGCGCCGGCCGTGAATGCTTGGCCGCTGCACAGCGACCGCTTGCTGGCCGGTGCGGTGGCTGGCCCGATGTCGTCTTGTCGGCTGCTCGTGGTCCGCTGCAACAGGTTGGCAGCTGCAGGCATGCAACGCTCACTGAAGAACCCTGCACGGCGTGGGTTCCGCCCCAAGATAGATCCCGGCAAAACTGCTGCTTGATCAGGACGCCTGCCTGAGATCAGGCGGCGTCCGCTCAGTACACGTCGCGGCGGTAGCGCCCGCTTTGCAGCAGCTCCTGCCTGGTCGCCGGGCCCAGAATGGCGTCGAGTGTAGTGTCCACTTCGGGGGCCATGCCGCGCAGGCTGCCGCAGAGATAGAGGCAGGCGCCGCGATCGATCCATTGGCGCAGGGTGTCGGCCTCGGCGGCAAGCGCGTGCTGCACATAGCGTGCCGGAGAGGCGTGGTCGCGCGAATACACCAGGTCCATGCGTGCAATCCAGCCGGCCTGCTGCCACTGCTGCAACTCGTTGGCGTAGAGCGCATCGTATGCGGCGTTGCGTTCGCCGAAGATCAGCCAGTTGTCGCGCGCGCCGGCGGCGATGCGCGCACGCAGATGTGCGCGCAAACCGGCGATGCCGGTGCCGTTGCCGATCAGCAGCATGGGTTGCTCCGGCGCGGGGGGATGAAACCCCGGGTTGCTGCGCAACCGCAGTGCGATGGTGGCGCCGACAGGCGCATGCACGCAGAGCCAGCCGCTGCCGATCCCCAACCGTCCATCGTCATGCAGATGCTGGCGGACCAGCAGTTCGGCATGCCCTTCTTGGCTGATCGACGCCAGCGAATACTCGCGATGCGGCAGCGCGACCAGGTGACGCACCAGTGCCGCCAGCCCTGCAGGCTGTATCGTTGTTTCCGTTTCCGTTTCCGTTTCCGCTTTTGCATCGGCGCATGCAGCTGGCTCCGCACGTGCATCCGGATCTGCAGGCAGCTGCGCGCCGGCGAGCCAGTCGCGCAAGGTACGGCCATCGACCATCTGCGCACCATCGCAGCGGTGCCGCTGCAACCAGGCCTCCACCTGCGCAGGCGCGTTCTGCGGCGCGATCTCGGCGATGTCGCCGGCGCTCCATTGCGGCAGCGCGCCGTCGTGGGGGGTGAGCCGTAGCCGATAGATCGGTGCGCCGGCGCTGCCGGGATTGACATGCACACGCTCGCGCAGCTGCCAGCTCGCGTAGGTCGGCACGCTCCACGCTGGCTGGCTCGCCAGCGCCGGGGTGAGTGCTGCCAGGCGGTGTTGCCACTGAAGCAAGGCGCGTGGGTCGGCATTGTCGACGTCGATGCGCTCGAACAGGCGCGTGCCACCGCGCGCTTGCAGGCCGGCATCGATACGACGGCCGAACGCGCAGAACTGCGCATAGCGGCGGTCGCCCAGGGCCAGGACCGCGTAGTGCACGGCAGCCAGGTCCTGCGCATTGTCGGCAAGCCAATGGCGCTCGGCTGCCTGCGCATGGTCGGGTGCATCGCCTTCGCCGGTGGTGCTGACGATGCACAGCAGGCGCGGCACGCGGGCGAGTAGATCGGCATCCACCGCGTCCAGCGGCAGCGCATACGCTGCGAGGCCGGCTGCTTGCAGTGCGGCCGCGCTGCGCTCGGCAAGCTCGCGGGCGAATCCGGTCTGACTGGCCCAGGCGATCAGCGTGCCGCTACTGTCTGCATTCCTCACGCCGGCCCGCTGACGGCTGCGGATGAAAATGACAGCGCAGACCGCGGCATACAGCGTCAGCCCCAGTGCTGCCCACTGCCAGCGCTGCGGCGTCGGCGCACTCCACCATGCGCCTTCGTGCAGGCTGGCAAGCCATGCAGCGATGGCGGCAAGGGCGAGCAGCAGCGCGCCATTGCCCAGCCAGACCCATGCGCGTGCCACTGTCATGATGCGGCCAGATGCCGCTCGAAGGCGGGGCTCATGGCTTCGTGCAGACTGCCGTCGTGTCGGGTCAGAAAGCGCACCGCAAGGCCGGCCTGGTGCGCGTAGGCGAGCCCGGCGTCGGTCCCGAGCACGGTCATGGCGGTGGCCCAGGCATCGGCATGCATGGCATCGGCGGCGAGGACGGTGACCGCGGCGGGCGCATGCGGAATCGGTGCGCCCGTGCGCGGGTCGAAGGTGTGGGCGTAGCGCAGGCCATCGCTTTCGAAGCGGTGCCAGCGGTCGCCGGAGGTGGCCACGGCCACGCCATCCAGGGCGAGCACCCGTGGCGGCAACGCCGAGCCGGCGTCTTCGTCGGGGGCGGATTCGACCAGTACGCGCCAGGCGCTGCCGTCGGGCTTGCGTCCATAGCCGAACAGTTCGCCACCGACATCGATCAAGGCGCTGGCGATGCCGGCCTGTAGCAGGGCGTGGTGTACGCAATCCACGCCATAGCCCTTGGCGATGCCGGACAGGTCCAGCGCCACCGCGCCCGGTTGCAGGACACGCGGGCCATCCAGTTCCAGGCGCCGCCAGCCGCAGCGCAGGCTCACCAGCGCGATCTGCTCGGGCGATGGCACCCGTCGCCGACTTCCGCTGGCGCCAAAGCCCCATAGCTCGACCAGCGGCCCGACGGTGGGGTCGAAGGCGCCGTCGCTGGCCTGGGCGATGTCCAGCGCGGTGCGCAGCACGGTATGGAACTCTGTCGGCAGGGTCTGCCAGTGGCCGGCGGCCATACGGTTGTAGCGGCTGATATCCGAGTCCGATTCCCAGGTGCTCATCTGTGCGACCACGCGGTCGAGCGCGGCCTGGATGCGCGCGTGCAGCGGATGCAGGTCGTAGCTGCGTGGCGCCACCAGCTTGACGCTCCAGGTGGTGCCCATGCTGCGGCCGCCCAGGGTGGCAAGCGGGGTGTCTGCGGAAGCAACTGAGTTCATACGTGGATTGGTGAGCGGGCGCTGCGGCAGGTGCATGATGGTGACGTGCGGCGTTGCCGATTGCATCAGCGTCCTGGTGGTTCGGCGGTCGATGCCGTCGGCAGTGCAGGCCATCCCGGCCATGCCGGGGTGGTCGGTCGCCGCACGCAACGCAGGACGGTGCGACGGCGCCGTCGTGCAATGGCCCTGGAGCGTCTCCAGGACCGTTGCATGCGCTGGCGTTACTTGCCGGCCAAGAAACGTAGCCCGCAGTCGCCAGTGGATGTGGACGGTGCTCAGAAGCCGGAGCGCACGCGGGACGCGCCGATTCCGGGCACCGACCGCGCCTGCCTTGCGGCTGCGCGGCAGTGGTCGGCCGCTCTTATTGCGGCAGCACTTCCAGCGTCACCACATAGCCCAGGCGACGCTGCTTGGCCTGCGGCAGCGAGGTCTTGCTGTCTTCGCTGCTGGTTTCCAGCCAATACATGCCGGGCTCCGGCCAGGTCACGCTGAAACTGCCCTTGGCATCGGTGGTGAGCTTGATCTCGTTCTGCGCATCGCGGTAACGGGTGCCGCCGCGCACGATCTCAATCTCCAGCCCGGCGGCCGGCTTGCCATCCAGTTGCAGTGTGAACTGTGCGGCTTCGCCGGCGACCAGGTCGTTGGGATGGGTGACCGGCACCAGCTCGATGCCCTTGCCGCTGGGCTTGAACACGGTGGTGGTCGGTGCGCCACGGGTGACGAAGGTTTCCACCCGGCTGAGCGATTGCGACACCTGCAGGTCCTGCGCGTTCTTGGGGACTTCGGTGGCGAAGCTGGCTTCGTTGCCGCGCCAGCGCTTGGGCTTGCCGTCTTGCTTCCAGCTGGCGAACAGGCCGGCATTGACGATGCCGAGCTTGTAGGTGCCGGGCTGGGTGAGCTGCAGGTCGAACACGCTGCGGTATTTGCCGGTGGCCGGGTTTTCCGGCTTGAGCGCGCTGCCATCGGGTGCGGTGATGCTGAGGTTGTCCAGCTGCAGCGGCACATGGTTGAAATAGAACAGGTCGTTGGACACCGCGGCATCGACGGTGATCCACGGCGCTTCGCCGGCGATGACGGTCTGCGAGGGCAGCAGCCAGGCCTTGTGCGCGAGTGCGGTGGCCGGCACTGCGGCGAGCAGGGCGATCAGGACGAGGGAACGTTGCATGACAACTCCTTGAGAATGCGAAAGGCGGTGGGCGCGTGTCTGATCAGCGCGCGTCGTGGCGCTGGCTGGATGCGTGATGATGAACAATGCGCAAGACGCGCTGCAGTTTGCGCCGGCCGGGGCAGGGATGAGGGCGGCTGCCGCCCCGTGCCGACGCCCGGTATCAAGGCTTGGCGCTCAGGCTGATCGCACCCAGTTCGCTGCTGCCGCTGGCCTTGGCGCTTTGCGGCGCTGTCGCCGGCCAGGTGAAAGGCACTTTGACCAGTTCGCGGCCGCCCACTTCGCGCGCGGCCTCCACCACCAGCGTGTACTGTCCGGCCGGCAGCGACTTCAATGCGCCCTTGGTGTCGCTGAAGGACAGCGCATGCGCGCCAGCCGGGCGGGTCGGACCGGTGACGCCATCGACCGGCACCTGCAGCGTGCGACCGCTCTTGCGCCACCACTGGCGCAGATCCGGCAACCACTTGGTGCCGTGGCCCTCGGCGGTGTCCTTGGACTGATACCAGACCGCCAGGTTGGCGGCGACCTTCTGGTCGGCGCCTTCCAGCCAGATCGCCACATAGGGGCGGTGGTATTCGGCGACGTTGAGCTTGGGAATCTCGACGTTGATATCGAGCGTGGCCGCATACGCCGGCATGGCGAGCAGGCCGCTCAGGGCGATGGTCAGGGTGGCGCGCATGGTCGTCTCCAAGGAAAGGGTCAGTGGATCAACAGCAGGGCAAGCAGCAGCGGGATCAGCAGGCCCAGGCCGACCAGCGGCCAGGTCATGCGGCGCTGACGCGCATGCAGATGCAGCAGGAACAGCCCGGTGATGCAGAACACCAGGCAGGCGATGGCGAATACGTCGATGAACCAGCCCCAGGCCGGCCCGGCGTTGCGGCCCTTGTGCAGGTCGTTGAGATAGGCGATGGCCCCGCGCGAGGTGCGCTCGTATTCGATCGCACCGGTGTTGCGGTCCAGGCTCAGCCATGCATCGCCACTGGGGCGCGGAAGCGCGACATACACTTCGTCCGGCGACCATTCGCCGCTGCGCGTGCCGATGCTGATATCCAGTTCGCGCCCCAGCCACTGCGCCACGCGTGGCGGCAGCGGTGCATTGCCGTCCTGCCGGCTGCCCAGGGTTTTCAACAATGCCGCTGGCAGGGTGAGCGTGCGTTGCTCGGTCGATGGGCTGGCTTCGATCCGCGCAGCGTGATTGAGGGTCAGCCCGGTGATGGTGAACAGCAGCATGCCGATCAGGCACAGCGCCGAGCTGATCCAGTGCCATTGATGCAGCATGCGCAGCCAGAATCCGCGGCGTTGCTGGTTACCGGCGATTGCGGAATCAGGCAGAGACATGCCGGGCTCAGGCCGGGTCCGCGGCGGCGGTTGCCTGCAGCCGCGATTGCCGCGCCGCCACCTCGCCCAGCAGTGCGCGCAGACGCGGCTGCGGTGCGTTGCCGAGCAGGGTGGTCAGCTGGGCCAGGAAGCCGGCATGCCCGCCGGCGATGGCGCGGCGCATCCACTGCTCGGCCTGATCGAGCGCGCCCGCATCGGCCAGCAAGGTGGCGTAACTGGCCTGGCCGCAGAAGTCGCCGGCTTCGGCAGAGCGGCGATACCAGTGGCGCGCGGCATGCGGATCGGCACTGCAGGCCAGGCCCTGGTCGAGATAGCGGGCCAGGAAGTTCATCGACTTGGCGTGCCCGCGTTCGGCGGCCTGGCGATACAGCGCCAGGGCCTGCGCCTGGTCCTGTGCCACGCCGCGCCCGGAGGCGTACAGATGCGCCAGGTTGTACATGCCCCAATCCAGTCCATGCTCGGCGGCGCGGCGGTACCACAGCGCGGCCAGCGCTTCGTTGACGGGGGTGCCAAAGCCCAGTTCGTGGCAGCGGCCGAGTTGGTTCATGGCCGCCGGCTGCCCGGCATTGGCAGCCACTTCGTACCACAGCATCGCCATGGCCGGATCGGCCGGGATGCCACGTCCTTCGGCATAAAGTTGTGCGAGCAACAGCTGCGCATGGCTGTCCTGTCCGGCCGCGGCCTTGCGCAGCGCCGCGATGGCCTGCTCGGGCTGCGTGCGTCGCAGTGCAGGGTCAAGCGCGGGCTCAGACATCGGCCCACTGCCGCAACAGGTTGTGATAAACGCCGGTGAGCTGGATCAGCGACGGATGGCCCGGGGTGTCCTGCGTCAGCCGTCGGATCGAGACGTCCAGTTCGAACAACAGCCGGCGTTGGGCGGCGTCGCGCAGCATGCTCTGGATCCAGAAGAAGGCGGCCACACGCGTGCCGCGGGTGACCGGAGTGACCTTGTGCAGGCTGGTGCCAGGGTAGATCAGCAGATGCCCGGCCGGCAGCTTGACCGATTGCGTGCCATACGTGTCTTCGATCACCAGCTCGCCGCCGTCGTAGCTGTCCGGGTCGCTGAGAAACAGCGTGGCGGAAACATCGGTACGCACCGGCTCGGCGCCACCACGGCTGCGGTCGTAACGTACCGCGTTGTCCACGTGATACCCGAACGACTGCCCGCCGCTGTAGCGATTGAACAATGGCGGATAGATCCGCCGCGGCAGCACCGCGGAGAAGAAGGTGCTGCTGCGCGACAGCGCGTCCAGCACCAGCGCGCCGGCATCGCGCGCGATGGGGCTGTCTTCGGGCAGTTGCGCGTTGTCCTTGGCCTGCGCGGATTGATGGCCGGCGGTGATGCGGCCGTCGGCCCAGTCGGCCGCGTCCAGACGCGCCCGCAACGCGCCCAGTTGCGCGGCATCGAGGACATCGGGAATGGGCAACAACATGCGGCGGTCTCCACGCCATCCGCGCGGGGCGGATGGCGCCTGGCTGAGTCAGAAGCTGAAGGTGGCGTTCAATACCGCCGAGCGGCCTTCGCCCGGGATCGCCCAGCCATTGCCTGCAGTGACCGTGCCGGCGGCGTTGACGGTGAGGTTGTTGCGCACGCTGGTGTAGTACTCCTCGTCGAACAGGTTGTTGACGTTCAACTGCAGGCTCAGCCACTCGTTGACGCGCAGGCCGACCATCGCGCGGTGCACCCAGTAATCGTCGGTCTTGATGTAGGCCGCGGTCGAGGCATTGTTCGGATAGAAGCCGCCCTGGTAGGTGACGCCATAACCGAAGGTCCACTGGTCGAGCGTGTAGGTGGTCCAGATGTTGCCTGCATTGCGCGGGGTCTGCACCAGCTCGCGTCCGGCCACCGGGTCGCCGGTGAGGCCGGCGGTGCGATTGGACACGCTCTGCAGCACCTCGCTGTCCAGGAAGGTGTAGTTGGCGAAGATCGACCAGCGGTCGGTCAGGTAGCCAGCCGCGCCCAGCGCGACGCCGTCCACGCGCGCCTTGCCGTCCAGCACCTGCTCGGGGATCAGCGGGTCGCCGCTGTTGACCTTGTAGTTCTGGCGCTCGTTGCGGAACACCGCTGCGGTCAGCGCCAGGCGCTCGTTGAGCACATCCCACTTGCCGCCCAGCTCGATGTTGACCGCCGTTTCCGGCGCCACATTGCAGTTGGCGCCAGCGGTGGCGGTGGCGATCGGCGTGCACGAGCCGTTGACCGAGGCCTTGGACGGCGTCTTGCTGTTGGCGTAGGACAGATACAGGCTGGCGTTGTCCACCGGCTTGAACACCAGGCCGGCGCGATAGGAGAACAGATCTTCCTCGTTGCCGGCCGGAAAGCCGGCGGCCACGCCAGTGACGTTACCGGCGGCATTGACGGTATAGGTCGTGCTGTCGCCTTCGTTGTGTTCATAGCGGCCGCCCAGGTTGAGCAACCACTGCTCGTTGAACTGCAGCGTGTCGAACAGGTAGACGGCCTGATTGGTCAGGCTGCCCTTGCTGTGGCCGGTACGCACATAGTTCTGCGGGCCGGTCCAGATGTTGTACGGGTTATCGAAGGACTGCTGCGGATAGGTGATGCCGGTGGTGGAGCCGTCGGCATTGCGGAAGCTGGTGCCGCTGTCCAGTTCGAAGTCTTCCTTGCTGATCGCCACGCCGGCGACCACCCGGTGCTCGATCGCGCCGGTGTGCAGGGTGGCGGTCAGGTCGGTCTGGCTGTGCGCGATGAAGTTCTCGGTATCGCGCACCAGCCCGCGTGGGCCGCTGCTCGGGTTCCAGGTGGCCGGCGGCTGGCCGACGCAGGCGCGCCCGGTGTACGGATCGGTGCCGTTGGGCAGGCACCAGGTGCCCTGGAGTGCGGTGGCGTTGAGGAACTGGTCCACCCGCTGCAGACGCGCCAGGCTGCGCAGCTTGAAGGTGTCGCTGAAATCCATGTCCAGCACGCCGGTCAGCATGTCCACGTCGATCTCCTGACGCGAGGTGTTGCGGTAACCGAAGTAGGTTTCCGGATCCACGCCCGGCAACGGGCCATCGTTGAACGGACTGAGCGCGAACGGCACGCCGTACTGCGGCAGGTTGTTGTCGTGCTGGTGCAGGTAGCTCAGGGTGAAGCGCGTGTCCGAACCCAGGCCGAAGGTGACCGACGGCGCAAAGCCCCAGCGGTGGCGGAACTCTTCATTGCGGCCCGGCACGTCCTGGGTGTGGCCCATGGCGTTCAGGCGCACCGCGGTGCCGTTGTCGAAATCGTGGTTGCTGTCGACGGTAAGGCGGCCGTAGCGGTCGCTGCCGCCGCCGATCAGCACGTTGGTGAAGTCGCCCTGGCCGGCGGTCTTGGTGACCAGATTGATGTTGCCACCGACCGAGCCGGCGCCGGACATCGCCGAGTTGGCGCCGTTGATCAGCTCCACTGCCTCGAGGTTGAAGGTGTCGCTGCGGCTGTACTGCGCGCTGTCGCGCACACCGTCGGTGGTGATATCGCTGCTGGCGGTGAAGCCGCGCAGGTTGATGCTGTCGCCATAGCCGCCGCCGCCTTCGCCGGCACCGAAGGTGATGCCGGGCAGGGTGCTGAGCACGTCACGCAGCGAGAGCAGGTTCTGCTGGTCCATGGTCTGCTTGGTGACCACGGTGATGGTCTGTGGCGTGTCGCGCAGCGCCTCGGTGTACTTGGGCGAGGACGGTTTTTGCGCGCGTTCCTGCTGTACCCGGATCGCATCCAGATCCACCGCACCGGGAGGCGCGGGCGCGTCGCCGGGCTGGGCGATGGCAGGAGCGGACAGCGTCAACAGCACGGCGGACGCGAGCGGGGAAATCCTGGGAGTCATGGAGGGTCTCGAAGAAGGAAACGATGCTCCGGCCTGGCGGCGGCTCGGCGGATGCGGGATGGGGTGACGACAGAAAGGACGCGCCGGCTAGCCCGACGCTGTGCGCCGCCGCAGCGGCCCCTCCGGTACGCCAAGACGCAGCGCCGCCGGGCGCAGGCGCGATGACGGGATGGAGCAGGGGCTGTGCAGGGCTGGGTGCATGGGATCGCAGAAGGCCAGTTGTTAAGAAGGCCTGAAGAAATGCGATCTTAAATGCAAATCATTCTTCTTTGCAAACCCGCCCGACAGGCGGCGTTCGTCGGCCGGGCGCACCGCCCTGTCGCGTTGCCTGCGTCTGGCCGACGGCGCGTTTAGCGGTCGTCGCGAGTCCAGATGCCGTCGTGTTCGCGCTTGACGGGAAACTTGGGTACGGCGGTATAGGCGGGCGCGCACAGCGGGCGGCCGTCGCGGATATCGAACCGTGCGCTGTGCAGCTGGCATTCGATGGTGCCTGCCACCGGGTCGAAGCTGCCGGGCGACAGCTCGTAGTCTTCGTGGCTGCAGCGGTCTTCCAGGGCATACAACGCGCCGTCGAGGTTGAACACCACGATCGGGGTGTCGGTCACCTCGTCCCAGACGGTCTGCAATTCGCCTGGCAGCAGCGCGTCGCTGGCGCAGACGAAGGTCCAGGTTTCGCTCACGGCGTGGCGTGCTCGAAGCGTTTTTCCAGCACTTCGAAGCGCAGATCCTGGCGCAACGGCACGCCGAAGCGTTCGTCGCCATAGGGGAACGGCTTGAAGACACCGGTACGACGGTAGCCGCGCCGTTCGTAGAACGCGATGAGCTCGTGCCGCACGTCGATCACGCTCATGCGGATCAGCGGCAGCTTCCACTCGCTGGCCACGATGCGCTCGCCCTCTGCCAGCAGAGTCTTGCCCAGCCCGCTGCCCTGGAGCGAGGGATCCACTGCGAACATGCCGAAATACCCGGCGCCGTCATCGTCGGCGATATGCGCGCAGGCCTGCAGGCGGCCGTCCTGCTCGACCAGCAGCACCAGGCTGCGCTCGCGCAGGATGTCCTGACGCAGCACGGCCGGATCGATACGGGCGCCATCGAGGATATCGGCCTCGGTGGTCCACCCCACACGGCTGCTGTCGCCGCGATAGGCCGAGGTCACCAGCTGGACAAGGGCGTCGATGTCATCGACGGTGGCGGTGCGGAAGGTGGTGGTCTGCATGTGGGGCAGTTTAGCGAGAATCGGGGGGGCGGGAGTCGAGATTCGGGATTCGCTGGTGCTTGGTCTGCTGCATCAGATATGCACGCCGGTCAGCTCGGTGCGCGCAGGATCCGCTGAGCAAGCCCCTTATCTCTTGGCGATCTGCCAGATTAGGCGTCGAGAGCCGGCGTGGTCGACCGATAGCCCACAGGTCTGAGTGACCGCG
>NZ_MDEC01000021.1 GCF_002939785.1 Xanthomonas codiaei
TGCATCTGCTCCGATGATCAGTCGGAAGACATAACGCTGTTAGGCGACCATGTCCAGATACAAGGAGCGCACCCGGGCGCGACGGGCTGTCCAGAGAATGCGTCTCGCCTCCTACCGCAGCCGTGGTCATCGCCATGGCCGCTGCGATTTCCGATTCTCTAGCCGGCACGTCCAGAGGTGTCGGGACAGCCCTGTCGCGCCCGGGTGTGCTCCTACGGCAAAAGGTCATTGCCCGGGCTTTTGCTTTTGCTTTTACGAATCCCGATTCCCGAATCCCGAATCCCGCGCGTCAGCGCGCTCAAGCGCGCTTGCGCGACTCGATCAGATCCAGATTCCGCACCAGCCGCCGCGACAGGTCGTCGGAGATCTCGCGCCGCCGGGCCAGCTTGAACAGTTCGTTGCGCTCGGCCACCAGCGCGGTGTGGCGAAACTGACGCAAGGCCTGATCGAAGGCACCGGCCTCTTCCGGGTCGGTCTCGGCCATGTCCACCGCGCCCAGCTTGCGCTGGTAGCGCTGGCTGACCTGGTTGGCGGCGGCGTTGTAGCGCTCGGCATGCGCACTGTCTTCCACCAGCCGCTGGCGCAGCTTTTCCACCGCCTCCAGCGCCGCCTGCGAGGCCGCCTTGATCGCCAGGTCTTCCTTCTGTTGCTCGTCTTCTTCTTCCGGCAATTCCAGCCCGCGCAGCAGGCGCGGCAGCGCGACACTGGCCACCAGCAACGACACCAGGATCACCGAGGCCGCCAGGAAGATCGCCAGCTGGCGGGCCGGAAACGGCGAACCGTCCTGCAGGACCAGCGGCAGGGTCAGCACGCCGGCCAGGGTGATGGCGCCGCGCACGCCGGCCAGCGACACCGCCACCACGATCCGCCACGGCGGGCTCACATGCTGCTCGCCGCGGCGTTGCGCCTTGAAGATGTTCCAGCGCAGCGACAGCCACACCCAGACGAAGCGCAATGCCATCAGGCTGGTGCTGATGGTGGCCACGTACACCGCCAGCCACCACGGATTGAGATGACCGGCCTCCTGCACGCTGCGCACCGCACCATCCAGGATGCCCGGCAACTGCTCGCCCAGCAGCACGAAGATGATGCCGTTGAAGGTGAACTGCACCGTGTCCCACACCGCCGAGCGCTGCAGGCGCATGTTGCCCGGCGCGTTGCCGGCCATTTCCACGTAGCTCATGGTGATGCCGGCGGCCACCGCGGCCAGGATGCCGGAAGCATGAAAGGCTTCGGCCAGCAGGTAGGCGGCGAAGGGCGTGAGCAGGTTGACCAGGATCGCCGAGCCGGGCTCTTCGCCGAAATGCCGCCAGATCCAGCCCTGCACCCGGCTCAGGCCGAACGTCGTCGCCACGCCCAGTCCCAGCCCGGCCAGCGCTACCCAGAGGAAGGTCAGCGAAGCGGTCGCCACCGAGAAGGTGCCGGTGAGGACCGCGGCCACGGCGAACTGGAAACACACCAGGCCGGAGGCGTCGTTGAGCAGCGACTCGCCCTCCAGGATGTGCATCAGCCGCTTGGGAATCGGCACCTTGGAGGCGATCGACGACACCGCAACGGGGTCGGTCGGCGAAATGATCGCCGCCAGCGCGAAGGCCACCGCCAGCGGCATGGCCGGGATCAGCCAATGAATCAGGAAGCCGGCACC
The DNA here is from genome assembly GCF_002939785.1 of Xanthomonas codiaei. GTDB lineage: Bacteria > Pseudomonadota > Gammaproteobacteria > Xanthomonadales > Xanthomonadaceae > Xanthomonas > Xanthomonas codiaei. The sequence continues at coordinate 1,646 of NZ_MDEC01000021.1, forward strand.
GATGACGGTGAAGATCACCAGCCCCAGCGCCAACTCCAGGATCGCCCCCTTGTCGCGAAACAGGCCCTGCTTGGGAATGCGCCAGCCATCGAGAAACAGCAGCGGCGGCAGGAACAGCAGGAAGAACAGTTCCGGTTCCAGCTCGTGCCCTGCATCGAACACGCCGGAGACCACCGCGCCCAGCGCGATCTGCACCAAGGGCAACGGCAGCGAGAACGGCAGGATGCGGATCAGATAACCGCTGGCCGCGACCGCCAGCAACATGGCGAGGACGACATCGATCGAATGCATGCAAAACCCGGAAGATAAAGATGGCCGCGCGCCGCACCGTCCATGGCGACGCCAGGCAACGCACCTACGGGAACATACCGGTTTGCAACCGGTGATGAAACCACCGCTGCCGCACGCGCTGCGCCTGGGGCTGCGTTGCACGTGGACACCGGCGCGTCACCTGCATGCCGTGGCTGGCATCGGATGCTGTGGCTTTGAGTGGGCGCCACTGGACACCGGCCTGATTGCGTGCGCCCCCCGGGTCGTGCGGTGCCATGCACGCGTCGTCTTCGCCGCCAGCGTCGGCGACGCTGGCGTGAGCAACCAGCGCAGTTGCAAGGTCCGATCAAGCGATCGGATCGCCGTGCAGCGCAAGCCGCCATGTCTGCCTTCACCCGGCGCTATCGCGCTGCGTGGTCTCGCAGGTTCGCCTGGTCAAACTGCTGCGCGCGGCCCATCGTGATTGACCGATCACTGTGCGATGGACCTGCTTCAGGGCAGCACCTGCTCGAGGGGCACGCGCTCGCTGCAGAACCCGGTACGCCGAGCGCGCGCGTGACCAGCCGCCGTTGCAGACAGCACCAACATGGGACTCACGCACGCCAGCGCCGATCGGCACCAGCACCGCTTGGCAAGGCATGTGCATGGCCGGATCAGGTGTACCGGGCAGGCGTGTGACCGCTCTGCTTCGCAGGCAGCGCAGCCTGTACCGGGACCACAAAGCTGGCCACATGCAGGACCAGCCTGGAATCGTAATGCTCCACCGTGACCTTGACCGTCCTGACCTTCTTCGCAAAGGCGAACGGCCACTGCGCCTTGATCATCTCCTGCCCGACCTTGCGGCCCTCGACGTCCTCCACCAGCGCAATGCGCACCGGATAGCTGCCTGAGCCGACATTCTCCGAATCGTTCGCATCGACCATGCCGAGATGGGCCTTTGAGAATGCCAGCGTCGACGGCCCGCCATTGGTGAAGTTGGCGCTGTCGTCGAAGCCCAGATTCCTGTAGCTGTACGTCAATACCACCACCTGCCTGGGCATCCAGGCGCCGCCACCATCGTCGCGCAGCCTGACGTTGGCAACGCGCACCGAATCGACAGTGAATTCCCATTCCCCCGGAACGCGCCATTGCTGGTGCGGCCGATAGCTAGCAGCGGCGGGCGCCTGTGCAGCAGCAGTTGGCTCCTGCGATTCCATCGCGGCCCGCGCACCACCTGACAGCACCAGGCAAGCTGCGGCCAGACAGGCGGCGAGAACGGATGTGGTGCGATGCGGTGGTGTCGAGGTCATTCCAGGCGAGCCTCGTTCGATGAGACATGTGGGGTGAGCGAGATTACGTTCGACGTACTGACTGCATTTGCATGGAAGCGAACATCGGTACGACTTCCGGAGTCCGCCGGCATGCCTGCAACCAGACGCCAGCGCATTGCTTGAGAATATCCACCGCATTGCACGTGGCATCTGGTCGAACGGGCCACAGCGCAGCGGTTTGCCATATGCACGTGCAGAGCAGCGCGCCAGGTGCAGTGCAACATAAGGCCCATGTGAACAGCCGTGACGCTGCATTCCCCCCGAACGCACGTGGCCCAAGGCCGACCTGACGCCATGCCATGGCCGGCAGCGAGCCCAGGCAGAAATTTCGATAAAGTAAAGATCGCGTGATGCATCCGGCGCGCGTCTTGCGGCGTATCAGGGTCTACGGTCGCCAGCCGGCGCCCGCCTACCCAAAGGATCGCTGCCTCATGAAGACCTCATTGAAGTCGCTTGCCATTGCCGCCGCCATTGCCCTCACCAGCGCAACGGCGCCGGTGTACGCCGCCTCCAACCCGATGGTGGGCGGTGCGCCGATGCTGGCCACCAAGGACATCGTCGACAACGCGGCCAACTCCAAGGATCACACCACCCTGGTCGCCGCGGTCAAGGCCGCCGGCCTGGTCGAGACCCTGAAAGGCCCAGGCCCGTTCACCGTCTTCGCTCCCACCAATGCCGCCTTTGCCGCATTGCCGGCCGGCACTGTCGATACGCTGTTGAAGCCCGAGTCCAAGCCCACCCTGACCAAGGTACTCACCTACCACGTGGTGCCGGGCAAGGTGGATGCGGCCTCGCTGATCGCCAAGATCAAGGCCGGCGGCGGCAGCGCCATGCTCACCACCGTGCAGGGCGAATCGCTTACCGCAAAGCTCAACGGCAAGAAGGTCACCCTGACCGATGCCAAGGGCAATACCGCCACCGTCACCACTGCCGACGTCATGCAGAGCAATGGCGTGATCCACGTGATCGACAAGGTCTTGATGCCGTAAACCCCGCATGCAGTCGCCCGGTCAGTGCGACCGGGCGATCGCCCTTGGCGGCAATTGAGCAACGTGTCATGCAGGGGCGCCCGGGCCCGCGCAAAGCGTCATTGGGATGCCTTCCCGCATGCCTGGACGCCCCTGCACCTCAGCGGCACCTGCCTCATGCGGTTGCTTGCCTTGCGCAAGGCCCCGCCAACGCAGGCTGCACCATCGCCGCAACACGGCGGTGACGGAACACGCGGCGTGCCGCGCGTTCCCTTGGTGTCAATCGAGCAGCGACACCGTGCGCGTGCGCATGCACGCGCATCTTTTTGACCAGGCGCTCTTGTGTCTCCAGGCGTCCTCGGAGCGTTTCCACGTGCCGTTGGTCCTCGTCTAAGCGGTGTGGGCGCCACGCGCTGGCGCTACGCCGGGCGCCGAAAGCAATTGGCGCAGATCCTCCACCAAGCCGCGATAGCCCTCCTCCCGCGCCGCCTCCGATCCCTGCCGCAGCACCCAGGACGGATGCACGGTCGTCAGTACCGGCGTGCCATCGTCCAGGCGCAGCCACTGCCCGCGCTCCTGCATCAGCCGAAACCTGCTGCCCAGCACCGCCTGTGCCGCGGTAGCGCCCAGGCAGACAATCTGCGCGGGACGCAACTGGGCACGCTCGGCCTGCAACCAGCCGCTGCAGGCCTGCACATGCGTGCGCTCGGGGTTGCGATGCAGGCGGCGCTTGCCGCGTTGCTCGAAGCGGAAGTGCTTGACCGCATTGGTCACGTAGAACCCACTGCGATCCACGCCCAACTCGCCCAAGGCCATGTTGAACAGGCGCCCGGCAGGCCCGACGAAGGGACGCCCGCTCAGATCCTCTTCATCGCCGGGCTGCTCGCCGATCACCATGACGGCCGCATCCTCCGGCCCTTCGCCGAAGACGGTCTGGGTGGCCGGCCGCCACAACTCGCAGCGTCGGCAATCGCGCGCGGCCGCGCGTAGCTGCGCGATGCTCTGCGTCGCCTCGACGGCAGCGGGTACCGGCGCCGCCGGCACCCGGCGGCGTACCGGCTCGGGTGCGCGCTCGGCCATCTCGCGCACGCGCACACCGGCTTCGCGGATCAGCTCCGGCAGCAGCGCCGCCTCGGGCAGGTTCTTCCAGTATTTCTGCGGCATTTCCTGCCGCATCATGGTGGGATTGAGCCGGGCCGGATTGAAGATGTGCGCATAGTAGGTGCGCCATAGGGTCTCCTGCGCGTCGTCGGCCGGCACCTGTGTACGCACGGCCCCCTCGCCGAATGCCAGAGCATGGCCATCCCAGCGCACGCTGCGATACGGGGTCAGGATCGCCCAGCGCATGCCGGCGAAGCGCCGTGCAAAGAACGGGGCAACGCGGTCCACGATGTGATGTTCCGGCTCGAACCAGGCCACGAAGTCTTCTTCTTCGCCCGGCAGCCGGCGGAAGCGCACGAACGCCTTCATCTTGTGGGTATCGCGCTGCACCGCCTTCTGCCATTGCCGCAAGCGATGCACGTCCACATCGGTGGCGCGCTCCAGCAGCGCCTTCTCGCCCGAGGCAATCCGCCACAACAACCGATACAACACCGCATGCCGCTGCGGATCGCGATGGCACAGCACCGATGCGGCCAGCTGCATGAAATCCGCCGACACCCGCGGCGGTGCGGCCAGCACCGGCAATTCCAACAGCCCCTGGCCCATCAGCAACCCACCCTGCGCGCCCCCATTCCACGCCACATGGTCAGGCTCCACCTGCGCACACCACCCCGCCCGCGCCAGCGCACGCCACGCCTCGAAACTCCACGCAGGTTCCACCTCAGCGCTGAACATCGTCTACACCTGGCCTCTCGATTCTCGCCATCGCCTTCGCTTTACGGGCGGCACCCAGGACTTTCCGCTGCTGCATGCGGCCGTACCCTCATCCGCCCTTCGGGCACCTTCTCCCGACGGGAGAAGGGACAGGCATCAATCGAACAGACTCGCCTGCCGAGGCGCCGGCGCCAGCTGCGCCCGTAACCGCACCGGATCGTCCAGGCGCTGGCGCGGATGATGATCCAGCACGCTCACGAACGGCAGCAGCTTCTTCATCGGCACCCGCAACCGCGCCAGATCGCCCACGCGCAGGCGCGCATGCCGGCGCGACAACAGCAGCCGCTCCACATTGCGGGTTCCCAGGCCCGGCACCCGTAGCAGCATCTCGCGCGGCGCCACATTCAGATCCACCGGAAAGCGTTCGGGATTGCGCAGCGCCCAGGCCAGCTTCGGATCCACGTCCAGATCCAGCATGCCGCTGGACTGCGCCGGCGCGATCTCCTCCACACTGAATTCGTAGAACCGCAGCAACCAGTCGGCCTGGTAGAGCCGATGCTCGCGCTGCAGCGGCGGCGCCTGCAGCGGCAGCTTGGACGAAGCGTCCGGAATCGGACTGAAGGCCGAGTAATACACCCGGCGCATGCGGTAATTGCCGTAGAGATTGTGGCTGGTGTCCAGAATGCTGCGGTCGTTGGCATCGTCGGCACCAACGATCATCTGGGTGCTCTGCCCAGCCGGCGCGAACCGCGGCGGCTTGGCACGACGCACGGTTTCGGCCTTGCGCTCGAGCTGGTTTTCCTCGATGCGCCAGCGCAGCTCGCCCATGGCCGAGCGGATGCCGCCCACGCTTTTTTCCGGCGCCAGTTGCGTCAGACCCTGCTCGGTGGGCAGTTCCACATTGATGCTCAGGCGGTCCGCATAGCGGCCGGCCGCAGCCAACAGGTCGGGCGCAGCATCGGGAATGGTCTTGAGATGGATGTAGCCGGCGAAGTGATGCTCTTCGCGCAGCTGCCGCGCCACTTCCACCAGCTGCTCCATCGTATAGTCGGAGTTGCGGATGATGCCGCTGGACAGGAACAGGCCTTCGATGTAGTTGCGCTTGTAGAAATCCAGCGTCAGCGTGACCACTTCTTCAGGCGTGAAGCGCGCGCGGCGCACGTTGCTGGACACGCGATTGACGCAGTACGCGCAATCGAACACGCAGAAATTGGTCAGCAGGATCTTCAACAGCGACACGCAGCGGCCATCGGGCGTGTACGAATGGCAGATGCCCATGCCCTCGGTACTGCCGATGCCGCCGGTGCCCAGCGAATTGCGCTTGTTGGCGCCACTGGAGGCGCAGGACGCGTCGTATTTGGCGGCGTCGGCGAGGACGGCGAGCTTGTCGAGGATCTTCACGCGGGCAGCATGCAACCTGGGCGTCTCAGCCTATGAGACTGCGGCCTGGTTCATCGTGAATGCTTCAGAGCATGCGGGTGCAGCCACTGCCACGGCTGCACTCGATGCTTGCCTGCTCAGGCGGCAAGCGCGGTGTGGCCGTCGAAGCGATACAGGTCCATGGCCAGGAAACCCTGGTCGATACCGGCATCGATGCGCTGTGCGCCGAGTTGCTCGCTCCCGGCCGCGCCCATCGCCACGTACAGCGGCAACAGGTGCTCGTCGCTGGGATGCGCACGCTCGGCATACGGTGCCTGGCGGCGGTAATCGAGCAAGGCCGGGATATCGTTGTCCAGCAGCTTGCGCTCGGTCCAGTCGATGAAGGGCCGCACGTACGGCGCTTCGCGCTCGGCGCTATAGCCCTGGCGGAAATCGTGCAGGTTGTGGGTGATGCTGCCGGAACCGATCACCAGCACCCCCTCCTCGCGCAGCGGCGCCAGCGCGCGCCCCAGCGCGAACTGGTGCGCCGGGCCAAGTTCCGGCTGGATCGATACCGACACCACCGGGATATCCGCCGCCGGATACAGCAACCGCAGCGGCACCCACACGCCGTGGTCGAAACCACGCTGCGGGTCCAGTTGCGGATGCAGCCCGGCCTGCTCCAGCCGCCGCGCAACCTGCTGCGCCAGGGCTGGCTCGCCAGGCGCCGGATAGCTCAACTCGTACAGCGGCGCAGGGAAGCCGCCGAAATCATGGATGGTGGCTGGCCGCGCCGCACTGCTGACCAGCGGGCGGCGCCCCAGCCAGTGCGCACTGGCCACGACGATGGCGCGCGGCCGCGGCAGCCGCTGCCGCAGTTCCTGCAGCCGTTGCCCCACCTGGCCCGGCTGCAGGGCGGTCATCGGCGATCCGTGCGAGATATACAGCGATGGCATGCGATGCATGAGTGACTCCTCGAAAAGACAACAGGGTTCGACGCGCCGGCTCGGCGCAACGTGCCATCGCCCGGCGGCGGCTGCACGATCGGCACGCCCACAGCGCCGGATATTCCCAACCACCGCCGAGTTGGCGGGCAGGACAGGCGCTCGCTCAAGAACCTCGACAGGGTATTACCTGCAAATTTCTGATAAACGCATCAGATTCGGATAATTTATTGCGACCACAGCAATAATCGAACGCTCATGGACACCCTGGATGCGATGCGCGTGTTTACCGCCGTCGCCGAGCGCAGCGGCTTCAGCGCCGCCGCCGAGGCGCTGGACCGCTCCACGGCCAGCGTCACCCGGCAGGTCGCCGCGCTGGAACAACGCCTGGGCACCCGCCTGCTCAATCGCACCACGCGCCGGGTCAGCCTGACCAGCGCCGGCACCGCCTACTACCATCGCTGCCTGCAGCTGCTGGCCGACCTGGACGACCTGGAGGCCACCATTGGCGCGCAGGCGCTGGAGCCGGCCGGCGTGCTGCGGGTCAATGCGCCGGTAAGCTACGGGATCGAGCGCCTGGGCGCGCTGCTGCCGGGGTTTCGGGCGCGTTATCCGCAGGTGGACCTGGACCTGTCGCTGTCCGATCGGCTGGTGGACATGGTCGAAGAGGGCTTCGATGTCGCCATCCGCATCACCCGCCAGCCGGCCCCGATGCTGATCGCGCGACAACTGGGCACGGTCCGGCTGCTGCCCTGTGCAGCGCCGGAGTATCTGGCACGCGCCGGTACCCCCACGCATCCGTCCGATCTGGCCGGCCACGAATGCCTGCTCTACCACTACTCGCCGAGCGGCGACGAGGTGCGCTTTCACGGGCCGGACGGCGATATCGCCGTGCGCGTCCATGGCGGGCTGCGCGCCAACAACGGTCATGTGCTCAATGCGGCGGCGCTGGCCGGCCAGGGCATCGTGATGCAACCGGATTTCCTGGCCGCCGCACATCTGGCCAGCGGCCGCCTGGTACGCATCCTTCCCGAGTACGAACTCGGCGACATCGGCATCTTCGCCGTCTACACCAGCCGCAGCCACCTGGCGCCGAAGGTGCGCAGCTTCATCGATTACCTGGTCCAGTGCCTGGCCGAGCCGGCGCCCGGCTGAACGGCCACGACAACAGTTCGTCCCGTGCGTGGTCATGTTCCTGTCGCGCCTGGTGTGCGCACAATCGGGCCCCTTCATCCGGCAGGAGCGTCCATGAGCAAGATCGCCATCGTGTACTTCAGCGGCTACGGTCATACCGCAAAACAGGCCGAAGCCGTGCATGCAGGAGCCGCCAGCGTGGCCGAAGCCACGCTGTACCGGATCGGCCAGGACGGCAACCTGCCCGACGGTGCCTGGGACGCGATCGCCGCCGCCGATGCCATCATCTATGGCAGCCCCACCTACATGGGCGGCCCGGCGTGGCAGTTCAAGAAATTTGCCGACGACAGTTCCAAGCCGTGGTTTGCGCAGGCATGGAAGGACAAGGTCGCGGCCGGCTTCACCAACTCCGCCTCGGCCAATGGCGACAAGTACGCCACCATCCAGTACCTGTGGACCCTGTCGCAGCAGCACGGGCAGGTCTGGGTCGGCACCGGCCTGCCGCCTTCCAACACCAAGGCGCACGGGCCGCAGGACGTGAACTGGACCGGCGGCTGGGGCGGTGCGCTGGCCATCTCGCCATCGGATGCCTCGCCGGACGAGGCGCCGCGCGCTGGCGACCTGGAGACCGCCCGGCTGTTCGGCAAGCGCGTTGCCGACTTCGCCAACAAGCTCAGCGGCTGAGCCACCGGCATCGGCGCGCGTCTGCCTGCCTGGCGCAGGTGGATGCACGCCGGTGGCAACGCATGCCGGATGCGTGCGTGGGACGGCCGCGCCAGTGCCGCTGCATCGATGGCCTTGCCGCCTTGGCAGCCTGCGGGCGGCAGGCGGCAGGCGGCAGGCGATGTGCTGATGATCGATGATCGACGGCGCCTGCGGTCGGGCGCACGTGTTGTCGCGGTTGATGTGGCGATCGGTCTGGACGCTTGCTGCGGCCGATGACCACCGGCCCTGGGCATCCAGACCTTCGCGCTCGACCCACATCGCGCTAACGCCCACCACACCACCCTGCCCGCCTACCCCGCTGCACGGAGCCGCCCCCTCATGCAAACCCGTACGCTTGGCCGTTCCGGCCCCACCGTTTCCGCACTTGGCCTGGGTTGCATGGGCATGAGCGCGTTCTATGGCGATCGCAGCGATGAAGCGGCGTCGATCGCGGTCATCCATCGCGCGCTCGACCAGGGTGTCAGCCTGCTCGATACCGCCGACATGTACGGCCCACACACGAACGAGGTACTGGTCGGCAAGGCGATCGCCACGCGCCGGCACGAGGTCTTCCTGGCCAGCAAGTTCGGCATCAAGCTCGATCCGGACAATCCGCAAGCGCGCGGCATCGATGGTAGCCCGGCCTACGTGCAATCGGCCTGCGAAGCCAGCCTGCGTCGCCTGGGCGTGGAGCACATCGACCTGTACTACCAGCATCGCGTGGACCCCAACGTGCCGATCGAAGACACCGTGGGGGCGATGTCGCGCCTGGTCGAACAGGGCAAGGTGCGCTTCCTCGGCTTGTCCGAAGCGGCGGACACCACCATTCGCCGTGCGCATGCGGTGCATCCCATCACTGCGGTGCAGACCGAATATTCGCTGTGGTCGCGCGAGCCGGAACACAACGGCGTGTTCGCCACCGTGCGTGAACTGGGCATCGGCTTCGTGCCGTACTCGCCGCTGGGGCGCGGCTTCCTCACCGGTGCGTTCTCCTCGCCCGACGACTTCGATGCCGACGATTACCGCCGCCATTCGCCGCGTTTCCAGGGCGAGAACTTCACCCGCAACCTGCAGCTGGTGGAGCAGGTCAAGGCGATTGCCGCCGACAAGGGCATCACCCCCGGGCAACTGGCCCTGGCCTGGGTGCTGGCACAGGGCCAGGACCTGGTCCCCATCCCCGGCACCAAGCGCCTGGCCTACCTGGAGGAAAACCTCGCCGCGCTCGATGTGGCATTGATGCCGGACGAACTGGCGCGCATCGATGCGATCTTTCCGCCACAGGCCGCGGCCGGCACCCGGTATCCGGAAGCGACCATGGGCTCGGTGCATCGCTGAGCACTGCCGCATGGCCGTCTCGTCGCGGCGGTCTTGCAGCCGGGCTCATGCGGTGATTTGCCGGCAGTGATTTGCCAGACCCCAAACGCCAGGCCTTGCAACCGGTCTACACAGGGCAGGCGTTGCACGCTCCACCCGGACTCTCCGTCCGGATCCCGCCTGCATCGCGGTAGCGGATCGGCGCGGTGGACGCGCGCTCACACCACCGCATCGCCGCTGCCCGCACACTGACCGCCGTCTTTGCACGGGCCGCACCCATGCTGTCCTTCGTGATCCCCGCCCACAACGAGGCCGCACTGATCGGCGAAACCTTGCACTGCCTGCATGCCTGCGCGCAGGCAATGCAGCTGGACTACGAAGTGGTCGTGGTGGCCGATGCCTGCGACGACGACACCGCCGCCATCGCACGCGCCAACGGTGCACGGGTACTGGAAGTGCAGCTGCGGCACATCGCCGCCACCCGCAACGCAGGCGCGCAGGCCACACATGGCGAGCGCCTGCTGTTTCTGGATGCCGACACCCAGGTCAACCCGCAGGTGGTTGGCGCAGCGCTGCAGGCACTGGATGCCGGTGCGGTGGGCGGAGGCGCGCAGGTGCATCTGCATGGCAAGCGGGTATGGGTCGAACGCACTGCCCAGGCCATCTTCGGCTGGCTGTTCCGCATTGCCGGCATCGCGCCAGGGTGTTTTCTGTTCTGCACGCGCGTGGCCTTCATCAGCGCGGGCGGCTTCGATACGCGGTATTACGCTGGCGAGGATGTGGCCCTGAGTCGCGCGCTGGCGCGCCGCGGACGCTTCGTGATCCTGCGCCAGACCGTGCATACCTCCGACCGCAAATTGCGCAGTTTTTCCAAGCGCGAACACCTGGGCCTGCTGCTGCGCTTTCTGTGGCGCGGGCGGCGCATGCTGCAGACCCGCGACGCGCTGGGCTTCTGGTACCAGCGGCGGCGCTGAACCGGGCGTGTCCATGGCCGGCGATCACGCACCGGCACCTGCCCTCGAATCGGGACGTGGCAGCGCAGGCCACTTACACTGCCGTTCTTGTTCCGGTTTCGAGTTGCACCGCATGGCTTCTTTGCATCGCCCTGTCCTGATCGCTGCCATGGCTGCCGCGTCCCTGACCACTGCAGCCTGCCACCGCGAGGGCGCCGCGCCCGCCGGCGATACGCATGCCACCCCGCCGCCCAGCGCACCCAAGCTGGGCCAGTTCGGGTTCGATACCGCAGGCATGGACCGCAGCGTGGCCGCTGGCGACGACTTCTTCGGCCATGCCAATGGGAGCTGGGTCAGGCACACGCAGATTCCCGAGGACCGCGCAAGTTTCAACAGCTTCGTCGGCATCGCCATCGACACCGAACGCCACAGTCGCGACATCATCGAAGGCGCCGCCGCCAACGACCGCGTCACCGGCGAAGACAAGCAGATCGGTGATTACTACGCCGCCTACATGGACGAGGCCAGCATCGAGGCCAAGGGCGTGCATCCGGTACAACCGGAGCTGGAGGCGATTGCGCAACTGGACGACAAGCAGGCGCTGGCGCGGACCCTGGGCGGGCAATTGCGCGCCGACGTGGATCTGCTCAACGCGACCAATTTCCATACCGACCGTCTGTTCGGCCTGTGGGTCTCGCAGGATCTGCACCACCCCGGCCGCTACGTGCCGTATCTGGTGCAGGGCGGCCTGGGCATGCCCGAGCGCAGCTTCTACCTGGACGGCGGGCGCATGGCGCAGCTGCGCGAGGCCTACCGCGCGCATATCGTCAAGTTGCTGGAGCTGGCCGGCATCGACGATGCACAGGCCAGGGCCGAGCGCATCCTGGCGCTTGAAACGGCGATGGCGCGCGTGCATGCCAGCCCCGAGCAGACCAACAACGTCCAGGCCGGTGCGAACGCCTGGAAACAGGCCGATTTTGTCCATCGCGCACCGGGCCTGGACTGGGGCGTGTTCTTCGATGCCGCAGGTCTCAAGGCACAGCAGGATTTCATCGTCTGGCAGCCACAGGCGATCAGCGGGCTGTCGGCGCTGGTGCACTCCGAACCGCTGCAGACCTGGAAGGATTACCTGAGTTTTCGCGCGCTCGATCGCGCCTCGCCGTATCTGTCCAAGGCATTCGCCGATGAGCGCTTCGCGTTCTACGGCAGCACCCTGGAAGGCACGCCGCAGCAGCGCCAGCGCTGGAAGCGCGGCATCGACGCCACCAACGCCGCCTTGGGCGAAGCGGTGGGCAAGCGCTATGTGCAGAAATACGTCAGCGCGCAGACCAAGGCGCGCGCCGAAGAGATGGTCAAGAACCTGATCGCCGCGTTCGACAAGCGCATCGATGCGTTGGAGTGGATGACACCGCAGACCAAGCAGCACGCCAAGGCCAAGATCGCCGGATTGACGGTGGCGGTGGGCTACCCGGACAGCTGGCGCGACTACAGCGCCCTCGATGTGCGGCGCGACGATGCGCTGGGCAACGTGGAACGCGCCGGCCTGTTCGAGTACCGCCGCAATCTGGCCAAGCTCGGCAAGGCCGTCGATCACCGCGAGTGGTACATGCTGCCGCAGGAGGTCAACGCGCTGAACGTGCCGCTGGAAAATCGCCTGATCTTCCCCGCCGCGATCCTGCAACCGCCGTTCTTCGACCCGGCGGCCGACGATGCCGTGAACTACGGCGCCATCGGCGCGGTGATCGGCCACGAGATCAGCCACAGCTTCGACAACATGGGCGCCCTGTTCGACGAACACGGCGAACTCCACAACTGGTGGACGCCACAGGATCTGAAGAAGTTCGAAACCGCCGGCAACGCGCTTGCCGCGCAGTTCGGCGCCTACAAGCCATTCGACGATCTCTCGGTCAACGGCAAGCTGACCCTGGGCGAAAACATCGCCGATGTCGCCGGCCTGGCCACCGCCTACGACGCCTACCAGCTGTCGCTGCAGGGCAAGCAGCCACGGACCATCGACGGCTTCAGCCCGGATCAGCGCTTTTTCCTGGGATTCGCCCAGGCCTGGCGCGGCAAGTACCGCGATGCGGCGCTGCGCAACGCCGTGCTCACCGACGTGCACGCACCCGGCCGCTTCCGCGCGCAGACCGTGCGCAACCTGGACGCCTGGTATCCGGCCTTCGATGTGAAGCAAGGCCAGCAGCTCTATCTGGCACCCGAGCAACGGGTCAGGATCTGGTAGCGATGCGCCGCGGTCTGCGGGGCTGACCGCGCAGGCCGTTCGCGACCGGTCACACTCGCGCAGGTGCGGGCCACTCCAGCAACGTAGCCGGGGGCAGCTGCATGCGGCGGCAGGCGCGCGCCGACAGGCCATCGCGCAAGGCCGTGCGGAACAGCGGCGACAGGCTGCGCAACACGCGCGCCGACGCGCGCGCCTGTGCGCGCTGGGTCGTGGTGCGGCCGAGCATGTCGCTGGCCCAGGCGGGTAGCAATGCGGTGCCGGCGCCGAGGAAGACGCCGCGCGACAATCCGGCCGCCGGCACCGGCAACCGGATGCTGGTCAGGATGTCGAGTACCTCGCGCGAACGCGCGTCCATGCGCAGTTCGCCGCGCACCGAGGCGAAGTAGGCCTCCACCTGAGCCTCGCTGGCAGGCACCTCGCTGGCGCCCAGCGCTTCGGCCACGCGCCGTGCCTCATCGTAGTAGCGGTCGGCAATGGCCACCGGCACGTCGCGGCAATAGCGACGGCAGCCCTGCAGGAACCCGTAGGCCTCGGTCACATGCACCCAGGTCAGCAGCGCAGGGTCGTTGGCCTCGTAAGGCACGCCGTCGGCGGTGTGGCCGCGGATCTGCGCATGGATGCGCCGCACGCGCGCGATGAGCTGTTCGGCCTCGGCCTGCGGCGCGTAGGTGGTGCCGGCCACGAAGTTGGTGGTACGGCGCAGCCGCCCGATCAGGTCGGAGCGGAAGTTGGAGTGGTCGTAGACACCGGCCAGCGCGCGCGGGTGCAGCAGTTGCAACATCAAGGCACATAGCCCACCGGACAACATGCCCGGAAACTCCGAATGCACGCGCCAGGTGACGCTGTCGGGCCCGAAGAGGCCGGGGTCGCCCAGCGGCTGGTCGTATTCGATGCTGCTCTGGCCACGCGGAAACGCGCCCAGCACCCAGCGGCGGATCTGTTCGGCGGCGGGGGCAGTGAGCGTGCGTAAAACGGAAGACATGCGGCGATGATACCGGCCCGCCGATGATCCAACCCCATGGATGTGGCGGCCGATCGCGCCTGGCAGGCGCGGCCGAGATGGCGCGCCTGCCGCGTGGCTCGGTGTGCAGTGCAACAAGATCGCCCGCGCACGGCTGGTCCGGTTGTGCGCCATGGCCGCCAAACCGCCTGAATTCAGCGTTTTGTGCGCGGCTGCGCAGGATTGCGCGGCCATCGGTTCGCTCCAGGCATTGCCATGCACAGCGAAAGTGCTAGAACTAGGGTCGTCCAACATCCGCCCCGCATCGTACGACGGCGCGTCGGTCGCTCCAGGGCACCAGCCACCACCGGTGCAGCAAGCCGCTCGTACCAGCCATCCGTCAGGAGCTTGTCATGATCGCTTTGTTCCAGGGTTTGGGCCTGCTATTGCAGGACAACGCACTCCATCGGCGCTCCTTCGACGAGCAGGTCGCCTTCTGGCGCGACAAGACCGATGAGCAGCTCGATGCAGAGCTCGATCTGCTCAAGGTGGCCAAGAAGCAGTGGGTGATCGCCTCGATCATCGGCTGGCAGGCGATCTCGCTGGTCCTGCTGGGTGTCATCACCCATCAGCTATGGCAGAACGATTACCACCTGACCTTCAGTCGCGTGGTGATCATCTTCACCTCCTGGGCCTCGATCCTGTTCATCATGTGGTACATCGCCGACCTGTTCGATCACAGCGCAGGCTTCGAGCGCTGGCTGCGCGCCTTCAACAGCCGCGCACGCGTCGCGCCGGATGCCGACTCGGTCGAGTGCGTTGCTGACGCCCTGGACATGACGCGGCGCTACCCGGAGGTGCTGCGCTACAAGCAGGAGGTGACCTCCAAGCGCGAACTGCGCCACGAGGACATCGTCAACATGCGCGAGATGGGCCGGCTGCGTCGCTATACGGAATTACTGCGCGACCTGGACCGCTTCGATGGCGCGCCGCGGCTGGTGGCCAACGCGGGGTAGACGACGCACCACGCCCAAGGCCTGCAGTCAGGCGGGATGTGCGTTGAACAGCGGGTCAGATACACGAACGGCCGGTGCACACGCACCGGCCGTTCGTGTGTTCAAAGCCAGCATTTGGCATTTCATCACCTGCCGCGAAGCGAACTCACTCCGTTGCCGCAAGGGCGCAGCGTATCGCATGCAGGGTTGTCGATGACCTCAAGCTACTGCATGCATTCGCTGTGCTCAGCACGATGCGCTGACCTGGCTTCTGGCCAGCGCTGGGCTAAAACTCAACCACCCGCACCGGACCTTCATACTCGCCCGACAATAGCTCTGCCAGGAAAACCGCATCTTCGACTGTCTCGCCCGGGCCGTGTGCGGCAGTCAGCATGAAGTAGGAGGTTGATCCATCTCCTACGCACACATCATCGATCAGCTCCTCGATGCCGGCGGCATCCACGCCGACCACGCCAACATACTTGATGCCTTTGTCCATCCATTGCGCGACCAGCGCCTCAAGGCCGGGCTGCTGGCCACGTATGGAATGCAAGACAATCTTGCGGAGAGTCTGCATTGCAAGCGCAGCTGCGCAAGCCACTCAAGCCCGCGCCACCGCCTGTTCCACCGACGGGGTACGCCAGCCGCTGCGCACGCCCCAGATGTAGAACACCGCGCCGACTGCCGCGACCACCACCAGGTCGGTGCCGTAGCTCAGATAGCCATGGCCGCCGAAGTCGGTGCTGCCGGCCCACGACACCAATGCGATGGTGGGCAGGTAGCACATCATCCAGGCCGCGCCCTTGAGGTTGCGGCGCAGATCCGGCCAGCCCTGCTTGGCCTGGTAGTAGCAGTACACCGGCAGCGCCACCACCATCAGTAGGATGATCTCGCCGGTCAGCGGCCAGCGCGCCCAGTACAGCAGCTCGGTGGCCATCACGAAGGCCACGCCGGCCAGTACCGGCAACGCGGCGATGCGTAGCGGGCGGTGCAGTTCCGGTGCGTGGCGACGCAGCGCCATCGCGCTGATCGGGCCGGTGAGGTAGGAAATGATGGTCGCCACCGAGATTACCGCCGCCAGCGTGCCCCAGCCGCGGAAGAAGAACAGGAACACGAACGACACCGCCAGGTTGAAGAACATC
Organism: Xanthomonas codiaei; assembly: GCF_002939785.1. Classification (GTDB taxonomy): domain Bacteria; phylum Pseudomonadota; class Gammaproteobacteria; order Xanthomonadales; family Xanthomonadaceae; genus Xanthomonas; species Xanthomonas codiaei. The sequence continues at coordinate 17,734 of NZ_MDEC01000021.1, forward strand.
GCCATGCGCGGCACGCCCCAGACCGGGTGCAGCTTGCCCAGCACGGCCGGCATGGTGCCGTTCTTCTCCATGCCGTAGACCATACGCGCGGTGGTGGCGGTATAGGTGATGCCGGTGCCGCTGGGGCTGACGAACGCATCGATGTACAGCAGCATCGCCAGCCAATGCAGGTTGACGATGATGGCCAGCTCGGCGAACGGCGAGCGGAAGTCGATGCCGTGCCAGCCGGCCTTGGCCAGCAGGTCCGGCGGCACCGCGCCGATGTAGGCCACCTGCAGGATCACGTAGACCAGCGTGGCCAGCGCGATCGAGCCCAGCACCGCGAACGGGATGCTGCGCCCGGGATTGCGCGCCTCGCCGGCCAGGTTCACCGGGCTCTGGAAGCCATTGAAGCTGAAGACGATGCCGGCGGTGGCCACCGCGGTGAGCACCGCGGCCAGGTCGATCACATGCGCATCGCCGTGGATGCCGACGCTGAAGTTTTCGCTATGGAAGCCGCTGGCGATCAAGGCCACGCCGGTGGCGGCCGGCACCACCAGCTTGAACACGGTGATCAAGGTATTGGAGCGCGCAAACAGCTTGACGCTCCAGAAGTTCAGGAAGAAGTAAACCAACACCAGCACCGCCGAAATCAGCAGGCCCGGCACCGACAGTTCGCCAGCCCCGCCAGGCGCCTGCACGTACAGCCCTTGCGCCCAGGCCCAGGGCCAGGAGGCCATGTACTGCACCGAGGCCTCGGCTTCGACCGGGATGACCGAGACGATGGCGATCCAGTTGGCCCAGCCGGCGATGAAGCCCACCAGCGAGCCATGCGAGTAATGGCTGTAGCGCACCATGCCGCCGGATTCGGGAAACATGGCGCCCAGTTCGGCATAGGACAGCGCGATGGTGGTGATGATCGCCGCACCCAGCACCCAGGCCCAGATGGCGCCCGGACCGGCCAGCCCGGCGGCGCGCCAGGCGCCGAACAGCCAGCCAGAACCGATGATCGAGCCCAGGCCGGTGAGCATGAGCGCAAAGGGGCCGACGTCGCGGCGCAACGAATGTTCGGACATGAAGAAGCCTGACAGTGATGGCGCCGTGAACCGGCACAAGCCGGCAATCATCGCAGAAGCGGCCGCTTGCCGTCAGTGCGTATTCAGCCCGTATCTGTACAGCGCGGACGTCGATTGCCTCGGTGGCCCGGGCTTGCGCGCAGGCGGCAGCATGCGCATCTGCGCAAGCAGGCAGCATCAGCCGGACGTGGCAGCTTCCCACGATCGCGGCAACTGCAGGTGCAAGCACTGTTGCCTGTTGCCTGTTGCCTGTTGCCTGTCGCCTGTCGCCTGTCGCCTGTCGCCTGTCGCCTGTCGCCGCACGATGGGCACGTCCTAACCGTGGCAGTCGGCGCCGGGGGCGGTGGCATCCACGCAGGTGTGCGCGGCCTTGGTCATGCCGCGCAGGGCGCGGATCTGGCCCGGCAGCAGCGCGAACTGGTCCAGCGTGCGGCGTGCGCAGCCCGCCGCCGGCGCCCTGCTGCCGACAGCAGCAGCGGGGCATTGCTCTTCGTACACCAGGTAGTGGCACTGGCCGCTGCTGCTGGCCAGGCAATGCACGTTGGTCTCGGTGTCGGTGACCAAGGTCTTGCTGAAGATCACATCGCGCCCATCGCTGATGGCGCGGGTGATCGAAGTGGTACCGGTGCGTTCGTGGCAGCCGGCCAGGGCCAGCAGGCAATAGACCAGGGAGGCGAGCAGGCGCATGTGGGCAGTCCTTTCAGTCGATGCGAACGGGGGATTACATGCCGCGGAACAGGCTCATGAAGGGCTGGCTGACGGTGAGCGTCTCGCTGCGGCCACGCAGGTGCAGCCGGCCCTTGCCGGTGTCGTCGCGGACCACCGAGGCCACCGCCTTCATGTTGACGATGGTCGAGCGGTGGACCTGCTTGAACACCTGCGGGTCGAGCGCGTCGAGCAACTCGCGCAGCGGGGTGCGCAGCACCGCTTCGCCGGCGGCGGTCATCACCGTGGTGTATTTCTGATCGGCCTGGAAATACGCCACCTCGTCCAGTGCGATCAGGCGCGTCTCGCGGCCGCTGCTGGCGGTCAGCCAGGCCAGCGGCGCCGGCGCATTGGCGGCGGCCGGGCGTGCCGACAGGCGCTGCAGCAAGGCCTCCAGCAGGCCGCCATCGGGCTGGCCGGCGGCGGCGCGTTGCTGCACGCGCTGCCAGGTGGCCTGCAGGCGCTGCCGGCTGATCGGTTTGAGCAGATAGTCCACCGCGCCGTGTTCGAAGGCATCGATGGCGTACTGGTCGTAGGCGGTGACGAACACCACCTGGGTACGCGGACTGACCTCGCGCATCGCGCGCGCCACCTCGATGCCGGTCAGCCCGGGCATGCGGATATCCAGGAACACCACATCCGGCTGCTGGCTGGCGATGGCCTCCAGCGCGCCGGCGCCGTCTTCGCACTCGCCCACCACCTGCAGCTGCGGGCAGACCTCGGCCAGCAGCGCCAGCAACGACTGCCGCAGCAGCGCCTCGTCTTCGGCGATCACCGCACGCAGCGCGCTCATGCCTGCCCCTTTGCGATGGAAACCGCAGCCTCGGGCAACGGCGGCGGTTGCCGCAGCTGGTTGGCAAGCGGCGCCGGCAGCGGCAGGGTGATAGTGGCCGCCACGCCGCTGGGGAAATTGGAGACGATGGCAAAGCTCGCCTGGCCGGCGTAGATCAGCTGCAGGCGCTCGCGCAGATTCTTCAGGCCGATGCCGGTGCCATGGCTGTGCGTGTTGAAGCCCTGGCCGTCATCGGCCACGGTGAGCGTGGCCTGATCGTCGAGACGGCGTGCCAGGATCCACACGGTGCCGCCGCCGGGCTTGGGTTCCAGTCCGTGCTTGATGGCGTTTTCCACCAGGGTCTGCAGCATCATCGACGGCAGGGTCAGGCTGCGCAGTTCGTAGGGCACTTCCACCTGCAGCGCCAACCGCGCGCCCATGCGGATGCGCAGGATCTCCAGGTAGGCCTGGGTGCGTTCGAGTTCCTCGCCCAGGGTGGAGGTGGCATCGTCGGCGCTGGGCAGCGAGCGGCGCAGGTACTGGATCAGGTGCCCGATCATGATGTCGGCACGCGGCGGATCGGTCCGCGCCAGCACCTGCGCGCTGGCCAGCGTGTTGTAGAGGAAATGCGGCTCCACCTGGGCATGCAGAAGGTTCAGCCGCGCCACCGCCAGCTCCTTCTCCATCACCGATTGCTCCACTGCCGCCTGCTCGTCGCGGCGTTGTTCGCCAACCCGGCGTACCACTGCGCGGTTGATCGCCTCGGCGTTCTCGTAGTTGCTGCCTTCGTCGACCGCGAACAGATCCACCCAGGCGCCGGCGTCGGGCTCGCACAACACGGTGACGCTGCTGGTGCCCTGCCCCGGGGTGATCGTCGCCAGCACCTGGTTGTGGGTGATGGCAAAGCGCGCGAACAGATTCCAGCGCGAGGGCTTGCGGCCTTCGTACGGGTCGATGCGACGCACCCGTGCGCGGATCAGCAGGCTGCCCGGCGCGCACTCGATGTCCTGCACGCGCGGCAGCGCACGCACCGCCTCTTCCACCACCGCGAAACTGGCCCGCGCTTCCAGCGGCACCTCGATCTGACGCCGCTGGCGGGTAGACAAGGTGTCGTGATCCAACCGCCCGGCGATCAGGCGCACGCGCCGCACATGGGTGATCGCGCTCATCAGGGCCAGCGTCAGCAACACGATGCACACCAGCCCGAAGAACGCACCGGTCGAGCCGAACAGCTGCGCCCACATGATCGCCGCCACCACCAATGCGCCAGCCCAGGCGAACACGAGACGCACGATCAGAAAGACGCTGGCAGACACGGACAAGGCGCTCGTTGGGTGGACGGGAGCGAGCATAGCCGCCACGCGTGGCGACGACAGCCCCAGGCGACGAATGGCCGCCGACGCGACCCCAAATGCCGGATTCGGCGGACGAACCCGGCCAGACCTGGCAGCAGTTGCGGTTGCGGCGTCGCGCTGGCCATCGTCCCTGGCCAGCGCGACCATGTCGCCAGTGATGGCAGTACCATCGGCGTCCGCCATGAGCGCGCAGTCACCCGACGACGGCCTGGCCATCCACCCACCATCCCGGGAATCGCATGCACCGACGTCATTTCCTGCACAGCGCCGGGCTTGCGCTCGCGGCTGCTTCGACCGCCAGCTGGGCCGCCGCCGGCAAGACCGGCACCGCAGCGTCCACAGCCTTGCCCGCGTCTTCGCCGCCGGATGCGTTGTCCGCTCGCTTCGCCGCAGCGCCGCCGCTGGTACCGATGCGTGCGTCGGTCGACCGCATCATCGCCATCGACGGCTGCACCCGGCCGTTCCGCGCGCAAGGCCCACGCATCGAGGCCGAACGCACCGGTCGCAAGACGGTGGTGCACAACTACGGGCACGGCGGCAGCGGCTGGTCGCTGTCGTGGGGCGCCGCAGAACATGCACTGCGGCTGGTGCGCGCCGCCGATGCCGACGCCCGCGAGCTGGCGGTGATCGGCTGCGGCGCGATCGGCCTGACCACGGCGGTGGTGGCGCAACGCGCCGGCCTGCGCGTGCGCATCTATGCGCGCGAGCGCCTGCCGGACGTGCGCTCGTTCTACGCCACCGGGGTGTGGTCGCCGGATTCGCGCGTGTGCACCAGCGCGTACGCCGACGCCGATTTCAAGACGCGCTGGGAAGAGATGGCGCGGATCTCCTTTCGCCGCTACCAGACCCTGCTCGGCCTGCCCGGCGAGCCGATCGAATGGCGCGATGGCTACGTGTTGTCGGACCTGCCGTTCGATCAACCGATCGCATCGGCCGAAGCGCACGAACCGGACTACCCACCGCTGGAACGCACGCTGCTGCGCGATCTTGGCCCCCGTTCGCAGCCACTGGCGGCCGGCAGCCATCCGTTCCCGGTGCCGTTCGTGCGCCGCTATGGCCAGCTGACCTTCAACATCAGCGCCTACGCGCGCCTGCTGCTGCAGGACTTCCTGCAGGCCGGCGGCGAACTGTACACGCGCAGTTTCGAAGACCCGCGCCAGTTCGGTCAGTTGCACGAAAAGATCCTGGTCAATGCCACCGGCTACGGCGCGCGCGCCCTGCTCGGCGATACGAGCGTGATCCCGGTGCGCGGGCAGACCGCACGCCTGATCCCGCAACCGGAGGTCATCTATGGGCTGGTCTGGCGCGGCCACAACCTCAACGTGGTGCCGCGTCGCGATGGATTGCTGGTGCAGTCGCAAGGCGCCAACGATTTCGACAATGCCGACGCCATGCCCGACCGCGCCGCCAGCGAAGCGGCCGTGCGCGAACTGGCGCGTCTGTTCCCGGCCAGCTGAGTCGCCGCGCCCATAGCGGTCTTCCAGCGAGGCCTGCAGCGCACGGGCCACTGCCGCATCGCCGCTGACCAGCTCGTCCCAGCGCAGGCTCACGCCCTTGCGTCTGCCTTTTTCCACGAGTTTCAGGCCATGCGGATCGATGACCAGCGTGTAGACCTGCTCGCCGATATGAAGTTCGCGGCGTAACGGTTTATCCAACGGTGTCATGCAGTGTCTCGCGTCTGCCGGTGATGCGGTGTTGTAACGCATCCGCGCGTTGGCATGCAGCCAATCGTTGCAATGCAGCTGCGCGGCCGTTGGCATGCGCGTACCTGGTGGCATATCGAATCGTCACCGCTTGCGTTCGTTGGACGACACGCGAGTGCTGCTGCGCTACGGCACAGGCCGTTGTCGCGTCGGGATCACCCGATGCACCGATCCCGCTAACACCTGCGACGCTAGCTTGGCGATCACGCAGCACCGCCTTGCAGGCGCGCCGCTCCGTCGCAGCAGACCGCGACAGTTGCGTCCACATCGCAGTGCCGCCGGCAATTACGTACGCGTTGGTTGCAACGCGATCGGCAAGACGGTGCCCCCGCACCTGCGGGGGCGCCATTACCACCAACCTCTCTGCCCATTCCAGGAGCCACCCATGGCGATCAAGACCGTCGAAGAATTATTCATTCACGAGCTGTCGGATATCTACAGCGCCGAGAAACAGCTCACCAAGTCGCTGCCGCGCCTGGCCCGCGCCGCCACCGAGCCGAAGTTGAAGGACGCATTCGAAACCCATCTGGAAGAGACCCAGGGCCAGATCGAACGCATCGACCAGGTGGTGGAGCTGCTCGGCATCAAGCTCAAACGCATCAAGTGTGCGGCGATGGAAGGCCTGGTGGAAGAAAGCCGCGAAGTCATCGACGAGATCGAGGCCGGCCCGGTGCGCGATGCGGCGCTGATCGGCGGCGCACAAAAGGTGGAGCACTACGAAATCGCCTCCTACGGCACCATCGCCGCCATGGCCAAGCAGCTGGGCTATGCCGATGCGCTGCCGCTGCTGCTGGCCACGCTGGAAGAAGAGAAAGCCACCGACGAAAAGCTGACCTTGCTCGCCGAACAGGGCGGCAACCAGAAAGCCGCCAAGGCCCGCAAGGCGGCCTGATGCATCCCGCAGGGCGCAACGCCCTGCACAGGCCCGCAGTCCTTGCGGGCCTTCATAGCCAATGCCCCCATGTGTCTGCACGCTCACCGAGTCGTCGTAGTTGCCGGGCGCCAGCCAAGGAACACTTTCATGTTCATGCATAACAAGCGTTTGATGTACACCGTGCGCGTTGCCGAGCCCAATCCGGAGCTGGCCACGTTGATGCTGGAGCAGTTCGGTGGGCCGCAGGGCGAACTCGCCGCCGCCATGCGCTATTTCACCCAGGCGCTGGGTGAAAGCGATCCAGGCCGCAAGGACCTGTTGTTCGATATCGCCACCGAGGAACTCAGCCACCTGGAGATCATCGGCTCCATCATCGCCATGCTCAATCAGGGCCCCAAGGCAGTACTGTCCGAAGGCATGGAAGAAGCGATGGACATGCGTCGCATGACCCAGAACAGCACCAGCCACACTCAGCAGATTCTCTACGGCGGTGGCCCGGCGTTGGTGAACTCTTCCGGAGCGCCGTGGACGGCCGCGTATGTGGATTCGATCGGCTGCCCAACGGCCGACATGCGCTCCAACATCGCCGCCGAAGCGCGCGCCAAGCTCGTGTACGAGCGCCTGATCACGGTGACCAACGATCCCGGCATCGTCGATGCGTTGCGTTTCTTGATGACACGCGAAGTGGCGCATCAAAAATCCTTCGAAAAGGCGTTGTACGCGATCGAACCGAACTTCCCGCCGGGCAAGTTGCCGGGCGACCCGCGCTTCACCGATACGTACTACAACATGTCGCAAGGCGAAGGCGATGCGGTCGGCCCCTGGAATACCGGCGAGCAGTGGGAGATGGTGGCCGATCGCGATGCACAGGCAGCCGTGGATGGCGGGGACGGGACAGCATCGGTGAAACTCGATGCATCGCAGGCCAAGGCCGTCGCGGCCATGTCGCAGCGGCTGCTGTCCAACCCGGAGCTGGATCGTGTCACTGGCGCGGATCTGGGCGCAGGACCGGGCGCCGGTTCCACCACCGGCGATATCCAGCACTGAATCGAGGTGGACGCCTCGGCGTCCACCTTGCGCAGGCACCGGTACCACTTCTCAGCCGCCCGGGCGTGGTCGAACCACGCCGCCGTCGGCATCTGGCCTCAGCTGCCGATGGCGTCCTTTGGCGCGGTGTCTGCGGGCGTGTGCATGGCTTGCTCCAAGGCGCGCTCTTGCTCGCCCAGCTGGTTGAGCAGAGCCGTTGCCGATTGATGCGCATTGCGCAGCGTTTCCATGGGTTTGGAGCTGTCGCCACGCAGGGCATACAGCGCAAAGCCCATCACATTGAGCCGGTTGCGCAGCTGATGCAGCAGTTCGCGCCGCTCGGTCGGTGCGTCAGCCACTACGCATCCTTATCGCTGAGCCTGTTGTGCAGCGTGCGCACGCTGATGCCCAACTCGCGCGCGGCCGCCTTCTTGTTGAAGCGCGTCCGTGCCAATGCCGATTCGATCATGGCGTCCTCGGCCTGGCGCATGGTCCAGCCGGCAGGAATCAGCAAGCCGTCTTCGGCGGCATGAGGCACGGTCTGCTCCACATCCGGTGCGCTCAGCAGATCGCCATCCGAACGCAGATACAGATAATGGATGAACGAGCGCAGCTCGCGCACGTTGCCCGGCCAGGCGTGATAGGCCAGGTAGCGCAGCAGCGATTTGGTCGGCAGCTTGCGCTTGCCGTACTTGACGTTGAGTTCGTCGATGGCGCGCAGGCCCAGCACGCGTGCATCGCCGCGGCGTTCGCGCAGCGGCGGTACCTGGATCGGGTACTCGTTGAGGCGGTAGAACAGATCCTCGCGCAGTACGGCCTGCTCGCGTTGCACATGCTGATGGGTGGCGGCGACCACGCGCGCGTCCAGCGGGATTTCTTCGTTGCCACCAACCCGCATGAAGCTGCGCGACTCGATCGCACGCAGCAGGTAGACCTGCAGGCGCTTGGGCATTTCGCCGATTTCGTCCAGGAACAGCGTGCCGCCGGCTGCCTGTTCCAGAAATCCGGCATGCCGGCGATCGGCGCCGGTGAAGCTGCCACGCTCATGGCCGAACAGCTGGCTGGCCAGCAGTTCTTCCGGAATCGCACCGCAATTGACCGGCACGAAACGGCCGCGACGGCCGGACACCCGATGGATGGCACGCGCGACCAGATCCTTGCCGGTACCGGTTTCGCCGGTCACCAGCACATTCAGGTCGGTTGGCGCCACGCGGACGATGTCCTTGCGCAGGAGCGCGATGCTGTCGCTATTGCCGATGATGCCCAGGTTGCCCTGCTGCGCTTCGCGCAGACCGCCGAGCACACGCTCCAGGCGCTCCGGTGCGAAGGGCTTGGTCAGGAACTCGCTGACGCCGAACTGCTGCGCGCGCCCCTGGGTTTCATAGGCATAGTCGCCCGACACCACCACGATCTGCGGGGTGTGATCCGGGTCCAGCCGTTCGATCAGGTCGAAGCCGCTGCCATCGGGCAGACCGACATCCACCACCAGTAAATCCGGGAAGTTGCTGTCCAGCCAACGGCTGGCTTCGCCTAGGGTGTGGATGCCCTTGGCGCGGAAGCCGCTATCGGTGGCCAGTTCCACCACCTGATCGCAGAACTCCACGTCGTCGTCGATGATGGCGCAGGAAAGACGGTCCATGAGCGCTTCTGTCCGCAATGACTAGTACATGTTCAGTTGAGAATTGTGACGGCCGCGCGAAAGCGCGCTGACATGTCACCACAAGTATGGATGCGCACGCATCGTGCCGATGATCGGGACGGCGCTCTACCCCCTAGTCGAGCTCGCCGTGTGGACGGTGCTCGCAGTACGCAGGGCCGGCCTGCAATTTGCCAGTGCCAAGCGTCATGGTTGGGCTCGGCAACCGTATCGGGACTGTCGAAACGCCAAACAGCGCAAGGTTTTGCGCGTTCTCGGTCCGGTTTTTTCGTTGAACCCGGTTGTACAAGCAGCAGCGGACCAGCTCGCTGTACTGCTGCGTTGCAACCACGATGTCGTTGGCCAGGCGTCGGGCCAGCGGCGCGATATCGCAGGGCAACCCGATATCGGAGCGGTGCTAACAGCCTACGTGCCGAATGTGCAGAGCGCGTGCACATCGCGCTCACGGCGTCGTTCTTCCGGTGGGTCGACACTCGCGAAAAAGCGACCGAGCGCGGTGCCCCATGCAAGCAGTGACCGTCTATCGTCAGGCCGATGTACAGGACGAGCTGGACTACTGGCGTCAGGAGCATCGACGCGGCCAGCTGGGCTATCACCAATTCGAGGGGATTCCGGAGCAAACGGTGCGCGCCGTATGCGAGGCCTTCAACGCGCATCCGCAACTCAGCGAGCAGGACGCCATCCAACGGGTGCGCCGGTCGCTGTGCCTGACCCCTGGCACGATGCACGCGCAGCTTGCCGACTGGCTGGCCCCGCGTTGCCTGCGGCATTTGCGTGCGGTCTAGCTTGGCATAGCGCCGATGCGGCGCGTGCCAGGACCTGGCACGCATGCGAGCCGAAATGCATGGGTCTGCAGCCGGGAAGAGGTATCGGGTCACGCTTTTCTGCGCAGTCTGCGCGCACGCTTGAAGCCGCCAGGGCGAGCGAGGGCCGCCTGTCCTGCGCGCCTGCGCGCAGGCGACCTGACCATCGGAGTTGCCTACACCGCCTGGTCGCTGCGGCACCGACGCAGCCTTCGCCACCGTACGCGCACTCAGTCCCCGGGAGATCCACGTGGAAGCGCTGCTGCTGTCCCGCATCCAGTTCGCCTTCGTCATTTCGTTTCATGTGCTGTTCCCGGCCTTCACCATCGGGCTGGCGAACTTCCTGGGATTTCTGGAATGGCGGTGGCTGCGCACGCACGATGAGGCCTGGAAGCGGCTGTACTTCTTCTGGCTGCGGATCTTCGCCGTGTCCTTCGGCATGGGGGTGGTCAGCGGCATCGTGATGGCGTTCCAGTTCGGGGCGAACTGGCCGGAGCTCAGCCGCATCGCCGGCAGCGTGATCGGACCGCTGTTGAGCTACGAAGTGCTCACCGCGTTCTTCCTGGAAGCCAGCTTCCTGGGCGTGATGCTGTTCGGCTGGGGCCGGGTCTCGGAACGGCTGCACTTCTTCGCCACCTGCATGGTGGCGATCGGCACCCTGGTGTCCACCTTCTGGATCCTGTCGTCCAACAGCTGGCTGCATACGCCGCAGGGCTACAGCATGGTCGAGGGGATCGTGCGGCCGGTGAGCTGGGCACAGATCGTCTTCAATCCCTCGTTTCCGTATCGCCTGGTCCATATGGCGCTGGGCTCGTTCATCACCACCTGCTTCGTGATCGGTGGCGTCGGTGCCTATTACCTGCGCAAGGGCGTGCATGTGGATGCGGCCGGGCGCATGTTGCGGCTGGCGGTAGCCTTTGCAGCCATCGTGCTGCCGATCCAGATCCTGGTAGGCGACCAGCACGGTTTGAACACACTCCAACATCAGCCGCTCAAGGTGGCGGCGATGGAAGCGCATTGGCATGGCGCCGCGGCCGGTACCGGCGTGCCGCTGGTGGTCTTTGCGCTGCCCAATGCCGAGGCCGAGCGCAACGACTACGAGGTGGCCATCCCGCGCTTGGGCAGCCTGATCCTGACCCACAGCACCGACGGCGACATCACCCCGTTGACCTCGGTGCCGCGCGATCGGCGGCCTCCGGTGGCGCCAGTGTTCTTTGCATTCCGCATCATGGTCGGCCTGGGCATGGCGATGTTGCTGCTGGCCTGGCTGTCTGCCCTGGCGTGGTGGCGGGGCCGATTGCATGCACGAATGCTGGTTCTGGCCTGGAATGCCATGCTGCCGGCCGGCTTCATTGCGCTGGTGGCTGGCTGGTTCGTCACCGAGATCGGCCGCCAGCCGTGGGTGATCTACGGCTTGCTGCGCACGGCCGATGCGGTGGGCCCGCAATCGACGGTGACCGTTGCGGTGTCCCTGCTGGTGTATGTGCTGGGCTATGCCTTCGTGTTCGGCTTCGGCATCTGGTATCTGACCAAACTGGTCCGCGCCGGCCCGCAGGCCAGCCGCGATGGGCCGGACGTGGCCGGCGGCGAACATACGCCGGCACGTCCGTTGTCGGCCGCCGATACTTCCCTGGAACAGGAGAATCCACCATGGAACTGAGCTACTGGTTGCCGGTGGTGTGGTTCGGGGTGATCGGCTTCGGCGTGCTGATGTACGTGGTGCTGGATGGCTTCGTGCTTGGGCTGGGCATGCTGGCGCCGTTTGCCCGCGACGAGCAGGAAGTGGACCTGATGATGAACACGGCCGCGCCGATCTGGGACGGCAACGAGACCTGGCTGGTACTTGGCGGCGCAGGCCTGTTCGCCGCCTTCCCGGCCGCCTATGCGGTGATCCTGTCGGGGCTGTACTTGCCGGTGTTGCTGATGGTGATGGCGCTGGTGTTTCGCGGCGTGGCGTTCGAATTCCGCTTCAAGGCGCATCGGTCGCGGCGGCTGTGGACGCTTTCCTTCATCGGCGGGTCGATCCTGACCGCATTCGCGCAAGGCATCATCCTGGGCGCCCTGGTGGAAGGAATGCCGCTGGACAATGGCCGCTATACCGGTGGCGTGTTCGGCTGGTTCAGCCCGTTCACCATCCTTACCGGTGCGGCGCTGGTATTCGGCTATGCGTTGCTTGGCAGCACCTGGTTGATCCTCAAGACCGACGGCCGCACCCATGCGCTGGCGCGGCAGCTGACCAAGCCGCTGGTTGGCGTGGTGGTGACCTTCCTTGTCCTGGTCAGCGCCTGGTTGCCGTTTCTGAGCTCGCACGTGATGGCACGCTGGTTCGAGCACGGCAACTTCTGGTGGCTGTCGCCGATACCGCTGATCACCGCCGCGGTGGCCCTTGCATTGTGGCGCAGCAGCGATCGCTCGCGCAGCGACGCCTCGCCGTTTCTTGTTGACGTTGGCGATCTTCGTGCTGGGCTTCATCGGCCTGGTCCTGGGCATGTGGCCGTATCTGGTGCCACCGAGCTTCACGATCTGGCAGGCCGCTTCGCCGCCTTCATCGCAAGTCTTCCCGATGGTGGGGCTGATCGTGTTGTTGCCGCTGGTGCTCGGTTACACCGTCTGGTCGTACCGCGTGTTCCGCGGCAAGATCGCCGCCGACGTCGGGTACCACCAGCATCATTGAATGCAACCTGCTGCAACCTGCGATGACGGCAATGGCCGGCACTGCTGCAGGCGGCGGCGGCGTGGACGGCCTGCCTGCAGACAGACACACGGCACTGGCCGAACTAACGCCGATCGCTCAATCGCATGCCCAAGCTCTGCGCATGACGTTGTCCCGACCTCTGCAGCTGGAGGAGCGCCCGCATTCGTAGGCTTCCCCTGCGCGTTGGCCGCTCGCCTCAGCGTTTCTCGGAGCCATCCGGCCGTTCGTAGTCGTTCTCTGGATCGGCCTTGTTGACGTCGCGGTCCTCGTCGGGCATGTCGTGCACCTTCCAGTCGGCGCGTTCGTTGCGCTGCTCCTGCGGAATGAACGGCTTGTCCTGGTCAGATTCGGGACCCCATGGCTTCTTCGGTTCGCTTCCCATTGCGTTCTCCTGCGCTGTCGATGCTCCACGCTAGGCCGGCGCGCATTGCACGGCGGTGAACGATGCCGCGCGATGGCGTGAATGCTGCACGCACCGCGATCGCTCAACTGCCGGTCTGCGTATGCGGAGCCTGCACCGGCTTGGACTGCGGCGAGCCCTTCTGCCGCAGCCAGATGGTCAGCACGACCAGCGACAACACCGCCAGAAACTCGCTCTGCCAGTTCTGCATCGATTCGAACCAGAAGCCGGCATCGGTGACGTGGTCGAGCACGCTGATCGGGGGCAGCCCTTTGTGCAGGCGCTCCAGCAGCTCCAGGCGCCAGCTTCCGATCAGGTGCAGCACAAAGCTCATCAGGAACAGCGCGCCGAAGGCGATCGCCAGCGAGTGCTCGTAGAGGCGCAACCACCAGCCGCCGGCGCGCACCGGCCAGGGGACCGTGCCCGGACGAATCCGCTCTTGCTCTTCCCCGGCATCGAGCGGGCGCGACTCTGCCGAACCGGCCTGACGCAGCTTGACCGTCAGCAGTACATACATCCCCATTTGCAGGAATTCGCTCTCCCAGTTCTCGAACAGCGCGGACATGAAATGCGGACTATGCAGATACGCTGCCAGGTGCAGCGCAGGCAGCCCCTGCTCGGCGAGCTCCTGGTTATAGGCATGCAGCCCGGCGTAGATCTGCGCCCCGATCAACAGCAGGGTCAGCGCGAGCAGGCACAACGACAGCCCATTGCGACGCAGGAACATGGCAGGCCCTCCGGACAGGAAGGGCAGTATCGAACGTCGCCGGCGGCGGCCGCATGAAATTCGCAGGTATCGACCGCATGCGCCTCGTGCCTGCGTGCGGAGAAAGTTGGCCATCTGGCGCGCAGCACACATGCCGGCGACATGACCTAGCCCGGACGTTGACGTATGCATGCGCACACTCGAGCCCATTCCCGCGCTGCACACCCCAGGAGACGACCATGCCCTTACCCAACTACCCGCGCCCGCCCTTCAAGCCGCAACAGCAAAGCTTCCCCGGCAAAACCGAACGCATGGACCCGCGCCCGGACCACGGCGAGGACAGCTATGTCGGGCATGGCCAGTTGAAGGGCAAGCGTGCATTGATCACCGGCGGCGACAGCGGCATCGGTGCGGCCGTGGCGATCGCGTACGCACGCGAGGGCGCGGACGTGGCCATCGCCTACCTTCCTGCCGAGCAGGAGGACGCCGCCAAGATTGGCGCACTGATCGAGAAGGCTGGCGTCAAGGCGCTGCTGGTGGGCTGCGACATCAGCGACGAGCATCAGGCCCAGTCGCTGATCGATCAGGTGCAAGCTGCCTTTGGCGGCCTCGACATCCTGGTCAACAACGCTGCTTACCAGGCTTATTATCAGAGCTTTGAGGACATCACGCTGGACGAGTGGCGCAAGACCTTCGACACCAATGTCCACGCAGCCTTCAACCTGGTGCGGTTATCGGTGCCGCTGATGACCGATGGCGGCTCCATCATCAACACCGCGTCGGTGCAGTCCAAGAAACCGACGCCGAATATCCTGCCTTATGCGGCCACCAAGGGGGCACTGGCCAACCTGACCATCGGCCTGGCCGGTGTGCTGGCCGACAAGCACATCCGGGTCAACGCGGTGCTGCCCGGCCCGATCTGGACGCCCTTCATTCCGGCGGGCATGGACGAAGAGTCGGTACAGAACTTCGGTGCGCAGACCCCGATGGGACGTCCGGGCCAGCCGGTGGAACTGGCGTCGGCCTACGTCATGTTGGCAGCCGATACCGCCAGCTATACCTCCGGAACCTTGCTGACCGTTGCCGGCGGCGCAGTGACGTTGTAGGTCGCGTCCAACGCGCATCGCATCGACAAGGCCCGCTTCGCCTTCAGGCGCAGCGGGCCTTTGCATTTTCCGATGCGACGCGTTTCATCCACGCATCGCCTGGACCGGGTCACCTGGACAAACAGTGCAAGATGGACGGCGATTGGTGAAAGCGAATCGCCAACGCTGCGGGAGGGGCGGTCGGTACGATCGCCCCATCCCACCCGAGCTCTCTCGACGACCTGGATGCTGCAGCTGATCAATGCGGCTGGGTTTGCTTTGCGCGCAGTGCCTTGGCGTGCTCCAGATGTTCGGCAATGGTGCCGCGCATGCGCTGCAGCTCCTTGCCGAGATCGCTGGAGCCGGGTTCGCTGCTGAGCTGCGTATCCAGCAGGGACAGCGCGCGCTCGTGGCTGGCGACGCTGGTCTGCAGATACTGGGTCTGGAATGCCTGACCATGCAGCTGTTCGAGCTGTTTGCGCGTGCCTTCCGAACGTGCTGCCGCAGCCTGGGCCTGTGTGCCAGCGCGATCGGGCGCGAATCGGCTGAGGTCGGTCAATGCCGCGCTGTGCGCCTCATCCATTTTGCGGGCGAATTCCAGCAGCGGCCCATCCACGCCCTTGCCTACCGCCAATTGGGCCAGGGTGCGTTCCTGCTCGTTGAAGATCGACAGCGCACCGAGTGCCTGCTGACGGTCGCTGCCCGCACCACCGGTGGTACGCAGCGGGTCGCCATGCGGCGGCGTGGTGCCACGGGCAGTGACGGCCTGACGATCCTGCAGGACAGCCTGGGTGTCAGGCACCTGGCTAGTCTGCTCCTGACGACGCTGCCACGCTTTATAAGCCACGTAGCCCACGGCACCTGCAGTCACCATTCTGAGAAGTCCCATCGTTGTCTCCTGTCTGATCGCCCCGAGGCGTCGAATGTGAGTGGTTGGAAGTGCGTTGCCGGCAACAGCGACGCGTCCTGCGAGGGTGCGAGTGCAAGAGTTATCCAGACGTGACCTGGACATCAACGCTGCGTCGCTACGGCCACCGTGTGCACATCGCACGCACGCCGCCCATCGCTCGGCTTAACGCATAGCTGCGAACACTGCCTGACATCGCCGTGACTGCAACGGCTTCTCGGAGTTCGCCATGCTTGCCCTCAACTACCACGGCTCACGCGACGTACGGGTCGAGACCGTCCCCGACCCGGTGTTGGTCGAACGTGACGATTTGATCCTGCGCGTGACTGCCACCGCCATCTGCGGTTCGGACCTGCATCTGTATCGCGGCAAGATTCCGGATCTACGGCAAGGCGATATTCTCGGCCACGAGTTCATGGGCATCGTCGAAGACGTCGGCCCGGATGTCACCGCGGTCAAGCGTGGCGACCGTGTAGTGATTCCGTTCGTGGTGGCGTGCGGACAATGCTTCCATTGCATGCTGCAGGAGTTCTCTGCCTGCGAAACCACCAACACCGGCAAGGGCGCTGCGTTGAACCACAAGGACATCCGCCCGCCCGCAGCCCTGTTCGGCTTCAGTCACCTGTACGGCGGCCTCTCCGGCGGCCAGGCAGAGTACGTCCGCGTTCCCAAGGCCAATGTCGGGCCATTGGTGGTGCCCGACGCGCTACACGATGAGCAGGTGCTGTTCCTGTCGGACATTTTGCCGACCGGATATCAGGCGGTGATCGATGGCGGCGTCAAGCAGGGGTCGACGGTGGCTATCTTTGGCGCGGGACCGGTCGGCCTGATGGCCGCGGCGTGCTGCAGGATGCTGGGTGCCGAGCGCATCTTCATGGTTGATCGCCACGCGTATCGGCTGGACTTCGCGTCCAAGGCATACGGCGTCATCCCCATCAACTTCGACGAGATCGACGATCCGGCAGACGTGATCGTTTCGCAGACCGACGGCCGCGGCGTGGATGTCAGTATCGAGGCGGTCGGATTCGAAGCCGAGGGCAGCACGATCGAAACTGCGCTGACCAACCTGAAGCTGGAAGGCAGCAGCGGCGTGGCCATTCGCCAGTGCATCGCGGCCACCCGCCGCTGTGGCGTGGTCAGCGTGCCGGGCGTCTATGCAGGCTTCATCCATGCCTTCATGTTTGGCGATGCGTTCGACAAGGGCCTGAGCTTCAAGATGGGTCAGACCCACGTGCAGAAGCACATGCCGTATCTGCTTGAGCGTATCGGCAATGGAGAACTCAAGCCCAGTGCCATCATTTCGCACCGCATGTCGTTGTCCGACGCAGCGCGCGGCTACGACATTTTCGACAAGAAGCAGGACGATTGCCGCAAGGTGGTGCTGACGCCGTAAGGCCCTGCGCTACTGCATCGCGCGCGGGAGCTGGCGTCGATGCAGTAGCGGCCATGATGTGTCCTGGCCTGTTGGGCTCCAATCTTACGCAGTTGCCGACCGTAAGAAGCCCTCCCGCTGCGGCGGCGAGATGCAGGCGGGCATTGCCGCCGCCCGCTGCCCCGCAACAGTCATCGGCGCATGCACGATCTCGCTGTACGCATTCCCATCGTCAGTCCAGCGGTTTGGCGGGCACGAACGGTGAGACAGGATCGCTGGCCGGAAACGTTTCTTCCACCGCCTCGTCCTGCAATGCATCCTGCTTGGCGTGATCGTCCTGGGTTTGCTCCTGCGCGCCGTGGGGTACACGGGTGTCGGTGCGATGCGTGGTCATGGCGATCTCCTGGATGGTGTGGATGCATCACAGGCTACGGCGCAGAAGCGACGGCAGAGGTGAATCCTACCTTCGCATCGATACGACAAAGCCAACGCATACAGGCGGGCGCTTCAACGGTTGCCTGCCGATCGCCGGTTCACCGCGTGCCGCGCTTTTTGCTGATTGCGCGCCGGTCAGCTCTTGATGATCCGCCACGCACGCGCTACGGCGATCACCTTCGACGAACCTGCGCATCGTGCTGACGCAAGGGCAAATGCGACGCGGCTGCACGCCTGGGCACCAGCGCCGCTTCACATCGCGACGCATCCGAGGTGTATGGTGCAAAGGCACCCCGGGCCCCGGCGTGCCCTCCCTCTACCTGGCCTTCCCATCAAGACTCTCTGCGAACGCTGCGATGCCGTCTGTTGCCGGCTCACCGTCATGGTCGATCCATCCGACCGCATCCCACACCATCTGACCAGCGTGACGCCGGAGGGCTGGCACGTGATGGCGCGCGACGAGGAAGGCTGGTGCGTGGCCATCGATGCGGCACGCATGTGTTGTTCGATCTACGACACGCGCCCGGCAATCTGCCGGCGTTTCGTCATGTCCGGCCCCTATTGCCGCGACGTGCGTGCCACCTACGACGATCAACGCCGGCGGGGCATTCCCTTGACGCTGTACAACGCATGAGGTTTCGCGATGAATAACTCCCGCCGCCAGTCGATGACCGTGAGCAACCAGCCAGGCAAGCCGCGCCTGTCCGAACAGCGCCTGGCCGCCGACCTCGAAGCGTTTCAGCAATCCGGCGGTGCGATCGAACGCCTGGGCGATACGCCGTTGCGCCGCGACAAAAAGCGCGGCGCCAGCGAAGGCGTTGCCACCGCGGTGGCCGCAAAACCCGCCGCCGCCACCGAGTAAGACGCCAGCCACCCACATCTGCGCTGCAGCGACGTGGTAGCCATGCGTTGGCGAGCGTGCGGCTTGCCTACGCGCTGCAGCTGGCGCCGCCAGCAGCGACACGCCAGGGGACGTGCGCAACGCCAGTTACAGCAGTTGTGCGCGATCGATCGCGCCTAGCCGTTGCGCCAGTGAGGCCATCTCGTTGGCCAGGTGGATCATGTTGCCGCCGGCCTGCGCCGCGATGCCCATGATGCGTTGATACGCGTCCCAGAAGTCCGGTCCACGGCCATAGGCCTCGTGGAATCCTTGCAGCTCCAAGACCAGCAGATCGGACACTTGCATGTCGGAGTGGTCCATTGTGTTACCTCGATGGGGCATTCCCCGGCCCGCGGCTTATACTCGTTCAGCTTACAAAACCGCGGCAGTCGTGCGACAGCTCCGGCAAACCTGAATTGGTTAGAGAGTGCGTAGACGAGCAGGCGTCAATAGGCATGCGCTTCCCATCGGCGGCTTCGGAGGCGCCACCCCAGGCGGTGCCGGCCTTGCAAAGCCAGCCCGGCACCGCCCCGACCAGCCCGCTGCGCTCAGGCGTTGCGACTGCCACGGCGCCACCGCGGTGCAGCCGCTGACCTGGCCCCCCCCCCCGACTCGCAGCGCGATTCACATGTCCCGCCCTGCACATCCGTCCCTGCCAAGCCGCAAAGACCGCTGCGCCCCCATCAGGCCGCCTGAATGCCGCCAACCTGCGCCGGCGCGACCTGTCCGCAACGGCGGTGCAAAGCGCCGAACGGCGCACATTCCCGTGTAAAATGCGCGGTCTTTGACCGGAACAATGGCGAAAGCTGCTCCACCGGCGCCCCTCTCGGGCCCGGCATTCATTCGCCTGCTGGCACGTCTGAGCGATGTCCGCGTCGCCCAGTCCAACCATGCGCTGGCCGACCGGCTGAGCCAGTGGATCGACTGGACGCGCGCAGTGGCCGTGTCCAGGGCGCTGGACGGCAGGCTGCCCGACACCGACGACCTGCCTGAGCCACGCCCGCTGGATGCCGACGCCTGCGCGCGCGTGCGGGCGGAGCTGGCCACCAGCAGCGTGGCCGATCTGGAGGCACTGGTCGCCCGGCTGCGGGCCAGCGCGCGCAATGCTGCCGACTCGCAGGAAACGCCCCCCCCGCCCGACTACGCCCCGTTCCGGCAGCACTATCTGGCCATGCAACGCGGCATGCGCACCGCCACCGGCGACCTGCGTGGACGGCTACGCGACCTGCTGGCGCTGGTCTCCAGCGAGATGGCACGGCTGGCCGAAGTGGACGCGGTGATGGAACTGACCTTGAGTCCCCGCGAACAGACCTTGTTGAACACCGTGCCGGGCCTGCTCGGGACGCATTTCGAACGCTTGCGCGACGCCGCGCTTGCGTCTGGCTCGCCAGCCGATAGCGAGGCCGCGCCGCGCGCGGTGTCCGATGGCTGGCTGGATATCTTCCGCAAGGACATGCAGAGCGTGTTGCTCGCCGAACTGGATGTTCGTTTTCACCCGATCGAAGGCCTGCTTGCAGCGCTTCGTACCCGCTAACTGGGACGTCATGTTCAGAACTCTCGTACACGTGTGTGTGTTTCTCGTCGGCCTGCTGGCGGTTTGCTGGGTCGGTATCGGCTATCTGGGTTCCAACCCGCTGGGTGCCTGCGTTGCGGCGGTGATCGGCGCCTGCTATGTGGCCGGCGCGTTGGAGCTGTATCGCTATCGCCAGGCCACGAGCACGCTGGACACCGCGCTTGCCGGGGTGACCACGGCCCCCACCGCGCTGGATGCGTGGCTGCAGCAACTGCACCCCGGTTTGCGCAACGCGGTGCGCCTGCGCATCCAGGGCGCACGCGTGGCCTTGCCGGCGCCGGTGCTCACGCCCTACCTGGTGGGCCTGCTGGTGCTGCTGGGCATGCTCGGCACCCTGCTCGGCATGATGGCCACGCTCAAGGGCACCGGTTTTGCGCTGCAGAGCGCCACCGACCTGCAGGCCATTCGCGGCTCGCTGGCCGCCCCGGTGGAGGGCCTGGCCTTCGCCTTCGGGACCTCCATCGCCGGCGTTGCCAGCTCGGCCATGCTCGGACTGCTGTCGGCGCTATGCCGGCGCGAGCGCTTGCAGGCGGCGCAGCGGCTGGACCTGAAGATCGCAGTCGAATTGCATCCGCATTCCGAAGCGCATCAGCGTGGCGAGGCGTTCAAGCTGCAGCAGCAACAGAGCGCCCTGATGCCCGCGCTGATCGATCGGCTGCAGGCGTTGATGGGCAGCATCGAGCAGCAAAGCATCGCCGCAGATCAGCGCCTGGCCGCGCAGCAGGCCGAGTTCCACGCCAGGACCGAAGCGGCGTATGCGCGGCTGGCGACCTCGATGGAGCAGTCGTTGCAGGCGGGCGTCGCCGCCAGCGCACGCGCGGTCGGCGCGGCCCTGCAGCCGGCGATGGAGTCCACCATGGCCAGCATCGCGCGCGACACCGCCAGCTTGCACGAGCGGCTGGCCCAGGCGGTGCAGCAGCAACTGGACGGCATCAGCAGCGGCTTCGAACGCAGTGCCAGCAGTGCCGCCACGCACTGGGCCAGCGCGCTGGCCGCACAGGAGCAGGCGCAAGCCGCCCTCAACGCACAGGTGCAGGCCACGCTGGAGCAGGTCACCCTGCAGGCCACCGCGTTGCAGGAGGGTGTGGGCACGGCCGTGCAACAGCAATTGCTCGGGCTCAGTGCCGGCTTCGAAGACAGCGCGCGCACCGCGGCCGAGCACTGGCAGGCCGCACTGGCTGCGCAGGAGCGCACGCAGCATGCGCTCGGCGAGCATCTGCAAACGGCCCTGGCCCGGGCCGACCAGCGCAGCGCCGCGCTGCAGGACAGCGTTGGCGTGGCCGTGCAACAGCAGTTGCATGCGCTCGATGCGGGCCTTGCACGCAGCAACGCCACCACCGCCGAGCACTGGACGGCACTGTTGGCCGAACAACGCAGCGCCGCCCAATCGATCGGCACGCAGGTGCAGGCCACGCTGGAACAACTGGCCCTGCAAGCCACCGCATTGCAGGACGGCGTCCGGCAGGCTGTGCAGCAGCAACTGGAAGGCCTGACCACCGGCTTCGAGGCAAGCACCGCCGCCGCCGCGGCAGGCTGGACCTCGGCGGTGGCCGAACAGCAGCGTGCCAACCACGCACTCACCCAGGACCTGCAGCGCAGCCTGAGCGCATTCGCCAGCACCTTCGATACACGCTCTAGCGCACTGGTCGCTGCGGTGTCCGCGCGCCTGGACCAGTCCAGCAACGAGGCGACCACTGCCTGGACACAGGCACTGGCGCAGCAGCAGCAGGCCGGCGCGGCATTGGCCGACGAGCATCAGCGCGCACTGGCCACGGCAAGTGCCAGTTTCCAGGCGCAGGCCGCCGCCCTGGTCGGCAGCCTGCAGCAGTCGCATGGCGAGTTGCAGGCCGCCCTGGAAGCACGCGACACCCAGCGCCTGGCGCTGTGGAGCGAGCGCTTCACCAGCATGAGCGCAGCGCTGAGCAGCCAGTGGGAACAGACCGGCGCGCGCGTGGCGCAGCAGCAGCAGACCATCTGCGACACCCTGGCCAGCACGGCGAGCGAGTTGTCCACGCAGGCGCAGGCGCAGGCCAGCGCCACCATCGGCGAAGTCTCGCGCCTGATGCAGATCGCCTCCGAAGCGCCCAAGGCCGCCGCCGACGTGGTGGCCGAACTGCGCCAGAGCCTGTCCGAGAGCATGGTGCGCGACACCGCCATGCTGGAAGAACGCAGCCGCCTGCTGGCCACGCTGGATACCTTGCTCAACGCGGTCAATCACGCCTCCACCGAACAACGCGAGGCGGTGGACGCGCTGGTCACCACCTCGGCCGATCTGCTGCAGCGCGTGGGCAACCAGCTCACCGAGCAGATCGGCAGCGAAACCGGCAAGCTCGGCGCGGTGGCTGCGCATGTCAGCGGCAGCGCACTGGAGGTGGCCAGCCTGGGCGAAGCCTTCGGCATGGCGGTGCAGCTGTTCAGCAGCGCCACCGGCGAACTCAACGAGCGCCTGCAGCACGTCGCCACTGCGCTGGATGCCTCGCTGACACGCAGCGACGACCAGCTGGCCTATTACGTGGCGCAGGCGCGCGAGGTGGTGGACCTGAGCATGCTGTCGCAAAAGCAGATCATCGAGGAACTGCGCCAGCTCGATCGTGGTCGCGGCACTGATGACGGCGCCGCGGAGCCGGCATGAGCGACGAGATCGAAATCGACGGCGAATCGGGCACCCCGATCTGGGCCGCGTTCGGCGACCTGATGTCGGTGCTGCTGGGCGCCTTCGTGCTGATCCTGGTCGGCGTAATCGGCGTGCAGCTGCAGCTGTCCAGCCGCCTGGACGAGGCGGTCAAGCAGCAGCAGGCCGAGGCGCAGCGCCGCAAGACGCTGGAGCATGCGCTGGCCGCGCCGCTGGCGGCCGGCCGCGTGACCCTGGTCGATGGCCGCATCGGCATCCGCGGCAATGTGCTGTTCGCCTTCAACTCCGACGAGCTGCAGCCGGAAGGCCGCGAGGTGTTGAAGTCGCTGGCCGCGCCACTGGCGCAGTACCTGGCCGCGCGCCAGGAGATCCTGATGGTGAGCGGATTCACCGACGACCGCCCGGTGCTGGGCGGCAATCGCCGCTACGCCGACAACTGGGAGCTGTCGGCGCAACGCGCGCTCACCGTGACCCGCGCCTTGATCGCCGAAGGCGTGCCCGCCGCCTCGGTGTTCGCCGCCGCCTTCGGCTCGCAGCAACCGGTGGATTCCAACGCCGACGAAGCGCGCCGGGCAAAGAACCGCCGGGTGGAGATCGCACCGATTGCGCGTCCAGCCACCAGGCGCCACGACGCGCCGGCGCCGGCTGCATCGCCACGATGAGCAGGCAGGCAGCAACCGCGCGCGCGCGCCTGCAACGCTGGCACGCCGAAGGGGCCGGCCAGGTGGATCCGGTGCGCTTCCACCTGCTGCAGACCCTGGCAGCGCGCGCCGAGGCGCAGGCCGACGCGGCGGTGCGTGCGGTACTGGAAGACAGGCTGGCCGTGCTGGTGGATCAGTACGCCGCAGTGATCAAGCAGGCCGCGGCGCGCGCGACATCCCGCGCTGTCGCGCCCGCGCCCCAACGCAGCCGGCTGGCTGCACTGAGCGACCAGCTCGTCGGCCACGCGGCGCTGATGGAAGTGGACAGCCGCAGGACCGCCGCCGCCGATGCACTGCAGTTTCCCGAGCTGCCGGCACTGGACGATTTCCGTCGCACCTGGACCACCGTGCGCACCGCCAGCCAGGTGCGGCAATCGCTGCAGGACGCGCCCAAGGACGCCGGCCCGCTCAATTCCAGCGTGCTGGTGCATCGCTGCATCAGCCTGATGCGCGAACGCTCGCCGGGATATCTGCAGCATTTCCTCGGCTATGTGGATGCCTTGTCCTGGCTGGAACAGATGCATACCGGCGGGGTGCTGGCCGACGAAACCGCGGCGCCGGTCGGCACGCCGGCAAGAAAGCGCAGCCGCAGCGGCGCTGCGAAGCGGCGCAGCTGAGGGCGGCATTGCCCCGCGGCGGCAGTGGCCGTGACGCCGTTGCAGTAACAGTCGCAATCACCCACTGCATGCCTGGCAGGTGACAGGACGGCGCCGCATCAGTGGCAAGCACCCCGGTCTGCGCGGGGCCGCGCGCGTCGCTGCAAGCACTTCGCCTCAGGCGGTCGTCGCACGCCCGGTTTGCGCAGCTGGGCCGATACGCTGCCGACTCCCGCCTGCAGCGGGCACATGGGCGCACGCAGGACGTCGAGGGTGCGACGCCACTGTCATCGCATCGCCGGTGTGATCACCGGCGCATGCTCCTGCATCAGCGCAATCACCCAGTCGATGAAGGCACGCACCTTCGTACTCACGTGCCGGTTGGGCGGAAACACGATCGACAACGGCATCGGCTCCAAAGACCAGTCGGTGAATACCGGCACGAGCTCGCCACGGCTCAGCGGCGCAAGCGCCATGTACTGCGGCAACCACAGCACGCCCATGCCGGCCAACCCGGCGGCGAGGTAGGCATTGCCGTCGTCGCAGGCCACCGCATAGCGGCCTTGCACCTTCACCTGCTCGCCATCGCGCTGCATGACCAAAGGCCACGGCACACCATCGTCCCAGCGCATGAAACCCACCGTGCGGTGCGCGGTGGTTTCCAGCTCGCGCGGGTGCGTCGGCGTGCCCAGGCGTGCCAGATAGCTCGGCGCCGCGTAAACGCCGGCCTGCAGGTCGCCCACATGGCGCGCCACCAGCGACGGGTCGATGCCGGTACCACCGCGTACCACGCAGTCGACACGTTCGCCGATCAGATCGATCTGCCGGTCGCTGGCTCCCATGTGCAACTGGATGTCGGGATAGCGCGCATGGAAGGCGGGCAGCGCCGGCATCAGGATCAGCCGGGCCAGCGGACTGGGCACATCCACCCGCAGCCGCCCGCGTGGCACGCGCGAGGCGTCGGACAAACTGGTTTCTGCATCGTCCATGTCGGCCAACAAGCGCACCACTCGCTCGTAGTAGGCCGCGCCATCGGCAGTGACCGCCACCCGACGTGTCGTGCGGTTGAGCAAGGTCACCCGCAGGCGCGCCTCCAGTTGCTGCACCAGTTGGGTGACGCTGGCGCGGCTCATCTGCAGGGTGTCGGCAGCCTTGGTGAAGCTGCCGGTCTCAACCACACGCGCAAACGCCTGCATCGCATCGAACCGGTCCATCAGCGCTCCTGCACCAAGATTGTTTGGATTCTACAAACAGTGTTGGTCGAGACCGCGCATTTATCGCGCGCCTCTAGGCGTTTAGGGTGGACCTCCATTCTTGATGTCGTCCAGGGAGAGTTCCATGGCAACACGTGACGTTGTTTTTCCGCAGGGCCGCCATGCACTGTACGAACGCCACCGGTATTCGCCGGCGGTGCGTGCCGATGGCTTGATGTTCGTTGCCGGCCAGGTCGGCAGCCGCGAGGACGGCTCGCCCGAGCCGGACCTGGATGCGGAGATCGCACGGGCGTTCGACAATCTCGATGCCGTACTCCGTGCCGCCGGCTGCACCTCGCAGGACGTGGTGGATGTCACCTTGTTCATGGTCAACCCCGAGGTGGTCTTCGAGGCTGCCTGGGGGCGCTGGGCCGATTATTGGGGTCCGGCGCCCTACCCCACCGTGACGGCGGTGGGCGTGACCTGGCTGGCCGGCTTCCGCTTCGAGATCAAGGTGATCGTCAAATTGCCGAAGGCCGATCGGTAACTGCGCGGGGCGGCGAGCCGGGCCATTGCATGGCCCTGCTCGCCGCTGCCAGCGGAAGACCGCCGTTGCGCTCGCCGGTTGCTGCCCATGATCGCCACGCGCGCAGCGCCAGCGCGTGGCACGGCACTGCAGTGGTTGCCGTTGCACCCTACCGAACACGGTACACGTCTGCCGCCCGGCGGCGACGCCACCGACGCGGCGACGCTGGCATGCCCTTGCCGCGCCTGGCAGCGCATGCGGCTGCGTTGACACGTGGACGATCACGTCCGAGCCACCGGCGACGGGCACCAGGCAAGACCGAATGTATCGCGTCGATAGCAGCCGACTATCGTTCATTCCTGGATTTTTCATCAGTCTTAACTGTTGGGCGGAGTTGTAAAAAACCCGCTAAAGCAAGACGGCAGACGGCCGCTACCGGTGACACGAGCGTTGAGACGCTCATCACCGTCATGCCGCGTGCGTTCACGACGCCGCGTCCGTCACTCTTCAGCCGAGATTGCAATGAAATTGACCGTCAAACTGCTCAGCGGTGCGATTGCCCTGGCCGCGTCGACCTGCGCCCATGCGCAGGAGGATTCCATGTTTACCTTCAGCGGCTTCGGCACGCTGGGCGTGGTGCATTCGACGGAAGATCAGGCCGACTTCACGCCGGATATCCAGACGGTGGAAGGCGCCGGCGCCAGCCACTCCACCTCGGCCCGCCCGGACTCGCGCATCGCCGGCCAGGTCAATGCCAACTTCACCGACAAGTTCACCGGCGTGTTGCAGGTGACCAGCGAATACGCCGAGCGCGGCGATTACGATCCGAAGGTGACCCTGGCGCACGTCAAGTACCAGTTTGGCCCGCAGTTCGCTGCCCGCCTGGGCCGCATCACCGCACCGCTGTACATGCTGTCCGAATACCAGCGCGTGGGCTATGCCACCCCATGGGTACGTCCGCCGTACGAGGTCTACAACTACCTGCTGCCGATGGATGGCGTCGAAGGCGTGTACACCGTCAACGCCGGCGAAAGCGTGGTCAGCGTGCAGGGTTTCTACGGCCGCATCAATTCCAAGAAGGCCGACGTGTACGCCATGCGCGGGCTTGCCCTGGGGCTGGAGTCGGGCGCGTCCACCTTCCGTGCCGCCTACATCGTGGGCACCACCGATTTCGATACGCCGCAGCTGGAACGGCTGTTCTCGGTGTACCAACGCATCAATCCGGCCCTGGCCGACCGCATCTCCACCTATGGCGTGGACGGCAGCTTCGCCAGCGTTGGCTATGCGTATGACCCGGGCAGCTGGTTCCTGCGCAGCGAAGTGATCCAGGCCGATTACTCGCCTTCGCTCAACGGCAAGACCACTGCCGGATATCTGAGCGTCGGTGGCCGCTTCGGCACGCTGACTCCGTCGATCACCTACGCCAACGTCGACCGCAAGGGCCCCACCGTCACTGCGGGCCAGGACCCGGTCGGCGTGATGCGTCGCGCCGTGGCACAGGCCGAAAGCGGCCGCCACAGCTTCACCGCCTCGTTGCGCTGGGACGTGCGCGAAAGCATGGCGGTCAAGCTGCAGGCCAGCCACATCAACAACAATGCCGGCTCGTTCGGGTCGTTGAACAACATCCAGCCGGGCTTCCGTCCGGGCGGCAGCTACAACCTGCTGTCGGCGTCCGTCGACTTCGTGTTCTAAGAGAGCGCCCATGAATCTTTCCAAATCCCTGGCAGGTTGCGTGCTTGCCGTGTTGTCGAGTGTGGCGTTCTCGGCCAGCGCCGATGTGGTGGTGGTGATGGCGGCCAAGGGTGGGCCGGACAGCCTCAGCGCCGCGCAGGTCTCGCAGATCTTCCTGGCCAAGTCCAACAGCCTGCCCGGCGGCGGTGCGGCAGTGCCGATCGACCAGGAAGAAGGCGCCGCCACGCGCGATGAGTTCTACAAGAAGGTCGCCTCGCGCGATGCGGCGCAGCTGAAGTCGTACTGGTCGCAGCTGATGTTCACCGGCAAGGCCCAGCGTCCCAAGCGCGTCAGCGGCGACGATGCGGTCAAGAAGGCGGTCGCCGCCACGCCGGGGGCGATCGGTTACATCAGCGCCGGTGCTGTCGACGCCAGCGTCAAGGTCGTCCTGAAGCCGTGATCCGCCACCTGCTCGAGAGCCACATCATGCGCCGCATCCTGTCGTTACCGTTGTTCTGGAAAATCCTGATGCCGGCAGCGGTGGCAATCGTTTGCCTGTCGAGCTATGTGGCTTTCAGCACACTGGTGTTTCAACGCAACAACGTCCGCCTGGAGGCGGTGCGCGACGTGCATTTCCCGATGCTCGACGCGATGACCCGCAACGTGGCCGCGCTGGACAAGCTCATCAACGGGCTCAACGGTGCAGCTGCCGCAGGCGATGCGGACATGTTGGCGGCCACCAAGCCGGTGGCCGACGATATCCACGCGTCCTACCTGAAACTGCAGAAGGCCGATCCGGCCAACGCTAAGGAGCTTGCCCAGCTGGGCAAGCAGTTCGACGACTACTACAGCCTGGCCCATGGCGTAGCTGCCGCATTCGTGGAGCAACGCGAGCCCGATGCGCAGCAGATGAGCGCCATGGCCCCGGCGCTGGAGACCTACCGCACCACCCTCACCGCCATGCAGAAGCGCGCCGATGCACGCTTTCGCGGAACGGTGCAGGAGGCCGTGGACAGCTCGGTGACGGCCAGTATCGGCGGTCTGGTGCTGGGCCTGGTCGGCGCCTTGGTGTGCATTGGGTTTGGCTGGATCGTCGCCCGCGCCATCACCCAGCCACTCAACCGTGCGGTGGGCATCGCGCATGCGGTGTCCTCGGGCAAGTTGGACAACACCATCTCGATCGACCGCAACGATGAAGTCGGCCAGCTGCTGCAGGCCATGGACAGCATGCAGCGCCAGCTGCGCCGGGTGATTCAGGCGCAGACGGAAATGGGCCACAAGCACGAGGCCGGCATCGTCAGCCACCGCATCGCCGAACAGGAATTTCCCGGCGAATTCGGCAGCATGGTGCGCGCCAGCAACCTGCTGGTGTCCAGCCATATCGCGGTCACCATGCAGATCGTGGCACTGACCGAACGCTATGCCGCCGGAGACCTGTCGCAGCAGCTGGAGGCATTGCCTGGCGAGAAGGCGGTGATCAGCCAATCGATCAACGACGTGCGCGCCAGCCTGCTGTCGATCAACGGCGAGATCAAGCGGCTGGCCGCCGCCGCGGCCGCCGGCGACTTCAGCGCACGCGGCGACGAAACTGCCTTCGAGCACGATTTCCGCCAGATCGTGATCGACCTCAATCACCTGATGAGCACCTCGGACAAGAGCCTGGGCGAGTTGTCGCGGGTGCTGCAGGCCATTGCCAGCGGCGACCTGACCACGCGCATGCAGGGCAACTTCGCCGGCGTGTTCGCGCGCATGCGCGACGATGCCAACACCACGGTGGAGCGCCTGACCGATATCGTCGGGCGCATCCAGCATTCGTCGGCGGAGATCGACACGGCGGCCGGCGAGATCGCGGCGGGCAACCAGGACCTGTCGCGGCGTACCGAGCAGCAGGCCGCCAACCTGGAAGAAACCGCTGCCTCGATGGAAGAACTCACCTCCACCGTCAGGCAGAACGCCGAACACGCGCATCAAGCCAACGAACTGGCACGCAACGCCGCCGGCGTGGCCGCCAAGGGTGGCGAGGTGGTCAACCAGGTGGTGGGCACCATGACCGGCATCGAGGCCTCGTCGAAGAAGATCGCCGAGATCATCAGCGTCATCGACGGCATCGCCTTCCAGACCAATATCCTGGCCTTAAATGCCGCGGTGGAAGCCGCACGCGCCGGCGAGCAGGGCCGCGGCTTCGCGGTGGTGGCAAGCGAGGTACGTAGCCTGGCACAACGCTCGTCCGGTGCCGCCAAGGAAATCAAGGAATTGATCGATGCCTCGGTGGGCAAGGTGGCCGAAGGCTCGGCGCTGGTGCATACCGCCGGCGCCACCATGACCGAGATCGTGGCCAGCGTGAACAGTGTCACCGACATCATGGCGCAGATCACCGCGGCATCCAGCGAGCAGTCGGCCGGCATCGAGCAGGTCAACCAGACCGTCATCCAGATGGACGAGACCACCCAGCAGAACGCCGCCCTGGTGGAAGAAGCCATGGCCGCCGCACGCGCGATGGAAAAGCAGTCCAGCACCCTGACCCAGCTGGTCTCGTTGTTCCAGCTGGAAGCTGCAAGCGCGCAGCACCTGGAAAGAGACGTCGCCTAGTCGTTGAAACCGACCATCGTCGGATGCGTCGCTGCCCTCCTTGCGCACGGTTGCGGATGGAGGGCTCATCTATCCACTGGCATCGACCACACGGCCGATCCGCGGCGATATCTGCTGCGTCGGGCGTGCGTGCGTGCGGCATGGACACCTATTTCTATGGCGTGTCCGCCTCGCCCTGGCGTGGT
Organism: Xanthomonas codiaei; assembly: GCF_002939785.1. Taxonomy (GTDB): domain Bacteria; phylum Pseudomonadota; class Gammaproteobacteria; order Xanthomonadales; family Xanthomonadaceae; genus Xanthomonas; species Xanthomonas codiaei. The sequence goes on from NZ_MDEC01000021.1 coordinate 47,830, forward strand.
CCATCGCCGTTCGGATGCCGGCATGTCTCTGGCCGCGAGCGGCGTGGAGACCCGGGCGCAGCGACGTGTGCATTGCCCGCGGGCGTGGCAGTGCAGCACTGCACAGCGTGATCGGCAGCCGCGTCAGTGCGCGCAAGGCATTACCAGATGCTTATTGCGCACCCGCCACGGCTGGAAAATAAGCGACTCAAATCACATTTTTATCGAAGAAACTGGTGCGACCGCACATTCTTCACGCATACGTCACCAACGAGCAATATCCGCATGCGATAGCTGTCGTGCTCGCTAGACAGCGAGCCCATTGTCGTCCCCTTCCAGCGCGCGTCCGCTGAGCGTCGATCTGCCCACCCGCAGTCGGCGGTGGCTTCGTGCGTCCGATTGATTCCAAGGAGATTCACTCCCATGCGCTTACGGACCCTGTTTGTCGTTCTGCTGCTTGCCGCTGTCAGTGCCACTGCAAATGCCCAGGTCGTCACCCTCAACAAGGGGGGTTACACCTTGCGCTACGACTGCACCAATCGCACCGCGCTGCGTTATGAGTACGTGCTGCAGGCCGACACCGGCTCGGCCGCCCGTCCGTCCAGCTTCAACCTCGATACCGAGTTGCCAAGCGGCTGCGCCGGGCAGACCTCCACCGCTTCGTATGCCAGCGTGCGCTCCGGCTACGACCGCGGCCATCTGGTGACCTCCAACCACATGGACTACAACGCGACCTATATCCGCCGCGCCAACCTGATGTCCAACATCGTGCCGCAGGTGTCCAGCTTCAATCAGGGCATCTGGGTGCGTGCCGAGAATGTGGCAGAGTGCTATCGCGACATCGCCAGCGTGCAGGTCTACGGCGGCGTGATCTACAGCGATACCAGCAACGATTACTTCCTGGCCAGCCACGGGATCCGCACACCGGACTTCTTCTGGAAGACCATCATCACCGCCAACCCGGGCGGCGGCACCCGCGCCATCAGCTGGCTGATTCCCAATAGCGCCAACCTGGGTTCGCTCGACAGCTACATCGTCAGCATTGACGAACTCGAAGACCTGTACGGCGCCAGCACCATCGGCATCACCGCACCGGCGGCGGTCAAGGCGATGCTGCCTGCCACCACCTGGCCGCAGCCGAGCAATTGCGACCTGGGCTGAGTGGTTCTACCCATCGCAGTCCATCGCCCGCCTGGATCAGGCGGGCGATGTTGCTTCCCGCCAACGCAATGCTGCGCAACGCGCGCGCGTTGCCGATGCCAGGAAAAGCGTCAGCCATGATCGCGACAGGTCGCTCGATCCCGACGCGATTCTGTTTGCAGCCGATTGCATGGACCGGGCGTGGTCATCGACGACGCCGTGATGGGCCGGCACGCAGCACGCAGCGATCAGGCCACTCACGCATCCCGCGAGGGCCGGATGCAGGTCATGCATGTAGCCGGCGCCGGGGCGACTCCACGGTGGCATTGCTCCCGATCAGGGCGTGGGCGCATGTTCGGCAAACCACGCGGCATAGGGCGTGTTCTTGACCAGGTGCCGATTGAGGTCCTTCGCGCCATCGGTCCACCACACCGGGCCGCGCTCTCCCAACGCCACCTTGGCGGCGTTCACTGCGCCACGCGCGGTCGCCAGCTGGGCTGCGTTCTTCGCAGCCAGTGCCGCCTTGACAGCACGTCGCGCCTCCATCAGTTCGGCGACCAGGCGGGCACGCACCTGCGCGCTCAGGTGCGGATTGGCGGTACGCCATAGCCGACCCCGCACGACCAGGTAGCGGCCGTCCGGCGTGGTGAGGGGAGCATGCGATGCAGTCATCGCGCTGTGCTGCCGTGGATCAAGATCTGCGCACCGCGCATGGGAGGATCGCCACAGCCGCGCTCACCCCTCGCGTGCAAAGCGTGGCTGCAGGACACCGTCCACATCCACCTGCTCGACGAACATCGCATAGGGCCGCACCCATAGCCCGATCTCGCTATCTAGCGGCCGATACAGCACCAGCGGTTCCAGGGTCTCGCTGCTGCGCACCAGGCCGAGCACTTCGTAGCGGCCACCCTTGAAGTGCCGATAGTGGCCCAGTGCAAGCGTCGGCAGTGGCGGCAGCGTGTCCATGGCAATGGGTCCGATCAGGCAGGCCCTGTAGTGTAGGCGCTTGCGCAGCAATGGCTCGCGAGCCGTCGCGGTGCGAGCGGCTCGGCGACAGGGAGCTTCAGTGAAACGCCGCCCTGGCAACATCCAACGCCAGGCGCTTCAACGACGCAGCAAGCGGCAGTCGAAGCGGCAAGCATGTCTGTCTGGGCGGGACGATGACGGGCAGATCGGGGGCCACAGCTTTGTAGAAGACACGCACGGACGATGGCCGGTGGACCAAGCACGCGGCTGGCGGCTCACGCGCGCCTTCATGACCCACGCTGCGGCGGTGTCGACCAGCTGGGTTCCAGCAGCTTGACCGACCGCACGCCGGCAGGCCGGCAAGCCCGCGCGCATCGATCAGAACGTCGGCTCTGTCAGCGGACAGTGGCAAGCCCGGGCCCCGCATGCGCAGTGCAGCAGAGGATGTCGCGGCGCCGGCTGTCCACCCACTCCTGCAGCCCCATCGCCACACCTAATCGATCTGCTTACGCATCCTCCTCGATCTCGGGGTCGTCAGCATCGTCGTCGATCTCGGTATTCTCGTCCGGGCCGTCCGGCAGCGGCTCTTCCTGCTTGCCGGGTGCCCGGACTCCGTTCGCCTGGCCCGGCTCCTCGATGCGTGGGGCGCCGGTGTGGTGGGTGCGCATGCTCAACTCCTGCGGCAGAAGGCCGCCGGCCTACCCTCCTCCCGGCCGTGTGATGCATGCGTCGCCAGCGTGCGCGACAGCAGCGCCGCCATCCTGCCGCCCGTCGCCGGGCCGGTGCGGAGCCATCGTCTTGCAAGCGGTCATCCGCAGTGTCGGCCGCGTCCACCCGACGATCCTGCGCAGGCGCTGCGCTGTCGCCAGCACCGGGGTGTGCGATGGGCAGACTCACGCCGCGCCGCCGTCCTGTGGCGAGGTGCGCGCCAGAGCCAGTTCCAGCCACCGCGCGAGTTGCCGCGCCACCCGATCGAAATCGGCAATGTCCTGCTTGGCCCGGCACAGCGCCACCGCGCCTTCCATGCTGGCGATGATGAGCGCCGCCAGATCGCGTGCGGTCTCTTCAGGCACGCCATCACGCATCGCCGCGTTGGCCAAGCGCATCTCCCACAGCGCGAACGCGGCCGCGGCCGCATGCAGGCCATCGCGGCCGGCCGCGTCGATCGGCTCTTCCACCGCCGCCGCCAGCACCGGGCAGCCCGCACGGAACTCGCTGTGCAGCAGCCGCGCGCGCCATGCCGCCATGAACCCGGCCACGCCACGGCGCAGGCCGTCCTGCAGCTGCGCGTCCAGCAGTTGCGCGGCATGCGCCCCCGCCCACTCCACCGCCAGCCCGATCACCTGCTGCTTGCCGCCGGGGAAGTGGTGGTAGGTCGAGCCCAGCGGCGCCTGCGCGCGCTTGGACATCTCGCGGATGCTGGTGGCGTTGAGCCCGTGCTGGGCGAGCATCTCGGCCGCCGCGCTTACCACACGCTGCTGCACATCTGGACGACGAGGCTTCACGCCGGTTCCTTGATCAAACGACCGCAATAGCTTAGCGTGCCGAATTATGACGATCGTTATAAATTCTTCATCGGTGCAGCCTTGCTCTGTACGGTTGACGGCGGCAGACGGCTACACGCTTGGCGCGTTGCGCTACCGCATGCCCGTCGCAGCGCGCGCGCGGCTGGTGATCGCCGGGGCCACCGGCGTGCCGCAGGGGTTCTATCGACGGTTTGCCTGCTTCGCCGCCGCGCGCGGGTTCGACACGCTGACCTTCGACTACCGCGGCATCGGCCTGTCGCGGCCTGCCGCGTTGAAAGGCTTCGAGATGGAGCTGCTGGACTGGGCCTATCTGGACCTGACAGCCGCGGTGGCAGCAATGGCCGATCCCGACCTGCCGCTGTACCTGGTGGGCCATTCCTTCGGCGGGCATGCCTTCGGGCTGTTGCCCAACCACGACCTGGTCCGTGGATGCTATCTCTACGGCACGGGCGCCGGCTGGCACGGCTACATGCCTGCGGCCGAGCGTCTGCGCGTGCTGGCGATGTGGCACCTGGTGCTGCCGCCGCTCACCTGGTGGAAGGGCTACAGCCCCTGGGCATTGTTGGGCATGGGGGAAGACCTGCCCGCCAACGCGTATCGCCAGTGGCGGCATTGGTGCAGGTTTCCGCGCTACTTCTTCGACGACCCGGCCATGGCCGGGATCGACGCCCCATATCGCGCCGTGTCCACGCCGATGGTGGCCGCCAACGCGCTGGACGATCTCTGGGCCTTGCCCGCCTCGCGCGATGCCTTCGTGCAGGCGTACTGCAATGCACCGCTGACACGCCTGGACATCGACCCCGCCAGCGTCGGCGGCCGTCTCGGGCACATGGGCTATTTCAAGCAGATCGGCGCACTGCTGTGGCAACAGACACTGGACTGGTTCGATCGCCGCACCGACCACGCCATCCTCGCCACGGAGCACTCGGCATGAATCTCTGGTTTCGCCTGCTGGCCTTGCTGGCGATGTCGTGGTTTAGGCCGAAGCTGCAGGCGCCCTTCGGCGTGTCGCAGCTGAGGTTTCGCGTGCTGCCCACCGATATCGACACCAACCTGCACATGACCAATGGCCGCTATTGGACCATCTTCGACCTGGGCCGGCTCGACCTGGTGATGCGCACCGGCCTGGCCGGCATCGCCATGCGCCGACGATGGGCGCCCATCGTCGGCGCCGGCGGCATCCAGTTCCGGCGCGAACTCAAACCCTTGCGTCGCTTTCAGCTGCAAACCCGCCTGGTGGGCTGGTCCGGCACGCGCATCGTCATCGAACAGCGTGTCTTGATCGGCCCCGACCAACGCATCGCCGCACGCGCCCTGCTGCTCACCGGCATGTACGACCGACGCCACCGCGTCTTCGTGCCAGCCGAGACCGTGCTGCGCGCGGTGGGCGTCCAGGACACCACCTCGCCGCCCCTCAGTCGCGCCGCGCAGGCCTTGATCGCATCCGATGCCGCGCTCAAGGAAGACGCCGACGACTGGTCTGGCGCGTAGCCCCTGCATCCCCCCTTCGAGCGAACACGCATGCACACCGATATCCCATTGATCGACCTGCTTGCCGCCGGCAAGGACGGCTTATCGCAAGTACAGGCGCTGATGCAGCATTCGCGCAGGGTCGGCATCTTTGCGTCGCTCAAGCTCGACTTCGCCGATGCGGCACCGGGGCGTGTAGTCATCGCCGGTGTCCCCGGCACCCACGCGTACAACCCCATCGGCAGCGTCCACGGCGGATACGCTGCGACCTTGCTCGATTCGGCCTGCGGCTGTGCAACGCATACGCTGCTGTCGGCCACGCAGCGCTACACCACGCTCGAACTCAAGGTGTCCTACCACAAGGCAGTGACGCGCAGGACCGGACGGATCGAAGCGATCGGCGAAGTGCTGTCCTGCGGCAGACGCGTCGCCTTCGCACAGGCACGCCTGGTCGATGGCAAAGGCACCCTACTGGCATCGGCCAACTCCACGCTGCTGGTCATGGAGGCACCTGCCGAGGCAATCGGCCACACCATCGGAAGTGCTTCGGTCGGTGCCAGCGTGCGCGACTGACAGCAGGTGCTCTGACCGCTTCCAGCATCGAACGCGGTGGCGGAAGCGCTGTTGCGCCTGCCCGCGACACCGACCATCTACGGCAGGATTGGCCGCTGGAAAAAAATGCAGCAGCACTGGGAGCCGTGGCGATACGGACCGCATAAACCGGCGCCGGTCGCCGGCGCTGTCGCGCCTGCGAGTGCTGCTGCATTCGATCTGCCAAGCGGCGAAAAAAACGCTCGCCCGTACCGTCACACCCATCCCCTTGCCGGCTGGGGACCGCTCATCGCTGCAAGCAATACATCCCCGGCACATGACGCTCCATGCAGGACTGCAGGCTACGCAACGCCGTACACCCGAACGCGCTGTACAGCCCGTGGGCAGCGCTGGTCACCAGGGCGAAGCGCCGCAAGCCCTGCAGGTGAGGACGGACATGGATCGCCGCCATCAGTGCCTGGATCAATCCTCTGCCCCGGTGGTCCGGCAGCACGAACGCATCGCACGGATAGGCAAACGTCGCCCGGTCGCTGATGTGGTCATGCAGATTCCGGGTACCGCCCGCAGTCGCCTGGCGGCTGCACCGCCGGGTAGTTCGCTGCTTCATGCGGTACAGCCGCGCATCATCCATGCATCGCCGCAGCAGAGGCCGCCCTGATCGCCTGGGTGATGTGCTGCAGCGTGCTGGATCTCACCGCCGAGTACTGCCAGTACAGCGGCACATCCACGTGCCGTGCCGGGTCCATCAACACCACCGCACCGCGCTCCACCGCAGATGCCGCCAGCGTATCGGGCGCCAGGCACCAGCCCATCCCCATCGCAGCTGCACTGACAAATCCCATCGAGGTGGGCAGGTAATGCACCCGGGGCGACAGCTTCGCCCGGGTGATCTTCCGCATGTAGCGTGCCTGCAGATCGTCCTTGCGGTTGAAGGCCAGCATCGGCGCGGCCGCCAGCGATGCAGCGGACACCCCATCGCCGAAGTACTGCTGCACGAATCCTGGCGCTGCGATGGCGACGTAACGCATCGCACCCAGCCGATGCACATTGCAGCCCTGCAACGGCCGGGGTTCGGATGTCACCGCGCCAAGCACACTGCCATTGCGCAACAACTCCAGCGTGTGATCCTGGTCATCCACGCGCACGTCGAGCACATAGCCATGCTCGCTGTGCAGGCTGGCCAGCGCCGCGATCACCCAGGTCGCAAGCGAGTCGTCGTTGACGGCGATCGCCACCGCATGCGCCTGGCCCTGTCGTCCTGCCGGCATGAATTCATCGGCCACTTCCGACTCCAGCGCCTGGAGGGGGCGCACGCGCCGCAACAGCTGTTGGCCGGCCGCGGTAGGGCTGCAGGGCGCGCGTCGGACGATCAGCAGCTGACCCAGGCGGTCCTCCAGCGCCTTGATGCGCTGGGACACGGCTGACTGCGTGATCGACAGCTGCCGCGCGGCAGACTCGAAGCTGCCCTCATCCAGCACCGCCAGGAACGCCGCCAGCTGCGGATGCATCAGGATCATCGCGCGCCCTCGAATCAGTTGTTCTAATGGTCAGACAGGATTACGCGTTTGTCTAATGGCATGATCCAACCCATCCTGCCCGCAGCCAAGTGGAATGGAACCGAACGATGTCCATCGCGCCCCTGATCTCCGGGTTTCTCTCGGGTGCCGGCCTGATCGTGGCCATTGGCGCGCAGAATGCCTTCGTGCTGCGCCAGGGTGTGAAGCGTCGCCATGTCGCGCAGGTGGTCGCCCTGTGCGCCTTGGGCGACATCACGCTGATCCTGCTCGGCGTGGCCGGCATCGGTGTCCTGGTGCAACGCTACAGCGGCTTGCTCGATGTCCTGCGCTTCGGTGGCGCCGGCTTCCTGCTGTTCTACAGCCTCCTGGCTGCCCGACGCGCCTGGCAGGGAACACCGGGGCTGTCGGAGAGCGGTCGCGATCAGACGGGTCTGGCGCGCGTCATGCTGACCTGCGCCGCCTTTACATTCTTGAATCCGCATGTCTACCTGGACACCATGGTGCTGCTGGGCAGCCTCTCCACCCGCTACCCCGGCCAGCTGCGGTGGATATTCGCCCTCGGCGCCTGCCTGGCCAGCGTCACCTGGTTCACCACGCTCGGATTCGGCGCCCGCCTGCTGCAACCCATCTTCCGCAACCCCACCGCCTGGCGCGTGCTCGATGCACTGATCGCCCTGTTCATGGCCGGCCTTGGCGTTGCGCTGCTGGTGCGTCCGCTTTGACTCAAGGGATGCATATCTGTCAACGGGAGTGTGCGGCCCAGATATTGAAGTCGAAGAGCGAACAGATCTCGCGCCTCGCAGCTAGGTCATTCCCCATCGGGGGTGGATCCGTCTGAATAGCATCATTCGACGACTACCCCGCGCTTGATCAGGATCGAGTGGATCGCATGCGCATATTTATCGCGCTCCGCGGGCGTCTCGGAATGATAGGCGCCTACGGCAGCCCAGGTATTGCCGTATTTGTTCGTCATCTCGCGCAGACGCCACGCGGCGACATACACGCTGACGCACGGCTGCATCAACGCATCCCTGGAGATGCCGTAGCTGGAAAGGCGCCGCAGATGGATCGAATTGATCTGCATCTTTCCATAATCGATCGTGCCGTTGTTGTTGCGGTGGATCGCGTCGGCACGCCCACGGGATTCCTGCCACGCAATGGCGCGTAACACCCAGGGATTGACGTGTTGATAACCGGCGGCTTCTTCAAAACAGTCTGCGCGTGCGAGCGGCGCGGCGCATAACAACGCCACCGCAAGCCACACGCGTCGTCGAGGCGCGTCGGGATGGCGGGACTGGAGTGCGCACCATCGCTCGTCAACGCGAATGTCCCTGGAGAGCCTGGCCCAATGCCGTGGATGCCACATCTGTGTGCCGTGTGCAGATGCGCACGTGGTCGGCGTATTGGTCTCTGCCATTTCTGTCACCTGGTCTTCGTTGATTCCAGCAACGCGGCGGAGTGGACACGCATCCTCGTTCGATCCAACTTCCCCGCGTCATCGCGCAAACATAACGTTGCTGTTCGCACTCCGATACGTTGTGTACGAAGCATCCATGAAATAAGCGAAATCACCGCGTTCCGCGTTGCAATGCAGATTTTTTCCGGCATTTCCGGAGATCTCCATGCCCTCCCGTTCGCAAGCAAATGCGCGCTTTCGCGTCCTGACGGATGCATCGCCGTTGCCTCTTCTACCTTGCGGGCGGGGCAGCGTAGCGTCCCCCGAGGTTAGCTTGCCGTTGCAGTTATCCGGCAATCGCAATGCACCCAGTCAACCACATGAGACGGGAATCACCATGGACTCATCTATCGGAACCAACTTTTCGAACTTCAGCAATCTTCATACGATGGGCATCGGGCCCCAGCGAACTCAGGACTCCGGTCAGCACGCATCCTCGGCTGGCTCCGAGCAGCAGCTGGATCAATTGCTTGCCATGTTCATCATGATGATGCTCCAGCAGAGCCAGGGCAGCGATGCGAATCAGGAGTGCGGAGACGACCAGCCACAGGATGGTCAGCAGGGCCTGAGTCCGTTGACGCTGATGCTGATGCAGATCGTGATGCAGCTGATGCAGAACCAGGGCGCCGGCGGCATGGGCGGTGGCGGTTCGTTTGGCAGCAGCCTGGGCGGAAACGATCTGGGTGGCGGTTTCAATCCCAACCTGTCGGGCATTTCTGGCCAGGCCTGATGGGCACTGCGTGCAGGCTGCCGACCCGCGCGGCAGCCTGCACGTTCCAACAGCATTGACAGCCCCTTGAGACGCTGCTCAGGGAGAGACGATATGCGGGGTCAGCAGGAACAACCGCTGCAGCCGCGACCCGCTCTGCTGTCGATGCTTGAATAGATTGCCGACCAGTGGAATCTTGGACAGCCCGGGCACCTTGTTCAGATCGGTCTGGTCGCTATCGGAAGCATAACCGGCGATCAGCAGGCTCTGCCCCTCGTTGACGAACGCCTGCGTAGTGATCTCGCTGGAGGTAATGACGGGAATGCCATCGACGGTATTGGCGCCCAACTGTCCGTCTTCGATCCGCACATCCAGGCGCATCTGTCCGTTGGTCGAGCCCGGCACCACGCTCGGCAGAACGCGTAGCGACACACCGGCGGACAGGTTGTAGAGGTCGGCGGATGCATAGCCGCTGACACGCACGAATGCCTGCTGCTTGTGATCCATCACCGCTTCCACGTTGTCCAGCGTCGCCACCTGCGGGGTGGAGACGATCTTGGCCTTGTTGGTCTGCTCCAGCGCCGACACGCGCGTCATCAGATAACGTCCCGCATCTCCCAGGACCGCCGTCAGGGTGCCGCCCAACGGAGCCGTGGCGCCTGCCGCGGCCGCGCCGCTCAAACTTCCATCATAGCCAAGCTGACCGCCCCGCCCGTCGCCGGTCTGCACATCGACACGTCGACTGTGGAAACGCCAGTCCACGCCGAGATCCTGCATGGCGCCATCGCGGATTTCGATGATAGTGGCGTCGATCTGCAGCAGCTTGGGACGGTTGTCGAGCTGCTGGATCAACGCACCATAGGCGGCCATCCGCTCCGGGCGGTCGCGAATCAGAATCGCGTTGCTGCGCGGGTCGGCTTCGATCACCGGCGCATCGGACGCCAACTCGCCGTTGCCGCCTGCATCCACAGCCAAGGGCGTGTCGCGTCTGGCCTGACTCAGCTCTGGCCACACACTGGCCGGCGCATTGGCGCCGGTGCCCGGCAGCGGCGGGCTGACCGGCACCCGATCGGACGGCGAGCCGCCGCCGAACCACGAGGCCGGCAAGCCGAGGATGCCGCTATTACCGTTGCCTCCGCCAGCCTGGCCCTGAGCACTGTTACCGAAAGTATTGGACGAGCTACCGCCGATCGGTTGTACCCGCCCGAAATTGGCGCCCGGCCCGGGCAGCGCTGCGGTTGATGCGCCACGCACGCCGTAGATGCTGCGCAACAGACTGGCCATGCCCGGCACCTGGACGTCCTGGCCAGCGATGCGGGTGCTGTGATCGGCGGCCTGCGCATAATGCAGCTGAAACACCTGCACTTCGGTGGCGTCGCGTTGGCGTGCGCCCTGCTCGACCTGCTTTGCGATCGCGGTGACGGTATCCACGTAACCCGGTGGGCCGGACACCACCGCCACGTGCGCGGCCTCGTCATAGCGAACGGGGAAGCGCGGATCGTCCAGCCGCATGCGCGCGAGCGCATCGCGCAGTGCACTCGTCGAGGCGGCACCCAGATTCAGGGTCGCACTCTTGGTTTCGTTGGCACCCCAGATCCTCAGTACGGCGCCGTCGTAATACCAGACGAAGCCGAACGTCGCAGACAAATCGTCGAGGAACTTCTGTGGGCTGGCCTCGAACTTGCCACTGAGCGTGCCGGTCACTTCCGGTGAAATCCAGGTGGTAATGGATTGGCTGGCGGACAGGTCGCGCAGCACTTCCTTGAGATCCTTGTGGTCGGCGACGTACTTGAAGCTGCGCGAATGCCACGGCACCTGCGCGGCATTGGCATGCGGCGGCAGCAACGGCAGCAGGCTGAGCAACAACGCGGCGGCCAATGGCGCGCGTCGATGGCGGTGAACTGGAGGACAGGCAGATGCCATGGCGTTCCCTCTGCAAAGCAAATGAAAGATGTCAACGGAGTGGCGCCCGGCAGGCAGGCGCCAGCCGGGAGTTGCGTGCCGCGTGCAGCCGGCCTGCAGACACGGCGTCGGGCACCGCATCGCTGGCGCGTGCGGTCAGTGTAGGCAGCGCACGGCAGTGGATGTCTCAACAATCATCAATTCGCCGCACCCCCTTTTCCGCCGATGTTGGCGGCATCGTGCAACTGCTGCTGGAAGTGGAGGAAGCCGAGTGCATCGCCGGACTGCGTAATGAACACGCTGGTCAGCAATGCGAGCAGCAGCAATGCCAGCACTCCACGGATGGGCTGACTCAGGTTCGATGGCTCCAGCTTTTCGGCAGCGCGGGCTACAAAACCGATGGCCAGATCCACCAGTACCAGCACCAACATCAAAGGTGCGGCCAGTTTGACGATGGCGGCCATCATGCCGTCTGTCTGCTGGATGACGAAGGACTCGACGACCGCGCCCATATCCGGCGTGAGCTGGCTCAGCGGCCACCAGCGAAACGATTCGAACAGCGCACCGAGCAGCATCAGCATGCCGCCCAGCGCGTAGAAGGACACGATCGCCAGCTGCATCAACACCGTGGACACCGGCGTGCTCTGCTCACCGCTCAACGGGTTGGTCATCTGCACGTTGTTGTAGCCGGACACATCGTCGATGAGCAGGCCCACGCTCTCGGCAACCCAGAACACCGTGGATGCGGCAAAGCCGATCAGCAGGCCGATGAATGCTTCCTTGAATACCAGCCCCACCAGGCCGGTCGCTGCGATCCTTGCCAGTGCATCGGCCGGTTGCCCGTAGGCAATGAACGAACTCAGCACATAGATCACGCCATTGCGCGCGATTCCGGGAAGGCTGTCCTGTGCCGTGGCTGGCAGCACGAAGAACATCACGAACACGCGCACCCCGCACAGTGCCAGCAGGGTCAGCAGCGACACGCCCTGGGATGACAGCGCCAGCAGCGCGTTGGCGGTGTCGTTCATCGCCCCGCTCCACGCGCGGCGCGATGCAGACGCAGGCCGACCAACGCTTCGATCGCGTCTTCCTCCTCGGCCGCTTCGCGTTGGGCGTGCCAGGCACGCTGCGCGCTGGCGGCTTTCTCCGCATACACCTGCGCCTGCGCCTGCAGCCTGCTCAGTGCCTGCTGCACCTCTGCGACCTTTTCGCGTTCACTCTGCAGCGCCTGCGTCGCTGCCACCAGCGCCTGCTCTGCGGTGCGGCAGCGCTCTTCCAGCACGGCGCGAAAGCGCTGGTGCTGCAGGATCGCCTCGATGCCGATCGGCTCACCGGCGCCGGCTCGGTCGGCCAACGTGGCATCGAACGCGGCCAGACGCGTGCTGCAGGCGCTGGCCTCCTGACTGCAACTGGCGCGCTCGCGTTCGCACTGCTCCAGTGCACGCCTGCAGTCGCTCAGACGCTCCTGCATCCGCTCATGACGGCGCGTCTTCAATTGCTGCAACCTCGCCCAGGTGCTGGCACGCTCACGCATCGTCGATCACGCCGGCAAGCTGCTCCAGGGTGGTGTCGTAGTCGCTGAGCTGGTCGGTGGGCTGGCTGAGGAAGTCGCGAATCGCATCGATCCTGGCGACCGCCTCGTCGGCGACCGCGTCGCTGCCCTGGCGGTATTCGCCCACCTGCAGCAGGGTCTCCACTTCGTTGTACTTGGCCAGCAGACGCCGCAGCTGGCCGGCGTACTGGCGTTGCTCAGCAGACACGATCTGGCTCATCACCCGGCTCAGGCTCCCAAGCACATCGATGGCCGGGTATTGGTTTTTGGCGGCGATCTCGCGCGACAGGATCAGATGGCCATCCAGGATGCCGCGCACTTCTTCGGCGATCGGATCGCTGCCGGTGTCGTCCTCGGCCAGCACGGTGTAGAACGCGGTGATCGAGCCGGTCTCGCCCATGCCGGCACGTTCGAGCAGGCGTGGCAGCTCGGCAAACACCGACGGCGGAAAGCCGCGACGTGTGGGGGGCTCGCCGGCGGCCAGGCCGATCTCGCGTTGGGCACGGGCAAAGCGCGTCAGCGAGTCCATCATCAGCAGAACACGCAGGCCCTGATCGCGAAAATATTCGGCGATGGCGGTGCCGACATAGGCGGCCTTGGCGCGCTCGATGGAGGAGCGGTCGGAGGTGGCGCACACCACCACGCTGCGCGCCAGACCGTCCTGGCCAAGAATCATCTCGATAAACTCGCGCACTTCGCGTCCGCGCTCGCCGATCAGCACGATCACGTTGACATCGCACTGCGTGCCGCGCGCGAACATCCCCATCAGGGTGCTCTTACCGACGCCGGCGGCGGCGAAAATACCCATGCGCTGGCCTTCGCCCAGCGTCATCAGGCCATCGACGATGCGCACCCCGGTCGGCATCGGGTGTTCGATCAGGCGCCGACGCATCGGGTCGGGCGCCTGCGCCTGGATCTGGACCCAACCGTCGCCAGCGACCGGTCCCTGGCCATCCGCCGGCTCACCCAAGCCGTCAAGCACACGTCCCAGCAACGCCGATCCGACCGGCACCGCCAACGGACGCCCCAATCCGATCACGCGCGTCTCGCGCGACAAGCCCACCAGTTCGCCAAATGGCGCCAGCAGCGCGAGATCGCGGCTGAAGCCCACCACCTCGGCGCGCTGCAACAGCATGCCATCGCGCTGGCGTAACTCGCACACCTCGCCCAGGCTGACCTGTACCCCGGCAACCTTGAGCATGGTGCCGATCACCTCGACCACCTTGCCGTAGCGACGACCGAAGACCAGCGCAGCCAGTTCGCGCTCGAGCGTTGCCTCCAGCACCGGCAACTCAGCAGTCATCCAGCCCCCCCCTGTGGCGCGGCCAGGACGCGGTGAATCACACGCTGGATACTGCGGAGCTGATCGCGCAGATCCGCTTCGAACACGCCGGTATCCCATTCGCACACGCATGCGCCCAGGGCCACACGCGCGTCGCCGCACACCTCCACCGGCATGGGCCAGCCGGCGGCCGCCGCGGCCGCGTCGAAGGCGCGACGCGCGTCGTCCAGTGCATCCGGATGCACGCTCACCCGCAAGGCCTTGGCCTCGTCCAGGGCACCGTCCAGCGCGTGGGCGGCGCGTGCGTACAGCGCAGCGGGGTCGTGCCCGTGGAGAACCTGTGCGCAGGCATGCGCGACGACCCCGGCCAGGCGCTCGCGTGCGCGCCGTGCGGCGTCCACGGCCGCGAAGGCATGCCGCACACCACGCTCGTTCCACTCATCGAGCTGACGGCGCAATCCGGCGGCATAGCCCAGCCGTGCGCTGCGCTCGGCTTTGTCCCGGGCATCGTCGAGGATCGCCTCGGCCTGTTGCTGGGCATCGTCGATCAGCGCCTGCGCACGTGCCTGGGCGTCGGCCAGCGTCTGCGCGCAACGCGCATGCACTTGCGCGGTCGCTGCGTCCAGTTCCAGCACACAGGCCAAGGCCTCGCGCGGGATGACATCGCAGTCCAGGCCGATCGCCTCCGGGATGGACCTCAGCCACAGATGCATGGCAGCTCCGGCAACAGGGTGGGCAGCGCCTGCAGGAATGCATCGCTCTCGCCATCTGCAGCGACGGGCGCCACCTGGACGGCGCCCAACGGCAAGGACAGCGCTATCACCTTGGCGATGCAGGGGTCGGACCAGGCGCCATCGGCTGCCAACCGACGCCAACCATCGCCGACCCATGCCGCCTGGTCGGCGTCGCGCGGCAACAGCGGCACTATCGTGCCGCTGGCCGCGCGATGGCGCACATGCTCAAGCACCGCCGGCCCCAGGCACTGCTCGAACCAGCTCAGGTGCTCGCGCTCGATGCAGCGGCGCAGCGCCAGTACGCGCGAAAACAACGCGCGGCTCATCAACACCTTGGCGAGCAGGTCGGGCGCCAGCATGACCAGTCGGTTGGCCAGTGGCTGCAGCGCAGAGACCTGCATGCTCGAGCATCCCGACCAGGCCTGGATCACGCGCGCACGATGCTGCGCAGGCGCGCGTTCCCAGCTCACCGCACTGACCGGGCCCAGCCAGTAGGCCACCCTGTCTGCATCCAGCGATTGCGCCAGGGCGGACATGGTCGCCGTCCATTGCTGCAGCCACAGTGCCGCGTTGTCGATCCGTGCCTCGTCCATCGGCCAGCCTCACCCAGGGTGTTTCCTGGACAACGCGCGCAGGCGCTGCCAACCGCCCCAACGGCTTGCATCGGCGCTCGGCCACCAATACAGCGCTGCCGCGCCCATCGCCACGCACAGCGCCAGCGCGCATCCGGCCAGCCACGGCCACGGCCAAGTGCGCTGAGGCGCGGACGCAGAGAACTGCGCATCGCTTTCGGCCCCGCCCGGCACCAAAGTCACGCTGACATTTTCGTATGTCAGCCCTTCCACGCTGTGCATCACCAGCGTCTTGATGCTGGGCACCAGGCTGGTCAGATCGCTACCGACGCGAAACTTGATGAACACCGCAGCGCTGGAAGGTTTGACCGAGGTAGACAGCGGGTCGTTGTTGGGAAGCACGATCTGCACATCGGCCGTGATCACGCCATCGATATTGGACAAGGTCTGCGACAGCTGCTGCGACACCCCGTAGATGAAACGCACGCGTTCTTCGGTGGGCGTGGAGATCAGGCCGTCCTTCTTGAACATCTCGCCAAGATTCGCATGTCGTTCCCGCGGCATGCCATGCGCGCGCAGCACCTGCAACGCATAAGCCACCTGGTCGTGCGGCGCGTTGATCGCCCAGGTCTTGCCGTCGTCGGGCGTGAGCTTTTCCGCATCCACACCGGCGGTCAGCAGCACGGCGAGCATGTCGTTGGCGTCGTTCTCGGTCAGCCCGGCATAGAGCTGCTGACTGCAGCCAGACAGCAGCAGTGCGAAGAGCAACACCAGCAGATATCCGAGCTTTCGCATGCTACTGGTTCTTGAACAGCGTCTGCACGGCGTTCTTGCCCGACTGCGCCACGCCGACGCTGACATTGAGGTTGAAGCCGACCATGGTCAGCTCATGCATCAGCTTCATTTGTTGCGAGACCATTTCCTGCAGGCCCATGGTTGGCGCCTGTGTGCTGAAGGCATCGATATGCTCGGCGATGGTGCGCACGCCATCGTTCTGCACGTCGACCATCCGGCTCACCATGCTGGGCTCTCCCACGCGCTGCACGGCAGGCGGCATCGGGCTGGAGGACTGCATCAGCGCCTGGAATCGGTTGACGAGCGCCTGGCTCGGCGCTGCCGTCGGCGATATCACGGACGTGGACAGGCCGGAACTGGCAGGGATCGGTGCAACAGGAGGGATGAGCGTCATGGCATGTTCCGCAGGCTGGGGGAGGTTCGGATCAGGCGCGCAGATACTGCGCGCTGGGAACTTCCATCGGCGCGGTGGATTCGGTCACCGATGCCGGCTGCATGGGCGCCGGCGTGTAGCGTCCTGACAGCGCCTTGACCAGGCCAACCGCATCGGCATCGGCGTCCTCTTCGATCAGGCTGTCTGCAATGCCATGCCACGAGGGGTCGCCCACTGCAAACAGGCAGCACGCATACAAGGCCTTGCACAACGGCCTGGAGCCGGCATCGGCCTCCAGCTCGCGCAGCAGGCGCGCACCCTCGAGATAGCTGCCGCGCTTGATTGCGATCCAGGCATCGAAGGTATCCAGCGCCTTCAGCTCCGGCCGCAGCACCCGCACGGCGGCCAGCACCGCTGCGGCCTCTTCGATTTTCTCGTGCGTCAGCCCCACCGTGATCAGTTCGATCAGCCCAGTCACGACCGACCCGGGACATTTGGTCTTTTCCATACCGCACCTCGTCATTCAATGGCTGTGGACAGCATGCGTGCGTAACGTACGCATCGGCGCCAGCCATGACCTTTCAGAAGCGAATATCCGAATACCATCGCGAACAAACACAGCGTGCTTCGTACAGCCACGCACGCGTTCGCCCTGGCAGCGGATCGCCTGGCACTGGCTCAACCAGAATCGCCAGGCAGCAACCGCGTCCGGAGATCGCCATGTCGGATGAGAAGACCGAAAAGCCGACCGAAAAGAAACTGCAGGATGCGCGCAGGGATGGGGAGGTCCCGGTCAGTCCGGACGTCACCGCGGCAGCCGTGCTGTTGGCCGCGTTGTTGGTGATGAAGCTGGCAGGCAGCTATTTCGTCGAACACCTGCACGCCTTGATGTCGATCGGGCTGGATTTCATCGCCAATACGCGCGATGCCACCGGATTGAATCGGGCGCTCGGTCGCATCGGCATCCAGGCAGCGTGGCTGACCCTGCCTTTCGTGGTCTCGTGCCTGGCCGCCGGCTTGATCGGCAGCTTTCTGCAGACCGGGCTCAATGCATCGCTCAAACCGGTGACGCCCAAGTTCGAGTCGCTCAATCCCGTGAACGGCGTCAAAAAGCTCTTCTCGTTGCGAAGTCTCATCAACCTGCTGAAGCTGGGCATCAAGGCCGCGGTGATCGGTGTGGTGCTGTGGTACGGCCTGCGCGCACTGATGCCCACGATCATCGGGCTAGCCTATCAACCAACGCCTGACATCGCCCAGATCGGCTGGCGTGCGCTGGGCATTTTGTGTGCCTTGGCGGTACTGGTGTTCGTGGTGGTCGGCGCGGCGGACTGGAGCGTACAACGCTGGCTGTTCATCCGCGACAAACGCATGAGCAAGGACGAGCAGAAGCGCGAACACAAAGACAGCGAAGGCGACCCGGAACTCAAGGGAAAGCGCAAGGAACTGGCCAAGGAACTGGTCTTCGGCGACCCGCGCGAGCGCGTCGCCAAGGCCAAGGTGATGGTGGTCAACCCGACCCATTACGCCGTTGCGCTGGCCTATGAACCGGACGGCTTCGGTCTGCCGCAAGTGGTTGCCAAGGGCGTGGACGATGCCGCGCTGGAACTGCGTGCCTATGCAAACGATCAGGGCATTCCGATCGTGGCGAACCCGCCCCTGGCGCGTGCGCTGCATCAGGTCGAACTGGGCGAGGCGATTCCCGAATCGCTGTTCGAAACGGTGGCAGTGGTGCTGCGCTGGGTCGATGAGCTCGGCCGCGGCAACGATGATGGCAGCGGTCCGCTGCCCTGCTAGGGAGATCGTATGCGCGTGACACGGTACTTTGCATACACCGGTGAAGTGGCGATTGCCGCTTTGGTGGTGGCGGTCATCGGCCTGATGATCCTGCCGCTGCCCACTCCGCTCATCGATACCCTGCTGGGCATCAACATCACCTTGAGTGTGGTGCTGCTGATGGTCACGATGTATGTGCCCGACTCGCTCTCGCTATCGTCGTTTCCCTCGTTGCTGCTGTTCACCACGCTGCTGCGGCTGTCGTTGAATATCGCCTCGACCAAATCGATCCTGCTGCATGCCGAGGCCGGCCACATCATCGAGAGCTTTGGCGAGCTGGTGGTCGGCGGCAACCTGGTGGTGGGCCTGGTGGTGTTCCTGATCATCACCACGGTGCAGTTCATCGTGATCGCCAAAGGCTCCGAGCGCGTTGCGGAAGTGGGTGCACGCTTCACCTTGGACGCGATGCCCGGCAAGCAGATGAGCATCGATGCCGACCTGCGCGGCGGCAATCTGAGCGCAGACGAAGCACGCAGCAAACGCGCGCGACTGGCCATCGAGAGTCAACTGCACGGCGGCATGGATGGCGCCATGAAATTCGTCAAGGGCGATGCCATCGCCGGCCTGGTGATCACCATGGTGAATATCCTGGCCGGCATCGTGGTGGGCGTGACCTACCACGGCATGAGCGCAGGCGAGGCGGCCAACCGCTTTGCGATCCTGTCGGTCGGCGATGCCATGGTGTCGCAGATCGCCTCGCTGCTGATCTCGGTGGCGGCCGGCGTCATGATCACCCGCGTCGCCAACGAGAACGAGGCCAAGACCAGCTCGCTCGGGCTCGAGATCGGCCGCCAGCTCACCGGCAATGCGCGCGCCCTGATGGCCGCCAGCGTGCTGCTTGCCTGCTTTGCGTTCGTTCCGGGATTTCCTGCGGTGCTGTTTCTGCTGCTGGCGGCGGCAGTGGGCGCGGGCGGCTATACGATCTGGCGCAGGCAACGCGATGTCAGCGGCAGCGATCGGCCCACGCTGCCATCGACCAGCCGCAAGGGCGCCAAGGGCGATGCGCCGCACATCCGCAAGAGCGCTCCGGATTTCGCCTCGCCCCTGTCGATGCGCCTGTCGCCGCAACTGGCTGCGCGGCTGGACCCGGCGCTGCTGGATCAGGCGATCGAGAACGAGCGCCGGCAGTTGGTGGAGGTGCTGGGCCTGCCGTTTCCGGGCATTGCGATCTGGCAAAGCGATAGCCTGCAGGACCTGCAGTACGAAGTGCTGATTCACGACGTTCCGGAAACCCGCAGCGCGTTGAGCGATACCGCGGACCTGCAGAAGGCGCTGGCCCAGCAGGCGATCGCGCCGCTGCGTGCACGCGCGCATCTGTTCGTCGGCATCCAGGAAACGCAGTGGATGCTGGAACAGGTAAGCGCGGACTATCCCGGGCTGGTGGCAGAGGTCAACAAGGCCATGCCCGCCCAGCGCATCGCCGACGTGCTGCGGCGGCTACTGGAAGAACGCATCCCGGTGCGCAACATCAAGAGCATCCTGGAAAGCCTGGTGGTGTGGGGACCGAAGGAAAAGGACCTGCTGATGCTGACCGAGTATGTGCGCTGCGATCTCGGCCGCTATCTTGCGCACACGGCGACCGCAGGCACCGGGCAGTTGCCGGCGGTCATGCTCGACCACGCAGTGGAACAGTTGATCCGGCAGTCGATTCGCGCCACGCCGGCAGGCAATTTCCTGGCCCTGCCGCCGGAGCAGGCCGGTCAGCTGGTCGAGCAGGTGGAACGCATCGTCGCAGATCAGGCACGGCATCCACTGGCAGTGGTCGCATCGATGGATGTGCGCCGTTATGTGCGCCGCATGATCGAGGCGCGCCTGGACTGGCTGGAGGTGTATTCGTTCCAGGAACTGGGCGCAGACGTGCAGTTGCAGCCGATCGGCAGAGTGGTGGCCTGATGCGCAGGCCACCGGTCCGCCACGTGCGTATTCTGCCAGTCGCCGGGCCATTGCCGCCGCCGCACACAGCGCCCACGCCGGTGCAGGCGACCCAGCGTCTCGGCTTCATGCAACTGCGCCGACGCCTGGGCAACGTGCTTCCCGGATTGCCGGACGTGGTATTGCCGGAGGACGAAGAGGGGGAGGAGGACGATGCTCAGCCGCTGCCCGACGCGGCCGATGCTGCCAGCGACAGCCAGGGTCCTGCGCCGCCAGGCGCGCCCCCTTGCCTGGACGACGGCAATCGTGGACGGATCGCCCGAAGCAAGGACAGCGACACCTTGGGGCGGCAGATCGCCACCGAATGGATCCGCACCCAACGCGCGCAGATGGCCATCCACCACATCGCGCTGCGGGTGGCAGAGTTCTGCAATGCCACGCCGGTGCGCGGTGCAGGAATCTGGGAGGCCTGGCTGGAGATCAACCACGACATCCTGCCGCAGACCAGGCTGTTCTTGAGGCTTTCGCCAGACCAGCTACTGCTTCGCTTCGACAGCGGCTCGCCCGAGACGCGCGAGGTACTTTGCAATGGAAGAAAGCGCCTGCATACCGCATTGAAGGCTGCGCTCAGCGACACGCTTCCGATCAGCATCGAGGTCGTCTAGCGCCGCACATGCAGAACAGCCATATCGAGGGACCCCGCTTTGTTAACCGAGCAGAGCCCAACGTCACCGGTACGCGACTTGTCGCACGCGCTAACCCGCGTCCCTGCTGCGCGTGCGCAGCTCGGCAGGATGCTGTGCGACCGGCGTACCGCGCGATGTTGCAGCTTCACCCCGCACCGTCGCGGTATCCGGGCAGCGGAGGCGGCGCGCCTGCAGCTGCAGTTCGATAGCGGCAGCCTGGAGTTGCGGATCGCCGCACGTGACAGCCTGGCGCTGCTGTTGAACGAAGGCGATGCCACCTTGCGCACGGCGATCGCCGGTGTGCTGTTGAGCGAGCCGCTGCACGCCTTCGAGCCGCTGGGATTGGGTGCTGCCGAGGTCGTTGCGTTCGAGCGCTTTGCAGACGCAGTCGATTGCCTCGATATCGGCATCACGTTGGGCGGCATCGATGCGATCGCAGAGACCGCCAGCCCACTGCTGCTTGCCGCCCTGCAAAGCGCGACCGCTGCGCTGGCGACGTCGTCGCCATTGCCTGCCTGGCTGAGCGAACTGCGTTTGCGCACACGCCTGCGCATCGGCCAGCGCACGGCACCGACGACACTGCTGCAATCGCTGCGCCCGGGCGATGTGCTGATGCACGCGATTGGCCCGGCTCCTCTGCGCAGCGGCCAATTGCTCTGGGGCATCCCCGGAGGTGCGGTATTGCGCGCTTCGGTACGCCTGAACCCGCAACAGATGAGCCTGGAGACCGCACCTGTCATGCAGCACGATACGCCCGCGTCCGATCCCTCGCCGTCCACCACCGACATGGCGGCACTGGAACTGCCTGTGCAACTGGAAGTGGACCAACTTGCGCTATCGCTGTCGGTTCTATCTGGCCTGCAGCCCGGCCACATCCTCGAACTGCCGGTGCCGGTGGATCAGGCCGACATCCGTCTGGTGGTCTATGGCCAGACCATCGGCATCGGCAGGCTGCTGGCGGTGGGCGAACATCTTGGCGTGCAGATCCTCAGCATGTCGGAGACCGCACATGCAGATGCCTGATGTCGGCTCGCTGCTGCTGGTGGTCATCATGCTGGGCCTGCTGCCCTTCGCAGCGATGGTGGTCACCTCCTACACCAAGATCGTGGTCGTGCTCGGCTTGCTGCGCAATGCCATCGGCGTGCAGCAGGTGCCGCCCAACATGGTGCTCAATGGCGTAGCGCTGCTGGTGTCGTGCTTTGTGATGGCGCCGGTGGGCATGGAGGCGTTCAAGGCGGCGCAGAACTACAGTGCCGGTGCCGACAACAGCCGCGTGGTGGTGCTGCTCGACGCCTGTCGCGAACCATTTCGGCAGTTCCTGCTCAAGCACACGCGCGAGCGCGAGAAGGCCTTTTTCATGCGATCGGCGCAGCAGATCTGGCCCAAGGACAAGGCCGACACGCTAAAGCCGGACGATCTGCTCGTGCTGGCGCCGGCGTTCACGCTCAGTGAGCTGACCGAAGCGTTCCGCATCGGATTTCTGCTGTATCTGGTCTTCATCGTGATCGATCTGGTGGTGGCCAATGCGCTGATGGCGATGGGTCTTTCGCAGGTGACGCCGACCAACGTGGCCATCCCGTTCAAGCTGCTGTTGTTCGTGGCGCTGGATGGCTGGTCGATGCTGATCCACGGCCTGGTTTTGAGTTATCGGTGACGCCATGGAGCATGACGATCTGGTGCGCTTGACCTCCGAAGCCCTGTTGCTATGCCTCAAGGTGTCGTTGCCCGTGGTCGGCGTCGCCGCGCTGGCAGGCTTGCTGATCGCCTTCATACAGGCAGTGATGTCGCTGCAGGATGCGTCGATTTCGTTCGCGCTCAAGCTGGTGGTGGTGGTGGCCGCCATCGCGTTCACCGCACCCTGGGGGGCCTCGGCGATCATGCAGTTCGGCCAGGCGCTGATGCAGGCGGCCTTTCCATGATCAGGCGCATTTTCCCAGGGTCTGTGCCGCGCTCGCCGACTGCGCCAGGCGCCTCGCACCACCATGCCGATGCGCCGGCCACTGGCGCGCAGCCACTGGCGGACACGCCCCATCATGCCCCCCGTCTGCGCCCTGCTCCGCCCCGCAAGCGGCGACGCGGCATGCGCTCGCTGGATGGCATGGACGACGAGCTCGACGCCACCGAACAGGAAGACGCCGAAGCGGCGCGCGTATCGGCCCTACGCGGCCGCGTCAGCATCGCTGCCGCTCAACCCCAGGAGCAGGGACAAAGCCAGGACGACCAGCAAAGCGCGGGTGGTCGCGCACAGGCCAGCGACCCGCAGGCAGAGACGTGGCCAAGCGTCGCGCCGATACACGCGGACGAGGATGTGCGAGCGGGCGTCCAGGCAGTCATCGACCGCTATGCGGCAACGCAGGCTTCCGACCAGACGGTCAGACGACACGCCCTCACCGCTGCGTTCGTTGAGTTGCGTGACATCGGCATTGCCCATCCGGGCGCCGTATCGCTGACCGCCATGGTGTGGATGTTGATGCGCGAGCACCTGCAATCGGGCCTAGCGAGCAGCTTGTCCGAACCCATGGACACCTTGCGCAAACGCCTGGCGGAGATGGTGCACGCGCAACCGGAGCCCACACCAGAGTTGCGCAGCTACAACTTGCTGCTGCCACTGATACTGATCAGCGCGCGAAAGCCGCGCAAACCCGCTGATTGTGCGCGTGGCATCACGCGCCTGAACACGCTACTGATGGAACACCAAAACGGGACCTCTCGGGGGATTCGTGCATGACCATGCAACTTCGCATACTGACGGGAATACACGCCGGCGCGCGATTAGATTTGCAGCCAGGCAGCTACACATTAGCCGCCGATCCCCAGGCCGAGATCCGGATCGAAGACTGGCCTGATCGCCCGCTCATTATCGAGGTGGATGCAGATGGTCAAGTTCGTTATCGCAGCGACGCGTTGCCAACAACACCGTTTGTTGCGCTGCATCCAGTGCGCTTTGGTCCGTTGGTGCTGTGCATCGGCGAGGCTGCGGCCGATTGGCCGGACGATGTGGCGCTGCTGGAGCGTTTGCTATCTCCAGCCGCGCCACCGGCAACACCCCCGCCACGCAGCCCCAGGGGCGCTGCGATGCGCGCAGTGGTGGGTGCCATGCTAGCGCTGGCCGCCGCAGCGCTGTTGCCCTCCCTGCTGCCGGCATTTCTCTCCAATGCCGCTGCCCCGCACAGCCAGGACAATCAATTCAATCAGGTTCGATTCCTGCTGAAACAGCTGGGCTTGCCTGAAGCGCGCGTGGAGCGTGTCGGTGCGCGCGTGCGGGTCGAGGGTCTGGTGACAAGCAGCGCGGATGCGGCACGCCTGCGTGCGCAACTGCATCGGTATCAACATGCGGTGACGGTCGATGTGGTGGTGGTGGATGAGGTATTGGCAACCCTGCGCGATACCTTGGCAGACCGCGATCTGAGCGTGCGTTACGACGGCCATGGGGTTTTTTCCATTGCCGGCAGCAGCGACAACGCGGAGCGTGCGATCCGGCGGCTCGCCGACCTGCGCAGCGATCTGGGCCCGGAAATCCGCAAGCTGCACGTGGACATCACTCAGCAGGACCCGTCGGTCAAACCGCCAGCGAACTACGATGCCGCGCTGCTTGCCGACGGCTTGCATTACGTCGAGACCCCGGACGGCACCAAACATCTGACTTCCCTGCCGCAGCAGGCGGCGCCATGAGAACCGCACCATGTTCGATGCCATGACCGACACGGTCACCCAGGATATGAGCAAGATCTTGCAGACCAAGGCGGAGGATCTCTCCGGCGAGCGACTGCGCAACATCGATGCAGCGCTGCACACGACAGCCCAACAACTCCGTTTGCACTGGGCTGCAGCGAGCGATCAGGCCGAGCGCAACGATTTCACCGTCTTGCATGACGGCCTCAACGCCGCGCGCGACATCGTTGCGCACATCGCCAGCATGCCTTGACCATCGAGTTCCTTGGCCACACTGGTCAAGCAAAACGCGCCGGTAGGCGCTCCACGTCACTTGTCTTTAGCTAAGGAGTATTCGCATGTTAGAGTTACAGTCACTAAAGTCGCGATTGGGCCAGGGAGGGGACCTGATCACATCAGACTTTTCAAGCAGATGGGACAGCCACGCTAGCACTCAGACTTCGGAGAATCAGATGGTTAGCCTGATGGGCGGCATCGGCAAGTCGGCCGCAGCACAGGAGCGCATGAACAACTACCTGACCGAGAAGAAGAACGAAGTCGATTTCAACGTGGCGCTCAACAAGTTCATCGGCAAAGCAGGCGACAACGCGAAGCAGCTGGTTGGCCAATAACTGGCCTGACATGACGCAGGGCCGGTGCATGGCCCTGCGCATGTCGTACGACAGATGAGCAACGGCCGATTCGAAGCGATCGTTCAGCAGATGTGCGAAGCACTGGACCTGCCGGATGTGCAGGCAGTGCTCAGCAAACGCGTGCTGTGGGTGGACGGGTTTGAAGTCTATCTGCATATGCCCGCTGCCCAGGCCGACGACGAAGCACAGCAAGCACCGGAGGAAGAAGCGCTCTACCTACGCATCTCCTACGGCCTTGCTCCTGCGGGACGGACCCTGACGGTGTTTCGGCTGTTGCTGGAAGCCAACCTGTCGGTCTATGCGCAGGACCAGGCGCAACTCGGGTTGAACGATGCCGGTGTGATCGTCCTGGTCGTGCGCGTCCCGCTGGACGACGACGTTGACGGCGCGTGGATCTGCGATCTGCTCGCCCACTACGCCGAGCATGGCCGTTACTGGAACAACAATATCTTCATTGCACACGACGAAATGTTCGAAGGAATCGCGACGGGAAACTATCTGTGGCTACGTGCATGAGATGCCAGACCTGGCATGCGTGCTGATGCTTGCACCGAGACAGGCATGACTCGGCAGCACGCCAGCTGCGGCTTGCGCATCCGCTGCGCCGTGTCACATGACCACGCTGCCCTGCTGTTATCCCCTTAGCAGGATTTCTTCCGCCATTCATCTTCCGCAAGGACACTCGCCAATGAATCTCGCCATCCCCTCCAACACCACTGCGAGTCTACAACCGTCCTCGTTCTCCCTGTCGTCGCAGCAAGCCCTCACCGCTGTGATCATGAGCATGCTGGCGTACTGCATGCAGCGCATGCTCAGCGACATGCTGCAACGACAGGATCGGGCATCCAGTGACGGCCAGCTACCGGCCACCCCTAACCCGGCACCCTCGATGCCGCCTTCGGGCCCGCCCTGTTCGACCACCCCCGGCGGACAACACGGCAGGGGAAACGGCGATGGCAGTGGCGGCAATGGCGGCGGCTACAAGGGCAACGGTGGCAACAGCGCAAACGGAGCAGGCAACGGCGCATCGCCCGGCAACCCGGGTCGACCGACAACGCCGCCCGGCAATGGCCAGCCGGTCACGTCCAACCCCAGCGGCACGCAAGCGCCGCTGCCTTCCGGCAAGGTCGTCACCGCTCCCCCCGGCGTGCAGAACAAGCCCATCGTGGTGCACAAAGGCGAGGTCTTCGACGGCAAGGGTCAGACCTACATCGGCGGCCCCAGCCTGGGCAAGGGCGATCAGGACGAGCACCAGCAGCCTCTTTTCATCGTCGAAGACGGCGGCAGCCTGTGCAATGTCCATATGAAAGGTGGTGGCGACGGTGTGCACTTCATCGGCAGCGGCAAGATGGTCAATTGCGTCAACGAAGACGTCAGCGAGGATGCGGTCACCATCGATGGCCAGGGCAACCGCGATCATGATGCGCGCATTGCCGGTTCCAGCCCGGAGGTCAGCGGCCGGCCGAAGGTCGAGATCATCAATTGCACCTTCAACGGCGCCGCAGACAAGGTCGTGCAGGACAATGGCACCGCCGACGTGGTGATGTCGGGCTGCACCGTCAACGGCGCCGGCAAGGTGTTCCGCACCAATGGCGGGCATTCCGATATCGACACGCACCTCCAGGTTGAGAATTGCGACTTCAATCAGGTCAAGGAGGCGATCTTCCGCACCGATTCGCCAGGCGCGACCGTGCTACTGAGAGACACGAAGACCGATGCGCCCGAAGAGGTGATTGCACCCAACGCGTCCCAGGCCGTTGGGGCCACACGCATTGGCCACAAGGCCTACAGCGGTTGATTGCACACCGCACGTTCGCTGTGCGCCGATACCCGGCAGATGCACTGCATTGATGCACCTGCCGGGTATCGGCGCCTGCTGGGGGCTAGATCGCCGCACGCCGGCGCATCGGGCGCGGCCTCTTGTCTTGCGCGGTTGGCACTCAAGCATGATGGCGCGAGGATTTGGGGTACGTGTGTTGTCTCGCCAATCGCAAGGCAGGGCATGACTGTAGATCCACACGCGAGGTGTCTAGCGTGACCCGTATCCGCCCTTCCACCACGACATTTGGGCTACCTGGCAACAGCCGTGGCGCAGCGCATGCGGGTACGCCGTCGCCGCACAAGCAGGCCCATCACCGACTGCATCAACTGGATGGCCCAGCGGCCGAGTCCGAGGCACGCGCTGCAGAACTGGATGTGGCCGCACGGGTGCATCGCTACACCGCAGCCGCTGCCGATGCCGAGCGGGGCACGCCTGCACCACGCAAGACAGCCAGGCTGCGCGGCGTGCGGGAGTCGTTGCAGAAACTCGCCCGACTCGCCGGTACGGCGGTGGGCATCGCGCGGCAGTCCACTCCCGACCATACGCGCCTGCTGCGCTACCAGGGCACCTCTGCGCAGCCTGCACCGCCGGCTCGGTCGGAACACAGCGACTGGCACACCCTCGCTCCTTTGCAGATAGCGACGTTCTCCGCCTCGCAACGGCTGAGCGACGCCCGGATCGCCATGCGCAAGGCCGCAGCGCTGGAGCGCCTGGTGTTGCTGCATATCGATCGCCTGGAGCAGGACACCAGCCTGCATGCCAGACGCGCACCGCGCCTGGCCGACCGTGCCAACGACACCCGCAAACGCCAACAGGTGCTGGCCACCTGGAGCGCATTGCTCCGCACGCACATTGCCGGTTGCAGCGAGCGCCTGACGCGCACTGAGCAGCAGCTGCAGCAGCAACTGGACCAGCTCACGGCCATGCCGGCGCCTGCTGCAAACGGGCGTCGAGCGCGCTTGCGTGACCTGCTCACGCACGAAGCCGAGCTGGAGCGCATCCGCAAGCAGCACCAGCACGCGCAGCACCTCTCCACCCTGCGCGAGAAACAACAGGCCATGCTGCAACGCATGGAAGTGCGCGCCGCCAGCCTCGACACCACACTGGCGCAGGCGCTGCAGTCTGCACTCATCGTAGCCGACGACCTGTTCGAGACCGCTGCACGCGCCGACGATCTGCGTGCACTGCTGCCGGCGCTGGCAGATCTGACTCAATCGCTCGAGGAGGAGGTTGACCGCGCAGCGGCCGATGATCTGCGCGCCAGCCAGGCGCTGCAGGCCGCCTCGGACGCGCTGATTGCCGCGCAGATTGCGCAGACCGCATCCAGCGCAACCGATGCCGCTACTGCCACTGCCTTGCGCAACCGCCTGTCGACCTGGGCGAGCGGGCTGTCCACCACGCGTTTCGCAGACCAGGCCGTGCCTGCAGCGGGAATCGTGGCCATCGCGCTAGGTGCGCTACGCTCGGCGGTGGCCGGTGTGCTGGGCGACAACCGCGCTGAGGCCGCGGCGCTGCTGCTGGCCACCTTCGACCGTGTCCACGGCAGCACCTGGAGCGCGCTGATTCCCGCCGATCCGGAACGGCCCGAGGACCCGCCGGGCACGACGATGGGCGAGCACTCCGCCATTCCCCGTGCAGCGATCGAGGTGGCAACAACGCATTGGCTGGAGACGCTGGCGCGGGTGCCGCGCGGCCGTCAGGTACTCGGCCAGCTGATCCAGGCGCGCCACGAGCGTGCCGCCGACCCCGGCCGCCAGGACATCGCGCGGATTGCGTTGCGGGCCGATGCGCTGCTGCGCGCCACGCCTGTGGAAGATACCGCCACGCGGTGCTGGCTGAGCGGAGCCCGCCGCGCCGCCGGTATCGCCCTGCACGCGGCCGACCCGGCACACGCGTTGCGCACCTGCAGCGACGACGAACGCGCGGCCTACCATGCGCTGCGCAACGGCTACGAGTCGCGTGCTCCGGATTCAGCGTATGCGCGCGCAAACGCCCACCTGCAGGCGTTCGGCGAGGCAGTGCGCACTGCCACCTCGCCGCATTCTGCCGGTGCACACGCGAGCGCTCCCAATCCACTGCATGCCTTGCCGGAGGGGCTGGAGGTCGCATCGGCCACCGCACTGCCAACACCGCGTCGACGCGCCAACCTGGCCCTGGAGCACGCCGCGGCTGCCTTGATCGGCTACCTGGGGGCATTGCATGCGGCCCGACCGCAGGGCGGTGTTCCATCGCAGGCCGAGTTGCACTGGCAGGCGGCGGCCGAGCTGCTGCAATGGGTCGATGAGGACGTGGACCGCAGCCGCGTGGTCTTCGATGCCGCCACCCTTGCACGCATCACCGAGCGTGCCGCAGCACTGCACGACCACCATCAGGCGCAGGCATCCCGGGCCCCGGGCGGCACAGCGGTGCAGGCAACGGCACCGGAAGGATTGCAGCGTGCCTGGGAGCAGGTGCGAAGCGGCCGCTGCAGCGCGCCAGCCGCGCTCGATCTGTTGCGTCACTGCCTGTCTGCGGTGCGGGCGGAGCACGCAGAGCGAGCGGCGGAGCTGCAAACAAGCGATCCCTCGCCGCAGGCCAGCTTGTGGCTCGCCCATGCGGAGGACTGCCTGGCGCATTTCGACACCGCCGTCGACAAGGCCTTGCAGTTGACGAAGCAGACCGGTACCGGCGCCCTGGCCCACCCCGAGGCATTGCTGGACCTGCTGCGCGACATGCTCTCGCACCTGGAATGGCGCGACCGCTGGCGCATGACCTGCCAACACACCTCGGGCGTCAATCTCGCACCGCTTTCGGCGGCAGCTGCCATTGCAGGGTCTGCCTTCGGCCTGGGCACGCGACTGATCGCGAGCATGCAGTGCAATCGCGATGCCTCGCTGGAGTTCTACATGGGACGCACCGGCTTGTACCTGCAGATCAGCCGCCAATCCGCGACGCAGCGCCAGCTTGGAGCAGGCCTGACTGTCGGCTATGGCATCGATATGGAAAGCGACTACGCCGCAGCAGGGGTCTCGGCCGCCGTGGACTGGCGCTATCGGCGCGAGACCGGCGTGGAAGACGGCCTGCAGATCCGTATTCCGCGGCTGGGCAAGGGCCGCGAACCGGAGCTGCTACAGGCATTCTTGCGCATGCTGGAGCAGCTGATACGCCGCGCAACGCCCGATCCGTCCGCACACCCCATTGGCGCGGACTGGATGCAGGCATTGCTGGCCGAGCATCCGGATGCCAGCGTCGGGCTGATCGACCAGGCCGCACGCGTCAGCCAGGGCACCGAATGCAGCGCCAGCGTCAGTGCCGGCGTGCGTGCAGGCGATGCGCACGGCCGCCGCGCGGGCGCCGCGCTTGGGCTCGGCGTCAGATCGCGCCAGGACCTGGGCTGGACAACGACGACCGTGGCAGGCTACATGACCACGCACTACTGCGACGCCACCGCCGCACGCCGGGTGGAAGTGGCTGCACGCCTGACGGCAGGCGTGCAACTGGCGCTTGCCAAGCATCCACGCACAGGCGCATCGGCGACGCCTGCGGCCAGCACCACGGTCTCGGCACTCGATGCTGGGTATGTCGCGGAAGTGAGCGCGGACGTGGCCACCGCCTTCTGCACACTGTTCCAGTTTGGTGGTGAAATCGATCCGGCCCGCAGCGACCGCGCAACCGACTTCGCGCAGTTCGCAGCGTTCGAGCGCCTGGTCCGCACCCAATGGGAGCGCTGGGCCGACTACGGCATGGTCAAGCTGGGCAACGATGTCGACCAGGCCTTGAAGCCCGTGCTGGCAGAGCTGCAACTGGAGCATTTCATGCAGCAGGCCAGGCGCTTTGCCGATGGCAACGCGCTGGCTGCGCTGTTCGCCGACGAGGCGTTGCGCAGCGAAGTTGCGCCGCTGCTGGACGTGCACCGCGCACTTGCACTGGTGGCGCAGGACGCTGGTGACGACACACGTGCACTCGCCGAGCGCACCGCCTTCGACGCGTTGCTGCAGCAGCCTGCCGTATGGGAGCCGACGTTGCTGCTGGTCCGCGAGAAGGCAAAACTGATCCAAGAACGTGGCCTGGACTTCATCGTCAAGCGCCAGCGCAACCGCATCGCCGAGGCCATGCGCACGGTCGGTCAATGGCCAGCGTACGAAACGGTGCCGCGCGCCGCAGAGCCCCGTTGTACTCCCAGTGTTCGCACGTGAGCCGCGCACCAGACTGCGCCGGGGCCGCCGACAAGCGACAGACGCAAGGGCGGTTGCGTCTGTCGTTGCGGCGTACGCTGTGGATCAGCTGCGGGATCGATCGCTCACGGCCTGCCGTCTTCCCACTGGCGAAGTTCCTCGCTTTGGTGCAATGCCTGCCTGAGCTTTTGTAGCTCGGTCTTGAGTGTATTGGTCAGGTCGTTGCTTGGCACGCCGCTGAACATCGCCGCCTGCCCAGCGTGCAGGCGGTCGAGCACAGTGTCGATCGTCGCAATCGAGACGGATTGCGTGCCGATCTCCGTGCGCAATTCCTCCAGGGCTTCACACAATCTCCCTGCCAGCGGCCCAGTTGCAGGCGCAAGCGGCTGCCCCTCCTCCACGGCGCGCGCAATCTCTGCCGATGTCGGCGCCGAAAACAGCGCGATCGCCACCTCGATGGGTTCGGCCAGCGCCTGAAGCGTGCCTGCGATGGTGCGTTGATGATCGGCGGCGTTGGCGGCGCGTTCTTGGTCCAGGCGCGTCGCCTGGGTGGTGTTGGCGCCGTTCTTGGCCTTGAGCGCATTCCAGACCGTATCGTTGAACAGTGTCTGCGCTGCCTGTTGCACGATCGTGGCGGTGGAATTGATGGCTTCGCCCGCAACGCTGCCGTTTGCGTTACCGCCACGCAAGGGCGAAGCGATCAGGCGGCCGGCCCCGAGCGAGGCGAAATTGACCATCACGTTGCTGAGCATGTGACGGACCAGCACATCGCGTACCGCAGTGGTGACCGCGTTGGTGGTGCTCAAGGCCTGCCTGGCCAACGCCAGGCCTTCCATCCCGGTTTCCAGCAGGTAGTTGGGGAAACGCACAGCGTCGGACCATTGCGCGGGCCGACGGGTCTTGTCCGGCAATGCCAGCGCAAACAGGTTCAGCCGCTGCTGTCCACCAAGCAGATCGGGCACGCGCATCTGGCCGGTACTCGCAACCGCCTTGCCGGTTTCGAGTATCGCCTTCTGCACCACCCCTGCCCCGCCGATGGCGAGCGCGCTCAGACCCAGTTGGCCGGCTGGCGTGCGCGTGCCCGGGTCGTCGGAGGTCTGCCGCGCCGCGTTGAACCCCGCGTTGATCGTCGGCTTGAGCAACAAGGTGTCCAGGGACTTGTCGTCCAGGGTCGATTGCCACTGGATGATGCCCTGGCGGAGGTCGTAGGTCTGCGCCTTGAGCTTGGGAAGCGTTTCGGTGTTGCCTTCGCCGGGACGCGTGAAGCGTTTGCCCTCGGCAGTGATTTCCAGCAGGGCCGGCGGCGGATCGGGTACCAGGATCTTGGGGTCGATGGTCTGGAACCGCGGCAGGTTGGCAACACGCGCGCGCCGATCCATCGCCGGGATCAGCAACGTATCGCTGGTATAGGACATCAGGCCCGCCACCGCGCCGGACAGCGCCGTCGTACTCAGCGTCTCCGATCCGGGCGCACGCGCGCCGTCGTAGGCTGCACCCGCGGCGAGACCGAATGGGGTCCGCATCGAGCCGATGATGAAGGCCCTGAGGCACTCGTAAGCGATCGGCCACGCTGCCTTTGCGCCTGCCGTCTTCATATCGCCGACGATCTGGTATCCGGCATCCGGCCCGAACGCGGCGATGCGTTCGTCCACGCGCGCGTCCGCCCATTCCAGATACGCGGCCTGCAGTGCCTCCTGCTCCTCCGAGGGCTCTGCAAAGTGCAGATTGCCCAGGCGAGTCCGTAGCTGCGCCTTCAACTCAGCGGCCGCCGCTGCGCTGCGCTGCGCATAGGTCGCTGCAGCGGCAGGCGCGTGCGGCTCATCGACGACCGAGGACGCGGAGCTTGCGTACGGAGTGTAAAACGCTGCGTCCGTCGACTCGGAAGAATGCGATGACTGCGAGGACCCCGAGCGATGCGATGCACCATGCGAGGACTCGGCATGACTTGCGTCGGTGGTCACGCGACGTGCAACCGGTGCGCGGCGACCGCGCAATACCTGGCCCGAAGAGGGCAGGCCGGCGAGCGGCCCGGTTGGCACTTCCGCCTGTGACAGGGCGACGGCCTCCTCGGCATGCGTCGGACGTGTGGGCGCAGGAGACGTTGCGCGGCCGCTGGGAGAGGTCCCGATGTTGCCGGAGAGCTTCATGAGGCCACCTCGGCCGTGCTGCCGGCCTGCGTCACCAGCGCGTCCAGCACCACACGTGCGGCAACTTGCCCGCGCTCCAGCGCAGTGGCCACGGCATCGGGCGTGCGTTCGATTAACAGCGGGCAGACACAGAGCAGACCAAGGTCCGAGAGCGTGAGCCGCCAGCCGTATTGGGTCAGCAATTGTTCCTGCAGCGCCAGCAGCGTCACCACATCCTCGCCGCCGAGTTCACGTGCGGCCAATGGCATGATCACTTCCGGAAACGCCGTCATCTCGCCCTGCTGCATCTGCGCGTGGACACGGCACAACATGCCCGCAGGACCAAGGATGGTTTCGCCTTGGCCAAGTCGCTGCGCAAGCTCCTCAGGTAACCCAAGACGGACTCCCAGGTTGGTGAAAAATGTGTCGTTCGCTGCGTGGAGATTTCCCAGTTCCGACATTGTCCGAAATCCTCGAGAAATTATGCGATGGGTACCGATACACCATTTCGGTAGGACGCAGTATCTGGCTCGCGATGCACCCCCGCACAAGACACCGCGAATGACTCGCGCCGCACACGAAGTCCACCTGTTGGAAATCGCGCGATCGAGACCTGTGTCATACGCAGCCCATGTCCGCGGAGCGACAGATGAATCGCATGAAAGACCGCGGGTAGCGGAACAACACGCATACTCCGTAGCGGCGTAGGCAAGCGCTTTTAGCAAGCGTGCTATCTTGACTGTCTCGCCGGACGCGCACCTACCGCACACGCCAGAGATCTTCAGGTCGAGCAGCCCGGAAATCGCAAGAAACATGTCCTCTTTGCGCTTTTCTTGCTCAAACACGGATATCGGATCAGTAAGCAAGTCTGCTCATACAAAACGACATCTTTACTTGACTGGCGCTGGCACGCCTCCGGTTCCCCAAATGCGTACTTGCAGAATGAGTCGAACAGCGCACTGACGAATCGGGCGATCAGGTTGATCGCCCGTCCGTTCGCGCAATAGGATGCCGATTGGGAGTGATCATTACCGACGCCGCCCACCCCTCAAGCTCCTGAGATTTTCCTTCATATCCGCCTCGAAATTGTCTGCAATGGGCTTGGGAATGCTCATTTTTCCGATCGGCACGCCACCTGCGCTCTCCAGATTCTGGCGGATCTCGCCTTCCTTCTTCTCCTTGTCCAATCGCATCTCTTCGTAATGCAAACCTGCCAACACGGGCACTTTGAGCATCTCAGTCGATTTGCTGATGCCGGTACCTACTAAATAACCTTTAACCGCATCAGTTGGCTTTTGCCGCCCGGCTGTCCCCTTGCCTCCTTTGGCTGCGCCCTCCGCTGTTCCCTTGGCCGCGCCTTTGCCTGCACCCTCGGTCGTCCCCTTGCTCGCTCCCTTGGCTGCACCCTCGCCTGCCCCTTTGCTCGCCCCCTTGGCCGCGCTCTCGCCTGCTGTCTTGGCTGCGCCCTCGGCGACCCCCTTGGCTGCCCCCTTGGCCGCGAGCCTGGCGGTAGGTCCGCCGACAGCGCCAATCGCCGCACCCGCCATGTTGATGCCGGCCAGTTCCCATGCGAGCTTCATGTCGCCGCCTTGCAATGCTGTGTCGAGCACCTGCGCCGCCTGCGCTTCGCTCTCCAGTGCCAGCGCTGCTGCATCGGCAAACTCGCCGATGATGGGGATGCCGTTCAATGCACTCAGTCCGACGGAGGCCCAATCCAGGATCTTGGCGTCCCACTTGAGGAACTCGTGCAATCCCTTGCCGACGGTACCGATGTCCTTTTTCTTCTTCTTGATGTCGGGCTGATCGGCCTTGCCCATCAACATGTCGGAAACAGCCTTCTTCTGGTCGGGCGACGTGGCCGCATGCGTCGGCGATTTGTCGACGGTCTTGTTGGCCGCCGTCATATGATCGTAGAACTGCCGAAAGTCCTTCTTGCTGATCTTGCCTGAGTCGACGACATGGCCGCCGCCGAAGAAGCTGTGGGGCTTCTTGTAGCCGGTGATGGAGTTGTTCAACAAGCCGAACAGCAGCGGGTCGCCCAGCAGCTGCTTGGCAGCGTCGCGAACTGCGGGGTCGGCCTTGTCGTCTTTGACGATGGTGTCGAGCTTGTCGCGGGTCACCTCCTTGCCGTCGCCGAAGAACGCGTCCTGGTGACTGTTGATGGTGTCCAGCGTTTTCAGTTCGGGCGCGGTCAGGTGTATCTGGGTTGCGGATGTCTGCAGGAAATCCGGTGTACTCATCGAACCCGAGTCTCCCGCCAGCGCCTTCCACCGATCGGGATGCTCTCGGAAATACTGGGCGGCGGCAATGACCTGCGGCGGGCGTTTTTGGGTCTTGTCGTCGCCTTCGACCAGATGCTTGAACGCGTCCTGGTTCAGGTCCTTCGGCAGATAGTCCGAGTAGCGATAGAACTCACGCATTGCGTCGCTTTCGGTCATGACCGTCGGTTCGGTCTTGTCCGGGCTGTCGGACGCCACATAGTTCTGCGTGTAGCCCTTGGCCTGCTTGGTGGCGTACTCCGCTACCTGCGCGTGGCCGGCCGAGAACTTGCCGAGATCGCCGGCCTTGATCTTTCCGCCGCATTTGCCATCGCCCTGCGAGCCGATGGCGAAGAACAGCCGCGGGTCTTTTTGCAGGTCCGTCAAGGCCTTCTTCAGATCCGGCGGTGTCGCCGGATCGTTGATCTTCGCATCGAGATCGGCCCATGCGAGCGGCAGCTTGTCCTTGTGGCGATCGAGCGTGGTGACGATCTCCAGTTCGTCCTGGGTGAGCGTCCCGCCATTCCAGGTGACCGAAGAGCCGTCCACCGGTGGCGGCAGGTCGCGGCCCTTCATTTTTTCTGGATTGTAGGTCGCGTTCTTCCCCCCCAGTGCCGTCACCTGCGGGTGACGGTCGGCAAAATCATAGAGGTTGGCGGCAATGAGCTTACCGTTGCACTTGCCCTGGTCGTCATGATGGTGTTTGCCGTGCCCTTGAGCCGCCATCGCGAAAAACAGGCCGGGATCCTGCTGCAGGCCTTGCAGCGCTTTCTTCAAGTCGGGTGGCGTGGCCGGGTCGTTGATCTTTTCGTCGAGCTTGGCGAACTCGATCGGCGTCATGTCACGATGCTGATTGAGCGTGGAGACGATCTCAAGCTGGGACTGCGTGAGCGTACCGCCATCCCAGGTTACCGATGAACCTTCTGCGGCGGGCGGCGGTGTCGCTCCCTTGATGTTCCTGGGATTGAACTCGGCATTCTTCCCGCCCAGATCGGTCACCTGTTGATGGTGGTCTGCAAAATCCCACAAGTCCTCGGCCTTGATCTTGCCGCCGCATTTGCCATCGCCCTGTGAGCCGATGGCAAAGAACAGGCGCGGGTCTTTCTGCAAGCCTTGCAGCGCGCTCTTCAGATCGGCAGGCGTGGACGGGTCGTTGATCCTGTCGTCGAGTTTTGCGAACTCGAGCGGCATCTTGTCCTTGTGCTGATTGAGTGTCGAAACGATCTGAAGCTCCGATGCGGTGAGCGCGCCGCCGTCCCAGGTCACCGATGAACCATCCACCGCCGGCGGCAGCCTGGATCCCTTGATGTCCTTGGCATCGAATGGTGTCGATAACGACGGCCAGGAGGTACGTTTCTCGATCGGCTGGCTCGCTTGCAGATCATCGTCTGAATACGTGGCCGGCCCCAAAACGCCTCCGCTGGGACACGTGCTCGGCGCGTTGCCGTAGGCGGCGGCCATCAAACGATAGATCTGCTCCAGGAACAGGGTATCTATCGCGAGCAACAGATCGGATTGGTTCATCGACGAATCGCATTCGGTCGACTCTGCGGACGATGAGTCATCCAGTGAAAGGAGAGACAGAGCCGTGGTGCTTCCAGTCGAAAGCGTGTTGAGCGACATGTATGCGGCCTCGCAGTGGCAAAGCAGGACAAAGCGTCTGTATATGAGTAGATGCTCATACGGCCGTACGGGCATGTCTCGTGCGGCGAACACAAATGTTGCCACCGCCGAAATCGGCCGGGTGCGCCTATGAACTATTTTGGCGATAAAAACGCAGAAAGCAGAGTGTGCGTGCGACGTCGTTTGTCGGACATCAGTACAGAAACAGCATGACCAACGCTAGTCGAGAATGTGATGGCGCACCACAGCGTGCTGCGTTTCCCGGCAGCGTTGTGAACTATCGGAGCGAGGTCAGGGATGTGTTCGGCGCTCGTTGCTCGGAGCGGCGTCGCCACGCTGCTCCGTCGATGCACAGCACCCCAGCGTTGATGTCCCGAAGCTCCACGATGGGGCCACGTTCGTCATTAGCTGCCTGTTCGCGAATCCGCGACCGGGAGATTCTGATCCGCAACGCCTGCGTGCG
Source organism: Xanthomonas codiaei (assembly GCF_002939785.1). Taxonomy (GTDB): domain Bacteria; phylum Pseudomonadota; class Gammaproteobacteria; order Xanthomonadales; family Xanthomonadaceae; genus Xanthomonas; species Xanthomonas codiaei. The sequence continues at coordinate 85,496 of NZ_MDEC01000021.1, forward strand.
GGACACAAGACTTGCCCGCCATCTCTTGCGGAGCAGCAGCCTTACGGCACGGCCTGTCCATCCGCGAGCCATGCATATTCGCGTTCGCGGCCCAGGTAGCTGTTCTCAGGGGTCAGGAGTTGCTGTACATCTGCCCGGCCCCAGTCGTGCGGCTCGATGATCCGGCCGGCATTTCGCAGCTCCATGAGATGTCTCCGCACGCCATGGTAGCGCTGGACTGCGGCGGCGATCTCTGCATCGTCGAGTTTATCTTCCAGCAGTGAGCGAATATCCTCTTCGGTGAGGGAAAGGACGGCTCGCTCCATCTCGGTGTCCACTACCGGCGGCAGCGCGGTGCCATGAAACGCCCTTCGTTGCGGATCTTCCAGGTCCGGCTGTGCCGCGTCGGGGGCGGTCAGCTCCTTGCCAAAACAGTTGTCGTTATCGATGCCCGTGACCTTGGCACGACCATCGGACTCGACATGGATGAAATAGTTCTTATCGTGGCGATCAGCCTCACCCGTCAAATGATCGAGCAGCTGTAGTTTCATCACTTCAGCGCAGACCTTCGCCTGGGCCAGCGTGGAAGCATCGATCTCTTCGGCAGGTTTTCCCGGCGCGCGCTCCATGATCAGGCCCAGCTCGGGGTTGAAGGGGTCTTGACCCAGGTTGATCGGTGCCACATGCGTATCAACGATCACGTCAAACCCAAGCTTCCTTGCATAGGCCACCGTTGCGAGATTGCGCATCGCCGTTTGCGGATCTTCCCTGGAAATACCTGTCAACCTGGCAACCACGCTCCAGTGCTCCGGATCAGGTGGTTCGGGGTCGAGCGGTTTGAACACCGCGTTCATCGCCGCGCCATCGGTCTTGCGGACCTGGACCTCGTACACACTGTTGGACCGGCCGGCTCCCAACTCTCTCGGCGCCTGTTCCTGCGCGCTGGTGAAAGCGGGCATGGTGTCGTCGGTCATTTTGAGATTCAGCCGCGTGTACAGGCGATCGATCGACAAGCCATTCAATACTTCATCAAGCATTTCCCGGTCGCTGGCCAGCACACCTTTGCCTAGAATGCCCTCGTCGAGCGCTTCGGCCATTTTGCCGACCGCAGCCCAGGGATCGATCTGGCCGGCACGAGCGATGGCCATCAAATCGCTGCGCACCAGCGCCTCGAACGCAGCCCTTCGCTTGCCTTGCATCGGCTGGGGAACGCCTTTGCAGATCGCCTGCCATCGATCAGCCGCGGTGATCGGTTGCATCCTGGCCGCCCGCGCGGTGAGCCGATTCATTGTCTTTCCTCCGTCGGGCAACGCAAGGTCCACGAGTTGTTTCAGCGCCTCACGCCGAGCCTGCCTGAGCAGTCGCGCCTCCTGATTTAGCTCCTGTTCCAACAACGCGCCCAGCGTCTGGCGAGGAACCAGCGGTTGCTGCGGCACCGCGGGCGGCATGAATGGGCGGCTATCGGATGAGTGGAAGTGAATCTCGCCCCGTTGAGTGGGCGGAAGGCTATCCACCGTGCACGGCGCTGGCCGATGACGTGGGGCAACTGGTTGGCTGCGCGACGCGCTGCTCGCTGCGGAGCGCCGCATTGCTGTGCCCGTAGGCCGTCTAGGCGCTCGCCCCAGTGCCGGCGGTTCGCTCGGGACCACTGGCGTCGTTAGAGCCGGAGTGCACTGCACGTTGCCATGATCCGCACCGGAATGGTGCTTTGGAATACTCCGAAGCAGTTTTCGCAGCACGATGAATCTCTCTCTGTCATCGAGATGGCGCAGTGGTCGAGTATGCCGACACCTGACATCGGAACTGCCGACCGGAGCGAAAGGCAGAGCGAGGATGCGAAATCACCGGCAGGAAGGCGATGCGACGAGGCGCGCATTACCTGTTGCGGCGTGTCGCTGGTACGACCGGGAAGAGTTAGACGGATTGATACCATTCCGCTACAAAGGCACTGCGTCTTTTGCGGAAACTCTGAACAAGTTCCTCTGACCCTGCGACCATCGCCCATCGCCCATCGCCCAATGGGACGACAACGATGCGCCTGTCGTTCGGCGATGCGGCGTACAACGGCAAGCGCAGCCGGGCGCGTCGAGAGGTGTTTCTGGCCGAGATGGATCGAGTGCTGCCGCGGTAGGAGCTGTTGGCACCGATCGAGCCGCACTAGCCGAAGTCGGGCCAGCCGGGTCGGCAGCCGTATGGGCTGGACACGAGACTGCGTATCCACCTTCTGCAGCAGCGGTAAGCACTGAGCGACCCAGCGGCCGAAGATGCTTTGTAGTGCACGTCGTCGATGCACCGCTTTGCGAAGATCGGCGGGCTGAATGATGTGCCGGACGAGACCACGGCCCCTCAACTTCCATCGGCTGCTGGAAACGCACGATTTGGTACGCAAGCCATTCGGACAGGTCAATGCGCACCTGTCGCGCAAAGGCCAGAGCCTGCGCGGTGGAACCATCGTGGACGCAACGGTTATTGCCGCACGCAGTTCTGCCAATAATCACGATGGTGAACCTGATCCGGAGTGACGCAGACGAGAAGGTCAATCAGCGCCATGGATGATGAGCCCTGGCTGGTGCACCACGTGGAGTGCACGGCAGCCAACGTTGCGGCCATCGAATACGCAGGCCTAGAGGTTGCTGCACGGAAGGAGGACATATGTGCGGCAACAGCGGCTATACCGGGATGGACAGGCGCGGAGCATCCGTTCCGGGTGCTTCGACGTCCCCCCAATTTTGAGTAGCACGCCAGTTTGGAGTCCAATTCCCTACCCGAAGGAGATTGGACGTGAAGAAACGATTTACTGACGAGCAGGTCATCGGCTTTCTGCGCAAGGCCGAGGCCGGCGTGGCGATCAAGGATCTGTGCCGGCGACATGGCTTCAGCGAGGCCTCGTACTACCTGTGGCGCAGCAAGTTCGGCGGGATGAGCGTGCCCGACGCCAAGCGGCTCAAGGACCTGGAGGCTGAGAACGCGCGGCTGAAGAAGCTGCTGGCCGAGCAAGTGTTCGAGAACGACCTGATCAAGGATGCGCTGCAAAAAAAATAGTCAGCGCACCGGCGCGTCGTGCGCTGGTGCGCGCGTGGATGGGACGTGGCGCCAGCGAGCGCCGGGCTTTGGCCGCGATCGGCATGAGCGCCAGTGCGCTGCGCTACTGCCCACGCGAGGATCGCAACGTCGAACTTCGCGAGCGCATCTTGGCATTGGCGCATCGCCATCGCCGCTACGGCGTGGGAATGATCTATCTCAAACTCCGGCAAGAAGGCCGCATCGTGAACTACAAGCGTGTAGAGCGGCTGTACCGCGAGCAGGAGCTGCAAGTGCAGCGCCGCAAACGCAAGAAGGTGCCAATCGGCGAGCGTCAGCCGCTGCTGCGACCAGAGCAGGCCAACCAGGTGTGGTCGATGGACTTCGTGTTCGACCGCACCGCCGAGGGCCGGGCGGTCAAGTGCCTGGTGATCGTCGACGATGCGACACACGAAGCGCTCGCCATCGAGGTGGAACGCGCGATCTCCGGCCACGGCGTGGTGCGGGTGCTGGAGCGACTGGCACACAGTCGCGGCCTGCCGAAGGTGATCCGCACCGACAACGGCAAAGAGTTCTGCGGCCAGGCCATGGTGGCCTGGGCGTATGGTCGTGGCGTGCAGCTTCGGCTCATCCAGCCCGGTAAGCCGAACCAGAACGCCTACGTGGAATCGTTCAATGGCCGGCTACGTGATGAATGCCTCAACGAGCACTGGTTCCCCACACTGCTGCATGCACGTACCAACATCGAGCGCTGGCGACGCGAATACAACGAGGAGCGTCCCGAAAGAGCAATTGGTGGCATGACGCCTTCAGCGTATGCCCATCGGCTGGCCAACACCGATATCATCAACCCCGGACTCTAGACCCGCCTGCTACTCAGGATGGGAGACGTCGGGTCGAGTGCAAGCCCAAAGACGGTGACAATGCACCTGTAGGGCCATCTGAAGGCGCGTAGGACGCCGGTAGAAGCAACGGCTTCAACAGCCTCATACCATTTGAGGAGGCTGAGGCCCACCGAGCTGCTGATCCTGTTGCTGGACTTGTTGCTGGACTTGTTGCTGGACTTGTTGCTGGGCTTGTTGCTGCCGCTGCGTTTCATTCAGCGCCTGCAATTGTGCGAGGGACTGATCTACCGGCTGTGCAATAGCGTCGCTCGTTTTCATATATGCCCTCATATGAGCAGGATTATCTAATGCTCCTTCGACAACGAATACATTCTCGCCCTGCCCCACGGAAGCTGTTTGATTGCTCAACACAATATGATCGATCCGGGACAGTCCATTTTCCTTGGCTAGACACGCACTACTAGCGGCTAGCCGAGCGCTATTGTCGTCATAGTCTCGGCCAAGACCATGTTCAAGGCGGCGCACCGCATCTTCGGCTTGACGATGTAGCGGGTCTTGTGACGGCGCGGCGCCCTGAATATTTCGATACGTTGGCTCCGCATCGTGATCGTCTCTATATACCTCAGGCGGAAAGGTGCGCGGAGCAATCTGCTGCAACGTAGCAGGATCAATGTCACCCGTCTTAGAAAGGCCACGAGCTTCCTGGTAGTTCATCAATGCTGCCTGCATCGACAGGCGATAGACACCATCTTCCTGAAGAGGCTGGTTGTCCGCACCTCGGTAGCCCTCGGCATTCAACGTTTTTTGCACTCGACGAACCATATCCGAAGATTCGCCGATGCGGATTGTTCCATCATCCACGAATGGCCTAGAGCGTGTTATGAACTTTGAAATAGAGACGCGGCATTTCCAAGCATGAGGATGGAGAAGACGACGAAGTGGAGTCCGGCCAGGGTTTCCGGTAGGCGTTCGTAATCACGGGCCAGGCGTCGGAACCGATTGACCCAACCGAAACTGCGCTCTACGACCCAGCGGCGCGGTAGCAATACAAAGCCTTTCTTAGCCTCCGGCAGTTTTACGACGTGCAGCTCGATGCCTTCCTCCTGCGCAGCTTCGGCCGGCCCTTCGCCGGTGTAGCCTTGATCGACGAACGCCAGTTTCACCGTCTCGCCCGTGACATACTGAACTTCCTGCGCCAGCGATCGCACCTGGGCGCGTTCCTGCTCGTTGGCTGGGGTGACCTGCACTGCCAGCAAGTGGCCGAGCGTGTCCACCGCCATGTGCACCTTGCTGCCCTTCTTGCGCTTGTAGCCGTCGTAGCCGGCACGTGGTCCGCTTTCGC
>NZ_MDEC01000022.1 GCF_002939785.1 Xanthomonas codiaei
ACCGAACGTCAGCTGCATGGATGAATCCTCTACATGAGGCGGTAGTGTCGCGCATCTGTGGTGAGTTGATCAGACCTTTCCTAGGTTTACAACCAAATCGCGAGATTTAATCTGTTAAGGTTCGGCAGCGCGGACCGGCGCCAAAGACTTCGTTCCTTCGAACACGAACATGCGTGTTCGCGACGTAGGCCGATGTGCCTTCTTGTGCTCTCGATCGATATCGATCATATTCTTACCAACATTTTGTTCGTTGTCTCGGCGGCACTTATTTGCAGGTCGTCATGAGTGAAGCGAGCGGCGAGATCAGGTGCGCTGGACCTAACCGACTGATGTCTCGACCTGCGCAATCTCTAGCGGAAAAGCGCAGTGCGATGCCGCCATCTGCGGCGACGCAACGCTGAAAGAGCTCAAGTCTATCGCGCCGTTGCATGGACAGAGCCGGCCTTAACTAGAATGGAGAAGAAAGAATGGAAGAAAAGATGATCGCGCTCATTACAGGCGCGAATACAGGCCTTGGCAAGCAGATGGCCAAGGAACTGGCTACGCTGGGTTATATCGTCCTTCTGGGTTGCCGCAATTTTGATAGCGGGAAACAAGCGGCCGAGGAAATCGGCGACAGTGCCCACGCGATCCATCTCGATGTGACCGATGGGCAAAGCATTGCAGCCGCGGCGGCGCGCATCACCACCGAATTTGGCCGGCTCGATCTATTGATCAACAATGCGGCGATCGGCCAATCGGGACGCTACTCCTCCGTGGGAGAGGTGATGGCAGCAAGTAGACCGAGCGCGGCATCGCTGGACGAAATCCGCGCACTCTTCGAAACGAACGTCTTGGGAGCTCTGGCGGTTACACAAGCCATGCTTCCGCTCATCCGGCAATCGCGGACAGGGCGCATCGTGAACGTGTCCAGCGCCGCCGGTTCGTTGACAATCAATGCCGATCCCAATTCCCCAACTCGTCCCTATTTCGGCGTGACTTACGCCCTGTCCAAAAGCGCGCTCAATGCGATCACGGTGGCGCTCGCCATCGAATTGGAGGACTCCGGGATCAAGGTTCGTGCGGCCAGCCCTGCCATCACCGCGACGGCGATCAACGATTTCATGGCTGGCGAAACCGTGGAGGTCGGCGTGCGGCCACTCGTCGCGGCGGCGCTCGATATGGATAGCCCGACGGGCAGCTTTACCGGACCGGACGGTGCGATACCGTGGTGATTGCGACCGAGCATCCGATCCGGATCACAACAACACGGCCTCTGCGGATCACGCCCCTACTGCGTGGTCCGTCGACATGGCACGCTGTTCGTAGTCCGCATTAAGTCAAAGCTGGAATCAGAATGCGGCACCGTATGGTCGATCTACGTTGAGAGCGCGGAGAGCGTCATCGACGCGCCAGTCTGCCAGAGCGCATAGTAGCGCTTGCCCAAAAGAACGATCAATTCGAGCCAGGGCCTGACCGGTATCGAGGTCCTGGCTTCAATCTCGTGCGCTGCCTTCGAGGCAGTGCGATCGATGCCGACATATACCACGCATCCAAAGGCTGAGTTGGCAAGACAACTCACGGACCACGCTGGGACGATTGCTCATCCGCCGCAGGCGAACCCTGCTGAACGCGGTTAGTTGGTGTTCTTCGCCGCATCGAACTTCGCACGTGCCTTTTCCATCGCAGGACGATGCTTGACTGCCCAAGTGGCAAGAACCTGTAGCGGTTCGATCAGCGAGCGGCCGAGCTCCGTCAACTCATACTCGACCTTGGGCGGAATGGTCGCATAGGCAGTGCGGGTGGCAAGGCCATCTCGCTCCAGTGCGCGCAACGTCAGCGTGAGCATGCGGTGGGAGACGCCGCCGACCGCGCGCATGATCGCGTTGAAGCGCAAGGGGCCATTTGAGAGTGCGCCAACAACCATGACAGTCCACTTGTCGCCAATACGATCCACTATCTGACCAATGGCCCGGCATTCCTCGGGTGGATGCTCAACGGGGGCAGGTTTTACCTCATCCAAGACTTTAATATCCATCACGAAGACCTCCAAAGACTTTAAAGCGAACACAAATGTTCGCGACGTACATCACTGTGCATTCTTGTGCTCTTACCCGATATCGATCATATTGTCACTAACATTTTGTTCGTGGATCGAAAGGGAGCATCCAAATGAAGATCGGAGTGAGTGGCGCGAGCGGCAAGCTAGGCGGAGCCGTCGTAGCAGAACTGATCGCGCGAGGCGGCGGCCACGATCTGGTGGCGATATCGCGTTCGCCGGACAGCGTCACTGGGCCCGTCGAGGCGCGCCTCGGCGACTATGATCAGCCCGCATCGCTCGTGAAGGCCTATGCGGGGCTTGATCGTCTGCTGATCATCCCGAGCGCCGACCTGCGTCCCGGGGTACGTGGGGATCAACTCAAGAACGCCATCGATGCCGCTGTGGAAGCTGGTGTCGCGCATATCTTCCTGATGTCGGCAGTCGGCACGCGGGAGGAGGCCGGGACCGGGCACACGTCGGCTTACTGGACGGCAGAGCAGCATCTCATCAACACCAGGGCCCGATGGACGATCCTGCGGATGAGCTACTACGCCGAGAGCATGGCCGACGAGATTAAGATGTCCCTTGGCCAAGGTGTGCTCGCAGGCCTCGGCGATGAGCGCGTTTCCTATGTTTCTCGTGACGATGTGGCTGCAACGGCGACCGGCGCGCTGCTGGGGCACGATCACGAAGGCGCCATCTACGCTGCCACCGGGGCTGCCTCCGTCACCGGCCCCGAGCGCGCCGCAATCGTTTCCGAACTGCTTGGCAAGCCGATCAGCTTCGCCGTCATCTCGGAAGAGCAGTTGCGTGGTGGGCTTTCTCAGTCGGGCTTGCCCGACCCCATCATCGAGGCGTTTGTCGACATCAAGCGCCGCTTCGTCGCCGGCAACTTCGATATCGTGACCGACGACGTTCAGCGCCTCTCCGGTCGTGGACCGAAATCCCTGCGCGACATCCTCGCTCAGCAACTGGTGTGAGTGATACGCCCAAGATGTCCCAGACATCTCAAGGCCATCAGTTGGCGACTCCCAGGTGTCCGTGAGCAGTAAGCGATGTACGGATGGGTTCAAGATCGAAGCGCTCCGGCAAGCGCCCGATCGTGGGTCCAGGGCGGAAGACGCCGCCGAACGGCTGGGCCTCACCATGCACTGCCTGTACGCCTGGCTGCGCAAGTTCGGCAAGCCCGGCGTGAACAAGGCTTCGCGCAGCACCGCTTGGAGACCGTGGGTCTATGGAATTCGGCGGTGTCGATGTGAGTGGCGCCGAGCGCGATCAGCTCGCGCAGCACCGCAAGCGCCACCTCCCGGTCTCGCGCAGGCCCCTGCACGTGATGCCCGGGCAACTGCATGCTGCCGTCGCCCATGCACGGCGAGTTCGACCGAGGTGCCCGGCAGGGTGAGGCTGCCGCCGAGGGAGGGTGTAGGGGGCACCGGTGATCTCGTTGCCTGGACGAGGGGATCAGGCGACGGCGATGACGATCTTGCCGCGTGCCTTGCCGGAGATCTGGCGGGCCCAGGCCTGGTCGAAGTCGTCGATACCGTGGGTACTGTCGATCACCACGCGCACGCCTTGCGCAACGATGTCCGAGAGCAGCTGGCCAAGACGGTCTGCATAGGGCTTTGCGTAGAAGATGCTGGCCCTGACGCCGGTGGCTTCGGCATCGGCCTGGTCCGGCGGCATGGTGGTGGACACCAGGCGTCCGCCCTTGCGCAGCACCGTGTACGAGCGGGTCTGGGTATCGCCGCCGACCAGGTCCAGCACCACGTCCACATTGGACACGCGGCTGCTGAAGTCCTGCGTGGTGTAGTCGATGACCTCATCTGCGCCCAGGCTGCGTGCCAGTTCCAGTCCATCGCCGGAGGCGGTGGCGATGACGCGTGCCCTTGCCTTGTGCGCGAACTGCACCGCGAAGCTGCCCACGCCGCCCGCGGCCGCGTGGATCAGTACGGTTTCTCCAGCGGTGAGTTGCGCTGCGGAAAACAAGGCATGCCACGCGGTGATGCCGGCGGTGGGAATGGCAGCGCCTTCGGTCACGGACAGGCCAGGCGGCAGCGCGACGCAGGCACTGGCAGGGACTGCGGCAAACTCGGCCACAGCGCCGCTTCGCCCGGCATCGGTCCACACCAGCACGCGGTCGCCGGCACGCCATTGGGTCACCGCCGAACCGACGCGCTCGATGCTGCCGACCAGGTCGGTGCCCAGGGTGATGGGCAAGGCGATGTCGAAGAACTGCTGGGCCACGCCGGAGACCACCAGTGCATCGAGCGGGTTCAGGGCAGCCGCCTGCACCCGCACCAGCACCTGATCGGGGGCGATAGCGGGGACGGGGATGTCTTCGAGCGCGGGGCGATCATTGAAGTGATGGATGCGGACAGCTTTCATGGTGTGCTCCGGATGGAATCGAACAGGCGAGGCTGCGCGGTGCAGCAGTCGCGATGGGGTGCTGGACTGCGGGTGGTGAAGCTGGTTTCTGTTGGCTAGCGGCCAGGAGCCAGACGACGGGCACGGCTGACCATCCCGGATCGGCCGATCCAGACGATGCGACGGGTAGGGTGCACGGCAATGCAGGCGATGGCGCTGCCGGTCGGTTGGGGTGGGGCGTCAGCGCTTATCCGCTGCGTTCTTCGAGAGTCTGTGCGCCGACCGCCGCGCCCTGCAGCAGGGTGCAGACGGCATTGCCGACGATGACGTCGATTTCCGAGTCGTGCAGCGGTGGGTTGATCAGGCCGACGATCGCCAGCAGCTTGACGTGGCTGGCGGTCATGCTCATGAACTGTTCGGCCAGCACGTAGGCAGAAAGGCCGGTGGTGAACTGGCCCGGCGCGTCGCCTTGCTGGGTGGCGATCCAGGCGGCCACCTTGGCCTGGATCTTGAGGTAGCTGGAATTCAACATCGCCTGCGCGATGTCGGGGAAGCGCTTGCCTTCGTTGGTCAGGATGCGGTGCACGGCCAGGGTGCGCGGCGACAGCGCGGTGCGCACCAGGGTATGGCCGAGCACGGGCAATGCCTCTGCCGGGTTGCGGCCTTCGATCACCAGGGCATCGAGTGGCTTGGCCATTTCCGCAGCCACATGCAGCATCGCCGCCTTGAACAGCCCTTCCTTGCCGCCGAAATGCGCGTAGACATTGCGGCGCGACCCGCCGACCACCGCAAGGATGTCGTCCACGGACACGGCGTCGAAGCCCAGATCCAGAAAACGCTCGGAGGCGACCACGAGCAGGTCGTGGATACGCTGGGCGCCCTTGGTGGTGCGGTGGGTCGGTGGAGCGGGATCGGTGCTTGCCACGGCTGCATCCGCTGACTGTTCCTGGTGAGGTGCTGTACCGTACCATTTTGGACTTGCAAGCGATTTTTGCGGCGTCGCTGGTGAGGGTAACTGGACACGCACTGCTGACCTGCCGGCGGTTGCGTGGGCTCGCGCCGTCTGCATCAGCTGAAATCGCTGTCACCCAAAAACACGACGAGCGCCGGGGCGCTCGTCAGTTTCGATCCAAAATCAGGGCTTGCATGGTTGCAGCAGGTCGACCGAGCCACCGGTGGTACTGCATGTGGATCGACAACCGTCAGAAACGACCCGTGTGTTCCCGATGCCGCTCCTCAGCGCACCTTGGCCAGCGCAGTGCGTGCATCGGTCATGAAACGCTGCGCTTCCTGCGGCGTGGAGAGATTGGCGCCCAGCTGGCTGAGCACTTGCTCGATATCGCTGGAGGCGTCCCAGGCTTCGTCGCAGAGCATGCCGGCAATGGGGCCGAGATAGTTCAGCGCGACCTTTTCCAGCGCATCGCGCACGCGCTCGTCCGGCGCGCTGGTGCCGCCATTGGCTGACGGTGCAGGGGCAGGCGACGCCACCGGCGCCGGTGCCGGAACGACTGCGGGCGCGACCGGTGCGCGAACCGGGGACGGCGCGCCGCCCAGGTCCTGCTCGAAGCCACCCATCAGCCACTGGCGCGAATCCTCGCTCAGCAGCGAGGGTTTGCCCAGGCCGGCGCCCGGGTCGGCCTGGAAGCGGGCCTTTGCCGCATTGACCATGGTGAGGCGTTGCACCGCCTCATCGTTGCGCAGCATGCGGAAGACCACCTCTTCGATCTGCCCGGCGTTGAGGCGGACGATGCAGGAGTGGTTTTCTTCGGTGACGACGAACAGAAAGCCGGACGCCTTCTTCAATGCCAGCGCCCTTAGCTCGCGCAGGACCTCGATCAGCGGACGGAATTCATTGGACATGGCGTCTTCCTTGCATCATCTGGTACGTCATCGGGCGGAACGGCTCAGCGTTTGCTGAGACGCTCCATGGCCAACCGGACGCTGTTGGACAGGCGGGAGATGGCGCGCGCCAGCGTACCAATTTCGTCCTTGAGGTTGACCTCTTCGATCGTGTGGTTCCACTTGCCCAGGCTGAGTTCCTCGGCCACGGTGGTCAGATGCTGGATCGGGCGCAACACGCGGCTCCAGATCAGGGCCCACTGCAGGCCGAGCAGCAGCGCGCACACCAGCAGGCCGATGCCGGCGATCCACAGCGACTGCCGCACGATCACGCCGTTGACGTCGCTCTTGGGATAGGCGGACACCAGGGTGAAGCCCCAATCGGGCACTTCCTGCTTGGTCACCACCCAGTCGTCCGGGCTGTCCTTGACGATCCGCTCGATGGTGGCGGTGTCGGTGGTGGCACCGGTGGTGGACTGGAAGCGCAGCTTGTTCTTGCTGTCGAAGATGGCGATGAAGCCGGAATCGAGCACGCGACGGCTGCTGACCACGTTTTCCAGCGCCTGGGTGTCGGCCTTGTAGCCCACATACCAGGCGCCGATCACGCGCTTGTCGCTGCCGGCGAAGATCGGCTCGTAGCCGGTGACGTACGGGTTGCCCAGGATGTCGACCACGCCGTAGAAACTTTCGCCGTTACGCAGCTTGGCCGCGGCCTGGCCATTGGGATCGAGCACGGTGCCGATGGCGCGGCTGCCGTCGTCCTTCTTGACGTTGGTGGAGATACGCACGAAGTCCTCGCCGGTGCGCGAGAACAGCGTGGCGGTACCTTCGTGGATGGCGGTGACGTCGTCGAGCATGGTGAAGACGTTGGCCTGCGAGCGCTGGCCCAGCAGCAGGTCGTTGGCGTTGCGGTCGGCCACGCGGATCTCGTTGCCCAGGCTCGGCGCGCCCTGCGCGTTGGCTTCCTTGCGCAGCTGGCGCATCGAGGAATTGACGCGGTCGAGCATCATCGAGCGGGTGACCGTGAACAGGGTCTGCAACGACACCGACTGGCGCTCGATCGACTCGCCGGCTTCGAACTTGACCCGGTTCGCTTCGGTAATGGCCAGAATGACCGTCAGTGCCACCACCACGACCAGCACCAAGGCCAGCACCGGCAACAGCAGGCGCACCCGCAAAGAGTGACGAAGCATCGCAATTCCCCTGAACGCGTTTAGTGATTGAATCGATTGCCACCGCAGCCCAGTGCGGCGGTCGGACGTAGCCCTTATCGGCTGTCGCCAAGGATGCTGAAGCGGCCCCCATGCCGCTGGCGGTGCATACGATAGCTCAAGCCGATCGGTTTGAGAGTGCGGGACGATCGCGCCATGCGCCTTGCGTTCAAGAATGGTCGACCGCGTTGCAAAGTTCCCGGCCCGGTGCGCGTGCGGCGCGCGCCCACGACCCGGGAGGCAGCAGAGGCGGGCGATGGGGTGGATGCACCTGTGCGTCACGTCCTGCCGCGTTGCGCTGGAGCAACCACGCCGCGCTCGGGCGAACGCATGCGCTGCGCCGAGACCAGGCCGATTGCTTCCCGCGGTGGCCCGGCGCGCGCCGCCGGCCGCTCAGGTCTCCAGCGACAGGATCCCGCGGCGCAGTGCGACGGTCACCGCGTGGGTGCGATCGCGCACGCCCAGCTTGGCCAGGATGTTCTTCATATGCGCCTTGGCGGTTTCTTCGGAGATCGTCAGCGCGTTGCCGATCTGCTTGTTGGAGCAGCCGGTGGCCACCAGGCTGAGCACTTCGGTTTCGCGGGCGGAGAGCGCATCGTCGAGGACGTGGGCGGCGATGTTCTCGGCCACCGATGCCGGCACCTGCCGGCGCTGGCCGCGGCGCACGTTGCGGATGGTGTCCACCAGTTCGCGCCGCAGCGCGCTCTTGAGCAGGTAACCGCAGGCTCCGGCCTGCAGCGCTCGCACCGCGCGCACGTCGCCGGTATAGGTGGTCAGCACGATGACCTTGGCGGCAGGGTCGACGCGGCGGATGCGCTGGATCGCCTCGACCCCATCCACGCGCGGCATCTGCAGGTCCATCAGCACCACGTCCGGGCGCAGGCTGGCGTAGCGGGTCACCGCCTGTTCGCCGTCTTCGGCTTCGCCCACCACGCGCATGTCGCGTTCGGCGGCCAGCATGGCGCTGAGCCCGTCGCGCAGCAGCGGATGGTCGTCCACCACCAGCACATCGGTCGGTTTGACCGGCTCAGCCATCGAAGCTCTCCGTGGATCCTGCATGTCGAAAGGGCCACCACCACCGCGGCGGTCTGGCGTACGCGGCGCGGGCGGGGATGACGACCTGGATCTCGGTGCCGCTGCCCGGTCGCGACCACAGCTGCATCTTGGCGCCGATGCGTTGCGCGCGTTCCTGCATGCCGGTCAGCCCCCAATGGCCGGTGCGTGCATGACCATGCAACACGTCCGGATCCAGGCCGCAGCCATCGTCGCGAATGCGCAGCACGAAGTCACGTGAACCGTAACGCAGTTCCAGCGTGATCCGGCGGGCGTCGGCATGCCGGTCGGCATTGGCCAGCGCCTCGCGGCCGAGCTGGAACAGTTCATCGGCCACCAGCGGGCGCAGCGCCACCGGGCGGCCGTCCACCACGACCTGCAGCTCGGCGGCAGGTAGCGCCACGGTGGCGTTGCGCGAACGCTGCAGGGCGGCAGCCAGATCTTCGCGCAGGGCATGACTGTCGCGTAGCCCGTTGACGCGCTCGCGGCCTTCGACCAATGCGTCTTCGGCCAGGTCCACCGCGTGCTCCAGCTCCAGCCGGCGCGGGTCGTCGCAGGGCAGCGAGCGGCTGGCCGCATGCAGGCGCAGGATCAATCCCTGCGTGCCCTGCAGCAAGGTGTCGTGCAGCTCGCGGGCAATGCGCTCGCGTTCGCGGTAGCGCTCTTCCAGGCGCGCCCGCAGCCGCCCGGCCACATGGCGGGTGCGCAGGCGCCAGGCGATCGCAAGCATCAGTAGCAGGGCCAGCACGGCGCAGAGCTTGAACTGCCAGGTCTGCACGAAGGCCGCTTCGATGACGAAGTCCAGGGTGTCGCCGCGTTCGTTCCAGACGCCGTCGTTATTGGCGGCGGCGATGCGGAAGCGGTAACGCCCCGGCGCCAGATTGGTATAAAACGCCTCGTTGCGATTGCCGGCGTCCTGCCACTGCGCGTCCACGCCCTCCAGGCGATAACGGAAGCGTACCCGCTCGGGGCGGGTGAGGCTGACCGCGTCGTAGCCGATGCGCAGGCGGTCGGTCCATTTGGGCAGGCGCAGGCCGTGCTCGCGCGGGTAGGGGCGGTCGTTGGCGACCACCTCGGTGATGAACACCTCCGGCGCGGTGGGATTGCGGTAAGTCTGCGCCGGGTCCAGCCAGGCCAGGCCCTGGTTGGTGGTGAACCACAGCAGGCCGTCGTCCGCAGCCAGCGCCGTGGGCACCGGCGTCGCCTGCTGGGCGATCCCGGGAAGCCCATCCATGATGTCGTACAGCCGCAGCGCGGGGCCCGCCATACCCGTGTGCACACTGCGCAGCAGGGCGCGTTGAGCGACCTGCACCACGCCGCGGTTGCCGTTCAACCACAGCCTGCCATGGCGATCCTGCGCGATGCCGGTAATGCCTTGCAGCAGCGGATTGGCCTGGTCGGCCACCTGGCGGAAACGGCCATCGGCACCGAGCACGGCCAGCCCGGTATCGCCGGCGACCAGGGTGAGCGAAGGGCTCTGCCAGATCGCGGTGATCGGGCCCACCGACAACCCGTCCCGGGCGCTGTAGCGGGTGACTTGCTGGCCTCGTAGCACCCGCACCTCGCCCTTGACGGTGCCGATCCACAGGCCGCCGTCCTGCGCGGTGGCGAGCACCGAACAGGGCGTGTCCTGCACGGCGGCCAGCGGCTGCCAGGTGCTGCCGTCGAACACATGGGGGCCGCCGGCGTCCGGGCAGACCCACGGGTGAGCGTGGCGATCCACGACGAAGGCGCGAATGGCACCGGGCGTCACGTCCTGCGGCAGCGCCACCACCTGGGAGCGGCCGGCCTGCAGCCGCAGCAATGCATGTTCGGCCAGCACCCAGCCATTGGCGGTAGGGGGGACATCCAGGGTGCCAGGCGGTGCGCCGTGCTGCAGGCGTTCGACCCGTGCGCGGCTCAGCGCGAGCAGCCGGCCGTCGCGCAGGCTGGCCAGCAAGGGCTGGGGCACGCTGCCCTGGCCGGTGTCGAAGATGGCCACTGCCATCGCCTGGCCCGGCAGCAATGGCGCCAACGGCAACAACGCGCGGTGCCGGAAGCGATTGAGGCCCAGATTGGTGCCGGCCCACAGATTGCCTTCGCGGTCTTCGAGCAAGGGGCCGGCGGTTGCCGAGGTCAGGCCCTGCACTGGACCGAAGCGTTCCAGTACCGGGGTTGGCGAGGTGGGTTGGCCGATGCGGAACAGGCCCTGCGCTGCGTAGTCGCTGCCCCATAGCGCGCCATCGTGCATGAAGCGGATGCGCCGCGCATGCAGCCCGGGAAACTGCGGCGTGGCGCGGGCAGAGGCGGGCAGGACCTGGCCGTTGCCATCGGTCAACGCGAACACGCCACGGTGCGGGTCGGCCACCCAGATCGCTCCGTCCGGGCGTTGCGCCATGGTGACGTACGCGCCCACCTGCTGGCCGGTGGGTTCGAAACGATGCGCGCCGGGTTGCAGCGACAGGATCTGGGTTCCGTCGCTGACCCATAGCACGCCACGCACATCGCGCAGCAGCCAGTGCGCCTGGCTGCGCGGATAGCCCCAGTCGGTACCGGCGCGCCGCCAGCGTTGTCCATCGAACCAACACAGGCCACCATCGATGGCCGCCCATACGCGTCCGCTGCCATCGCGCTCGATCCGGAACACCATGCCGTCGGGCACGTCCTTGCCTGGCGCGAAGTGGGTGATGCGACCGTCTGCAAGCCGGTCGATGCCGGCGTTGAAATAGCCGATCCACGCGGTGTCCCCTGCGGCCAACGACAGCGCGGTCATATTGTGCGATGCATAGGCTTGGCCATCCGGCGGTGCCTGCCGGACGAACCGCTCGCCGTCGAACTGGAACAGGCCAAACCCGGTCGCCAGCCACAACGGGCCGGCATTGGCCTGCTGGATATCCCAGATGTCGGCCGGCGCACCGCGCTCGGTGCTCCAGGCGGTGTGGTGGAACTGCAGCAATCCCGCGCGCGTGGAAGCGATGCCGGCCGCCCGAACGGGCGCAGGCAGCAGCCACATGCACATCACCACGATCAGCACCGCGCACAGGCGAGACAGCAGGTGTGATCGGATGACGGGCTCATGCGGCATCGCGGCATTGTCGGGCGAGATCGGGGCAAGCACCACCACCTCTTTCGGGGGGAGCGACGCGCAACAGCAAATCGGGTATGCAGGCCGCATGCAGTCTGCATGCGCCGCAGTGCGCGCCTCAGCGGGGCGATCGTGCCTGTATCGCGAATCGGTTGCATCGCCTGTGGCGCTGTCGCGTTCGCTCGGTGTGCTGGTGTCGCCCGAGGGCTCGTCCGCGCGCTGCCTGCAGCGAACTGGAGCCGGAGTCTGCGCCGCGTCGCGCGGCCGCGGGATGCTGCTGCAGTCGTCGTCGTCGTCGTCGTCGTCGTCGTAGTTGTGGCCGTGGTCGCTTCCAGATGCTGGCCTGTCGCTCCCTCGAAAGGGTGACCAATCCGCATCACCATCGGGGGTGGGGCGCCTGAGATGTCGGCCGCACCATGACGGCATCCCCCCGGAGACGCCGCATGGCACGTCTGCTCGCCACTGGTCGCCCCGATCTGCATGCAGGTCGTGCATCTGCACTGCATGCCCAACGCGCGCGTGCCGTGGCCAGGGCGCTGCACTACATCGAAACGCATCTGTGCGAGCCCACCGGCGTGGCGCAGCTGGCCGCCGCTGCCTGCATGAGCCGCTTCCACTTCGCCCGTGTCTTCCGCGATGCGACCGGTGCCAGCCCGATGGCGTACCTGCGCCGCCGCCGGCTCGAACGCGCGCAGGCATTGTTGCGCGAGGGCCGCCACACCGTCAGCCAGATCGCCACCGATCTGTGCTTCTTCGATCAAAGCCACTTCGTGCGCAGCTTTCGCACTGCCACCGGCTGCACGCCTGCGCGCTTCGCCGCGCAGGTTGCCTCCGATACCCGTACAGCCGTGCCGCGAGCGCTGCGGCACCACGGCCGTTCCCATTCCATGTCCCTGGAGCACCACGCATGACCACTGCTACTGCCACCCCCGGCAACGCCCTGCTGTCGCCCGGCGATCACGCCTTGATCCTGATCGACCATCAATCGCAGATGGCGTTCGCCACCCATACCATCGACATCTCGGCGCTGCGCAACAACGTCGCGTTGATCGCCAAGGGCGCCAAGGGCTTCCAGGTGCCGGTGATCCTGACCACGGTGGCGGAAAAATCGTTCTCCGGGCCGTTGTTTCCCGAGCTGCCGGAGATCTTCCCAGGTGAGCCAGTACTCGATCGCACCAGCATGAATGCCTGGGAAGACCAGGCGGTGATCGACCGCGTCAACGCCATCGGCAAGCGGCGTCTGGTGATTGCCGGCCTGTGGACCAGCGTGTGCATCGTCGGCCCCGCGCTGTCGGCGATCGACCAGGGCTTTGAGGTCTATGTCATCACCGATGCCTGTGGCGACGTCAGCGACGAAGCGCATGAACGCGCGGTCACGCGCATGGTGCAGGCTGGCGCGGCGCCGATGACCAGCGTGCAGTACCTGCTGGAACTGCAGCGCGATTGGGCGCGCGGGGACACCTATGACCTCACCACCGGCATCGCCCGCGCGCACGCCGGTGGCTATGGCATCGGCATCCAGTACGCCAAGCACATGTTCGGCGCGCAGGAAGGCGGGCATTGAACGCATCCGCGCCACGCGGCAGTGCGGCAGCGCTGCTGATGCTGCGTATCGCTGGGGGCGGATTGCTGCTGCCGCATGGGTTGGGCAAGTTGCTGGGTTGGTTCGGCGGACCGGGACTGGCCGGCTTCGCCGCCGAATTGCAGCAGTTCGGCCTTCCCGCTGCCGCGCCATTGCCGTTGCTGCTGGCATTGGTGCAGACGCTGTCCGGCCTGGCCGTGCTGCTGGGGCTGTGGACACGCGCGAGTGCTGCGCTGGCAGCGGTGTTCATCGCCACCACGGTGCTGGTGGCCGCGCCCAAAGGCTGGTTCTGGATGCACGGCGGCATGGAATACCCGTTGATGTGGCTGCTGGTGTTGCTGGCGCTGCTCGCCGCCGGTGGCGGCGCCTGGTCGCTGGATGGCCTGCGCAGGCGCGCTGCGACATGACCGGCAGCGCACGCGATCACAGCCCCGGACGCCGCCTGTGGATGCAAGGCGCCGCTGCCGGCTTTGCATTGGGCGCACTGCCCGGAACCTCGTCTGCTGCAAGGACACCGCCGATGGTCGATCTTGTCGTTCGCAATGCACGCGTCACCACGCTGGATCCGCGTCGGCCCAGTGCCACCGCGCTCGCGGTGGCCAATGGACGCATCGCGGCGGTGGGCGACGATGCGCAGATCATGGCAATGGCCGGGGACGCGCGCGTCATTGATGCGCAGGGGCGGCGCCTGCTGCCCGGGCTCAACGACAGCCACACCCACCTGATCCGCGGCGGACTCAACTACAACCTGGAGCTGCGCTGGGATGGCGTGCGCTCGCTGGCCGATGCTATGGCCATGTTGAAGGCGCAGGTCGATCGCACCCCGGCTCCGCAGTGGGTGCGTGTGGTAGGGGGCTTCACCGCCCATCAGTTCGCTGAAAAGCGCCTGCCCACGCTGGACGAAATCAATGCGATTGCGCCGGATACCCCGGTCTTCCTGCTGCATCTGTACGATCGCGCCTTGCTCAATCGCGCCGCGTTGCGCGCCTGCGGTTACGACAAGGCCACGCTCGATCCGCCCGGCGGGCGCATCGAGCGCGACAAGCTGGGCAATCCCACCGGCCTGCTGCTGGCCAAGCCCAATGCATTGATCCTGTATGCGAGCCTGGCCAAGGGACCGCGCCTGCCGCTGGACTACCAGGCCAATTCCACCCGCCATTTCATGCGCGAACTCAACCGGCTGGGCATCACCTCGGTGATCGATGCCGGTGGCGGCTTCCAGAATTATCCGGAGGACTACCAGGTCATCGAGCAGTTGCACGCGGCCGGTCAGCTGAGCGTGCGCATCGCCTACAACCTGTTCACCCAGAACAAGGGCAGGGAGGTCGCCGACTTCCGCGGCTGGACCGAGCTGCTGCCGGTGCGCAAGGGCGACGACCTGCTGCGCCACAACGGCGCCGGCGAGATGCTGGTGTTCTCCGCGGCCGACTTCGAGCAGTTCAGCGAACCGCGCCCGGAGCTGCCGCCGGAACTGGAGCCGGAGCTGGAACAGGTGGTGCGCTTACTGGTGGAAAAGCGCTGGCCGTTCCGTATCCATGCCACCTACGACGAGAGCATCGGACGCATTCTCGATGTCTACGAGAAGGTCAACGCCGACATTCCGTTCGATGGCCTGCACTGGTTCATCGACCATGCCGAGACCATCACCGCCCGCAATATCGATCGCATCCGCGCCTTGAATGGCGGTATCGCCGTGCAGCACCGCATGGCGTACCAGGGCGAGGCCTTCGTGGCGCGCTACGGCGTGCAGGCCGCACGGCACACGCCGCCGATACGCCGCATGCTGGCGGCCGGTATTCCGGTCGGTGCCGGTACCGATGCCACCCGTGTGGCCAGCTACAACCCGTGGGTGGCGCTGTCGTGGCTGGTCACCGGCCGCACCGTGGGCGGGCTGGCGCTGTATGGCGAGGAAAACCTGCTCGATCGCGAACAGGCCTTGCGGCTGTGGACGCAGGGCAGTGCCTGGTTCTCCGGCGACGAGTCGCACAAGGGCACCCTGGCGGCAGGCCAACTGGCCGACTTCATCGTGTTGTCGGACGACTACTTCCGTGTCGACGATGCCGCCATTGCCGAGATCACCAGCGTGTTGACGGTGCTGGGCGGGCAGGTCGTGCATGGCGATGGCGACTTTGCCGTATTGGCGCCGGGCCTGCCTCTGGCGATGCCGGACTGGTCGCCGGTCAACCGGTTCGGCGGCTATCAGGTGGGCGGTGTGGTGAGCGGGCTGGCCAGTGCCGCGCATACGCACGGCCCTGGTTGCGCTGCGCACGGCCCGCACCGGCACGCCGCGCACCATGCAGCGCCCAGCGACGATCTGCGCGGGTTCTGGGGCGCATTGGGCTGCGCGTGTTTCGCCTTCTGATGCTGCGATTGCTCCGCTGCGCATGCAGGCCAGCTGGCCGCCTGCGCAGCGCCCGTTGTCTTCGGTCCACTGGAGTCTTGCTGCGATGACGTCTTCTGCCGCACCTGCCGATGGCAGTGCCTGGGCACCGCTGCGCGAACCGATGTTTCGGGCCCTGTGGCTGGCGATCCTGGGCAGCAACATCGGTACCTGGATCAACGATGTCGCCGCCTCCTGGGTGATGGCCGGGCAGACCGGCTCACCGTTGATGGTGGCAGCCGTGCAAGCGGCCACCACCTTGCCGGTGGTGCTGTTTGCGCTGGTTGCCGGAACCCTGGCCGATATCGTGGACCGGCGCCGCTATCTGCTGCTGACCCAGGGCTGGATGTTGCTGGTGGCCGGCGTGCTGGCCCTGCTTGCGCACCTGCAGTTGCTGACGCCATGGGTGCTGGTCGCGCTGACCTTTGCGATGGGCATGGGCGCGGCGATGGCGATGCCGGCGCAAGCGGCGATCGTTTCGGAGCTGGTGCCGCGCCCGATGCTGGCTTCGGCGGTGGCACTCAACTCGATCGGCATGAACATCGCCCGCTCGATCGGCCCGGCGATCGGCGGCCTGATCGTGGCGCAGTTCGGGCCACCGTGGGCCTTCCTGCTCAACGGGGTGACGTTCGGCCTGATGCTGCTGGTGCTGTGGCGCTGGCGTCGCGATGCACAGGCCTCGGCACTGCCACCGGAAAGCTTCGGCGCCGGCCTGCGTGCCGGCCTGCGCTATGCCGCACGTGCCGGCCGTCTGCAGGCGGTGTTGATCAAGGCCGCCGGCTTCTTCCTGTTCGCCAGCGCATTGACCGCCCTGCTGCCATTGGTGGTACGCCGCGACATGCAGCTGGGCGCCGGCAGCTACGGCATCCTGCTCGGCTGCATCGGTATCGGCGCGATCAGTGGCGCCTTGCTGCTGCCGCGCTTGCGCGCCCGTTACGACCGCGACCTGCTGGTGTTCGTCGCCACGCTGGTCTGCGCCGCCTCGCTGCTGGGCCTGGCGTTGTCGCGCCAGATCGGCGTGTTGTGCCTGGTGATGGTGGTCAACGGTCTGGCCTGGATCACCGTGCTGTCGTCGTTGCAGATCGCCGCGCAGACCGCGGTGCCGGCCTGGGTGCGCGCGCGCGCCTTGTCGTTGTACATCGTGGTGTTCTCGGCCGGCATGGCGGCAGGCTCGCTGCTCTGGGGCGCGGTGGCGCAGCGCAGCTCGATTGCGATCGCGTTGCAGATCGCTGCCGCAGGCGCGGTGCTTGCGGCGCTGCTGGTCAAGCGCGCCCGCATCGCCGGCACCGAACACCTGGATCTTGCACCGGCCGGACATTGGCCGGCACCTGCGCAGGCGGATGCGGTCGAGCACGACCGCGGCCCGGTGCTGGTGACCGTGGAATACCGCATCGCCGCCGAGGCGCGCAGGAGTTTCCTGCAGTTGATGACGCAACTGGGAACCGCACGCCGTCGCGATGGTGCAGTGGTCTGGGGCATTGCCGAAGACGCGGCCACCCCGGGCGTGCACCTGGAATACTTTATCGTTGCCTCCTGGCTGGAGCACCTGCGCCAGCACGAGCGCGTCACCGGCGACGATCGCCAACTGCAGGAGCAGATCCGCGCACTGCACCAGGGCGAGCGCGCTCCGGTGGTGCGCCATTTCGTCGGCGGTAGTGGCGTCATCGCGCCGCCGCATGCGCATTCGGATCTCTGACATGGCGGTGAACTGGAAGCTCATCGTCGGCCTGGTGTTGGGGATGGCCATTGGGTTCGGCTGCCGGGCGGCGGGAATTCCGTCGCCTGCACCCACCGCCCTGGTGGGCGCGTTGCTGGTGCTGGCAATGACCTGTGGCTATGCGTTTGCCGATCGCTTTCTGGCCCGGCGCGCGGCACGCAGCCTGCGGCATTGCGGTGGGCCGGTCGGTCCTTCGCTGGGGCAGGGCGAGGCATGAGCATGGCGGTGATGGGCATCGTGCTCGCGCTGCTCATCGGCATCGGTTGCCGTGTGCTGGATCTGCCGTTGCCCGCACCGCCGCGCCTGACCGGCGCGCTGCTGGTGGTCGCGATGAGTGGCGGGTTCATCCTGGCCGACTGGCTGTTGCGCTAGCCAGCAGCTGTCACCTGGTGACGCCTGCACCTGCGCGATGTGGGGTGCGGTGGCCAGGCATCGTGCTCGCAGCGGCCAAGCAACGGTGATCGGTGAGACGCGCATGTAGAGCCGCGCGTTGTCTGGCCCTTCCAGGCACCGTGCAGCGGGAGACCTTGCGGCTTACGGCATGCTTGCAGCATCCGGCGCACGCGGGTCGAACGCGTGGTCTGGCCTCTGCCGCGCAACCCACCAGACAAAAAGAAGGGCCGGCTCTCGCGCGCCGGCCCAGGTTGTTGCCTTGGCGCAGCGATCAGGCCTTTGCGAAGGCCAGCAGATCCTTGTTGAACTGATCGGCGTGCGTGATGGTCAGCCCATGCGGCGCGCCGGCATAGATCTTCAGTTCGGCATTCTTGATGATCTTGGACGACAGCTTGGCGGAGGCATCGATCGGCACGATCTGGTCGTCGTCGCCATGCACCACCAGCGCCGGCACGTCGATCTTCTTCAGGTCGGGTGTGTAATCGACTTCGGAGAATTCCTTGATGCAGTCGTACTGTCCCTTGTGGCCGCCCAGCATGCCCTGCAGCCAGAACGCATCGCGCATGCCCTGGGTAACCTTGTTGCCGTCACGGTTGGCGCCGAAGAACGGGGTGGTCAGGTCCTGGTAGAACTGCGAACGGTCCTTGGCCACGCCCTCGCGGATGCCGTCGAACACGCTCATCGGCAGACCGCCCGGATTGGTCGGGCTCTTGACCATCTGCGGCGGTACCGCGCCCACCAGCACCACCTTGGCCACGCGCTTGCTGCCGTGACGACCCACGTAGTGTGCCACTTCGCCGCCGCCGGTAGAGTGGCCGACCAGGATCGCGTCCTTCAGGTCCAGCGCGTCGATCACTGCGGCCAGATCGTCGGCGTAGGTGTCCATATTGTTGCCGTCCCAGGTCTGGCTGGAACGGCCGTGGCTGCGGCGGTCATGCGCGATCACGCGATAGCCGTGTTGACCCATGAACAGCATCTGCGGGTCCCAGGCGTCGCCGCTGAGCGGCCAGCCATGCGCGAACACGACCGGCTGGCCCTTGCCCCAGTCCTTGTAGAAAATGTTGGCGCCATCGGGGCGTTTGACGAAATTGGACATCGGGTTGACTCCGTGTGTAGACGAGTGGGGTGGGTTGGTCGGAACGGCAGGTGCAACGGCAGCGGTTGCGAATGCGGGCAACGACAACGCTGCCACGGCGGCCGTGCCGGAGACGAGAAAGGTGCGGCGTCCGGCGTCGGCCGGAGGCGCCTCGAACGGATCCATAGACACTCCTGTGGGCAAGGGCATGCAGCCCGGCGGTCGCATGACGCAATGCTGGTCATGCGCGCATGCGCCACGTGGTGACGCAGGCCAGGGACCAGCCGGTGCATGCCGGCAGTAGACCGCTTGCAGCCGTGGTGCAGATTGCATCCGTGTGCGCTCTATGCGGCGCGTCGCGGTGTGGCCGAAGGGTGCGATAGGCGCAGCCGCTCAGGCCAGGCAGGGCAGGCCCTGACCAGACTGCCGGATGACCTCACTGTCTTCTCCCGCTTGCGGGAGAAGGTGGCGCAACGCGCCGGATGAGGGCGCTCGTGCACCAATCTCCCGGAAGTGAGCACCGGATGACCTGCACTGTCTTCTCCCGCTCGCGGGAGAAGGTGGCGCAACGCGCCGGATGAGGGCTCGTGCACCAATCTCCCGTAAGTGAGCACCGGATGGCCGGACTGTCTTCTCCCGCTTGCGGGAGAAGGTGGCGCAACGCGCCGGATGAGGGCGCTCGTGCACTAATCTCCCGCAAGTGAAAAGCCTGCGCGAAGGGGCGCGTGCCACTCCGTGCCCCTGGCGCTGTCCATCGGGGGGCCCCGTCGGAGCGGTCGAGCGCGTTGGCGGCCGGCGATGCGTGCAACCTGTCGCGGCATTGCCGCCACGTCGCCGCCGCTCAACGCAACACGGTGTCCCACAGCAGCTTGAGGTTCAACGCCACGATCACCAGCGCAATCACCCAGGCGATGCGCACCAGCCAGGCCGGTGTCACCAGCGCGCCCATCAGTTGCCGGTCGGAGACGAAGCGCACCAGCGGGATCACCGCAAACGGCAACTGCATCGACAGCACCACCTGGCTCAGCACCAATAGCCGCGCCGTGCCGGCTTCGCCATACAGCCAGGTGACCACAACCACCGGCACGATGGCGATGCCGCGGGTGACCAGGCGGCGCAGCCACGGCGGCAACCGCAGTTGCAGGAAACCTTCCATTACGATCTGCCCGGCCAGCGTCGCGGTCACGGTGGAATTGACGCCGGAAGCGAGCAGTGCGAGCGCGAACAAGGTCGATGCCAGGCCCACGCCCAGCATCGGCGCGAGCAGGGCATGCGCCTGCTCGATCTCCTGCACGTCGGTGCGTCCCTGTGCATGGAACACCGCTGCGGCCAGGATCAGGATGGAGGCATTGATGAACAACGCGAACATCAACGCCACCGTGCTGTCGGTGACCGCCCAGCGCAAGGCCGAGCGGCGCCCGGTATCGGTGCGCGGGTAGGCACGCGTCTGCACGATCGACGAGTGCAGGTACAGGTTATGCGGCATCACCGTCGCGCCGATGATGCCGATGGCCAGATACAGCGCCTGCGGGTCGGTCACCACCTGCGCACGCGGAAGGAAGCCGCCCAGCACCGCCGCGATCGGTGGCGCAGCCAGCGCGATCTGGATGCCGAAACACACGAAGATGATCAGCAGCAAGGCCATCACGAAGGCTTCCAGCGCGCGGAAGCCGCGATGCATCAGCAGCAGCACCAGCACCACATCCACCGCGGTGATGATCGCGCCCAGCGTCAGCGGAATGCCGAACAGCAACTTCAGGGCGATCGCGGTGCCGATCACTTCGGCCAGGTCGCAGGCGATGATCGCCAGCTCGCACAGCCCCCACAGCGCCAGGTTCACCGCGCGCGGATAACGCGCCCGGCAGGCCTGCGCCAGGTCCAGCCCGGTGGCGATGCCCAGCCGCGCCGACAGGCTCTGCAGCACGATCGCCATGATGTTGGACAGCAGGATCACCGACAGCAGCAGGTAGCCGAACTGCGAGCCGCCGGCCAGGTCGGTGGCCCAGTTGCCCGGGTCCATGTAGCCCACCGACACCATGTAGCCCGGCCCGAGGAACGCCAGCAGGCGGAACCACCAGTGACCCTTGCCGGGCACGGCGATGCTGGCGTGGTGATCGCCAAGGCCGCCAAGGGCGGGCGAAGGGGCGGAAGCGAGCTTGTCGGCGGACATGCGGAGGAAGGCGACGGCGAATCAGGCAGATGATATAGCACTTGCTATTCTGTTGAGCATTGGCGAACTCAATCGTATTGATCGGCCGCGTGCCTCACACTACGCACCCCGGCACCAATTCCGGACGCAAGCACGAGGACAAGGGTGGGCAAGAGCGAAAAGCTGGAGGCGGCCACGCCGTCCCTGATCGACGCACAGGTGCATATGGAAAGCTTCCGCCAGGTGCGCGAAGCGCGCCGCGCCGAGCTGGTCGAGGACTATGTGGAGCTGATCTCCGATCTGCTGGTCGATGGCGGCGAGGCCCGCCAGGTCGATATCGCCGCGCGCCTGGGCGTGGCCCAGCCCACGGTGGCCAAGATGCTCAAGCGGCTGGTGCGCGATGGCTGGGTGGTGCAGCGCCCGTACCGTGGCGTGTTCCTGACCCCGGCCGGCGAGGCACTGGCCGCCTCCAGCCGCCAGCGCCATCAGATCGTCGAGCGTTTTCTGCTGGCGCTGGGTATCGACGAAGCCACCGCGCGTCGCGATGCCGAAGGCATCGAGCACCATGTCAGCGAGGCCACGGTGGCCGCCTTCGCCGCGTTCCTGGATCGCCAGGGCGGCAGCGCGGCGTGAGCTTGTCGCCCGATCGCAGCATCGACGACGCGCCGCCGCAACTGCTGCTGGACCGGCAGTGGATGCAGCACGCCCTGCAGCTGGCCGCGCGTGCCGAGCGCGACTATGACGAGATCCCGGTCGGCGCGGTGCTGATCGATGCCCAGGGCCAGGTGCTGGGCGAAGGTTGGAACTTCAATATCGCCAGCCACGACCCCAGCGCGCATGCCGAAATCGTGGCGATGCGCGAGGCGGGGCGGCGTCTGGCCAACCACCGCCTGCTCGGCTGCACGTTGTACGTCACTCTGGAGCCGTGCGCGATGTGCGCCATGGCGATGATCCATGCGCGTATCGCGCGGGTGGTGTTCGCCGCCAGCGACCCCAAGACCGGCGCCTGCGGCAGCGTGTTCGACCTGCTGGCCGACCCGCGCCACAACCATCGCGTGCAGGTCACCGGCGGCGTCCTGGCGGCCGAGGCGAGCCTGCGGCTGACCAATTACTTTCGCGCAAAGCGCGGCAAGCCGCCGCTGCTGCCGTGAGCCACATGGGCGCGGTATCATGCGCGCCCTTTCCAGCACCCGGCCGGGCACGGCATTCCACAGGACGGCGATATGGCAGATACCCTCGCAGGCAACGACCGACTGATCTGGATCGATCTGGAAATGACCGGCCTGGACACCGACCAGGACTCGATCATCGAAATCGCCACCATCGTGACCGATGCGCAGTTGAACGTGCTTGCCGAAGGGCCGGAACTGGCCATCGCCCATCCGCTGGAAACGCTGGAAGCGATGGACGAGTGGAACCGCAACCAGCATCGTCGGTCGGGCCTGTGGCAGCGCGTGCTGGACAGCCAGGTCAGCCACGCGCAGGCCGAGGCGCAGACGGTGGCGTTCCTGAGCGAGTGGATCCGCGCCGGCGCCTCGCCGATGTGCGGCAACTCGATCTGCCAGGATCGCCGCTTCCTGCACCGCCAGATGTCGCGCCTGGAGCGTTACTTCCATTACCGCAACCTGGACGTGTCCACCATCAAGGAACTGGCGCGGCGTTGGGCACCGACGGTGGCCAATGGATTTGCCAAGAGTTCGGCGCACACCGCGCTGAGCGACGTGCGCGACTCCATTGCCGAGCTGCGCCACTACCGGCAGTTCATGGGGGCACTGGGCGGCGATATCGCCGCTGGCGTGGAAGACTGAGCGGTGGGAGCGGCAGGCGACCGCCCGAAGTGATGCAGGCAGGTGGGTGCCGCGCGAGCCCCGCAAACCCCGGCACAAGGACATCGCCGCATGGTGCAGGCCCGCCACCTGCGCAAGCAGGGCTGGCGAACGAGAAAGGCCGCATCCTGCGATGCGGCCTTTTCGTGTCTCGTCCGGTCGAACTCACCGTGCCAGCGGCGGCCCCTTGGTGAGATCGCCATCGTCGGTGATGCCCTTGAGCAGCAGATCGGAGATCGGCTTGCCGTCGGCGTCATGGTGGTACACGTGCAGATCGCGCTGTGGATACGGAATATTGAGCCCGTTCTCCAATAACTGATTGCGGATCTGCTCCAGCGTGCTGCTCTTGGCTGCGCCGAAATTGCCGTTGGTGGCATAAGCGAACAACATCAGGTCCACCGTGCTCTCGCCCAGGTTGGTCACCTGCACGAATGGCGCCGGCGATTCCAGGATGTTGGGATTGTCCTTGGCGATCTGCAGCAACAGCTGCTGGGCCTTCTTCAGGTCATCGTCGTAGCCCACGCCCACCGTCACGTCCAGCCGGCGGTTGGGCAGGGTGCTGTAGTTGATGATGGGGGCGGTGGTGATGGTGCTGTTGGGCAGGGTGATCATGCGCTCGTCGAAGGCGCGCAACCGGGTCTGAAAGATCCGGATCTCGTCGACAACACCTTCCTGCCCGGCGATGACCACATGGTCGCCATCGCGCATCGGCCGCAACACGATCAGCATGACGCCTGCAGCGATGTTGGACAGCGAGTCCTTCAACGCCAGACCCACGGCCAGGCCGGCCGCGCCTAGCACCGCGATCAGCGAGGTCGGCGGCACGCCGATCTGGCTCAAGGCGCTGACGAAGACCAGCACCAGCAGCAACGCATACGCCACGTTGCGAAGGAAGTTGGTCAGCGTGGTTTCGATCCGTGCGCGTGTAAGCGCGCGGTGCAGCCACTGGCTCAGCTGCTTGGCCAGCCACATGCCGATCACCACGATCAGCAGCGCCAGGCCGCAGTTGAGTGCGTACTGCGCCCAGTTCACGCTCGACCAGTCGAAGGCCGGCGACTTCGCCGCCGGCTTGGCGGCCGCTGCTCCCGCAGCGACCGCCATCATTGCACCCAACAGTCCCATCAGCTCTCGCTCTTGAGCTTGGCCAGGCGCAGCCAGGTATCGACCACGGTGTCAGGATTCAGCGACACCGATTCGATCCCCTCCTGCATCAGCCACTCAGCCAGTTCCGGGTGGTCCGACGGCCCCTGGCCGCAGATGCCCACGTACTTGCCCTTGGCGCGCGCCGACTTGATCGCCATCGACAGCAGCTTCTTCACGGCCGGATTCCGTTCGTCGAACAGGTGGGCCACGATCGAGGAATCGCGGTCCAGGCCCAGGGTCAGCTGGGTCAGGTCGTTGGAACCGATCGAGAAGCCGTCGAAGATCTCCAGGAACTCGTCGGCCAGCAACGCGTTGGACGGCAGCTCGCACATCATGATGATCTTTAGCCC
Organism: Xanthomonas codiaei; assembly: GCF_002939785.1. Classification (GTDB taxonomy): domain Bacteria; phylum Pseudomonadota; class Gammaproteobacteria; order Xanthomonadales; family Xanthomonadaceae; genus Xanthomonas; species Xanthomonas codiaei. The sequence goes on from NZ_MDEC01000022.1 coordinate 24,167, forward strand.
CGGCTTTCCATCAGCACCGTCGCCTTGCTTGAGCCCGTTCTGCTCCAGCACCTCGATCACCTTGCGGCCTTCCTCCAGCGTGCGCACGAACGGGATCATCACCCAGAGGTTGTCCAGGCCCATCTCGTTGCGCACCTTCAGCACCGCCTTGCACTCCAGCGCGAACGCCTTGGTGAAGGACGGATCGACATAGCGGCTGGCGCCACGGAAGCCGATCATCGGGTTCTCTTCATGCGGCTCGTAGCGCGAGCCGCCGATCAGGTTGGCGTACTCGTTGGACTTGAAGTCCGACAGGCGCACGATCACCGTATTCGGTGCCACCGAGGCGGTCAGCGTAGCGATACCTTCGGCCAGGCGGTTGACGTAGAAGCTCACCGGATCGCCATAGCCGGCGATCTTGGCGTCGATCTTCTTGCGCACGTCGGCGTCCTGCTTGTCGTATTCCAGCAGGGCATTGGGATGGATGCCGATATGCGCGGCGATGATCATCTCCAGGCGCGCCAGGCCGATACCGGCGTTGGGCAGCTGGCCGAAGTCGAAGGCGCGCTCCGGGTTGGCCACGTTCATCATGATCTTGAGCGGGGCAGGCGGCATGTTGCCCAGGTCGGTGGTGGTGCGCTCGAACGGCAGCAGGCCGTCGTAGATGAAGCCGGTATCGCCTTCGGCGCAGCTCACCGTGACCTGCTGGCCATCGCTGATCGCATCGGTGGCATTGCCCGAGCCGACCACCGCCGGCACGCCCAGCTCGCGCGCGATGATCGCCGCGTGGCAGGTGCGCCCGCCACGGTTGGTGACGATCGCCGAAGCGCGCTTCATCACCGGCTCCCAATCGGGGTCGGTCATGTCGGCGATCAGCACGTCGCCGGCCTGCACGCGGTTCATGTCGTCCAGCGAGCGCACCACGCGTGCGACGCCGCTGCCGATCTTGGCGCCGACCGCGCGGCCTTCCACCAGCACCTTGGCATCCTTCGCGTCGAGGGCGAAGCGCTCGATCTGGGTGGCGTGGCTGCGCGACTTCACCGTCTCCGGGCGCGCCTGCACGATGAACAGCTTGCCACTGACCCCGTCCTTGGCCCACTCGATATCCATCGGGCGGCCGTAGTGCTTCTCGATCACCAGGGCCTGCTTGGACAGTTCCTGCACGTCCTCGTCGCTGATCGAGAAGGTGTTGCGCAGCTCGACCGGCGTGTCTTCGATGCGCACGCGCTCGCCGGGCACGTCCGAATACACCATGCGGATCGTCTTGCTGCCCAGCGAACGGCGCAGGATGGCCGGCTTGCCCGCGGTCAGCGTGGGCTTGTAGACGTAGAACTCGTCCGGGTTGACCGCACCCTGCACGACCATTTCACCCAGGCCGAAGCTGGAGGTCACGAACACCACGTCGCGGAAGCCGGACTCGGTGTCCAGCGTGAACAGCACGCCCGACGAGCCCACGCCCGAGCGCACCATCAACTGCACGCCGGCCGACAGGAACACGTCCTCGTGCTTGAAACCGTGATGCACGCGATAGGCGATCGCGCGATCGTTATAAAGACTGGCGAACACTTCCTTGACCTTGTGCACCACATCGTCGGCGCCGGTCACATTGAGGAAGGTTTCCTGCTGGCCCGCGAACGACGCGTCCGGCAGATCCTCCGCGGTGGCCGAGGAGCGTACCGCCACGGCCACTTCGCCGCCGCCGTTTTCGGCGCACAGCTTGTCGTAGGCGGTGCGGATGTCGCGGTCCAGTTCCGGCTGCAGCGGGGCGTCGATCACCCAGCCGCGAATTTCCTTGCCGGCCACGGTGAGGGCATTGACGTCTTCCACGTCCAGCGTCTCGAGCTTGTCGAAGATGCGCTTGGACAGGTCGTTGTGGGCAATGAAGTCCTTGAACGCCTCAGCCGTGGTCGCATATCCACCTGGAACCGAAACGCCCAATCCGGCCAGGTTGCCGATCATCTCGCCGAGCGAGGAATTCTTACCGCCTACGCGGGCCAGATCGACCAGGCGTAGCTCATGCAACCACAGGATATTCTCGTTCAAGCGCGATGCTCCGTATGGCCATCGCCCGAGCGGGCTGGATGGCCGCGTCCGTAGGAAGAAGCCGCTATGATGCAGTGCACAGCGGAATCTGCACAAGCATGAACCCGTAAGTTTTGGACACCAGTTCAAAGAGGTGGTCTTGATGTCAACAATCCGGCCGGTGTTCTACGTCTCCGATGGAACCGGTATCACCGCTGAAACGATTGGGCATAGCCTGCTCACGCAGTTCAGCGGATTCAACTTCGTCACCGACCGCATGTCGTTCATCGATGATGCAGAAAAAGCGCGCGATGCCGCGATGCGGGTGCGCGCCGCCGGCGAGCGGTATCAGGTGCGCCCGGTGGTCGTCAATTCGTGCGTGGATCCGCAGTTGAGCATGATCCTGGCCGAAAGCGGTGCGCTGATGCTGGATGTGTTCGCGCCCTTCATCGAGCCGCTGGAACGCGAGCTCAATGCGCCACGGCATTCGCGGGTAGGGCGCGCGCACGGCATGGTGGATTTCGAGACCTACCATCGCCGGATCAATGCAATGAACTTTGCCTTGAGCCACGACGATGGCATGGCGCTCAACTACGACGAGGCCGATGTGATCCTGGTAGCGGTCTCGCGCGCGGGCAAGACGCCGACCTGCATCTATCTGGCCCTGCACTACGGTATCCGCGCCGCGAACTACCCGTTGACCGACGAGGACCTGGAGAACGAGCAGTTGCCGCCGCGCCTGCGCAACTACCGCAGCAAGCTGTTCGGCCTGACAATCGATCCGGAACGGCTGCAGCAGATCCGCCAGGAGCGTCGCGCCAATTCGCGTTACAGCGCCGCAGAGACCTGCCGCCGCGAAGTGGCGATCGCCGAGCGCATGTTCCGAATGGAACGCATTCCCTCGCTCAGTACCACCAATACCTCGATCGAGGAAATCTCCAGCAAGGTGCTCTCGACCCTGGGGCTGCAGCGCGAGATGTTTTGAGGAGCCGGGATTGGCAGGGCGGGATTTGGGATTGGGCAGGCACGCGGCGCGTTCGCCGTCCGGATGCCGCCGCGATTGGTCAGACGGCCTGCTGGCAATCCGGGGGAGATCAAGCGGGCGGGGCAATGCTCCGCCAAGGTAGGCCTGTCGTCGGGCCGGCGTCAATGCTGCCCGTGCGGCAGCGCAGCGTGTAGGATCGCTGCATGGCCCAGACACTGAGCAAACTCGACATCATTCCGCGCCTGAGCCGGTTCGGCTGGCTGATGGGCCTGTATGCGGAGAACTTCCAGCATCTGACCCGCCTGTTCGCCCCGGGCGACCTGGCACCGGGTTCGTATGTCTCTTCGATCGGCGATGGCCTGGACCTGCGCCTGGACGTGATCGAGTGCCATCGCTACACCGTCGAACTGCGGCTGACCTACGACCTGTGCGACCCGGTCACCGGCGAGCCGGATCCCTCGGCGTATGTGCGCCTGTACCGCGATGCCCGGCAGGCGGAGACCACGCATTGCTATGTGGGTCGTCGCTGGCAGGACGTGATGGGCATGTTCCCGCCGCCGGCCGAGCTGATCAGCCACCGCATGCGCATGAACACCTTTTTGGGCAAGTGGCTGGAATACCTGGCTGAACGCGGCCATGGCGTGGCCACCCTGCGGCTGGATTCGGAGTACGTCGCCCCGCCAAGGCCGGGTGCGCAGGCTGCTGCCGGCTGAGATCTGGCGCGGCGGTGCGCCTTGCGCTGTGGCGAACGCGACAATGGCTGCCGGTTCATCGCAGCATGATGCGGTACCGACCAGGCTGGATATTGCGTGATTGCCGCCCACGGCGCCGGCCCATCGAGGCAGTGAGGCAAGATCGCGGCCAGCGATTCCCTCTGCGTCCAGGCGATGGCTTCGGTCATACTGATGCGCTTCGTGCCAGATCGTATGTCATGCCCTATACCCCGATTGTCGCCACCCTGGGCTACCTGCTGTCGCCGGACGGCACGCAGGTGCTGATGATCCACCGCAACGCGCGCCCGGGCGATCAGCATCTGGGCAAGTACAACGGGCTTGGCGGCAAGGTGGAGCCGGAGGAGGACGTGCTGGCCTGCATGCGCCGCGAGATTCGCGAAGAGGCCGGCGTGGAGTGCGGCGACATGCAGTTGCGCGGCACCATCAGCTGGCCGGGCTTCGGCAAGCAGGGCGAGGATTGGCTAGGGTTCGTGTTCCTGATCCGCAGTTTCGACGGCATCCCGCAGGCATCCAATCCGGAAGGCACGCTGGAGTGGGTTTCCATCGCGCAGATGGATCAGGTGCCGATGTGGGAGGGCGACCGCAATTTCCTGCCGCTGGTATTCGACGGCGACCCGCGGCCGTTCCATGGCGTCATGCCGTATCGCGACGGGCGCATGCAGTCCTGGAGTTATTCGCGCGTCTGAGGGAAATGTGGCCGCCGGCGCGCTGCGCGCGAGCGGCGAACCTTACGCCGTGTTCCTTCGTCAACGCGGAGGCACCGGCCAGCGGCTGGGGGGCGCCTGGGACGCGTCGCACAGTTTTCCACACCGCCTGTGGATGGAGGCTGCGCAAGTCTGTGGACAACCCATGAGAGCCCTTGCGCTGCAACGCTGTCAATCTGGCTGGCGAAAATTTCACCAGTGCGATTATTGGGCAGTCCAGCCGCCATCGATGGCGATGGATTGCCCGGTGATGTTGCGCGCAGCGCGCGACATCAGGAAGGACACGGTGCCGGCCAGCTCGTCATATTCGATGAAGGCGCCCTTGGGCATCGGTTTGAGCATCACATCGCGGACCACGTCGTCTTCGGCGATGCCGCGCGTGCGCGCCTGGTCTGCGATCTGGCGCTCCACCAGCGGCGTGCGCACATAACTGGGGCATAGCGTATTGACGGTGATGTCGCAGTCGGCGGTTTCCAGCGCGATCACCTTGGACAAGCCGACCAGGCCATGCTTGGCCGCGACATAGGCGCTCTTGTAGGGGCTGGCCACCAGCGAGTGGATACTGCCGATGTTGACGATGCGTCCGTAGCCGGCCGCGCGCATGCCGGGCAACACCGCCCGGCTCAGGCGTGCGGCGCCGGTGAGCATCACATCCACCAGCAAGGCCCAGCGCTGCATCGGGAAGTCTTCCAGCGCCGCGACCTGCTGCAGGCCGGCGTTGTTCACCAGCACCTGCGGCGCGTGCGATGCGCTGGCCAGTGCGCGCGCGACGCTGTCTTCGTCGCTCACATCCAGCGCCAGTGCCTCGGCCGAGCCGCCAGCCTGGCGCACCTGCTGCGCGAGCCGCTCGGCGGCGGCCAGGTCCATGTCGCTGACCAGCAGATGGTGGCCGTCGCTGGCCAGATGGGTGGCGATGCCGGCGCCAATGCCGCTGCCGGCGCCAGTGATCAGGATGCTGCGCATCGGGTATCCTCGGAAGTCGGGAGAGCGTGCGCGGCCGGGAGCGGCCACGCTGATCGCCAGCCTAGCGGAGTGCGGAGCAACGGTCGCCTGCGTGGCGCGCGCGCGTTACCCTTTGCGCCTCGCTTTCCTCAGGCTCCGCATGAAACGCCATTTTTCGATGCTGCGCGATTTCCAACTCGCGGACTGGTTCACCCTGGCCAACGCCTTCTGCGGCACCGGGGCGATCTTCGCGGCGATGCGCTTCCTGCAGGAAGGCCACCGCGGCGACCTGCTGCTGGGCATGGCGTTGATTCCGCTGGCGTTCGTGTTCGATGCGCTGGACGGACACGTGGCGCGCTGGCGCAAGGCCTCGTCCACACTGGGGCGGGAACTGGACTCGCTGGCAGACGTGATCTCGTTCGGCGTTGCGCCGGCCGCGCTCGGTTATGCCTGCGGCATGCGTGGCGGTTGGGACTGGTTGGTGCTGAGCTATTTCGTCTGCTGCGGGGTGAGTCGACTGGCGCGCTACAACGTGACCGCCGAAGAGATCGCCGGCGATGCCGACAAGGTGCCGTACTTCGAAGGCACGCCGATTCCCACCAGCCTGGCGCTGGTGATCCTGCTGGCGGTGGCCGCCAGCACCGGCCGCATCGGCGAGACTTTGTGGTGGGGGCAATGGCAGCTGGGCCCCTGGCAGTTCCACCCGCTGGTGCTGCTGTTTGCGGTCTCCGGCTCGCTGATGATCAGCAAGACGCTGCGTATCCCCAAACCCTGAACGGCAACGCCCGGTACACGCGGTAGGATGGCCGGGTGGACACACGTGCGAGTGGATGATGGCAAGCAGCGGTTCGGACAATGGCAACTTTCAGGACAAGGCGCGCCAGTACTGGGCGGCTTGGGGAGAGGCCATGCGTCACAGCCAGGCCGGCGCCGCTGCGCAACCGCCTCCGCCCGCAGGTGGCGATGCGCCGCAGGACTGGCGCAAGGCGGTGGACTGGTGGTCGCAGCTGTTGCCCACCCAGGCCGCGCCGCAGGCGCAGGAGGCCATCGACCGCTTCAGGACCCAGGCCGGCGACTGGTTCGGCACCATGCAGCAGGTCGCCGCGCAGTTTGCCGGGCGCGATACCTCGGCCACTGAGGTCTCCGATGCCTGGCGGCGTGCCGTGCAAGGGCAGGGCGAGCAACTGATGCAGTGGACCCTGGGCTCGCTGCGCGGTGGCAGCCCCGGCGGCTTCGATCCCTGGTTGCAGCAGGCGGCGCAGGCCTTGGGCAAGTGGCGGGAGGAAAACGCGCCATGGCTGGACATGCCCGCCTTCGGGCTGAACCGCAATCACCAGGCGCGCCTGCAGAAACTGGCACGCGCGCAACAGGAGTTCCAGGCCCAATCGCAAGCCTACGCGGAGCAGTTGAAGGCGGCGATCGAACAGGCCTTCGCTCGCTTCACCAGCAAGCTGGGCGAACACGAAAGCAGCGGCAGCCAGCTGACCAGCGCACGTGCCCTGTTCGATCTATGGATCGAAGCGGCCGAAGAGTCCTACGCCGACATCGCGCTGTCGGACCAGTTCCGCGAGGTCTACGGCGGTTTTGCCAACGCGCATATGCGTCTGCGCGCCGCGCTGCAGGAAGAGGTGGAGCAGCTCAGCGAACGCTTCGGCATGCCCACGCGTTCGGAAATGGATGCCGCACATCGCCGCATCGCCGAACTGGAGCGAACGGTGCGGCGGATGCTGCGCAGCACGACCAGCGCATCGGGCAAGGCGGGAGCGCCTGACGAACCGGAGGTCGCGCCGGTGAAGCCGGCGCCGACCCCGCGCAAGGCGGCATCTTCCGCAGCTGCGGCGCGCAAGCCGGCAGCCGCCGCCAAGCCGGCCAAACCTGCGGCCGCCAAGCCGGCCTCCAGGGCTGGCGCCGGCAAAGCCGCAGACAAACCCGCTGCCGGCAAATCGCGTGGAGCCAGCGCATGAAAGGGCCGTTGGGATTCAGTGCCGAAGATCTGATGCAGGAGACGCTGTCGCTGCAACGCAAGCTGCGCGAAGGTCTCAAGCTGCTGCCCGGCGTGGAGGATGTCGACTACGGCGTCACCGAACGCGAGGAAGTCTGGCGCGACGGCAAGGTGGTGCTGTATCGCTTCGTCGGCGAACAGGCACCGGTGGCCACGACGCCGCTGCTGATCGTGTATGCATTGGTCAATCGCCCGTACATGGTCGACCTGCAGGCCGATCGCTCGCTGGTCAAGGGCTTGCTGAGCCATGGCCAGGACGTCTATGTGCTGGACTGGGGCTACCCGGATCGCTCCGAGCGCTATCTCACGCTGGAAGACTATCTGTTGCGCTACATCGACGGCGCAGTGGATCACCTGCGCGCGCACGCCGGGGTGGACGCGGTGGACGTGCTCGGCATCTGCCAGGGCGGCACGTTCTCGCTGTGCTACGCCGCGTTGCAACGGCACAAGGTGCGCAACCTGATCACCATGGTCACCCCGGTGGATTTCCATACCCCCGACAACATGCTGTCCAACTGGGCGCGCATGGTCGATGTGGATCTGTTCGTGGACACCATGGGCAACGTGCCTGCGGATCTGATGAACGCCAGCTACCTGATGCTCAAGCCGTTCCGGCTCAACCTGCAGAAGTATGTCGGCCTGCTCGACATCCTCGACGACAAGCAGGCGCTGGAAGATTTCCTGCGCATGGAAAAGTGGATCTTCGACTCGCCCGACCTGGCCGGCGAGGCATTCCGCGAATTTGTCACGCTGTTCTACCAGCGCAACGGACTGGTCACCGGGCAGGTCCGAATCGGCGGGCAGGCGGTCGATCTGCAGGATGTCGACATGCCGGTGCTGAACATCTACGCCGAACACGATCACCTCGTTCCGCCGGATGCCTCGCGCGCCTTGCGCAGCCTGGTGGGCAGCGAGGATTACAGCGAGCTGAGTTTTCGTGGCGGCCATATCGGCATCTATGTCTCCGGACGTGCGCAGCGCGAGGTGCCGGTGGCCATCCATCGCTGGCTGCAGGCGCGCGACAGCAGCGCCTGATATCTGCAAGGGCAACGCCGGTCGGCGCGCGGCGCCGGTGCCCATCACGGTCTGCTGCCGTCGGGCTTTCTAGACTGGCCGTCACGTTTCCAGGAAGCTGCCCATGGCCACTACCGCACTGTCCCGTTCCCTCAACGATCGCATGATCGCCGGCGTCGTCGGCGGTATCGCGCGTCGCTTCGGTTGGAGTTCCACGCTGCTGCGCGTGCTGTTCGTCATCGTGTCGATCGCCTCGGCGGCGTTTCCCGGCATCCTGGTCTATCTGATCCTGTGGCTGCTGATTCCCAACCAGGCAGACTGACCCGGTTGCGGCATGGGCCGGCTGCGTTGCTGGCCCTGGGCGCGCTATGGACGCTGCCCAATACCGCACTGGGTCTGGCGATCGGTGCGCTCGGAAGCTGCTTTGGCGCACGCCCGCGCTGGTCGCGGCAGGAACTGGCCATCGTCTTCGATCGCTGGCCCTGGGGACCGGGTGGGGCGATGACGCTGGGCAATGTGATCCTGCTCAAGGGCCAGTCGCTGGACCTGCACTGCAGCACCTACGCGCATGCGGCCGGCCGCTGCACGCATCCGCCTGTACGGCTGGGCGACCATGAGCGCGCCCACGTCTATCAATACATGCTGCTCGGCCCGCTGTTCCTGCCGGTGTATCTGTTCTGCGGCGGCATCCACGTGCGCAACCCACTGGAACGGGCGGCCGATGCCTACGCTCTGCATGGCCGCGGCTGGTGGCCGTGGTGGCCTTGCATGCGGCGTTGAACCGCAGCGGTTCAGCCAGGCCGGCCGTCGCTGCCTGTCAGGTGAGGCGATGGGAATGGGGCAAGGGAACGGAGATAGCCACCGCTGGTGAAGCCGCAGTGAGGCGAGGGCGGCATTGGCGCCGTCACCAAACCGCAAACAGCCGGCGTTAACGTGCGTGGAAAGCTCCTCACGACGCGCTGGGTATGCTCGCGTCCCTAACGTAGCAACTGCAACAAAGAAGGTGTGGTATGTCGATTGTCCTGTACGTCGGTGGCAGCAAAGATGGCGACAAGGGCGTGGTGCCTTACGGGTTCAGCAAGTCGCGTGCGATGACCGATGCTGGCCCGGAGGTGTACGTGGAGCGCATGGTGCCCCTGAAAGACATGGGCAAGGTGCGGGTGATGGCGCTGGAATCGCTGCACGAGAGCATCCTGGTCGAACGCGCCGCCAGCCATTACGCGCACCGCGCCAGCTGAGCGCGGCGGCACTGGTTTACCACGGCGCTGTCAACGGGTTTCCGTGGCGGGCGCGCACTGCGAAAATGCATTTTTTCAGTGAAGCGGTTCACCCCGCGCCGTCATGCACGATAGCCAGCTTGCCCAGCAGATCGCTCGCACCATCGCCGATGAGATCGGTGCCCAACCCGCCCAGGCGCGTGCCGCCATCGCCCTGCTGGACGAAGGCGCCAGCGTCCCCTTCATCGCCCGCTACCGCAAGGAAGTCACCGGCGGGCTGGACGATACGCAGCTGCGTAACCTGGAAACGCGCCTGACCTACCTGCGCGAGCTGGAAGACCGCCGCGCCGCCATCCTGTCCAGCATCGACGAACAGGGCAAGCTCAGCGACGAACTGCGCAACGAGATCGCCGCCGCCGACACCAAGTCGCGGCTGGAAGATCTCTATCTGCCCTACAAGCCCAAGCGCCGCACCCGCGCGCAGATCGCACGCGAGGCCGGGCTGGAACCGCTGGCCGACGGGTTGCTGGCCGACCCGACCCAGGCACCGGAGGTGGCTGCAGCGGCGTTCATCGACGCCGAGAAGGGCGTGGCCGATATCAAGGCAGCGCTGGAAGGTGCCCGCGCCATCCTGATGGAGCGCTGGGGCGAAGATGCCGCACTGGTTGGCGAGCTGCGCAGCTGGTTGAACGACAACGGCGTCATCCGCGCGCGCGTGGCCGAGGGCAAGGAAGAGGCCGGTGCCAAGTACCGCGATTACTTCGACCATGCCGAATCGCTGGCGAAGATTCCCTCGCACCGCCTGCTGGCGTTATTCCGCGCACGGCGCGAGGAATTCCTGCATCTGGACCTGGACCCGGGCACCGACGCCGAGGCGGGGCATCAGTACGCCGAAGGCCGGGTGGCGCGCAATGCCGGCGTTTCCAACGACGGCCGCCCGGCCGATCGCTGGTTGCTGGACGCCTGCCAGCTGACTTGGCGCGCCAAGCTGCACATGCACCTGCTGCTGGACCTGTTCAATCAGGCGCGCGAAAAGGCCGAAGCCGAAGCGATCGCGGTGTTCGGCGACAACCTCAAGGACCTGATGCTGGCGGCCCCGGCCGGCCCGCGCGTGGTGCTGGGCCTGGACCCGGGTATCCGCACCGGCTGCAAGATCGCCGTGGTCGATGCCACCGGCAAGCTGGTGGCCACCGAGACGATCTACCCGCATGAGCCCAAGCGGCAGTGGGACCAATCGTTGCAGACCATCAAAAAGCTGTGCATGCAGCACAACGTGGAGCTGATCGCGATCGGAAACGGCACCGCCAGCCGCGAGACCGACAAGCTGGCCGGCGAGGCGATCGCATTGTGCGAGGGTGCCAATCTGCAGAAGATCGTGGTCAGCGAAGCGGGCGCATCGGTGTATTCGGCGTCCGAATTCGCCGCCAAGGAATTCCCCAACCTGGATGTGTCGCTGCGCGGCGCGGTGTCGATCGCGCGGCGCCTGCAGGACCCGCTGGCCGAACTGGTCAAGATCGAACCCAAGGCAATCGGGGTGGGCCAGTACCAGCACGACGTGGATCAGTACCGCCTGGCCAAGGCGCTGGATGCGCGCGTGGAAGACTGCGTCAACGCAGTGGGCGTGTACGTCAATACCGCCTCGGCGGCGCTGCTGTCGCGCGTGTCCGGGCTGTCCAGCACGGTGGCCGAAAACATCGTGCGCCATCGCGACGACAACGGCCCGTTCAAACGCCGCAAGGACCTGCTCAAGGTGCCACGCCTGGGCGACAAGACCTTCGAACAATGCGCCGGCTTCCTGCGCATCGCCGATGGCGAGGAGCCGCTGGATGTCTCGGCGGTACACCCGGAAGCGTATCCGGTGGTCGAGCGCATCGTCGCCAGCACCGGCAAGCCGATCAAGGCCTTGCTGGGCGATGGCAGCTTCCTGCGCGGACTCAAGCCGGAGCTGTTCACCGACGAACAGTTCGGCGTGCCGACCGTGCGCGACATTCTCAAGGAGCTGGAAAAGCCCGGCCGCGACCCGCGCCCGGAATTCAAGGCCGCGCAGTTCGCCGAGGGCATCGAGGACATCAAGCACCTCAAGCCTGGCATGATTCTGGAAGGCGTGGTCAGCAACGTTGCCGCCTTCGGCGCGTTCGTCGATATCGGCGTGCATCAGGATGGCCTGGTGCACATCTCCGCGCTGTCGGACACCTTCGTCAAGGATCCGCGCGATGTGGTCAAGGCCGGCGACATCGTCAAGGTCAAGGTGCTGGAAGTGGATGTGGCGCGCAAGCGCATCGCCTTGACCCGGCGCCTGTCCGACACGCCGCCAGCGGCCGATGGCAGCGCGCCCTCGCGCGATGCGCGTGGCAGTGGCGGACCGGGGCAGGGCCGTCGCGACGGTGGTGGTGGGCGTGGACCGGCGCAGGGCAACAGCAAGCCGCGCACCACCGCTCCCCCGGCCGATAACGCGCTGGCCGCCGCATTCGCCCGCGCCAAGCGCAGCTGAGTCAGGCTGCCTTGCGTGGCGGCTGGCTTGAAGTGATTGGGTAGCAACGTTGCGGATCAGTTGCAGAGCGGCTGATGTGCGACGTGACTGCAGGGCTCTTGCCCGCCACCCTCGCTGGACACGGCGCAAGTACGTCCTTGCAGGCGCTGATGCGGCATCCATGCCGCCCAAGGTTCCGCGACGGTAAGCGGGTAAGGATCGGTCGAGTCGGTCGATGCGCATGGCTTTCGATAAAACCGCCAGCAAACGCTCTGGCGCGGCGCCCTTACCGCTTGCGGGACCGTTGGCGGCATGGATGCCGCCATCGAGCTTCCATGGACGCATTCACGGCGGGTCCCGCAAGCGGTGAAGGCGCCGCGCCCTCGATGACCTGAGCTTTTGACTACATCCAACAAGCGACGCCACGCCCCGAATCCAATCGTGCGGACGCGGCCTGGAATCCAATCCGGCTGCAATTGACGCGTGCCTGGATGTCAGACCGTTCGCTTCTGCAGGAAATTCTGCATGTGCGAGCTGGTCGTTGGCATTCTTCCCGCTCCTGTCTTATCGGCGCTACCGGGCGATTTCACGCCGCTCCATGCACCGCGCGCGTCGGCACCACCAGGCGTTCGATCAGATCGACCAGGCCAGGCGGCTCCACCGGTTTGCCCATGTGCGCATCGAAGCCGGCCACCACCGCGCGGTCGCGGTCTTCCTCGCGCACGTAGGCCGTCAGGGCGATTGCCGGGATATGCCGCGGCAGCTCGCCGCCACCGGCCCGCACGGTGCGGATCAGATCGTAGCCATCGCGCACCGGCATCGCGATGTCGCTGACCAGCACGTCGAAGGGAGCCTCGGCCAGGCACTGCTCGGCCGCCTCCACCGAGCCGGCGGCCTGTACCTGCGCACCGGCCAGCATCAGGAACTGCATCACCGCCTCGCGCGAATCCTGGTCGTCGTCGACCAACAACACGCGTACGCGGTCCAGGCGCCCGTGGCAGTCGGGCGGGAGTGGGCCCACCTGGGTCGTGTCGGCCGATGGCGGGCGCAGTCCACTGACACCGTGCTGGAACGGCAGCACGATGGTGAACAACGCCCCCCGGCCCTCGCCGGCGCTCGATGCGCCCAGGCTGCCGCCATGCAGGTCCACCAGCTGGCGCGAGATCGACAAGCCCAGCCCAAGGCCGCCGACGCGGCGCGTGGTGCCGGCATCGGCCTGCCGGAACCGGTCGAAGACATGCGGCAGAAACTCCGGCGCGATGCCGATGCCGGTGTCCTGCACGCATAGTCGCAGGCGCCCATCTTCCACATCCAGGCCCACCCGCACAGTGCCGCCCGGGGCAGTGAACTTGAGTGCATTGCTGAGCAGGTTGCTGAGCACCTGCTGCAGACGTCCGGCATCGCCGAAGAACCACAGCTCGCTGTCGATGGGTGCATCCAGTTCCAGCGCGATGTCGCGGGCGAGCGCGGCCGGTTGCATCAGGTCCAGCGTGCTGCGGGCCAGGCCGGCGATGTCGAAGTGCTCGGCCTGCAGGCGGATCTTGCCGGACAAGATCGCGCTCATGTCCAGCAGGTCGTCGATGATCTGCGTCTGCGCACGCGCGCTGCGCTCGATGATCACCAGGCCCTTGCCCAGCGTGTCCGCTTCGAAGCTAGGCGACTGCATCAGCCGCGACCAACCCAGGATGGCATTGAGCGGCGTACGCAATTCGTGGCTGAGCGTGGCCAGGAATTCGTCCTTGACCCGGCTGGCATGTTCGGCCTGGTTGCGCGCGGCGGTTTCGGCCTGCAGCGACAGCTTGAGCTTGGCGTCGACGCGGGTCCGCTCGATCACGATCCCGGCCAGGTGCGATGCGGAGCGTGCCATCGCCTGTTCGCGCAGCGAGGGCAGGTGGGTGCGGTCGTAATAGATGTTGAGCGTGCCCAGTACCTGGCCATTGCTGGCCAGGATCGGCGTCACGCAGCACGCCACGATGCCCAGTGCCGCCGACACCGCATGATGGCGGCTGAAGCTCGGCTCGGCCTGGATGTCGGTGCAGATGATTTGCCGCCCGATGTGCGCGGCGCGTGCGCAGGGCGGGCCGTCCGATGCGATCGGCACCGGTTCGAACTGGCCGTGGTACTCCAGCGGAAAATGCGGTGCCGACCCGAAGCTCAGGGTATGGCGAATCTCATCCAGCACCATCACCGAGCAGTACAGGGGGATCTCGCCGCGCGCTTCCACGCTCAGTGCAATCGCGTCCAGCACCACCGGCAGCGGTGCGCCGGTGGTGATCAGGCTCAGGATCGCGCGGTCGGAGGCGGTGGCATCTTCGATGTGCTTGCGTTCGGAGATATCGGTGAGCGAGCCGATATGCCCGAGAAAGCGCCCATCGCTGGAAAAATGCGGCGAGGCGGTGTCGATGCACCAGCGGTACTGGCCGTCGTGGCGGCGCACGCGGTATTCGGCCAGGAATTCGCCACGCCGTTCCAGCGCCTGTTCGAAGGCCAGCCGTACGCGCCCGGCGTCGTCCGGGTGCATCACGTCCCACCAGCCCTGGTCCAGCGCCTGGTCCTCGCCCTGGCCGGTGAAGTGGTACCAGCGCGGGTTCCAGTACACGCACGCGCCTTGCGCATCGGCCATCCAGATCATCGCCGGCACCGTCTCGCACAGCGCGCGGAAGCGGATTTCGCTCTCGCGCAGTTGCTGCTCGAACATGCGGCGATCATGGATGTCGGTATAGGTGCCGATCCACTCGGCAATGCAGCCATCCTCGCCACGTACCGGCAATGCGCGGATCAGATGCCAGCGCGCTTGGCCATCGTGACGCAGCAACTCGCATTCCATCTCGTACGCCTGCTCACGCTGCAACGCCGTGGTCCAGGTCTCGCCCGACAGCTGCAAGCCCGCACTGGTGTGGGCCCGATGCCAGGCCGCCTCCTGGTTGTCGGCCGGATCCAGGCCGGTGTACTCGTACCAGCGCTGGTTGAAATAGTGCGGCCGGCCATCGGGTCCGGCAATGAAGATGATCTGCGGCAGCGTGTCGGCCAGGCGCCGCAGGCGCGCTTCGTTGGCCGCCAACTGCTGTTGCGCCTTGGCGCGTTGCATCGATTCCCAGCAGCGCGCCGCTACCAGCCGGACCAGTTCGATTTCGGTGGACAGCCAACGTCGTGGGGCGCGCTGGTGCACGCCGATGGCCGCCACCAGACGGCCATGCTTGTGCAACGGAATCGCCAGCGACGCGCGCAGGCCCGAGCAACGATACTGCTCGACCACGTAGTCCGGCGCGCCAGGTGCCTTGGCATCGGTGGTGAACCACGGGCGATTGTCCAGCAGCGCATCGCGCAGGCCTTGCGCCGCTTCCAGCGGAAAGTCGCCTTGCAGGCTGGGCATGTCCTGCACATGGTCGCTGATGACATGCATGGTGCTGCCGTCGGCGGCCGCCAGCCCGAAGGCACAGCGGTTGGCCTGCAGATGCTCGCCCAGCAGACGCACGCTGGTATCGATGATCTGGCGCGGGTCGGAGACATTCTGCAAGGCGTCTTCGAGCATCAGCAGGAAGCTGTCGCGGCTCTCGCTGCGCCGCTGCGCGGTGACATCGAAGCCATGCACCAGGATCGCATCGATCCGGCCATCGCTGTCGCGCATCGGTTGATAGAGGAAGTCGACGAAGGTTTCATCCAGCGCGCTGCCGGGCGAGCGCTGCAGATAGGCTGTCATCGATTCGCCGATGAAAGGCCGCCCGCTGCGACGCACCTCGTCGAGCAGGCCGAGGTAGCCCTGGTCGGCGATTTCCGGCATGGCATCCAGCAGTGCGCGGCCCAGTAACGGCCGCTCGCCGACCAGGTCGTGGAAGCGTTGGTTGACGCTTTCGATGACGTAGTCCGGCCCACGCAGCACCGCCATGAACGCTGGCGATTGGTCGAGTGCCGATGATGCGGCGGGTGCCGCGATGGTGGGGCGGGGCGGATCGATGCCGGCCGCAGATCCGGCGGCCACATACAGCGTGCCCACCTGCTGACCGTTCTCCAGCACCGGGCTGCTCGACCATGTCGACAGCTGCAGGCCCCCGGATGCGTCGCTCGGCAGGTCGCCGATTGTCAGCTCGGCAAGCGGCTGGCCGAACGCAACCGGATGCCGTGCCCCCAGGTGCGCAATGCAGGCATCGTTGTAGATGCAGCAGGCGTGATTGCCCCAGGTCAGCAGCATCGGATGGCGTGCGTGCAGGCAGACCGACAGCGTGGTGCGCAAGGCGACACTGCCGCGCAACAGCGGATCTGCGGCGCAGGGAGATGCCAGCAGCAAGCTTGCAGTTTCGCTCGTTTCCGGTAACAGGCCGGCAAACGGCGACACGGCAATATCCATCCAGCATTCCGCCCGTGGCTTTTCGATGTCTGATTCTAGTGACAACGCGTCCGCTGGCAAACGCAGCTGCCTTCCCGCCGGAAAGGCAGCCGGGCCGCGGCCCGCCAACTCAACTGTCGGCGCCGCTCAACTGCCGCGCGCGCGACAGCGCATTGACCAGTTCTTCGGACAGGTAAGGCTTGGTCAGGATCACGCCGCGTTCGAAGCCGGCGGGGATGCTGCCGGTGGCCACGCCCGTGGCCAGCACGAACGGGATGCCGCGCTCGGCCAGCAGGCGGGCTACCGGTTCGCTGGTCTCCCCATTGCCGAGGCGATAGTCCAGCACCGCGATATCCGGCGCATCGGCCTGGATCAGCTGCAGGGCATCCTGGACTTGCCCGACCGGGCCCACCACCGCCGCACCGATGTGGGAGAGCTGCAATTCGAGCAACATGGCATTCATGTCATCGTTTTCGACCACGAGCACCCGAACTCCACGCAACACCGACATTGCTTACTCCTTCACCAAGTCAGCCAGTATATCGAGCCTGCTCAGCCGCAGCGCTGCTGACGCCGCTCGCACCTGAATTCGTCAGGCGCGTGGCAACACTGTTCGTTTCATTCGCGAGCCGCTATACTGCGCGGCCACGCCGAAGTGGCGGAATCGGTAGACGCAGCGGACTCAAAATCCGCCGCCCTTAAAAGCGTGTGGGTTCGAGTCCCACCTTCGGCACCAGATACTGCAGTAACAGCAAAAGCCCTTCCGGCAACGCCGGAGGGGCTTTTTGCTTCAGGTCGGCCGACAAGGCGTAGCGAGCGGCCGCCTGGCGGCCGCGCAGTAGGCTTGTAAGCTGCTCGCAGCCGCTCTTGTGCATGCACGGGCGAGGATGCGGTGCCCACGGATGGATCCAGCGTCATGCGGGAGAACCTTGTGCTCGGCTGCAGCGTGCGCCTGATCGAGCGCTTATCGACACCGCGGACATCACGGTCGCGTAGTCTCCGGCGCGAACCGCGCAAATCGCGCAGATGTGTCGGTGTTGCCAGGTGGCATCGGTGCGCGATGCGATCCACCGCTCTCGTGCGCTGGATCGCGCAAGGGCACTGGCGTGTGCGCGCAGGTGACGCAGCAGGTGCTGCCAACGCGTGGGTCGGTTGCGCGCGTGCGAACGCGGCAACGGCATTGAATCGTCGAGATCGTGTGCGTGTCGGATGACGCTGCAGGCACGCAACCATCACGGCCGGTGCGTACCTTGAAGCTCCCCCTTCAGGCCGGTGCTCACGATGGACTTCGATGCTTCCCAGCAACTGCGCATTCTGCGCAACATCCACGATACCCAACCCGTGACGGATGAAGAGGCCAACTGGGCGGTGCGCGCCGGGTATGCCGCACAGGCCGAGGATGGCGATATCGACCTGACGCATGAAGGTCGCAAGGCGCTGGATGACGGACAGGCGTAACGAATCCTGCTGTCTGCGCAGGTGGCTTGCATGGTCCGCCGCGGATGCCTGCGATCCGGCTGATTGGCACATCGCGCATCCGGCGCATGTGCTCCGTGCGAGCGGTAAAACGCGCAAGCAGGATTCTTGAGAGGCGTGGATAAAAAAAGCCCCGGCAGTGCCGGGGCTTTGGATGATTGGCGTCCCCACGGGGATTCGAACCCCGGTGTCCACCGTGAAAGGGTGGTGTCCTAGGCCTCTAGACGATGGGGACGCGTATCAAAACCTCGTTGTCCAATCCAGACGGCCTAATGTCTGAAGTGGTGGAGCCAGGCGGGATCGAACCGCCGACCTCCTGCATGCCATGCAGGCGCTCTCCCAGCTGAGCTATGGCCCCGCGTTGCTGCGAGCCGGAAATCATAGCGACCCAAATCATCTTTGGGAAGGGGTCTTCGAAAAAATTTGCTGCAGCCGCGATTGCGGCGCAACCGGTGCTCGTCGAAGTGCGTGTTATCTCGCATTCCTTCGGCGCGCCGATCGCATCAGCGTTATCGCAGTCAAGTGCAAGGCCATCGAAGCTGCGCGTCGGTGGCGGGTTGTCATTGCTGCACCGTCGGCCTTGCTGCAGGTCCGTGCAATCTGTGTGTGTGCTATCGCGATGGTGTTGCGTGCGATCTCGCTTGCAGCGTAGTGGAGAGATGCGAGCGAGATCGATGGCGTCGCCGCGAGCGTGTTGCCTAGTGCGCTGCGGACGCCGGGCAGGTGGTATTGCCGTCGGTGACGTACTGCGTGGCGACCACTGATCTTGCGCCTCGATGAGGCGAGCCAACCGGATTGTCGTCACGCGTCGATGTGCGCGCTTCATTGCGGGCGAGGAGGAATTTTTCGACGCATAAAAAAAGCCCCGGCAGTGCCGGGGCTTTGGATGATTGGCGTCCCCACGGGGATTCGAACCCCGGTGTCCACCGTGAAAGGGTGGTGTCCTAGGCCTCTAGACGATGGGGACGCGTATCAAAACCTCGTTGTCCAATCCAGACGGCCTAATGTCTGAAGTGGTGGAGCCAGGCGGGATCGAACCGCCGACCTCCTGCATGCCATGCAGGCGCTCTCCCAGCTGAGCTATGGCCCCACGAAACTCAGAACGAAATGATAGCGGCCTGTTAATGTTCGCGCAAGCGCTTTTTCATTCCGATTGAGACGACGCCGGCGTGCGCGTCGAGCGCGCACATTACTTGACGCCGTGCAGGTCGCGCAGCTGCGTCGGCCGCGCGCCGAAATAGGCAGCCAGATCGGCAATGTCCTGATCGCTCAGCGCGGTCGCCTGCGCCGTCATCAAGGGGTGCTGACGGTCTCCGCTGCGATACGCCTGCAAGGCATGCGCAAGATAGTCGCCGTACTGCCCGCCGAGTTTGGGATAGCTGGGGTCGATCGGGGCATTGCCGTCTGCGCCATGGCAGTCCACGCAGCTCTGGCCGGTGGCCTTGCCCTTGGCATGCGCGAGCTTGTCGCCGGCGTCTGCACGACCGGTAGGCAATCCGGCCGAGGAACTGGAACCGTGTTCGCCGCTGGCATGGCCGGCATCGCCAGCGGAATGATCGGGAGATTCGACCTGGGATTGGGAGCAGGCCGCCATTGCGAGGGCAGCGACCAGGGCGATGGCTAGACGCGGAGCGTACAGGGCGTTCGGCATGTGGGCGCTTATTTGAGAGTGGACAGGAAGGCGGAGATGTCGGCGATGTCCTGCTCGGAGAAACTCTGCGCCTGCGCCTGCATGGTCGGATGCTTGCGCTTGCCCTGGCGGTATTCGGTCAGCGCCTGGGTCAGGTACTGGCTGGACTGGCCCCCGATCTTGGGCACGCGATAACTGGGGTAGGCGTTCTTGTAGCCGGTGACGCCGTGGCAGCCCTGGCAGGTGTAGGCAAGCAGACGGCCATTGGCCGGGTTGCCGCTCGGTGCGGCAGGCGCCGCTGCGGCAGTGGCTGGCGCTGCCGTGGTGGTGGCAGGCGTCGGCGTGGCCGGTGTTGCAGGCGTGACTGACGGTGTCGCTGCTGCGCCCCCAAACGGCAGGAAGACGACCAGAGCGAGACAAGCGGCGAGCGGCTGCGGGCGCATGGTTTCGTATCCGGAAGACTGATTGAGCGTCCGCACGTTGGGGGCGTGACGGAACCGGACCGAGTATGCCTGCGATTTGGCGCGGCGCAAACCGGGTGAATACGCGAAGTTGAACAGACCATGACCTTTGGCGCATTGGCGACATGTGTATCTAGGTGGTCTACTTGCCTACAACACCTGTTCACGCATCCACTAGGACACTACGATGTCGCCACTTTCCTTCCTGTCCCGCCGCGGCGGAGCCTGCGCCGCCGCGCTGTTGATGACCACCAGCCTGGTATTGGGCGGTTGCAAGGCTGGCGACGGCCAGGCCAAGGCAGCGGACGAAAAGAAGGCCGTGGATGCCGTGCCGGTGGAGGCGACCAAAGCCGCGCGCCGCGCGGTGGCTGCCAGCTACACCGGTACCGCTGCACTGGAGCCGCGTGCCGAAGCGCAGGTGGTGGCCAAGACCTCCGGCGTGGCGCTGGCAGTCATGGTGGAAGAAGGCCAGAAGGTCTCGGCCGGACAGGCGCTGGTGCGGCTGGATCCGGACCGTGCGCACCTGGCCGTGGTGCAGAGCGAAGCGCAGTTGCGCAAGCTGGAAAACAGCTATCGCCGCGCCACCCAGCTGGTGCGCCAGCAGCTGGTGAGCGCAGCCGATGTCGACCAGCTCAAGTTCGACGTCGAAAACAGCCGTGCGCAGCATCGGCTGGCGTCGCTGGAGCTGTCCTATGCCACCGTGCAGGCGCCGATTTCCGGGGTGATCGCCTCGCGCTCGATCAAGACCGGCAACTTCGTGCAGATCAACACGCCGATCTTCCGCATCGTCGACGACTCGCAGCTGGAGGCCACGCTCAACGTGCCCGAGCGCGAATTGGCGACACTCAAATCCGGCCAGCCGGTGACCTTGCTGGCCGATGCGTTGCCCGGCCAGCAGTTCGTGGGCAAGGTGGACCGGATTGCGCCGGTGGTGGATTCGGGCAGCGGCACGTTTCGGGTGGTCTGCGCGTTCGGCAAGGGCGCCGAGTCGCTGCAGCCGGGCATGTTCGGACGCATCCGCATCGATTACGACCAGCGCAAGGACGCCCTGGTGATTCCGCGCCTTGCGCTGCTGGACGATGGCGAACCGGCCGTGTTCGTGGTGCGCAATGGCAAGGCCAACCGGGTGCCGGTGAAGCTGGGCTATGCGGAAGGGCCCTGGCTGGAAGTGCGGCAAGGCCTGAAGGAGGGCGACCAGGTGGTGACCGCCGGCAAGGTGGCGCTGCGCGATGGCACCGCCGTGCAGGTCATCGGCCAGCCGGATCGCAAGCCGGTTGCAGCTACGGCATCGGCAACCGGCAGCGACGGGAAGCGCTCATGAGCGATCACGCTGATCCGCACGGACCCCTGCACGACCTGCATGCGCCACCGTCTGGCGGTGGTGGCCTGGTGGCCTTCGCCACGCGGCGGCGGGTGACCATCGCGATGATCACCGTGACCATGCTGCTGTTCGGCCTGATTGCGCTGCGCAGCCTCAAGGTCAACCTGCTGCCGGACCTGAGCTATCCCACGCTCACCGTGCGCACCGAATACACCGGCGCGGCGCCGGCGGAGATCGAGACGCTGGTGACCGAACCGGTGGAAGAAGCGGTTGGCGTGGTCAAGAACCTGCGCAAGCTCAAGTCGATCTCGCGTACCGGGCAGAGCGATGTGGTGCTGGAATTCGCCTGGGGCACCAATATGGACCAGGCCAGTCTGGAGGTGCGCGACAAGATGGAAGCGCTGTCGCTGCCGCTGGAAACCAAGCCGCCGGTACTGCTGCGCTTCAATCCGTCGACCGAGCCGATCATGCGCCTGGCGCTGTCGCCCAGGCAGGCGCCGGCCTCGGACGCCGATGCGATCCGCCAGCTTACCGGGCTGCGTCGCTACGCCGACGAAGATCTGAAGAAGAAGCTCGAACCGGTGGCCGGCGTGGCCGCGGTCAAGGTGGGCGGCGGTCTGGAAGACGAGATCCAGGTCGATATCGACCAGCAGAGGCTCGCCCAGCTCAACCTGCCGATCGACAACGTGATCACCCGGCTCAAGGAGGAGAACGTCAACATCTCCGGTGGCCGGCTGGAAGAAGGCTCGCAGCGCTATCTGGTGCGCACCGTCAACCAGTTCGTGGATCTGGACGAGATCCGCAACATGCTGGTGACCACGCAGAGCAGCAGCGGCAGCGCCGCCGAAGCGGCGATGCAGCAGATGTATGCCATCGCCGCGTCTACCGGTTCGCAGGCGGCGCTGGCTGCGGCGGCCGAAGTGCAGAGCACCTCGTCGTCGTCCAGCAGCAGCATCGCCGGCGGCATGCCGGTGCGGCTGAAGGACGTGGCGCAGGTGCGCCAGGGCTACAAGGAACGCGAGGCCATCATCCGCCTGGGCGGCAAGGAAGCGGTGGAGCTGGCCATCTACAAGGAAGGCGATGCCAATACCGTGTCCACTGCCGCGGCGCTGCGCAAGCGCCTGGAGCAACTGAAGGCGACCGTGCCGGGCGATGTGGAGATCACCACCATCGAGGACCAGTCGCACTTCATCGAACACGCGATCAGCGACGTCAAGAAGGATGCGGTGATCGGCGGCGTGCTGGCGATCCTGATCATCTTCCTGTTCCTGCGCAATGGCTGGAGCACGTTCGTGATCAGCCTGTCGCTGCCGGTGTCGATCATCACCACGTTCTTCTTCATGGGCCAGTTGGGGCTGAGCCTCAACGTGATGTCGCTGGGTGGCCTGGCGCTGGCCACCGGGCTGGTGGTGGACGACTCCATCGTGGTGCTGGAAAGCATCGCCAAGGCGCGCGAGCGCGGCCTGAGCGTGCTGGAAGCGGCCATTGCCGGTACCCGCGAGGTGAGCATGGCGGTGATGGCCTCCACGCTGACCACCATCGCGGTGTTCCTGCCGCTGGTGTTCGTCGAGGGCATCGCCGGGCAGCTGTTCCGCGACCAGGCGCTGACGGTGGCGATCGCCATTGCGATCTCGCTGGTGGTGTCGATGACGCTGATTCCGATGCTGAGTTCGCTCAAGGGCGCGCCGCCGATGGCGTTTCCGGACGAGCCCAGCCATCCGCAATGGCAGCCCGAGCAGCGCTGGCTCAAGCCGGTGGCAGCCGGCCAGCGCGGCGTCGGGGCGAGCGTGCGTTACGCGTTCTTCGGCGCGGCATGGGCGGTGATCCGGCTGTGGCGCGGACTGGCACGGGTGGTGGGGCCGGTAATGCGCAAGGCCAGCGATCTGGCGATGGCGCCGTATGGCCGCGCCGAGCGTGGCTACCTGGCGATGCTGCCGGCCGCCTTGCGCCGGCCGTGGCTGGTGCTCGGCCTGGCGGCTGCGGCGTTCGTCGGCACGCTGCTGCTGGTACCGCTGCTGGGCGCGGACCTGATTCCGCAGCTGGCGCAGGACCGCTTCGAGATGACGGTGAAGCTGCCTTCCGGCACCCCGCTGGCGCAGACCGATGCGCTGGTGCGCGAGTTGCAGTTGGCGCACGACAAGGACCCGGGTGTGGCCTCGCTGTATGGCGTCAGCGGCAGTGGCACACGGCTGGATGCCAACCCCACCGAAAGCGGCGAAAACATCGGCAAGCTCACCGTGGTGATGGCCGGTGGCGGCAGCCCCGAGGTGGAAGCAGCGGCCACGCAGCGGTTGCGCAGCAGCATGGTCGGGCATCCCGGCGCGCAGGTGGATTTCGCGCGGCCCGCGCTGTTTAGTTTCTCGACGCCGCTGGAAGTGGAGTTGCGCGGGCAGGACCTGAGCGAGCTGGAACGTGCCGGGCAGAAGCTGGCCTCGATGCTGCGCGCCAATGGCCACTATGCGGACGTCAAATCGACGGTGGAAGAGGGTTTTCCGGAAATCCAGATCCGCTTCGACCAGGAGCGCGCCGGTGCGCTGGGGCTGACCACGCGGCAGATTGCCGATGTCATCGTCAAGAAGGTGCGCGGCGATGTGGCTACGCGCTACAGCTTCCGCGATCGCAAGATCGATGTGCTGGTGCGTGCGCAGCACAGCGACCGTGCCAGCGTGGAGGCGATCCGTCAGCTGATCGTCAACCCGGGCAGCAGCCGGCCGGTGCGTCTGGCGGCGGTGGCCGAGGTGATGGCGACCACCGGCCCGAGTGAGATCCACCGCGCCGATCAGACGCGGGTGGCGATCGTGTCGGCCAGCCTGAAGGACATCGACCTGGGTGGTGCGGTGCGCGAAGTCGAGGCGATGGTGCGCAGGGATCCGTTGGCGGCCGGCGTGGGCATGCATATCGGCGGGCAGGGCGAGGAACTGGCGCAATCGGTGAAGTCGCTGCTGTTCGCGTTCGGGTTGGCGATCTTCCTGGTCTATCTGGTGATGGCCTCGCAGTTCGAATCGCTGCTGCATCCGTTCGTCATCCTGTTCACCATCCCGCTGGCGATGGTGGGCGCGGTGCTGGCGCTGCTGATGACCGGCAAGCCGGTCTCGGTGGTGGTGTTCATCGGCCTGATCCTGCTGGTGGGCCTGGTGACCAAGAACGCCATCATCCTGATCGACAAGGTCAACCAGTTGCGCGAAGAAGGCGTGCCCAAGCGCGAGGCGCTTATCGAGGGTGCGCGCTCGCGCCTGCGGCCGATCGTCATGACCACGCTGTGCACCCTGTTCGGCTTCCTGCCCCTGGCGGTGGCGATGGGCGAGGGCGCGGAAGTGCGCGCGCCGATGGCCATCACCGTGATCGGCGGCCTGCTGGTGTCTACGCTGCTGACCTTGCTGGTGATCCCGGTGGTCTACGACCTGCTGGATCGCCGTGCCGATGCCTACTACCTGGAACGTGGCCGGCGCATGGCGCGTCGGCAGGCGCCGGAAAGCGAGCATGGCGACGGACTGGAGGCGGTATGAGCGTTGCCGCCTTCAGTATCCGTCGCCCGGTCACCACCATCATGTGCTTCGTCTCGCTGGTGGTGGTGGGGCTGATCGCCGCGTTCCGGCTGCCGCTGGAGGCGCTGCCGGACATCTCTGCGCCGTTCCTGTTCGTGCAGTTGCCGTACACCGGCTCCACTCCGGACGAGGTGGAGCGCAACCTGGTACGGCCGGCCGAAGAAGCCTTGGCCACGATGACCGGCATCAAGCGCATGCGCTCTACCGCCACCGCCGACGGCGCCAACATCTTCATCGAGTTCAGCGACTGGGACCGCGACATCGCCATCGCCGCATCGGACGCACGCGAGCGGCTGGACGCCATCCGCGACGACCTGCCGGACGATCTGCAGCGCTTCCATATCTTCAAGTGGTCCAGCAGCGACGAGCCGGTGCTCAAGGTGCGCCTGGCCAGCCAGACCGACCTGACCGGCGCTTACGACATGCTCGACCGCGAGTTCAAGCGGCGCATCGAGCGCATTCCCGGCGTGGCCAAGGTGGAGATTTCTGGCGCACCGCCAAACGAGGTGGAGATCGCGATCGCGCCGGACCGGCTCACCGCGCACGACCTCAGCCTCAACGACTTGAGCGAGCGCCTGGGCAAGCTCAATTTCTCGGTGTCGGCCGGGCAGATCGACGACAACGGCCAGCGCATCCGCGTGCAGCCGATCGGCGAGCTGCGCGATCTGCAGGAACTGCGCGAGTTGGTACTCAATGCCAAGGGCCTGCGCCTGGGTGATATCGCGCAGGTGCGCCTGAAGCCCACGCGCATGAACTACGGGCGGCGGCTGGATGGGCGCCCCGCGATCGGCCTGGATATCTACAAGGAACGCAGCGCCAATCTGGTGGAAGTCTCGCGGCTGGCCTTGAAGGAAGTCGAAGACATCCGCGCGGAACCGGCGATGCGCGACGTGCAGATCAAGGTGATCGACAACCAGGGCAAGGCGGTGACCTCGTCGCTGGCCGAACTGGCCGAGGCCGGCGCGGTCGGCCTGTTGCTGTCGATCACGGTGCTGTTCTTCTTCCTGCGGCACTGGCCCTCGACCCTGATGGTCACGCTGGCGATTCCGATCTGCTTTGCGATCACCCTGGGCTTCATGTACTTCGTCGGGGTCACGCTCAACATCCTGACCATGATGGGGCTGCTGCTGGCGGTGGGCATGCTGGTGGACAACGCGGTGGTGGTGGTGGAGAGCATCTACCAGGAACGCGAGCGCCTGCCGGGCCAGCCGCAGCTGGCGGCCTTGCTGGGCACGCGCAGCGTGGCGATCGCGCTCAGCGCCGGCACCCTGTGCCACTGCATCGTGTTCGTGCCGAATCTGTTCGGCGAGACCAACAACATCAGCATTTTCATGGCGCAGATCGCGATCACCATTTCGGTGTCGCTGTTGGCCTCGTGGTTGGTGGCGATCAGCCTGATCCCGATGTTGTCGGCGCGCATGAAGACGCCGCCGATGGTGACCTCCGAGCGCGGCGTCATCGCCAGGCTGCAGCGGCGCTATGCACGCATCCTGGCGTGGACGCTGGCGCACCGCGGCTGGAGCGTCACCGGCATCATCCTGATCAGCGTCATCAGCCTGGTGCCGATGAAGCTGACCAAGGTGGACATGTTCGGCGGCGATGGAGGCAACGAGGCCTTCATCCAGTACCAGTGGAAGGGCTCGTACACGCGCGAGCAGCTGGGCGAGGAGATCGGCCGTGTGGAGAATTACCTCGAAGCCAATCGTGCCAAGTACCACATCACCCAGATCTATTCGTGGTTCAGCGAGGTGGAAGGCAGCAATACGGTGGTGACCTTCGACGCAAGCAAGGTGAAGGATCTGCCTCCGCTGCTGGAGAAGATTCGCAAGGAACTGCCGCGCTCGGCGCGCGCCGACTACAGCATCGGCAACCAGGGCGATGGCGGCAACGGCAACCAGGGGGTGCAGGTGCAATTGGTCGGCGATTCGACCGAGGCGCTGAAGTCGCTGGCCGACGATGTGGTGCCGTTGCTGGCGCAGCGCAAGGAACTGCGCGACGTGCACGTGGATACCGGCGACCGCACCAGCGAACTGGCGATCCGCGTCGACCGCGAACGCGCCGCGGCGTTCGGCTTCAGCGCCGAGCAGGTGGCCAGTTTCGTGGGCCTGGCGCTGCGCGGCACGCCGCTGCGCGAGTTCCGGCGTGGCGACAACGAGGTGCCGGTGTGGGTGCGTTTTGCCGGCGCCGAGCAGAGCAAGCCGGAAGACCTGGCGGGCTTCACCGTGCGCACCAAGGACGGCCGCAGCGTGCCGTTGCTGAGCCTGGTGGACGTGCAGATCCGGCCCGCCGCCACCCAGATCGGCCGCACCAACCGCCAGACCACGCTGACCATCAAGGCCAACCTGGCCGAAAAGGTCACCATGCCGGAAGCGCGCGCGGCGATGGAAAAGCCGCTCAAGGCGATGAGCTTCCCGGCCGGCTACAGCTATACCTTCGACGGCGGCGACTATCAGGACGACGGCGAGGCGATGGGCCAGATGGTGTTCAACCTGGTGATCGCGCTGGTGATGATCTACGTGGTGATGGCGGCGGTGTTCGAGTCGCTGCTGTTCCCGGCGGCGATCATGAGCGGCGTGCTGTTCTCGATCTTCGGGGTGTTCTGGCTGTTCTGGATCACCGGCACCTCGTTCGGGATCATGTCCTTCATCGGCATCCTGGTGTTGATGGGCGTGGTGGTGAACAACGGCATCGTGATGATCGAGCACATCAACAACCTGCGCCGCCGCGGCATGGGCCGCACCCAGGCGCTGGTGGAAGGCTCGCGCGAGCGGTTGCGGCCGATCATGATGACGATGGGTACCGCCATCCTGGCGATGGTGCCGATCTCGCTGACCAGCACCACCATGTTCAGCGACGGCCCGCCGTACTTCCCGATGGCCCGTGCCATCGCCGGTGGCCTGGCGTTTTCCACCGTGGTGAGCCTGCTGTTCTTGCCCACCATCTACGCCATTCTCGATGACATGAGCAACGGCGCCGCTGCGCTGGTGCGACGTGCGCGTGGTGTGCCGAAGGCACTGCCTGCGAACGCCGCGTTGGAGTCTTGAAATCAACCGTGCTGAAGTATTGAACGACGTGAGGCGGCTGAAGCCCCTCTCCCGTCGGGAGAGGGGTTGGGGTGAGGGTGCGGTTTCCCGGTTCGTGCCAAGCATGCGGCTGTCAGACACTGACTTCGGCAGCAGGCGGCAGCGCGGCCGGGCATCGGCTTTTCGGCGCGGCAGACATCCTGTCTGACGCGCCGTCGCGGCACATCCTTGTGCCGCTCTCCGCCAATCCCCAGCCACGCTGCCGCCTCGGTTTGTCATTGCCATGGCTTCTGACAACAACAGTCGCGTGGCCAGCGATGCTTCGAAAGGTCCCTGTCAGCCTACGATCGAGCACTGGGGTAGGCGTTGCTACGCAGGAATACCTGATCCACAACCCTTGTTGAGACGATCAACACGTCCTTTCCGGCGCGCAGATCCAGACAAGCACGGTCATCAAGTCGTCCGACGAAGCGCCCAGCACATCAGCCAGCCCGCACCTGCCGCACGATCGCCGCGGCCTTGGCCGAGCTGTCCTTGACCTTGTCCCACTGGCCCTGGGCCAACCACTCCTTGGGCACCATCCACGAACCGCCGATGCAGACCACATTCGGCTGCGACAGAAACTCGGCCGCGTTGGCTTCGCTGATGCCGCCGGTGGGGCACAGCTTGAGCTCGGACAGCGGGCCGGCCAGGCCCTTGAGCATCTGCAGGCCGCCCACCGCAGTGGCCGGGAACAGCTTGCATACGCGGAAACCCAGGCCCATCAGGGTCAGCAGCTCGGTCGGCGTGGCGGCACCGGGCACCGCCGGGATCGGCGCATCGGCCAGCAGGCGCGCCAGCGGGGCCGGCGTGCCGGGAGTCACCAGGAAGTCCGCACCGGCATCCACCGACTGCCGCAGCTGCAGTTCGCTCAACACCGTACCGGCGCCGATCACGATATTGGGCAGTTCGCGCTTGAGCATGGCCAGCGCATCGATCGCCACCGGCGTGCGCAGGGTCAGCTCGATGGCGGGCAGGCCGCCTTCCAGCAGCGCGTCGGCGACGCGGCGTGCCTGGTCCAGCGTATCGACGGTGACCACCGGCAGGATGCCGGCGTCGCGCAGCAGCTGTTCGGCGGTGTTCTGGGTCTGGGCAATCGTCATTGCAACTCCATTAGACGGCGGCCGCCAAAGCGGCCGCGCAGAGGGAAGGGGTCAGGCGTCCTTGGACTCGTGCGGTGCAGCGGCGGCAGCGGCATCGGCGCCCAGTTCGTATTCGGCGTCGTAGCTCCACAACGCGCCATCCGGATGGGTCGGGCCGCAGGAAATGGAGATCGCGCCCTGGTCGGCCGGGCCGACCACCTGACGGTTGATGCCGAACAGGTTGCGGCCCAGATCGTTGCCGGCCACCGCGGTGTTGGGCGCCACCTCGCGCGAGGCCCATTCTTCGGCCGACACCAGCACTTCCAGGGTGCCGGCTTCGCCGTCCAGGCGCACGATGTCGCCTTCGCGCACGCGCCCGATCGGGCCACCACGTGCGGCCTCGGGGGTCAGGTGAATGGCCGCCGGGAACTTGCCGGAGGCACCGGACAGGCGGCCGTCGGTCACCAGCGCCACGCGTCGGCCCTGGTTCTGCAGCAGGCCCAGCAACGGCGCCATCGAATGCAGCTCCGGCATGCCGTTCGCCCGCGGGCCCTGGTAGCGCAGCACCACCACGAAGTCGTGCGGCAGCACGCCGGCGGCATGCAGCTTGTTGAGCACCTGCGGGGTGTCGATCACCACGGCAGGTGCCTCGATCTTGCGGTGCTGCGGCTTCACCGCCGACAGCTTGATCAGCGAGCGGCCCAGGTTGCCGCGCAACAGTCGCAGGCCGCCCTGCGATTCGAACGCATCGCTGACCGGGCGCGCGACGCTGTCGTCGGCGGTGGTCGCAGTGCCGGGCACGTATACGACCTTGCCGTCCTGCAGGCGCGGCTCGTTGACATAGATGCGCATGCCACCCTCGACCACGGTGGGCAGGTCGTCGTGCATGTAGCCGGCATCCATCAGTTCGCGGAACACGAACGCGGTGCCGCCGGCGGCCTGGAAGCGGTTTACGTCGGCTTCGCCGTTGGGGTAGACGCGGGTCAGCAGCGGCACGGTCTGCGAGATCAGGTCCATGTCGTCCCAGGTCAGCACGATGCCGGCCGCACGCGCCACCGCGATCCAGTGGATGGTGTGGTTGGTCGAGCCGCCGGTGGCCATCAGCGCGACCACCGCGTTGACGATGGCGCGTTCGTCGATCAGGCGGCCGAACGGGCGGAAGTCCTGGCCCAATGCCGAGATCGCCAACGCGCGCGCGGTGCCCTCGCGGGTCAGCGCATCGCGTAGCGGCTGTTCCGGATTGACGAACGAGGCGCCGGGCAGCTGCACGCCCATCGCTTCGAGCAAGACCTGGTTGGAATTGGCGGTGCCGTAGAAGGTGCAGGTGCCGGGCGAGTGGTAGGACGCCGATTCGGCTTCCAGCAGCTCGGCGCGGGTGGCTTCGCCGGCCGCATAGCGCTCGCGCACCTCGGCCTTCTGCTTGTTCGGAATACCGGGCGTCATCGGGCCGGCCGGCATGAAGATCGCCGGCAGGTGCCCGAATGCCAGCGCGCCGATCAGCAGGCCCGGCACGATCTTGTCGCATACGCCCAGGTACACCACGCTGTCGAACATGTCGTGGCTCAGGCCGATCGCGGCAGCTTGGGCGATGTTGTCGCGCGAGAACAGCGACAGCTCCATGCCGGCGCGGCCCTGGGTGACGCCGTCGCACATCGCCGGCACCCCGCCGGCCACCTGCGCGGTGGCGCCGAGCGCGCGCGCGGTGTCGCGGATCAGCTGCGGGTAATGCTCGAACGGCTGGTGCGCCGACAGCATGTCGTTGTAGGCGGTGATGATGCCCAGGTTGGGCGTGGCCGCGCCGCGCAGACGCGATTTGTCGGTGGGCTCGGAGGCCGCAAAACCATGCGCGAGATTGCCGCAGCTCAACCGGCTACGGAATGGACCCTCACGCAGGGCGGCCTCGATGCCGGCCAGATAGGCCGCACGCGAAGGCGCGCTGCGCTTGCGGATGCGGTCGGTGACAGCTTGGATGTTCGGATGCAGGCTCATTGGCTACCGGCTATGAGAAACGGGGGGGTGTGGTGCGTGGACGTGGAATTCTGCAGGTCTGCGCGGCGGCTGGAACGGGCATGGGGTCACCGAAGCGGCATGCGCCTACCCACAATTCTGCGCGCGCCCTGCAGCGTGCTGGCTGCTGCAGGAGGGCGCCATCGCGGGCATGCCGTAGCGTGCAACCGCGCGACGCATCAAGCGCACCAGTGCACACGCAGCTTGGGGCCCGGCTGCTGCAAGGCCACGCGGATCGGGTACTGGCTGATGTCGTCGCCGGCCAGCGCCGCGGCCAGCACGTCGAGCTTCTGCTTGCCGCGCAACAGCAACAGCCGGCTGGGGATCGGCGCCAGCCCCGCCGGGGTCAGGGTGATGCGCAGCGGCCATTGATTGGCGCCCGGACAACCGGTGGCATCCAGGGACGCGTACGGCTGCGGGCTGGCGAGCGCTTTCGGCAGCTCGGTCGAGCCGGGGAACAGCGAGGCGGTGTGGCCGTCGCCGCCCATGCCCAGCACCGCCAGGCAGGCCGGTTCGGCGTGGGTGGCCTGCAGGTTCGCGGTGTGCACGCATTCGGGCAGTTGCTTGCCCGGGCGAACCAGCGGGATGAAGGTGGCTGCCGGCGCATGGGCCAGGAAGCTGTGCTTCACCAGCCAGGCATTGCTGTCCTTGTCCTGCGGCGAGAGCCAGCGCTCATCGACCAGGCCCACCTCCACCCGCGACCAATCCAGCGGACGATGCGCCAGCGATTCGTAGACCGGCGCAGGCGTGGTGCCGCCGGAGAGCAGCATGCGCGCCTGGCCGCGGCGCGAGATCTCCCGTTCCAGCAGCTCGGCCATTTCGCTGGCCACCGCTTCGGTCCATTCGGCCGGGTCCTCGTAGCGCACCAGGGTGATGCGCGGGTCGTCCTGCGGGCTCATCGTTGTTCTCCTGGATGCTGCCGTTCGGCATCCACGGCATACGCCGCGGCGCCCAGCAGGCCGGCGTGGGGGTGCATGACCGCCAGCGAGGGCACCTTGGACATGATCGCGGAGAACCGGCCCTTGTGCTCGAAGCGCTGGCGAAAGCCGGAATGCTGCAACGAATCCAGCACCTTGGGGACCAGTCCGCCAGTCAGGAAGACACCGTCCCACGCACCCTGCATCAGCACCATGTCGCCGGCGATGGCACCGAAGATGGCGCAGAACAGATCGATGGTGCGCGACGAGCGCGGGTCGCCGGCGGCGGCGCGGGCGGTGATGTCCTTGGGCTGCAGCGGGCCCGGGTCGACCCCGGCAATCTCGCTCAACGCGCGATGGATGTTCACCAAGCCCGGGCCGCAGATCAGCCGCTCGTTGGAGACCCGGCCGAACTGCTCGGAAAGGATTTCCAGGATCCGGATTTCTTCCGGCGTGCCCGGTGGGAAGCTGACATGGCCGCCTTCGGTTTCCAGCGGAAAACAGCGCCCGTTGCGGATGATCAGGCCACCGACGCCCAGCCCGGTGCCCGGGCCGATCACGCCGTAGTTGCGCGGCTGATCGATCGGCGCCGGCCGCCAGCTGGCGCCACCGACCTGCACCACGTCCTGCGGGCGCAGCAGGCTGATGGCCATGGCCTGCGCGGCGAAATCGTTGATCAGGTGCAAGGTGCTGAAACCGAGCATGCTGGCGGTGCGCGTGCGCGAGATCACCCAGGGGTGGTTGGTGATGCGCGCCTCGTCGCCATCCACGCGCCCGGCCACCGCGAACACGCCCTTGGTGGCCTGCACGCCGATCTGGTCGAGGTAGTAGCGCGCCGCTTCACCGAGCGATGCGAACTCCACAACCGCGAATTCGCGCGAGGTGTCGTCCAGCAACGGTACCGAGGCATCGACATCGGCCAGCGCGAAGCGCGCATTGGTTCCGCCGATATCGGCAACCAGCACCGGCTTGGAAGGAGCGGTCATGCGTTGTTTCCCTGTGCATCGGTGGCGGGGGGCAGGAACGGTGCGGCGGTGTCCGGGCCCCAGCTGCCGGCCGGGTAGGGCTGCAGCGGAAGCTGGGCCGCGGCCCAGGCATCGCTGACGCTGTCGATCCAGGCCCAGGCGGCCTTGACCTCGTCGTCGCGCACGAACAATGCCGGGTTGCCGTTGAAGGCATCGACGAACAGGCGCTCGTAGGCGATACGGCGGTGCAGGCCGGTGGGCACCGACAATTCCAGTTCCAGCGGCTGCAGCTCGATCGCGCCCCATTCCGGGCCGGCCAGGCTGCTCATCAGGCCCAGCTCGATGTTTTCCTGCGGCTGCAACTGGAAGGTGAGGCGGTTGGGCACTGCGTTCTGCCGGTCGGGACGCTCGAACAGCCAATGCGTCACCGGCTTGAGCGTCACCACGATGCGGGTGGAGCGCTCGGCCAGGCGCTTGCCGGTGCACAGGTGGAATGGCACCCCGGTCCAGCGCCAGTTGTCGATATGCGCGGTCACCGCGACAAAGGTTTCCACCTCGCTGCCTTCCGGCGGGTGGTAGGCCTGCGCGGGCTGGCCGTTGATGGTGCCGGCGGTGTAGCGGCCGCGCACGCTGTCATGGGCGGCATGCTCGGCGGTCATCGGGCGCAGCGCGCGCAGTACCTTGACCTTCTCGTCGCGGATGCGGTCGGCTTCCAGCGAGGCCGGCGGCTCCATCGCCACCAGGCAGAGCAGCTGCAGGATATGGCTCTGCACCATGTCGCGCAGCGCGCCGGAGCGGGCGTAGTAGGCGTCGCGCCCGTCCACGCCTTCGCTTTCGGCCACCAGGATCTGCACCGATTCGATATAGGTACGGTTCCAGACCGCCTCGAGCAGGGTATTGCCGAAGCGCAGCGCCACCAGGTTCTGTACCGCCGCCTTGCCCAGGTAATGGTCCAGGCGGAACACGCGGTCTTCGTCGATCAGCGCGCCGATCGACTGCAGGATCTCGCGGGCGCTGTCCGAGTCGTGGCCGATCGGTTTTTCCAGCATCAGCCGGTGTGGCGCGGCCAGCGCGCCCCCCAGGGCCAGGCCCTGGCAGGTGCTGATGTACAGGCCAGGCGGAATCGCCAGGTAGCTCACGATGCGGCGGCTTGCCAGCTCGCGGACCGCATCGGCCACCGACTCGGCATTGCGCAGGTCCACCGAACGGTAATCGATCCGCTGCAACAGCGCGGCGATCTGCTCGGGCGTGGCGATCGGCAGCGCTTCGGTCAGTCGCGGGCGCAACACCTCGCGGAACGCCTCGGTGTCGTGCGGCGACAACGCCAGCGCACGCACGCGGAAGTCCTCCGGCAACAGGCCATCGACGAACAGCCGCAGCAGGGAAGGAAACAGGTAGCGCTGGGCGAGATCGCCGGTGGCGCCGAACAGGATCAGGGTGTTGTGCATGGATCGCGTTTCGGATTCTGGGGACATCGTTATCAGCGGCTTGGCGGAAAGGCGCCGGGGTGCCGGCGGTCGGTACGTCTGTTCCTGAGCGACACTTGCGTGCCCGCAGCGGGGGATGGACGCTGACGCCCAATCCCCGATTGTTGCAGCAACTGGCGGCGAGCGGTTAGCGCATCGGCGGCATAGCTGCCCCTGCGTGGCGGAATGACCGGCTCTGCATGACAGCTGACACCGCGTGAAACAACGGCGTGGGTCGGTTGCGGCATGATTCCTCCCGAGATCGATGTTGCCATGTGAAAACGATTACATGTCAGAATAAACCAATGCATTCGTTTGCAGGAACATTCCGTGCGAATGAGTCGGTCGTCATTGTCATCGGGAGGGCCGAGGGCAGGGCGCATACACAGTTGAGGCCGAACGATGGCGAAAGTGCAGTTGGAAGGTGTCCGCAAGGTCTATGAAAACGGCCAGGTGGCCGTGCAGGGCGCAAGCTTCGAGGTCGCCGATGGCGAGTTGATGGTGCTGGTGGGGCCATCGGGCTGCGGCAAGTCGACCTTGCTGCGCATGATCGCCGGGCTCGAGGACATCAGCGCGGGCACGTTGAAGATCGGCGAGCGCGTGGTCAACGACGTGGCGCCCAAGGATCGCGACATCGCCATGGTGTTCCAGAGCTATGCGCTGTATCCGCACATGACCGTGGCCGAAAACCTGGCCTTCGGGCTCAAGCTGCGTGGCCATCCCAAGCAGGTGATCGCCGAGCGGGTCGCCAATGCCGCCGAGCTGCTCGGGCTGACCCCGATGCTGGACAAGCTGCCCAAGGCGATGTCCGGCGGCCAGCGCCAGCGCGTGGCGCTGGGGCGGGCGATGGTGCGCGAATCGTCGGTGTTCCTGCTCGACGAGCCGTTGTCGAACCTGGATGCCAAGCTGCGCCACAGCGTGCGCACCGAGATCGCACAGCTGCACCGCAAGCTCGGCACCACCATGATCTACGTCACCCACGATCAGGTCGAAGCGATGACGCTGGGCCAGCGCATCGTGGTGCTCAAGGATGGCGTCATCCAGCAGATCGACAGCCCGATGGCGCTGTACGACCGCCCGGCCAACCTGTTCGTGGCCGGTTTCCTGGGCAGCCCGGCAATGAACGTGCTGCAGGGCAGGCTGGATGATCAGGACGGCCTGCATCTGGTGATGGCCGATGGCTGGCGCGTGCCGTTGGGTGCTGCGCAGGTGGATCGCCGCTGGTTCGGTCAGGACGTGATCGTGGGCGTGCGACCGGAGCATCTGCAGCCCTCCAGCGACCCTGCGCTGGGGTTCGAGGCGCGTATCGAGGTGATCGAGCCGGTGGGCAACGAGATCTTCCTCAACCTGGATCGCGGCGGCCAGCCGCTGGTGATCCGCGTCGCGCCGCAGGCCTTGCCGGCGGTCGGCCAGCCATTGCGCCTGGCGCTGCGCAGCGATGCGCTGCATTTCTTCGACCCGGCCACCGGCGAGCGCCTGACAGACGCGGCTGCCTGAGCACTGCTTCTGGCTGCCGGAATCTCAGCGCCGGCGGCGGAGCGACGCCGGTCCGCATCGCCGCGGGGCAGCGACGGCTGCGCCACGCAGGCCTGGTCACGTCGATTGCCAGTGCAGCGGTTCGAGAACTCACGGCCCCGACTCAGCGGGTCCGGCTCAGCGAGTGTCGCAGTAGGTCCGCTCAGCGGGTCAGGCCGGGCACCGTCTGCAGCAATAGGGCAGGGGCATCCCTGGCCTTCAATGCCATGCCATCGCCGATCGTCAGTTCCAGTGGCAGCACGGCCAGGGCCAGGGTACCGGCGGCGCTGACAACGGTGCCTACCTCGGCGCCGTCCAGGCTGATCGCATCGCCCGGCGCGACGGCAGCGTCGGTGTCGAGCAGTTGCACCGCGCGCTTGGCCTTGCCGAGGAAGTGCGTGCGCGCCACGATTTCCTGCCCTGGATAGCAGCCCTTCTTGACGCTGAAAGCCTGCAGGCGGTCCAGCGCCAGTTGCTGCGGGGTCCACTGCTCGCGCTGCGTCTGCGGCAGGCGCACCAGCCCCAGTTGCAGGTCGGCGCGACGCCATTGGGCGTCAATGCCGGGCACATCGATAGGCGCAGTCAATGCATCGCCTGTCAGCAGCACCAGCGTACGCGGCAGGGTGCTGCCGCCGAAATCCAGTTCGATGCGCTGCGCTGCGATGGCCGCCTGCGCGCCGCGCGCCTGTTGCGGTGCCTGGAAGCCGCCGTAGGCCGCAGGCGTGGCGAGCTCGATCTTCAGCTTGCGCCGGAACACGAAACGCCCCAGCTGCGCGGCGATCTCGGCCGCGTTGCCGTCGGGCAGCAGCATCAGCAGGTGGGTGTCGTCCTCACGCAGGAGTGCGAAGATGGCGATCACGCGCCCCTTCGCCGTCAACCACGCATTCCATTGCCACTGCCCGATCGCCAGCGCCAGTACGTCGTTGGCAAATTGCGCATGCGCGAACGCCACTGCATCCGTCCCGATCAGGCGGACGTATTGCATGTCGTGCAGGGAGCCAAAACCCTGCGGAATAAGATTCAGGTTGTCAGCCACGGAAGGGGAGGACTAAAATCGCAACGTTGTGAGACCACTATGATAGGCCATCCAACCCCCACGCCATTGCAGGATTCCGAGACGCAGCCTTCCTCTCAGGAGCACATTCCCGAGAAGCAGCCCCTGCCCAAAGAGATCGGTGGGCGCGACGGCCCCGAGCCGACGCGCTATGGCGACTGGGAGAAAAATGGACGCTGCATCGATTTTTGAGCAGCTTTTAGCCACAGCGGCCTAGTGCCGCCCAGCCGAGATAACGAGCCCAGCGAATGGCGATCCGCGAACGTCCCACTTCCCCACATCTGCAGGTATATCGCTGGCAGATCCAGATGGCGACCTCGATCCTGCACCGAGCCACCGGCGTCATTCTTTCCGGAGGGGCGCTGGTCATTGCCGTCTCCCTGCTGGTATTGATGCTTGGGCAGGACCATTGGTCGTGCCTCACCCAGCATCTTGGCGCCTGGTATGGCCAGCTGTTCCTGTTCGCATGGTCATGGGCCTTCGCCTATCACCTGTCCAACGGCATCCGCCACATCGTGCAGGATTTCGGCTACGGCTTCAGCATTCCCGCCTTCGTGCGCAGCAGCTGGACCTCGGTGATCTCCAGCCTGGTGATCACCGCCGCGATCTGGGCCTATGTCTTGACCGGAGCCGCCGCATGAGCCGTTACCGTACCCCGTTGAAGACCGTGCGCGGCCTGGGCGCCGCCAAGACCGGCACCGAGCATTTCGTGCTGCAGCGCCTGACCGCCACCGCGCTGGTGGTGCTGGCGATCTGGTTCGTGGTGTTCGTGCTGAGCCTGCTCGGCTCGGACTACCCAACCGCGGTCGCGGCCGTGTCCAAGCCCTGGAATGCAGTCTTGCTGGTGGGTTTCCTGGTGGCGATGTTCTGGCACGCGCAGCTCGGTCTGCAGGTCGTGCTCGAGGACTACATCCACAATTCGCTGCTGGCACTGGCGTTGCAGACAACGGTGAAGTTCATCGCCGTGCTTGGCGCGATCGTCAGCATTTTCGCAGTGGCGCGCATCGCGCTGGGCGGTGCCTGAGTCATCGGGCGCATAGAACAGGAATCCAGATTAGATGTCCGCTTACAAGATCACTGAACACAAGTACGACATGGTCGTGGTGGGGGCCGGCGGTGCCGGTCTGCGCGCGACCTTCGGCCTGGCCCAGAAAGGCCTGCAGACGGTCTGCCTGACCAAGGTCTTCCCAACCCGCTCGCACACCGTGGCCGCGCAGGGCGGTATTTCCGCCGCGCTCGGCAACATGGGCGAGGACGACTGGCGCTACCACTTCTACGACACCATCAAGGGGTCGGACTGGCTGGGCGACCAGGACGCCATCGAGTACATGTGCCGCGAGGCGATTCCGGCCATCATCGAGCTCGAACATTACGGCGTGCCGTTCTCGCGCACCGAAGAGGGCAAGATCTACCAGCGTCCCTTCGGCGGCATGACCACCAAGTACGGCGAGGGCCCGTCCGCGCAGCGCACCTGCGCCGCGGCCGACCGTACCGGCCACGCCATGCTGCACACGCTGTACCAGCAGTCGCTGGCGCACAACGCGCGTTTCATGATCGAGTATTTCGCGCTCGACCTGATCTTCGACGACGAAGGCGTCTGCCGCGGCGTGCTCGCGCTGGACATGGCCGAAGGCTCGCTACACCTGTTCCGTGCGCAGGGCGTGGTGCTGGCCACCGGCGGTTACGGTCGTGCCTATTTCAGTGCCACCTCGGCCCACACCTGCACCGGCGACGGCGGCGGCCTGGTGATGCGTGCCGGCCTGCCGATGCAGGACATGGAGTTCGTGCAGTTCCATCCCACCGGCATCTACGGTGCGGGCTGCCTGATCACCGAAGGCGTACGCGGCGAAGGCGGCATCCTGCGCAACAGCAATGGCGAGCGCTTCATGGAGCGCTATGCACCGCATTACAAGGATCTGGCCTCGCGCGACGTGGTGTCGCGTTCGATGACCATCGAGATCCGCGAAGGCCGCGGCGTCGGCGAGCACAAGGACCACATCCTGCTCGACCTGACCCATCTCGGTCCGGAAGTGATCAACGACAAGCTGCCCGGCATCGCCGAGAGCGCGCACATCTTCGCCGGCGTGGACGTGGCCAAGCAGCCGATTCCGGTGCTGCCGACCGTGCACTACAACATGGGCGGCATCCCCACCAATTACCACGGCGAAGTGGTGCGCAAGCAGGGCGACAACCCGGATGCGGTGGTCCCCGGCCTGTACGCCATCGGCGAGGCGGCCTGCGTGTCGGTGCACGGCGCCAACCGTCTGGGCTCCAACTCGTTGCTGGACCTGGTGGTATTCGGCCGCGCGGTGGCCAACCGGTGTGCGGAAACCATCAAGACCAACCAGCCGCACAAGCCGCTGCCGTCCGATGCCTGCGACAAGGCGTTGGGCCTGCTGGACAAGTTGCGCCACGCCAACGGCTCCACGCCGACCTCGGTGATCCGCGACAACATGCAGCGCACCATGCAGTCGGACGCTGCGGTGTTCCGTACCAGCAAGACGCTGAAGGAAGGCGTGGACAAGATGGCGCAGATTTTCGCCACCTTCGAGGACGTCAAGGTGTCGGACCGTTCGCTGGTGTGGAACTCGGACCTGATCGAGACCTACGAGTTGAACAACTTGCTGCTCAACGCCGTGGCGACAATCAACTCGGCCGAGCAGCGCAAGGAAAGCCGCGGCGCGCATGCGCACGAGGACTTCCCCGAGCGCGACGACGTCAACTGGCAGAAGCACACGCTGGTCACCGTGGACGACAAGGGCAAGTGCGATTTCGAGTATCGCCCGGTCCACATGTACACGCTGAGCAAGGAAGTGGATGTGGTTCCGCCGAAGCCGCGCGTCTACTGATCGTCGATGCCGATGCCGATGCCGATGCCGATGCCTGATACCGCCCCCATGACCCGATCGACCCAGCGCGTGGTGCGTACGGACGTTGCGGTTGCATGGTGCGGAGCAGGCCTGACGCAGGTGCGGCGCCGGCAGCGTGCCGGCGGCCGCGCCACCGTATCGGTGGTGGCATCCATCGTTTTCAATTTCATGCGCACGGTGCGGTCTTCGCTCGCACCGCGCGTCGCCTGAGCCAACGAGAGCAGCTATGGCAGAGTTCACCCTCCCCAAGAATTCCAAGATCGGCAAGGGCAAGCATTACCCTGCTCAAGGCGCCAAGAACACACGTACCTTCAAGGTCTATCGCTGGGATCCGGATGGCGAGGCCAATCCGCGTACCGACAGCTACGAGATCGATCTGGACAAGTGCGGCCCGATGGTTCTGGACGCGCTGATCAAGATCAAGAACGAGATCGACCCGACCCTGACCTTCCGCCGCTCTTGCCGCGAAGGCATCTGCGGTTCGTGCGCGATGAACATCGACGGCACCAATACGCTGGCCTGCACCAAGGCCATCGCGGCCTGCGGCAAGGCCGAGGTGCCGATCTACCCGTTGCCGCACATGGATGTGATCAAGGACCTGGTGCCGGACCTGACGCATTTCTACGCGCAGTACGCCTCGATCAAGCCGTGGATCCGCACCCAGACCCCGGCGCCGCCGGACCGTGAGCGCCTGCAGTCGCCCGAAGACCGCAAGAAGCTCGACGGCCTGTACGAGTGCATCCTGTGCGCCTGCTGCTCGACCAGCTGCCCGAGCTACTGGTGGAACGGCGAGCGTTACCTGGGCCCGGCGATCCTGCTGCAGGCCTACCGCTGGATCATCGACTCGCGCGATGAAGACACCGGTGCGCGCCTGGACGACCTGGAAGATCCGTTCAAGCTGTATCGCTGCCACACCATCATGAACTGCGCGCGCACCTGCCCGAAGGGATTGAATCCGGCATTGGCCATTGCCGAGATCAAGAAGCTGATGATGGCGCGTCGCGCCTGATCGCACGGCAAGGCGGTCCCGCCAGGGCGGGATGAGGTTCGCAGCGGCACCGGCCTCCAGGTCAGGTGCCGCTGTCGTTTTCGGCCTGCCGCAGGGCGGGGTGGAGAGAAAAATGGATGAAGACACACTGCTGAAGAAGTTGCGCTGGCGCTGCCGGCGCGGCATGCGCGAGCTGGATCAATTGTTCGGCCGTTATCTGGACCGACGCTGGGCGCAAGCGCCGGCGGCAGAGCGCGCGGTTTTCCTACAGTTGCTGGATTGCGAAGACGATAAGTTGTGGCGCTGGTTCATGGGATACGAGGCCTGCCCGGATGCCGCCAACGCCGCAC
Source organism: Xanthomonas codiaei (assembly GCF_002939785.1). Lineage (GTDB taxonomy): Bacteria > Pseudomonadota > Gammaproteobacteria > Xanthomonadales > Xanthomonadaceae > Xanthomonas > Xanthomonas codiaei. Next base: position 65,269 of record NZ_MDEC01000022.1, read on the forward strand.
TCATCGCCGATATCCGCGCCATGCCGGCTTGAATGGCGGCCTTCGCGCGCACTTGCCTGCGCGCTGGCGTTGATGGCGCTATTGGCCCAGTGCGCGGTATGGCGCTGCGGCGCGCCGATCTGGGCGGGACTGTTGTTGTCCGCTTGTGCGGTGGTGCTGGGCACGCGTTCGCTGCGCCAGCTGTTGCGCTCGCCGCCACGTCAATTGGTGGTGCCATGGAGCGATGCGCCCGCCAGCGTCGATGGGGAACGGGTGGAGGATCTGCAGGTCAGCTGGCGCGGACCGATTGCGGTGGTGTCCTGGCAGGGCACGGGTCAATGCCGTGGCCGGCTGCTTTTCTGGCCGGACACCCTGCCGGCAGCGCAGCGACGTGAACTGCGTCTGGCCGCACAGGCGCACGCGATTTCGTCCCGGGCGCTGCAAGTGGCACCATAGCGTCCCTTTTCCGGTTGAACCGCATGTTCAAACCTATCCCGGTTGCCATCGGCTTGCGCTACCTGCGCGCCAAGCGGCGCAATGGCTTCATCTCCTTCATCTCGATGGCATCGATCCTGGGCATCGCCCTGGGCGTGACCGTGCTGATCACCACGCTGGCGGTGATGAGCGGCTTCCAGAAGGAAATCCGCGACCGTCTGTTGCAGATGGCCGCGCACGCCACGGTCAGCGCCGAGGGGGCACCGATGCGCGACTGGCAGCACGCGGTCGAGGTCGCCATGGCCGACCCGCGCGTGGCGGGTGCCGCGCCGTATATCGAAACCGAATCCCTGCTTCAAGGCCCGCGCAAGCAGCCGGCCATCGTGCGCGGGGTGATCCCCTCCGAAGAAGCCAAGGTGTCGGTGCTGGCCAAGAAGATGCAGCAAGGGTCGGTCGACAGCCTCACGCCAGGCTCCTACAACATCATCATCGGCAAGGAACTGGCGCTGTGGCTGGGGGTGGACGTGGGCGACGGCATCGTCGTGCTGCTCAGCGATACTCAGGCCACCCCGTTGGGCGCAATGCCGCGGCTCAAGCGCTTCACCGTCAGCGGCATCTTCGAGGCTGGCTACAACGAGATCGACCGCGGCTTGGCGGTGGTCAACATGCAGGATCTGGGGCGCGTGCTGCGCATGGATGGCGTGACCGGCGTGCGGCTGCGCCTGCACGACATGGATCAGGCCTGGAACGTGGCGCGCGACCTGGCGCTCAACTTGCACGGCCCGTATCGCGTCAGCGACTGGACCCAGGAAAACGCCAACCTCTATCACTCGTTGAAGATGGAAAAGACCGTGATGGGCATCCTGCTGTCGCTGATCGTGGCGATGGGCGCGTTCAACCTGGTGTCCTCGCAGGTGATGCTGGTGACCGACAAGCAGGCCGACATCGCCATCCTGCGCACGCTGGGGCTGTCGCCCGGCGGCGTGATGCAGGTGTTCATGGTGCAGGGTTCGCTGATCGGCTTCATGGGCACCATCATGGGGGTGATCGGCGGCATCGTGCTGACGCTCAATCTCGAACGCATCCTGGGCGTGATCGAAGCGGTCTTCAGCGTGAAACTGCTGCCCGAGGACGTCTACTACATTACCGGCCTGCCCACCGACATGCAGACGCAGGACGTGGTGATCATCACCGTGGTCGCGTTGGTCATGAGTTTCCTGGCGACCCTGTACCCGGCGTGGCGCGCCTCGCGGACCCAACCGGCGGAGGCGCTGCGTTATGAATGAGATTCGGGAATCGGGATTGGCAAATCGGGAATCGACAATGCAAGCGCCGAACCACGCCGATCTGGTGATCCGCGCCGAAGCCTTGGCCAAGACCTATGCCGAAGGCAAAATGCGCACGCCGGTGTTCGATGGGCTGGACCTGTCGGTGGCGACCGGCGAAACGGTGGCCATCGTCGGTGCCTCCGGTGCGGGCAAGAGCACCTTGTTGCATCTTCTGGGCGGGCTGGATATCCCCACCTCCGGCGAGGTCTACGTCGCAGGCCAGCGCATGTCGGCGCTGTCCGACGGCCAGCGCGGCAAGCTGCGCAACCAGGCGCTGGGCTTCGTGTACCAATTCCATCACCTGCTGCCGGAATTCACCGCGCTGGAGAACGTGATGATGCCGGTACTGCTGTCGGGCAAGGAGGTGGCGGTGGCGCGCGGACAGGCGCTGCAACTGCTGGAATCGGTCGGCCTGGGCCATCGTATCGAGCACAAGCCCGGCGAACTGTCCGGTGGCGAGCGCCAGCGCTGTGCGGTGGCGCGTGCCCTGGTCAATCGCCCCGGCTGCGTGCTCGGCGACGAACCCACCGGCAATCTCGACGACAAGACCGCCGGCACGGTGTTCGAGCTGATGCTGGAACTTAATCGCGCCCAGCGCACCAGCCTGGTGCTGGTGACCCACGACCGCAGCCTGGCGCGTCGTCTGGATCGCGTGCTGGAGTTGCACCAGGGCAAGCTGCGCGAGTTGGCGCCTTCGGCGGTGTGAGCGCTGCGCCGCCATCGGTCTTCCGATGGCGGCGCGAGCAACAACCGCAGGCCATTGAAGACCCGCGCTGATACTCAAAACACGATCAAGGAATGATGCGCAGTGCCCGCAGCCGGGTGAACAGTTCGAAGAACGAGGCGCGGCTGTCGTAGAAATCCACAAAGCCCAGTTCGCGGCTCTTGGTCATGTCGTTGACGCACTCGATCTCGCGGCCCAGGTCCGCATCGGTGTGCCACCACGAGGCCAGCCGGTTGACGTCCGCTTCCACCAGTTGGTGCCTGGCAGCCAGCTCGGCCCATAGCGCCGGTGCGGATTCGGTCAGGCGCGCTTCCAGTGGCTGTGGCGTGTCGGGGCAGGGCGCTGCATCGAGCTCGAAGAACTGCGCGATCTGCCCCCACATCCAGCGCCAGCGAAACACATCGCCGTTGACGGTGTTGAAGGCCTGGTTGCGCGCTGCCGGGCTGAGTCCGGCCCAGGCCAGCTGTCGGCCGAGCAGGCCGGCATCGGTGAGGTCGGTGAGGCTGTTCCATTGCGCCTGCGAGCCCGGAAACACGAACGGCTGACCGGTGTGCTTGCATAACGATACATAGACGGCCAGTGTCACGCCCATGTTCATCGCGTTGCTGCCATTGGCCATGCCGATCATGGTGTGCGAGCGATGCACGCTCCACCCGAAGCCGTGGCGTTCGGCGTTCGCGAACAGCAGGTCTTCGAGCGTGTAGTAGAAGTTCTCGCCCGGCTGGCGCGGCTCGCTTTCGCGGAACGGCGTTTCCGCCTTGCCGCTGCCGTAATTTTCGAATGCGCCCAGGTAGTGCTTGGTGCCGGTGACCAGGGCCATGTGCTTGAGCGGTGCATGGCTCAGGGCATCGCACAGGTTGCGCATCATCGCACCATTGGCCTGGACGTTTTCGCGCTCGGTGTCGCGCCGCGTCCAGGTGCAGAAGAACACGTGGGTGATCAGCAAACCCTGCAACGCGGTGCGGGTGCCTTCGGCATCCAGCAGATCGGCAGCCACCGGGATGACGCCGTCCTGCTGCAGCGGCCGACGCGCCAGACCATAGACGGTCCAGCCATCGGCCACCAGCACGTTGGCGAGGTTGTAACCGGAAATGCCGGTCACGCCGACGATCAATGCAATGCCCTTACGCATGTGGAGGAACTCCTCGATAACAGCCCAGACCATAGCGCCTGTTCCATGAAATCGAGGCGAATGCTTGATCTGCAGTCAACGGATGGTTGCATGTGATATGTCGCATCGCCGGTATGTGTCCGTCTGTACGGATTCACGCACGCAGCTGATCGAGCGATCACACGTGTATGGTCTGTGCCAGCGCCAGACGCGGTGAGCTGGCTCGACCCGACTGCCCCGATGCTGGTGGCAGCATCCGGATCGCGATGATCGCGATATCGATCGCCAGTTCGTCGAGTGTCGCGAACCGGCAGTGCATCGCGACGGAGACGGGCATGTTGCGGATATCGTTCAACCTACATTCCGAGGACACCATCACGTATGCGTCCGGATGTCTGCTTCTGTGTCGGTTGGTCGGAGCGCTTGGTGTGAGGAACATCCGCCACCGCGAACCCGTCTTCTTCCTACCCTGCAGCGGGCAAACCACCGCTGGGGACGCCAGCCAGCCTGGTCTAGTCTGAGGTCGTGGATTCACGGCGTCAGGATGGCGGAATGGCATGGATGTCTCGGCACCCAGGGTGACACCGGCACCGCTTGCATCGGCGGTTCCCATCGCGGTGGCGCTGCTGCTGGGCGTGGTCGGCTGCGCGTGGTCGCCGGCGGTGCTGTCGTCGGCGATCTACGCGGTCTCTGGTAGCGCAGGCCTTGTAAGCATTCTTGGGATCTTGTGGTGGCGTCCGCGCGCGACGGTGTGGGTGCTGATGCCTGCAACCGTGGTACTGGGCTTCGCTCTTACCGGTTGGCATGCGGGTCGGGCACTGCAGGCGCAGTTGCTTCCTGGGGACGAAACGCACGATCTCACCGTACGCGGCGAGGTGGTCGGGCTGCCGGTGGCCGAGCAGCGGCGCACCCGCTTTCAGCTGCGTGTGGATCGCGATCGGTCGCAGCCGGCGGCAGTGCGCGGCAAGCTGCTGCAACTGGCATGGTACGACGTCTTCCAGGCGCAGCAGGTCGGACTACGCGCCGCTTTGCGTGCCGGTGCCCGGTGGCAACTGCGGCTCAAGTTGCGCGCACCGCGCGGGCTGCGAAACCCGGGAGGGTTCGATGCCGAACGCCAGGCACTGGCGCAGCGCATCGCGGCAACCGGCTACGTACGCGACCACGGCGCGGCCCGTCAGCTTGCTGCGCCGCGCGGCGTGGATGCCTGGCGCGAGCAGATGTCGCAACGCATCGCCGACCGGGTGCCAGGTGCATCGGCGCCGTATCTGCGTGCGCTGGCATTGGGCGACACCCGCGGCCTGGACGATGCGGCCTGGGCCACCTTGCGCGCGACCGGGCTCAGCCACCTGATCGCGATCTCCGGATTCCATGTCGGCCTGGTCGCCGCCTTCTTTGCGCTGGTGGTCGCAGCGCTGTGGCGATGGCAGCCCGGGTTGGGTTCGGTGATTCCACGCGTGCATGCCGCCGCGCTCGCCGCATTGTTCGGTGCGGCCGCCTACGCTGTGCTTGCCGGGCTGGCGCTGCCGACCGTGCGGACCGTATTGATGATCGCGGTCGTGGCATTGGCGCGGGTCACGCGGCGAGGCGCCACGACCGCGCAGATACTCGCGCTTGCCTTGCTGGCGGTGCTGCTGTGGGATCCGCTGAGCGTACTGGTGGCCGGCTTCTGGCTCAGTTTTGCCGGTGTCGCCTGGCTGGTGTGGTGCCTGCCATCGCATGATCGCGCCATCGTGCGCGGCTTCCTCTCCGCACAGACCGTCGCCACGATCGGCTTGCTGCCGCTCACCATCAGCCTGTTCGGGCAGGCGTCCCTGGTGGGGCCGTTCGCCAATCTGCTGGCCATTCCCTGGTGGACCTTCGTGGTCGTGCCGCTGTGCCTGATCGGCACCGCGCTGGAAGCCATGCATGCTGGCGCAGGTGTCTGGGCGTGGCAGCTGGCAGGTTGGTGTTTCGAACTGACCTGGCCGGGGTTTGTCTGGCTCGGGCAGACCACCGTGGCGCTGTGGTGGGTGCCCGAATCCGATGCCATCGCGCTGATCGCCGCGTTGCTGGGCGCGTTCTGGTTGTTATTGCCGCGAGGCACACCGGGCAAGGCCATGGCCTGTCTGCTGTGGCTGCCGCTGCTGTGGCCGGATCGCGCCCTGCCTGCCGCCGGCGAGGCCGACATCCAGGTGCTGGACGTGGGGCAGGGTCTGGCGGTGCTGGTGCGCACCCAGCGGCATGCGCTGTTGGTCGACACCGGCCCGGCGGTGCGCGATGGCTTCGATGCCGGCGAACGCGTGGTGCTGCCCGCCCTGCATGCACTTGGAGTGCGTCGGTTGGATGCCATCGTGCTCAGCCATGCCGATGCCGATCACGCCGGCGGCTATGCGGCGGTGCGTGCCGGCATGCCGGTTGCGAAGACCGCCGCGCCGCCGGGTGCGCCGCTGGATGTCAGTACGCGCTGTCACGCCGGACAGCAGTGGGAGTGGGATGGCGTGCGCTTTCGGGTCCTGCATCCGGGGCCGGCGTTCCCGTACCTGCGCAATCAATCCAGCTGCGTGCTGCGGGTCGAGACACGTTACGCCAGCGCGCTGCTGCCGGGCGATATCGACGCGCTCGTGGAGCAGCGGCTGCTACGCGACCACGCACCGCTGCTACGGGCGGAGCTGGTGGTGGTGCCGCACCATGGCAGTGCCGATGGCTCGCATGCCGGCTTCATCGCCGCCAGCGGCGCGCGGCTGGCGCTGGTCTCGTCGGGGCACGGCAACCGCTTCGGGCATCCGCGTGCGCAGGTGGTAGAGCGCTGGCAGGGCAGTGGCGCCGAAGTGCTCGATACTGCCCAGTCCGGTGCGATCAGGGTCTGGCTGGGGGCGAACGGCCTGCAGGTGCGCGAGCGGCGCCGTTGGCAGCCGCGGCTGTGGGATGCTGCGGAACGGCGGCGGTCGGCTGCTATCCTATCGGCCAGCGAATAGGCGGCCGCGTTGCCGGAGGAATCGAATCGTGTTGGAGCTGGTCAAGGCGGGCGGTTGGCCGATGGTGCCGTTGCTGTTGTTGGGCGTGATCGCGCTGGCGATCGTGCTGGAACGTCTGTGGACCCTGCGCCGCAACGAAGTGACCCCCCCGGGGCTGGGCGAAGAGGTGCGCAACTGGGCCGCGCGCGGCAAGCTGGACCCCACCCATATCGAGTCGTTGCGGCGCAATTCGCCACTGGGTGCCTTGCTGGCAGCCGCGCTGGATGTACGCGGCCGGCCGCGCGATCTGGTCCGCGAACGCATCGAGGACACCGGTCGCCATGTGGTGCATCGCATGGAGCGGTATCTGAACGCATTGGGCACGATCGCCTCGGCCGGGCCGCTGCTGGGCTTGCTGGGCACCGTGGTCGGCATGATCCAGATGTTCCTGGGGATCCTCGACCACGGCGTGGGCGATGTGAACCAGCTGGCCGGCGGCATCGGCAAGGCGCTGGTGTGCACCGCCACCGGCATGATCATCGCGGTGCCGGCACTGATGGCGCACCGTTTCTTCAAGGGGCGCATCGCCGGTTACATCATCGAGATGGAGCAGGAGGCCACGCTGTTGCTCGACACCATGGAGGGGCGCGTGGTTGTGCCATCCGCGCCGCCAGCAGCGTCGGGCGTCGCGCCTGTTGCGGCGAAGGGCTGACGGATGCGCATCGGCAGCGACCGAAGCCAGGACGAGCCGCATATCGACCTGGTGCCATTGATTGACGTCATCCTCGTCCTCATCATCTTCTTCGTGGTGACCACGACCTTCGACGCACGTTCCACGCTGCAATTGCAGCTGCCGACCGCCAGCGACCAGAACACCGGCGCGCCGCCGCGCTCGCTGAGCGTGTTGGTCAATGCCGACGGGCACTACTTCATCAACGATCAGGAAGTGCTGCGCTCGGATGTCGAAGCCCTGAAGCAGACCATCGCCCAGATTGCCGGCGACGACCGCGAGCAGACGGTGCTGATGCGTGCCGATGCGCGTACGCCGTACCAGGCCGTGGTCACCGCGCAGGATGCGCTGGGCCAGCTCGGCTTCCGGCGCATCGCCATCGCCACCGCGCCGCAGACCGGCAGCGGCGGCAACGCCAGCAAGAACGGAACCCGCCAGTGACCACCCCCAACGACCGCCCGGCGCCAGTCTCGTCCTGGCGCACGTACCGTCGCCTGTTGGCGTTCGCAAAACCCTATCGGCTGCTGCTGCTCGCCGCGTTGGTCGCCGCGTTGATCGAAGCGGCAGGCACCACCGGCTTCCTGGCGTTGATGAAGCCGATCACCGACGAAACCTTCATCTACAAGAACGCCGAAGTCAGCCGCTGGCTGCCGGTGCAGATCATCCTGCTGTTCGTGGTGCGTGGCGTGGCCGGCTACATCACCGATATGGCGATGGGCAAGTCCGCGCGCAGCATTGCGCGCGATCTGCGCGTCAAGGTGATGTCCAAGTACCTGCGCCTGCCCGGATCGAGGTTCGATTCGGAACCGGTGCCCTCGATGCTGATCCGTCTGGGCTCGGATTCGGACCAGGTCGCACAGGCGGCCGTGGACGCGGTCAAGGTCATGATCCAGCAGTCGCTGCAGGTGATCGGCGCCTTGGCGCTGATGTTGTGGCATAGCTGGCAGGTCACGCTCACCATCGTGGTGCTGGCACCTGTGCTGGCGTGGGTGATGGACAAGGTGGCGCGGCGCTATCGGCGCATCAGCCACAGCATCCAGGAGAGCGGCGCGCACCTGTTGCAGGCGGCCGACCAGACCTTGTCCAGCCATCAGGAGGTCAAGATCTACGGTGCCCAGCAGACCGAGATGGAGCGCTATGGCGCGCTGGCCGACCGCAATCTGCGCCTGGCGATGAAGGTCGAATCTACCCGCGGCATTTCCACCGCCACGGTGCAGATGATCGGTGCGATCGGCCTGTCGGCGTTGCTGTTCGTGGCCGGTGCGCAGGCCCTGGCCGGGCGCCTGACCGCGGGCGACTTCGTGGTGCTGATGACCTCGATGCTGACGATCATCCCGGGGCTGAAGCAGCTCACCAATGTGCAGAACATGGTGCAGCGCGGCCTGGCTTCGGCCGAGCGCCTGTTCTCGGTCCTCGACAGCCCGGACGAGCCGGACCAGGGCACGCTTCCCTTGACGCGCGCCAAGGGCCTGATCGAATTTCGCGGCGTGACCGCGCGCTATCCGGAACAGGTGAACCCGGCCCTGGCCGATGTCAGCTTCGTCGCCCAGCCCGGCACGGTCACCGCCATCGTCGGCCGTTCCGGCAGCGGCAAATCCAGCCTGATCAAGCTGATCCCGCGTTTCTACGAGGCCGAGGCAGGGCAGATCCTGCTCGACGGGCATCCGGTGCAGGCCTACTCGCTGGCCGACCTGCGTCGCCAGATCGCGCTGGTCGGCCAGCAGGTGATGCTGTTCGACGGCAGCATTGCCGACAATGTCGCCTATGGCGAAATGCGCAATGCCGATGCCGGGCAACTGGAACGCGCCATCCTCGGTGCCAATGCCATGGAGTTCGTCGCGCAGTTGCCGGAAGGCCTGCAGTCGCATGTCGGCGCCAAGGGTGGGCGGCTGTCCGGCGGCCAGCGCCAGCGCCTGGCCATCGCGCGCGCGATGCTCAAGGACGCACCGATCCTGATCCTGGACGAGGCCACCGCTGCGCTGGACAACGAGTCTGAGCGGCTGGTGCAGGACGCCTTGCACAAGCTCATGCCCGACCGCACCACGCTGGTGATCGCGCACCGCCTGTCCACCATCGAGCATGCCGATCAGGTGCTGGTGATGGACCAGGGCCGCATCGTCGAGCGCGGCACCCACACCGAATTGCTGGCGCAGGGCGGGTTGTATTCGCATCTGCACGGCATGCAGTTCCGCGAACGCCAGGCATGAGCAAGCGCGGCGCCCGCACGCCGGGCTATTGGTACGACAACGCGCCGATTCCGCTGGCGGCGCGCCTGCTGGCGCCGGTCTACGGCGCCGCAATTGCAGTACGGCGTGGTCTGTACCGTCGCGGCTGGCGCAAGCGGCATGGGGTGCCGGTGCCGGTGATCGTGGTGGGCAATGTCACCGCAGGTGGTACCGGCAAGACGCCGCTGACCATCGCACTGGTGTCCAAGCTGCAGGAGGCCGGCTGGACTCCTGGCGTGGCCAGCCGTGGCTATGGCCGCGACGACGCCGGCACCGCCCGCTGGGTCGATGCGGACACGCCAGTGGCACTGGGGGGCGACGAACCGGTGTTGATTGCCTGGAAGACCGGAGCACGCGTACGCGTGGACGGCGACCGGGTGGCGGCTGCCCGGGCCCTGGTCGATGCGGGCTGCGACATCATCGTCTGCGATGACGGGCTGCAGCACTACCGGCTGGCCCGCGACGTGGAAATCGAAGTAGTCGATGGTAAGCGCCGCTATGGCAATGGCCGCCTGCTGCCCGCCGGGCCACTGCGCGAACCGGCCGCACGCGCGCAGGAGTGCGACTTCCGCGTGATCAATCTCGGTCAGGCCAGCGCCGCTGCCGCGCCGCAGGAGCCGGCCGATGCCGGATTCGGCGAATGGCAGATGCGGCTGAGCATCGACAGCGTGCAGCCAATGGACGGCAAACGGGCGCAGCCATTGAGCATGCTGGCCGGTCAGCGCGTGCATGCGGTTGCCGGTATCGCCAATCCGGAACGCTTCTTCGCCATGCTGCGCGCACGCGGCATCGGAGTCGTCCCGCATGCATTTCCCGACCATCATGTCTATACGGCAGCGGATTTCAGCTTCGGTAGCCGCCTGCCGGTGTTGATGACCGAAAAGGACGCGGTGAAATGCCGGCCATTCGCCGACGAGTGGCTGTACAGCGTACCGCTCAAGGCCGAGCTGCCTGCCGCGTTCTGGGTGAGCCTGCTGGACCGTCTGGACAGGCTGGCCAGTCGTGGTCGCGACTGACAGGCGCCCTGGCATCGCGCCGGGCCGCGCTGTTTCCATATGTCACGGCAGACGGCACCCCGGCAGGGGCGCGGGTGCGACCGCAACACCGCAAGGCGATCAGGAAACAAGCAGGCGCCCGTAGGGCGCCTTTTTAGAGCGGCTAACAAAACGTAGCGAGCGGTCGTCAGGTGGGTGCGGACGGCGCGGAGGAACCGCAGTGTACGAGTGGTACATGCCGATTCCGAGCACCGACCGCGCCCGCCTGGCGGCCGCGCAGTCGTTTTGCTAGCTGCTCTTAGTGTTGGATTGGCAGCATGCGCGGCCGGTCAGAAGCGGTAATTCAGCGACAGCCACCAGTTGCGGCCCGGACCCGCATAGCCCTGGTCCCAATACAGGCTGTTGATGTAGGTGCGATCGGTGAGGTTGTTGATATTGAGCGTCGCGCTGAACTGCGGGGTGATCTCGTAGTTGGCCATGACCCCGACCAGCGCATAGCTCGGCTGCCGGATGATGCCAGGGCCGCTGTCCTGCACGCGCGTGATGGCTTCCTGCCAGCGCACGTTGGCGCCCAGCTTGAGTTGTTCGAGCCCTGGAACACGGTAGGTGGTCGCAAGCTTGGCCATCCGCCGCGGCACGTAGGTGCGCACGTTTTCGCCGTTATCGCCCTCAAGGCTCAGTTGCGTGTAGCTGGCGCTCAACTGCCAGGAGTCGCCCAGTTGCCCGGCCACCTCGGCTTCGTAGCCGGTGGAGGTGGCGTCGATGCCCCGATAGACCAGCAATGCCCCTACGTTGCCATCGCTCTCTGCGGTGTTGTCCTGCTTGGCGCGGAACAGGGCGAATGCCGCGTTGATGCGGCCGTCCAGCCATTGCCCCTTGATGCCCAGTTCGGCGTTGTTGCCAGTGATGGGATCGAGCACGTTCAGATTGCGATCCAACTCGGTCTGCGGATTGAAGATCTCCGCATAGCTGGCGTACAGCGCGTAATTCGGATCGAAGGCGTAGACCGCGCCCACGAAGGGGAGGGTCTGGTTGCTGTCGTAGCGGTGCTGCAGGCCGTAGTTGGTGCCGTTGCTCTCCACCTGGGTTTGGTTGACGCCGGTGATCACCTTCAGTCGATCGCCCAGACTCCAGCGCGCAGTGACATAGGCTGTGCGCCGTGTCATATCGAAAGCAGCGCCGTCGGTCCCTGCGTCGAACGGCGGCTTTGGATAACTGCCGGTCCAGTCTTCCAGGCGCGGCAGCGCGTTGCCGATGCCGCGTCCGTACAGCGACAACTGCTCTGTGTCGAGCGTGCCCCAGTTCACGCCAGCCACCAGGTCGTGGCGTCTGCCCCCAAGCGCGAAGGTTCCGGAGACATAGACATCGGCGAACTTCTGCGACTCGCTGCTCTCGTAGTACGAAGGATAGGCGAACAGGCCAAGGCCGGTCAGGCGGTCGGGTTGGCCGTAGACATAGAACAGGTCACCCTCGGTCTCGAAGCGGCGATAGTTCAACGATCCCTTCAGCGACCAGTCGCCGCCGAGCGCCTGCTGCAGTTCCAGGAAAACGCGCTTGTCGGTGCTGCCCCAGTGGCTCCAGTCGGTGGAAGTGCTGGTCGAGCGACCGTAGCGTGCCTGGGTGCCGTCGCTGTAGTACAGCGGCAGCGCGCCCCACATGCCGCCCTGTGGTGCATTGTCCTGGTAGCTGGCGCCCACCGTCAGCAGCGTGCTATCGGTCAGGTCCGCCTCCAGCACGCCGTAGAAGACCTTCTTGTCGATCGAATAGCGGTCCAGATAGCTGTCGCCTTCCTGCCAGGCGCCCACGGCGCGCCCGCGCACGCTGCCGGACTGGTTGAGCGAGCCGGAGACATCGGCGTCCACGCGGTAATTGGACCAGGAGCCGCCACTGAGCGTCACCGCGCCGGCCAGCGCATCGGTGGGGCGCTTGCGCACGAAATTGACCGTCGCCGATGGGTTGCCGGTGGACGACAGCAGGCCGTTGGCACCGCGCAGCACATCGATGCGCTGATAGATCGCGGTGTCCACATCGCCGTCGGCCAGTCCGTTGGTGAACGGCAGCCCCAGGCCATCGACCTGGAAATTGAGAATGTCGAAGCCGCGCGCGGTGTAATAAGTACGATCGGTTTCGACCCGTTCGACATTGACGCCAGCGGCCAGCGCAAGCACGTCATTGGCGTTGTTGAGCGCGAAATCGTCCATCTGTTGACGCGAGATGGTGCTCACCGACTGCGGGGTCTCCAGCGGCGTGAGTGCCAGCCGGGTGGCGCTGTCGGTCTTGCGGAGGGTATAGCCATCGGTGCGCTCGGCCTGCACCTCGACGGTATCGAGCGTGCGGGCGCGCTCGGCAGCGTCCTCGGCCAGTGCCAGGGAAGGGCTGGCCAGCACCGAGAGCAGTGCCACGGACAAGGGGCGCAGGGCCGGGTGGCGGCGTGTGGCGGCGGAATCGGGAGTCATGAGGATCGTTACACTGATGGAGTGGTCGCTGCGGCAACCGAGGCGGTGAGACGGTCCGGCCGGTCTGGCGAATACGAATTATTCTCAACAAAGCGAGCCAAAAGTGCAAACAGACTCTTCCAGCCCTACGGCGGCGCAGGACGCAGCAGGCATCGCGATGCCGTTCGTGGTGGCCGTGCCCGCGCGTTACGCCTCCACGCGGCTGCCGGGCAAGCCGCTGCGTCTCATCGGCGATCGCCCGATGATCCGTCACGTGGCCGAGCGCGCATTGCGGGCCGGCGCCGGTCAGGTCTGGGTAGCCACCGACGATGCCCGTATCGCCGAGGCGATCGACGGGCTGCCTGGCGTGCACGTCGCCATGACCGGCCAGGCGCATGTCTCCGGTACCGACCGTCTGGCCGAATGCGCACGCATTGCCGGCTGGGATGCGGACACCTGCGTGGTCAACCTGCAGGGCGACGAACCGTTCGCGCCGGCGGCCGGTATTCGCGCGGTGGCCGAGCTGCTGCTGCAGTCCGGCGCCGACATGGCCACGCTGGCGGCGCAGGTCGACAGCGCGCACGAGCTGTTCGATCCCAATGTGGTGAAACTGGTCCGCACTGCTGGTGGCGATGCGCTGTATTTCAGTCGCGCGCCCATCCCCTGGCATCGCGACAGCTTCGCCAGCCAGCGCGAGCGCCTGCCGGACGACGGCCAGTGGTTGCGCCACATCGGTATCTACGCCTATCGCGCCGGCTTCCTGCAGCGCTTTGCGGCGATGCCGCCGGGTCTGCTGGAGCGTATCGAATCGCTAGAACAGCTGCGCGCCCTGGAAGCCGGCCATCGCATCGCGGTGGCACTGACGCCGGAGCAGTTTCCGCCCGGTATCGATACGCCGGACGATCTGGCGCGCGCACAGGCGCAGGTGGCGTCGGCGTGAAGCTGCTGATCGTCTGTCTGGGCAATATCTGCCGCTCGCCGATGGGCGAGGGCGCCTTGCGCGCGCGACTGGATGAGGCCCGATTGTCGCGGCGTATCCAGGTCGACTCGGCCGGTACCGGCGGCTGGCATGCCGGCGAGCCGCCGGACCCGCGCGCCATCCGCTGCGCGCGTGGCCACGCTGTCGATATCTCCGGCCTGCGCGCGCGGCAGGTGCTGCGCGAAGACTTCGAGCATTTCGATTGGCTGCTGTGCGCAGATACCGGCAACCTGCGCGATCTGCAGCGGCTGGCACCGGCGCCGCTGCGCGGCAAGGTCGCGCTGTGGTTGCCATGGGCCGGGGTGGGCGCACGTGACGACATCCCCGACCCGTACACCGGCGGCAGCCAGGATTTCGAGGATGTCTGGCAGCTGGTCGATACCGCCGCGCGCCAGACCGTGGCCAGACTCACCCGCGACTAATCACGCTTGGGCATAATCACTGCATGACTGCCCAGCTCACCCAGGAACTGCCGGAATTTCCTACCTGGCTCAACGCCAGGCCCTCCACCTTGCAGGAGCATCGCGGCCGTGCGCTGGTGCTGGCGTTCGTCAACGCCAGCTCGGTGTGGTGCGCCGAGCGCCTGGCCGAGCTGGCGCAGTGGCAGGCGCGCAGCCCCGGGCGCCTGCAGGTGATCGTGGTGCAGGTGCCGCGCTTCGACAGCGAACGCCTGCCGCAGCGCTCGCTCAAGCAACTGCGCGGGCACGGCGTCAGCGCGCCGATCCTGCTCGACAACCAGTGGGAAACCTGGCGCCGGTTCGGCATCGAATCCTGGCCGACGCTGGTGTTGCTGGATGCGCATGGCCGCGAGCGCCAGCGGCTGGTCGGCGTCACCGGCGATCTGGACAAAGCCTTGGCCGCCCTGTGCGAAGGCCAGCAGCAACCGTCCGACGCCGACCTGCAGGGCGTGCCGGAGCGCGACCCCGAGCCGCGGCTGGCACTGCGGTTTCCGACCGGGTTGGCCGCCACCGAAGACCGGCTGTACGTCGCCGACACCGGGCACCATCGTGTGCTCGAATGCACGCACAGCGGACGTGTCTTGCGGCAGTTCGGACACGGCAATGCCGATCTCATCGACGGCCGCATCGGCGAAGCCGCCTTCCGCCGCCCGCAGGGCCTGGCGCTGGAGCGGGATCAGTTGTACGTCGCCGACACCGGCAACCATGCACTGCGCCGCATCAACCTGGGCAGCGGGCAAGTAGACACCTTGTGCGGCACGGGTCGCGCAGGCGATCCGGTGGAAGGTCCGCTGGCCTTCGCCGGCGCGTCCGCACTCAATTACCCGCAAGGGCTGGCGGTGGCCGACAACCAGGTCTTGATCGCCATGGCCGGCGACAATCGCATCTGGAGTTATCACCTGGGGCGTGCGGCGCTGAGCGCACGCGCCGGCACCGGCGCGCTTGAATTGCGTGACGGCAGCGGGCATCTGGCAGCGTTCGCGCAGCCGGCAGGCCTGGCTGCGGTCCAGCAGGTGGCCTACGTCTGCGACGGGCTGGGCTCGTCGATCCGCACCATGCAGCTGCGTGGCGATCTGGTGCAGACCCTGGTCGGCGGGCAGGGCATCTGGCAGTTCGGCGATCAGGATGGCCCGCGCGGCACCGCGCAGCTGCAGTTTCCGCAGGCCATCGCGCTGGCAGCCGATTCGCCGTTGCTATGGATTGCCGATACCGGCAATGGCCGCCTGCGTTGCCTGCGCCTGGGTGGCGGCGAACTGACCACGGTAGAGCTGCCACGGCGGCTGCATGGCCCGGCCGGGCTGGCGGTCGCGGCGGGCGCAGTGTGGATTGCCGAAACCGACGCCCACGCCGTCCTGCGCTACGACCTGGCCAGCGGCGCATTGAGCGATGTTGCGATAGACGAATGAACGCAAGGCCCAAAGTCGATTTCGATGGGAAGGCGTTTGCGGCGCAACTGAGTACCGCGCCCGGCGTGTACCGCATGTACGCGGCCGACGACACGCTGCTGTACGTCGGCAAGGCCGGCGCCCTGCGCAAGCGCGTGGGCAGCTATTTCAACGGCACGCCGAAGAATGCACGGCTGACCTCGATGCTGTCGCAGGTCGCGCGCATGGACGTCACCGTGACCCGCAGCGAAGCCGAGGCGCTGCTACTGGAAAACCAGCTGATCAAGTCGCTGTCGCCGCGCTACAACGTGTCCTTGCGTGACGACAAGAGCTATCCCTATGTATTGCTGACGCGCGAGGACTGGCCGCGGATCGCGCTGCACCGCGGCCCACGTGCGGTGCAGGGGCGCTATTTCGGCCCGTATACGGGCGTGACCGGCGTGCGCGAAACGCTGAGCCTGATGCACAAGCTGTTCAAGCTGCGCAGCTGCGAAGACAGCGTGTTCCGCAATCGCTCGCGGCCCTGCCTGCAGTACCAGATCGGCCGCTGCAGCGGTCCGTGCGTGGACCTGGTCGCGGCGCCCGACTACGCCGAATCGGTGCGTCGCGCCACGATGTTCCTCGAAGGCAAGAGCGACCAGCTCGGCGAGGAGATCATGCAGTCGATGCAGCAGGCCAGCGAGGCGCTCGAATTCGAGCGTGCCGCCCGCCTGCGCGATCTGTTGTCCTCGTTGCGCAGCATGCAGAACCGCCAGTACGTCGACGGCCGCGCCGCCGATCTGGACGTGCTGGCCTGCGCCACGCAATCCAGCCAGGCCTGCGTGCTGCTGCTCAGTTTCCGGGACGGCCGCAACCTGGGCACGCGCTCGTTCTTCCCCAAGACCAACGGCGAGGACAGCGCCGACGAGATCCTGGCTGCATTCGTCTCGCAGTACTACGCCGAACATTCGCCGCCACGCGAGATATTGCTGGATCGCGAAATTCCCGATGCCGAGTTGATCGAAGCCGCACTCAGCGCCGCTGCCGAGCACAAGGTGGCCCTGAAGTGGAACGTGCGCGGCGAGCGCGCCGGCTATCTGCTGCTGGCCACGCGCAACGCGCAGCTGACCCTGGTCACCGAACTCACCAGCCAGAGCGCGCAGCACGCGCGTAGCGAGGCCTTGCGCGAAATGCTTGGCCTGGCCGAGCCGGTCAAGCGCGTGGAATGCTTCGACATCAGCCACACCATGGGCGAAGCCACGGTGGCCTCGTGCGTGGTCTTCGACGCCAGCGGTCCGGTGCGTGGGCAATACCGGCGCTTCAATATTTCCGGCATCACCCCGGGCGACGATTACGCGGCCATGCGCCAGGCGATCGAACGCCGCTTCCGCCGCGCGGTGGAAGAAAACGGCGTGCTGCCCGACGTGTTGCTGATCGACGGCGGCGCCGGCCAGCTGGCGCAGGCGCAGGCCGCGCTGGCCGACCTGGGCGTGGAGAACTTGCTGCTGGTCGGCGTGGCCAAGGGCGAGGAGCGCAGGGCAGGGCACGAGGCGCTGATCATGGCCGACGGACGCGAGCTTCGCCCGGGCGCCGCATCGCCGGCGCTGCAATTCATCCAGCAGGTGCGTGACGAAGCGCACCGCTTTGCGATCACCGGGCACCGCGGGCGTCGCCAGAAGGCGCGCATGACCAGCAAGCTCGAGGATATCCCCGGCATCGGGCCACGGCGCCGGGCCAGCCTGCTCAAGCATTTCGGTGGTCTGGTCGGTCTCAAGGCCGCCGGCGAAGCCGAGATCGCGCGCGTGGATGGGGTCAATGCCGCACTCGCCGCGCGAATCTACGCTAACCTGCACGGGCTGGCGCTTCCCGATGCGCCAGGCGAGTCGAGCCCGTAATGAAGTTGACCATCCCCACGTGGCTGACACTGCTGAGGATCGTGATGATCCCGGTGTTGGTCGTGGTGTTCTACCTGCCGTACACCTGGACGAATTTCGCATCCGCCGGCGTCTTCGCGCTGGCCGCCATCACCGACTGGCTGGATGGCTGGGTCGCGCGTCGCTATCACCAGTACTCTGCGTTCGGCGCCTTCCTCGATCCGGTGGCCGACAAGCTGATGGTGGCCGTGGCGCTGTTCCTGATCGTGCAGGGCCATCCCACACCGTGGATGGCGTTCTGGGCGGCGGTCATCGTCGGGCGCGAAATCGCCGTCTCCGCGCTGCGCGAATGGATGGCCGAGATCGGGCAGCGTGCCAAGGTGCGCGTGGCGGTGATCGGCAAGGTCAAGACCACCGCGCAGATGGTGGCCTTGCTCTGCCTGCTGTATTCGGTCACGCCGGGGCAGATGCCCACGCACGAAATCTGGCTGGGCAGCCTGATCTTCCGTGCCGGTTACTGGACGCTGGCGATCGCCGCGCTGCTGACGCTGTGGTCGGGATTCCAGTACCTGCAGGCGGCGTGGCCAAGCCTGCGCGCCGACGAAAAAGCGGCGATCAGCAACAAGTCGAAGAAAATCGAAAGCAACAGTTGACACCCATGCTGTTCGCTGTAGAATTTCGCCTCCCAAGCGGGAATAGCTCAGTTGGTAGAGCGCAACCTTGCCAAGGTTGAGGTCGCGAGTTCGAGTCTCGTTTCCCGCTCCAGTGTTAGACAAGGCCCCGTGTCGGGGTCTCGTTGTTTCAAGGCAGGATGCCTTGGGTGAGATGTTCGGCCTGGTGGTAGAGTGGTTATGCAGCGGACTGCAAATCCGCGTACGCCGGTTCAATTCCGGCCCAGGCCTCCACATCGCATGCGCGGTGTTTTCGCATCGGCAACGATGCCAGGGCTAGCGCAACGAAGTGACAAGCTGTACAATTTTGCTCCACGCGGGAATAGCTCAGTTGGTAGAGCGCAACCTTGCCAAGGTTGAGGTCGCGAGTTCGAGTCTCGTTTCCCGCTCCAAACCAGAACGTCCGGTTGCAAGATCAGACGATCACCGAAAGGGCCGCAAAGCCCTTTTTTGTTGCCTACGCAAAATGCGGCATGGCGATTCCGCTCGCAGCATCCTCGCATCTGCTGACGCTCCCGTACCCCATGCAGGCGGGGCAGAGTCGTCTCATCGCCCTGAGCTGCGGCAGAGTCGAATGCAAACCTCGGCAGACGATTGTGCTGGCCGGCGTGCTGGCCGTTGCACGCGGCAGATCTGGCAACCAGATCCTGTCCTGGCGACGTGCGCTCGATGTGCTGCGCAGATCTGCTGCGATTGCGCGAAGTCATCAGCCAGCGCGACTCGGCTTGTTTGCGTCGAGGCTCCCCCGGATCGATGCTGTAGCAGCTGTTGAGCGCGACCAGTCGAGTCGACGCAGGCATCCCAGCGACGGCCACGAGCAAGTCGCGCACTGAGTCGTTCGCCGACAGCGGGAGAGACGGTGGTGTTTACGGCGTCGCCGGTGCTGGCCTGGCAGGTCGTCAAGACGCCGTGCTGCATGCGCTTGCTCCGTGCAAGGCCGCCACGATCCAGATGCTGTGCGCTATCCAAGGCTAGCCAGTCGAGAAAGGCTGATGTCCCAGCGTTGCTCTCGTCGGCCGATTTTCCGGAATTTCAAGGATGCTCAGCAGGTATCGCCTGCTATGTTTATACGATTAGATTTATTTCTCGTTTGAATCTATCTATTTCATTTTTATTGTGAAAATTCATTGTGATGATTATCACCCTGTATTTGTGTTTCGTCGCGCAGATTCATCGAACAGGAAGATAATCTTCGCCCATCGATTGAAGGTCGTGGCTACCCGCGATGACTCAATAAGAAATAACTTGGGTGATGGTGGTGCTCGCAACGTAGATGTAGCCATAACAATGCTATGAATGACGTTACGGAGCGAGCCTGGGAGGGTCTGAACCAAGAAGTCGAAAAGAGCCAGCGCTGTATGCGCTTTGGGCTTGACCAGCAATGTCCTAAGCAGTCAGCCGGGCACGACGCAAACATAATCACTCGAAAGTCGTTGTGATCCAGCCAGCTAACAAATAAGTAAAAAATCCAAAGCAGGATCCTTGCCCGTTCGGCTGCGCTGCAAGGTTCTGTCGCTGTGCACGCTTTTACCACGCAGTCAGATCGGTAGCGTTAGTTCGGCTGCAACCTGCTTCTGCTCCATATCGTTGATTGAACCGGCGACCGTGCAAGGGTTTATCGCGCGCGGGCTGCTCTGCGACCATGCCTTGTGACAGGAAAATGTTATGCAAACGAATGAGCAATCCGGGTTCCCGCTCAGCAGTCCGCAGCGAGAGATTTGGCTGGAGCAGCTGATGCTCGGCCATTCAATTTCTTCGATCATCGGTGGCTATCTTGATATCGATCACGATATCGACATCGGTCTTTTTCGCCGGGCCGCGCAATCGACGGTCGATCAATGCGAAGTGTTGCGCACTTGCATTTTGTCGGACGTGGATAGCGATGGGATTCCCCTACAGGCGTTCTCCAGTCAGATGGAAATGCCGGTTTCGGTCGCGGATGCCTCGCGTTGGCCAAACCCTGAGCACTGGCGAGACGCATGGGTTCAGGAGCAGATGGAGACGCCGTTTGAGTTCGATGGGACTCCGCTGTGGCGGCTCGCGCTATGTCGCGTCGCGACCGGACGATGGCGGCTTGTCGTAACAGCTCACCACATCCTTCTGGATGGTTGGTCAATGTACCTGACGATCCAGACCTTGAGCCGGGTCTACAACGATCTACGGGCTGGCCGCATCTCGCGGGTCGAGGTCAGGTCGTATCTGGATTTCATCGATCAGGATTTGAGTTATCAGCAGTCGGTGCGCTACGAAAAGGATCGTGAGTACTGGCTGGAAAAGTACGCCACGCTTCCGGAGCCGATATTCTCGCCACGGCCTCAGCTGGCCAATGCAGTCGACGCTGATCGCAGCGTCAATTTCATGCGTGAGTTCCCGGCCGGGCTTCTGAATCGGATGACGGCCTTTGCCGAGACATACGGCGTCTCTGCCTTTCAAGTCAGTCTGGCTGCGTTGTACATCTATTTTTCGCGGACAGTGCAGCGCGACGATGTCGCGGTGGGGGTGCCGATCCTCAATCGATCGGGCCACCAGTTCAAGGGGTGTATCGGCATGTTTGCGCAGGTCACGCCAGTGCGGATGCGCTACAGCCCGGAATCGACGTTTCTCGAAGTAGTGTCCGC
Source organism: Xanthomonas codiaei (assembly GCF_002939785.1). Lineage (GTDB taxonomy): Bacteria > Pseudomonadota > Gammaproteobacteria > Xanthomonadales > Xanthomonadaceae > Xanthomonas > Xanthomonas codiaei. The sequence continues at coordinate 86,128 of NZ_MDEC01000022.1, forward strand.
CCTGGCCAAGGAGCTACGCAGGGACTATCGTCACCAGAGCTTTCCGGTCAGCGAGATTGGACGTGCGTGTGGAATGTTGAAGAGTGGCGCCACCCGCCTGTTCGACGTGGTGTTCTCTTTCGAACAAGGCGAGCATGAGTACCGCTTCGGCAGCGCGCATTCGAGCTTCATCAAATGCTCCAACAATCAGGAATACAACCCGCTGTTGATGTATGTGAGAAGTAACGCGAACGATGAGGTCGCCTGGTTCCACGCGATTTACAACAAGGCTTATTTCGAGTCGGACGAGATCACGCTGCTGACCGAGCGCTTGATCCAGTTGATGGAGCAGGCAGTCGCCCATCCGGAGCGGCGTCTGCAGGACTTCGAAGTGCCGCTCCCGGATGAGCTGGCAACGATAGAGCGATGGAGCCACGGTGAGCAGACCGCCGTGCCCGATAGCACGCTGCAGGCGTTGTTCCAGGCACAGGCCGCTCGCACTCCGGACGCAGTTGCGGTGATCTGCGCAAACCGGCAGCTGACCTACGCCCAACTCAACGCGCAGGCCAATCAGCTCGCGCGCTATTTGATCGAGATGGGGCTGCAGCCCGACGAGCGGGTGGCAATCTGCATGGAACGCAGTGTGGACCTTGTCGTGGCCCTGCTTGCGATATTGAAAGCCGGAGGCGCGTACGTGCCACTCGATCCGCGATACCCGGCAGAGCGCCTGGCGTACATGCTGCTCGATAGCTCGCCTCGTGCGGTGTTGCTGCACGGCGCAACGTCCGCACTCTTTGCCGATGCCGATCTCCCGCGGGTCGATCTGGATGTTCCTATCTGGCGATCGGCATCATCCCTTGACCCGGCGGTTGACGGCCTGAATACATCGCATTTGGCCTATGTGATTTATACGTCAGGTTCGAGCGGTCGGCCCAAGGGTGTGATGGTGCCGCACGCAGCGCTGGTGAGCTACCTGCACTGGGCCCTGGAATACTACAAGCCGCACCAAGGTGCATTGGTGTCGTCTTCGTTATCCTTCGACGCCACGGTGACCAGCCTGTATCTGCCGCTCCTGTGTGGTGGCACCACCGAACTGCTGCCGGAATACGACGAGATCGATGGCTTGCTGCAACGTCTGAGCTCGGACACGCCGCTGGGCCTTGTCAAGATCACGCCGTCTCATCTGGACGTACTGACGCAACAGCTCGCCGCAAGCGGCGCAAGGCCTGCAGCAGCACTATTCGTCGTCGGTGGCGAGGCGCTGTCGACCGCGACCGTCAGGCATCTGCGCGCGCTTGCGCCTGACGTCCGGCTGGTCAATGAGTACGGCCCCACCGAGACGGTGGTGGGGTGTATCGTCTATGAGGTTCCCATTGGATGGGAGAACACGACCCTGTCCAGCGTGCCGATCGGGCGGCCGATCGCAAACATGCATGCCTATGTTCTGGATATGCATGGACGGCGGGTGCCGATCGGCGTGGCAGGCGAGCTTTACATCGCCGGTGCCCAGGTCACACGCGGTTATCTCGATCGTGCTGCACTGACCGAACAACGCTTTGTCGTCGATCCTTTCGACGGCAGTCCTGGCTCACGGATGTACCGCACCGGAGACCTTGCCCGGTGGTTGCCGGACGGCCGGCTGGACTACCTGGGTCGCAACGACGACCAGATCAAGATTCGCGGCGTCCGCATCGAGCCCGCCGAGATTGCCTCCAGATTGCTGGAGCATCCGCATATCCATGAGGCGACCGTGGTCGCCCGTGCCGACGCAAACGGGCAGAACGCGTTGGTGGCGTATTACGTACCGGTCGAAGGGTGCGAGGTTGGGTCGGAACAATTACGGTCTTACCTGCAGCTGCAGCTGCCAGGCTACATGGTGCCAGCGTTGTATGTTCAGATGGATGCGTTGCCGCTCACTCCCAACGGAAAGCTGGATCAGAAAGCCTTGCCGGAACCGCAGGCACCGTCCCAGGTGCAAGACCGGTACGCGGCACCCGAGGGGCAGATGGAGGAGGTATTGGCCGAGGTGTGGAGGGAGGTCCTCAAGGTCGATCGAGTGGGACGCCACGATCACTTCTTTGAGCTGGGCGGTCATTCGTTACTGGTTGTCGCATTGCTGGAGCGGATGCGTCGGCGCGGACTGAGTGCCGAGGTCAAAGCGCTGCTGAGCCAACCGACCCTGATGGCGATGGCAGCAACGATTGGCGTCAACAATGACATCGCCGTGCCGGAAAACCGGATTCCGGCAGAGTGCGATCGCATCGTGCCCGAACTGTTGTCGTTGCTTGAGCTAAGCCAGGAGTCTATCGATCGTATCGTCCGAACAGTGCCAGGCGGTGCGCGCAATGTGCAGGACATCTATCCGTTGGCGCCATTGCAGGAGGGCATCGTCTATCACCATCTGTCCGCAAGCCAGGGCGATCCCTATCTGCAATATGCCAGTTTCACGTTTGCCGATCGGGCGCGTCTTGAAGCATTTGCAGATGCCTTGCAGCAGGTGGTGGCACGGCACGATATCTTGCGCACCGCTATCGTTTGGGAATGTCTCGATGCGCCAGTGCAGGTGGTCTGGCGAAACGCCACGGTTCCGTTGTTGGAAATGGAGCTGGATGCAACGCACGGCGATGTATTGCAACAGCTGAAGGAGCGGATGAGCCCGGATAAATACCCTCTCGATTTGGGCAAGGCGCCGCTCTTGCGTATCGGGTACGCCTATGACGGTGTCGGTGGGCGCTGGGTTGGCGTGCTGGTGTTCCACCATCTGATTGGTGATGCCGCGTCGCTGGGAGGCTTGCTGCAGGAACTGGGCTGCCGGATGCAGGGAGACGATCTTGGATTGCCGCCTCTTTTTCCATATCGTGAATACACGATGCAGGCGCGCTCGAGTCAGCAGTCTCAGGAGCACAGCAGCTTTTTCACCGAGATGTTGGGCGACATCAGCGAACCGACGTTGCTGCTGGGGCTCGAGCAGCTCGAGCCCGGTCACTCCACCACGCGTACGGTAGTCCAGTCATTGAGTGCGGGGCTGGATCGACGACTGCGCATGAAGGCAAGGCAACTAGGCGTAGGCGCCGCCAGCCTTTATCACGTTGCCTGGGCGCAGGTGCTTGCAGCGATGTCTGCACAGCAGCAGGTGGTTTTTGGCACAGTGCTGCTCGGCAGAACCCGGGGCCGCGATATGGAGCGGGCGCTTGGGATGTTCATCAACACGCTGCCGATACGGGTCGATGTGGGGAGTGCGAGCGTACATGCGGCTGTCAAGCAAACCAATACATGGCTGACAGGCCTGCTGTCGCATGAGCATGCATCGCTGGCAGTGGCCCAACGTTGCAGCGGCGTTGCGGCGCCGCGCCCCTTGTTCAATGCGTTGTTGAACTACCGCAGGACGCGTAGGGAGCAGCTTTATGGCACGGTACGCAATGCCTGGCCGGGGATCGACATCCTGGGCGGGCAGGAGCGGAGTACGTATCCCTTGAGCCTGTCGGTGGACGACATGGGCGATGGGTCGCAGTTGACCCTGCTGGCTGCTGAGGCCTTTGATGCACAGCGCCTGTGCACTTACATGCAGAGCGCGCTGGCGCACCTGGTGGAGGCCCTGGAGCAGGCCCCGGAGCTTCCGTTAAGCCAGTT
>NZ_MDEC01000023.1 GCF_002939785.1 Xanthomonas codiaei
TCAACTGGTGACCTGTCCCCTGTAGAGTTTGAACGGCGCTACGCGCAACGAGGGTCTTGAGTGTCTACGGAACTCTGGGCGTATCACTCTGGACGTCGCAATCATTCACGCAGCCTGTCGCATCCGTTGCGACGCCCGCTCGAAAAGTCGCGATCGTCAAGCTGCCACGGGGGTACAACGCAACAAAGCTTTTTAGACCCGATGTGCGCGCCACGATCCAGGCTTTCGAGCACTCAATGGAGATGGCAGACATGACTCTGGGTTTGTCTTCGCCCGACATCGTGGCGCTCCGCCTACCTCATCCCCTTCCTCCAGGCCTGGAGATATTCCTGGAGGACCTGCCTAACCTGAACAGCGCGAACCTTGCCGCACTCGAGGATGCACATGCCTTGCTCGAAGGGCAGGTAGACAGCAGTGGCTTTCTCATGGCAATTGCAGTGAAACGCACCACGCGGAGCGATCGGCTCTATCAGCCGCTCTACGAAGCGACCGTGCTCAAGTTCCTGATTGAGTATGTCGCTGTCACCCCGTGCAACAGCCCAGTCCATCCTGGACGATCTCCCTCGTTTCCCTATTTAAGCCCCCCCCTGAGCTCATCTAAATAGTCGGCCCAGGCTTGCATCATCTTCCGCCTTTCACTGAGGTGGGATGTGCGGTTGTAGGCTCGTCCGAGTGGGTCTCGTACTGCATGCGCCAGCTGGTGCTCAATGAAATCAGGTCGAAAGCCCAGCACTTCGTCCAGGATGGTCCGAGCCATGGCCCGGAAGCCATGGCCGGTCATCGTGCTGCTGTCAAAGCCAAGACGTCGGAGTGCAGCGTTGATCGTATTTTCGCTCATCGGCCGCCTCACTCCTCGTACGCTCGGAAATACGAATTCGTGCCTACCTGTCAAAGGCTGTAGCTCACGCAGAATGTCCAGGGCTTGGGATGAGAGAGGGACGACATGGGGCGTCTTTGTCTTGCTTGTTACGTAGCGCCATTCCGCAGACACAAGGTCAATATCAGCCCAACGCGCACTCCTCAGCTCCCCAGGACGTACGAAGACCAAGGCGGCGAGTTTGAGGGCGGCAATGACGACGGCGGAGCCCTGGTATCCGTAGATCGCCCGGAGCATGGGGGCGACTTCCGCGGGCTCGGTCACGCTCGCGAAATGGGTGACCTGGGGTTGCATAAGAGCCCCGATCAGATCATGCGCAGGGTTGCTGGTCGCTCTGCCGGTTGCGATGGCGTAGCGAAAGACCTGAGAAGCCAATGCTCGCGCTCTATGGGCTGACTCGACGGCGCCACGCTGCTCAATCTTGCGCAGGGCAGTCAAAAGCGCTGGGGCAGTCACGTCAGCCACTGGAATCTCTCCAATGTGCGCTAGATCTTTCTCTATCAAGCGTCGCTCTCGCACGACGGACCCAGGACTCAGTTTTCTTACGCGCTTGGAAAGAAGCTCTGTGGCCACGACGCGGAAGGTCGTCTCAGAGCTCTCGATGAGTGCGGCCCGCTGCGCACGTGCTGCCTGGACGGGATTAGCACCAGCTTTCAGCACGGCGCGGGCTTTGTCCCTGGCGGCCCTCGCCTCCGCGAGAGACATTGATGGGTACTCTCCCAGGCCCGCCATGCTGGCTTTGCCTGCGAACCGGTAGCGGTAGCGCCACAGGCGTGCGCCTGTAGGTCTAACCTCAATACAAAGGCCATTAGCATCGGCGACGCGGTAAACGGATTCCTTGGGCTTCAAAGCTCTCAATTTCGTATCTGTCAGCATAGGCGGGTGAGTACGTCATTTGTGAGTACCGATAGCTGCAGGGCGATTCTTACTCACACCCTTACTCACCTATCGACCGGAGGTTATACAATTTCTTCGGACAGCATAAAACGAAAAAACCCGCAGGAGAGCGGGTTTTTGTCTTCGCATCGGATGGTGCTGGACTTCTTGAAATGCCTGTGTGATGGGCCCACCAGGATTCGAACCTGGAACCAAAGGATTATGAGTCCTCTGCTCTAACCGTTGAGCTATAGGCCCTGCTGCACAGCGCTCGCTGCTGCCGCATCTATGCGATCGGGCCCACAGGAGTGGGGCAAGTTTACCTGTCTGTCCGCGAGCTTGTCTGCTGCATGTCAGGTTGGGTGCAACAGGTCAGGCAGGTAGGTCCGTTCTCAAGCAACGGCATTCTGTTGCTGCCTGTCGATGAGTTGACGGCCTGCATGGAAGCCCTGCGCGATGGCCTCCTGGTAGGTCTCCCAACTCTGGTCCTGGTTGCTGATGCGCGGTAGCCGCATGCTGCCGTTGTCGGCGTAGACATCGACCCAGAGCGTCCACCCGGCCGTGGACGAGGCCTGTGCGACACGCACGCGGATCTCGTGAGCGCGGTACGTGGTGGTCTCGAAGCGGCTTTGCCTGGTCATCGACGATCCCGTTTCCATGCGCGTACCAACGTAGAAGATCCGGCTGGAACGTCAGGTGAGAGCGAAGGAAACATTCGCTTAATCGTGCGTCGTGGCGCGGTTTCGTCGCCACAACGTGAAGTTACGTCACCGCGCCTGCGCTGTGCCCATCAGCACACGCAGCAAGCCTCGCTCCACCAGGCCCCACAACGCAACAACCCCGCATGTGCGGGGCTGTTGTGTGATCGAGCGACCGCTACGACTGACGGATCAGTCGATATCCAGGAACGAGCGCAGCTGTTCCGAACGGCTCGGGTGACGCAGTTTGCGCAACGCCTTGGCCTCTATCTGGCGAATGCGCTCGCGGGTGACGTCGAACTGCTTGCCCACTTCTTCCAGGGTGTGATCGGTGTTCATGTCGATGCCGAAACGCATCCGCAGCACCTTGGCTTCGCGCGGGGTCAGGCCGGCCAACACATCACGCACCGTCTCGGAAAGATTGATGTTGGTGGTGTTGTCGATCGGGGACTCCACATTGGTGTCCTCGATGAAGTCGCCCAGATGCGAATCCTCGTCGTCGCCGATCGGGGTCTCCATCGAGATCGGCTCCTTGGCGATTTTCATCACCTTGCGGATCTTGTCTTCCGGCATGTCCATTTCCTTGGCCAGCTCTTCCGGCGTAGCCTCGCGGCCGAACTGCTGGAGCATCTGGCGGGAAATGCGGTTCAACTTGTTGATCGTCTCGATCATGTGCACCGGAATACGGATGGTGCGCGCCTGGTCGGCGATCGAACGGGTGATGGCCTGGCGGATCCACCACGTTGCATAGGTGGAGAACTTGTAACCGCGACGGTATTCGAACTTGTCCACGGCCTTCATCAGGCCGATGTTGCCTTCCTGGATCAGGTCCAGGAACTGCAGGCCGCGGTTGGTGTACTTCTTGGCGATGGAGATCACCAGGCGCAGGTTGGCCTCGACCATTTCCTTCTTGGCCTTGCGCGCCTTGGCTTCGCCATAGGCCATCGCACGGCTGATTTCCTTGATCTCGGCCAGGGTCAGGTAGTTGGCCTTTTCCATCTCGATCGAGCCTTGCTGCTCGGAGACGATCTGGTCCTTGACGTCGCGCAGTGCCGACGACCACTTCTGCTTGCGCTTGAGTGCGTCTTCCACCCATTCCAGGTTGGTCTGGTTGCCTTCCCAGGAGCGGATGAAGTCCTTGCGCGGCATGCGCGCCACGGTGGTGGCCAGGTGCAGCACCTTGCGCTCGTGATCCTTGATGCCGTTGACCACGCCACGCAGCTGGGTGACCAGCGCGTCGGTCAGGGGCAGCGGCAGCTTGAAGGTGGTGAAAATCGCCGCCACGTCTTCGCGCGCCTTGACCACCAGCTTGTGCTCGGCGCCGTTCTTGGCATAGGCCTTCTTGAACTTGGCGTATTCGTTGGCCAGGTTCTCCATGCGCGTGGCCACTTCCACCGGGTCCGGACCGGTCGGGCCGGCTTCTTCCTCGGCGGCGTCGTCATCGCCATCTTCGTCGTCGTCTTCGTCCACCGCTTCATCGTCGGACACGGCGACCGGGCCGGCGGCGGCCAGCGCAGCGGCAGCGGCGTCGGCCTCTTCGATCAGATCGTTGAAGCCGACCACGATCTCGGCCAGACGCTTCTTGCCTTCCTTGTGCGCTTCGTAATCGGCCAGCAGCATTTCGGTGGACAACGGGAACACACCCAGCGCGGCCTGGACCTGGCTCAGGCCTTCTTCGATGCGCTTGGCGATGGCGATTTCGCCTTCGCGGGTCAGCAGCTCCACCGTACCCATTTCGCGCATGTACATGCGCACCGGGTCGGTGGTGCGGCCACCTTCGGTATCGAGCGCGGTCAGCGCGGCGGCGGCTTCTTCGGCGGCAGTGTCGTCAACCTCGCGGTTGCCGGTGTTGCCGTCGTTGAGCAACAGGGTTTCGGCATCGGGTGCAACTTCATGGACATCGATGCCCATGCCGTTGATCATGCTGATGATGTCTTCGATCTGCTCCGGATCGACGAGGTCGTCGGGCAGATGGTCATTGACTTCGGCGTAGGTCAGATAGCCCTGTTCCAGGCCCTTGCTGATCAGTAGCTTGATGTCGGATTGCTGGGCAGGACGTTCGTTGGCCATGAGTGCTCGCGCCACCGGCTTTGAGATTGGAAAGAGAACCTAGCATTATACCAGCGTGAAGCCCGGTCTGCCGGAATCAAGACCGGACCGCTGGTGGACGTGCTGTATCTAGGGTCTGAGAAGGAAGGTCACCGGGCCGTCGTTGACCAGGTCGACAACCATATGGGCACCGAAGCGCCCGGTTTCCACCCCGGCGCGGTGTTTTTCGCGGCAGATCGCCACCAATTGATTGAACGCACGTTCAGCCTGCTCGGGCGGTGCGGCGGTGCTGAAGCCTGGCCGGTTACCGGAGCTGGTGTCCGCGGCCAGGGTGAACTGGCTGACCAGCAGCAGGCCGCCACCGGTATCGGTGAGCGAGCGGTTCATCTTGCCGGCGTCGTCGCCGAATACCCGGTAGCTGAGCAGGCGCTCGGCCAGGCGCCGGATCTGCGCGTCGCTGTCGCCGGGCTCCACGCCGACCAGGGCCAGCAGGCCGGGGCCGATCTGCCCGACGACCTGGTCATCGACCGTGACGCTGGCGCGGGTGACACGCTGGATCAGTGCAAGCATGAGCATTTTCGGGCAGCAAACTGTGTCGCGCAGCATGCCTAGCACTGCCCGCGCTGTCATCCACGGATCGTCGCCGGCCACGCTGTTTAGAATGGCGCCGATGAAATCCGACGTTCGCGCACGCCTGCTCTACGCCACCGCCGCCATGGTGGGCCGCCTGCCATGGCCGCTGCTCAAACGCATGGCCGATGCGCTGGCCTGGAGCTGGCGCAAGCTCAATGCCCGCGAGGCGCGCGTGGCACGCCGCAATCTGGAACTGGCCTATCCGGAGCTGAGCGATGCCCAACGCGCGCAGCTGCATGCACGGATCCTGGGCTCGACCGCACGCCAGACCCTGGAAGTGCTGCGCACCTGGACCCGCCCGCCGGCAGAAAACCTGGCCCGCCTGCAACGCAACGGCCAGGAGCTCTACGACGCCGCGCTGGCGTCCGGGCGCGGGGTGATCGTGGCGGCGCCGCATTTCGGCAACTGGGAATTACTCAATCAGTGGCTGTCCGAGCGCGGGCCGATCGCGATCGTCTATCGGCCGCCAGAGTCCGAGGCGGTGGACGGTTTCCTGCAATTGGCGCGCGGCGGCGATAACGTGCGCCAGGTGCGTGCCGAAGGCCCGGCAGTGCGGCAGTTGTTCAAGGTGCTCAAGGACGGCGGTGCGGTCGGCATCCTGCCCGACCAGCAGCCCAAGATGGGCGATGGCGTGTTCGCGCCGTTCTTCGGCAGGCAGGCGCTGACCATGACCCTGGTCAACCGGCTGGCCGAGCGCACCGGCGCCACCGTGTTGTACGGCTGGTGCGAGCGTGCCGGCGAGGATCTGCAATTCGCACTGCATGTGCAGCCGGCCGACCCGGCGGTGGCCGACCCCGACCCGGTGCGCGCGGCCAGCGCGCTCAATGCCGGCATCGAACAGATCGCCCGGCGCGATCCGGAACAGTACCAGTGGACCTACAAGCGCTACACGTTGCGCCCGCCGGGCAGCGGCGAGGCCAACCCGTACGCCACCAAGCGGCACCCGCACTAGGCAAGGAGCCAGGCCCCGCATGGCCTGGCCGGCATGCGCGGCCTGCGCACACCAGGTTGCCGTGCACGGCCTGGGCCTTCCGCGCTGGGGCGCAATCAGCGGGCCGGTGATCGCACCGTTGCGCCACAGATACAAGACGGCCGCCAAGACCTGCCATGCGCTGCCGTTGGGGCTGGCGGCTGTCGCGCCATTCCACCTTTCCTGCGCAGACCGCGATACCGGTCCTGGCCTTCTTTCACACCGCCCTGGCAGCGCGGGCGGTCCGCCTTTCACACCGCCCTGGCAGCGCGGGCGGTCCGCGGCCGCACCATGCTCAGTCGTCGTGCGGCTCGGCAGGCGTGGCCAGGATGCGCTGATAGAACGCCAGGTCCAGCCAGCGCCCGAACTTGAAGCCGGCCTCGCGCACGGTGCCGGCATGGGTGAAGCCGAACTGCTCGTGCAAGGCGATGCTGGCCTGGTTGCTGGCATCGATCCCGCCGACTAGCACATGCACGCCGCGCTCCTCGGCAGCGGCGATCAGGGCCTGCAGCAGGGTGCGGCCCAGGCCTTTGCCACGATGGTCGCGGTGGACGTAGATCGAATGCTCGACGCTGTACTTGAACGCCGGCCAGGCGCGAAAGGTGCCGTAGCTGGCAAAGCCCATCAGCGTGCCATCGGCATCTTCCACGCCGATCACCGGAAATCCGCCGGCGCGCTTGGTGGCGAACCAGCCGACCATGCTTTCCGGCGGCCGCGGCCGGTAGTCGTACAGCGCAGTCGAATGGGCGATCGCCTCGTTGAAGATGTCCAGGATCGCACTGGCATGACGCGCTTGGCTGCAGTCGATGAGACGCATGGGGTCTGCTGAACGGAAAGATCAGCCGATTAGAAAGCATTGCCGGGCGCTGAACAACGCGGCTGGTGCGCAACCAATCACTGCCAGTGCTGTCACTCATCCGCGGCCGCTGGATGCAGCGTTCCACCCGACGGTGGCAACCGTCGGTTGCGAAGCACGCGACAATGGCGTCTCGCGTCCGGCAACGGCGCGGCGGCGTTCGCCTTGAAGCGGCCGTGGCCATCCCCATCTGGAGTCGTGCATGAGCAGCCCCGTTCCCTCCCCCAGCGCACAGGCCTTTGGCGATCCGGCGGCAATCCGCTGCGAGCGCGCCGCCTCCGAGTTGCGTGCGGGCCGGCCGGTGCTGCTGACGGCTGCGGGCGGACAGTCGCGTGCGGTGCTGGCGCTGGACAGCAGCACCGCGCAGTCGTACACCGCCTTCGCGCGTGCGGCGCAGGGCCGCCACTATCTGTTCGTCACGCCCACGCGCGCGCAGGTGCTGGGGCTGACCGCGCCGCAGGGCGCACGCGTCGCGCTGGCCGACTACAGCTACGACCAGCTGGCAGCGCTGGCCTATCTGCGCGACACCCCGGTCCCGGCGCACTGGGCCGCGGGCGACGCACTGGATGCTGGCGGCGTGGAGATCGCGCGGCTGGGACTGCTGCTGCCGGCACTGCTGGCGGTGGACCTGCGCGATGTGCACGACCATGCCGCCTTCGCCGGCTGCCAGTCGCTGGCGCTGGACGATCTGGGCAGCGGCTGCGCCAAGGCAGCCGCTGCCGGCTACGAGCTGGTCACCCGCACCCCGGTGCCGCTGCGCGGCCTGGGCATGAGCGAATTCGTGGTGTTCCGCGGCGGCGTGGCGCAGCGCGACCAGGTGGCGATCGTAGTCGGCCAGCCCGACCTGTCGGCGGCGGTGCCGGTGCGTGTGCACTCCTCGTGCCTGACCGGCGACCTGTTCGGCTCGCTCAAGTGCGATTGCGGCGATCAGTTGCGGCATGGGCTGGCCAAGCTGAAGGAGCTGGGCGGCGGCGTGCTGCTGTATCTGGACCAGGAGGGCCGCGGCACCGGCATCGCCGCCAAGATGCGCGCCTATGGGTATCAACACGCCGGCCTGGACACCATCGATGCCGATGCGCAGCTGGGCTTCGGGCCGGACGAGCGCCGCTACGGCGGCGCGGTGGCGATGTTGCGCGGCCTGGGCATCGCCCGGATCCGCCTGCTGACCAACAACCCGGCCAAGGCCGAGCGCCTGCGCGCCGCCGGCATCGTGGTGGAAGACCGCATTCCGGTCACCGGCGACATCACCGCGGAAAACGAACACTACCTGCGCACCAAGGCCAGCCGTGCCGGCCATGCGCTGGATGTGGATGCGCTGATCCTGGCGGCGCAGTAGTCAGCCGACCAGGCCGTTTCGCGGCCGTGGAAGGCCCCTGGTCGCAATGGCTGCGTGTCGCGTCGACAAGGGGGCCGACGCACCGGCGGCGCGTGCCTGGTGACCAGGCCTACCCTGCATCGCCCCGCCTTCGCCGGCTCCCCATTGGGGCCTGCCAAAAACGTGCGAATGTCGTAGCGCACGCACCTGCGCTGCCATCGCTTTCGCGCCCGGCGCCTGCCTGCCCGCCCCCCCCGATCACCCGCTCTCATCGGCCCCGTACGCCCGGCCATGCGAGGCAGCAGCGGGTGCGTGTCGACCGGGCGCCCGGCTATGCTTGCGAACCGCTTCTGCAGGCCTGCACCGTGCACGACGCCCCACCGCCGCACCCCGACATCCTGGTCACCGCTGCAGCTGCGCAGACGCCTACGGTGGACCATGCGCAGTGGCAGCAGCTCCCTCGCCGCGGCGCCTACGTGGCGGCGATCAATGGCGCGCTCGGCGGTGGCTGCGCCGGTCTGATTGCCGCAGGCGTGACCGTCACCGTGCTGCACGCCTGGCGCTATTGGCCGGTGGTGCTGGGGCTGACGCTGCTGCTCGCGCTGCTGTGCGCGTGGATGGCGGTCAAACGGCATCGGCTCACGCTGTGGAAACTCGACCAGCACGGTCTGGCGCTGCAACGCGGCCACCTGTGGCAGAGCGATACGCGGGTGCCGATCTCGCGCGTGCAGCACGTGGACCTGCGCCGCGGGCCGATCGAACGCGCCACCGGCCTGACCACGCTGGTAGTGCATACCGCCGGCAGCCGGCTCAATGCGGTGGCGGTGTCCGGGCTGGATCGGACCGATGCCGAGCAGCTGCGCGACCGGCTCGCGCGCCAGCTCGACCACCACGACGACGCGCTATGAGCGCGATCGAGCAGCCCGGCCACGACGAGCAGCGCCTGCATCCGCTGTCGTGGGTGTTCGTGCTGCTGCAGCAGATCCGCCAGTTCCTGGTCCCGCTGGTCGCCTTGATCGTGTTCGGCAGCCGCGATGGCAGCCGCGACGTTGCCGACCACATCGCCACTGGCGTGGTGATGGCGGTACTGGTGGCGATCTCGGTGCTGCGCTACTTCACCTATCGCTACCGCATCGGCAGCGATGGCGTGGCGATCCGCAGCGGCCTGCTGGAACGCAGCCGGCGCGATATTCCGTTCGCCCGTATCCATAACGTGGTGGTGCATCAATCGCTGCTGCACCGGCTGGCGGGCGTGGCCGAAGTGCGGCTGGAATCGGCCGGCGGGCACAAGCCGGAGGCGGAAATGCGCGTGCTGCGGCTGGACCAGGCGCTGGCGCTGGAGGACCTGATCCGGCGCCGCGTGCAGCCTGCAGATGCCGCACCGGCACCGGCCGACGACGGCAACACCTTGCTGCGCCTGCCGATGGGCGAAGTGATCCGGCTCGGCCTGATCTCCAACCGCGGCATGGTGGTGGTGGCCGCCAGCTTTGGCGTGATCTACCAGATGATTCCGCGCCGCGTGGCCTCCAGCTTCATCGAGACCAATGGCGAGATCGCGTACCGCTACGTCAGCCAGATCCATCCCGGCGCCGCGGTGACCGCCACGCTGGCGGTACTGGCCACCGTGGCGGTGCTGGTGGCGATGCGTGCGCTCTCGGTGGCGCTGGCGCTGGTGCAGTATCACCGCTTCCATCTCAGCGAATCGGAGCGCCGCCTCACCGTGGAGCGCGGCCTGCTGACGCGCATCCGCAGCAGCGTGGCGTTGCGGCGCGTCCAGTCGTGGACGGTGTACGAAAGCCGCCTGCACCGTCTGTTTGGCCGTCGCCAGTTGCACGTGGACACCGCCGTGGCCGGCACCGGCGACACCCACGGCAGCGCACTGAAGGAGCTGGCGCCGATCGCCGAACCGCAGCGCTGCGATGCCCTGCTGCAACGCCTGCTGCCGGGTATTGCCTGGCCGCCGCCGCAGTGGCAGGGCATTGCCACGCGGTGCTGGTGGCGCCTGAGCCTGCCGACGGTCGTGCTGTTGCTGCCGCTGGTGGCCGGGCTGGCGTGGCAGTTCGGAACTCAGGCCGCGTGGCTGCTGCTCTGGCTGCCGTGGAGCGCGTTCAAGGCGCATCGGCAGGTACAACGCATGGGTTACGCCGTGGACGCGCGCTACGTGGCCGTACGCGGTGGCTGGTGGAGGCGCTGGTGGCGGCTGGCCGAACTGGACAAGCTGCAGGCACTGCAGCTGCAACGCTCGCCGCTGGATCGGCTGACCGGCACCGCCACGCTGTGGCTGGACACCGCAGGTGCCAGCGCCACCGGCCCGGCCTTGCGGCTGCGCTTCGTGCCGCTGGCGCAGGCGCAGGTGCTGCAGGCGCAGCTCGGCGCTGCGCTGGCACGTCGCAAGCTGCGTTGGTGATCGGGAATCGGGAATCGGGATTGGGGATTGGGGATTGGGGATTGGGGAGTGTGCGGACGTAGCTGTTGGCAGCGCTATCTCCTCAATGCTGCGCCGGACCCCAGTAGCCAAGTTCGCGCCGGATCTGTAGCCCTCGCCAAAGCGCGCCCAGCGGTTTGCGCCGTAGCGTACCGAGCCTGCCGGCGATGAAGTCCTCGGTGGCGGCAATCACCCGCTCCGACGAATGCCCGTCGCGATACGGGTGGATCGCATCGGCATAGGCGGCCAGTGCGCTGCGCAACTCGGCATCCGGTTCCAGCGCGCGCGCCAGCTGTTGCGGCAGCTGCCCGGGCTGCTCGAAGTTGAGCATATGCGGCTGCGGCACGCGGTTGCGAAAGGTCACCACCGGTTTGTGCTGCACCACAAACTCGGACACGATAGACGAGGTGTCCGACACCAGCACGTCGGCCGCACGCTGCGCGGCCATCACCTGTTCCGGTTCGACGAAGTGCGCATTGGCACCGGCCAGCGCGCGATAACGCTCGAACAATTCCGGCGCGCACTTGGGGTGCAGCGTGAGCAGCCAGTAATGCGTGCCGCGCGCGATGTCGGCGGCAATCTCGTCAAAGAGCACCGGTGCTGCGCTCAACCGTTCGGTGAAAGTGGAACCGAACAGGAGCACCGGGCGTCCGTTGGCTGGCGCCCGCAGTGCGGCACTGTGCCCGCCATCGTCGCGGAACACCGGGTCGAGCTTGGGCCAGCCGGTTTCAGCCACCGCAAAATGCCCTTCGCGCGCGGCCAGCGCACGGAACGGCGCGGTGGTGGCCGGGCCTTGCGTGCAATACAGATCGAACAGCCCACGCACGCGGAAATGGCCGCGGTTGTCTTCGCGCTTTTGCACGTTGAATCCGTGGAACAGCTGCACCTTGGCGCCTGACACGAACGGTGCCACCCAGTTGGCCGCGCTGAACACCGCACGCGGACGCAAGGCCAGCGCCTCGCGCAGGCCGACTTCGCGCACGCCCGGCAGCACCAGGCCGCGCGTGCCGCCTTCGTACCAGGCGGCCACCGCATCGCCGCGGGCCTGTAATGCCTGGGCCAATGGCGCCAGAATAGGCAAGGCGTAACGTTCCGTTGCGAACAGCAGGTAATCGGCCATCACATGTCCTCTTCGACCGCACCCGACCAACGGCCGCGCATCAGCGCCTGCATTATCGCGTTCAACGAGGCCGATCGCCTACGCGACTGCCTGACCTCACTGGCATTCTGCGACGAGATCGTGGTGGTGGACTCCGGCTCCACCGACGCCACCGCGGCCATCGCCGGTGCGCATGGCGCGCGCGTGCTGCAACGCGCCTTCGACGGTTACCGCAGCCAGAAGGCGTATTGCGTGGCGCAGGCCAGCCACGACTGGGTGCTGTGCCTGGATGCGGACGAACGCATCGGCGACGCCCTGCGCGATGCCATCCTCGCTGCACGCGATGCCGGTTTTGCCGGTGCGGCCGGCTACCGGTTCGCGCGGCTGTCGGACTATTTCGGTCGCTTCCTGCGCCACGGCAATGCGTACCCGGACCGCGTGCTGCGCCTGTTCGACCGGCGCCGTGGCGGCTGGCGCGGCAAGCGCGAGATCCACGAGGCCGCCAGTGTCGACGGCACGGTGATCACCCTGGCCGGCGATCTGATCCACTACCCCTACCGCTCGCTGGCACAGCAACTGGCCAAGACCCAGCGCTATGCGCAGATGATGGCCGAACACGATCACGCACGCGGCAAGCGCGCCACCTGGAGCAAGCTGGTGCTGGCGCCGGCCTGGCGCTTCTGGCGCGGCTATCTGCTGCGTGGCGGGTTTCGCGATGGCTGGCACGGGCTGATCTACGCCTACGTGCGCGCCAACTACGTGCGCCAGAAGACCATCATGCTGTGGCTGTTGCAGTATCACCAGCCGGTGCAGGACCCACCGCGCGCACCGGATCGACCAAGCGACTGAGCGCGACCGATACGCCGGCGATGCAACCGCCGATCAGCGATGGACGATGTTCGCAAGCGTGGCCGTCGTGGTGTCTCGACGGGGCATGCACAGGCGCGAAGACGGCCACCCGCGCGTACCGTTTGTCCTGTATGCAGGCAATAGACCGATAGCGCCTGCTACGGGTTGCTGACCGCCCCCGGCGTCGCCTGCTGCGCCTGCCGCGCCGCCAGTCCCACCAGCACGCCCACCATCGCGGTATAGAAACTGGCTGCCACCTGGTGCGCGAACATCGACTGGGTCAGCCCGCACAGGACATAGCTGATCACGAGCATCACCCCGGCTGCGGCCGGGCCGCGAAACTGCGCTTGCCCGCTGCGCCGGTGCAGGCGCACGAAGATCCATAGCGGCACGCCGTACACGGCAATCAGCAGGAACAGCCCGGGAACGCCCTGGGTGGCGCCCCACTCGGCCAGATCGTTGTGCGCGTGGCCCAGGTGACAGCGCAGCAACCAGGTATCACCCGCGCACACCGGCAGTTCATGCATCGCATCGTCGAAACGGCCCACGCCCACGCCGGTCAGTGGATGCGCCTGCAAGGTGTCCCAGGCCACCTGTAGCCGCTCGATGCGGGCACCGGCAGACGAATCGCTGTCGCCCACCTCATAGCGTTTCAGATCGCTCTGCAGTTCGCCCAGGCGCATCTGGTCGGTCAGCGCGGGCACGCTGGCAATCACGCCCACCGCCAGCACCGCGCCGCCGACGAAGGTCAGCAGGCGCAGGCGCGCGCTATGCCAGGGTGCGCCCCAGACCAGCACGCCCAGGGTGGCCAGCAAGGCCAGCCAGACCCCGCGGCTGCCGCTGAGCACGATCACCACGATCGCCGCGATCGTCGCGCCCACCAGCCAGCGCACCGCGCCCACCGGCCGGCAGAACGCCACCACCACCAGCAGCATCAGCGCGATGTCGGCGAACACGATCGCATTGGTCCAGCCCTCCGCGCGGTCGGCACCGTTCATCACCTGCAGGATCGCGATCAACATCGCCGCAAACACGCCGACCAGCGCGCCCCGCCATAACCAGACCTGGCGTGGCTGCAGCGCGTAGGCCCACAACGCCGCCCACGGCAGCACCAGAAAGCGCGAGCGGTTGTCCACGTCGCGCAGGCCGTGCTCGAACAGGGCGATCGACAGCAGCGCCATGGCGATCACCGCCACCGTTAGCCAGCCCAGCGTGCGCAGCGACCAGCTGCGCTGCGCGATGCCGGCGCGCAGGCTGCGCCAGCCGACCAGCGAACCGAGCAGCAGGCACAGGCCGAACGGCAGCAGCCCGCTGGGCATGCTCACCACCAGCGCCGTCAGCGAGAACACCCCCAGTTCGGCAATGCTCACGCTTGCCCGCGATGCCACCGGGGCAGAGTGAGGAAGCGAAGCGGGCTGGGTGCGCAGGGAATTCATCGAGACATCGGTCAAGGGTGGACAAACGAACGGGTCGGGGCTTAAACGCCGGCCAAGCTAACGATGCCGGGCATGAATCCTTGTTAGACGAGGGGCATTGCATGCATTGGTGGCGGGCGCCGGTGACCAGCGGCGGCGGGCCACTGACTCATTCGACATCCAGATTGCCCTGCTCCTTTTCCTCCACCGCCTTCTCGGTGGAACTGGCCACGCAGTCGCCCCGGACGGCATCGGCCGGCACCAGCCACCAGCGCCGCCGGTTGGCCACGCCCACCAACTGGCTGCGGCTGCGGTCCACGCAGCCCAGCAACGCCGTCTCCTGCGCCATCAGCCAACGCTGCTGTGGCTGCGCGGCCTGCCAGGCCACGCCGCGGCGCAGCTGCTCCTCCCACGGCACCTTGAAGCCGAAGGTCTGCGCGGGCCGGTCGGCCATCAGCAGGTTCTGCTCCTTCCAGGCCACCAGGCCGAGCTGGGCATCCGGGCCGATGCGGCGCCCGGCCTCGCGCATCACCGCGCCGGCCGAGCTGGAATCGTTGAAGATCGGATAGCAGATCAGCCCGAACGCCGCCCACCACGCGCCCAGCAGCCAGGCCACGGCAAGCGGCGAGCGGCGCACCCGCAGCCACAACAGGCTGGCCACCCCCCAGCTGCCCACCGCCAGCAGCACCCAGCCGAGCGGGTCGGTCGCCTCGCTGCCGACCCCGCGGCTGTCCATGATCTTCTGCTCGAAGCCCGGATGTCCGACCAGCATCGCCGCCCCGCCGGCCACGAAGGCCACGGTCAGCAGCAGCACGAAGCCGAACAGCAGCCGCTGCACACCGGCCCGGCGCAGCAGACCTGCGGCCAGCGGCGCCAAGGCCAGGCAGAACATCGGCAACGCCGGCAGGATGTAGACATCGCGCTTGCCGCTGGGAATGGTGAAGAACACCAGCACCAGCAGCCACCAGGCCAGCGGCAGCAGGTAGCGCGCATCGCGCCGTCGCAGCCGCCGGCGCCAGGCCGGAATCGCCCACGGCAGCAGCAGGATGGTCGGCAACCACATCGTCGCCATGCTCTGCAGGTGGTACCACACCGGCTGCGCGTGATCCCACGAGCTGGCGTAGCGCTTGGCGGTCTGGCGCAGCAGGATGTCGTTGAGGTAGACGCGGTATTCGGGCTGGCCGGCGGTCAGCGCCGTCACCATCATCGGCACGAACCACAGCGCGATGGCGACGAAAAACAGCAGCGGCCCCAGCCAGAACCGGCGGTCGCGCACATGCACGCGCACGCCCGGCCAGCCGCGCGCCGCGGCAATGCCGGCTGGGATCAGCATCAACAAGGCGATGATGCCCACGCCCTTGGTGATCACGCCGAGCCCGGCGGCGAACCAGCCCAGCGCCCACCAACGCCAGGCCGGACCCAACAACAGATGCCGCAGCAGCCCGTAGTTGGCGAGGGTGATCCAGAACACCACCAGCGGGTCGATCTGCGCCTTCTTGGCCTGGAAGGTGAAGTGCAGCGTGAACAGCAGCATCCACGCCGCGTAGGCGCCGACGCGCCGGGTCCACAGCCGCCGTCCCAGGTCGTAGACGCAGGCCAGCGTCCCCAGTGCCGCCAGCAGCGACGGCAGCAGGAACGCCACCCGCCAGTTGCCCAACACCGTGTAGAACAGCGCCTGCAGCCACATCAGCATCGGCGGCTTGTCCGAATACAGCTCGTTGCCGCGATGCGGGAACAACCAGTCGCCACTGAGTACCATCTGCTTGGCGACCAGCGCAAAACGCGGCTCGTCCGACGGCCACGGGTCGCGCAATCCCAGCCCGGCACCGATCACCAGTACCGCGGTGATGGCCAGCAACCAGACATCGGTGGAAGCGCGGGGCTTGAGCATGGTGGGCGGCATGGGACGCAGGAGTGGGAGCGCTGGGCTGAGCGCGGTCAGGAGGCTTTTAGCAAACGCGCGTAGAAGAATCCGTCGCAATGCTGCTCACCGGGGAAGCGTTGCCGCCCCGGGCCCGCCGCATGGCCGAACTGCGCACCCAGCGGTTGCGCCCGGGCATCGGGCGTGCGCTGCAGGAATGCGGCGATCTGCGCCTGGTTTTCGCGCGCCAGCAGCGAGCAGGTGGTGTAGAGCAGCTGCCCGCCGGGCCGCAGGGTGCGCCAGGTCGCATCCAGCAGGCGCGCCTGCAGCGCACACAGCGCATCGATATCGTCGGCCCGGCGATGCAGCAGCACGTCCGGTTGCCGACGCACCACGCCGGTGGCCGAGCATGGTGCATCCAGCAGCACTGCGTCGAAGGGCGCACCGTCCCACCACGCCGCCGGGTCGGCGGCATCGGCCGCGTGCAGGCCGACCTGCGCCGTCGGCACGGTGCGCTGCAGGGTCTGCTGCACGCGCTCCAGGCGGCGCGCATCCACATCCAGCGCGGTGAGCTGCAGGCCAGGGTACCGCTCCAGCAGATGCGCCGCCTTGCCGCCGGGCGCGGCGCAGGCATCGAGCACGCGGGCCGAGGGGTCCAGCACCAGCGCATCGGCCACCTGCTGCGCAGCGCCGTCCTGCACCGAGACCACGCCGTCGGCGAAGCCAGGCAACTGGCTCACCGGCACCGCGCCCTCCAGCCGCAGCGCATCCGGCAACACCGGGTCGGTGTGCGCAGCGATGCCAGCCTCGGCCAGCCGCGCCGCATAGGCCGCCGGATCGCTCTGCCCGCGATGCACGCGCAACCACATCGGCGCCATCTGCGCGCTCGCCACGAAGATGGCCTCGGCACGCTCGCCCCAGTCCGCGCGCAGCTGCTTGCGCAACCACGACGGCCAGCCGGCATCGTCGGCCACCGCGGGGAACCCTTCGCGCTGCGCGCGTCGCAGGATGGCGTTGACCATGCCGGCCTGGCGCGGCCGGCCCAGCGCGCGGCAGGCGTCCACGGTCGCCGACAGCGCCGCGTGCGCGGGCAGTTGCAGCACATCGAGCTGGGCGAAGCCGGCCATCAGCAAGGCCTTGAGTTCGGCGTCGCGCGGCGGCAGCGGGCGCTCCAGCCATTGCCGCAGCGCCACGTCGTAGGCCGGCCGGCGCCGCAGCACCGCGAAACAGATCGCCTCCACCAACGCGCGGTCGCGCGGATCGGCCAGGCCGGGCAGCGCCGTGGCCAGCTCGGCCTTCAGCGAACGGCCCTGATCGAACACCGCCGTCAGCACCCGCGCCGCCACCAGGCGCGAGGCGACGCCGGCGGCCACCGTATCGGCCGCCATCAGCGCAGCGCCGGCAGGTCGCGGCGCGCGTTGAGGTAGTCGGCGGCGGTGATCGCCTTGCCGCCCTCGCGCTGCAGGACGCGCACCCGCAAGGCGCCCTGCCCGCAGGCGATGTCGATGCCCTGCTTGCTGGCGGCCAGCAGCGTGCCCGGCGGCTGTTGATGCGCCAGCTCCAGTGCCACCGCGCCATGCAGGCGCACGCGCTCGCCGGCCAGGATCGCCTCGGCCACCGGCCAGGGGTTGAACGCCCGCACGCGCCGCGCCAGTTCCTGCGCCGGCTGCGCCCAGTCCAGCCGCGCCTGCGCCTTGTCCAGCTTGTGCGCGTAGGTCACGCCTTGTTCCGGCTGCGGTTGCGCCACCGGACGGATGCCGGCGCGCAGCAGCCCCAGGCCGTCGGACAGCACCTGCGCGCCCAGCGCGGCCAGGCGGTCGTGCAGTTGGCCGCCGGTTTCCTGTTCGCCGATCTCGATGCGCTGCGACAGCAGCACCGGGCCGGTGTCCAGCCCGGCCTCCATCTGCATCAGGCATACCCCGGTCTCGGTATCGCCGGCTTCGATCGCGCGCTGGATCGGCGCGGCGCCGCGCCAACGCGGCAGCAGCGAAGCATGCACGTTCCAGCAGCCGTGGGTGGGCGCGGCCAGCACCGCCTTGGGCAGGATCAGCCCGTAGGCCACCACCACCATCAGGTCGGCGTTGAGACCGCGCAGCGTGGCCAGCGCCTCGGGCGAACGCAGGGTCTGCGGCTGGTGCACCGGAATACCGCGCGCGATCGCCTCCAGCTTGACCGGCGACGGCGTCAGCCCGCGCCCGCGCCCGGCCGGACGGTCGGGCTGGGTATAGACCGCGACCACTTCATGCCGCTGTGCGGCAGCGCGCAGCGAGGCGACGGCGAACTCCGGCGTACCGGCGAAGACGATTCTCATAAGGGGATTCGGGATTCGGGAGTGGGGATTGGCAACGGCGTGGGTCGCGGACTGAGGCCGGGCCGGGGTGCCGGTGCGGATTGGATACGAAGGTCGGGATCAAGGGCGGAAAACCGGTGCGGCCATGGGCGCACGCGCGGCCTGGATACCGGTGCGGCGGGAAACCGTCCTGGCGCATGCGGGGTGGCCAGTGCCGCGTCCGGGTGCCCGCCGGCGAACGCCGCTGCACGCGGGCCTGCGACCAGCAAAGCACTGCAGCACCACTGCGCGCGCATCCGCCTCTGCCGCACCGCACAAGCTCGGAACCAGGCTCAGACATTCAACAGCGCAAGCTGAGCCGCGTCTGCCAATCCCCAGTCCCGACTCCCCAATCCCCACCCTCAAGCCACATGCTTGCGCATCTTGGCCAGCTTCTTGCGCACCATCTCGCGCTTGAGCGGCGACAGGTAATCCACGAACAGCTTGCCGTCCAGGTGATCCATCTCGTGCTGGATGCACACCGCCAGCAGGCCGTCGGTGTTCAGCTCCTGGGCCTGCCCCTGGCGGTCGAGATAACGCACGGTGATCGCGTCGGCACGGCTGACGTCGGCAAAGATGCCCGGCACCGACAGGCAGCCTTCCTGGTAGACCTGCTCGCCCTGCCTGGCGACGATTTCGGGGTTGACGAACACCTGCGGGGCGTTCTTTTCCTCGCTGACGTCGATCACCATGAAGCGCTTGTGCACGTCCACCTGACTGGCGGCCAGGCCGATGCCCGGCGCCTCGTACATGGTCTGGAACATGTCATCGAGCAGCGTCTGGAACGCCGGGCTGACGACCTCGGCGGCGTCGACCGGCACGGCTTTGGTGCGCAGCCGCGGGTCCGGAAATTCGAGAATAGGGAGCAGAGCCATGCGATTACCCGTCTGGGAACACCGGCGCGGCGCCGGCAAGACGGTGTCATTCTAGCGCAATGCTTGCGTGGCGCCCCGGTTTCTGGACTATAGTGCGCGGACCTGTTGGGGAATCAGGCAAGAAGGCACTCATGTTGAACCGACTTCGTACGGTCGTCGCTGCGGCGATGCTGACCGTCGCGACCTACGCTGCCGCGCAAGTGGTGGGCGAACATCCAGACACCTATGTGGTCCGCAAGGGGGATACCTTGTGGGACATCGCTGGGCGTTTTCTGCAAAAACCGTGGCTGTGGCCGGAAATCTGGCAGGCCAATCCGCAGATCCAGAATCCGCACCTGATCTACCAGGGTGACGTGATCAGCCTGGCCTACCTGGACCGCGTCGGCAAAGGCACCATCCAGCCCGGCCCGCGCCAGGAAGCGCCGATCAACGCCATTCCGCTGGCCGACGTCGAGCCGTTCCTGAAGAACCTGCGCGTGGTCGAGGACTTCGATCAGCTGCCTTACGTGGTCGGCCTGGAGGGCGGTCGCTCGCGCGCCACCACCGGACAGGTGGCCTACGTGGTCGGCCTGGAAGACGCACAGCCGGGTCAGCGCTTTGCGGTGGTCCGCCCGACCGTGAAGTTCAGCCTGCCCAAGCACAACGAAGACCTGGATGCGGCCGGCAACACCACCGCCGGCGCCGGCAACATCTGGAAGAGCTTCATTGCGCCGAGCACGCGTCGTGAATCGCTGGGCTACGAACTGGCGCAGGTCAACGTGGGCACCATCACCCGCAGCGCGGCGGGCGGCAACTCCAAGGCGGCGACCCTGCTGTTGCAGGACAGCGGCCGCGAGGTGCGCGCCGGCGACCGGATCGTGGCGGTGGAAGCGCAGCCCTACGACCTGCAATTCATTCCGCACCCGCCCTCCGAACAGGCGCTGCAGACCGAACTGCGCGTGCTGGCCATCTCCGACGCCTTCATCGTTGGCGGCACCCGCGATGTGATCGCCATTTCCGGCGGCGCCCGCGAAGGCATCAACAACGGCACGGTGTTCTCGATCTGGCGCAAGGGCCGCACGGTCAGCGACCGCGTCAAGCACTCGCGCTTCTCGCGCACCGATGACGGCTTCAGCGGCCCGGCCGGCTCCACCGTCGGCCTGCCGGACGAGTACGCCTCGCACGCGATGGTGTTCCGCACCTATGACAAGGTCAGCTATGCGCTGGTGATGGAAAGCGTCAAGCCGACCGGCCTGGGGTATTTCGTCAAGCATCCCGACGCGCAGTAAGCGTCAATTCCGATGCGGTAACGCGACGGCGCCTGAGGGCGCCGTCGTCGTTTGCGGACCAGGCTGTGCGCATGGCCCAGACCGATTCCGACCTCCGCGCATTGCTGATCCTGCTGCTGGCTGGCGGCCGCAGCCCGCCCCGCCGCGCACTGATGAGCGCCCACGCCAGCCCGTCCGACATCCTGGCGGCCGGGCCCGGCGCCTGGCGCGCGGCAGGCTGCGATGCGCTGCAATCGGAACGGCTGCAGTCGCCCGACCCGCACACGCTGGATGCAGCGCTGCGCTGGTGCGAACACGCCGGCCACCATCTGATCGGCTGGCACGAGCCGGACTACCCGGCGCTGCTGCGCCACATCGTCAACCCGCCGCTGGCGCTGTTCGTGGACGGCGATCCCAATGCGCTGTGGCATCCAGGCGTGGCCGTGGTCGGCAGCCGCTCCGCCACCGCCGGCGGACGCGATCACACCCGCGCCTTCGCATCGCACCTGGCGGCTGCAGGGCTGGGCATCGTCAGCGGGATGGCCGCCGGCGTGGACGCGATCGCACATGAAGCCGCACTCGCACAGCCGGACGGCATCACGGTGGCGGTGGTGGGCACCGGTGCCGACGTGGCCTACCCCGGGCATCACTGGGCATTGCGCGAGCGCATCGCCGCACGCGGCGCGGTGGTCAGCGAATACCTGCCCGGCACCGGCGCGGTGGCGGCGCACTTCCCGGCCCGCAACCGCATCATCGCCGGGCTGGCGCTGGGCACCGTGGTGGTGGAGGCAGCGATGCGCTCGGGCGCGCTGATCACCGCGCGCCTGGCCGCGGAGGCCGGACGCGAGGTATTCGCCCTGCCCGGCTCGCTGCACAACCCGTTGGCGCGCGGCTGTCATCACCTGATCCGCCAGGGCGCCACGCTGGCGCAGGACCCGGCCCAGGTCATCGAGGGCCTGCAACTGCTGTCGGGCGAACTGGCCACCGCCTTGCGCGAGCGCCTGGCCGCCCCCACTCAACTGTCCAGCACGACATGTCGCGCCGCGCCCACCCGTTCGGATCCCGACTACCAGCGCTTGTGGCAGGCGCTGGGCCACGACCCAACCCCTATGGATTGCCTGGTTGAACGCACCGGATTGACGGCCGCCGCGCTGTCCTCCATGCTGCTCATCATGGAACTGGAGGGAGACGTGGTCACCGAGCACGGTCGCTATACCCGCAATCCCTAGTTTCTTCACCTCCACAGCGTCGCGCGACGCAGGCCGAGGGGCAATGAAAGAGAGCATTCTCGATGTACTGCTGTACCTGTTCGAACATTATTTCAGCGAAGACGCGGACCTGGTCCGTGACCGTGACTCGCTTCAGAACGGCCTGATCCAGGCCGGCTTCAGTCCCGCAGAAATCAGCAAGGCCTTCGATTGGCTGGACGCGCTCTCCGAGCAGCGGCCTAGTGTCGCGCGCCCGCACGTCGATGGGCCGGTGCGGATCTATCATGGTCCGGAGCTGGACAAGCTCGATGTGGATTGCCGTGGGTTCCTGCTGTTTCTCGAACAACACCGCATCCTCGATGCCGACCAGCGCGAGCTGGTGCTGGACCGCGCCATGGCGCTGGACCAGGACGAGCTGGACCTGGACGACCTCAAGTGGGTGGTGCTGATGGTGTTGTTCAACCAGCCGGGCGCAGAAGCGGCCTATGCCTGGATGGAAATCCAGATGTTCCTGGACGAGCCTGAACCCGTACACTGAAGGCTGAAGCCGCCACGGACGTGCGTGCGAGGGGACGGGGATGAGCAGTTGGTATTACGCCGAAGGCAACCGCCAGCGGCGTGGCCCGGTGACCGACGAGGTCTTGCGCGGCCTGTATCGCGATCGCCAGATCGCCCTGGACACGCTGGTCTGGCGCGAAGGGCTGGCCCAATGGCGGCCGCTGTCCGCCTGCGCCGACGAACTCGGCCCGCCGCTATCCACCGACCAGCACACGGCACCGGTCCCGCCACCACTGCCGATCGCCGCAGCCGGCATCCCGCAGGCTTCCTCCGTCGCTGCACCGCCCTACCCACCGGCCAAGGGCCCGGGGTGGCCGCTGGTGGTGGTGCTGGGCGCGGTCATCGGCGGCCTTGTCGTGGTGGCCGTGATCGGCATTCTGGCCGCGATCGCCATGCCCGCCTACAAGGACTACCTGACCCGCGCCAAGGTCACTCAAGCGGTGTCCGCACTGGCGCCCCTGAAGCCGCAGATCGCCGACTTTCTCGCCCGCGAAGGCCGCTGCCCGGTCAATGGCGACGCCGGCTTCCAGGCGCCGGAGCAGTACGCGACCGATGTGCTGGCCAGCGTGCAGATCGGTCGCTTCGATACCACCGATTGCGGGATCGAAGCGCTGCTGCGGTCGCCGGACGCGCCCAAGATCGACGGCAAGGCGCTGTGGCTGGACTTCGATGCCGATGCCGGTCGCTGGCACTGTAGTTCCGAGATCGACGACCACCAACTTCCGCAGCAGTGCCGCGGCTGAGTGGCCGCTGCACGCAGATCGCACCATCCAAGGGGACATCAATGACGCAGTGGTATTACGCAGACGCACAGCGGCAACGCCAGGGACCGGTGGACACGGACACGCTGGTCGCGCGCCTGCCGCAGGGTCTTGTCGACCGTAGCAGCCTGGTCTGGCGCGAGGATCTGCCGCAGTGGGTGACGCTGGGCGACGTCGCGACCGAACTGGGCCTGGACGCGCCAATACCGACGCCAGTAGCGCCGGCCGCCGATGCGCCAGCGGTCGCGTTGACGAAGGCGGCCTCCCCGGCAGCAGACACATCGGCTGCCGATGCCCCAGCGCAGGAGTGGTCGCGGCCGGGGGCCCCTGCCGTGGCCGAGCCGCAGGCGCCGGCAGAGCCGGCTGCCGCCGCGGCCAGCACCCCCGCGGTGCCGGCAACCGCGTCGCCGCTGCCCGGCGCGTCCGCGCCAGACACGTTGCAGACCGCCTCTGACCCGACCACGACGCAGTCCCAGACCGCGGTCAGCGGGCCGGTCGCGCCGGACAACGATGCTGCGTGGTCCAGTTCGCCCAGCGCAGCAGACGCGACCGTGCAGCCGTCCACCTCGGCGGCGGCCGCATCCCCACTCCAAGCGCCACCGGCCGCCACGCCATTGCCGACCGCATGGGATACCCCAGCCAGCTCCGCACCGGCCGCCGGTAGCGCGGCGCCCGACGCGCCGGTTGTCTATGCCGGCCTGTGGCGCCGCGTGGCGGCCAGCATCCTGGACAGCCTGGTCACCACCTTCGCGGTCTACCTGATCGTGATCCCGCTGGTGTTCGTGCTCGCCTTCGGCGCCGGGCTGAGCGATGCCGGCTCCGCGCTGGACGATGGCAGCGCGCTCGGCATTGCGCTGCTGGTGCTGTCCTACGGCATCGGGCTGGCCATCCCCACGCTGTATTTCGCCTGGATGCAGTCCAGCCGGCTGCAGGCCAGCCTGGGCAAGCTCGCCTGCGGGATCAAGGTGGTCCGCGCCGACAGCCATGGCGCACGCGTCGGCTTCTGGCGCAACCTGCTGCGCTACCTGGCGTACATGCTGATCAGCGTGCTCACCCTGGGCATCGGCGTGGTCGTGGCGGCCTTCATGGCCGGCATGAGCGCGCGCAAGCAGGCCCCGCACGACAAGGTCTGCGACACCCTGGTGGTGGACCGCTGGGCCTTCACCGACCACCCGGAGCTGCAGTCCAAGGGTCTGGACACGGTTTCGATCGTGGTCCTGGCCATCTACGGGCTGCTGCTGGTGGTCTCCATCGTGGTGGTCGGCCTCATGCTGGCGACGATCGGGATGAGCCAGAGCTAGCGGTTCGCGGCACCGGCCGCTTGACACGGCGCCGTCCGCCGTGATCCTTCTAAAGACAACTGAACGCCCGGGAGCACTTCCCGGGCGTTAACGTGTGGGAAACGGCCGATCTGCTTCCCTCGACCGGCCAATTAGGCCACGCTACCCGCCCCCCGGGCTCTGCCCCAAGAAGTCGCCACCATGCCCAAGCACCTGCTCATCGTCGAATCGCCCGCCAAGGCCAAGACGATCAATAAATACCTCGGCAAGGACTTCACCGTCCTGGCCTCGTATGGGCACGTGCGCGACCTCGTCCCCAAGGAGGGCGCGGTCGATCCGGACAATGGGTTCGCGATGCGCTACGACCTGATCGAGAAGAACGAGAAGCACGTCGAAGCCATCGCGCGCGCGGCCAAGGGCGCCGACGACATCTTCCTGGCGACCGACCCGGACCGCGAGGGCGAGGCGATCAGCTGGCATATCGCCGAGATCCTGAAAGAGCGCGGGCTGCTCAAGGACAAGCCGATGCAGCGGGTGGTGTTCACCGAAATCACCCCACGCGCGATCAAGGAAGCGATGGCCAAGCCGCGCGCGATCGCCGGCGACCTGGTGGATGCGCAGCAGGCGCGCCGCGCGCTCGACTACCTGGTCGGCTTCAACCTGTCGCCGGTGTTGTGGCGCAAGGTGCAGCGCGGGCTGTCGGCCGGGCGCGTGCAATCGCCGGCGCTGCGCATGATCGTCGAGCGCGAGGAAGAGATCGAAGCCTTCATCGCGCGCGAGTACTGGTCCATCGATGCGCAGTGCCGGCATCCCTCGCAGGCCTTCAATGCACGGCTGATCAAGCTGGACGGGCAGAAGTTCGAACAGTTCACCATCACCGACGGCGATACCGCCGAAGCGGCGCGGTTGCGCATCCAGCAGGCCGCGCAAGGCGTGCTGCACGTCACCGACGTGGCCAGCAAGGAGCGCAAGCGCCGCCCGGCCCCGCCGTTCACCACCTCCACGCTGCAGCAGGAGGCCTCGCGCAAGCTCGGCTTCACCACTCGCAAGACCATGCAGGTGGCGCAGAAACTGTACGAAGGCGTGGCGCTGGGCGACGAAGGCTCGGTCGGCCTGATCAGCTATATGCGTACCGACTCGGTGAACCTGTCGCAGGACGCGCTGGCGGAAATCCGCGACGTGATCGCGCGCGATTTCGGCACCGCCTCGCTGCCGGACCAGCCCAACGCCTACACCACCAAGTCCAAGAACGCGCAGGAAGCCCACGAAGCGGTGCGCCCGACCTCGGCGCTGCGCACCCCCGCACAGGTGGCGCGCTTCCTGTCCGAGGACGAGCGCCGCCTGTACGAGCTGATCTGGCGCCGTGCGGTGGCCTGTCAGATGATTCCGGCCACCCTCAACACCGTCAGCGTGGACCTGTCGGCCGGCAGCGAGCACGTGTTCCGCGCCAGCGGCACCACCGTGGTGGTCCCGGGCTTTCTGGCCGTCTACGAAGAAGGCAAGGACACCAAGAGCAGCGAGGACGAGGACGAAGGCCGCAAGCTGCCATTGATGAAGGCCGGCGACAACATCCCGCTGGACCGCATCGTCACCGACCAGCACTTCACCCAGCCGCCGCCGCGCTACACCGAAGCGGCGCTGGTCAAGGCGCTGGAGGAATACGGCATCGGCCGTCCGTCCACCTACGCCTCGATCATCCAGACCCTGCAGTTCCGCAAGTACGTGGAAATGGAAGGCCGCAGCTTCCGTCCCACCGACGTGGGCCGCGCCGTGTCCAAGTTCCTGTCCGGGCATTTCACCCGTTACGTGGATTACGACTTCACCGCCAAGCTCGAAGACGACCTGGATGCGGTCTCGCGTGGCGAGGAAGAGTGGATCCCGCTGATGGAGAAGTTCTGGGGCCCGTTCAAGGAACTGGTCGAGGACAAGAAGGATTCGCTGGACAAGACCGATGCCGGCAGCGTGCGCGTGCTCGGCACCGATCCGGTCAGCGGCAAGGAAGTGAGCGCGCGCATCGGCCGCTTCGGCCCGATGGTGCAGATCGGCACCGTGGAAGACGAGGAAAAACCCACCTTCGCCTCGTTGCGGCCGGGCCAGAGCATCTACTCGATTTCCATCGAGGATGCGCTGGAACTGTTCAAGATGCCGCGCGCGCTGGGCCAGGACAAGGACCAGGACGTCAGCGTCGGGATCGGCCGCTTCGGCCCGTTCGCGCGTCGCGGCAGCGTGTATGCGTCGCTGAAGAAGGAGGACGACCCGTACACCATCGACCTGGCACGCGCGGTGTTCCTGATCGAAGAGAAGGAAGAGATCGCGCGCAACCGCGTCATCAAGGAATTCGACGGCAGCGACATCCAGGTGCTCAACGGCCGCTTCGGCCCGTACATCAGCGATGGCAAGCTCAATGGCAAGATCCCCAAGGACCGCGAGCCCGCCTCGCTGAGCCTTGAGGAAGTGCAGCAGCTGCTGGCCGACACCGGCAAGCCGGTGCGCAAGGGCTTCGGCGCCAAGAAGGCCACGCTCAAGAAGACTGCGGTGAAGGATTCGGCGCCGAAGAAGACCGCCGTCAAGAAGACCGCGGCCAAGCCTGCTGCCACCAAGACGGCGGCCAAGAAGGCACCGGCCAAGAAGGCCGTCGCCAAGAAGGCGACCAAGCGCGTGGTCAAGAAGACCGCGAGCAAGGCGGCAGGCTGAGCCACGCCATGGATCGCGCACTCAGCCTGGATGGCGCCGTCGCCGCGCTGCGCGAGGCCGGCGTGATCGCCTACCCCACCGAGGCGGTGTGGGGGCTGGGCTGCGACCCGGCCCGGGAAGCGGCCGTGTTGCGGCTGCTGGAGATCAAGCGGCGGCCGGTGGACAAGGGCGTGATCGTGGTGGCCTCGGATGTGGCGCTGTTGCGCGACTGGGTCGACCTGGACGCGCTGGAACCGGCCCGCAGGCAGGCCGTGCTGGCCAGCTGGCCCGGCCCGAACACCTGGATCCTGCCGATCACCGACCGCGCGCCGCGCTGGGTCACCGGCACCCATGACGGGTTGGCGGTGCGCATCAGCGCCCATCCGCTGGTGGCGGCGCTGTGCGCGGCCTGGGGTGCGCCGCTGGTGTCCACCAGCGCCAACCTGGCCGGGCAGCCGCCGGCGCGCAGCCGCGACGCGCTGGACCCGGCCCTGCTGACCAGCATCGACGGCGTGCTGGCTGGCGACGTCGGCGGGCAAGCCCAGCCCACCACCATCCGCGATGCGCGTACCGGCCAGGTCCTGCGCGACTGAAACCGCGCCTGCCTGGCCAGCTTGAGGGATCACGCTGCGGTGCACGGATGGCGACCAGTACCCGCTGCCAGGATGAAGCCGCATCGGGCCCGGCACCACCTCTCGGCCAGACCACGCGCGCGTCGCGCCCTGGCGGCCAGCCCCACTTTGCGGCGTGGCCGCCGAGCGCGCACACTCAGAGCCATGCGCACTTTCCCGATCTTTCTGTTGCTGGCCTGTGTCTTGCCTGTGTGGGCAGCGAACACGGCCAGCAAGCCCGACCCGAACGTGCGGGTCTATCGCTGCGTCAGCAGCACCGGCACGGTTGCCCTGCAGGACGCGCCGTGCAGTAGTGGGCGCCAGCAGGTGCTGGACATGCAGCGCCCGCAGGATCCGCCACCGCGCCCGCCACGCCCGGAAGCCCCGGCACCGGTTGCCGCGCCGCCCGCGCGCGAGGTCCGCATCGTCACCGTGCAACCGCCGCAGCCGATGTACGAATGCACCACCGAAGACGGCACCCGCTATACCAGCGACAGCCCGGAAGGCAATCCGCGCTGGGTGCCGACCTGGGGACCGGCCTATGTGGGCAACGGCATCGCCCCGCCTCCGCCACCTGCCGGCACCCTGCGCCCGCCGCTTCCGGTCAACCCGCGCCCCGCGATCTCGGTGCAGGGCGGCTCCGGACGCGGCGGCGGCGGCATCCGCGGCAGTGCCAGCTTCGGCAGCGACGCTTACCAGGGCCGTTATCAGGGCAACTATCAAGGCGGCTATGGCGGCACGGTGATCGTGCCCTACGGCAATGTGCAGATCCGCGACGAATGCCATGCGCTGCCCGAGCAGGAAGTGTGCGCACGCCTGGCCGACCGCCGCTGGGAGCTGATCCGTCGCTATAACAGCGCCCTGCAGAGCGAGCGGGTGGAACTCAGCCGCGAACAGCGTGGCATCGAAGCGCGCCAGCAACGCGACTGCGGCGGCGTATGAGCCGCATGCGCCTAGCCGCCCTGCTGGCGATGGCCTGGGTATCGGGCGGCAATGCCCAGGACGTGGCCATCTACCGCTGCACCGATCCCAGCGGCGCGCTCATGGTGCAGAACATGCCGTGCCCGAAGGGCATGCAGCAACAGAAGAAGCTGATGACCGCACCGGCCGCCGTGCCGTTCGCACCTGGCACACCGCCTGCGCCTGCGCCGGTGCGGACGGCACCGGTTGCGCCAGCGCCGCCGGCCGCCGCGCCTGCCGCCCAAGCACCAGCACCGATCACATCTATGTCCACACTTCCTCCACCACCGCTGTTCGAATGCACCGCGCACGACAACGGCCGCTATTTCACCGAAGACCGCGAACCGGCCACGCGTTGCCTGCCGATGCAGACCACCAACCTGGCCGGCGGCCCGGCAACCGGTGGCGGCAGTGCCTGCGAAGTGGTCACCGACCGCTGTGCACCGGTACCGGACCAGAGCCTGTGCGAGGCTTGGAGCAAACGCGCCGAGCAGGCCGAATCAAGCTGGCGCTTCTCCGATGAAGCGCAATCGGCCGAGCGCAAACAGCGCTACGAGCAGATGCGGCGCGTGCTGGAGGAAAGCCGCTGCGCCAATCCCGCGGCCACGCCTTGACGGATATTGCGTCCGTGCAAAGCTTGAGCGAGCAACCGCCCGCTACGCGGTGCAAGCAACTCTAGAACCCGTAACGCAGGAAGCCGCCATCCACCGCGACGCATTCGCCGGTGATGTAGCTGGCAGCCGGCAGGCACAGGAAACCCACCGCGGCAGCGACCTCTTCGGGCTCGCCAATGCGGCGCATCGGCGTGCGTTCGATCACCTGCTCGTAGTAGTCCGGATCCGACAACGGCCCGGAGGTGCGTCGCGTGCGGATATACCACGGCGCCACCGCATTGACGCGAATGCCGTCCTGCGCCCATTCCACCGCCAGGTTACGCGTCATCTGCTGCAGCGCGGCCTTGGTCATGCCGTAGGGCGCGCCGCTGCGCACATGGGTGATGCCCGAGACGCTGCCGACATTGACGATGGCCGAGGCGGCGTGCCGGGTCAGCAGCGGATGCGCGTAACGCGACAGTTCGAAGGCGGAAAACACGTTGGTTTCGAAGATGCCGCGCCACTCGTCCTCGGTGTAGTCGATCGCCGCGCGGGTGATGTTGCCGCCGGCATTGTTGATCAACAGGTGCAGGCCGTCGGCGTGGTCTTCCACCCAGTCCAGGATCGCGCGGCGCTCCTCGTCGTCGGAGACATCGGCGGCCAGGCCGTGCAGTTCGCGCTCCGGGAACTCGTCGGCCAGTTCGTCGCGCACCTGCGCCAAGGCATCGGCATCGCGCGCCACCAGCAGCAGATCCGCACCGAAGCCCAGCAGCTCGCGGGCGATGGCAAGACCGATGCCGGCGCTGGCGCCGGTGATGAGCGCGGTCTGTCCGTCCAGCCGCCAGCGGTGCGTTGTCACGTGGATGATCCTCTTTCGATACGCGGAAAACAGCTGCGGCGGCGTGGTTGACGCAGCGCGGCGACAGCGGGGTTAGGATACCGCCACACCGAGCGAGGTCACGACGATGAAACTGCACTGGATGCTTGCCGCCGTTCTGGCGTTACCGGTTGCGGCCTGCCAGCGCCCGCAACCGGCGCCCACCGATCAGAAGCCCGATCCGCAGGCGACCGCCTTGCGCGACCACATCCAGGCGCCGCTGAACCAGGCGCACGCCGTGCAGGCCGCCAGCGACCAGGCGGCCGACGATCAGCGCAAGGCCATCGATGCCGCCACGCAGTAATCCGACTCTGCCCATGTAGCACCGCGACAGGCCATGAGTGCGCTCGATCATGCAGATGCGCAGCCGGCACGTGCCAGCTGCCCGCAGCGCGCGCCGTCTCCATCCGATCCGCGGAAACGACGATGCCGGCACACGGCCGGCGCCATCGCGATTAAGAGCGGCTAACAAAACGTAGCGAGCGGTCGTCAGGTGGGTGCGGACGGCGCGGAGGAACCGCAATGTACGAGTGGTACACGCCGCACCGAGCACCGACCGCGCCCGCCTGGCGGCCGCGCAGTCGTTTTGCTAGCTGCTCTAAGTACTGGCAGAACCTGCCGGGTCAGAACCCGCAGAAGCAATACGCCAGCGCCTTGACCGGCGTGCCGCCGGCCTTGCTGTCCTGCACGGCGTCTTCGACGAAGCGCAGTTGCGTGTCCACTTCCGGCAGCGAGCGCGCCAGCAGGGCGCGGGCCATGCCCGAGTCGCCCAGCATCCAGGCGCCCATGCGGCTGCCGGCAAAGCCGCTCATGAACTGCGAGAACGGGGTGGCCGGCTTTTCCACATAGCGCACGCGGAATTTGCCGCGGCCCAGCTTGGCGCGGTCGGCCGCATCGGCCACCGCCTCCTGCATGCCGCCGAAGGCGTCCACCAGGCCGTGCTGCTTGGCCTGCGCACCGCTCCACACCCGACCACGCGCCACCTTGTCGATCGCCTCCACCGACTGGTGCCGCGCCTGCGCCACCTTGCCGGTGAAGTCGGCATAGCCCTTGTTGATCACCGACTGGATCACCTGGCCGGCAGCCGGGTCCAGCGGACGGCTGATGTCGAAAGCACCGGCAAAGCGCGTGGTGCCCACGCCGTCGGTATGCACGCCGATCTTGTCCAGCGCGCGGGTCAGGTTCGGCACCATGCCGAAGATGCCGATCGAGCCGCTGATCGTGGAGGGGTCGGCGTAGATGCGGTCGGCATTCATGCTGATCCAGTAACCACCGGACGCGGCCAGGTCGCCCATCGACACCACCACCGGCTTGCCGGCCTGCTTGAGCGCGACCACTTCCCGCCGGATCAGCTCCGAGGCGAACACTTCGCCACCGGGCGAATCCACCCGCAGCACCACCGCCTTGACCTCGTCGTCGTCGCGCGCCTGGCGCAGCAGCGCGGCAGTGGACTCACCACCGATGCGGCCGGCCGGCTGCTCGCCACCGCTGATCTCGCCGGCGGCCACGACCACGGCCACCTGCGGGCGGCTGTCCATCGGCGAGCGCTGCGCCTGCAACTGGCTCAGGTAATCGTTGAAGCCGATATTGCGAAAGCCGCTGTCGGCATCGCTGTCGGCCACCCCGCGCTTGGTCAGCAATGCATCGACTTCCTCGCGGGTCTTGAGCCCGTCCACCAGCTTCTGCTGCAGCGCGAACTTGGCCAGGTCGCCACCGGCGGCCACCACGCCTTCGGGCAAGGTATCGATGCCGGCGGTCAGCTGCGCAGGGGTGAGCTTGCGCGCGCTGCCCACGTCGGCCAGATAGCGCTGCCACACGTCGTTCATCCAGAACAGGTCCGCTTCCTTGGCATCGGCCGACGCTGCATCCAGGATGTAGGGCTCGGCGGCGGACTTGTACTCGCCCACGCGGAACAGGTGCACGTCCACGCCGAGCTTGTCCTGCAGGCCTTCGCGGAAGTACTGGCGATAACGGCCAAGCCCTTCCAGCAGCACGCTGCCCATCGGGTCCAGGTATACCTCGTTGGCCTGCGCGGCGAGCAGGTACTGGCCCTGGCTCATGCTCTCGCTGAAGGCCACGATCTGCTTGCCGGAAGCGCGCAGCTTCTGCAGTGCAGCGGCCACTTCGCGCTGGGAGGCGAAGCCGGACGGCTGCAGCTTGTCCAGGTTCAACACCACCCGCTCGATCTTGCGGTCCTTGCCGGCCGCCTCGATCACCCGCACCAGGTCGCGCAACTGCACCTCCTCGGCGCTCTTGTCGCCCACCGCCTTGGCCAGCGACCGGCTCACCGGATCGGCACTGAATTGCTCGACCAGCGTGCCTTCGGGATTGATCACCAGCGTGGTGCGCTCGGCCAGCGGCTTGGTCCCGTCGCCGCGCGCCATCGCCACCACGACGATCAGCAACAGCAGGAACAGGAAACCGAAGAACACCAGGTTGAAGATCAGGCGCCGGGTGAAATTCATCACATCCCACAGGCCGACGAAGAAGCTGGCGATGGGACTGCGAGGCGCGGGGTGGTTCATGGAAAACTCCGTCGAAAAGACGTTGCGGACAGATCGTGGCGCCCAGCATACCGGCTGCGCCGTGCAGGCGGCATGCGCTGAAAGTCAGGGTGCCGCGGTGGCGGTCAGCCGCCGGCTGGTGTGGCGGAAGCGCAAGCCCATCAGGACCGAGGCCACGGTCAGGCCCAGGATCAGGCCGACCCACATGCCTTGCGGCCCCCAGCCCAGGCCCAGCCCGAGCCCGGCGCCGATCGGCATGCCCACGCCCCAGTACGAGACCATGGCCAGAAACATCGGCACACGCGTGTCCTTGAGCCCGCGCAGCGCGCCGGCCGACAGCACCTGGATGCCATCGGGAAACTGGAAGGTGGCGGCAAACAGCAGCAATACCGACGCCAGCGCCGCCACTGCCACATCGTCGGTATACACGCTCACGATGGCGTCGTGCCCCAGCAACAGCACGCTGGCCGACAGCGCCTGGGTGCCCAGCACGATGGCGTAACCGGCCCAGGTGGCGCGACGCATCGCCAGCGGGTCGCCGCGGCCGACCGCATGTCCCACGCGCACGGTGGTGGCCTCGGCCACGCCCATCGGGATCATGAAACACAGCTGCGCGACATTGATGGCGATCTGGTGGGCGGCCGCTTCGGTCGCGCCCAGCCGGCCGATCAGCAGCGCGGTGACGATGAACAACCCGCCTTCCATCAGCACGGTGATGCCGATCGGCAATCCGGTGCGCAGCAGATCGCCGATCGCCCGCCAGCGCGGCCCTTCCAGGTGGGTGAACAACTCCAGATGGGCAAACCGCCGCGCGCGCCACAGGTACAGCGCAAACACGCTGGCCTGCACCCACATGGTGATCGCCGAGGCCATGCCCAGCCCCTGCGCGCCGTGCTCGGCGAACCCGAACCGGCCATAGGTCAGCGCATAGCCCAGCGGCGCCAGCACCAGCAGCCCGCCGAAGCCCAGCAGCATGGTCGGCAGCGTCCAGTGCATGCCTTCGCTGAGATAGCGCATGCAGAAGTAGAACGTCAGCGCCGGCACGCCCCAGCGCACCGCATGCAGGAAGTCGGTGGCGCCGGGCACGATGTCCGGCGCAATGCCGAAGGTCGGCAGCAGCGGCGGCACCACGCTCAGGAACGCGAACATCAGCGCGCTCAACCCCAGCGACAACCACAGCGCCTGACGGAACAGCGGCCCGATCTCGCGCTCGCGCCCGGCACCGAGCAGTTGCGACACCGAGGCGGTCAACGAAATCAGGGTGCCGATCGGCACCAGCATCGGCAGCCACAGCAGCGAAGTACCGATGGTCACCGCCGCCAGCGTGGCGGTGCCGTGGTGACCGGCGATGACGTTGTCGACGAAACCGATCAAGCCGGTGGAGACGTGACCGAGCACCAGCGGCAGGGCCAGCAGGCCGGTGGTGCGCATTTCCGAGGCGAAGCCCGGCGCCGCGGACGCAGGTGTGGCAGAGACAGACATGACAAACCGATCGCCGCGCGGACTGCGGCCGTGCCGGGAGGCGCTGGCACCGGGTCGCGCGGGGCCGCCATCTTACGCGTACTTCCCGACACGGGTCTGACGCACCCGGATCGCACCGCGATGGAGGTGGAGGTGGCGACACGCCGTCATCGCCAATGGTGTGGATCTGCACCGCGCGATACGCTGCATGGCCTGCCAGGCACGGCCGTGGGGCGGCCCTGCCTGGCACTCAGCGCCCTCACCGCCAACCGGAT
This sequence comes from Xanthomonas codiaei, assembly GCF_002939785.1. Lineage (GTDB taxonomy): Bacteria > Pseudomonadota > Gammaproteobacteria > Xanthomonadales > Xanthomonadaceae > Xanthomonas > Xanthomonas codiaei. The sequence continues at coordinate 34,136 of NZ_MDEC01000023.1, forward strand.
CCGGCCATGTCCCTGCACCCGCCCACAGCGCATCCTTCGGACTGCGAGAACTGCGCCACTGCCCTGCGCGGCGCGTTCTGCCACGCCTGCGGCCAGAGCGCGCACAACCCGGTGCGCAGCGTCGCGCATGCGGTGGAAGAAGTGTTCGAATCGTTCTGGCACCTGGATGGACGGATCTTCCGCACCTTGCGCGACCTGCTGGTGCCAGGCCGCGTGGCGCAGCGGTTCCTGGGCGGCCATCGCGTGCGCTACGTCGCGCCGATGCGGCTGTTCCTGGTGCTGAGCCTGCTGACGTTCTTCATCGCCCGGCTGGCGGTGCATGCTTCCGACGACGCGCACGCGGCCAGCGCCGAAGACATCACCCAGACGTCGATACCCAGGGACTTTGCGCAGGCACGCACCCCGGCGCAGGTGGAAGCGGTCCGCGCGCACCTGGTCGGCGCGCTGCTGCAGACCCGCAAGGTGATGCCGGCAGGGGTTGCCCGCGACGGCGTGGATGCCGGCATCGCCCGCGCCGAGAGCCAGGCGCGCACGCGGCTGGCGCAACTGCACCAGGGCGCACGGCTGGAAAGTGCCGCGCCGGCGGTGGACGCAGCCGATGACGCCACGTTCTTCTCGGTGGCTGGCAAGCCCTGGGATCCGGTCGTCAATCCGCTGACCTTCGCGCCATTGCCGGCCTGGGCCAATCGCTGGCTCAACGTGCAGCTCCTGCACATCCGCGACAACCTGCCGCGCCTGCGCAGCAACCCGCAGCTGCTCTACAACGCCTTCTTCGCGGCGGTGCCGTCCACCTTGCTGGTGCTGGTACCGCTGTTTGCGCTGCTGTTGCGCGTGTTCTATCTGCGCGGCGGCCGGGTGTATCTGGAACATCTGGTGGTCGCGCTCTACAGCCACGCCTTCCTGTGCCTGAACCTGCTGGCCATGCTGCTGTTGTCGCTGCTGGCCGATGTACTGGCGCAGATTGTCAGCCCAATCGCCTGGAGCATCGGGCTGGTCCAGTTCGGGCTGGCGCTGTGGATGCCGCTGTACCTGCTGTGGATGCAACGGCGCGTGTATGGGCAGGGCTGGCCGCTGACGGTGCTGAAGTACCTCGGCCTGGGCGGCATCTATCTGGTCGTCGTCACCATGGCCGCTGCGCTGTTGATGGTGGCCAGCCTGGCGCGTCTTTGAGCAGGCCCGGCAGAGCGCTGCTGCAGCGCTGGCTGCGAACAGGCCTGCGATGCGGCGGTGTTCGCGCCCTCCACGTATCGACAGCCGCGCACGGCGCTGCGGCAGACGCTGGTCCAGCGACCCCCGCCTGCGCCTGCGCACCCATGGCGGTCACGCCGGCCGGGCATGGGCCTGCCGGCCGGATCACGCAATCAATGCGGCATGCGCGCGTGCGGGCACTGTGCGCAGTTGCCATCGCAAGTGTGGCGTGTCCGCGCTTGCCCACCGCCGCGGCGCGGGCGATCACCGCGCCAGCTGACGGCTCAACCAGCTGCCGCGCGTGGCCGGCGCCTGTGCCAGCAGTGCCTCACGCAGACCATCGCGCTCCTGCGGCGGCGTGCGTTGCGCCAGTACCGCCAGCTGCGCCAGCTGAGCGGCATCCAGGCTGCGCAGCATGGCCAGCAACTGCTCGCGCTGCGCCGCCGGCACGTAGCCGACCAGCGGCTGCAGCTGCGGATAGAAGTTGCCCAGCTGCGAGCCCAGGCGCCAGCCGTGCCGGTGCAGGCGGTCCAGCGCGGTGAACTGGGTGCGCAGGGCGCGCTGCTGGTCCTCGGGCAGGCCCTGCAGGCGCTCGCGTGCCTGGCGCAGCACCACCCGGTCGGTCGCGGTCAACTCCTTCCAGGCGGCGTAGCGGGCGCGCAGGTCGGCCTGCTGCACGGGTGTCAGTGCGGCCCAGCGCGCGCGTTGCTGGGCGGCGCTGGGCGTGGCCGGCGGCGGCGCAGCGGACGAGGGCGCCAGGGCGCCACCTTCATCCAGCGCGGCCGGCAGGGTCTGCGCACCGGCGCTGACGATGACGGTGACGGCGCACAGCAACAGTGCTGCCCAGTTAGTTTTCGTCATCGACGGTCTCCAGTGGCGCCGACGGCTGTTCGGCCGCCGTGGCGTGTGCACCGGATTCGTCGGCCGGCACCGGGTGCCCGGCCGCATACCAGGCGTAGAAATCGGCCGAGCGCGCCAGTTCCAGGTCCGGGTCGGCCAACATCGCCTGGTCGCGCGCATCCAGCGCGGCGGCCGCAGGCTGATCCGGCAGATCGGTGGCCGGCAGTTCTTCCACCAGGACCGGGGCGGCATCGGTCACATGCAGCACGCCGGCCGGGGCCTGCGACACCGGCTCCGGCGGCAACGCCGGCCGGCGATGCGTCCACCACCAGGCCAGCACCGCCAGCAGCAGTGCCAGTGCCAGCACACCCAGCGCGATGCCGGCCTGGCGGCGATCGATCCGGGGCCATTGCCATTGCCGGGCGCTGCGCACGCGTACAGGACGCTGGCGGACCGGGGCCGGCGACGGCGCTGCCGGGGCGGCGGGCTGCAGCGGCATGCCGGCCAGCGCCGCATCGCGCAACTGACCCAGTCGGCCGAGCTGGGACGGGCTGAGGTCGCGTAATTCCTGTTGCGCCGCCTCGGCCAGCACCCGCCACGCCTGGGCATCCGGGTTGCCGGCCGCATCGCGCGGGCAGGCGCGTGCCAGCGCCTGGCGATAGTCCGCCACGGCCACGCCCTGTACCTCGCTGGCGACGTCCTCTTCCAGCCCGGCCACGATGCGCAGCAGCAGGGCCAGCCGGTCGGGAGTCTGCATCCGGCCCAGCGACGTGAAAGGCGGCAACCAGGTGCCTGGCATGGGTTCGCGCCGCAGGGGCGGAGCCGCCGCCAGCAGGCTCCAGAAGCGCATCGGCCAGCCGGCCATCGGCCGCCCGGCCGCCTGGCTGCTGAAGGCACGCAGCGCCGCCGCCAGGGCCCGCTCTGCCGCCGCCCCATCGCCGCATTGCAGCTGTGCGAGCACCATCCCCCGGCGTTCGACGCCCCGCAGGAAGGCCGACAGCGCGGCGGGGGTAACGGGGGCCTCGGGGACTACGGTCATGTGAACTCCAGCATCGGCCGGCATGATACCCACGCAGATCGACCGCGCCGACCGCTTGACAGATCGTTCTGCTGTCGATCCGCTCCCGACCGCTGTTCGCGCACGTTGTGCACAGCGGCAGACATACCGATACGCCCCCGTCTGTCAACTGTTGTTTTTTCTTTGTTGCATTCGTGTTTCACGCCTAAGTTATTGATTATAAATGAATTTAGACGGATGGCGAAAAAATGTCCAACAGGTTGCCAAGGCAAGTGAATCCGCCTTCACGGCGTGGAGCACGCCGGTAATTCACAGATTTATCCACAGGCAGTGTGGATAAACCTGTTTCCTCAGTCCTCACATAGGTTTACGTCGTATTTATCACTTCGGTCACAGAAAGGCGCCGCAACTGATCACACCGCTCTCACGCGCAGAAACCGGCCTGCTCGGGCCAGCTGGACAGTGTCGGTAGACTGGGCCGATGCCTTCGACTGTCACCACCCTGCGCGTCGCCCTGCCGGTGCCGCTGCCGCAATTGTTCGACTACCTGCCCCCCGCCGATGCCGCGCCGGCCGATTCGGGGCGGGTGGGTTGCCGGGTGCGGGTGCCGTTCGGCCCGCGCGAGCTGGTCGGGGTGGTGGTGGAGATCGGCCAGCTGGCGTCGGCCGACGGGCTGCGTCCGGCGCTGGCGTGGTGCGATGCGGCGCCGCTGCTGGTGGATGAGCTGGCCCGCTCGCTGCAATGGCTGGCCCGCTACACGCATGCGCCGCTGGGCGAGGCCCAGGCCAGCGCCCTGCCCGGCCCGCTGCGCCGCGGCGAACCGCTGGCCGACACCCACGCCTGGGCCTGGCAGCTTACCGAGGCCGGGCATACCGGAGCGAGCAGCCTGCGCGCCGGCAGCCGCCCGGCCCTGCTGGCTGCCCTGCTGCAGGCCGGCGCACTGAGCGAAGACCAGCTGGACCCGCTGCAGCCGCAGTGGCGGCAGGCCGCGCGCAGCCTGGCCAAGCGTGGCCACGCCGAACGCGTAGCGGTGGCTGCCGATGCCCTCCCGCCCCGCCCCGGCAGCGGCCCGGCGCTCAACGACGAACAACAGGCCGCCGCTGCGGCGATCCGCGCGCGCAGCGGCTTTGCCACCTATCTGCTCGACGGCGTCACCGGCAGCGGCAAGACCGAGGTCTATCTGCAGGCGATCGCCGATTGCCTGGCCGCCGGCCGCCAGGCACTGGTGCTGGTCCCGGAGATCGGCCTGACCCCGCAGACCCTGGGCCGCTTCCGTGCGCGCCTGGGCGTGCCGGTGCATGCGCTGCACTCCGGCCTGTCCGATGGCGAACGCGCCCGCGTGTGGGCCGCGGCCTGGCGCGGCCAAGCCCAGTTGATCGTCGGCACCCGCTCGGCGGTGTTCACTCCGCTGCCCAAGGCCGGGCTGATCGTGATCGACGAGGAACACGATGGCAGCTACAAGCAGCAGGACGGCATCCGCTACCACGCCCGCGACTTTGCCCTGGTCCGCGGCAAGGCGCTGGACGTGCCGGTGATCCTGGGCAGCGCCACGCCCTCGCTGGAAAGCCTGCACAACGCCTACGCCGGCCGCTACCAGCATCTGCGCCTGTCGCGTCGTGCCGGCGAAGCGCGCCCACCGCGCGTGCGCGTGCTGGACGTGCGCAAGCGCCCGCTCAAGGACGGGCTCTCGCCGGAGGTGCTGGCCGGTATCGGCGCCACCCTGGCGCGCGGCGAGCAGGTGCTGGTGTTCAAGAACCGCCGCGGCTACGCGCCGGTGCTGCTGTGCCACGACTGCGGCTGGACCGCCGCCTGCCAACGCTGCAGCACGCCACTGCACCAGACCCCGATGACCGTGCATGCCGGCGGCCGCCGCCTGCAATGCCATCACTGCGGCGCGCGCCAGCCCGCACCGCTGGCCTGTCCGGCCTGCGCCAGCCTGGCGCTGCAGCCGCAGGGCATCGGCACCGAGCGGCTGGAAGAACGCCTCAGCGAGGCCTTCCCGGACGCGCCGGTGGTGCGCATCGACCGCAGCACCACCCAGCGCCGCGATGCCCTGGAAACCCAACTCGCCCGGCTCGGCAACGCGGCCGGCATCCTGGTCGGCACCCAGATCCTGGCCAAGGGCCACGACCTGCCACGGCTGACCATGGTGGTGGTGGTGGGCATCGACGAAGGCCTGTTCTCGGCGGACTTCCGCGCGGCCGAAAAACTCTCCCAGCAGCTGATCCAGGTGGCAGGACGCGCCGGGCGCGCCGATCGCCCTGGCGAGGTGTGGCTGCAGACGCACCATCCCGAGCACCCGCTGCTGCAGACCCTGGTCAACGGCGGGTACCACGCGTTCGCCGATGCCGAACTGCAGCAACGCCAGGCCGCCGGCTTCCCGCCGTTCGCGCACCTGGCACTGTTCCGCGCCGAGGCCAAGGACGTGGCGGCGGCCAACCAGTTCCTGCAGGCGGTGCGCGGCCTGACCGGCGCAGACAACGACGCGCCCGCGCCCGCCGTGGCAGCGGTCGACTGTTATGGCCCGATGCCGGCACCGATGCCGCGCCGCGCCGGGTTCCAGCGCACCCAGTTGCTGTTGTCGGCCCAGCAGCGCTCGGCCTTGCACCGCCTGCTCGATGCGCAATTGCCGGCCGTCTACGCGCTGCCGCAGGCGCGGCGCGTGCGTTGGTCGCTGGATGTGGATCCGATCGATCTGTATTGATGCGGTGCGTAGCGCGCACGTGCACACGCTGCGCGATGTACCCAGGTGCTGTAGGAGCGCACCCTGGCGCGATGGGGCGTTACCGATAAAGCGCGTCGCGCCCGGGTGCGCTCCTACGGCAGACACGAGCTATCAGGCCGCGCGCTGTGCTGGTCCATCGATTTGCAGTAGCGGCAATTTGCAATAGCGGCGCGCATGTTCCCGCAATCAACCGCGCAGGCCCCAGCGCAGGCACGTCCCTCAGGTCAGCGCTGTCATCACGCCGCGTTGGTACGCCGGCCGTGCGCACAAGCGCCGATACCACTGGTGCACATGCGGCAGATCGGGCCGGTCGATCGGCATTTCGAACCAGGCGTAGATGAAACTTCCCAGCGGAATATCGCCCATCGCGAATTGCTCGCCGGACAGATACGGCTGCTGTGCCAGGGCCGCATCCACGCGTGCCAGCAGCTCGCCCGACTGCGCCAGCGCGGCGGCGATGCGCGCGCCATCGCGTTCGGCCTCGGGGGTGCGCAGCACGCCCCAGAACAGGTCGCGGAAGACGCCGGCAAACGTGGAGGTGGTCCAGTCCATCCAGCGCTCGCCCAGCGCGCGTTCGGCCGGCGATGCCGGATACAGCGCCGGTGCGTACTGCGCAGCCAGATACCGCACGATCGCATTGGATTCCCACAACACCAGTGCGCCATCCTGCAGCGTCGGCACCAGCCCGTTCGGGTTCAGTGCGCGATATTCGGGCGTAGTGTTGCCACCGAATGCGCCCCCCACCTCGATCGAGGCATAGGCCACACCGGCTTCTTCGGCGCACCACAGCACCTTGCGCACATTGCTGGAGTTGCGCCGCCCCCACACAGTGATACTCGGCGGAGTGGGGTCGCTGGCCGCATGCGTCATCGTCATTTCCCTGCAGGCTTGGCGGGTGCGCGCGCGGCGCGCTTATTTCCCGGTGACGTCGCCGGTGACGGCGACGCCGCGGCAGGTGCTGCAGTTTTCGCGCGGCGGCCGCTGCCCTGGGGCGTATCGCGCACCCACAGGGCCTGCTCGTCCTGCCTGATCTCGAACAAGCCGATCGCGCGCACCAGGTCGCTGAGCTTGCGATAGCCATAGTTGCGCGGATCGAACGAGGCCTGGTTGGCTACCTGCTTGCCCACCGCGCTCAGCAACGCCCAGCCATCGTCTTCGCAGGCGCTGACGATGGCATTGCGCAGCATCTGCACCAGCCGCGTGTCGCTGCGCAATGCGGTTGCATCCTTGCGCCCGGCAGCAGTGTCGCTGGCTGCAGCGGCCTGCTCGCCCAGCGCTTCCACGTAGGTGAATTTGGAGCAGGCATTGACGAACGGTGCCGGTGTCTTCTTTTCGCCGAAACCATAGACCTTCATGCCATCGGTGAGCAGGCGCATCACCAAGGGGGTGAAGTCCGCATCGCTGGAGACGATGGCAAACCCGTCGAGGTTGCGCGCGTACAACAGGTCCATCGCATCGATCACCATGGCCATGTCCGAGGCGTTCTTGCCGGAGCTGTAGGCAAACTGCTGGATCGGCCGGATCGCGTAATCGTGCAGCGCCGCTTCCCAGCCCTTCAGGTGCGGGCTCTTCCAGTTGCCATAGGCGCGGCGCACATTGGCCACGCCATAGCGCGCCACTTCCGCCAGCACCACATCGATCTTGCCGGCGGGCGCGTTGTCGGCGTCGATCAGCAAGGCGATCCGCTTGTCGGGATGGTCGGTCATGCTCAAGGCTCCGCTGCAGCGTCTGTGGCGGTTTCGGTTTCGGTTTCGGTGTCCATTTCCGGATCCGATTCTGTCTCGGCATCCGCATCTGCATCTGCATCGAGCGCGGCCTCTTCTGCGCTCTGCGCAGCCGGCAGGCTGTACTGCGTGCCATCGCGCAGGGTCAGCACCCCATCGCTCAGGATCTCCTGGTCGGCACCGGCGCTGATCCAGGTTGCCTGGACGCGACCGGCGCCACGGTCGCCTTCCACATCGAACACGAACTCCTCGCCGCCCGGTGCCATTCCGGTGCGCACCAGATCCACCCGCATGCTGCGGATCTGGCCGATATGTTCCTGCACCACCGCATCGTCCTGCAGCGCGCTGCGCGCCTGCTCGGCAAACACCGACCAGCCCGTGTTGACCAGCCACATGGCTGCGGCCAGCACCACCACCCCGAACGCACTTGCGCAGGCCAGGATGCCGATCAGGCCGATGGCCACGCCGCTGAGCGGCTTCCTGGCGGCAGGGACGATCGGTGCTGCGGTGGGCGCTGGTGCGGGCGGCAGCGGGGGCAAGGGCGGCGGGAACGAAGACATGCGAAGACCGTCGAAGATGGATGCGACATGATGCCGCAGGCGCGCTGCGCCCACGCATCATGTTCATTGGCACTTTGGCATGCTGTCGAGCCCGCGTCGCGCTCCATCGGACTCCTACGATGACCTCTTCCCCTTCTCCCGCTCCGCTGCATCTGGTCGTGGTGGGTGGCGGTTTCGCCGGTTTGTGGGCGACCCGCGCGCTCGACGACCCCGGCATCCGCATCACCCTGATCGACCGTCAGAACCACCACCTGTTCCAGCCGCTGCTGTACCAGGTGGCCACCGCCGGCCTCTCGGCGCCGGACATCGCCGCGCCGTTGCGGCACATCCTGCGCGAGCAGCGCAATGTCGAAGTGCAACTCGGCGATGTGGTCGAAATCGCGCCCGGCCGCCGCCAGGTGATGCTGGCCGATGGCAAGACGGTCGGTTACGACCTGCTGCTGCTCGCCACCGGTGCCACGCACGCCTACTTCGGCAACGACCAGTGGGCCGAGCACGCCCCCGGGTTGAAGACGCTGTACGACGCACTGGTGCTGCGCCGCAAGCTGCTGCTGGCCTTCGAGCGCGCCGAAGCCGAAACCGATCCCGCCGCGCGCGCTGCATGGCTGAGCTTTGCGGTGGTCGGTGGCGGACCCACCGGGGTGGAACTGGCCGGCACCCTGGCCGAGATCGCCCGCCACACGCTCAAGAACGAATTCCGCCACATCGACCCGCGCCAGGCGCGGGTACGCCTGGTCGAAGCCGGCCCGCGCGTGTTGCCCTCGTTCCCGGACGACCTCACCGCCAAGGCGCGCAAGCAGCTGGAACGGCTCGGCGTGGAAGTGCACACCGGCACCCCGGTGACGCATATCGATGCGCAGGGCTACCAGCTTGGCGAGACCTTCGTGCCCGCGCGCACCGTGGTGTGGGCCGCCGGCGTGGCGGCCTCGCCGCTGGCGCGCACCCTGGGCGTGCCACTGGACCGCGCCGGCCGCGTCCTGGTGGAGCCGGACCTGAGCGTGCCCGGCCATCCGGACATCTTCGTCGGCGGCGACCTGGCCGCGCTGCAGCAGGATGGCCGCCCGGTCCCGGGCGTGGCGCCGGCCGCCAAGCAGATGGGCAAGCACATCGCCAAGGCGATCCGTGCGCGCCAGCGCGGCCGGGCGGTGCCTGCATTCCGTTACCAGGACTATGGCAACCTTGCCACCATCGGCCGCATGGCGGCCATCGTGCACGTGGGCAAGCTCAAGCTTTCCGGTATCGTGGCGTGGTGGTTCTGGCTGGCCGCGCACGTGTATTTCCTGATCGGCTTCCGCAACCGTTTCGTGGTGCTGGTGAACTGGGCGATGGCGTACTGGAGCTACCAGCGCGCCGCGCGCATCATCTTCGGCGGCGCCACCGACGACCCGCCGCCCAACAGCAAGGACGGGTGACAGCGGCGCGTGCGGTACGCGATGCTGTGCGGCCTGATTTGACGGCCTGACCGTGGCGACTGTCCTGTTCCTGCTGGATCTGCTCGGTACTTTCGTGTTCGCCCTGAGCGGGGCGACGGTGGCCGTACGCAATCGCCTGGACCTGTTCGGCGTGCTGGTGCTGTCGTGCGCGGCGGCGGTCTCCGGCGGCATCGCGCGCGACCTGCTGGTCGCACGCACGCCGGTGGTCTTGCAGGCCGAACTGTATGCGGTGGCCGCACTCGCCGGCGGTGGGCTGGTGGCGATCGGGCATGTGCTCGGGGTGCCGCAGGCCTGGTCGCTGGCGACCGGTGCCGGCGTCTGTTTCGGCCTGCGTTTCATGGCCATCCGCTACGGCTGGCACTTGCCTGTCGCGCGCCTGCCGGAATAGTCGTCGTCGGCCAGAGCGACGCCGCCGGCAGCATCGCCCGGGCAGTGCGTCAGCGCCCTGAGAAGCAGGAAAAGCTGCAGGCCTGCAACGCAAACGGCCCGGAAAACCGGGCCGTTCGTGCAACAGCTATCGCCTGATCGAAAGAATCAGGCGACGAACAACGCCTTCATCTTCTTCAGCGCGTTCGCCTCGATCTGGCGGATGCGCTCGGCCGACACGCCGTACTCATCGGCCAGTTCCTGCAGCGTCACCTTGGACTCCGAATCCAGCCAGCGGCGCTTGACGATATCGCGCGAGCGGGTATCCAGGCCGGCCATGCCTTCGCGCAGCAGCTGCAGCTGGTTGTCTTCGCTGTCGTGCCGCTCGTAGGCCTGCGAGGGATCTTCCTCGTTGGCCACCAGATAACTCACCGGCGACGGCGGACCATGGTCGTCGTCCTCGTCCGAAGAGGCGTCGAAGCCGATATCGCGACCGGACAGGCGCGACTCCATCTCCATGACTTCGCGCTCGGAGACGTTCAGATCCTTGGCGACCGCAGTCACCTCGGACGCATTGAGCCAGCCCAGGCGCGTCTTGGATTTGCGCAGGTTGAAGAACAGCTTGCGCTGCGCCTTGGTCGTGGCGACCTTGACGATGCGCCAGTTCTTCAGGATGAACTCGTGCATTTCCGCACGGATCCAATGCACCGCGAAGCTTACCAGGCGCACGCCCATATCCGGGTCGAAGCGCTTGACCGCCTTCATCAGGCCGATATTGCCTTCCTGGATCAAATCGCCCAGCGGCAGGCCGTAGCCGTTGTAGCCGCGGGCCACATGCACCACGAAGCGCAGGTGGGAATGGACCAATTCACGCGCCGCGTCCAGATCCAGCTCGTCGCGGAAACGGCGAGCCAGATCCTGCTCCTCATCGACCGACAGCACCGGGATCTGGTGCACGGCACCGATGTAGGCGTCCAGCGAACCGAGCGCACTTGGAATCGGGAGATTGTTTGCCACGAGGGCAGTCGAAGTCGTCTGGTTCATAGGCACCATCTTAGCAGTCGAACTATTGGACTGCCGGGTACAGGAAGAGTTCCCAGCGTTCCATTCATAGGACATTCGCAATTGAGACCCTGACGGCGTTCTACCGCGGGGATCTCCGATCTCGGTGGCTACGCTACCACCGACACCCTGCGCAGACCGTGACAAAACTGCCGCCAATGGACCTGGCGCGGGCGCTGTTCAGCCGGCGGCCGAGGTTGTGTCCAGCGCGTTGCGCGGCGGCAGCGACCAGTCGATCGGGCCCAGCCCACGGCGCTGCAGGTGCTCGTTGGCCCTGGAGAAATGCTTGCACCCCAGGAAACCGCGGTGCGCCGACAGCGGCGAGGGATGCGGAGCCTTGAATACCCGGTGCCGTGCCTGATCGATGACCTTGCCCTTGGACTGCGCGTAGCTGCCCCACAGCAGGAACACCAGCCCTTCGCGCTCGCGGTTGAGGGTTTCCACCACGTGGTCGGTGAAGCCTTCCCAGCCCTTGTTCTGGTGTGCACCGGCCCGGCCCTGCTCCACCGTCAGCACCGCATTGAGCAGCAGCACGCCCTGGCGCGCCCAGGGCATCAGATAGCCATGGTCGGGACGCGGGATGCCCAGATCGTCCTGGATTTCCTTGTAGATATTGAGCAGCGACGGCGGCACCGGCACGCCCGGCAACACCGAAAAGCACAGCCCGTGTGCCTGGCCCTCGCCGTGATACGGGTCCTGGCCCAGGATGACCACCTTGACCTGCTCGAACGGGGTGGCGTCGAAGGCGGCGAAGATCTGCGGACCGGGCGGGAACACCCGCGCACCGGCGGCCTTGCGCTGGCGCAGGAAGGCCGACAGCTCCTGCATTTCCGGGCGCAGCAACCAGTCGCCCACCCTGGCCTTCCACGACGGTTCCAGCTGGATGCGTGCTTCCGCTTCGGTCATAGCATCACGGCCTGGTCTTCCAGGCGTGCCAGGCGCAGCTGGAACAGCACCTTGGTGACCAGCAGGCGCTCTTCGATGGGCTTTTGCACCAAGTCGTTGGCACCGGCGCGCAGCAGCTCGGACTGGTTGCGCGGGTTGGTGTCGCCGGTCATCACCAGCACCGGCAGGCGGCGCTTGCCGTAGGCGAAGTCGATGCGGATGCGTTCGACCACGTCGCGCCCGTTGAGCTCGCCCTTGAGGGTGACGTCGGTCAGCACCACGTCGATACGGCGCTCGGTCCGGCCCAGCGATTCGGCGGTGAGCAGCGCGAACGCGTCCTCGGCGGTGAGCACATGCACCACCTTCAGGCTCTGGCGCTCGAGCATGCGCTTGGTCGCTTCGGCCACCACGCGGCTGTCCTCGATGTACAGCACGGTGGCGCCGACCACCGGCTCGGGCTGCACGTAGCCGCGGATGAAGGTGGCCAGGGCTTCGTGGCCCAGCGCCTTGTCGAAATAGTCGGTGACGTATTCGGTGAAGCGGCGTTCGACCAGGTGCTGCTGCGCGTCGCCAGAGACCACGATCACCGGCACATAGGCCTGGCCGGCGGCCTCGCGCACGCTGCGCGCCAGCGCCAGGCCATCGCCGTCGGGCAACGACAGCGAGGTGGTGACCAGATCCATGGCGCCGGCTTCCAGCGCGTCGCGCGCTTCGGCGATGCTGGCGCAGCCGATCACCTGCACGTTGGGCAGGTCGCGCGTGAGCACGTCGGCAATGAGCTTGCGCACCAGCTTCGAGCCATCGACGACCATCACGCGCGGCGCGTCGCTGATCAGGTGTTTGAGATCTGGTGGATGCATGGCAGGTCTCAGGTCTCGGTGGGACGGGTCTGGCGGAGGAAGTGGCCGGTCACCAGCCAGGCGCCCAGCCAACCCAGGACCAGGGTACCGACAAGCACCATTGCAGAATGCAGCAGATCCAGCCCGTGCAGGGTAAAGGAACTGCCATAGCTATCGGCCAATGTGGCCAAAGGTGTACGCAAGGCCAAACCGGAAGCGCCAATCAGGGCAAGCGCGACCGCGCCGGCACCCAGGCCGTACCACGCGCCCAGATACAGGAACGGGCGACGGATGAAGCCGTCGCTGGCGCCCAGCAGTTGCAGCACGCCGATTTCCTCGCGCCGCGACTGGATGTCCAGCCGCACGGTGTTGCCGACCACCAGCACCGCGCCGATGCCGAGCAGGGTCGACAGTACCTGCACCAGCCGCTCGCCGAAGTGCAGCCAGCCATCCAGACGCTTGCGCCACAGCGCGTCGTGCTGCACCTGGTCGGCCTGCGGCAGCGCCTGCAGCGCGCTGGCCAGCTGTGCATCGTCGCCGGTCTCGGCCGGGGTCACGATCAGCAGCGTGGGCAGCGGGTTGTCGCCCAACGCATCGGCGGCCTCGTCGAGCTTGGCGCTCTCGCGCAAATCGGCCAGGCCCTGTTCGGGAGTACGCAGCGTGACCTGCGCCACATCCGGGCGGCCACGCAACTGCTCGGCCAGCGCCTGCGCCGCATCGGCGGCGACATCGACCTTCAGGAACAGATTGATCTCGCGCGACTGCTGCACGCTGCCGGCCAGCAGCTTGACGTTGTCCAGCGCGATCGACAGCCCCAGCGGCAGCGCCAGCGCCAAGGCCATCACCACGATGGTCAGCAATGTGGCCCATGGCTTGCGCATTGCGCGGCCCAGGCTGAAGGCGATGCTGTGCAGGTGGTGGTCGACCCATACGCCAAGGCGCGAGGGCGCCACGGCTTCGCTGTTGGCGAGCTTGCTCATTCGGCCAGATCCTGCGGCGAGATGTCGTCGACCAGGCGGCCGTGATCCAGGATCAGCACGCGCTTGCGCATCTGCTTGAGCAGCGCCAGGTCGTGGCTGACCACCAGCACGCTGGTGCCGCGCGCAGGCAGCTCGGCGAACAGCTGCATGATCTCCGCGGCCAGGGCCGGGTCGAGGTTGCCGGTGGGCTCGTCGGCCACCAGCAGGCGCGGTTCGCCGACGATGGCGCGGGCGATGCCCACGCGTTGCTGTTCGCCGGCGGAGAGTTGCGACGGCAGCGCCTTTTCGCGGTTGGCCAGGCCGATGCGTTCCAGCGCCGAGCGCACGCGCTTGCCGATCTCGGCGCGACGGGTGCCGCGCAGGATCAACGGCAACGCCACGTTCTCGGCGATGCTGCGGTCGTTGAGCAGACGGTGATCCTGGTAGACCGCACCCACCTGCCGGCGATGCAGCGGAATCTGCCGGCCACGCACCTTGAGCAGGTTGCGTTCGCCCAGCAGCACCGTGCCCTGGCTTGGCCGCTCGCTGAGGTGGATCAACTTGAGCAAGGTACTTTTGCCGGCGCCGGAGTGGCCGGTCACGAACAGCATCTCGCCATCGGCCACTTCGAAGCTGACATCGGTCAGCGCCTGGTGGCCACCGGCGTAGTGCTTGCTGACGTTGTCGAAACGCAGAACGGTCATTCAGCGATTATGCCGGAGCGCCAGCGCTTGCGTCGCATCGCCGGACACCGGCGATGCGATTGCTTCGCCCGGACGTCAGCTGCCCGACACCAGCGAACGCAGGCGGCGCCCGATCCGGCTCAGCAACGACGGGCTGCCAGCCGGCTGGGCTGCGGCGCGCACCGGCTTGGCGATCACCTGGGTCGGCTTGCGCGGTGCGGCGGGTGCCGGCACGGGCGTGGATGCCACGACCGGCTCGCCACCTTCGACCGGTCGGCCGTTGCGACGACGACGGCGCTTGCGCGGTGCGCGCTCGGAGTCGCCGACGACCGTCGATGGTGCCCGTTCCGCCGCCGCCGGCACCACCGGTGCCACGGCCGGCGTTGCGGTCGCCTCGCCTTCCACCCGCGGCTTGCGGCGCGGACGCGGCTTGCCATCGCCGCTGCCGCCTTCACGACGACCGCCACCACCGCGCGAACCGCCACCGCCCGGACCGCTGCGGCCGCCACCACGGCGGGCCTCGTCGGCGGCACGCTGCTCGCGCGCCTCGCGGAAGATCGTGCCCACGCTTTCGCCGTCGCTATCGGCGTCTTCGCCTTCCACCGGCGTGCGCGGCGCGCGCGGCAGCGGGGTCAGCAGTTCGGAGGTCACCGGCTCGACCGGGATCTTCTGCTCGATGTAGGCCTCGATGTCCGGCAGGCTCATCGCATAGCGCTCGCAGGCGAAGCTGATCGCATCGCCCTCTTCGCCCAGGCGCGCGGTGCGGCCGATGCGGTGCACATAGTCTTCGGCGTCGAACGGCAGGTCGTAGTTGTAGACGTACTTGACCCCGTCGATATGCAGGCCGCGCGCGGCCACGTCGGTGGCCACCAGGATCTCCAGCTGGCCTTTCTGGAAGCGGTTGAGCAGCGACTCGCGCTTCTTCTGCGGCACGTCGCCCGACAGCACGCCGACCCGGTAGCCGTTGCGCTCCAGGGTGCGCGCCACCCGCTCCACGAACGCCTTGGTGTTGACGAACACCATGGTGCGCGCGCCTTCGCTGCGCGACAGCAGGCCCAGCAGCAGCGTCTGCTTCTCTTCGTCGGAGGGAAAGTAGATGCGCTGGCGCACCCGTGCGGCGGTGATGGTCTCGGTCTCGACCACCAGCTTTTCCGGCTCGTTCATGTGCTCGTAGGCCAGTTCCAGCACGCGGTGGCTCAGCGTGGCCGAGAACAACAGGGTCTGGCGGGTACCGCGCTCGGGCATGCGCCGCAGCAGGAAGCGGATGTCCTTGATGAAGCCCAGGTCGAACATGCGGTCGGCTTCGTCCAGCACGCAGATCTCGCAGGCGTGCAGCGAGACCACCTTGTGCTGCTTGACGTAGTCGATTAGCCGGCCCGGGGTGGCGATGATCACGTCCACGCCCTGCTGCAGCAGTTCGCGCTGCTTGTCGTAGTCCACCCCGCCGTAGACCAGCGCAAAGCGCAGGCCCAGCTCGGCGCCGAACTTCACCGCATCCTTGTGGATCTGGATGGCCAGCTCGCGGGTGGGGGCCAGGATCAGCGCGCGCGGGTCTTCCGGCTTGCGGTCGGCCAGCGCCGGGCGGCTCAGCAGGCGGTTCATCACCGCCACCAGGAACGCCAGGGTCTTGCCGGTGCCGGTCTGGGCCTGGCCGGCGACATCGCCGCCCGGCAGCGCGACCGGCAGGGTCAGCGCCTGGATCGGGGTACACCGGGTAAACCCGGCGCTCTCCAGCCCGGCGATCAGCGTCGGATGCAGGTCGAACGAGGAAAAAGTCAAATCGGTCAGCGGTTTGTCGCTCATTATTCCGTCTTCGTGAGGCGCCCTGGGCAGCCCGGGCGCGGCTTGCATCGATGCCGACAGCGTCGCAAACTGCGGCTCTTGTGGCGGACAGCGCGGCTTCAGGACTGGCACTTGATTCAGTCGCGCAATGCCCCAGTTTAACGCAATGTGGCGGCCTGCCCGATCGGGTGGGCCGTTTGGTTTCCAGGAGACCCAACGTGAGCGACAAGGTTCAACATGTCGGCGATGCCGATTTCGAGACAGCCGTACTGCAATCGGGCGAACCGGTTCTGGTGGATTTCTGGGCCGAATGGTGCGGCCCCTGCAAGATGATCGCCCCGGTGCTGGACGATCTGGCCGATACCTACCAGGGCAGGCTCAAGGTTGCCAAGGTCAACGTGGACCAAAACCGCGCCCTGGCCATCAAGTATCACGTCCGTTCGATCCCGATGCTGCTGCTGTTCAAGGACGGCGAGGTCCAGGCCAGCCAGATCGGGGCGGTTGGCAAGGGCCAGCTGACCCAGATGATCGACAAGACTCTGGGCGGCGCGGCCGCCTGAGTTGGGTGGGCGTCCAGCGATGGGCGCCTGCGCGGTTCGCCAGCAGTTAAATCCTGCCATGGCAGACGCTTGCGCGGTCACGCACCGCGGTGATAGTGTCAGTTGGTCCGGCACACGTTCGTGCGCCGCCGTACCCCTCTAGAAACTCTTCTAGACTCCCATCTACCAATAGTTCGCCCCCTAGCTGGGCGCTCGCACCTTAGCGAGGAATCACGCACTTGTCCGATCAACCTTCCTCCGATACCGGGAGCAGCGTCGACGCTCCCGTCGAGAAGCGCGTGCGCAAGCCGCGCGCGAGCAAGACCGCCGTCGCCCATGACGATGCCGGCACGCAGCAACCCAATCTGCCCTTGCCCGCCAGCCCCGCACCCGACGCCCCCCGCGCCCCGCAGGCACCGTCGCACGCTGCCGAATCGGCACCGGCGCAGACGTCCGGCGATGGCGCGGCTGCCGGCAACAGCACACCCAGCGCTCCCCCGGGCGGCGACAGCCAGAGCGAGCCGCGCGAGGGCGGCCAGTCGCAGCAGCAGCGCTTCAATCAGGCGCAGCAACAGCAGCACCAGAATCAGGCGCAGAGCCAGGGCCAGAACCAAGGTCAAGGTCAAGGTCAGCAGCAGGGTCAGGGCCAGAACGGCGGCCAGCATCAGCAGGGCCAGGGGCAGAACCAGCAGGGCAATCGCCGCGACCGTTTCCGCAACCGGCGCGACCGCGGTCCGCGCGACCGCTTCGGCAATGACGGCGGCGGCATGCCGTCCTCCGATGGCAGCAATGAGCCGTTCGTGGCGCGTCCGCATCCGGCCGTGCCGGAGGGCTTCCCGGTCTATTCGCTGAGCGACCTCAAGCGCATGCCGGCGCAGAAGCTGCTCGATATCGCCGACCAGCTCAACATCCAGGAAGGCGTGGCGCGCGCGCGCAAGCAGGACGTGATCTTCGCCCTGCTGAAGGTGCTCACCCGTCATGGCGAAGGCGTTGCCGCCGACGGCGTGCTGGAAATCCTGCCCGATGGTTTCGGTTTCCTGCGCGCTGCAGAAGCCAGCTACCTGGCCGGCCCGGACGATACCTATATCTCGCCCAGCCAGATCCGCCGCTTCAACCTGCGTACCGGCGATCACCTGTCCGGCCGCATCCGCTTCCCCAAGGACGGCGAGCGCTATTTCGCGCTGTCGATCGTGGACACCATCAACGGTGAGCCGCTGGAAGCCAGCAAGAACAAGGTGCTGTTCGAGAACCTGACCCCGCTGTTCCCGCGTCGCCGCTTCCGCCTGGAACGTGGCGATGGGTCCACCGAGGACATCACCGGCCGCATCCTGGATCTGATGGCGCCGCAGGGCAAGGGTCAGCGTGCGCTGATCGTCTCCCCGCCCAAGGCCGGCAAGACGATGATGATGCAGCAGGTGGCCACCGCCATCACCACCAATCATCCCGAAGTGCACATGATCGTGCTGCTGATCGACGAGCGCCCGGAAGAAGTGACCGAAATGCAGCGCACCGTGCGCGGCGAGGTCATCTCCTCCACGTTCGACGAGCCGGCCGCGCGCCATGTACAGGTCGCCGAGATGGTGATCGAGCGGGCCAAGCGCCTGGTCGAGCACAAGAAGGACGTGGTGATCCTGCTGGACTCGATCACCCGCCTGGCGCGCGCCTACAACAACGTGGTGCCCAGCTCCGGCAAGGTGCTCACCGGTGGTGTGGACGCCAACGCCCTGCACCGCCCGAAGCGCTTCTTCGGCGCGGCGCGTAACGTGGAAGAAGGCGGCTCGCTGACCATCATCGCCACGGCGCTGGTGGAAACCGGCAGCAAGATGGACGAGGTGATCTACGAAGAGTTCAAGGGCACCGGCAACAGCGAAGTGCATCTGAACCGTCGCATCACCGAAAAGCGCGTGTATCCGGCGATCGACATCAACCGTTCGGGCACGCGCCGCGAAGATCTGTTGATCGAGCCGGAGCTGCTGCAGAAGATCTGGATCCTGCGCAAGCTGCTGCACCCGATGGACGAAATCGCCGCAATGGAATTCCTGCTGGACAAGATGAAGACCACCAAGTCCAACGACGAGTTCTTCAGTTCGATGAAGCGCTGATCCCAGCCTGCGGTACCGAAACGAAAAACCCCCGCGCTGCGGGGGTTTTTTGTGGGCGTGGTTCGAGGCGAGCAGACATCGTCGCTGCATTTGGCCGCATTGCCGATGGGCGAGCCGCATCGCTGCCTGGAGGCTGGTTGAAATCGACCCTAACGACGGGTGACGCTCCGGCCGTCACCGCTGCATCGCATGGCGCCCGCGCTGCACGCTGTTTCCAGCATGCTCACGCCAGCCGCCGCGATTCTGCGTATGGCGGCGTATCGGGGTAATCGTCCTCGCGCAGGCGCGCCTGCAGGTCGCGCCACCACTGCGGGTCGAACAGTTCCGGGTGGATATGCTTGACCGCTTCCAGCTGCGAGGGCGGCAGGCCCATGAACAAGGCGAAGCGCTCGGGAAAGACATCGCGCGGGCCGACATGGAACCACGGTTCGGCCGCCATCTGCTCTTCGTAGGTGGTGGGTGTGGGCCAGTCGCGAAAGGTGCATTCTGTGATCAGGCACAGCTCGTCGTAGTCGTAGAACACCGCACGCTGGTGCCGGGTGATGCCGAAGTTCTTCAGCAGCATGTCGCCGGGAAAGATGTTGTTGCGCGCCATGTCCTTGATCGCCTGGCCGTAGTCCAGCGCCGCGGCATGCGCCGCTTCGGGCAGCTGTTCGCGCAGATAAAGATTGAGCGGGCGCAGACGCCGTTGCACATAGCACAGCGCGATGAGTACATCGTCGCCATCTTCGCTCAGGCTCGTAGCGCAGCTGGTCTGCAGCTCCTGCAGCAACGCCGGCGAGAAGCGCGATTTGGGAAAGCGCAGGTAGCGATACGGCTGCGCGTCGAGCAGGCGGCCGATGCGATCGAGCTGGAAGACCAACTCGTACTTGCCCTCCACCTGCGCACGGCTCATGGTCTTGGGATAGGCGAAGCGGTCGCGGATGAGCTTGAACACCAGCGGATAACTGGGCAGGGTGAACACCACCATGACCATGCCGGGCGTGCCATCGGCATGCACCAGCTGCTCGGACGGCTGGGCCTGGAAATGGCTGAAGAACGTGCGATAACGTTCGGTCTTGCCCTGCTTGGCGCGGCCCAGCATGGTGTACAACTCGTCCACCGGCTTGTGGGTCAACAGGCTGCGCAGGAATACCACAGCATCGCCGACAGTCGACAGGTCGGCTTGAAAATAGCTGCGCGAGTTGCTGAACAGTTGGGCGACATCACTGCGCTTGGTCAACACCGCTTCGGCACGCAAGCCAGCGGCGTCGTTGACCAGCGCGATCACGCACGGCGAGAAGCGATGTTCGCCAAACACGCGGCCGACCAGATAGGCGCGCCGTTCGCGGTAGAACACCGTCTCCAGCAACTCCACGCTGCGCACCGGGTGCTCGCCCCAGTGCGCAAGATCGTCGAGCAGGCGCACGGCAATGGCCGCCGCGCACCGCGTGCGATGCGCATACGGCACGGCGAACGCGTAGTCGCCCAGCACCCGCACCAGCATGTCGGTCAACCGGCCGGGCGAGACCGCATAGGTGTGGCGCGCCACCGGCACGGTGATGGCGTCGGTGGGTTCGATATCCAGCGCAATGAATTCGATATCGGCATCCACGCCGTGGGTACCGAAGTAGCGCCGGGTCAGGGTGTTGTAGAAGGTCTTGTATAGCTCCTGATCGATCAACCCGACCAGCAGCGCAGCGTAGTGGTTGCGCGCACGCATCCACAGCGCGCGATCGTGCGCCTGCCCCATCAGCACTGCACGCAGGCGCAGCATGCACTCGGTGATGTACTGGTCGTAGAGCGCGATGCGCGCCACCGCGTCCTCGCGCGCGCCGCTCCAGTCGCGCGTTTCGAAGCGCTGCCTGGCTCGGGCAGTGATTTCGGAGAAACGCGCGTGGTAATCCTCGAAGGCTTCATACACCGCGTGGGCGATCGCCAACGCGCGGCGTTCGGATTGCGGCGGCAAGGGTGACTGGCTCATGCCGGCAGTGTCCTGGAGCGCTTGCGGCGGCGCGTGGCGGGCGGTGCGGCCGGCGGCACGTCGGTCGCCTGCTGCGCGTGAGCGACATGTTCGCGCGCCTGCACCTGCAGCCACGCGCGGAACGCGAGAAAGCCGGCATGCGCAGCCGAGCGTGGCGGATACACCAGATAGTGCGACCAGCCGGTCTTGAGCCGCTGCGCGGACAGCGCCACCAGCTGGCCGGACGCCAGCAGCAGGCGTGCGCGGGTGACGCGCCCCAATGCCACGCCGACACCATCCAGCGCGGCGCGGTGATGCGCCTCGGAGTCGTCGAGCACCGCGGCATACCGCCGTGGCGCCTGTCCGCCGAACGCCGCAAACCAGCGCAGCCAGGCGTCGTCCGGGGCGCCCAGCAATGGCCAGTGCTGCAGCGGCGGTGCGTCCGCACCGCCCATGCGCGCGATCAGGGCTGGGCTTGCCATCGGGACCAGCCATTCGTCGAACAGCGGCTCGGCGATGACGCCCGGCCATTGCCCGGCGCCGATGCGCATGGCGCCATCGACCTGCTGCTGGCGCTCGAAGTCCACCAGCCGCTCGCTGGAAAGCAGATTGATCTCGATGGTGGGATGGTCGGCCAGGAATCCGCCCAGCCGCGGCACCAGCCAGGTGGACGCCATCGAGGGGGTGATGCTGAGGGTGAGCGTATCTTCACGGCGCGGGCCGAACGGCTGAAACGCCTCGGCGATCGCATCCAGATGCGGTGCGATGCGCTCCAGCAGCTGCTGACCCTGCGGCGTGGCGGTGACGCCACGCGCATGCCGCTGCAACAACGGATAGCCCAGGCGTTGCTCGAGCGCACGCATCTGGTGGCTGAGCGCGCTGACGGTCAGATGCATCGCGGCGGCGGCGCGCGACAGGTTGCCCAGGCGCACTGCGCTGACGAAGCCTTGCAAAGCGTGAAGCGGCGGACGCGACATGGGCAGACCCTTGAATGAAATTCAACCCGACGTTGCAAAAGCCTCGCTTTTGCCGCCTCTAGCCTGCGCCTACTGTGGATTCCACTCAAGTGGAGGCAGGATCATGCGCATCTTTACCGACTTGCTGTTCCAGCACGGGCACATTGCCGACGTGGCGCTTGCGCGGCAGCTGGCCGAGCCGGAGACCGTGGCGGACCCGGCAGTGCCGCAGGCCCCGGAGGCCGCTGCCGCACCCGACGCAGGACACATCGACGCGGCGCAACGCGCCCGACGCGAGCAACGCATGGCGCGCCGCACGCGCCGCCTGCTGCGCGCCGTCACGGCGCTGTCGCCCTTCCGCTGAAACGACAAGGCCCGCCTCTGGAGGAGGCGGGCCCTGCGTGTCGCTACGGTTCACGCACCGACAGGCGGTGCCGCCGATCAGGCCTTCAACGTTGCCAGGATGTCGTTGAAGGTCTTGCTCGGGCGCATCGCCTCGCTGACCTTGGCCAGGTCCGGGTGGTAGTAGCCGCCGATCTCCACCGGCTTGCCCTGCGCACCGTTGAGCTCGCCCACGATGGTGGCTTCGTTCTCGGTCAGCGCCTTGGCCAGCGGTGCGAACTTGGCCTGCAACGCGGTGTCTTCGGTCTGGGCGGCCAGGGCCTGCGCCCAGTACATCGCCAGATAGAAATGGCTGCCGCGGTTGTCGAGTTCGCCCACCTTGCGCGCCGGCGACTTGTTGTTGTCCAGGAACTGGCCGTTGGCCACGTCCAGCGCCTTGGCCAGCACCGTGGCCGACGGGTTGTCGTAGCGGTTGCCCAGGTGTTCTAGCGAGGCGGCCAGCGCCAGGAATTCGCCCAGCGAATCCCAGCGCAGGCAGTTCTCTTCGACGAACTGCTGCACGTGCTTGGGCGCCGAGCCGCCGGCGCCGGTTTCGAACAGGCCGCCGCCGGCCATCAGCGGCACGATGGAGAGCATCTTGGCGCTGGTGCCCAGCTCCATGATCGGGAACAGGTCGGTGAGGTAGTCGCGCAGCACGTTGCCGGTGACCGAGATGGTGTCCTGGCCCTTGCGGATGCGCTCCAGCGAGAACGTGGTGGCCTCCACCGGCGGCAGGATGCGGATGTCCAGGCCGCTAGTGTCGTGATCCTTGAGGTATTTCTCGACCTTGGCGATGACCTGCGCATCGTGTGCGCGGGCCTGGTCCAGCCAGAACACCGCCGGCGTCTCGCTCAGGCGTGCGCGCTCGACGGCGAGCTTGACCCAGTCCTGGATCGGCGCGTCCTTGACCTGGCACATGCGCCACAGGTCGCCGGCTTCCACGGCATGTTCGAACACCGTCTTGCCGGTGCCGTCGGTGACCTTGACGGTACCGGCGGCAGACATCTGGAAGGTCTTGTCGTGCGAGCCGTATTCTTCGGCCTTCTGCGCCATCAGGCCCACATTCGGCACCGAACCCATGGTGGCCGGGTCGAACGCACCATGCGACTTGCAGTCGTCGATCACCGCCTGGTACACGCCGGCATAGCAACGGTCGGGGATCACGGCCTTGGTGTCCTGCAGCTTGCCTTGCGCATTCCACATCTGGCCGGAATCGCGAATCATCGCCGGCATCGACGCATCGACGATCACGTCGCTGGGCACATGCAGGCTGGTGATGCCCTTGTCGGAGTTGACCATCGCCAGGCCCGGGCGCTGCGCGTATTCGGCCTGGATATCGGCCTTGATTTCGGCTTGCTTGGCTTCCGGGAGCGATGTGATACGTGCATACAGATCGCCAATGCCGTTGTTGGGATCGAAACCAACCGAGGTGAGCGCATCGGCGTGCTTGCTCAGCGTGTCCTTGTAGAACTCCCCGACCACCACGCCGAACAGTACCGGGTCGGACACCTTCATCATGGTGGCCTTGAGGTGCACCGAAAACAGCACGCCCTTCGATTTCGCATCGGCGATCTGCGCATCGATGAAGCTGGCCAGCGCGCGCTTGCTCAGCACGGCGGCATCGACGATTTCGCCAGCCTTGACCGCGACCTTGTCCTTCAACACCGTGCTGGCGCCATCGGCGCCAACGAATTCGATCTTCAGCGCGCCGGCATCGGCGATGGTGGTGGACTGTTCGCTGCCGAAGAAATCGCCGGCGTCCATGTGCGCCACATGCGATTTGGAGTCGCTGCTCCACTTGCCCATGCGATGCGGATGCTTGCAGGCGTAGTTCTTGACCGACAGCGGGGCGCGGCGATCGGAATTGCCTTCGCGCAGCACCGGGTTCACCGCACTGCCCTTGACCTTGTCGTAGCGCGCCTTGATATCCTTTTCCGCTGCATCCTTGGGTTCGTCCGGATATGCCGGCAGCGCGTAGCCCTGGCCCTGCAGTTCCTTGATGGCCGCCTTGAGCTGCGGCACCGAGGCGCTGATGTTGGGCAGCTTGATGATGTTGGCTTCCGGCGTGGTGGCCAGCTCGCCCAGTTCGGCCAGGTCGTCGGCGATCTTCTGGGTGTCGTTCAGATGCTCGGGAAACAGCGCCAGAATGCGCCCTGCCAGCGAGATATCGCGCGTTTCGACCACGATGCCGGCGGTATCGGTATAGGCATCGATGATCGGCAGCAGCGACTGCGTGGCCAGGAAGGGAGCTTCGTCGGTGAGCGTGTAGAGGATCTTCGGTGTCTTCGACATAAGGTGCGATGGCTCTTGTGGTCGGGAGGAATGCCGCAGTCGGAGGCGTTGCGGAGGCGTGCGCGACAGGGGTCGCTCGGCACGCGCACCACTCGGCGCAGCGGACGCCGCATTGGGTCAGCACGGCATTGTCGCGTCTGAGCCGCGCCCGGGTAAAGCGACCACGGGCGGACGCTTCATCCCGCTACACGGCCAATCGACTTGGATGCAGCTGTAACGATTCTGTCAGGCAAGACAAAGGCGCGATCTGGCGATCGCGCCTTGTCGGACACATGGAGATGCGCATCAGTCACCCCGATGCGCACCGCACCAGCACGCATCGACTCATTCATGTGGCCATGTGCGTTGGTGCGCCGCTTACTTGACCGTGATGGTCTGCGGCGTACCTGCAGGCTTGCCGTCGACCATGACCTGCGCAGTGTAAGTGCCGGCCGGCCAGCCATCTGGCTTGCTGAAGCTCATGTTGGTGGTTTCTGCACCGCTGGTAGTCAGCGTGGCGCTCTGCTCGCCGGCCACCTGCCCATCCTGGTAGGTGAGCTTGGCCGACAGCGGCACATTGCTCGCACTGCCTTCGGTCTTGACCGACACGATGATGGTGTCCTTGCTGCCGACGTTGGCCGACGGCGTCACCGTCTTGTCCGCAGCGGCAACCGTGCCGACCGCAACGCTGGACACCGTGACGCTGGTGCCGGCCATTGCCGCGGCATCGGTGCTGGCAGCGCCAGTGGCGGTGCCCTGCGCAGCCTGATCGCTGGCCGGTGGTGTGGCCGCCGGGCCCGGCATGGCGTCGGTGGCCGCGCCAGAAGTCGGATCCTTGGCGACGTTGGAATCGTCGTTGGCTTCCTTGCGGCAACCCGACAAGGCAAGAACACCCGCCAAGGCGAGAACCAGGGTGCTGGAAACGGCTTTGGTACGCATGGATCGATCTCCAAATGGCGAATGGATCAAACAAATGAGTGAGGCGTCAGGCATCGCGCCGATGTGTCGGTACGCGTGTCGACGGTGAGGTGCGCCTACGCTCTCGGCGGCAAATGCAGCACCTGGCCAGGAAAGATCTTGTCCGGGTCCTGCAAGGTATCGCGGTTGACTTCGAAGATACGCGGCCACAGCGCGCCATCGCCGAGATGGCGCTTGGCGATCTTGGACAGGCTGTCGCCTGCCTGCACGGTGACGGTTTCGCCGACCAGTTGCGCGGTGCTTTGCACGCTGGAGCGCACGTTGGAAAAATCCGCCGCGGGCGCCACATCGGCGGTGCTGTCGACCAAGGCGGTGACGTTGGAGAAATCGGCTTTGTTGTCGGCACTCATTGCGGCAGCCCTGTGCAGGTGATGCAGGCAGGGTGCGCGGAGTGCCGTTAAGCATGGATCGCGCCGTCGTGAAGCCGGCGCGATCACGCAGCTGCGATTACTGGCGCAGATCTCGGAAGATCGACAGCGGCGTGGGCAAGCCGGGTGAGCTGCGCAGCGGGTTGATGTCCAGCCCGCCGCGGCGGGTGTAGCGCGCCTCGACCACCAGCCACTCGGGCGCACATCGCTGCATCACATCGTTGAAGATGCGCTCCACGCACTGCTCGTGGAATTCGGCATGGTCGCGGAAACTCACCAGATAGCGCAGCAGGCCTTCGCGGTCGATCGGCGCGCCGCGATAACGCACGCTCACGCTGGCCCAATCCGGCTGGCCGGTGACCGGGCAGTTGGATTTGAGCAGTGCCGAGGTCAGCACTTCTTCCACCGCCGGCTGTGCGAGCGCATGCAGATACGCGGCGTTGGGCGGGCCGTAATCGTCGATGCTGACATCCAGCGCATCGATGGACTCGCCCTCGCCCACCGCATCGATTGGCGGCAGACCGAATTCCACCACCACATCGGCGCCGGCCCGCGTGGACAGGTCGGTGGCGATGCGTGTACGCACGGCTTCGGCGCTATTGAAGCGGGTGGCGTTGAGCGAATTCAGATACAACTTGAGCGACTTGGACTCGATCAACGACGGCGAGTCGCAGGGCACATGCAGGGTGGCGGTGGCCACGCAAGGCTTGCCCTGCGCATCGAGCCAGCTCAGCTCGTAGGCATGCCAGCGGTCACGCCCGATGAAGGGCAGCGCACCGGTCAGGCCGATCGCCTCGCGCCCGGCCGCACGCGGAATCGGAAACAGCAGCGACGGATCGTAGCCGCTGGGATAGGCGACCTCACGACCGAGGGTGGAATCTTCTGGGGTATTCATCCGACCATTTTAGGCCGCCCGGGCTGGCCGTGAGGTATATGGCGATGCGGACACACGGACGAAACGGCAACACGGTTTTTTTAAAGCCAGACCTGCCCACCAGCATTGAAGAGGAGACCCGCCCAGCCGCGGGCGAATCCCCAATCCCGACTCCCAACTCACCCCTGCTGCAGATAATCCAGCGATACCTGCAACAGCGCACGCAAGCCCACATCCAGCGAGGACTCGTCCAGCAGGAACTGCGGCGAGTGGTTGCTGGGCGCAGTGGCCGGGTCGATGCCCTTGACGGTGGAGCCGACGAAGAAGAACATCGACGGCACCTGCTGGGCGTAGAACGAGAAGTCTTCGGCGCCCATCTGCAACGGCGGCTCGTAGACGTTGTCCGCACCCACCACCGCCTGCAGGCTGGGCAGCATCTTGGCCGTCAGGGCCGGGTCGTTGACCGTGGCCGGGTTGCCGTCCTGGTCGGGCACCTTCGCGTCCACCTTGGCACCATGCGCGGCAGCGGTGTGCTCGGCCACGTTCTTCAGGTCGGCAAAGATCTGCTGGCGCATGCCTTCGTCGAAGGTGCGGATGGTGCCGACCATTTCCACGTCGTCGGGGATGATGTTGTAGCGGATGCCGCCCTTGATCGCACCGAAGCTGAGTACCGCCGGCTGCTTGGACAGGTTGGCGCGGCGGCTGATCACCGTCTGCGCGGTGGAGATCATGTCGGCGCTGGCCACGATCGGGTCGATGCCGTTCCACGGCGCCGAGCCATGGGTCTGGCGGCCGATCATCTTGATCGCGAAGCGATCCGAGGCCGCCATCAGCGGACCGCTGCGCACCGCGATCTTGCCGGCCTGCACGCTGGAGAACACATGCAGGCCGAACACCGCCTGCGGCTTGAAGTCGGCGAACAGGCCTTCCTTCAGCATCAGCGAGGCGCCGCCCTCTTCATTGCCGGGTGCGCCTTCTTCGGAGGGTTGGAAGATCAGCATCACCTCGCCCGGCAGCTGCTCGCGCATGCCCACCAGCGCTTCGGCCACGCCGAGCAGGATGGCGGTGTGGGCGTCGTGGCCGCAGGCATGCATCACCCCGACCTGCTCGCCGCGGTATTCGGCGGTGGCCTTGGAGGCGAACGGCAGCCCGGTCTGCTCTTTCACCGGCAGCGCGTCCATGTCCGCGCGCAGGGCGATCTTCGGGCCGGGCTTGCCGCCCTTGATGATGGCCACCACGCCGTGATGGGCGATGCCGGTGCGCGGCTTGAGGCCCAGCTTGCGCAGCTGCGCGGCCACCGTGGCGGCGGTGCGCTCTTCGCGGTTGGACAGTTCCGGATGCTGGTGGAAGTCGCGCCGCCACTGCACCACCTTGGGCTGCAGCGTGGCGGCGACGGTGGCGACCTCGGGGCGCGGCGCGGTCTGCGCGGCGGCGAGCATGGGCAGGGCGAGCAACAGCGCGCCGGACAGCAGGCGGGAGTGGCGCATCAACAATCCTCTAATGAACGATCTGCACTGTAGTCCACCTGCGCGATCAGGTCGCGTCCCTCGTGGTGCTTTCGAACAGAGCGGACGTTGGCGCGCCGATGCAGGGCCGCATGGCACGCGCTGGACAGGGGCGGCGATGGCGTTGCAGTGCCGGCCGGCCTGGCGTCGTCACCGCTCTCCCTCTGGCCGCGTCGAATGGCCGGCGAACATTTGGCCTGGCCGCCCACGGCCACCCGTCGCCGGGCTTGTCCGCAGGCGCACACTGCGTTGGTGCGACCAGATTCAGCCCGGCGGTCAACCGTTTCGGCGTTGACGCGTTGCCGCTACACGCATCCGTGAACGGTGTGGTCGTTTCGCCAGGCGGGGCGTTACTTCAGTAATGCTCAATTGCCTGTTCGCAACGATATGCTTCGCAAAGCCGCCCCACGGTCGCCTCCCAGCGCCCGGCCCGTCCTCAGGAGTTGTCGCATGTCGCGTTTTTGGAAGATCACACTGCTGGTCGTAGCGGTGCTCGTCGTGGTGTTCGTCGCAATGCGGATGATGGGTGGGGGCAGTCAGGGCAAGCGGGCGGGCGCGCCGGACGGCAACGGCACCGAAAACAGCGCCCCGGTGCCGGTCACGGTCGTGGCCGCCACCACCCAGGATGTGCCGGTGTATGCCAGCGCGCTGGGCACGGTGACCGCGCTCAACACGGTGACGGTCAGCCCGCAGGTCGGCGGCCAGTTGATGAGCCTGAATTTCAAGGAAGGCCAGGAAGTGAAGAAGGGCGAGCTGCTGGCGCAGATCGACCCGCGCACGCTGCAGGCCAGCTACGACCAGGCGCTGGCGGCCAAGCGCCAGAACCAGGCGCTGCTGGCGACCTCGCGGGTGAACTACCAGCGCTCCAACGACCCCGCCTACAAGCAGTACGTCTCGCGTACCGATCTGGACACCCAGCGCAACCAGGTGGCGCAGTACGAGGCCGCGGTGGCCGCCAACGATGCGCAGATGCGCTCGGCGCAGGTGCAACTGCAGTTCACCCGGGTGACCGCGCCGATCGACGGCATTGCCGGCATCCGCGGCGTGGACGTGGGCAATATCGTCAGCACCACCTCCACCATCGTGACCCTGACCCAGATCCGCCCGATCTACGTGTCCTTCAACCTGCCCGAGCGCGAGTTGCAGGCGGTACGCAGCGGCCAGGCGGCCGCACCGCTGGCCGTGGCCGCACTGGACCGCGGCGATGCGCATGTGATCAGCGGCGACGGCAAGCTGGATGTGATCGACAACCGCATCGCCACCGACAGCGGCACCTTCGGCGCGCGTGCCATTTTCGACAACACCGACAGCGCCTTGTGGCCGGGACAGTTCGTCAACGTGCGGCTGCAGTTGCGCACCATCGCCGGCGGCACCGTGGTGCCGACCCAGGCCGTGCAGCGCGGCCCGGACGGGGATTACGTCTACGTGGTGGGCAACGACAACACCGCGCAGATGCGCACCGTGGTGCAGGGCGTGGAGGTGGACGACAGCCACGTGCAGGTGACCAAGGGCCTCAAGCCCGGCGAGCGCGTAGTGACCGAAGGCCAGTTCCGGCTCAAGCCGGGCAGCAAGGTCACCGCGCTCAAGCCGGGCGAGACGCCGCCGGAGCCCACCGAGGCCGAGCTCAAGGCGGCGCAGGAAAAGCAGAAGGGTGGCGGCGGCGGTGGCCGTCGTGGCGGCGGTCCGCGCTAATGCCTGACCACTGGCGACGGACCACTCCGTCGCCAGTGCGCGTCGGCGCCCTGCGCGCCGGCACCGATTGACGTCTTCAGCAAGGATCCCCCCCCGTGGGCTTTTCGACCATCTTCATCCGCCGCCCCATCGCCACCTCGCTGTTGATGGCGGGCGTCCTGCTGCTGGGCATCCTCGGCTACCGGCAGCTGCCGGTGTCGGCGCTGCCTGAAATCGACGCGCCCAGTCTGGTCGTGACCACCCAGTATCCCGGCGCCAACGCGACCACCATGGCCTCGCTAGTGACCACGCCGCTGGAGCGCCAGTTCGGGCAGATCTCCGGGCTGCAGATGATGACCTCCGATTCGTCGGCAGGCCTGTCCACGATCATCCTGCAGTTCTCGATGGACCGCGATATCGACATCGCCTCGCAGGACGTGCAGGCGGCGATCCGCCAGGCCACCCTGCCCTCGTCGCTGCCCTACCAGCCGGTCTACAACCGGGTCAATCCGGCCGATGCGGCCATCCTCACCCTCAAGCTCACCTCCGATTCTCTGCCGCTGCGCGAGGTCAACCGCTATGCCGATGCGATCCTGGCCCAGCGCCTGTCGCAGGTGCCGGGCGTGGGCTTGGTGTCGATCGCCGGCAACGTGCGCCCGGCGGTACGCATCCAGGTCAACCCGGCGCAGCTGTCGAACATGGGCCTGACCATGGAGTCGCTGCGCAGTGCGCTGACCCAGACCAACGTCAGCGCGCCCAAGGGCTCGCTCAACGGCAAGACCCAGTCCTACAGCATCGGCACCAACGACCAGCTCACCGATGCGGCGCAGTACCGCGAGACCATCATCAGCTTCAACGACGGCCGGCCGGTGCGATTGGCCGACGTGGCCAAGGTGGTCGACGGCGTGGAAAACGACCAACTGGCCGCCTGGGCCGACGGCAAGCCGGCGGTGTTGCTGGAGATCCGTCGCCAGCCTGGCGCCAACATCGTGCAGACGGTGGAGCAGATCCGCGGCATCCTGCCGCAGTTGCAGGCGGTGTTGCCGGCCGACGTGCACCTGGAGGTGTTCTCCGACCGCACCGAGACCATCCGCGCCTCGGTGCACGAGGTCAAATTCACCCTGGTGCTGACCATCGGCCTGGTGGTGGCGGTGATCTTCGTGTTCCTGCGCCGGCTGTGGGCCACCATCATTCCTTCGGTGGCGGTGCCGTTGTCGCTGGCCGGCACCTTCGGGGTGATGGCCTTTGCCGGCATGTCGCTGGACAACCTGTCGCTGATGGCGCTGGTGGTGGCCACCGGGTTCGTGGTCGACGATGCGATCGTGATGATCGAAAACATCGTGCGCTACATCGAACAGGGCAAGAGCGGGCCGGAAGCGGCCGAAATCGGCGCCAGGCAGATCGGCTTCACCGTGCTGTCGCTGACCGTGTCGCTGGTGGCGGTGTTCCTGCCGCTGCTGCTGATGCCCGGCGTCACCGGGCGGTTGTTCCACGAGTTTGCGTGGGTGCTGTCGATCGCGGTGGTGATCTCGATGCTGGTGTCGCTGACGCTGACGCCGATGATGTGCGCCTACCTGCTCAAGCCCGATGCCCTGCCCGAAGGCGAAGATGCGCACGAGCGCGCGGCCGCCGCCGGCAAGACCAATCTGTGGACGCGCACCGTGGGCGCCTACGAGCGCAGCCTGGACTGGGTACTGGCGCGCCAGCCGCTGACCCTGGCGGTGGCGATCGGCGCGGTGGCACTGACGGTGCTGCTGTACGTGGCCATCCCCAAGGGCCTGCTGCCCGAGCAGGACACCGGCCTGATCACCGGCGTGGTGCAGGCCGACCAGAACGTGGCGTTCCCGCAGATGGAAGAGCGCACCCAGGCGGTGGCCGCGGCGCTGCGCAAGGATCCGGCGGTCACCGGCGTGGCCGCGTTCATCGGCGCCGGCACCATGAACCCCACGCTCAACCAGGGCCAGCTCTCGATCGTGCTGAAGACGCGCGGCGACCGCGACGGCCTGGACGAGGTACTTCCGCGCCTGCAACAGGCGGTGGCCGGCATCCCCGGCGTGGCGCTGTTCCTCAAGCCGGTGCAGGACGTCACCCTGGATACCCGCGTGGCCGCCACCGAATACCAGTATTCGTTGTCGGACGTGGACAGCAGCGAGCTGGCCACCTGGGCCGGGCGGATGACCGAGGCGATGCGCAAGCTGCCCGAACTGGCGGACGTGGACAACAACCTGGCCAACCAGGGCCGGGCGCTGGAACTGACCATCGACCGCGACAAGGCCAGCATGCTGGGCGTGCCGATGCAGACCATCGACGACACGCTGTACGACGCCTTCGGCCAGCGCCAGATCTCCACCATCTTCACCGAGCTCAATCAGTACCGGGTGGTGCTGGAAGTGGCGCCGGAGTTCCGCAGCAGCACCGCGCTGATGAACCAGCTGGCGGTGGCCAGCAACGGCAGCGGCGCGCTGACCGGCACCAATGCCACCAGCTTCGGCCAGGTGACCTCGTCCAACTCGTCCACCGCCACCGGCGTGGGCGCGCAGAACACCGGCATCGTGGTCGGTGCCGGCAGCATCATTCCGCTCGCCGCGCTCGCCGAAGCCAAGGTCACCAATACCCCCTTGGTGGTGAGCCACCAGCAACAGCTGCCGGCGGTCACCATCTCGTTCAACCTGGCGCCGGGACATTCGCTGTCGCAGGCGGTGGCGGCGATCGAGAAAGCGCGCGAAGCGCTGAAGATTCCCACCCAGGTGCATGCGCAATTCGTCGGCAAGGCGGCCGAATTCACCGGCAGCCAGACCGACATCGTATGGCTGCTGCTGGCCTCGATCGTGGTGATCTACATCGTGCTGGGCGTGCTGTACGAAAGCTACATCCACCCGCTGACCATCATCTCCACGCTGCCGCCGGCCGGTGTCGGCGCGCTGCTGGCGCTGATGCTATGCGGGCTGAGCCTGTCGGTGGACGGCATCGTCGGTATCGTGCTGTTGATCGGCATCGTCAAGAAGAACGCGATCATGATGATCGACTTCGCGATCGAAGCGCGCCGCGAAGGTGCCAACGCCCACGACGCGATCCGCCGCGCCTGCCTGCTGCGCTTCCGCCCGATCATGATGACGACCGCCGCGGCCATGCTGGGCGCCTTGCCGCTGGCGCTGGGCACCGGCATCGGCTCGGAGCTGCGCCGCCCGCTGGGCATCGCGATCGTGGGTGGCCTGCTGCTGTCGCAGCTGGTCACGCTGTACACCACCCCGGTGATCTACCTGTACATGGAACGCGCCGGCGAACGCCTGCGCGCCTGGCGCGCGCGCCGTGCGGCGGCGGCGCATCGGCACGTGGAGGGGCGGGTATGAGGCTCGAAGAAATCGGGACCGGGGACCGGGGACCGGGGACCCGGGGTGGAGCCAGGAGCGCACGCAATGCCTGCGGCGCAGCGATCGGCCCGGACATGCGGCGCGCGTTCGGTTCGCCATGGCAGCCGCTCCCGCTTTCCCGGGTCCCCGGTCCCCGGTCCCCGGTCCCGGAATTTCCCCGATGAACATCTCCGCGCCCTTCATCAAGCGCCCGATCGGCACTTCGCTGCTGGCGATCGGTTTGTTCGTGATCGGATTGATGTGCTACCTGCGGCTGGGCGTGGCGGCATTGCCGAACATCCAGATCCCGGTGATCTTCGTGCACGCCACCCAATCCGGTGCCGATGCCAGCACCATGGCCTCCACCGTCACCGCGCCACTGGAACGCCACCTGGGCCAGCTGCCCGGCATCGACCGCATGCGCTCGTCCAGTTCGGAAAGCAGCAGCCTGGTGGTGCTGGTGTTCCAGAGCAATCGCAATATCGATTCGGCCGCGCAGGACATCCAGACCGCGATCAACGCATCGCAATCGGACCTGCCCTCCGGGCTCGGCACGCCGATCTATTCGAAAGCCAATCCGAACGACGACCCGGTCATCGCCATCGCGTTGACCTCGGACACCCAGTCGGCCGATGAGCTCTACAACGTGGCCGACTCGCTGCTGGCGCAGCGGCTGCGCCAGATCACCGGCATCAGCTCGGTGGACATCGCCGGTGCGTCCACCCCGGCGGTGCGCGTGGACGTGGACCTGCGCGCGCTCAACGCGCTGGGGCTGACCCCGGACGATCTGCGCAACGCGGTGCGCGCGGCCAACGTCACCTCGCCGACCGGCTTCCTGTCCGACGGCAACACCACCATGGCCGTGATCGCCAACGATTCGGTAGCCA
The DNA here is from genome assembly GCF_002939785.1 of Xanthomonas codiaei. Taxonomy (GTDB): domain Bacteria; phylum Pseudomonadota; class Gammaproteobacteria; order Xanthomonadales; family Xanthomonadaceae; genus Xanthomonas; species Xanthomonas codiaei. The sequence continues at coordinate 68,024 of NZ_MDEC01000023.1, forward strand.
AGGCCGCCGATTTCGCGCAACTGGCGATCTCCACCCAATCCAACGGGCGCATCGTGCGGTTGGGCGATGTGGCCACCGTCTACGACGGGCAACAGGACGCGTATCAAGCCGCCTGGTTCGACGGCAAACCGGCGGTGGTGATGTACGCCTTCACCCGCGCCGGCGCCAACATCGTCGAAACCGTGGACCAGGTGAAGGCGCAGATTCCCGAACTGCGCGCCTATCTGCAGCCCGGCACCACGCTCACACCCTACTTCGACCGCACGCCCACCATCCGCGCCTCGCTGCACGAGGTGCAGGCCACGCTGATGATCTCGCTGGCGATGGTGGTGCTGACCATGGCGCTGTTTTTGCGCCGGTTGGCGCCCACGCTCATTGCCGCGGTCACCGTGCCGCTGTCGCTGGCTGGCTCGGCGCTGGTGATGTACGTGCTGGGCTTCACCTTGAACAACCTCAGCCTGCTGGCGTTGGTCATTGCGATCGGCTTCGTGGTCGACGACGCGATCGTGGTGATCGAGAACATCATGCGGCACCTGGACGAAGGCATGCCGCGCCTGGAAGCCGCACTGACCGGTGCGCGCGAGATCGGCTTCACCATCGTCTCGATCACCGCCTCGCTGGTGGCGGTGTTCATCCCGATGCTGTTCGCCAGCGGCATGATCGGTGCGTTCTTCCGCGAGTTCACCGTGACCCTGGTGGCGGCGATCGTGGTGTCCATGCTGGTGTCGCTGACCTTGACCCCGGCGCTGTGCAGCCGCTTCCTGTCTGCGCATACCGAACAGGAAAAACCCGGCCGCTTCGGCGCCTGGCTGGACCGCATGCACGAGCGCATGCTGCGCGTGTACACGGTAGCGCTGGATTTTTCGCTGCGGCACGCGCTGCTGTTGTCGCTGACACCGCTGATGCTGATCGCCGCCACCGTGTTCCTGGGCGGGGCGGTCAAGAAGGGCTCCTTCCCCGCGCAGGACACCGGCCTGATCTGGGGCCGCGCCAATTCCAGCGCCACGGTGTCGTTTGCCGACATGGTCAGCCGCCAGCGCCGTATCACCGACATGCTGATGGCCGACCCGGCGGTGAAGACCGTCGGTGCGCGGCTGGGCTCCGGCCGCCAGGGCTCCAGCGCCTCGTTCAACATCGAGCTCAAGACGCGCGATGAGGGACGCCGCGATACCACCGCCCAGGTGGTCGCGCGCCTGAGCGCCAAGGCCGACCGCTACCCGGACCTGGACCTGCGCCTGCGCGCCATCCAGGACCTGCCCAGCGATGGCGGCGGCGGCACCAGCCAGGGCGCGCAATACCGCGTGTCGCTGCAGGGCAACGACCTGGCGCAACTGCAGGAATGGCTGCCCAAGCTGCAGGCGGCGCTGAAGAAGAACCCGCGCCTGCGCGATGTGGGCACCGACGTCGATACCGCCGGCCTGCGCCAGAACATCGTGATCGACCGCGCCAAGGCCGCGCGCCTGGGCATCTCGGTCGGCGCGATCGACGGCGCGCTGTATGGCGCATTCGGCCAACGCTCCATCTCCACCATCTATTCCGACCTCAACCAGTACAGCGTGGTGGTCAACGCGCTGCCCTCGCAGACCGCCACCCCCAAGGCCCTGGACCAGATCTTCGTGCCCAACCGGGCCGGCCAGATGGTGCCGATCACCGCGGTGGCCACGCAGAAGCCCGGCCTGGCGCCGCCGCAGATCATCCACGAAAACCAGTACACCACGATGGATCTGAGCTACAACCTGGCTCCCGGGGTGAGCACGGGCGAGGCAGACCTGATCATCGAGTCGGCGGTCAAAGGGCTGCGCATGCCCGACGGCATCCGCCTCAGCGGCGACGACAGCTTCAACGTTCAGCTCAGTCCCAACTCGATGGGCATCCTGTTGCTGGCGGCGGTGCTCACCGTCTACATCGTACTGGGCATGCTCTACGAGAGCCTGATCCACCCGGTGACCATCCTGTCCACGCTGCCGGCCGCCGGCGTCGGCGCGCTGCTGGCGTTGTTCATCACCAATACCGAGTTGTCGGTGATCTCGATGATTGCGCTGGTGCTGCTGATCGGCATCGTCAAGAAGAACGCCATCATGATGATCGACTTCGCACTGGTGGCGCAGCGCGTGCACGGCATGGATGCGCGCGCAGCGGCGCGCGAGGCCTCGATCGTGCGCTTCCGTCCGATCATGATGACCACAATGGTGGCGATCCTGGCGGCGGTGCCGCTGGCAGTGGGCCTGGGCGAAGGCTCGGAACTGCGTCGCTCGCTGGGCATCGCGATGATCGGCGGGCTGGTGTTCTCGCAGAGCCTGACCCTGCTCAGCACACCGGCGTTGTACGTGATCTTCTCGTGCCTGAGCGAACGCTGGAAGGCGCGGCGCGCCCGCAAGCGCGCGCAGCGGGCAGAACGGGCCGCGGCACGCCGCCCTGCGATCCAGACGCACTGAGCCGTCGCGAAAGCCGACCGCAACGCCGGGCATGACGGCCTCCGGCACGCCTTCGCGTCGGCCAGGCAAACGCCCTCATCCGCAGCGCGATGCGTGGCCTGCTGCGTTGGCGTTTCCACAAGCAAGCGCCAGCGCGCGCATGGCGCGCCTGGATGCTGCACTCAGCCGTCAGACGGTCGTCCATTCGTCGGCTGCACGGCGATGACGGCCGATGGTTGCTGCAGATCGGCAAGCGAGCGAGTAGGCTGCCACGGGTGCGGCGCATGCCCGATCCTGGCCATGGCCGCATCGATCACGCACTGCGCACGGGCATAAAGGCCGACGACGTCGTCGACGTCGTGACCTGACACTCCGGATGCAGCAACCGGACCATGCCGTCAATCCGCCTTGCGAGGACTGTCCGATGCACATCACGCCCTACCTGTATTTCGCCGGCACCTGCCGCGCGGCCTTCGCGCACTACCAGCACGTGCTGGGCGGCGAACTGATGCTGATGACCTACGCACAGATGCCGCCGCATGCCGAAGGCGAGGCAGCGATGGAGGATGCGGCGGCGGCCGCGGATCTGGTCATGCACGTAAGCCTCGCCGGACCCGATGCGCCGCTGCTGATGGGCTCGGACCTGCCACCGGGCAAACAGGTGCAGGGCACCGGCGCGGTGTCGGTCGCGCTCGGCTTCGACAACACCCTCCAGGCCGAGCGCGTGCATGCCGCACTGGCGGACGGCGGCCAGGTGCAGATGCCGTTCGACGAGACCTTCTGGGCAGAGGGTTTTGGCATGTGCACCGACCGCTTCGGCATCCAGTGGCTGGTCAACGGCCGTTACCGCAGCGTCTGATCCCCACCCCGCGCCACTCCACAGGACACCACCGCATGATCAGCCAGATCTTCGTCAACCTGCCGGTCGAATCGCTGCCGCGTTCGGTCGCCTTCTTCACTGCCATGGGCTTTGCGTTCAATCCTGCCTACACCGACGAGAACGCCACCTGCCTGATCCTGGGCGAGAACATCTTCGCGATGTTGCTGGTCAAACCGTTCTTCCAGGGCTTCAGTCACAAGGCCATCTGCGATACGGCCCATGCCGCGGAAACCATCACCGCCCTGACGGTCGGCAGCCGCGACGAGGTGGATGCGCTGGTGAGCAAGGCGCGCGCGGCCGGTGGTCAGGTGAGCGGCGAGCCGAAGGACTACGGCTTCATGTACCAGCACGGCTTTGCCGATCCGGACGGCCATCTGTGGGAAGTCTTCCACAGCAGCGGCGCGCCGGGCTGAGAGCAGCCAACAGGACTCCTGCGCTCACCGCCAGACGGTGCGGCCGGTGCTCGGTGCGGCATGTACCACGCGGACACTCCGATTCCTGCGCGCCGTCCGCACCCACCTGACGACCGCTCGCCATGTTTTGGTCGCCGCTCCAAGCCACGCGGCGACTCCGCTGCAACCAGCGAGGTACCGCGCCTACCCCAGCAAGCCCTGCAGGGAATCGCGCTCCAGCTGCGCATACAGCGCGAATTCGTCATGCACCGGCGCGCCCAATGCCTGTTCGAAGCTGCGCTGGCTCGCGTGCGCGGCATAGGCGCGCTGCTCGGCACCGCCCAGGTTGGACTGGAAGATGCCCGCCGCACTGACCGGCAGGAAGTCTTCGTAGACGATCGGGTCGGCGCTGACCAGGCCGAGCGCGATGGCGGTTTCCGCCGGCATGGCGGCGACCTGCGCCGGATCGGCGCGGCCGGCCTCGGTCAGCGCATAACGGAAATAGCCCAGCCCTTCCTGGCGCAATAACGCTTCGTCATCGGGAAAGGCCACGAAGGCGGTCTGCAGGCGGGTGGCGTAATCGGTGCCCGTGCTGCCCGCACCGTCGGTCTCGCGCGCCTGCGCCAGCAGCGCGTCGTACAGCGCGCGGCCCTTGGGGGTCAGCGCAAGCCCGCGCTGCTCGATCTCGCCAAAGCGCGCGGTGTGCGTGCCGTGTTCGGGCTGTCCGCCGTCGCCGACGAACCGCACCGGTTCTTCCAGCGCCTTGAAACTGGTCTGGCGCAGCAGGATCGGGACACGCCGCCGCGGCGGCCCCTCGATCACCGCCTTGGCATCGATGCCGGCCTGCTGCATCTGCGCCTGCGCCGCATCGATGTCCAGCGTGCGCGGGGTCAGGTGGTTGATGTGCGGGCCGTGGAAACTGACCACATCGGCGATCAACTTGTGCGCATCGCTCAGCGCGCGGTAGGTCGGCAGCGACACCGTCGCATCGCCGTGCCAGCGGAAGGTTTCCAGCGCCTGGTCCACGAACTGCTGCGCCTGGGTCGCATCCAGCCCGCCTGCGCGTTCGCACTGCTCGATCAACTGCAGTGCGCCGGCGGTGAAGATCTGCCGCTGTTGCAGGATCTGCGCGGCCTGCTCGCGCAGGGCGGCATCGTCGATCAGCTCCAGCCGCAGCAGCGAGGTGAACACGCGGAATGGATTGGCCGCCAGCGCGGCCTCGTCGATCGGGCGGAATGCGGTGGAGTGCACCGGCACGCCCGCCACCGACAGGTCGTAATAGCCCACCGGGTGCATGCCCATCACCGCAAACAGGCGGCGCAAGGTCGCCAGTTCTTGCGCGGTGCCGACCCGGATCGCGCCATGCCGCTCCAGGTCCAGCCGTGCGCGCTCGTCGTTGCGCTGCAAGCGCGCCGCCAAGGCCGGATCGGCCTCCAGCGTCTGCGCATTGACCTGCGCCACCAGGGCCATCAGGTTGCCGTACAGCGGCACCTCGGCGCGGTACATGTCCGACATCGCCTGTGCGAACAGGCTGCGGATGTGATCGGGAGAGACAAACACGGTATCGCGCATGGACGGGTCTTGGCAGGAGCCGGCTGATGCCGGCGTTGCCTGCATTCTCGCCGACCGCGCCCTGCGGCGACCAGCTGCACGGCAGCATCGCCGCTGGGTGTTGGCGCGCAGACAGCCGGCGCGCGCACGCTGCATACCGTGCGGTGCTACAGCCCCGCCTGTGCCGCCGCCTCGGCCGCTTCGCTGGCGTCGCGTGCGGCCTCCAGGCGCTGCGCGTGGTCGCCGAGCTGGCGACGCAGCAGCGCGTCCAGGGTGATCGGGCGTTCCCAGCGGTCGTAGCTGGCAACGATGGCATGCCTCAGCGCGCGCATGTGCGCATTGTCCGGCGTCACCGAAAGCCGCGTGATCACGCCCTGCCAGCCGTCATGGTGATCGCGGCTGTAGGCGCGCACGCTCTCGCGGCACGACAGCTGCACGGTCTGCGCCCAGAAACAGGCGAAATAGAGATCGCCGGCGTGCCAGCCATGCACCTGCAGCAGCGCCCGCACGTAGCCGCGCGGGGTGTCTGTATAGCGCGCCACCTCGTCGATGAAACTGTCCGGATAGCGCTGCGCGTAGCTGCCCATGTCGGCCAGATGCTGGTCCACCCAGGCATCGCCGGTACCAGGCATCACCGCCGGCGCGCTTTCCTGCGTGGCGGCCGCGGCAGCGGATGCCGGCGTGCTCTGGGCAGCCGCCAGCGCCGGAACCAGCAAGGCCGTCAGCACGGGCAGCAATCGCAATCGGAAGGGGCGCAGAACAGGCATGCCGCCGATGATGCCGCATGCCTGCGTCGGTGTCAGGCGGCGCGTATCTCAGCGCAGATCGTAGATGCCGAAGGTATGCACTTCGCGGCAACCGCTCAGGTCGCAGGCACCCATGTAGCCGGGGCCGACATAGCGCTGGCGCGCATCGCGGTTGTGCGGGCTGCTGTACGGATCCGGGCCATACAGTCCGTTGCCGTAGTAGATCTGCCCATGGGGCCGGTTGCGCGATGCGCCCAGTGACAGGCGCGGGCCATAGCCATAGCTGGCGTATCCACCGCCATAGCCGTCATAGCGATCGTCAAAAGAGCGATCGAAGCCGACCGCATCACCGCGATCGCCTGCAGCAGGCCGCGACTGCAGGACCGCGATGCTCTGGCCCTGCGCATCCACATAGCCATGCTCCCGGTCGAAGCGCACCATGCGGAAATACACCGTTTCTCCGCCCACCTGCCGCGTTCGCAGGCGAACCTGGGCGCCGGCATCGTCGTAGTAGGGCTGCCCGTTGCGAAAGATCACCTCGCTCGGGTTGACGACTTCCTCTTCTAGTTCGGCCGCGGCCAGCGGCGCGGCGCCGACCAACAGTCCCAGCACAACGGGCAACCCCGCGCGACGAATGACAGACCACATGCTCATGGCACTCCTCCAAGATCGGCCGCGCATGCACGCTCGGCCGGAACGTCCTGTTAAGGGGCACCCCCAGGCGCCCACGTGTCGACTCACTTCATGCGCACACCGGCTTTCCGCCATGCCTGCAACCAGGCCTGCGCTGCAAGGCCGTGAGCGCGCACCAGCGGCAGACCCTGGCCACCACGTGATGGGCTTGGACCGCCCAGGCTGCCAACGCCGGTTGCGTCCGCCAGCCGGCACACGCCGCAGCGGGCCGCAGCATCTAGCTTAGCGCGTGTTGCCGGGCCAATGCGTCCAGCGCCTGCACCGCGGCCGGCCAACTCGCAGCATCGGGCACTTCGCGCATGCGCGGCTCGTCGGCGGCCACGCCATGTTCCTGTTCGTGCGCCCAGGTCACCGCATAGGGCGTGTAGATGCCCCAGCCACCGATCGCCAGTACCGGCTCCACGTCCGAGCGCAGCGAATTGCCGATCATGACAAAGCGCTGCGCCGGCAGGTCGAATTCGGCGAGCACGCGCGCATAGGTCTTGGGATCCTTCTCGGACACCACTTCGACGCGTGCAAACAGGTCGGACAAGCCGGACTGTTCGATCTTCTGCTCCTGATGGAACAGGTCGCCCTTGGTGATCAACACCACGTCGTAGTCGGCCGCAATGGCGCTGACCGCATCGCGCACGCCTGCAATCACCTCGACGGGGTGCTGCAGGGTGGCACGGCCGATCTCGACGATGCGCTGGATATCGCGCGCATCGATGCGCGTATCGGTCAGTTCGATGGCGGTCTCGATCATCGACAGCGTCATGCCCTTGGCGCCGTAGCCGAACACCTTGAGGTTGCGACGCTCCACCGCCAGCAGGTGCTGCTGCATGCGGCTGTCGCCCAGGTCGAGATAGCGGGCCAGGATCGCTTCGAAATCCGCTTCGGCCCGGCGGTAATAGTCCTCGCTTTTCCAGAGGGTATCGTCGCCGTCGAAGCCGACCAGTTGGATCGCCTGGCCGTCGCGCTGTGCAAGAGAGGTCATCGCGCAAGTCTAGCAGTGCGCCGCGCTCAGTCGCCTGTCGCGTCGCCTGGCCCGGGCTGATAGCTGGCGAACTCGTCGCGCGACAGCCGTCCATCGCCATTGGCGTCGAAACTGGCGAAGTTCTCGCGCAGGATCGGATCCGCACTGGCCTCGGCCGGGGTCAGCGAGCTGTCGGCGTCGGTGTCCAAGGTGCGAAAGCTACGTGGTGCCAGGGTGCCTGCCGTCGGCACAACCGCAGCCTCGGTTCCGCCCTTGGCACGCGAAGGGCCGGCCGGTTCGGCGGGCAACAGCGGCGTGATCGCCGGCGGCGGCGGCTCGACCGGCAAGGGCGACATCGTCGGATTGACCGCGCCAGGCGGCGCGGCTGGTGGCGACTGCTGCGTGACCGGCGGCAACTCCGGCGGCGCCGCGGCTGCGATCAACGCAATCCACAGGCCGGCGAACACGGGAATGCGTAGCGACATGGGCACAAGACCGCAATTGGATCACCCGACCGTAGCGCGCGGAGCGTAAAGAAAACGGGAGCGACCCTGGCAGGTCGCTCCCGTGCATCCATCCTGATCTACGCTAGGTATCGTGCTCTGTCGCGCCACGTAACATCTGGTTAGCGTGCGGCACGCTCATCGAGCTGACGATGTGGGCTTAGTTGCCCTGTGAACCAGTGGCGCTGCCGCCACCCTGCTGCTTGGCCACGAAGGCCTTGTATTCGTCGGGGGTCAGCTTGCCGTCGGTATCGCCGTCGGCCTGGTCAAAGATCTGCGCCAATCCCGCATTGACCTGCGCTTCCTGCTTGCTGATGGCGCCGTCGCTGTCGGTATCCACGCTGGCCCAGGTCTGGCCGCCGCCGGAACTCGGGCCGCTCGCTTGCGCGATATTGGCCGAGCTGCCGGTCTGCGCTGCAGCATCCGGGGAAGTGCTCTGCGCCATGGCCGGCAGCGCCAGGGCGGCGGCCAGAGCGGCAGTAGCGGCGAGCAGCGAAGTGCGGTTGCGATGCTTCATTGGGTGGTCTCCTTGTGCTTGGGAATGCGCGGTGTCGCCGCACATGGCACCACCCTACCCACCGCAAATGAACGTCCAACCCGCTGCAATCTGCCGCAGAACATCCTTTTAACCACAACACAGCGCGATACGCCTAGCCGCCTGTTAGGGAAGGTCTGAACAACGAGACCTGACAGGGCGGAAGGTGGCGTCGTTCCGAAGAGTGGCTTTTGGAACTTCGGAATTTCGC
>NZ_MDEC01000024.1 GCF_002939785.1 Xanthomonas codiaei
GATCTCGTGCCGGGTCTGCTTACGCTTGCCCAAGCCCTCAGCGTCACCGAACGTCAGCTGCATGGATGAATCCTCTACATGAGGCGATAGTGTCGCGCATCTGCGGTGAGTTGATCAGACCTTCCCTTACGCTTGCCCAAGCCCTCAGCGTCACCGAACGTCAGCTGCATGGATGAATCCTCTACATAAGGCGATAGTGTCGCGCATCTGCGGTGAGTTGATCAGACCTTCCCTAAGTGCAGCCATTACGCATTCTTTATGCTGCACCCTGAGGCGCGAATAGCCTCTTTATGCCCGCCAGGCCTACCTTGGCACTCCCGCACAGCAGTGCGTTGAGCCAAACACGATGTGTATCCTGATTTTGCGAGGTCCTCAGGCCGATCCGGCGCCGTTGGTGCCGATGCAGTTGTCCGAGTGTGCCGGGCGCGCGTTGCGCACGCTGGCGTGTGCCGATGTGGATAGCCTGATCGCCGAATTGCACGCAGCCGGTGGCGATGCCGAGGTGGAGCTGGTGCTGCTGGATTCGGGCGATCTGCCGTTGTCCGAGCGCAGCTGCGCCCGGGCCTTGCGTGCGGCGGTGGATGCGTTGCCCACGCCGTATATCGAGCTGCATGCCGATGCGGCGCAGGAGTTGGAGCCGTGGCTGCATCCGCAGCATGCGCCGTTGGCGGTGGTGATTGCCCCGCATGATGCGCCGCGTGCGTATGCGATGTCGCTGGGGATCGCGGCGCGCTGTCTGCCGTCGCTGCACGCGCCGTTGCGCGTTGCCGCCTGAGGAGACCGTAATGTCGATCATGATCGTGCGTGGGCCGGAGGCATCGCTGCCGTTGGTACGTGGGCCGCAGCCGTTGCCGCGGGCGGTGATCCGCCAGCTGGTGCAATGCGCCGGCGACGCAGGCAAGACGGTGGCGCTGCGGGCCTGTGGCTCGGAGCAGGAATTGCTGGATGCCTTGCGCGTGGCCGGTCAGGCGCGGATGGAGATCGCGTTGATCGATCCCGGCAGCTGCGTGGACAGCCCGCGCCTGCACCGGATCCTGGGCGCGCTGACGTACCCGTTCGTGGAAGCCCACGACGACAGCGTGGACCGGCCGGAGCGCTGCCTGCCGGATGGCTTTACGCAGCGGGTGGCCACGGTGCGCGGCTATTGCGCGCAGAGCTATCTGCTCGGGTTGGAGATTGCGTTGGAACATCTGGGCTGCACGGAGATCCAGGGCGATGTCCACGTCGGTACCTGAGCCACGCCAGCTGCATTACTTCGCCGACTACGAGGGGTACTGCGATGGTCGGCCGGTGCTGTGGGGGCAGCTGGCCCACAGCGTGGAGGTGCCCGCCGATGGCGAGCTGGATGCGGCGGGCCTGGTCTGCGCCTTGCGCCGCCGCGCGGCCGAGGCGCATGGACTGGAAGCCGGGCAGATCCGCTTGTGCCAGGTCACGCGTCTGTAGCGTCTTCCATCGAACAGCGTCAGGGGCACAGGCGACGACGCGCGATGCAGCGTGGATGCCCAAGGGGTCTGGCCGCGGCAGACACAACGACGCCACCCGAAGGTGGCGCCGTTGTACCGGAATGACTGCACGTCGTTGCATGCAGATCACCTGTGTTGACGCTTACTTGGCCGCGCCGCCATCCGGCACGAACTTGATCAACTGGTTGCCGGTGGCGGCGGTGCCGAAATTGAAGCGGCCGTAGCCGGCACCCCAGTACAGCGCACCGTTGGAAATGGCCGGCGAGCTGATCACCGAGCCGGAGGCGTCGTAGTTCCACAGCGTCGCGCCGGTGTCGGTATCCAGCGCCACCATATTGCCGGCCATCGAGCCGGCGAACAGCAGGTTGGGCGAGGTCGTCAGCGAGCCCTGGCCACCGGCCGGCACGGTCGGATTCACGCGGTTGATGCCGGGCACCTTGACCTGCCACTTGATCCTGCCGGTGGCCGCGTCCAGCGCCGCCCACGAGCCGCCATTGTGGCTCTGGGTATTGGCAGGCCCCAACGTGTAGGTGGCATTGGAGCTGTTGTTGATGGCCACATAGACCTGCGACTTGTACGGGTCGAACGCGGTGCCCCATTCCACGCCACCGGTGGTGCCGCCCGGGCCGACCTGGGTCGACCACACCTTGGCGCCGGTCTTGGCGTCGAAGGCCCAGTAGATGCCGCTCTTCTGGCCGGCTCCGACCAGTTGCTGTAGCTTGCCGTTGCGCGGCACCGCGAACAGCTGCACGCCGGCGCCGCCAAAGTCGTAATCCGGACCGGTCAGGTTGCTCGCCTGCGTATTCGGGCACAGGCCATTGGTGGGCGCCACGATGCAGGAAAGGTTCCAGGCGTCATAGCCCTGCGCGCGGTTGGCCCAGACCAGCTTGCCGGTGTCCAGGTTCAGCGAAATCACCGAATCGACGTAGTTGTCCGGCGCCATGCAGTTCAGCTCATCCTGCACGGTCAGTTCGCTGCCCCGGTAGGAGCGCGCATTGGAGACGCAGTTACCCACGCTCTGCGGAATGTTGTAGTTGTTGCCGGTGCCGAAATACAGGCGGCGGCTGATCGGGTCGATCGCCACCTGGCCCCACACCGATGCACCGGTATAGCCCTCGGGCACGTTGTAGAACTGCCACAGCTTCTCGCCGGTGTTCAGGTCCACTGCCACCACGCTGCCGCGGAAGCTGAAGGTGTGGTTGGCGTCCAGGTTGCCCCAGTCGCCGGAGGAGATGCCGACATAGATGCGATTGCCGTAGATGACCGGCGAGGAGGTGATGCGCGCCTGCGTATTGGCTTCCACCGTGCTCTTCCACAGCAGCTTGCCGGTCTTCTTGTCGATGGCCAGCAGGGTACCGGATGCCTGATCGCCAACAATGATGCTCCTGGCGCTGATCGCCGGCGTGTTGCGCGTGACCGAATTGGCATTGCCGGTGTAATCGGACAGTTTGGCCTGCCAGTTCGGCTTGCCGGTCTGGCTGTCCACGCTGTACAGCGTACCGCCCCAGTCGGGCACGTACAGCGTGCCGCCCTCGATACTGGGGGTGGCCGAGATGTCGCCGGTGGTGGTCAGGGTCCAGGCCGGCTTGAGCGTCCTGACGGTGCTGCGGTTGATCTTCCACTCGCCCGGGGCGAAGCGCGAATTGAAGTAGCCGCCACCGGCCGTGGGCCAGTTGCTCGGGCTGGCGAACGGAAGCTCTTTGCCGAAGCTGTGCCAGACCTGGCCGGAGCGCGCAAACGCCTGTGCGTCCAGGGACGACACTGGTTGCTGGGAGGGTGCGGCGGTCGTGGCGCCAGACTGGGCAAAGGCCACTGCGCTGGCCAGCAGGCAGGGAATGAGCGTCAAACTGCGGAACCGCAAACGGCGATTGGAGTTGGTCATCACGGCGTATCCATTGGTGGTGAGGAAGCGCTGGATCCCCCCGGATCTGCGTAGCGAAGATCGCCGATCACGGCGTCCCTGCAACACCGGCGCGACCCTGCATTCACTCAACGGTCGGGTCTGCCTGGATCTGGTATGACCAAGTCGAAAAATTTGCGTTCAGCGTGTGCGTTAATCGCGCAATTAGTGATGATGCATCACTATTTTCCGTGTCTGCGATAGAAAAAATCATTCAGGACGACAAGGTTGAATTCGCACGCAAATCATAGGTTTGCAAAAAGTAACCAGGACATCTTGCGCCACCTCGTAGCGCGGTTGGCGGGCTGCCGATGGCCGCGCCTGTACGTGACGTGGAGCATGCAGCGTAAGGCACGACGGTCGGAAGCCCTTGACCCTGGCGCGCACGCGTCCGGTGCCGGATGCGTGCATGGCGGGCTCGCGCCGGCATTGCGGTCTCGCGAGCCGGCGGCTTGACGCCAAGCAACGTGCGCCTGCCGCTACCATGTCGGCGTCTGATCGCGCACGGAGCCCGCATGTCGACATGGCTGACGCTGGTGTCCTACGACAATGCCCTGCAGGCAAGACTGGTGGCCGGGCGTCTGCAGGCCGAAGGCATCGCGGTGTATCTGGCCGACGAACAGCAATGTCTTGCGCAGTGGTATCTATGCCAGGCGCTGGGCGGGATCAAGCTTCGCGTGGAGGCAACGCAATGGGCGCAGGCTCGCGCCGTGCTGGCCGACCTGGAAGCCGGCGCACATGCTTTGCCCGAGGGCGCCGACGAGGCGCCGTTGCCGCACTCGCGACACGACACGTTATCGGCGCGTCTTGCATTACTGGTGTTGAGCGTCCTGGCGATTCCGCTGCCATGGCGGCGTCGCTAGGGCGCGCTACCCTATGCGTTGGTGCTGGCGTTGGCTGCTGCCGTGTCGATCAGCGCCAGTTGCGCGATCGCATCGCGCACCACCTCCGGCACGCTGGCGTCCACGTCCACCGACACCACGTCTGCTTCGTCCAACGGCAATTCCAGCGTCTGCAGCTGGCTGTCGAGCAGGCTCGGGGGCATGAAGTGGCCGGCACGCGCACCCAGGCGCGCGGCGATCACGTGCGGCGCGGCATGCAGGAACACGAAGCGCATCGGCACGCCGCTGCCGCGCAGCAATTGGCGATGGGTGCGGCGCAATCCGGAGAACGCCAGCACCACCGATTGGCCGGCCTGCACGCACTCGCGCAGGGTGGCCGACAGCAGTTCCACCCACGGCAGGCGCATGGCGTCGGTGAGCGGTTGGCCGGCGGCCATCTGCGCGCGCGCAGCCACGCTGTGATAGTCGTCGGCATCCAGGAAACGGAAGCCGTAATGCGCGGCCAGTGCCTGCGCGATGGTGGTCTTGCCACTGCCCGACACGCCCATCACGACGATGGCCAGGGGCGAAGCGGACGCGGGCGCGGCAGGTGCGGCGATGTCCATCACGTCAGGTTATATCTCCGGATCGATTCGGCATTTGAGCGGATTTCACGTTGGCGCCAGCCGATGCGTGGTGTAGCGTCGGCGCTCCTTGCCAGGTGAGCGGGCGCCCAGCGTAACGGCGTGACCGGCCGGGTACAACGCATCCGAAGGTCACCCGATGACGTCAACACCCGCATCGTCCCCTGCCTCGGCGCGCCTGCGCTGGCGCGAAAAGCTGGGCTACGGCGCCGGCGATCTGGGCCTGAATCTGTACTGGGCCAACATCTCCGCGTTCCTGCTGATCTTCTACACCGACACCATGCACCTGCCGGCCGCGGCCGTGGGCACGATGATCCTGCTCACCAAGATCGCCGATGCGATCGCCGACCCGGCGATGGGGGCGATCGCCGACCGTACGCGCAGCCGCTGGGGTAAGTTCCGCCCGTATCTGCTGTGGGGCGCGGTGCCGATGGCGGTGACCGGCGTGCTGGCCTACACCACCCCGGACCTGGATCAGAACGGGCGCATGTGGTGGGCCACGATCAGCTTCCTGGTGATGATGCTGGCCTACACCGTGGTGAGCATTCCGTACTCGGCGCTCTCGGGCGTGATCACCGCCGACAGCAAGCAGCGCACCGGCCTGATCAGTCTGCGTTTCATCGGTGCGTTTGCAGGCACCACGCTGGTCAACTATTTCACGATGGATCTGGTGCGCTGGTTCGGCGGCGGCAACGATGCGCAGGGCTGGCAGCGCACGATGATGCTGTATGGCGCGGTGGCGGTGATGTTGTTCGTCGGCGTGGCCTTGACCACGCGCGAGCGCGTGCAGCCGCCGCCGCAACAACGCACGCCGATCGGGCGCGACATCGCCGACCTGCTGCAGAACAAGCCCTGGTGCGTGCTGTTCGTGCTGTCGTTGAGCATCATGATCACCATTACCATGCGCGGCGGTGCGGGCGTGTATTACCTCAAGTATTACGTGCAACGGCCGGATCTGGTCGGCGCGTTCCTGGGCTGCTATTCGGTGGCACTGGGCGTAGGTGCGGCGATCACCCCGCTGCTGACGCGGCACTGGGACAAGCGCCAGCTGATGTGCGGGCTGATGGCGATCGTTGGCCTGTTGAGTTGTGCGATGTTCTTCGTACCTGCCGATGCGGTGTGGGCCATCTTTGGGTTGAACATCCTGATCGGCCTCGCGCTGGGGCCGAAATCGCCGCTGGCGTTTTCGATGTATGCCGACAGCGCCGATTACACCGAATGGCGCACCGGCCGGCGCGCCACCGCGATGACGTTCGCGGCGGCCACGTTCTCGCAGAAGCTTGGCGGCGCGCTCGCCTCGGCCGGCATCGCCTGGGTGCTGGCCGGCATGGGCTATGTCGCCAACAGTGCGCAGTCCACTGCTTCGTTGACCGGCATCGTGCTGCTATTGACGGTGATCCCGGGCGCGGTTGCGCTGCTGGCGGCATGGACGATGCGTTTCTATCCGCTGGACGACGGCTTGCTACGCCGTATCCAGCACGAACTGGCCGCGCGCAAGCGCGACGAACAGGAGCACCTCTGACCGTGTCTGCAACGCCTCTTGCTGCTTCCGACGATCTGTCCACCTTGCTGGCGCCCAGCGCCGATGGTGCGCGCTACGCGCTCTACAGCCCCACCGCCATGCCCAACGCCGGCGGGTTCCTGTGGAACCGTCGCATGATGCTGCAGCTCACTTGCCGCGGCTACGCCACCGGCCAGTTCATGCAGCCGGAGCCATCCAAGTACGCGCACGCGCCGATGCTGGAAGCGCGCAATTTCATGATGCCGGAGCAGCCGTACTACGCGCATCATCCCGGGCGTTTTTTCTATCTGAAGGACGAAGACAGCGGGGCCTTGTATTCGGTGCCGCACGAGCCGGTGCGTGCGCCGCCGCAGGCCTTCGAATTCTCCGCCGGCAAGCACGATGTGCGGTGGCGGGTACGTCACGACGATATCGTGGTGGAGCTGTGCGTGGCCCTGCCCACCGACGATGCGGTGGAGCTGTGGGAATGCCGCGTGCACAACCAGTCCGGGCGGGCGCGCCGGCTCAGCCTGTATGCGTACTTCCCGATCGGCTACATGTCGTGGATGCATCAGGCCGGCGGCTACGAGCCGGCGCTGGGCGGCATCGTCTGCCGCAGCGTGGCGCCGTACCAGAAAATCGACGACTACTTCCGCCAGCGCGATTTCAAGGACTGCACCTTCCTGCTGCACGAGCAGCCACCGGTGGCCTGGGAGGCGCAGCAGCTGGCCTTCGAAGGCGAGGGCGGGCTGCATGCGCCATCGGCGATCCAGGCCGAGCAGTTGGGCAATCACGAAGCGTATTACGAAACCCCGGCCGCCGCGCTGCAGTATCGCCTCGCCCTGGAAGCGGATGCCGCCAGCGTGTACCGCTTCGCGTTCGGGCCGGCCAAGGATGATGCGGAGATCGCCGCGCTGCGCGCGCGCTATCTCTCGCAGGACGGCTTCGCTGCGGCCGCGCGCGACTATGCGCAATACCTGCAGGGCGGGCGCGGCTGCATCCAGATCGCCACGCCGGATCCGGCGCTGGACAACCTGGTCAACCACTGGTTGCCGCGACAGGTGTTCTACCACGGCGACGTCAATCGCCTGACCACCGATCCGCAGACCCGCAACTATCTGCAGGACCACATGGGCATGGCGTATCTGCAGCCGGCCACCGCGCGCGCGGCGCTGCTGCATGCGCTGTCGCAGCAGGAGCCCAGCGGCGCGATGCCGGACGGCATCCTGCTGGTGGAAGGCGCCGAGCTGAAATACATCAACCAGGTGCCGCATACCGACCATTGCGTGTGGTTGCCGATGTTCCTGAGCGCGTACCTGGCCGAAACCGGCGATGCCAGCATCCTGGACGCGATCGTGCAGACCCATGACGGGCAGCGGCTGAGCGTGGCCGAGCGGCTGGATGCGGCGATGCAGTGGCTGCTGGATGCACGCGACGCGCGCGGCCTGAGCTTCATCGCGCAAGGCGACTGGAACGACCCGATGAACATGGTCGGCTGGCGCGGCAAGGGCGTGTCCGGCTGGCTCACCGTGGCCACCGCGTACGCATTGCGGCTGTGGTCCGACATCTGTGCTGCGCACGGCCGCAGCGCGCAGGCACAGACCTTCGGCGAAGCGGTCGGCACCGTCAACGCCGATGCCAACCGCGAGCTGTGGGACGGCAACTGGTATGCGCGCGGCATCACCGACGACGGCGTGCGGTTCGGTATCGCCGATGATGTGGAGGGACGCATCTACCTCAATCCGCAGAGCTTCGCGTTGCTAGCCGGCACTGCCGATGCGCAGCAACGTGCAGCGCTGCTGAAGGCGGTGCGCGAGCAGCTGCACACGCCGTACGGCCCGGTGATGCTGGCGCCGGCGTATACGCATATGCGCGACGACGTGGGCCGGTTGACCCAGAAGTGGCCGGGCGCGGCGGAGAACGGCGCGGTGTACAACCACGCGGCCGCGTTCTATCTGTACAGCCTGTACCAGATCGGCGAGTCCGATCGCGCCTGGGAGATCCTGCGCGCGTTGCTGCCTGGTCCGACGCGGGAGGACGTTCTGCAGCGCGGCCACCTGCCGGTGTCGCTGCCCAACTATTACCGCGGTGCCTGGCATCAGTACCCGCGCACGGCTGGGCGTTCGAGCCAGCTGTTCAACACCGGCACCGTGGCCTGGGTATATCGCTGCGTGCTGGAGGGTTTGTTTGGCCTGGTCGGCGAGGGCGATGCACTGGCGATCCGCCCGCAGCTGCCTTCGCACTGGCCACAGGCGCAGGTGACGCGCCAGTTCCGCGGCGCGCAGTTCGAGGTGCAACTGCAGCGCGAAGCCGGGCGCGTGGCGATGGAGGTGCTGGTGGACGGCGTGGTCAGCGCGGACCAGCGCGTGCACGCGGTGACTGCTGGCCGGGTGTATCGGGTGCAGGTGCGCCTGCCGGGCTGAGCGGCCTTGGCCCTCACCCGCCCTTCGGGCACCCTCTCCCGCAGGCGGGAGAGGGGAGCTGGTTAACACCGCGACGGAAGTGCTGGTGGACGGCGTGGTCAGCGCGGACCAGCGCGTGCACCCGGTGACTGCTGGCCGGGTGTATCGGGTGCAGGTGCGCCTGCCGGGTTGAGCGGCCTTGGCCCTCACCCGCCCTTCGGGCACCCTCTCCCGCAGGCGGGAGAGGGGAGCTGGTTAACACCGCGATGGAAGTGCTCGTGGACGCGTGGTCAGCGTGGAGTGCGCGTGCGCGGGGTGCCGCCGGGCGGGTGTATCGGGTGCAGGTGCGCCTGCCGGGCTGAGCGGCGCTCGGCCCCTCACCCGCCCTTCGGGCACCCTCTCCCGCAGGCGGGAGAGGGGAGCTGGTTAACACCGCGATGGAAGTGCTGGTGGACGGCTTGGTTAGCGCGGAGTGCGCGTGCGCGGGGTGCCGCCGGGCGGGTGTATCGGGTGCAGGTGCGCCTGCCGGGTTGAGCGGCGCTCGGCCCCTCACCCGCCCTTCGGGCACCCTCTCCCGCAGGCGGGAGAGGGGAGTTGGTTAACACCGCGATGGAAGTGCTGGTGGACGGCGTGGTTAGCGCGGACCAGCGCGTGCGCGGGGTGACTGCTGGCCGGGTGTATTGGGTGCAGGTGAGCCTGCCGGGCTGAGTGGCGCTCGGCCCCTCACCCGCCCTTCGGGCACCCTCTCCCGCAGGCGGGAGAGGGGAGCTGGCCAACTCCCTCAAGCGGGAAAGGGGAGTCGGCAAACACCAGGCGAGCCGCTGCATCGTCGTGCCATCGCTACAGCGGCGCACCGTCGCCCGGCCGTGCACGGGCTCGCGTCGCCGTTCGGGCGGAGGTCTCCTGCCGGATGCCTGAGTTGATGGGCCGACCATGCGGCAGGCAAGCGCATGCCACACAGCGCAACCGCACTCCCTTCTCCCGCTTGCGGGGGAAGGTGCCCGAAGGGCGGATGGGGGCGTTTGACCCTCGCCCCCATGCCTCGTGTCAGAGGCTGACGTAAAGAACCGTCTTCCCGGCAGCGCGAAACGCGTGCGTTGCCAGCATGACAACGCACTCCTTCCCGCAAGGACGGCAGGAACTGCCAGAAACGGCTTAAGCCCTTCGCCCTCGCCTCGACAGCCCGCACCCTCTCCGAATCCCGAATCCCGAATCCCGAATCCCATTCCCCATTCCGTAAACTCCCAGCTCGCCTTTCCCTGGGAACGCCCCTTGGTATCAAGCTGGATCCTGCTGCTGGTCTCCGTGGGCTATGCCGCGCTGCTGTTCGGGGTGGCGTGGTGGGGCGATCGCCGGCCGATGTATCCGGAGCGGCCGTGGCTGCGGCCGGCGGTCTACAGCCTGGCGCTGGCGGTGTACTGCTCGTCGTGGACCTTCTACGGGGCGGTGGGTTCGGCAGTGCGCAACGGCATCGGCTATCTGCCGATCTACCTGGGCCCCTTGCTGCTGCTGCTGTTCGGCTGGCGCATCATCGAACGCCTGGCGCTGATCGCACGTGCCGAAAATACCGTGTCCATCGCCGATTTCATCTCTTCGCGCTACGGCCGCTCGCGCCGGTTGGCCGCGCTGGTGGCGGTGATCGCGCTGGTCGGCATCGTGCCGTACCTGGCATTGCAGTACAAAGCCGTGGCGATGAGCCTGGAGGTGTTGACGGGGCATAGCAGCGCCGGGCGCGGCATTCTTGCGGATCCGGCGCTGTACGTGGCGCTGCTGATGGCCTTGTTCGCCACCTTGTTCGGCACCCGCCAGGTGGATGCCACCGAACACCATCACGGCATGATGCTGGCGATCGCGCTGGAGTCGGTGATCAAGCTGGTGGCCATCGTGGCGGTGGGCCTGTTCGCGTGGCTGTGGCTGAGCGACCACCAGCTGCATATCGCCGATTCGGCGCGCACCCTGTTCGAGCACACCCCGTCGGTCGGCTTCATCTCGCAGACGCTGCTGAGCTTTCTGGCCGTGATCTGCTTGCCACGCCAGTTCCATGTGGCAGTGGTGGAGTGCAGCGACGTGGGCGACATCCGTCGTGCGCGCTGGTTGTTCGGTGCCTACCTGGTGATCATTTCGGCGATGGTGGTGCCGATCGCCTCGGCCGGCATCGCGCTGTTCGGCAAGGGCAGTGCGGTGGTCGACGATGCGATGGTGCTGGCGCTGCCGCTGAGCCAGGGCAACACGGTGCTGGCGCTGGTGGCCTACGTGGGCGGCTTTTCCGCAGCCACGGGCATGGTGATCGTAGCCAGCATCGCCCTGGCCACCATGGTCAGCAACGATCTGGTGATGCCGGTGCTGTTGCGTCGCCGCGTCAGCGCGAACGCGCGCGCGGCCGTGGCATCGCGAGTGCTGTGGATCCGCCGCGTGGCGATCCTGCTGCTGGCCCTGATCGCCTATGGCTACCACCGCAGCGTGGCCAACGACACCACCCTGGCTGCCTATGGCCTGATGGCATTCGCGGCGGTGGCACAGTTCGCGCCGGGCGTGATCGGCGGGCTGTACTGGCGCGGTGCCAGCCGCAAGGGCGTGGAGACCGGCATGGTGCTGGGCTTCATGACCTGGATCTACACGCTGCTGCTGCCGGCGGCCACGCGCGCCGGCTGGCTACAACCGGAGTGGCTGGTGGATGGCCCGTTCGGCATTGCGTGGCTGCAGCCGCAGCAGCTGTTCGGCATGCGTGGCTGGGATCCGCTCGCGCACGGTACGTTCTGGTCGTTGTTGATCAACGTCGGCGCGATGATGCTGGTGTCGGCGCGTTGGCGCCCGGGTGTGGACGAGCGGCTGCGTGCCGCACCGTTCCTGGACCCGTATGCGCAGCGCCCGGCGGTGGCCGGCGAGTGGCCCGGGCATGTGCGCGTGGGCGATCTGCAGGCCCTGGCCGAACGCGTGGTGGGCGAGCGGCATGCGCGGCGCGCGTTCGTGGAGCAGGCGCAATTGCTGGAGCGCGAGCTGCAGCCGACGGTGGTGGCCGACCGCGCCTGGGTGCAGTTCACCGAGCGCCTGCTGGCAGCGTCCATCGGTGCAGCCTCGGCACGGCTGGTGCTGACCAGCCTGTTGCGCGGTTCGGGCATGGAGCTGGGCGAAGTGGTGGCGGTGCTGGACGAAGCCGGCCAGGAACTGCGCTTCAATCGCGAGATTCTCTCGACCACGCTGGAAAACATCAGCGCCGCGGTCAGCGTGGTCGACCCGGAGATGCGCCTGACCGCGTGGAACCGGCGCTACCAGCAGCTGTTCGGCTACCCCGACGGCATGCTGTACGTCGGCCGCCCAGTGGCCGATTTGATCCGCTACAACGCCGAGCGCGGCGAACTGGGCGAGGGCGATATCGAAGACCAGATCGATCGCCGTATCCGCCACATGCGCGCCGGCTCGCCGCATGTGTTCGAGCGCACCCGCAGCGATGGCAAGGTGATCGAGATGCGCGGCCAGGCGCTGCCCGGAGGCGGCTATGTCACCAGCTACAACGACATCACCGACTACAAGCGTGCCGAGCGCGCGCTGCTTGATGCCAACGAGAATCTGGAACAGCGCGTGGCCGACCGCTCGCGCGAGGCCGAGCTGGCGCAGCAATCCAAGACGCGCTTTCTCGCCGCGATCAGTCACGACGTGTTGCAGCCGCTCAACGCCGCGCGCCTGTTCGCCTCTGCCTTGCGCGAGAGCCACCAGAACAACGAAGAGCAGCGGCATCTTGCCGAGCGCGTGGACGCCTCGCTGCGTGCGGCCGAGGAATTGCTCGACGGCCTGCTCGACGTCTCGCGGCTGGATGCCGGCGGGCTGCGCCCCACGGTGGAGGATTTCGACGCCAGCGCGCTGATGCATGAGCTGGCCGCGCAGTACGCGCCGGTGGCGGCCAGCCGCGGCCTGCGCCTGCAGGTGCACACCCGCCCGATCTGGGTGCGCAGCGATCGTCGCCTGCTGCGGCGGGTGATGCAGAACTTCCTGGCCAATGCGCTGCGCTACACGCGGCAGGGTCGCATCGTACTGGGCATGCGCGGGCGTGGCACGCAGGTGGAATTGCAGGTCTGGGACACCGGCGCCGGCATCCCCGAGCACCATATGCGGCAGATCTTCGAAGAGTTCCGCCGCTACCAGCAGCCGTTCGACTGGGGCGAGCAGGGCCTGGGGTTGGGCCTGTCGATCTGCCAGCGCATCTCGCGCCTGCTCGACCACGACCTGAGCGCGCGCAGCCAGGTGGGCCGCGGCAGCATGTTCTCGATCCTGTTGCCGCGCGTTGCGCCGGTACCGGTGGCGCCGGTATCGCCGGCACCGGCCGCGCGCGCCCTGTCCAGTGACGACTCGCTGGCCGGCCTGCGCGTGTTGTGCGTGGACAACGACCGCGAGATTCTCGATGGCATGCGCGCGCTGCTGGGCCGCTGGCAGGTGGAGGTGATCACCGCCAGCACCGTCGACCAGGCACTGGACTGCGCACGTCAGCAGCCGGACCTGATGCTGGTGGACTACCACCTGCACGACCGCCTGGATGGCCTGGACACGCTCGATGCACTGCAGGCCGCTGCACCGTCGCCGATCGCCGGCGCGCTGCTCACCGCCGACGGCCGCGACGAACTCAAGCAACTTGCCCGCGAACGCGGGTATCGCTTGCTGACCAAACCGGTCAAGCCGGCGTCGCTGCGCGCATTCCTGAGCGCGTATCACGATGCAAAGACACGCTGACGAAGGCATCGTTGCCATCGCCGCGACATGCGGCGATGCAGGCTACATCGAATAAACATCCCACGATGCCGATCGCGGAGCGCATGCCATGCATCGTAGGAGCGCATCCGGGCGCGATGGAGCATTCCCGGTAACGCCACGTCGCGCCCGGGTGCGCTCCTACGACAACTGCCTGCGCTTATGCCGCGCCGCTGAGGTGTTCGTAGAGGATCACGCTGCCGACGGTCACCAGGATCAGGCCGCCGAGGATTTCGGCGCGTTTGCCGATCAGCGCGCCGAGCGCGCGGCCGAGCATGATGCCGGCGCTGACCATACTGAAGGTGCACAGGCCCACCACCACCGCGACCACGCCGATGTGCACGTCCAGAAACGCCAGGCTCACGCCCACCGCCATCGCGTCGATGCTGGTGGCAAATCCGGTGGCGGCCAGGGCCAGCAGGCCGTTCTTCTTTGGGATGGCGTCCTGCTCGTCGGGCGCATCGGGATCGGCGCGCAGGCCGGCGACGATCATGTGCACGCCCAGGCCGCCCAGCAGCGCAAATGCGATCCAGTGATCGAAGGAGCGCAGGTGGCTGGAGGCCGCACGGCCCAGCAACCAGCCCAGCACCGGCGTGATCGCTTCGATGCAGCCGAAGATCACCCCCGCACGCAGCGCGTCGCGCCATTGTGGCCTGCGCATGGCCGCGCCCTTGCCGATCGCCGCGGCGAACGCGTCGGTGGACATGGCGAAACCGATCAACACGATGGAAAACGGAGACATCGACACACTCGGGTTGGGCACGCTCGCAACGGCATGCGCCCGCGCCAACCATCGTCGTGCACGCATGCCGCTGGTCTCGCCAAACCATCAGTGGTTGCCTGCACCACGGCGCAACGGCCGAGTATGTTGATGCAGGCGCGTCCGACGATGCGGGCGCAGGCTACTCCCCAAGGGGCGCGCAGTGTAGCAACGCGAGATCGGTTTTTTTGCGTTCTGCCTGCACGCGAAGGTCGGTCTGATCTTTATAGCCTTGGCTATTGCGGTGCCTTTTCGGCGTCGTGCATCGAATGCTGTGGCGATTGCGGCGCAGAGTCATACCGGTGCTTGGGAGCGCCTTGCCCGCATCCGCCCTGCGGGCACCTTCCCCCGCGCACGGGGGAAGGAACGTGCTGATGTGCGATCGCTGCATGTCGTGGCAGGCCGTGGAAGTCGACCGCCAGTGCCAACCACGGACCACCAACAGGCGACAGTCGGATCAGCTTCCCAGCGCGCGCGGTGGGTGATACATCAAGGCGTCGGAGATTTCGGCGGTAGCGGCGCACAAGGCCTGCAACGCCGCTTGCGGACCCACCAGCTCGGGGCGGCGTTCGATGAAGGGCACCGTCAGCGTATAGGTCGCACTGCCGTGCTGCAGGATCGGGGCGGTCAGATCGACCACGCCCACTACCGCCTCGCTGGCATGCATCGCATAGCCATCGTCGCGGGTCTGCTGGGCGTCCTTCAGGAACTGTGCGCGGTCGTAGGCCACTTCGCTGGCATCCAGCGCGTCCAGCCAGCGGGCCTGCACATCCGCCTGCTGGAAGGCGAACAGCACCAGGCCGGAGGTGGAATGGGCCAGCGGGCGGCGGTGGCCGGGGCGGACCACCAGGCCCAGATCGCTGGGCACGTCCATCTGCGCGATCACCACGATCTGGTCGCCCGAGGGCGCCACCAGATGGCAGGGCTGGCAGATCGCATCGGCCAGCCGCCGCATCACCGGCAACGCGGCCTCGGTGACGTTCTGCACCTGCGGTTGCTGCATGCCGAGCATGAACAGCCGGTTGGTCAGGACGTAGTCGCCATCGGTATCGCGCATCAGGTAGCCGCGCTCTTCCAGCACCTGCAGCATGCGGAAGATCTCCCCCCGCGAGCGCCCCACGCCCTGCGAGATCGCGCCCATGCTCATCGGCCGCGCGTCGCGCGCCAGCAGCTCCAGGATGTCCAGCCCCTTGTCCAGGGCCGGCGCGCGGTACTTGGCGGGTTCGGTGCTCATCCGTTTGCGGTTCCAGGGCAGGGTGCGGCGCGCCAGGGTACAGGCAACGCGGGCAGGGGTCAGCGGGAGGCTGCGCGTGCAAATATAAACAAAGATTTTATATTTGCATGGCGTGGACGCCCGCAGTACGCTCGTTCGATTGCAACGCAAGCGCCACAGCCTTGGGAGGGGAACGGTCGCATGCATCACAGTGACATTGCCGCGTCGCCGCGCGGCAACCTAGCGCGTACCGCCATGCTGCCCCTGGTGTTGATCGTCAGCCTGTTTTTTCTGTGGGGCATGGCCAACAACCTCAACGACATCCTGATCAAGCAGTTCAAGAAGGCGTTCGAACTGACCGACCTGCAGGCCGGGCTGGTGCAGAGCGCGTTCTACCTGGGCTATTTTGTGTTTGCGATGCCGGCGGCGATGTTCATGCGCCGCTACAGCTACAAGGCCGCGGTGGTGCTTGGGCTGCTGCTGTACGCCTGCGGGGCGTTCCTGTTCTATCCCGCCGCGCAGGTGCACACCTACTGGCTGTTCCTGCTGGCGCTGTTCGTGATCGCCAGCGGGCTGGCGTTCCTGGAGACCACCGCCAACCCGCTGGTGACCGTGCTCGGGCCGGCCGACGGCGCGGCGCGGCGCTTGAACCTGGCCCAGGCGTTCAACCCGCTGGGCTCGATCACCGGCGTGCTGGTGGGCCAGCACTTCATCTTCTCCGGCGTGGAGCACAGCCCGGCCGAGCTGGCGGCGATGGCGCCGGCGGCGCGCGAGGCTTTTTTCGCCACCGAATCGGCGGCAGTGCAGACGCCGTACCTGATCATCGGCGTGGTGGTGGTGCTGTGGGCGATCCTGATCGCGCTGGTGCGCTTTCCCACCGGCGCGCCGGATATCGACCCGGGCGAGGCACCCAAGCGTGCGCGTTTCGGCGAGCTGCTGCGCAATCGGCGCTTCATGTTCTCGGTGGTGGCGCAGTTCTTCTACGTGGGCGCACAGGTGGGCATCTGGAGCTATCTGATCCGGTACCTGCAGGATGCAGTGCCGGGCACGCCGGAAAAAGCCGCCGCCACTTATCTCACTATTTCGCTGGTGCTGTTCATGGCCGGGCGCTTCATCGGCACCGCGCTGCTGCGCTATCTGGCACCGGCGAAGCTGCTGGCGAGCTTTGCCACGATCAACCTGCTGCTGTGCGCCATCGCCATCGCCATGCCGGGATGGACCGGGTTGTACGCCCTGGTGGCCGCCAGCGTGTTCATGTCGGTGATGTTCCCGACCATTTTTGCGCTGGGCCTGGACGGCATGCACGACGATGCGCGCAAGCTGGGCTCGTCGTTGCTGGTGATGTCCATCATCGGCGGCGCGCTGCTCACCGCGCTGATGGGCGCGGTCTCCGACATGGCCGGTATCCATTGGGCAATGGCGGTACCGGGCGCGTGCTTTGCGGTGATCCTAGTATTTGCCCTGCGCGCGCGCCGCGCAGCGCCCGCGATTGCAGGAGCCTGAGCATGCCGCGTCTCTGCTATGTGCTGGACCTGCACGACGATGCGGCCTTGATTGCCGAATACGAACGTTGGCACCAACCCACCGAGGTGTGGCCGGAGGTGGTGGCCTCGCTGCAGCAGGCCGGTATCCAGGAACTGGAGATCTTTCGCAGCGGCGATCGGCTGGTGATGCTGATGCAGGTGAGCGAGGGCTACGACCCGGCTGCCAAGGCGGCGCGCGATGCGGCCGACCCGCGCATCCAGGCGTGGGAAGACCTGATGTGGCGGTTCCAGAAGCCGTTGCCGGGCAGTGCGCCGGGCGAGAAGTGGCGGCAGGCCGGGCGGATCTTTGCGTTGACCGAGGCGGTCGACGCGCAACGCTGACCCCGTGCCCTCATCCGCCCTTCGGGCACCTTCTCCCGCGGGCGGGAGAAGGGCGTGATCCGGGTGGGTGCAGGCATTGTGAGTGCGTCTGCGCCACATTCATTGCTGGGCATCTGCAGCGCGTTGCGGTCGGCTGTTGGCCTTTCGCAATGTCGCAGACACATGACACCACCGTTGCGGCCGAACGACTGCTCCCTTCTCCCGCACGCGGGAGAAGGTGCCCGCAGGGCGGATGAGGGGCGTTGCTCAGCCCTTGGCGCCGCCCGCCAGATCCTCCACCCAGAAGCGTCCGCCCGGATAGCTGAACTCCGCAATCGAGGTGGCATGCATTTCTGCCGAGAATCCCGCCGCTTCCGGGGCGAGATAGCGACCGTGGCGGATGCGCACAGGGTCCAGGAAATGCTGGTGCAGGTGGTCGACGAATTCGATCGCGCGGTCTTCCATCTTGCCGGTGATGGCGACGAAGTCGGCCATGGCCAGGTGCTGCACCAGTTCGCACAGGCCCACGCCGCCGGCATGCGGGAACACGCGCACGTTGAACTTGGCGGCCAGCAGCAGGATGGCGAGGTTTTCGTTGACCCCGCCCACGCGCGCAGCGTCGATCTGGATCAGGTCCACCGCACCGGCCTGCAACAGCTGCTTGAACACCACCCGGTTCTGGGTGTGTTCGCCGGTGGACACCGGCACCGGGGCGATGCCCTGCCGGATCGCGGCATGGCCGAGCACGTCGTCCGGGCTGGTGGGTTCTTCGATCCAGGCGATATCGAATTGCGCCAGCTGGCGCATCCAGTCGATCGCCGGACCCACGTCCCAACGTTGATTGGCATCCACCGCCAGTGCGATGTCCGGCCCGATCGCTTCGCGTGCCAGGCGGCAGCGACGGATGTCGTCCTGCACGTCGGCGCCGACCTTGAGCTTGATGGTGCGGAAGCCGTCGGCCACGGCTTGCTTGGCCAGGTGCACCAGTTTTTCGTCCGAATAGCCGAGCCAGCCGGGCGAGGTGGTGTAGGCGGGATAGCCCTGTTCGATCAGCTGCGCGATGCGTTGCGCACGCTGCGGCTGCGCGGCGCGCAGGATGGCCAGCGCTTCGTCGCGGGTGAGCGCATCGGTGAGGTAGCGGAAGTCGATGGTATCGACCAGCTGCTCGGGGGTGAGTTCGGCGATATAGCGCCACAGCGGCTTGTTCGCCGCACGTGCGGCCAGGTCCCAGGCGGCGTTGATCACCGCGCCGATGGCCATGTGCATCACGCCCTTTTCCGGGCCCAGCCAGCGCAGCTGCGAGTCGTTGGTGAGCCTACGCGCAAACCCGCCGAGATCGGCGATGACTTCGTCGACCTGCAAGCCGACCACATGCTCGGCCAGGGCAGCCACCGCGGTGGTCTGCACATCGTTGCCGCGGCCGATGGTGAACACCAGGCCGTAGCCGGCCAGGTCATCGGGTGCATCGGTACGCAGCACCACATAGGCGGCCGAATAATCCGGATCCGGATTCATCGCGTCCGACCCATCGAGCTCGCGCGAGGTGGGGAAGCGGACGTCGTGGGTGTCGAGGGCGATGATGGTGCTCATGAAAATCCTGGGCGGTGGAAGGTGGAATAAGAACGGACTGACAAGAACGGAAACTGAGAATTGCTTAAGCCCCTCTCCCGACGGGAGAGGAGCTCAGGGCGCGTCGAACGAACGACTGCCGCGTGTCTTCACCGCACCTCGCTCTCGTGGCGAGCTAGGCCCCCGGGAAGATGAGAGGCTCAACCCGCATCGCGCGGATGCGCCACCACCGGTTGACGCTGGCGGCCCAGGCCTTCGATCTCCAGTTCCATCACATCGCCCGGCTTCAGATACACCGGCGGCTTCTGGCCCAGGCCCACGCCCGGTGGGGTGCCGGTGCTGATCACATCACCCGGCATCAGTGTCATGTAGCGGCTGATGTGGCTGACCAGTTCGGCCACGCCGAACACCATCGTGCGGGTGCTGCCGTTCTGGTAACGGTGGCCGTTGACCTCCAGCCACATCGACAGGTTCTGCGGGTCGGCGATTTCATCGCGTGTGACCAGCCACGGGCCGATCGGGCCGAAGGTGTCGGCGCTCTTGCCCTTGACCCACTGGCCGCCGTGTTCGAGCTGGAACTCGCGCTCGGACAGGTCGTTGATCACCGCATAGCCGGCGACATGGTTGAGCGCTTGGTCCACCGACACATCGCGCGCCACATCGCCGATCACCACGCCCAGCTCCACTTCCCAGTCGCTCTTGACCGAGCCGCGCGGGATGATGACGGTGTCGTTGGGGCCGCACACGGCGGTGGTGGCCTTCATGAAAAGAATCGGCATCTTCGGCACCTCCATGCCCGATTCGGCGGCGTGGTCGGCGTAGTTCAGCCCCACGCAGATGAACTTGCCGATGCGGCCCACGGCCGCGCCGTAACGCGGTTCGCCTTCGATCACCGGCAGCGCGGCGACATCCAGCGCGCGCAGCTTGTCCAATCCGGCATTGGTGAGATGCTCACCGGCGACATCGTCGATCACACCGCTCAGGTCGCGGATGCGGCCTTCGCTGTCGATCAGACCAGGGCGTTCGTGGCCTTCGGCGCCAACACGTACGAGTTTCATGCAGTCTTCCTTTGCAGGGGAGGAGTGGAGCGGCCAATCACACGTCGCAGGCGGGTGCGGAAGGTGCGCTCGGAACAGGAATGTGGATGATGCATGCTGCGAACAGCGGTGACGCCAAGTGTGCGATATGGCTTTTTGTCAGCGCACAACGCGCGATACATCCCTGGCGAGCGGGAGTGCGCCTGGTGGCCGCACTGTCGTTCGCCAGCGGTGCTCAGTTCGACCAGCCGCCATCGATGATGTGGGTCTGGCCGGTGGTGAACGAGGATTCGTCCGAGGCCAGGTACACCACCAGCTGCGCGATCTCGCGCGGATCGCCCAGGCGGCCCATCGGCTGGCGATCGGTGAAGCTCTTCCACACCGCCTGTTCGTCGCCGCCCAGCGCCTTGACGCGCTGGCCCAGCGACGGCGTCTTGATGGTGCCGGGGCAGATCGCATTGCAGCGCACGCCCTGGGCCACGTAATCGGCGGCAATCGCCTTGCTCAGGCCGATCACCGCAGCCTTGGTCACGCCGTAGACGAAACGGTTCGGCACACCTTTGATGCTGGAGGCCACCGAGGACATGTTGATGATGCTGCCGGCGCCGCGTTCCAGCATGCCCGGCAGCACCGCCTTGCAGGTGTAGTACATCGCATCGACATTGATCGAGAACGAACGGCGCCAGGCCGGTTCGTCGCAATCGAGAATGCTGCCCTGGTGCACGAAGCCGGCGCAATTGAACAATACGTCGAACGGGCCGTGTGCATCGACCAGTGCGGCGATCGCCGCGGCATTGGTGACATCCAGCAGCTGGGTGGTGATCGCATCCGATTCGGCGGCCAGCGCCTGCAGCGCAGCCGCATCGATATCGGTGGCGAGGACCTGCGCGCCAGCGCGTGCGCAGGCCAGCGCGCTTTCGCGGCCGATGCCGGCGCCGGCCGCGGTGATCAGGCAGCGCTTGCCGCGCAGGCGCGCGCTAGGGGTGGAAGGGATCGAGACAGTCATACCGATGAGGTTCCGTAGGTGGGGGCCGCCGGCCGTGGCAGACGATAGAACGTGCGCGCGTTGTCGCCGAATACCGCATCGGTGTGCCCGGGCGCATGGTGGGTGACCAGTTGCTGTGCGAGATCGAGCCAGTGCGCGTAGTCCGCGCGCAGCGTCAGTACCGGCCAGTCGCTGCCCTAGAGCAGGCGCTGCGCGCCGAAGCGTGCGAACAGATGCGCCACATACGGCGCCAGCGCATCGCGTCCGGCGCCAGCTGCCGCTTCGGTGAGCAGGCCGGAGAGTTTGCAATGCACGTTGGGGTGCTGCGCCAGCGCGTCGATGCCGCTCGCCCAGGCGATGAATTCGCCGGCGGCGATGGCCGGTTTGCCGCCATGATCGACGACCACCCGCAGCGATGGATGGCGTTGCAGCCGTGCCTGCAACGCAGGCACGTGCACGGCGCGGATCAGCGCATCGAAGGCCAGGTCGTGCACCAGCATGGCGTCGAAGGCGGCATCGAGCGCGGGGCTTGCCAGCCACCGCACATCGGCGATGTCCTGCACCATCGGGCGCAGGCCCTTGAGCAGGCCACCGCCGGCGCGCACCAGCGCGCCGATGCGCGCGGCGGCATCGGGTGCGGCGAAATCGACCCAGCCCACCACGCCGGCAATGCGTGGCTCATCGCGTGCCAGTTCGAACAGGTAACAGGTTTCCGCCTCGGTGGCGGCCGCCTGCACGACGACCACGCTGGCCACGCCGGCGGCATCCAGCGCCTGGCTCACATCGTGCGGGGCGAAGTCGCGGGACAGCGGCGCCAGCGCAGGCGTCAGCCAGTGGTAGTCGCCACGGGCCAGGTGCCAGAAATGCAGATGCGCATCGACGCGGTTCATGGCGAGGGCAGGTCCGCATCGAGCAGGCCGCCATCGCGCAGGCGCTGCCACAGCGCGGCCGGGATGGACGCCTGCAGGCGCGCGGCGGCCGATTGCACCTCGGCCACGCTGCGCATGCCGGCCACCACCGTGGTCACCGCCGGATGCGCCAGCGGGAACTGCAAGGCCGCCGCGCCGATGTCCACCTCGAATGCCGCGCACGCCGCATACAGGCGCTGTGCGTGCTGCAGGATGGGAGTATCCACCGGGGCGTAGTTGTAGGTGGCCCCGGGCCCGCGCGCGTCGCCGAGCAGGCCGGAGCTGTACGGCCCGGCCGACAGGATCGACACGCCATGGCGCTGCGCCTGCTCGAGCAGCGCACGCGCGCCGTGCTGCTCCAGCAGCGTGTAGCGGCCGGCCAGCATCACGCAGTCGAGCGGAAAGCGTGGCAGCACCTCCAGCGCCACGTCCTGCTCGTTGACGCCCAGCCCGATCGCCCCGCACGCACCGGATGCCTTGAGCTCGGCCATCGCCGGCAAGGCCTCCTCCAAGGCCTGGCGCAGCACGCGGGCGTGGTTGTCGCCGTGGGTCAGCGCACCGATGTCGTGCAACAGCAGCACATCGATGTAGTCGGTGCCCAGGCGCTCCAGGCTGGAAGCGAACGCGCGGCGCACGCCATCGGCGCTGTAGTCGAACGCGGCGCGACGGCCTGCCACGGCAAAGCCATCGCGGCCGGCCACCGCCTGCGCGTCGTCGTAGACGCAGCGGCCCACCTTGGTCGACAGCGTATAGGTATCGCGCGGCACGCCGGCCAGGCCGCGGCCCAGGCGCGTCTCGCTCAGGCCATAGCCGTAGTAGGGCGCGGTATCGAAATGGCGGATGCCGGCGTCGATGGCCGCGGCCACCGCTGCCAGCGCCGCGTCCTCGGCTACTTCGGCATACAGATTGCCGATCGGTGCGGCCCCAAACCCCAGCGCCGACAGCTGCACCCGGGTGTTGCCCACTTGCTGCCGCGGCAGGCTCATGCGCAGCGCTCCGGAGGTGCCGCCGGCGTGGCGTGGGGCTGGACAGGATCAGGGAAGCGGCAGCTGGGCATCGCAACATCCACCAGCCGGCAGGCGCCCGACTGTTCGCATATGAATATGGCAATCATGAGTGAACAGATCACGCTGCAGTGCAGCATGCGCGACCTCCGCGCCCACTTGGCGGCAGCGAGCGCAGATCCTGCTATAGCAAAACTCACCTGTCGCATCGCCAGTTCCTATACCGCCGTGTCCGCGGTTGCCTCGCGCCCAGGGCTGGGGCTAGATACCAGCCCTCTCCCGAGTGAAGCGGTTGCATGCCAGACACGACGCGGCGCGATTTGTTCAAGGTGCTGGCAGCCGGCGCGCTGGTCGCGCCATTGACTGCGGCGGCACAGGCACCTGCCGCGCCCTGCGTGCGCACGCCACAGTGGGCACGCGGCACCGAAGGCCAGCGCAAGGCGGATCTGGGCAACGGCACCTACCTCAATCCCATCGTCGCCGGCGATCATCCGGACCCCACCATCCTCAAGGATGGCGACGACTACTACATGACGTTCTCGTCGTTCTTTTCCTACCCCGGCATCGTGCTGTGGCACTCCACCGACCTGGTCAACTGGACCCCGATCGGCCCGGCCCTGCACCAGGAGCTGGGTACGATCTGGGCGCTGGACCTGTGCAAGCACGACGATCGCTACTTCATCTACATCCCGGCCAATCCCGACGACAAGGGCTGGTCGATCTTCGTGATCTGGGCCGACGACATCCGCGGGCCATGGAGCGCGCCGATCGACCTGAAGATCGCCGGCTGCATCGACCCCGGCCATGTGGTGGGCGAAGACGGCAAGCGCTACCTGTTCGTCAACGGCATCCGCAAGATCCGCCTGCGCGACGACGGCCTGGCCACCGACGGGCAGCTGGAGCCGGCCTACGCGCCGTGGCGCTATCCCGAAGACTGGGTGGTGGAGAACTTCGCCCCCGAAGGCCCCAAGCTCACCTGGCACGACGGCTGGCTGTATCTGGTCACCGCCGTGGGCGGCACTGCCGGGCCGGTGACCGGGCACATGGTGATCGCCGCGCGCTCGCGCTCGGTGCACGGACCGTGGGAGCACTGCCCGCGCAATCCGCTGGTGCGCACCCAGTCCGAACTCGAGCCCTGGTGGTCGCGTGGGCACGCCACGCTGGTGGAAGGCCCGCGCGGCGACTGGTGGCTGGTCTACCACGGCTACGAAAACGGCTTCCGCACGCTGGGGCGGCAGACCTTGCTGGAGCCGGTGGAATGGACCGCCGATGGCTGGTTCCGCGCCACCGGCGGCGACCTGTCCAAACCGCTGCGCACGCCGGCACGCACCCCTGGCGGCAAAACGCCGGCCGCCACCGGCTTCGCCTTATCCGACGACTTCTCCAGCGATCGCTTCGGCACGCAGTGGAGCCTGCACGCGCCCAAGCCGGGCGAGCAGACGCGGATGCGGCGCGCCAACAACGCGCTCACCCTGGCCTGCGCCGGCACCTCGCCGATCGACAGTGCGCCGCTGACCTGCGGCGTGCCCGATCGTGCCTATGCGGCCGAAGTCACCCTGGAGCTGGTCGGCAACGCCGAGGGCGGCATCCTGCTGTTCTACAACCACAAGGCCTTCGTGGGCATCGGCTTCACCGCCGAGCTCATGAAGACCTACGAGTATTCCGAAGAACTGGTGTGGGCGCGCGCGCCCAATACGCACCGGCGCATCCGCGTACGGCTGACCAACGACCACCATATCGTGAGCTTCGAATACTCCTTCGACGACGGCCGGAAATGGACGCGTCATCCCACCCGCATGGAAGTGTCCGGCTTCCATCACAACGTGTTCGGCGGATTCCTGAGCCTGCAGCTGGGCCTGTATGCGGCGCAGCAGGGGCAGGTGGTGCTGCGCGACTTCCGCTATCGCGCGCTGGGCTGAAGGCGGCTGGCGGCGGACCAGGCGCACCGGCATTGTGGGGTGTCGGTGCCCGGGTCGAGCATATGGGGTCGAGCATGAGGGAGGGCGGGGCCCTGACGGCCCCGCCGCCGGACGTCAGCCGCAGCAGTAGCAGACGTTGCCCTGACCCAGATCGCCGCCGAATTCGGGGCATTCGGCCTTGCAGGCCCACGCACTACACGATTCGACCTTCGGCTGTGCGTTATCGACCGCCATCACCTGGAACGCACCGAAGCCGGTGCTGGCCAGAAACGTCGCTGCCATCAACGCACTGCGCAAGCTTACCCAACGCTTTTTCATGCATTACTCCCTCAACGTTGCAAAAGCCGCTGGCGCGTCCGTGCGGCGCAAGGCGGCGACCAGGTCCTGCACCCGCTCCGTGGTATCGAAGACGCCAACATGGGAATGGCGTACGCGCCCTTGCCCATCGATGGCCAACAGCAGTGGCACGTTGCGCGCACGGAACAGCATCAGCGCGCGACGATCGGTCAAGGTGACCACCGGGAAATCGAAGCCGTGCACATGCGCATAGCGCGCAGCCTGCGCCGCATCGCAGTGACACACGCCAAGCAGCTGCGGCCGTCCCGGCAGGTTGGCCTGCAGTTGCTGTGCCGCACGCAGCACCGTGGGTGCCGAACGCTGGCAATACGGGCAGGTGGTGGTGAAGAAGAACAGCACCTGCGCCTGGCCTTGCGGCGCGCCCAGCAGATGACGCCGACCATCGGCATCGGTGGCCTCGATCTGCGGCACGTACATGCCTTCGTACGCGGTGCTGACGCGCGTCTGCAGCCACTGCTGCTGCACGCGCAGCTGCCGGTTCTGCCACCCCAGCACCGCAATCAGTCCACACGCCACCAGCAGGCCCATCCCGAGCCAGGGAAAACCTCGCGCCATGCCGAGCTCCAAAAGCGTCCTTGATGGCCGAGCCTTGCCCAGGCATCAGCTCATGGTCAATGGTGATATCGACAACTGCGATGCCGCGCGGTGCACGGCTGTGGATGCGGTCACGCCGGTGCGCTCGGGCCTGCCAGTACGCTGGCCCCACGCGTCCGGGATTTGCGCAAACGCTGCCGACGTGATGGCAACGGCCTGAGCCGTAACGGCCGGCACGCGCGCAACCAGGCGGCAGCGTCGGCAGGCGCGGCATGCTGCCGGCCGGTGGTGCCCCCTCGGCGCCGAAGCGTGGGGACGCATGCATCGATCTTCTTTCGCGTATTGCCTGGCGACACTGACGTTGCTTGCCAGCACCGGTACGCAGGCCAACGACAGCAGTTTCGACGACGACAATGGCAGGATCCGCTTGCTGCACCAGCCGCACATCCGCATGGACAAGGAAGCGCTGTTCTTGAGCGGGAGCGCGTGCAGGTGGATGATGTGTTCACCAACACCAGCGGGCGCGACCTGAGCGTGCCGGTCGCCTTTCCGATGCCGCCGATGGATTTCGGCATGGCCGACCACGGCGCGCTCACCGACTTCAGACTGTGGGTGGACGGCAAGCCGATCGCCACCACGCGCAAGCTGGTGGTGCTGCTCGACGACGGCAGTGATGTTTCCAAGGCCTTCGCTGCCATCGGCTGGACCGTGGACGATGTGGCCGCCTTCACCGAATCAGACACTCCGCCGACGGGGCGCACGCCGCTGCCTGCAAGGTGCAGGAAGGCGCTTGGACGCGATGACGTTCTACCGATGACGCCCTCGCGCCCGGGGGCGTTCCTACAGCGGTGTCGGAGTGCGCGGTGTAGTGCATCGTGTTGCCCGACTCGGCAGATGCCGGGTCAGGCGTCGGAGCGCAGCTGGGCGCGATGGAGCGTTCCCGAGACGCCAACGCAGGCACGTCCCGCCCAGCTCACTCCTCTTCCGGCGGCGGCAGCACGATGCCGTCGGCGTCGATGGCGAGCTTGCCGGCCATCAGTACCGCCTGGGTGCGATTGGTGACGCCGAGCTTGCGCAGGATCGCGGTGACATGCGCCTTGATGGTGGCTTCCGAGACCCCCAGGTCGTAGGCGATCTGCTTGTTGAGCCGTCCTGCGCCCAGCATCTGCAGCACGCGGAACTGTTGCGGGGTGAGATCGCGCAGGCGCTGGCCCACTTCGCGTTCTTCGCTATCGGTGGGCGGCAGTTTCTGCGCTTCGGCCGGGATCCAGCGCTCGCCATCGAGCACGGTGGCCAGGGCGCGGCCGATGGTGTCCGAGTCGGCGGACTTGGGAATGAAGCCGAACGCGCCATGGTCGATCGCCCGCCGCATCACCGTGGGCTCCTCGCGCGCGGACACCACCACCACCGGCAGCTGCGGATGCAGCGAACGCATATGCACCAGCGCGCTGAAACCCTGCGCGCCGGGCATGTTGAGATCCATCAGCAACAGGTCCGCATCCGGCTGCGCATCGGCCAATGTGTACAGCGCATCCACGTTGTCGGCTTCGAACAGTTGCACCCCCGGCATCACGCGCTGCACCGCCCCGCGCAAGGCCTCGCGGAACAGGGGATGGTCATCGGCAATCAGCAGCGTGGTCATGGTGGGGCCGGGAGTGGGGATTGGAGATTCGGGATTCGTAAAAGCGCGGGGTTCGGATTCGGACGCTCGGATTCGTAGGAGCTAGGGATGTAGAAAAGCGAATCTCGATTCGCAATAGCCGATGTAAGAGAACCGTCTCTCTCTGCATTGCAGTAAAACAATGCATGGTCGAGGAGAGGGGTAACTCGGCAATGGGAACCCGCTTCTGCGAATTCCCAATTCCAAATCACCAATCCCCGCTCCTCAGCCAATCCCCAATCCCGAATCCCGGCCCTTCAGCGCGCCAGCCTCTCATTGACCAGCGAATCCACCACCGAGGGATCGGCCAGGGTAGAGGTATCGCCCAACTGGTCCGGTGCGTTTTCGGCGATCTTGCGCAGGATGCGGCGCATGATCTTGCCCGAGCGGGTCTTGGGCAGGCCGGGGGCCCACTGCAGATGGTCGGGCGAGGCGATCGGGCCGATCTCCTTGCGCACCCAGCTCACCAGTTCCTTGTGCAGTTCGTCGCTGGGGGTCTCGCCGGCGATCAGGGTGACGTAGGCATAGATGCCCTGACCCTTGACGTCGTGCGGGAAGCCGACCACCGCCGCTTCGGCCACCTTGGGGTGCGAGACCAGCGCGCTTTCCACCTCGGCGGTGCCGATGCGATGGCCGGAGACGTTGATCACGTCGTCCACGCGGCCGGTGATCCAGTAGTAGCCATCGGCGTCGCGGCGGCAGCCGTCGCCGGTGAAGTAGCTGCCCGGGTAGGTGCGGAAATAGGTGTCGATGAAGCGCTGGTGGTCGCCGTAGACGCTGCGCATCTGGCCCGGCCACGAATCCAGCAGCACCAGGTTGCCCTCGGTGGCGCCTTCCAGGATCTTGCCTTCGGCATCGACCAGCGCCGGTTGCACGCCGAAGAACGGCAGCGTGGCCGAGCCGGGCTTGAGGTCCACCGCGCCGGCCAGCGGCGAGATCAGGATGCCGCCGGTTTCGGTCTGCCACCAGGTATCCACGATCGGGCAGCGGCTGTCGCCGACCACCTCGTAATACCAGCGCCAGGCTTCCGGATTGATCGGCTCGCCCACGCTGCCGAGCAGGCGCAGGCTCTTGCGCGAGGTCTTCTTGACCGGCGCCTCGCCGTCGCGCATCAGCGCGCGGATGGCGGTGGGCGCGGTGTAGAACAGGGTGACCTGGTGCTTGTCGATCACTTCCCAGAAACGCGACACGCTGGGGTAGTTCGGCACGCCTTCGAACATCAGCGCGGTGGCGCCGTTGGCGAGCGGGCCGTAGACGATGTAGCTGTGGCCGGTGACCCAGCCCACGTCGGCGGTGCACCAGTAGATGTCGTCCTCGCGCAGGTCGAACACCACCTCGTGGGTATAGCTGGCGAACAGCAGGTAGCCGGCGGTGGTGTGCAGCACGCCCTTGGGCTTGCCGGTGGAGCCGGAGGTGTAGAGGATGAAGAGCGGGTCTTCGGCGTTCATGCGCTCGGGCTCGCACTCGGCCGGCTGGCCATCGACCACATCGTGGAACCAGCGATCGCGCGGGGCCTGCATCTCCACCGCACCGCCGGTATGGCGCACCACCAGCACGGTTTCTACCGTATTCGTGCCGGGGATCTTCAGCGCGGCATCCACGTTGGCCTTGAGCGGGATCTTCTTGCCGCCGCGCAGGCCCTCGTCGGCGGTGATGATGAGCTTGCTCTGGCAGTCGATCACCCGGTCGGCGATGGAGTTGGCGGCGAAGCCGCCGAACACCACCGAGTGCACCGCACCGATACGCGCGCAGGCCAGCATGGCCACGGCGGCGTCGACGATCATCGGCAAATAGATGGTGACCCGGTCGCCCTTCTTGACGCCCAGGTTGCGCAGCGCATTGCCCAGCTTGCAGACGCGCTCATAGAGCTCGCGATAGGTCACCGGGTAGGAGGCCGCATCCGGGCTGTCGGGTTCGAACAGCAGCGCGGTCTTGTCGCCGCGGGTGGCCAGCTGGCGGTCCAGGCAATTGACGCTGGCGTTGAGCTCGCCATCGGCGAACCAGCGGATGTGGAAGTCGTCCAGCGCGTAGCTGACGTCCTTGACCTGGGTGGGCTGCTTGAACCACTCCAGCCGCTGCGCGGCCTTGCCCCAGAACTGTTCGGGGTGCTCGATCGATTCGCGGTACAGCGCTGCGTATTGCTCGCGGATCACGCGCGCATCGGCGGCGAATGCAGGATCGACGGGATAAACATCAGCCATGGCAGCCTCACTTGCGAAGAACGTGTCGGGAGAGGGCGCGGCAGCTGCCCTCGGTAGGCAATCAGTGTGCCGTATCCATTCTGTCCCGGCGGTCAACGCCGCCTTAGACCATGGTCGTAACCTGGTCAGTGCGGTAGCGCACATCCAATACGGGGCGTGGTGCGACCATCGGTCATCTGGCGGAATGCTGCGTTGCAGCTACGACCAAAGGCGAATAGGCTGCAAACCGCGGACTGCCTCACGCTCCGCACAGCATCGCCATCAAGCGCGAGGCCTTCATTGGGGAGAGGGTTGTATGAAACACCGTACTGCACCGTTGGTGCGCCATCCGTTGGCGGCTGCCTTGTTCGTGGCCAGCATCCTGCCGGGCGTCGCGTTCGCGCAGACGTCGAAGGAAAAGGCGCTGGAAGCACGTATTGCCGAGCTCGAACGCCAGGTTCAATTGCTGGTCACCGCGCAACAACAACAGCAGGGCCAGATTGCCCAGACCCAGAGCCAGGTCACCGAAGTGCGCACCCTGCAGGCGCAGACGCCGGCAGCGGCGCCCGCACCTGCGGTCCCGGCCGGCAAGCGGCCGATCCAGGTCACCAGCATCACACCGAACGCAGCGGCGGGGACAACGTTCCGTTACGGTGGTTTCATCAAGGCCGACTTCATGACCACCCGCACCAGCGATGGCGCATTGCCCGAGGGCGCGGTGGGGCGTTACCTGTACATTCCGACGCAGACGCCTGTCGGGGGGCAGGCGTCGAGCACCGATACCGACTTCCATGCCAAGTTCTCGCGCTTCAACCTGGGCGTGGATACGGTCACCGAGAACGGCGACAAGCTCACCGGTTTCATCGAACTGGATTTCTTCGGCAACGCGCTGGCCAACCAGGTCAACAATCTGTACGGCGGCACCTTGCGCCATGCCTACATGAGCTGGAACAACTGGCTGGCCGGCCAGACCTGGTCCAACTTCGTGGACGCCACCATCCTGCCGGAAGCGGCCGACATCGTCGGGCCGACCGACGGTGCCTTGTTCAGCCGCCAGACCCAGATCCGCTACACCCGCGGCGCCTTCAGCGTGTCGGCGGAAAACACCGAAACCCTGACCACGCCGTACCAGGGCGGCAACACCATCCTGGCCTCGGACCATGGCGCGATGCCGGACCTGACCGCGCGCTACAACTGGAAGGGCACCTGGGGCACCTTCGGTCTGTCGGCGATCGCGCGCCAGTACCGTACCCGCAGCGCGCTGACCAACGACACCGAATTCGGCGGCGCCATCGCCGGTGGCGGACGCTGGATCATCAACTCCAACAACGATCTGCGTTACCAGCTTGCCTACGGCGAAGGCCTGGGCCGCTATCTGGGCCTGGGCAACGGCTCGGACGTGGAGATCGATGTGGACGGCAACATCCACACCGTCGGCACCTGGGCCGGGTGGCTGGCCTGGCGCCACGACTACAGCGCCAAGCTGCGCAGCACCATCATGTATTCGCGGGTGGATTACGACCATAGCCTGGCCAACACCGGCGGGCTGGCGAGCAAGTCGCAGCAGAGCATCCGCGCCAACGTCTTCTATTCGCCGCTGCCCAAGGTGGATGTGGGCGCGGAGCTGATGTATGGCCGCCGCGAAGCCGAGAACGGCGACTCCGGCGACATCTCGCGCCTGCAGTTCACCACCAAGTACAGCTTCTAAGGTTCACCCCGCCGGCCGCCCGCCACGCATGTGGGCGGGCCGTGCCGCCCGCACTCCAGGAGACAGACCATGACCGTCTCGAATGACGCACTGATCGCCAAGATCGATGCCAATCCGAAGTACCACGCGCTCAAACGCCAACGCAATCGATTGGGTTGGACACTGACCGTGCTGATGTTGCTGGCCTACTACGGCTACATCGGCCTGATCGCCTTCGACAAGGCGTTCCTGGCCAGGCCGATCGGCGACGGCGTGACCTCGATCGGCATTCCGATCGCGATCGGGGTGATGGTGTTCACCATCGCCATCACCGCCATCTACGTGCGTCGCGCCAATAGCACCTACGACCAGCTGACCGCGCAGATCCTGGAGGACGCCCGCAAATGAGCAAATACCCGCGTCTTCTGCTGATTCTGGCCGGTCTGCTGCCCGCCGGCCTGGCGCTGGCCGCCGGCGACATCGGCCAGGCCGACAAGCAGCCCACCAACTGGGTGGCGATCGCGATGTTCGGCTTCTTCGTGCTGGGCACCTTGTGGATCACCAAGTGGGCGGCCAAGAAAACCCGCTCGGCGGCGGATTTCTACACCGCCGGCGGCGGCATCACCGGCTTCCAGAACGGTCTGGCCATTGCCGGCGACTACATGTCGGCGGCCTCGTTCCTGGGCATCACGGCGGCGGTGATGGCCAATGGCTACGACGGCCTGATCTATGCGATCGGCTTCCTGGTCGGCTGGCCCATCCTGACCTTCCTGATGGCCGAGCGGCTGCGCAACCTCGGCAAGTACACCTTCGCCGACGTGGCCGGCTACCGCTTCGCACCGACCGCCATCCGCAGCTTCGCCGCATCGGGAACGTTGGTGGTGGTGCTGTTCTATCTGATCGCGCAGATGGTCGGTGCCGGCGCGCTGATCAAGCTGCTGTTCGGCCTGGACTACTGGGTCGCGGTGACCCTGGTCGGCATCCTGATGATGGTCTACGTGCTGTTCGGCGGCATGACCGCCACCACCTGGGTGCAGATCATCAAGGCCGTGCTGCTGCTGACCGGCGTGACCTTCATGGCGGTGGCCATCATGTGGCACTTCAACTTCAGCTTCGAGGCGCTGTTCGCCGAGGGCGTGCGGGTGAAGACCGCGGTGGCGGCCAACGGTGGCGCCTCGCCGGAGGACGCGGCCAAGGCCGGCCTGTCGATCATGGGCCCGGGCGGTTTCGTCAAGGACCCGATCTCGGCGATCTCCTTCGGCATGGCGCTGATGTTCGGTACCGCCGGCCTGCCGCACATCCTGATGCGCTTCTTCACCGTTCCCGATGCCAAGCAGGCGCGCA
Source organism: Xanthomonas codiaei (assembly GCF_002939785.1). GTDB lineage: Bacteria > Pseudomonadota > Gammaproteobacteria > Xanthomonadales > Xanthomonadaceae > Xanthomonas > Xanthomonas codiaei. Next base: position 32,473 of record NZ_MDEC01000024.1, read on the forward strand.
AGTCGGTGCTGTGGGCGACCACCTGGATCGGCTACTTCTACATCCTGATCTTCATCATCGGCTTCGGCGCGATCGCGCTGGTGCTGACCAACCCGCAGTTCGCCGATGTCACCACCGGCACCATCCACGGCGGCAAGGGTGCGGCCAACATGGCGGCGGTGCTGGTCGGTAATGCCGTCGGCGGCAACGTGTTCATGGGCTTCATCTCGGCGGTGGCCTTCGCCACCATCCTGGCGGTGGTCGCGGGCCTGACCCTGTCCGGCGCCTCGGCGGTGTCGCATGACCTGTACGCCACGGTGATCAAGAAGGGTAATCCGGCGCCGGGTGCGGAGCTGAAGGTCTCGCGCGCCACCACCCTGGTGCTGGGCGCGGTCGCGGTGCTGCTGGGCATCGTGTTCGAGAAGCAGAACGTGGCCTTCATGGTGTCGCTGGCGTTCGCCATCGCTGCCTCGGCCAACTTCCCGGTGCTGATCCTGTCGTTGCTGTGGAAGAACTGCACCACCCGCGGCGCGGTGATCGGCGGCTTCCTGGGCCTGATCTCGTCGCTGGTGCTGACGGTGCTGTCGCCGTCGGTGTGGGTGGATACGCTGGGCAACGCCGCCGGCTCGGCACCGTTCCCGTACACCTCGCCGGCGCTGTTCTCGGTAACCATCGGCTTTGTCGGCATCTGGCTGTTCTCGATCCTGGATCGCAGCCCGCAGGCGGCCAACGAACGTATCGCGTTCAAGGCCCAGCAGATCCGCGCCGAAACCGGGCTGGGTGCCAGCGGCGCATCCGGTCACTGAGCAAACGCGCTCAACGTGTGTGCAAAACGCCGGCCCTGTGCCGGCGTTTTGCATTGTGGCGGGCTGCACATGCATCGCGCGACCGCACCCTGGCCGCCGCCGGCAATGCCGGTTGGCTTCGGCAGGCGCAACTCGAACGTGCATCGCCCGGCGGCCTGGCCAGCCCCTGGTGTGGAGACCAGCGCTGGACACGGGCTGTCGCCATGCCCGTACGGGTAGACCTGCGCTGTCTTTCCTGCGTGTTGGGCCTGCTATGCTGGCCATGTCAGTATCGCTTGCATCACGCTGGCGATGCGTGACCCGGACAGCCAGCCGAGCCGCGCAGGGTTCGGCTGGCAGTGCCTACTCCCGGATGACGGTGCAACGGAGCGCGCTCGATGCCATCACGTCTTGTCCTGTGGATCTGCTGCCTGTGGCTGCTGGCACTCGCCGGCTGCTCGCCGGCTGCCCAATCGCGCTATGCACTGGAGCGCCACTTCACTGACCCCAAGGCGCAGGCACTGGCGCTGGCGGCCGAGCAGGGCGATGCGGACACGGTCCGCCGTCTGATGAAGGATGAAGGCGTGAATCCGGATCGCATCTTCTCCAAGGAAGGCCACCCGCTGCTGTTCTGGCCGATCTTCACCCATAACCCGGCAGGCTTGAAAGCGATGCTTGAGAATGGGGCAGATCCGAATGCGGCCCAACCCTATCCTCCGGAACCTGGAAGAAGCCAGACCAATGTGAGCAACGCGATGGTCTGGGCAGCCGAGCAGGAAGATCCGGTCTATTTGGAGCTGTTGCTGGATCATGGCGGTGATCCAAATACGCGCAACGCCAACAACGAGAGCTTGCTGTTTCATGCACTGATCAAGCAGAACAAATGGCGCAACATTCAGTTGTTGGTCGAGCGCGGTGCCGACGTCAATGCGTTGGCAGGATTGGGTGGAACTCTCTTGGAAAACTATGCGGGGACAGGTGGGTTCGAGCCCATTTTCTGGCTGCTCGAACACGGCGCCGATCCACGAGTTGAGTATGACGGTCAAATGGTCGCCAAAAAGCCAGATTCACGCACGATCACCTCAATCTATTGGCACCCTGGTAATCCCAGCGATCCACAATGGCAACGCCGATGCCAACAATGGTTGCTTGCGCATGGATACGAGCGCCTTCCGATGCCGGATCACTACAAGCGCATGCGCAAGGCGTTCGGCTTTCCCTCGGAAGAAGAAGACATCCCGCTGCTTTGACTCGTCGCGCAAGGACAGGAGCCTTCCAGTGACTGCACATCCACACATCTTTTCGAGCACGTTTCTCCACTTGTGACCTACGCACTGCATCTCACTTATGCACTGCATTGCACGCGACCGTGCACAACTGTCTTACCATCCCTCACACGTATAGCGAACGCAACGGAGCGCGCTCGATGCCATCACGTCTTGTCCTGTGGATCTGCTGCCTGTGGCTGCTGGCACTCGCCGGCTGCTCGCCGGCTGCCCAATCGCGCTATGCACTGGAGCGCCACTTCACTGACCCCAAGGCGCAGGCACTGGCGCTGGCGGCCGAGCAGGGCGATGCGGACACGGTCCGCCGTCTGATGAAGGATGAAGGCGTGAATCCGGATCGCATCTTCTCCAAGGAAGGCCACCCGCTGCTGTTCTGGCCGATCTTCACCCATAACCCGGCAGGCTTGAAAGCGATGCTTGAGAATGGGGCAGATCCGAATGTTGCATTGCCTTACCAGACACTGGATCGAGGCATTCGCAACAATCCCAACGCCATGGTCTGGGCAGCCGAGCAGGACGACCCGGTCTATTTGCAGCTGTTGCTGGATCATGGTGGTGATCCAAATACGCGCAACGCCAACAACGAGAGCCTGCTGTTCCATGCACTGATCAAGCAGAACAAATGGCGCAACATTCAGTTGTTGGTCGAGCGCGGTGCCGACGTCAATGCGTTGGCGGGTATGGGTGGAACGCTGATTGACAACTACGCAATCGGTGGTGCCTTCGAGCCGGTGCACTGGCTTTTAGAGCGCAATGCTGATCCATCGTTGGTTTACGAGGGGGGGGGGCTGGTACGTCGAATGGACTCCGGAACTATTGAGGCTGCCTTTTGGCATCCGGGAAATCCAGGCGATCCACAATGGCAACGCCGATGCCAACAATGGTTGCTTGCGCATGGATACGAGCGCCCCCCGATGCCGGATCACTACAAACGGATGCGTAAGGCGTTTGGCTTTCCCTCGGAAGAAAAAGACATCCCGCTGCTTTGAATCGGTCTGCAAGGAAGAATTATATGCAAATGCCAGATCAGCGCAGAAAACGCGAGCAGCTACTGCAAGAACTGCGCGCAGAAGGCACTACAGACGCAGTGTCGCAAGTAGCCGAGCTACAACAGCTCTACCATGCTCATGAGATGGCCTCGCTGGCAGACGATGTATACGACTCGGCAAAGGGAGGCGGGCAAGCGCCGCTGGGATGGGTGCGCGGGAGTGAGGATCTTGGCCGGCTTCGTCGCAGCATTCCGCAGCTGTATGGCGAAAGCGACGAAGAACTCCGCAATCTTCTACGCCCGGAAAAATCCGGCTTCCGCGCAGAAATCTACCTCCCAGATCCTGCAGTCCTCGGCCCCGGCTACAAACCCACCGTGGTCTACAAGGGTTCTGCTGGGGAAGTGGTGACGGCAAACGGGCTGCGTGATACCACTTCCGAAGATTTCCTCGCCAACAATTTCCCTCAATCCGTGGGCATGCAGACCGATTACTATGACCGCGCCATGCGGTTGGCGTTGCGCCTGAAAGATGAGCGTGTCGACTTCGAACTCGCCGGGCATTCCCTCGGTGGTGGTATGGCGTCCGCCGCTTCAGCAGTGAGCGGCGCGCCGGCGACCACATTCAATGCCGCTGGTCTGCATCCCGCGACTGCAACGCGCTTTGCCAGCTCGACGCCCGGTGTGCAGCTCTACGACACCCACCACACCGTCGTCGCCTACCAGGTGCAAGGCGAGCTGCTCAACGACGGTGTCCAGAACAATCTGCACACGCTGGATGCGGCGCGGCGGCAGCAACTGGCGGCGGTGATGGGCGATACCGCGACCCTGCTGCGCACCTTGCCGGAGGGGCAGGCGCTGCTGGACCGGGCGTTGACCCAGGACATGCCGGCCAATGCGCAGCCGGCGGTGCACGCCTTCGTGGACCGGCTGGCGCAGGGCGACACCGCCCGCTTGCTGCGCGAGCTGCCGCTGGCGGCCGGGCGCGTGGAGCCGGTGCTGGCAGCCAAGATGCCGGGTGCGGACGGGGCGCCGGTGGACCGCGCGCAGGCCCTGTCGCTGCAGGAAAGCCTGCAGCTGGCCGGCCCGGCGCTGGGCGTGCTGCGCGCGGGTGCGGCTGGCGCGCAACTGGGACGCGGCGCCGGCGAATACAGCGCAGCGGTCGGAAGGGCCGGCGATGCGATGCTGGACGCGGCGGGCGAAGGGGCCGCGCGCAGCCTTCGCCAGGCTGGCGCCACCGTGGCAGGCAGCGGTGCGGCCGCTGGCTCGGCGCTGGAAACCTCGGGGAGCGCGGTCGGCCGTGTGCTGGCCGGTGGTCGCGCGGTCGCCGGCGAAGTCGATGCCAGCGCGCAGCGCCTGGCATTGCAGACGCGGGCGCAGGCGCAGCAGGCCGGCGCCGATGCGCTGCGCACGGCCGCCGACTGGATGCCCGACGGCCTGCAGGCGGCCTTGCTCGATCGGGCCCGGGTGCTGGAACGGCAAGCTGAAACCGACCGCCAGCAGGCGCAGGCCCAGGCCGATCGGATTCGCGAGCAAAGCGCGCAGCAGGCCGGCGAGTTGCTGCAGGCGAGCGCCGGCGCCGCCACCGCGGCCGCGCATCGGCTGCAGGCCGCCACCGCCTTGCCGCAGCAGGCACTGGATGGCGTGGCTCGGCGCCTGCACGCCACCCTGGACGCCAGCGGCGATGCGCTGGCCGGCCTCACCGCGCATGCGCCCAGCACGGGCGCGCTGCAAGGGGCGGCGGTGTTCGCGGGCGCTGCCGCACAGATCCGCTTCACGCCCAGCAACCCGCTCAACCTGGCCAATGTCGGCCAGACGGGCATGTTGTCGGTGTATGGCCAGCGGTCCCTGCACGAGGCGTTCGAACGCCATCTGATGACCGAGACGGTGGTGCCCAGCCTGCAGGCGCGCATCGATGCACAGGAGCAGCAGGCGCGCCAGGCGCTCGGCCAGGACCGCGTGCCGTCACAACAGTCATCGCAGGGGCCTTCCGCGCTGCGGACCGGCGATCCGGATATCGACGCGATGCTGCAGGCGCTGCGCAACCACGACGAGGCCGCCGTGTTCAAGGCTGCCGGGAAGATCCGTCATTCGCCGGAAGGGCAGGCGCTGCTGCAGGAAGGCCAGCTCCTGCTGCACCAGCGCGAGCAGGAAGCGATGACCAACCAGTTGGCCTGGACACCGACCGACATGCAGCCGGCCGATCTGGAGATGGCGCACGGCCCGGTGCGGGTGATGAGCCTGATGCACCGCGGGCCGATGATGGCGGCCGCCGACAGCGGCGATGGCGGCGGGGGCGACGGCGGTGGAGGAGGCGGCGGTGGTGGGGGTGGCGGGTGAACCCACGGGCACGCGAGACCGGGAGCAGGAGAGGGCGATGGACAAGGACGAGCTGAAGGAACTGGCCAGGGCGCTGGCGCTGATGGCCACCACGCTGGAGACCCGCGATCAGCGCCAGCAGGCCGCCATCGAGCGGCAGATGGCTGAGCTGCGCGGCATCGCCGTGCGCAACGGGGAGCAGATCGAGCGCCTGGTCGGTGGCGCGGTACCGCGGCTGCAGCAGGCCTGGCAACAGGCGCTCGACAGCAGCCTGGCGCCTGCCTCGCGGCGCCTGGAGGCGACCGTCTCGCGCTCGGGCGCGGCGCTGGATGCGCTGGAAGTGGCGCACCAGGCGCTGCGCCAGCAGTGGCTGAGGCGCGCCTGGATCGCCAGCGCCGGCCTGATCGTTGCCGCGTTGCTGGCCTGCGCATGCACTGCCTACCTGCTCGGCCAGGCGCGCCAGGAGCTGGCCCGCTACCGGGTCGAGGCGCGGGTGCTGCGTGCGGTGGCCCACAGCGATGTGGTGCTGTGTGGCGACCAGCTGTGCGCCAACGTGGACCCACGCGGCGCGCGCAGCGGCGATCGCAAGCAGTATCGGGCGGTGCGGCCGCGGCCCTGAGCCAGCGCCTGCCGGACGCGACCCCGGACCGATCGGCGCAGCCACGGTACCATTGGTGGTTTGCGTTACGGCCCGCGCCATGAAAATCGCCTCCTGGAACGTCAACTCGCTCAACGTGCGCCTGCCGCACCTGCAACAGTGGCTCACCGACTTCGCGCCCGACGTGGTGGGGATCCAGGAAACCAAGCTGGAAGACCATAAGTTCCCGGACGCGGCGCTGGCCGCGCTCGGCTATCGCAGCGTGTTCTGCGGGCAGAAGACCTACAACGGCGTGGCGATCCTGTCGCGCTCGCCGGCACTGGACGTGCAGATGGGCATCCCCGGCTTCGAGGACGCCCAGCAGCGCGTCATCGCCGCCACCGTCGACGGGGTGCGCATCGTCAATCTGTACGTGGTCAACGGCCAGGACGTGGGCACCGAGAAATACGCCTACAAGCTGCGCTGGCTGCAGGCCGCGCGCGAGTGGATCGCCCAGGAGCTGCAGCGGCATCCGCAGCTGGTGGTGCTGGGCGACTTCAACATCGCCCCGGATGCGCGCGACGTGCACGATGCGGCGGTGTGGAACGAACACCACATCCTGACCTCGGCCGCTGAGCGCGCTGCCCTGGAGCAGCTGCTGGCGCTGGGCTTGCACGATGCATTCCGGCTGCACCACGACGACGCCGGGCAGTTCAGCTGGTGGGATTACCGCCAGGCCGGTTTTCGCCGCAACCTTGGGTTGCGGATCGACCTGACCCTGGTGTCGGAGGCGCTGCGCGCACGCGCGGTGGAGTCGGGCATCGACAGGGAACCACGCACCTGGGAGCGCCCCAGCGACCATGCGCCTGCATGGGTGCGGCTGGCCGAGGCAGGCCAATGAGCGAACGGCATCTGCGGCGCAGTACCCACAAGATCGGCGAGGTGACGCTGGGCCCGGTGCATCGGCTGAGCTGCCATTGCGGCGCAGTGCAGATCGACCTGGACCTGCCGCATGGCCTGCTGGATCCGCGCCGGTGCGATTGCTCGATGTGCCGCCGCCGCGGCGCGGTGGTCGCCTCGGTCACGCTCGACGGCCTGCACGTCGTGCAGGGCGAGGACGTGCTGCGTCTATATCAGTTCAACACGCAGACCGCCGCGCATTATTTCTGCGGGGTGTGCGGGATCTATACCCATCACCGGCGCCGCTCCGATCCCAGCGAGTACGGCTACAACGTCGGCTGCCTGGAGGGCGTCAACCCGTATGCGCTGAGCATCGCCGTACCGGTGGAAGACGGCGTCAACCATCCGGCAGATCGCGCAGCGGTGCACGATTGAACCGCAGGGCGGAAACGACAACGCCCGGGCAGGCCGGGCGTTGCGTTGGTCCTACGTGTCGGTGCCGGCTCAGCGCACGCGGCCCCGCGTAAACAGGTTGACGATGGCCAGCAGGATCACCGCACCCACCAGCGACCACACGAAGGTCCACAGCGTGATAGCCTGGTTGATGCCACCGCCGAACAGCCAGCCGGCAATCATCGCGCCGACGATACCGACCACCACGTTGAGAATGATGCCCTGCTGCGCATCGCGCCGCATGATGAGGCTGGCCAGCCAACCCACGATGCCACCGACGATCAACCAGATGATGATGCCCATGCTGACGCTCTCCTCGTTCGTTCGCACCGGAAGCGATGCGTGGGCGCCATTGGACGTAGCCACCCGTGAAGCAGCTGTCGAGTGCGTTGGACGCAATCGTGGTGCAGTCGGTTTGGTGTGCGCCGCGTGACGGCGCAGGCGCAGTGGCAGCTGGGTCCGGTGCAGCTATGGCTGCGGCCGCACCGGCACGGCGAACGCGGTGAGCCGCAGGCGCGGCAATTGCTGGGCCAGGCGCTGGCGCTGGACCCGGCGCAGGTGCCGTTGCTGCGCGATGCGCGCGGCCGCCCGACCCTGCAGCCGGCCCTGCCCGGCTGGGACACCGGCTGGAGCCATAGTGGCGAATATCTGCTGGTCGGCCTGGGCCAGGGCGTGCGGCTGGGCGTGGACCTGGAGCGCATCCGCCCGCGCCCGCGCCTGCTGGAGATCGCGCAGCGGTTCTTCCACGCCGGCGAACTGGCGTTGCTCGGCCGCCTGGCGCCGGACGCACAACAGGCGCTGTTTTTTCGCCTGTGGTGCGCCAAGGAAGCCTTGCTCAAGGCGCACGGGCATGGCGTGTCGTTCGGCCTGCATCGGCTGGCGTACGCGCTGGCGCCGGATGGCGCCTTGCGCCTGCACTGGTGCGACCCCGCACTCGGCCAGGCGGCGCGTTGGCAGCTGCACGAATGGCAGGCCACGCCGGACTGCCGCGCGGCGCTGGCGTTCCACCCTCACGCTACCGCGTGAGGCATCGCGCCGTACGGCAGGAACGGCTGACGGAACTGCGCACCGCTGTCCGGGGTGGTAGTCCCGACTCCCTGCCTTCGTGCCACCTGCGATAATCGCGCCATGAACGATGCCGCACTTGCCCCCGATGTTTCCGCCGCGCTCGAACGCGGCCTGCAGGCCCAATCCCTGGATGCGGCCTTCGCTGCGCCGTTGCTGCGCTATCTCGCGCTGCTGGTGCGTTGGAACAAGACCTATAACCTCACCGCCGTGCGCGACCCGCGCGAGATGGTCACCCGCCACCTGCTCGATTCGCTGGCCATGCAGCCGTACATCGCCAGCGGCACCCTGGCCGACCTGGGCACCGGCCCCGGCCTGCCCGGCATCCCACTGGCCATCACCCGCCCGCAGCTGCAGGTGACGCTGGTGGAGAGCAATGGCAAGAAGGCGCGCTTCATGCGCGAGGCCCTGCGGCATTTGGAGTTGCGCAATGCTCGCGTGGCCGAGTCGCGCGCCGAGGCGGTGGACGAGCCAGCTGCCTACGACCACCTCACCGCACGCGCGCTGGATACCCTGGCCGGCATCATCGCCGTCGGCGGCCACCTGTTGCGTCCGGGCGGCAGCCTGCTGGCGATGAAGGGCGTGTACCCGCACGAGGAAATCGCCGCACTGCCCGCCGGATGGACGTTGGGCGAGGTGCATCCGCTGCAGGTACCCGGCCTGGATGGCGAGCGACACCTGGTGGTGGTACGCAAGGCCTGAGCCCGGATCACGTCACGGGGTCGCCGCGCCCCTCACCCCAACCCTCTCCCGCGTGCGGGAGAGGGGGGCAAACACTGCTCCCGACCAGCCCACCGACTCCATCCCCCGCTGGCGGGGGAAGGTGCCCGTAGGGCGGATGGGGGGCAGCGCGCCCGGCGATCTCTGAAGTGGGTCGAAACTGCCAAAGCCCCCTCATCCGGCGCTGCGCGCCACCTTCTCCCGCAGGCGGGAGAAGGAATGGGTGGGCGGATGGGGCGGCGCGCCCGGCAATCTCTGAAGCGGGTCGAAACTGCCAAAGCTCCCTCATCCGGCGCTGCGCGCCACCTTCTACCGCAGGCGGGAGAAGGAATGGCTGGCCGGGAGTAGATGCGAGAGCGGGAAAATAGGGATGGGGGCTCTCCCGCAGGCGGAGAGAGGCAAGCATTGCTCCCGAGCGTTCCCGACCAGCCCACCGACTCCTTCCCCCGCTTGCGGGGGAAGGTGCCCATAGGGCGGATGGGGGCAGCGCGCCCGGCGATCTCTGAAGCGGGTCGACTGCCAAAGCCCCTCATCCGGCGCTGCGCGCCACCTTCTTCCGCAAGCGGGAAAAGGAATGGCTGGGCGGGAGTAGATGCGAGAGCGGGAAAAGAGGGATGGGGGCTCTCCCGCAGGCGGAGAGGGGCAAGCATTGCTCCCGAGCGTTCCCGACCAGCCCACCAACTCCTTCCCCCGCTTGCGGGGGAAGGTGCCCGCAGGGCGGATGGGGGCAGCACCGACACTCCAGCCATGCAACTGCACCAGCCCACGCTGGGACTTCCGGCCCATGGCAGCGCACACGCGGGCTGCCATGATCGGGCGTTCGCTCCAGATCAGGCTTCCGTACGTGACCTCTCCGCTCGCCACCGCTCTCGCGCTCGCCCTGCTGGGCACCTCGTTCGCTGCCACGACCCAGGCCGCCACGCCGCCGGCACCGGCCACGCTGACCGCGGAAGCACCCGCCGATGCACGCTTCCGCGCGATCTACGAAAAGGAATGGGCATGGCGGCAGGCCGAGACCGGCCAGGCCGACGAAGACACCGACACCACCGGCGACAACACCCATCTGCCCGACGTCGGCCCGGCCGCGCAGCAGGCGCGCCTGGCGGTGTGGGACGGCGTGCTCAAGCAGCTCGACGGCATCGATCCCAAGCAGCTCTCGCCGGCCAACCGGATCAACTTCGCCATCTACCGCCCGCAGGTGGAGAACCTTGCCGCCGAAGTGCGCCTGCGCGCCTACGAGATGCCGTTCAATTCGGATAGTTCGTTCTGGTCCAATCTCGGCTTCATGGCACAGCGGCCGATGAAGAGCGCGGCCGAGTACCGCGCCTACATCGCGCGCCTGAACGATGTGCCGCGTTACTTCGACCAGCAGATCGCCAACATGCGCAGCGGCCTGGCGCGTGGCTTCAGCGTGCCGCGTGCGGTGCTGGACGGGCGCGATGTCTCCATCGCCAGCGTGGCCGAGGTCAAGGACCCCACCGAATCGACCTTCTACGCACCGTTCAAGCAGCTACCGGCGCAGATTCCCGCCGCCGAGCAGGCGCAGCTGCGCGAACAGGCCAAGGCGGCGCTGCGCACTGCCGTCCTTCCGGCGTACAGCAAGCTGCTGAGCTTCTTTCGTAACGACTACATGCCCAAGGCACGCACCACGCTGGCCGCGGAAGCCATGCCCGACGGCAAGGCGTTCTATCGCCAGCAGATCCGCGAATACACCACGCTAGAACTGACGCCCGAACAGATCCACCAGATCGGCCTGGACGAAGTGGCGCGCATCCAGACCCAGATGAACGCGATCATCCAGCAGGTCGGTTTCAAGGGCAGCTTCGCGCAATTTCTGACCTTCCTGCGCACCGATCCGCAGTTCTACGCCAAGACCCCGCAGGAGTTGCTCGATCGCGCCGCGTGGATTTCCAAGCGCGTGGACGGGCAGGTGGGCAAGTTCATCGGCACGCTGCCGCGCGGGCGCTTCACCATCAAGCCGGTGCCCGAGGACATCGCGCCGTTCTGGACCGCCGGCCGTGGCGGCGCGACGACCTATTGGGTCAACACCTACAACCTGCCGTCGCGGCCGCTGTACAACCTGCCGGCGCTGACCCTGCACGAGTCCTCGCCCGGTCATTCGCTGCAGGGCTCGGTGGCGCTGGAACAGGGCGAGCAGCCGGCGTTCCGCCGCGAGAACTACATCTCCGCCTATGGCGAAGGCTGGGCGCTGTACACCGAAAAACTCGGCCAGGAAATGGGCATCTACGAGACACCGTACGAAGAGTTCGGCCGGCTCACCTACGAGATGTGGCGCGCCTGCCGGCTGGTGATCGACACCGGCGTGCACCACGACGGCTGGACCCGCGAACAGGCGCTGGCCTATCTGCGCGACCGCACCGCGCTCAGCGAACACGAAGTCACCACCGAAGTGGACCGCTACATCTCCTGGCCCGGCCAGGCGCTGAGCTACAAGCTGGGCGAGATCAGCATCGTCAAGCTGCGCGCCGAAGCCGAGAAGGAACTGGGCGATCGCTTCGACATCAAGGCCTTCCACGACGTGGTGTTGCGCCAGGGCTCGGTCACGCTGCCGGTGCTCGAGCAGCAGGTGCGCGCCTTCATCGCCGAGAGCAAGGCGCGCCCGGCGAAGACCAAGCCGGCCACTGCTGCCACACCCTGACCCACCGAGGCCGCACCTGCGTAGGAGCGGCCCTGGCCGCGACGCCGTCCCGAGAGCCGCCACGCCGTGGCGCTTGATCGCATCGCCGGCACCGCTGGTTGGATCGGTTTTCTGCATCCGGTGCCGGCACCGCGTCGCGGCCGGGTCCGCTCCTACGAAGCAGTGTGCGCCTCAGCCATCCATCGACGCCGCGCTCCGCGTAGGAGCGGCCCTGGCCGCGACGCCGTCCCGAGAGCCGCCACGCCGTGGCGCTTGATCGCATCGCCGGCACCGCTGGTTGGATCGGTTTTCTGCATCCGGTGCCGGCACCGCGTCGCGGCCGGGTCCGCTCCTACGAAGCATGTGTGCGTCAGCCATCCCATCGACACCGCACCCCCGTAGGAGCGGCCCTGGCCGCGAAGCCGTCCCGATAGCCGCCACGGCTAATGCGGGCCCCCGCCCGCCATCGCCCATCTGCGATTGTGTAACCGCGCTGGCCCCGATACGCTGCCGCCCATGCTGCTCCGCCGCGCCCGTCGATTGCCTTCCTTGCTGCGCCTGATGGCGTTGCTGGTACTGGTGCTGGGCGTGCTGGTGGCACCGGTGGCCTGCGCGCTGGGCGATGTGCATGCGCTGGCGCACGACCAGGCACACCTGGACAACAGCGCACCGCACGGCCACGACGGTGCCGACGAAGACGATGCCGGCGAGCGCGATGGAGCCGGCCTGCTGCATGCCCTGATGCACAGCGGCTACTGCCATGGGCATAGCCCGGCGATGCTGCCGGCGCTGGCCTGGGGGCAGTTGCCGCTGCGCGCGCAGGTGCAACCGGCCGCGCTGGTCACCGATTACCGATCGCACCGGATCGAAACCCTGTTGCGGCCCCCGATCGCGGCCTGATGCCTTGCCGGCGGCTGCCGGCGGTCCATCGATCCCGATTCGCGGAGACACCCACATGTGGTTGCGACTGGCGGCTGTTGCCGCCCTCGCGGTCGTGCCGTGCGCCATGGCGCAGGACGTACCGCCCCAAACCGTGCTGACCCTGGACGACGCCATTGCGCGCGTCGCCGCCAAGCACCCCGATCTGCGTCTGGCCGACGGCCAGCAGGCCGTGCTCGCCGCCGAGGCGCAGCGCGATGCCCTGCGCCCGCCGCTGCGCGTGGGCGCAGAGATCGAAAACGTGTTCGGCACTGGGCCGACCCGCGCGCTGGACCAGGCCGAGCTCACGGTCACCCTGGCCAGCGTGCTGGAACGCGGCGGCAAGCTGGATGCACGCCGCACCCTGGCGCAGGCGCGCATCGATGCGCTGGCGCCACAACGCGCACTGGCGCGCCTGGACGTGCTGGCCGAGGTGGCGCGCCGCTACCTGGCCATCACTGCCGCACGCCAGCGCCACGCCATTGCGCTGGAAACCCTGGCGCAGCGCCAGCGCACGGTCGCCGCCGCGCGCCAGCGGCTGCAGGCCGGCGCCTCGCCGGAGTCGGTGCTGCTCGCCGCACAGGCATTGCAGGCGCGTGCGGAACTGGAGCGCGACCGCGCACACCTGGACGTCAGCACTGCACGTCGGCAACTGGCGCTGCTGTGGGGGGCGCGTAACCTGGACGCCGGCGACACCAGTGGCGATGCCCTGCAGCTGCCGGACATTCCGGACTTCGAGGTGGTGGCGCAGTTGCTCGACAGCACGCCGGAACTGGCCCGCCTGACCAGCGAGCAGCGCCTGCGCGAAGCGCGGCTGCAGCTGGCCCGCAGCCAGGCCAGCCCGGACCTGGACTGGCAAGTGGGTGTGCGCCGGCTCGAAAACAACAACGCCACCGCGCTGGTAGGCAGTGTGTCGCTCGCACTCGGCAGTGCCGGTCGCGCGCAGCCGGAGATCCGTGCCGCACAGGCCGAGCTGTCGCTGCTGGACATCGAACGTCAATCGCAGGCGTTGCAGCTGTACGCCACCCTGGCCGATGCGCACGGGCGTTACCGTGCCGGCCAGCTGGAAGTGGCGCGCATGCGCGATGAGGTGTTGCCGGCATTGGCGCGTGCCGATGCGGCGGCCGAACGTGCCTACCGCGCCGGCGCCACCAGTTATCTGGACTGGGCGCAGCTGCAGGCGCAGCGCAGCGATGCACGCCAGCAGCAGCTCGCTGCCGCAGTGGAAGCGCAGACCGCCTTGATCGAGATCCAGCGCCTCACCGGCCAACCGTTTGTCGTCACCGCGCAGGCAACCCCATGAGCGCGTGCACGGTGATGTCCACGCATGGCTATGCGCTGGGTGACTCCCTGCTGCCCACCGGGGTGGTCGGCACGCGCGCGGCAGTCGTCTTGCACACGGGGGGCGACCGCTATGGGTGCATGTCCGCCAACGCGCGCTGTGCGCCTTCTCCATTCGCTGCACTGGTCGGCGCACTGCGCCGGCCTTCCAAAGGAGTTCCATCGATGACGCACTCCATTCTTGCGCCGCTGCTGCTGGCGCTGCTGCTCGGCGGTTGCGGCCGCACTGAAGAAGACGGCCATGCCCACGCGGGTGGTGAGGCAGGACACAGCGAAGAGGGCGGCAGCGATCATGCCGACGAAGCGCCCAAGGGCACGCACGGCGGCCGCCTGCTCAGCCAGGACGGCGACAGCGTGGAGCTTGCGATCGCCGAAGATGGCGGCCCGCCTACGTTCCAGGCCTGGCTGTATCGCGATGGCAAGCCCTTGCCGGCCAGCGCCGGCAGCGTGGAGATCAAGACCACGCGGCTGGGCGGCAAGGTCGACACCTACCCATTGCGCGCGCACACCGACGGCAGCCTGCTGGCCACCAGTGAAGTGGGCGAGCCGCATTCGTTCGATGTGGAAGTGCGCGCCAGCGTGCAGGGCAAGACGCATCGCTGGAGCTATTCCAGCTACGAAGGCCGTACCACGATTGCCGCAACCATTGCACAGGAAGCCGGCATCCGCGTGGCACCGATCAGTGCCGGCAGCATCGCCGATCAGCACGAAGTGCAAGGCTTGCTGACGCCGGCAGAAGGTGCGCAGGCGCAAGCGACCGCGCGCTTTCCCGGGCCGGTGCGCAGCCTGCGCGCCAACGTCGGCGATCAGGTGCGTGCCGGCCAGGTGCTGGCCACGGTGGAAAGCAATCTGAGCCTGACCACCTACGCGGTCACCGCGCCGATCAGCGGCACTGTGCTGGGGCGTAATGCCAGCCTGGGCAGCAATGCCAGCGAAGGCCAGGCCTTGTTCGAGATCGCCGATCTGTCGAGCTTGTGGGTGGATCTGCACATCTTTGGCGCCGATGCCGGGCATATCACCGCCGGCGTACCGGTCACGGTGACCCGCATCAGCGATGGCGTGGTGGCGCAGACAACGCTGGAACGCGTGTTGCCGGGCACGGCCACCGCCAGCCAGAGCACGGTGGCGCGCGCGGTGCTGCGCAATACCGACGGGTCGTGGCGGCCAGGGTCGGCGGTCAAGGCGCGGGTGACGGTGGCGCAGCAGCCGGCGGCGATGGTGGTGCCGGTGGGGGCGTTGCAGCGCTTTCGCGAGTGGGACGTGGTGTTCGTGCAGGTGGGCGAGGTGTACGAGGCGCGGCCGGTGACCTTGGGCGCGCGCGATGCGCAGCAGGTGGAAGTGGTGTCGGGTGTGGCGCCGGGCGATGCGGTGGTGGTGGAGCAGAGTTATCTGGTGAAGGCCGACATTGAGAAGTCGGGGGCGTCGCATGATCATTGAGCGCGTTGGTTTGGGTGGCATTGCGTTGTCGAGTGGGGGCGTTTGTTGGGTGCCGGGGGATGCGCCACGTTCAAGGTGTTCGCGCCCTCTTGGGCTAGGGCAAAGGCTTTCGCGCCCTGTCGGGCACGAGTTACTTTTCTTTGCTTGTGCAAAGAAAAGTAACCAAAAGAAAGCACACCCCGTCCTCGCGCCCTCCGCGCCTGCGGCGCTACGGGTGCGCAAGTCCGGCAGAAATTTTTGTAAGGGACATCCATGTCCCTTACAAAAACGTCGCGCATCCATGCGCGCCGCCCTGCGGGTTGTATCTGCCGGCCTTGCCGCTGCGGTATGGGGCCCCGAAAGCAGACAGCAACGGCAACAGCAACGGCAACAGCAACAGCAACGGCAACAGCAACAGCAACAGCAACAGCAACGGCAACAGCAACAGCAACGGCATCAACAGCAACAGCAGCGCTGGTGTGTGGGTGGGTGTTCGTTTGGCGTGTTGCGGCGTGTCGCGATGTGGAGGCGCCACTGTCTGTCTGTGTCACGCCTAAGGGGACGCACGGCGCTTTGCGGTGCCATGTCTGCACGGGGGGGCGTGTCATGCTGACCAATATCATTCGCTTTACAATCGCGCAGCGGTGGTTGATGCTGGCGTTGACGGGGGTGTTGGTGGCGATCGGGGCGTGGAGTTTTTCGCGCTTGCCGATCGATGCGACGCCGGATATCACCAATGTGCAGGTGCAGGTCAATACCGCAGCGCCGGGGTATTCGCCGCTGGAGTCGGAGCAGCGGGTGACGTTTCCACTGGAGACGGTGCTGGCGGGATTGCCGGGGCTGGAGTCCACGCGCTCGCTATCGCGCTACGGGTTGTCGCAGGTGACTGCCGTGTTTGCCGATGGCACCGATCTGTACTTTGCGCGGCAGCAGGTGGCCGAGCGCTTGCAGCAGGTCAAATCGCAGTTGCCGGCCGAGCTGGAGCCGCAACTGGGGCCGATTGCCACCGGCCTGGGCGAGATCTTCATGTACACCGTGGAGGCCAAGCCCAATGCGCGCAAACCCGATGGCACCGCATGGACAGCGACCGATCTGCGCACCCTGCAGGATTGGGTGGTGCGGCCGCAGCTACGCAATGTGCCGGGCGTTACCGAGGTCAACACCATCGGCGGCTATGCGCGGCAGATCCATATCACGCCCGATCCTGCGCGGCTGGTCGCGCTGGGTTTCACCCTGGACGACGTGGCGCGTGCGGTAGAGGCCAACAACCGCAACATCGGTGCCGGTTATATCGAACGTAACGGGCAGCAGTTTCTGGTGCGCGTACCAGGGCAGGTGGACGACATCGCGCAGATCGGCGCGATCGTGCTGGATCGCCGCGAAGGCGTGCCGATCCGGGTGCGCGATGTGGCGCAGGTGGGCGAGGGCCGTGAGTTGCGCACCGGTGCGGCCACGCAGGACGGCACCGAGGTGGTCCTCGGCACGGTGTTCATGCTGGTCGGCGCCAATAGCCGCACCGTGTCGCAGGCCGCTGCGCAGCGCCTGAAAGTGGCCAACGCCAGCCTGCCGGCCGGCGTGCAGGCAGTGCCGGTGTACGACCGCACCGCATTGGTCGACCGCACCATCGTCACCGTTGCCAAGAACCTGATCGAAGGCGCCTTGCTGGTGATCGTGGTGTTGTTCCTGTTGCTGGGCAATGTGCGTGCGGCCTTGATCACTGCGGCGGTGATTCCGTTGGCGATGTTGTTCACCCTCACCGGCATGGTGCGCGGTGGCGTGTCCGGCAACCTGATGAGCCTGGGCGCGCTGGATTTCGGCCTGATCGTCGATGGTGCGGTGATCATCGTGGAGAACTGCCTGCGCCGTTTCGGGCAAGCGCAGCTGCGACTGGGGCGCGTGCTCGAGCGCGAGGAGCGTTTCGAAGTGACTGCCGAGGCCACTGCCGAAGTGATCCGCCCCAGCCTGTTCGGCCTGGGCATCATCACCGCGGTGTATCTGCCGGTGTTCGCGCTGTCCGGCATCGAAGGCAAGATGTTCCACCCGATGGCGATCACCGTGGTGCTGGCGCTGACCGGCGCGATGTTGCTGTCGCTGACCTTCGTGCCGGCGGCCATTGCATTGCTGCTGGGCGGCAAGGTGGCCGAGCACGAAAACCGCGCGATGCGCTGGGCGCGCGGCGTGTATGCGTCCTTGCTCGATCGCGCGCTGCGCCACGGACGCTGGATCGGTATTGCGGCCCTTGCGACGGTGGCGTTATGCACCGTGCTGGCCACGCGCCTGGGCAGCGAATTCATCCCCAACCTGGACGAAGGCGATGTAGCGCTGCATGCCTTGCGCATTCCCGGCACCAGCCTGGAACAGGCCATCACCATGCAATCCACGCTGGAAAAGCGCATCAAGCAGTTTCCGGAAGTGGCGCATGTGTTCGGCAAGCTCGGCACCGCCGAAGTCGCCACCGACCCGATGCCTCCGTCGGTGGCCGACACGTTCCTGATCATGCATCCGCGCGAACGATGGCCGGATCCACGCAAGCCCAAGGCGCAATTGCTCGCCGAGATCGAAACAGCGGTCAAGCAATTGCCCGGCAACAACTACGAGTTCACCCAACCGATCCAGATGCGCATGAACGAGCTGATTTCCGGCGTGCGTGCGGATGTGGCGATCAAGGTGTACGGCGACGACCTGGATACGTTGCTCGCGCTGGGTCAGCGCGTGCAGGCCATCGCCAGTGCGGTGCCCGGCGCCGCCGACGTCAGCCTGGAACAGGCCAGCGGCCTGCCGATGCTGGCGGTGGTGCCCGACCGCGCGGCCCTGGCCGGCTATGGGCTCAATCCCGGTGTGGTGCAGGACACCGTGGCCGCGGCGGTGGGCGGGCAGGAGGCCGGGCAACTGTTCGAAGGCGACCGCCGTTTCGACATCGTGGTACGGCTGCCCGAGGGCCTGCGTCAGGACCCGGCCGCCTTGGCGGACCTGCCGATTCCGCTGCGCGGCGATGGCGAGCGGGGCGATGCCGACGAATCCAGCCGCGCGGCCGGCTGGCGTAGCGGCGCGCCGACCACCGTGCCGTTGCGTGAGGTTGCCAGGATCCAGGCCGTGCTCGGCCCGAACCAGATCAACCGCGAAGACGGCAAGCGCCGCATCGTGATCACCGCCAATGTGCGCGAGCGCGATCTGGGCAGCTTCGTGGCCGAGGTGCGCCAGCGTGTGCAGACGGAGGTCGCATTGCCCACCGGTTACTGGATCGGCTACGCCGGCACCTTCGAGCAACTGATCTCCGCCGGCCAGCGGCTGGCGTGGGTGGTGCCGGGCACCTTACTGCTGATCTTCGCGCTGCTGTACTGGTCGTTCGGCTCGCTGCGCGATGCGGTCGTGGTGTTCAGCGGCGTGCCGCTGGCGCTGACTGGCGGGGTGGTGGCGCTGGCCGCGCGTGGGTTGGCGTTGTCGATCTCGGCCGGTGTCGGTTTCATCGCGTTGTCGGGCGTGGCGGTGCTCAACGGCCTGGTGATGATCGCCTTCGTGCGTGGCCTGCGGGCCGAGGGCATGCCGCTGGAGCAGGCCCTGCGCGAAGGCGCGCTCGCCCGCCTGCGGCCGGTGTTGATGACCGCGCTGGTCGCCGCGCTGGGCTTCGTGCCGATGGCCTTCAACGTCGGCGCCGGTGCCGAGGTGCAGCGCCCGCTGGCCACGGTGGTGATCGGCGGCATCGTCTCGTCCACCTTGCTCACCTTGCTGGTGCTGCCGGTGCTGTACCGCTGGCTGCACCGCGAGCGGCCGGGCCGGCTTGTACCGAGGCCGGTTGGTTGAGGCCTGACGCGATCCCGGCAGGCGCCTCTGCCGGGATCCGGATGGCGGTACTCTCAGCCAGCGGCTGGGTGAGCGACGGCTGCCGGGCGCCAGGGGGTGGCGGCTGAGGCTAAGTGCTTGCGGCACAAGGGCTTGCCGTGCATAATACGCGGCTCGCTGTGCCCGGATCGCTCCGGATGGCGGTGCCCAACGCGATGGGGTGCCGGCTTGTTCCCAGCGGTAAGTGATTGATTCCCAACGTTGCGTGGCAGCCAAGTGCTGTCGGGGCCGCCGTTTTCCTGGCTAAGGAAGACACCAAACTTTATCGAGGTGCGTAATGTCCCGCGTATGCCAAGTATCCGGCAAGCGTGTGCAGACGGGTAACAACGTCTCCCACGCAAACAACAGAACCCGTCGTCGCTTCCTGCCCAACCTGCACGAGCGCCGTTTCTGGGTCGCCAGCGAAAACCGCTGGGTGAAGCTCCGTGTCTCCGCGCATGCATTGCGCACCATCGACAAGAACGGGATCGATGCCGTTCTGAAAGAGCTGCGTGCGCGCGGCGAAAAGGTCTGAGGAGTAAGCAGTCATGGCAAAAGGCAAGCGTGACAAGATCCGTATGATTTCCTCGGCCGCTACCGGCCACTTCTACACCACGGACAAGAACAAGAAGAACACTCCGGGGAAGATGGAAATGATGAAGTACGACCCGGTCGTGCGTAAGCACGTGATGTATAAGGAAGGCAAGATCAAGTAATCCACCGATTACCCGATCTGCATCCAGTCAAACACCCGCCGCAAGGCGGGTGTTTGCGTTTAGGGAGTGTTGCGGGGGTGGGGGGATCGCAACAATGGTCTAAATCCGCACACTTCCTAGGCCACTCCACCTCGGCGGACTGTATCCCCTCTCCTACGGGAGAGGGGTAGGGGTGAGGGTACGGGGCGAAGCCACTCGCAGTGGTTGGAGTACCAGAGGCTTCGCACGTACCCTCATCCGCCCCTGCGGGGCACCTTCTCCCGATGGGAGAAGGGAACACCGCTACAACCCACGCGCACGCAGTTGTGCGTCCAGGCGCGGGTACACCCGCCGCGCATTGCCTTCGAATACCTTGCGCTTGTCGGCATCAGAGATCGCCAATGCGTCGATATAGCGTTTGGTGTCGTCGAAGTAGTGCCCCGTCTGCGGGTCGATGCCGCGTACCGCGCCGACCATTTCCGAGCCGAACAGGATGTTGTCGATGTCGATGACTTCGAACAACAGGTCGATGCCGGGTTGGTGATAGACGCAGGTATCGAAGAACACATTGCGCATCACATGCGTGGCCAATGGCGGCTTGCCCAGCATGTCGGCCAGGCCGCGAAAGCGGCCCCAGTGGTACGGCACCGCGCCACCGCCATGCGGGATAATGAAGCGCAACTCGGGAAAGTCGGTGAACAGGTCGCCTTCCAGCAACTGCATGAAGGCGGTGGTGTCGGCGTTGAGATAATGCGCGCCGGTGGCGTGGAAATTGGCGTTGCAGCTGCCCGAGACGTGCACCATCGCCGGCACGTCCAGTTCCACCATCTTTTCGAAGAACCGATACCAGGCACGGTCGGTCAATGGCAGGCCGGTCCAGTGGCCGCCGGACGGGTCGGGATTGAGATTGCAGCCGACGAAGCCGAGCTCGGTGACGCAGCGTTCCAGCTCGGCGATCGAGTGCGCGATCGACACGCCCGGCGATTGCGGCAGTTGGCAGACGCCGATGAACGTGTGCGGATACAGCTGCACCACGCGCGCGATCAGATCGTTGCAATGGCGCGTCCAGACCTGGCTCACCGCTTCATCGCCGATGTGGTGGGCCATGGTGCTGGCGCGTGGCGAAAAAATCGTCATGTCGGCGCCGCGCTCGCGCAGCAGGCGCAGCTGGTGCTGCTCCACGCTATCGCGCAGCTGGTCGTCGGAGATGCGCGGATACACCGGTGCTGCCAGACCTGGGTCGTTGTAGTGCGCAATCTGCGCCTTACGAAACGCATCGTGCGCGTCAGGCGCGGTGGTGTAGTGGCCGTGGCAATCGATGATCATGGCAATGCCCGTCGTGAAGCGGAGAGAGGTGATGGCGCGCAGTCGAATGCCGGCGCGCAGGGCAGGGTGGCGAGGCTCACGCAAACAACTCGCCATCGAACAGTTTGCGTGCGGTCCTGATCACCGCGGCGCGCACCACCGCGCCGTGTGCGTCGCACGCGATGAGGCAGCTGCTCATGCCGCTGGGGTGCTCCACCTCCACCTGCTGGGTGCTGCCGCCGGGCAACCGCGCCAGCGCATGCGCGGGCGAGTCCGGCAGCAGGCAGGCGGTGGCGACGCTGACTGCGCCCAGCACGCCGATGGACGCGTGGCAGCGGTGCGGAATGAACGAGCGCACGCTGATCGCACCACCGTTGCGCGGTGCGGCCACCAGCATCATCTTCGGCACCGTCGCAGCGCCGACATCGCCCAGCCGCATCAACGGGCCGGCCTGCAGGCGAATGGATTCCAGCCGCGCCTTGAGCGAGGCATCGGCATCCAGCGTGGCACGGTCCTCGTAGCCGCTGATTCCCATGTCGCTGGCACGCAGCACCACGCAGGGCATGCCGTTGTCGATCAGGGTGAGCGGCACGCCATCGAGCGTGTCCATCGCACGCCCGGTGGGCAGCAGCGCGCCGCAGGAAGAACCGGCGATGTCGGCAAAGGCCAGTGCGACCGGGGCGGCGGTACCCGGCACGCCATCGATGCGGGTGTCGCCGCTGTAGCGCACCTGTCCGCCCGGCGTGCGCACGCTGGCTGTGGCCAGGGTGCCGGTGTTGCGCATGAAGATGCGCACGTCGGTGACGCCATCGCATGCCGGCAGCAGGCCGCGCTCCAGCGCGAAGGGGCCAACACCGGCCAGCATGTTGCCGCAGGTCTGCGCATCGCTGACCTGCGCCTGGTCCACGGCCACCTGCAGGAACAGGTACTCCACGTCGGCATCGGCGCGCGTCGAACGCGACACCACCGCCACCTTGGAGGTCAGCGGGTCGGCGCCGCCCATCCCGTCGATCTGGCGCAGGTCCGGCGAGCCATAGGCGCGCAGCAGGAAGGCATCGCGCGCGGCGGTATCGCCGGGCAGATCCTCGGCCAGGAAGAAGCCGCCCTTGGAGGTGCCGCCACGCATCCACATCGCGCGGACGCGCTCAGACATAGCGCAGTCCCTTGGCCGCCAGCCGCTCGCGCATCGCGTAGATGTCCAGGCCCAGTTCGCCGCGTGCCAGCCGTTCGCGCTTGAGCGCCTCGCGCGCCTCGCGCGCCTGCGCTTCGGCCAGCACGTCCGCGGCGCTGGCGCGCGGCACCACGCACACGCCGTCGTCGTCGGCCACCACCACATCGCCGGGCTGGACCAGCTGCCCTGCGCAGACCAGTGGCACGTTGACCGAGCCCAGCGTCTCCTTGATGGTGCCCTGCGCGCAGATGGCGCGGCTCCAGGCCGGGAACTGCATGGCGGTGAGGTCGCGCACGTCGCGCACGCCGGCATCGATGATCAGCCCGCGGCAGCCGCGCGCCTGCGCCGAGGTGGCCAGCAGGTCGCCGAAGTAGCCGTCGCAGCAGTCGCTGGTGGGTGCCACCACCAGCACGTCGCCGGGCTGCAGCTGTTCGATGGCCACATGCATCATCCAGTTGTCGCCGGGCGGCACCGACACCGTGACCGCGGTGCCGGCCACGCGGCAGCCGGCATAGATCGGGCGCAGCCGGTGATGCAGCAGGCCGCTGCGTCCCTGCGCCTCGTGCACCGTGGCCACCCCGGCCTGTGCCAGCCCGTCGACGATGGCGATGGGCGCGCGCGCGACCTGGGTGACGACCTGGCTCATCCATCCATCCTCGTTAGTGGTGCGCCGAGTCTGCGCGGCGAGAGTCAACGTGCTCAAGATTCATTTGAGGTATGCGTATTGGT
Source organism: Xanthomonas codiaei (assembly GCF_002939785.1). Classification (GTDB taxonomy): domain Bacteria; phylum Pseudomonadota; class Gammaproteobacteria; order Xanthomonadales; family Xanthomonadaceae; genus Xanthomonas; species Xanthomonas codiaei. Next base: position 55,574 of record NZ_MDEC01000024.1, read on the forward strand.
TTTGCTTATAGTTAGAGCATGCCGCCGCTACCGGAACCGAACCTCCGCCATCTGCATGCCCTGGCCGTCGTGCAGCGGCTGGGCAGCATCAGCGCGGCCGCGCCACAGGTGAACCTGTCCCAGCCCGCCCTTACCCAGGCGGTGGCGCGGCTGGAGCAGCAGCTGGGCGTGCGCCTGTTCGACCGGCAGCCGGGCGGGATGCTGGCCACCGAGGCCACCGGCCTGGTGGTGCCGCGGATCGAGCGCGCGCTGGCGCATCTGGGCCGCGGCCTCCGGGTGGCGCGGCGCGCGCTGCGCTTGCCCGCCCGCCCGGGGCTGGAGCGGCGGGTGTCGCTGGGGCAGTTGCAGGCGCTGGTGGCGGTGGAGGCGGCGGGCAGCTATTCGCTGGCGGCAGTGCAGCTGGGCGTGTCGCAGCCGGCGGTCTACCGCGCGGTGCAGTCGCTGGCCGATGTGATCGAAGTGCCGCTGACGGTGCGTCGCGGCAAGGCGGTGCAGCCCACGCCGGTGGCCGAACGGCTGCTGCGGCAGGTGCGGCTGGCGCTGGCCGAGATTCGCGCCGCGCTCGATGAAGTGGCCGCCCTGCGCTCGCAGCATGCCGGCCGGGTGGTGGTGGGGGTGATGCCGCTGGCCCGCGCGATCCTGCTGCCGCAGGTGCTGGCGCGCTTTGCGCGCGCGCACCCGGCCGCCAGCATCAGCGTGGTCGAAGGGCCGTATGCGGAACTGCTTGCCCATCTGCGCGACGGTGGGCTGGACCTGCTGATCGGCGCGCTGCGCGAGCGCCTGCCGGTGCGCGATGTGCTGCAGGAACCGCTGTTCGACGACGAGCCGGTGATCGTGGCGCGCAGCGCCCACCCGCTGGCCGGGCAGCCCTACGGATTTGCGCAGTTGCTCGACTACCCGTGGGTGATCGCCGCGGCCGGCACGCCGGTGCGCGAGCGCTGGGAGCGCATGTTCCGCGACCGCCAGCTGCAGCCGCCGCCGCTGCGCATCGAATGCGGGGCCGAACTCACCGTGCGCGGGCTGTTGCTGGAAGGCGACTGGCTGACCCTGATGTCGCGCGACCAGTTCCTGTTCGAACGCCGCGCCGGGCTGCTGTGCGAGATCGGCCGCGCCGGGCCGCAGTTGCGCCGGCAGATCGGCATCACCGTGCGCAGCGACTGGCATCCCACCCGCGCGCAGACCGCCTTCGTGCAGACGCTGCGGCAGGTCTGCGCCGAGCGCGTGCAACCGGCCGACGCGCACGGCGGTCCGTTTCGCCACTGCATCGTGCCGGCGGCGCAGGCGTCTTTGCCTTCACGCCCGGCCGGGTCAGAATCGGCTTCCTCATGAGAACGGAGCGCCGATGCTGCCCGATTGGGTGACAGGCACCTGGCTGCTGGCGCTGGACTGGGTGATCCGCCTGGCCGCGTTGCTGTGGATTCCCGCCCGCACCACGCCCGGGGCGGCGCGCAGCTGGCTGTTGCTGATCGGATTCGTGCCGGTGGTGGGCCTGCCGCTGTACCTGTTGTTCGGCCATCCATGGTTGTCGCGCCTGCGCGTGCAGCGCCAGGCCACCGCCTCGCAGGTGATCCGCGAACAACAGCTGCCGTTGCACGCATTGCGTTGGCAGCCGCCGCCCGACACCAGCAGTGCCGAGGTAGTGCCGTTGATCGAGCGGCAGGGCGACTTCATGCCGACCCTGGGCAATGCGGTGGAACTGCTCGACGACTACGCGCAGTCGTTGCAGGCCTTGATCGCGGCGATCGATGCGGCCGAAAAACGCGTGCACCTGCTGTACTACCTGATGTTCGACGATGCGGTGGGCGATGCGGTGGTGGCAGCGCTGGAGCGTGCACAGGGGCGTGGCGTGCGCTGCCGCGTGCTGCTGGATGCGGTGGGCGCCAAGCGCGGCCTGCGCCGCTATCGCAAGCGCCTGCTGGCCGACGGCATCGAAGTGCTGGCGGTGCTGCCCGGCGGCCTGCGCTGGCGCCGCAGCGGTCGCATGGATCTGCGCAATCACCGCAAGATCGCAGTGATCGACAATCAGGTGGGCTTTGTCGGCTCGCAGAATCTGGCCGAGGCCAGCTTCATCGATGGGGTACCCAACCGCGAACTGGTGGCGCGCGTGCGCGGGCCGGTGGTCAATCACCTGGAAGCGGTGTTCGCCAGCGACTGGTTCACCGAAACCGGGCAGCGCCTGGACGTGTGGCCGGATGCGCCGGTGTGCGATGCCAATATCGCCACCCAGCTGCTGCCCAGCGGGCCGGCGTATCCCTTCGAGAACGCGCGCGATGCGATCAATGCGGTGATCCACCTGGCACGGCGCAGAGTGGTGCTGGTCACGCCGTACTTCGTGCCCGACGAAGCCTTGCTCAGCGCATTGCGCATCGCCGCGGTATCGGGCGTGGAGGTGCAGCTGATCCTGTCGGAAAGCAATAACCAATGGCTGGCGGCCTGGGCGCAGGAGGCCTATTTCGACGAGTTGCTGCGTTGCGGGGTGAGGATTGCGCTGTACCGCCCGCATTTCCTGCATGCCAAGCATCTGAGCGTGGACGAGGAGATCGCGCTGGTGGGCTCGATCAACCTGGATATCCGCTCGTTCGCGCTCAATGCCGAGATCGGCATGCTCTGCTACGACCGTGGCGTGGTGCAGCGACTGCGCCAGATCGAACAGGACTATCTGGCCAATGCGCGCCCGCTGGAGTTGGAGCAGTGGCGCCGCCGCCCGGCCTGGCGCCGTAGCCGCGAAGGCATCGCGCGGCTGGCCGATGCGTTGATGTAGGGATGGCGCTTCAATCCAGGCGCATGACCTGGAACACGTTTCCCTCGGGGTCGTGGCCGTCGTACATCTGGTAGGCAAAACCGGCGTAGCGTTTGAGTTCGCCTACCTGCACGCCGGCGCGCTGCAGGTGTTGCCGATGCACGGACAGGTCCGAGGCGATGGCGAACACGAATTTGAGGGTGGAGCCGGTTGCCGGTGCCGGTGCCGGCGACGCCGACGGCTGCCGGTAGGCGTCGCCCACCCTGTGCAGTGCCAGCTCGATCTGCCCGGCTGCGAGCACAACCCATTGGCCGGCGATCTCCTCGATGACCGGAAGTGCAAAGTGGGTCTGCTAGAACGCCTTGAGCGCAGCGACATCGCGGGCATAGACGATGAGCCGGACCAGGGCGGTGGACATCTGTGAACCTTCCGTAGCGTCATGCGATACGTCAATCGTACGCCTGCGATGCGATGCAGGTATGCGGCGGGTCGGTAAGGCCTGCCGTGGCGCTGCGGGGGCCGGTGCTGCCATCGCCTACAATGCGCGCATGACTGAACTGCGTGAACCAGGCCAAGCGCTGATCGCCATCGTCGGTGGCGGCGCCTCCGGAATGCTGGTGGCGCTGCAACTGCTGCGGCAGGCACGCACGCCGGTGCGGATCGCGCTGATCGAGCCGCACCCGGTGCTGGGCGAGGGCGTGGCGTATTCCACCGCGCGCGCCGAACACCTGCTCAACGTGCCGGCGGCGCGCATGAGTGCGCTGGTCGATGCGCCGCAGGATTTCGTTGCCTACCTGCGCGCGCATGCGTGTTGCCCAGAGCTGGACGATGCGCAGCTGGCGCAGCACTTCGTGGGGCGGCGGCATTACGCGCCGTACCTGCGTGAGCGCCTGCAGGCTGCCGTGGCCGCCAGCCCGGCCAGCCTGCAGCTGCGCAGCGCCCGCGTGCAGCGGCTGCAATCCACGCCGCAGGGCGCGCAGCTACAGCTGGACGATGGACACACGCTGCAAGCCGACGCCGTGGTGCTGGCGGTGGGCAATGCGTTGCGGCCGCTGCCGGTGCGCGGCGCCACCGGCCTGTCGCCAACCCGGCGCGTCGAGGCCTGGGACACCGCGGCAGTGGCTGCGCTGCCGCCGGAGGCGGCGGTGTGCATCGTCGGTTCCGGCCTGAGCATGGCCGACACCGTGGTGACCCTGGCTGCGCAGGCGCATCGCGGCGCGGTGCACGTGGTCTCGCGGCATGGACTGCTGCCGTTGCCGCACGCGCATGGGGGCAGCGCCGATTTCGATCCGCAGCCGTTGCTGGCACTGTCGCTGCGCGCGCGCCTGCGCCGCCTGCGCCAGCATGCGCGGGACGCGCTGGCGCAGGGGCGACCGTGGCAAAGCGTGATGGAACGAATCCGCCCGCTGAGCCAGGCGCTGTGGCAGACGCTGTCGGTGGACGACCAGCGCCGCTTCCTGCGTCACGTGGTGCGCTATTGGGACGTGCACCGCCATCGCATTGCCGCGCCGGTGCATGCGCAGCTGCAGGCGATGCAGGCGCGCGGGCAACTGCAGCTGCACCGCGCGCGGCTGGATGTGGCGTTCGAGGTGGGCGCCTGCGTGCGGGTGAGTGCCGGGGCCGCCAGCGCCGGGCACGCGCTGCAGCTGGATGTGCAGGCCCTGGTCAACGCCACCGGCGTGGAAATGCGCGTGCAGGCGATGCGCAACCCCCTGCTGCAGCAGTTGCTGGGCCAGGGCATTGCGGTGGCCGGCCCGCATGGCATCGGAGTGGACACTGCTGCCGACGGCAGCCTGATCGATGCCGATGGCCAGGCCAACCCGCGGCTGCGGGTGATCGGCAGCCTGCGCATCGGCTCGCTGTGGGAAAGCCTGGCGGTGCCGGAGCTACGCGAGCAGGCTGCGGCGATTGCACGGGATGTGTTGCTGCAGCTGGAGTGCTGATAGGCGTGTGGGGACCGGAAATGCAGCTTGGCTGCCGTCTCCGCCCGTGACGCTGGCTTCTTCGGTAGGCAAAAGCGACGCATAGCGCCGATGAGGGTGCGAGCAAAGCCTCGGGTGACCCGCAATGCGTCGTGGCTGCGCCTCTTGCCCTCACCCCAACCCCTCTCCCGCAGGCGGGAGAGGGGCTCTGCCACGGCGAGCATCCGCCTGCGCTCTTGCAGGCGGGAAAACAATCAGCGTCCCGCCTTCTCTGGCAGGCGGCAGAGCAACCACTGTCCTGTCTTCCCCCGCTTGCGGGGGAAGGTGCCCGAAGGGCGGATGGGGGCAGCAATCCCAACCGCTTCATCGCAATCTCAGCCGCAGCGACGCCACAACCGGTAAAATGCGCCGGTGGATGTCTCTCATTTGCTCGATCATCTGAACCCCGCCCAGCGCGAGGCCGTTTCCGCGCCGCCGGGGCATTACCTCGTGCTGGCCGGCGCCGGCTCCGGCAAGACGCGCGTGCTGATCCATCGCATCGCCTGGCTCAACGAAGTCCAGGGCGTGCCCAACCACGGCATCTTCGCGGTGACCTTCACCAACAAGGCCGCCGGCGAAATGCGCCACCGCACCGACCTGCAGCTGCGCAACGGCAGCCGCGGGATGTGGATCGGCACCTTCCACGGGTTGGCGCATCGCCTGCTGCGCCTGCATTGGCAGGATGCGCGGCTGCCGGAAGGCTTCCAGGTGATGGACAGCGACGATCAGCTGCGGCTGGTCAAGCGCGTGGTGCAGTCGCTGGAGCTGGACGAAGGCAAGTACCCGCCCAAGCAGCTGAGCTGGTGGATCAACGAACAAAAGGACGAAGGCCGCCGTCCGCAGCACATCCAGCCAGAGCCCAACGACGACTGGACCGAGGTGCGCCGGCAGGTGTACGCCGCCTACCAGGAGCGCTGCGACCGCTCCGGCCTGCTGGATTTTGCCGAGCTGCTGTTGCGCGCGCATGAGTTGTTGCGCGATACGCCGGCGCTGCTGGCACACTACCGTGCGCGCTTCCGCGAGATCCTGGTCGACGAGTTTCAGGACACCAACGCCATCCAGTACGCCTTCGTGCGCGTGCTGGCCGGCGAATCGGGCAATGTGTTCGTGGTGGGCGACGACGACCAGGCCATCTATGGCTGGCGCGGCGCCAAGGTCGAGAACGTGCAGCGCTTCCTGAAGGATTTCCCCGGTGCGCAGACCGTGCGGCTGGAGCAGAACTACCGTTCCAGCGCCAATATCCTGGGCGCGGCCAATGCGGTGATCGCGCACAACCCGGACCGGATCGGCAAGCAGTTGTGGACCGACTCGGGCGATGGCGACCCGATCGATCTGTACGCGGCCTATAACGAAGTGGACGAAGCGCGCTATGTGGTCGAGCGTGCGCGGCAGTGGGTGCGCGATGGCGGCAGCTATGGCGAAGTGGCGGTGCTCTATCGCAGTAATGCGCAGTCGCGCGCGCTGGAAGAGGCCCTGATCTCCGAGCAGTTGCCGTATCGTGTGTATGGCGGCATGCGCTTTTTCGAGCGTGCGGAAATCAAGGATGCGCTGGCCTACCTACGCCTGCTCACCAACCGCAGCGACGACGCCGCGTTCGAACGCGCGGTCAATACGCCTACCCGCGGCATCGGCGACCGCACGCTGGACGAAGTGCGCCGGCTGGCGCGCGCCAATGCGCTGTCGTTGTGGGAAGCGGCGATGCTGGCCACGCAGGAAAACAACCTGGCCGCGCGTGCGCGCAACGCCCTGGCCGGCTTTTTGAGCCTGGTCGGCCAGCTGCATGCCGAGACCGGGCAGATGGACCTGGCCGAACGCATCGACCACGTGCTGGTACGCTCGGGCCTGCGCGAGCACTGGGCCAAGGAAAGCCGCGGCGGGCTGGATTCGGAATCGCGCACCGAGAACCTGGACGAACTGGTCTCGGTGGCCTCGCGCTTCACCCGGCCGGACGACGAGGACAGCCAGGGCATGACCGAGCTGGTGGCGTTCCTGGCCTACGCTTCGCTGGAAGCCGGCGAAGGCCAGGCGCAGGCCGGCGAGGAAGGCGTGCAGCTGATGACGCTGCATTCGGCCAAGGGCCTGGAGTTCCCGATCGTGTTCCTGGTCGGGCTGGAAGACGGCCTGTTCCCGAGCGCGCGTTCGCTGGAAGAAACCGGCCGGCTGGAAGAAGAGCGCCGCCTGGCCTACGTCGGCATCACCCGCGCGCGACAGAAGCTGGTGCTGTGCTATGCCGAATCGCGGCGCATCCACGGCCAGGACAACTACAACGTGCCCTCGCGCTTCCTACGCGAGATCCCGCGCGATCTGCTCAACGAAGTGCGCCCGAAGGTGCAGGTCTCGCGCACCGCCTCGCTGGGCGCGGCCCGCGGCGGCCCGGTGCACGGCATCGTGGAGACGGCGCCGATCAAGCTGGGCGCCAATGTCGAGCACCCCAAATTTGGGGGCGGCGTGGTCGTGGACTACGAAGGTGCCGGCGCACATGCGCGGGTGCAGGTGCAGTTCGACGAAGTCGGCGCCAAGTGGCTGGTGATGGCCTACGCGAATCTGACGGTGGTGTAGGCGGGTTGCTTTCGGTGGTGTGATGCTGCCTTGAACCATGGCAACCGGTTGCGCTGGAGCAAGCCGTAGCGGTCCTGGCACGGGCGCAGGTCACGGCGCCAGTGGTGACTGCGCCGCCAGCCGGCCGTTGAGATCTCCCGCCTTGGTGGTGCCCCTCACCCCATCCCCTCTCCCGCAGGCGGGAGAGGGGCAAGTGTGTGCACTGGCGTGAGTTCCCATGCCGTTGAGACATCGGGCTGGCAAACGCCCCGCTTGGCTCCCTTCCCCCGCTCGCGGGGGAAGGTGCCCGAAGGGCGGATGGGGGCAGTCGATCAGCTCATCCAGAACTTTCCAGCATCCATCGCCCGCATTGCCAGGGCAAGAAGGCCGCGCGTGTTTGTGCCTCGATGACAGCGCCGCGCCGCGACTGCAAGATCCAGACATCCGTTGTTGATGGACACATCAACCTTCCTCGACCCATTGGTGCATCGCGCGATGCATTCGTCGCTGCATCCGTGACACCCTGCAGGCCGACTTCACGACATGCAGGACGCGGTGCCATGCGGACAGAAAAACAGAAAATGCTGGCAGGCGAACTGTACAACGCTACCGACGCGCAGCTGCAGGCCGAGCAGGCGGCTGCGGCCGAGTGGATGGTGCGCTACAACGCGGCGGTGCTACAGACAGCCGTGCAGCGACATGCCATGTTGCGCGAGCGCCTGGCCGAAGTCGGCGACGGTGCGGTGATTCGCGCGCCGTTTCATTGCGATTACGGCTACAACATTCGCCTGGGCGCCGGGGTGTTCCTCAACTTCAACTGCGTGATCCTGGATATCTGCGAGGTGCGCATTGGCGAGGGCACGCAGATCGGCCCCGGCGTGCAGATCTACGCGGCCGATCACCCGCGCGATGCCGCCGGACGTGCCAGCGGCCTGGAATTCGGGCGGCCGATCCGCATCGGGCGCAATGTGTGGATCGGCGGCGGGGCGATCATCCTGCCGGGCGTGACCATCGGCGACGATGCGGTGATCGGCGCCGGTGCGGTGGTCACCCGCGATGTCCCGGCAGGGGCGACCGCGGTCGGCAATCCGGCACGCCTGCGCGAGACGCGCCCGGACCCGGACGCGGTGGCCACCGATTGAGCGTCATGTGTGCCAGTCTTCGTCGTCCATCGCACATGCGCTGCGCGCGGCATGCATCGTAGAGGCAGGAATAGCGGTCGTAGGGCACAAAGACACCAGCAGCAACGAGGCAATTGCAACCAGGCAGGCAATCCGACCAGCAACAGCAGCAGTCCGTTGCCGTCCATGCAGCAACATCGGCAGCATCGAGCCAACCCCCGCCTCAGCACAGCCAGCAGCACCGCCGCATTGATCCGTATCACGGCCTGGTCCACCCGCACATGCCACCGTGTGTTCAAGTCCACCGGCAGCAATGCCATCCTTGCAGGAGGTCACCATGTACAAACGCATTCTCATCGCCATCGATGCATCCGAACTGTCGCATCGAGGCCTGTTTCAAGGGTTGGAGCTGGCCAAGGCCACCGGCGCCAAGGTCGATATCGTCACCGTGTCCGAGCCGTGGGCGATGGGCATGTACGATGCGATGGGCTGGAGCGTGGGCTACGAGGCCAGCCCGGAGTACCGCAAGGAACGAGAAGCGGCGGCCGAAAAGATCCTGCGCCCTGCGCTGGAACTGGCCGCGGCAGCCAACATCAAGGCGACCCCACGGCATGTACTGGACCGCTTCGCGGCCGAAGGCATCGTGCAGACCGCCGAGGAATGCAAGAGCGACCTGATCATCATGACCTCGCATGGCCGCCGTGGCATGCGGCGCATGCTGCTTGGCAGCCAGACGGTGGAAGTGCTGACCCACAGCACGATCCCGGTGCTGGTGATCCGCTGATCGCCGGTGCGAGGCTGTCGATCGTCAGCTACACCGGCGACCCCCCGCGTTGTTTCATCTGGGAGCGCACCCGGGCCCGACGCGGGGTGCCGAGAATGTCGCATTGGAGTACCGCTACCTCGCGTCCATACTCTGCTTTGAGCCCGCGGCAGACAGGACAGGAGCGCGATGGGCGGGCGCGTAGCCCGATCCATGCATCTTCGTAGGAGTACGCCCGCGCGACGGGTGTCACCGGCCTGCCCATTGCGCGTGCAGACCTGCTCCCGAGAAGCACCCAGCTGGCGCTCAGGCGTCCAGCGGCTCCAGCCGCGCCGAGGCGTTCTGCGCCGGTCGTGCCAGGCGGCGTAACGCTTCGGTATGCACCAGCGGCGCGCTATAGGTCGCCGGCACGCCACTGCGTAATGCGCTGGGCGCTGGTTGCGGCACGTCCTGGCTCAGCTCGCGCATGAAGCGCCACATCGGCATGTAGTGGCCGCGGCGCGGTGGCGGTGCATGCGGTTTGGCGCGGCACTGGCGGCGCCACTGCATCGGCGGCATGCCGAAGCGCTGCTGGAAGGCGCGCTGGAACTGCCGCTCGGAGGCAAACCCCATTTCGTACAGCAGCCAGGTCAGGCTGCAGTCCGGATAGGCCTGCAGATAGCGATGCGCGGTGCATAGCCGCTGCTCGCGGATGTAGCTGGCCACGCCGCCACGCGACTGGAACAGCCGGTACAGCGAGGCGCGCGAGAGCGCGAACGCCTGTTGCAACGAGTCGGTGCCAAGCTCCGCCTCGCCGATGTGCTGCTCGATATAGGCCAGCAGATCGATCATCAACGGCGTCTGCGCGTCCATGGTGGCGCACGCCTGCGGAACGATGGCGCTGTAGTAACTGATGCTCATGCGGTGCTGCCTGCGGCCCACTCCCCGGGGCCTGTCCCTGGATCAACCGAAAAAAGCAGCGGCAACCCATCACGCGCCTTTCACGAAGTCCGCAGCGCATCACGCATCGGTGCGATTGAGACGATTTGTCGGGTGGGCGTTTGGCGCCATTCCTAGACTCGCCGCAGCGCTGAGAAAGCGTCATCGCACGGCCTGCCGCTTCGGTCCGCGTGGTGCGCGGCAGTTGCGGGATGGCCCGCAGCACCGGCGTCGCACGCAGGCTGCAGGCCATCCGCCGGGCCGGCGACATCCAAGCCACAAGGCAGCGCCCGTGCCGAGCACGGTGGCGCAACGGGCAAGCTCAATCGGAGATCAGGCATGGCCAGCAGTCAGAAGTTTATCGCCCGCAACAGGGCGCCACGCGTGCAGATCGAATACGACGTGGAAGTCTACGGCGCGCAGAAGAAGGTGCAGATTCCGTTCGTGATGGGCGTGATGTCGGACCTGTCCGGCGCCAATGCCGGCGAGCTGCCATCGCTGGACGAGCGCAAGGCGCTGGAGATCGATGTCGACAACTTCGACAGCCGGCTGCAGTCGATGCGCCCGCGCGCCCAGTTCAAGGTGCCCAACACCCTCACCGGCGAAGGCGAGCTGGCGGTGGACATCACCTTCGAGAGCATGGACGACTTCTCGCCGGCCGCCATCGCACGCAAGGTCGCACCGCTGGCCAAGTTGCTGGAAGCGCGCACCCAGCTGGCCAACCTGGACACCTACATGGATGGCAAGGCCGGTGCCGAGCAGCTGATTGCCAATGCCATCCGCGACCCGGCCTTGCTGCAGTCGCTGGTGTCGGCGGCCAAGCCCGCCTCCGAGCCGGAAGGAGCCTGACGCCATGTCCGCTACCGAAGCCGCATTGGCCAGCAGCAGCACCGAAACAGCCGAGCAGGGCGATTTTGCCGCGCTGCTCAATCGCGAGTTCCGCCCCAAGAGCGAGCGCGCCAAGGAAGAAGTGGAATCGGCGGTGCGCACGCTGGCCGAGCAGGTGCTCGCGCGCAGCGACGTGGTCGGCGAGGACGTGTCGCAGACCATCAAGGCCTATATCGCCGAGATCGACCGCACGCTGACCGAGCAGCTCAACCAGATCCTGCATCACGCCGATCTGCAGCAGCTGGAAGGCGCCTGGCGCGGCCTGCACTACCTGGTCAACAACACCGAGACCGACCAGCAGCTCAAGATCCGCGTGCTCAACATCAGCAAGAAGGAACTGGGCAAGGTACTCAAACGCTACAAGGGCACCGCCTGGGATCAGAGCCCGATCTTCAAGAAGGTCTACGAGCAGGAATACGGACAGCTCGGTGGCGAACCGTATGGCTGCCTGGTCGGCGACTATTACTTCGACCAGAGCCCGCCGGATGTGGAGCTGCTCAACGGCATCGCACAGGTGGCCGCGGCCGCGCACGCCCCGTTCATTGCCGCGGCCGCGCCCAAGTTGATGGGCATGGACAACTGGAACGAGCTGTCCAACCCGCGCGATCTGGCCAAGATCTTCTCCACGCCCGATTACGCCGCGTGGCGTTCGCTGCGCGAATCGGAAGATTCCAAGTACATCGGCCTGGCGATGCCGCGCACGCTCTCGCGCCTGCCGTACGGCGCAGCCACCAGCCCAGTGGACGAGTTCGATTTCGAAGAAGACACCGCCGGCGCCGATTCCAGCAAGTACACCTGGCAGAATGCGGCCTATGCGATGGCGGTGAACATCAACCGCTCGTTCAAGCAGTACGGCTGGTGCTCACGCATTCGCGGCATCGAATCCGGCGGCGCGGTGGAGGGCTTGCCCACGCACACCTTCCCCACCGACGACGGTGGCGTGGACATGAAGTGCCCCACCGAAGTGGCGATCACCGACCGCCGCTCGGCCGAGCTGGACAAGATGGGCCTGATGCCGCTGGTGCATCGCAAGAATTCGGACATGGCCGCCTTCATCAGCGCACAGTCCTTGAACAAGCCCGACGAGTACGACGACCCGGATGCCACCGCCAATGCCGCACTGGGCGCACGCCTGCCTTACATGTTCGCGTGCTGCCGGTTTGCGCATTACCTCAAGTGCATCGTGCGCGACAAGATCGGTTCGTTCTCCGATCGCGAGCAGATGCAGAGCTGGCTGACACGCTGGGTGACGCAATACATCGACGGCGACCCGTCCAACTCCAGCGAAGAAACCAAGGCACGCAAGCCGCTGGCCGCGGCCGAAGTGGTGGTGGAGGAAGTGGAAGGCGCGCCGGGCTATTACAGCTCCAAGTTCTTCCTCAAGCCGCATTACCAGCTCGAAGGCCTGACCGTGTCGCTGCGCCTGGTCTCGCGCCTGCCCTCGGCCGCCAAGGCCTGATCCGACGCATTCGCGTCACGGGCACGACGCCACTGCGCGTTGCGCCACCCCTGTGTTGTCACTTTCATTGAAGGAGCAGTTCCATGGCGTTCGACATGCACATCAAGTTCGGCAGCGGCAAGGTCAAGATCGAAGGCGCGTCCAACCACAAGAAGCACAAGGGCGAAATCCCGATCCTGGCCTGGTCGTGGGGTGCGAGCAATTCCGGCGACCTGCATACCGGCGGCGGCTCGGCCAGCGGCGGCAAGGCGCATATCCAGGACATTTCCATCACCAAGTACGTGGACGGCTGCTCCAACGCGCTGCTGGATGCAGTGTGCACCGGTGCACGCGTGGAAAACGCCTGGCTGTACGTCACCAATGCCACCGGCGAGCAGAGCGACTTCCTTACGCTGGAACTGAGCGAAGGTGTGCTGATCACCTCGCTGTCCACCGGCGGGTCCGGTGGCGAAGACCGCCTGACCGAAAACGTGACGCTACACTTCGGCAAGTTCAAGTATGGCTTCCAGCCGCAGGACGACAAGGGCGCGGCGCAGGGCGGGGCGAAGGAATTCACCTACGACATCCAGGGCGTGGCCAAGGCATAAGGCGCCAAGCACACCGCGTGCGCGATCGCCCGATCGCAGACGGCGGAGCGGATGGGAGATCGGCATGCACCACGCGTCCATGCCGGCTGCATCGCGCCGCCTGCGGTTCTCCGGCAACCGCGCGCGTGGATGTGCTGCTGCACGCGGTGCCTGCAATGCAATGACCGGCGGTGTCCACAGCGACACCGCCCCCTTCTTCGATGAGGACATGCGCGATGGATGCCACCGCACACAGCCTGCTTGCCCGCGGCGAGCCGGCGCAGGCCTTGCAGCAGCTGGTACAGCAGGTACGCCGGCAACCGGCCGATGTGGCGCAGCGCGTGTTCCTGTTCCAGCTGCTGGCCGTGCTGGGCCAATGGTCGCGTGCGGCCGACCAGCTTCGTGCCTGCGGCGAGCTGGATGGCGCCACCCAGCCGTTGGTGCAGACGTATCTCACCGTGCTGCAGGGCGAGCAGACACGCGCCCAGGTGTTCGCCGGCACCCAATTGCCGCACGTGATCGGCGAGCCGGCCGAGTGGCTGGCCCTGCACCTGCAGGCGCTGCGCCTGTCTGCACAAGGCTATGGCGCGCAGGCGAATGCGCTGCGTGCGCAAGCCTTCGAACTGGCACCGGCAAGCGCGGGCGTGCTCGATGGCGAGCGCTTCGAATGGCTGTCCGATGCCGATGCCCGCTTCGGGCCCTGCATCGAACTGATACTCGAAACTGGCTATGCGTGGGCGCCGCTGCAGCAGATCCATCAGTTGCGCTTCGAAGCGCCGGTGGACCTGCGCGATACCGTGTGGGCACCGGTGAGCGTGTTGTGGCGCAATGGCGGGCAGGCGTTTGCGTACATGCCGGTGCGGTATCCCGGTAGCGAACACCTCGATACCGGCGAGCTGCAGCTGGCGCGCCGTACCGAATGGACCGAAGGTGCGCAGGGCGAGATCGGCCTGGGCCAGCGCATGTGGAGTACCGAGTCGCGCGAGGTGGCGTTGCTGGACGTGCGCCACCTGCAGTTGGACCTGGGCTGAGCCACCATGGCCGAGCTCACCACCACCGAACGCCTGCAGCCCTCGCTGCTGGACCGGCTGACCGACACCACGCCCAGCCAGCGCGAAGAGAGCCGCGAGCAACGTGTGATCTCGGCCACGCGCCTGCGCGAATGCGTGATCCGCGATCTTTCTTGGCTGTTGAATGCGGTGAACCTGGAGACCAGCCATCCGCTGGGTGCGTATCCGCAGGTGCAGCGCTCGGTGCTCAACTTCGGTATCCCGGATCTGGCCGGTGTGGCAGTGACCGGTATCGATGCGGCCGCACTGCAACAACGCATTCGCGAGGCAATCCTGGCGTTCGAGCCACGGCTGATTGCCGATACGCTGCGCGTGAGCGTGCATGCCGATGCCACGCGCATGGACCGGCGCTCGCTGCTGTTCACCATCGAATCGGAGATGTGGGCGCAGCCGCTGCCGTTGAACCTGTACCTGAAGACTGCGCTGGACCTGGAAACCGGCCGGCTCGATGTCGTCGAAGGGCATGGCTGAGATGGACCCGCGCCTGCTCCCCTACTACAGCCGCGAACTGCAGCATGTGCGCGACATGGGCGCGGAGTTTGCGCGCGAGTATCCCAAGATCGCCGGGCGGCTGGGCCTGGATGCGTTCGAATGCGCCGACCCGTACGTGGAGCGCCTGCTCGAAGGCTTCGCATTCCTGGCTGCGCGCGTGCAGCTCAAGCTGGACGCGCAATACCCGGTATTCACCCAGCACCTGCTGGAAATGGTCTACCCGCATTACCTGGCGCCGCTGCCGTCGATGGCGGTGGTGCAGCTGCAACCGGACCTCAAGGACAGCGGCCTGGCCGCAGGCGTCAGCGTGCCGCGTCACAGCGCCCTGCGCAGCCTGATCGGCGCCGGCGAACGCACCGCCTGCGAGTTCCGCACCGCGCATGCGGTGACCTTGTGGCCGTTGCATCTGGCCGAAGCCAAGTATCTGGAATCGCCGGCCGCCCTGGCCGCTGCCGGTATCACGTTGCCGGCCGGGCGCGTGGTGCGTGCCGGCGTGCGGCTGCGCTTGGAGCTGGTAGGCGGTGCGCAGGTACAAGCGCTGGCGCTGGACCGGCTGCCGCTGTTCCTGGCCGGCGCCGACGGCTTGCCCAAGCGTCTGTACGAACAGCTGCATGCCGACACCGCCGCGGTGGTGGTGCGTGGCAGCGATGCCAGCGGTGGCACGCTGGAGATGACACTCGGTGCCGATGCAGTGCAGACGCGCGGCTTTGCCGACGAGGATGCCTTGATTCCCTACGACGGCCGCTCGTTCAGTGGCTACCGCCTGCTGCAGGAATATTTCGCCTGCCCCGAGCGCTTTCTGTTCGCCGAACTTGCCGGCCTGCGCGCACCGTTGCGGCGGCTGCACGGCAGCAGTTTCGAGGTGGTGGTGTTGCTGCAACGCAGCCTGCCCAGTCTGGCTGCCGCGGTCGGCGCCGAACACTTCAAGCTGTTCTGCACTCCGGCGATCAATCTGTTCCCGCGCCGCGCCGACCGCATCCATCTGCAGCCGGGCGCGCATGAATATCATGTATTGGCCGACCGCACCCGGCCGATGGATTTCGAGATCCATCATCTGGGCGAAGTGGAAGGCTTCGGCGACCGCCAGGAGCCGGAGCAGCGCTTCACCCCGTTCTATGGCGGCGACGCACGCAGCTGGCATGCACGGCACGGCGCGTTCTACAGCATGCGCCGCGAGCCGCGGATGCTGTCTGCGCGGCAACGGCGCGACGGGGCGCGTTCCAGTTACGTGGGCAGCGAGGTCTTCGTCAGCCTGGTCGATGCCAATGACCAGGCGCAGGCCAGCAGCCTGCGCCAACTCGGCCTGCAGCTGTGGTGCACAAATCGCGACCTGCCGCTGCATATGCCGGTGGGCAAGGGCGCAAGCGACTTCACCATGGACAGCGGCGTGCCGGTGCGCGGCGTGCGCTGCGTAGCCGGGCCGACCAAACCGCGTCCGGCGTTGTCCGATGGGCAGACCGCATGGCGCCTGCTCAGCCAGTTGCAGCTCAATTACCTGTCGTTGTTCGAAGACGGCCCCAATGGCGCGGCCGCGCTGCGCGAGATCCTCACGCTGTATAGCGACCCGTTCGATGCGTCCGCGCAACGCCAGATCGAAGGCATCAAGCACGTGACCGGCACGCCGATCGTGCGGCGCATTCCGGTGCCCGGCCCGATCACCTTCGGTCGCGGCCTGGAGATCACCCTCACCTGCGAAGACGCGGCGTTCGAAGGTACCGGCGCCTTCCTGCTGGCCTCGGTGCTGCGGCACTTCTTTGCGCGCTATGTCTCGGTGAATTCCTTCACCGAAACCGTGCTGCGCACCACCGAACGCAACGAGGTGGCCCGATGGCCAGCCCAGCCCGGCACGCGCCCGCGCCTGTGAGCGCAGCGGCTGCCGCGCTGGCACAGGCGCTGCAGACCCGGCCACAGGATTTCAGTCCGTTCGCCGCCTTGCGCGCGATCGAGCGCTGCCATCCGCAGCATCCTCGCCTGGGCGAATCCGCCCGCGCCGTGGACGATGCGGTGCGCCTGCGCCACACGCCGTCGCTGGCGTTCGCACCGCATGCACTGGACCGCTACACGCCAGCAAACGACGACCAGCCCGCCGCGCTGTATGGTGTGTTTCTGGGTCTGTTCGGTCCCAATGCGCCATTGCCTTTGCACCTGACCGAGTACGCCATCGAGCGTGCGCAGCAGGCCAAGGACGGTACCTTTGCCGCGTTTGCCGATGTGTTCCATCACCGCATGCTCAGCCTGTTCTACCGCGCGTGGGCACAGGCGCAGCCCGCCGTGCAGGCCGAGCGCGCAGCCTGCGATCAGTTCCGCGGCTGGCTGGATGCGCTGGTCGGCATCGCCAGCCCGCACCTGCGCGAGCGCGATGCATTGCCGGACGATGCGCGTCGGTACTACGCCGGTCGCCTGGGTGCAGCCACGCGCACGCCCGAGGGCCTGCGTGCGCTGTTACAGCAGTTGTTCGAGTGGCCGGTGCAGGTGCAGGAATTCATTGCCGAATGGATGCGGCTGCCTGCCGACGCGCAATTGCAGCTGGGCCTGGGCCCGCGCAACGCGCAGCTCGGCGTGGACAGCGTGGTCGGTGCACAGGTGCGCGGCGCGCAACAGCGCGTGCGCATCCGGCTGGGGCCATTGCCACGCATCGCGTTTCAACGCTTCCTGCCCGGCGGCCAGGCGCTGCGCCAGCTAACCGCCGCGGTGCGCAGCTATCTGGGTGAGGAGTTCGGCTGGGAGCTGCAGCTAGTGCTCAAGGCCGACCAGGTGCCCACCCCGCAGCTGGCGCGCAACAGCCGGCTGGGCCTGGACACCTGGATCGGCCGCCGCGCCTGGAGCATCGCCGACGCCGACGAGGTGTTGCTGCGCCCATCGGGCTGACGCGCACCGCTCTCACTTTCGCACACACGCAACGTACCGACTTCGAAGGACGCATCATGGCCGAGATCTCCCGCAGTGCCCTGTTCGGCAAGCTCAACCCGCTGGCGTATCGCGGCATCGAGAGCGCCACCGTGTTCTGCAAGCTGCGCGGCAACCCGTACGTGGAGCTGGTGCACTGGCTGCATCAGTTGCTGCAGCTGCAGGACTC
>NZ_MDEC01000025.1 GCF_002939785.1 Xanthomonas codiaei
GCTTGATCTCTTCTTCCATCACTTCGCTCATCGGTGTCTCCTTCGGGGAAAGTAACACCTGAGCAGGAAATCAGTGGGTCATTACAGCTTATGCCGCCAAAATCCTTAAAAATCATCAACAGATACTTTAGAAACCCAAACGCATGGTTCCAAATTTATCGTTGATGCGTTTACCCTCGCCTGTCGTTTCCGAGCTGCAAGAATCTAGATATGCCTGCCGGGCATTTTTTGTCTTACTTTCACTGTAACCGTGACGATCAAATTGAACGATTTTGAAATAATCTGCCATCGGACCTGCACAACTTTTGCCAGTGCTGGCCCCTACTAATTTTCCTGACATGCACATCAACGTCGCACATGAATCTCCCGCATAAGCTGGTCCAACACCAAGCATCACTAATAAAAGCGCTACATGCAAAAGCCTCATAAGACAAACTCCGGATTTGTACTCGTTATGCTAAAAGCCTGATGAAGTGCTTTAATATTTAAAAAAAACAGGCTGACTGCAAGCAGAATATATTACTTTGCAATCTCCACCACTGTCATTACAATTATTGATGGCACGGATCTTCGCATAATTTTCCTCTTTTGCTAGCCCGGTTGAAGCAGGCCTTCCCTTAACAGATGGCCAAGCTAGCGCAATGCATTGATTGCTATAAGTTGTTATAAGCTTGCATTTTTTTGAATCTTCCACCGCACAAGTGCTAATTGCTTCGGAAGCAGCAGCTGACTTACTTTTTAGGTCAAATGAAGTCCCGACGCTTCCAGTCAGACTGTCGATAGCAATAGCACCCCAACGCGACTCCCACTTACCGGTAGGTACGGCCCTAGGAGCAGGCACCTCATTATTATTGTAACCACCGCCACCAGTCTCGGTAGGGCCGCACACTGCTGAGCCTGCTGCAGTGCCAATTGGACAAGCAGTTTGCGCGTCCGCCTCACCAATTAAAAAAGCGTAAAAACCAATGATGTAAAAAAAACAAAAAATAACATTCATATTAAACTACCGGTTTATGACATTTACTAGGCTTGGTCATTGCGATTATAAACGCCTTTCGAACCAGCTAACATTTCCTGACCTCCCTGTCGACCTCTAACGACTGGCGAATTCATTCCAGAGTTGACATTTCGCTCTTCTCGGCCCACATCAGCCGGCTGCTGGGGATTGTAGCCATACGACCCCGGCGGTTGCCCCTGCGGACCCGGCCGATTTGCAGCACCAGAAGCGCCGGTGGCTGCTCCCATCGCTGCATACGGCGTAAACGCTCCAAGCGTTCCTTGGAAGAACATCGCAGCCATGGGAGGTGCGGTCAAGATCAATGTGGTCAGGATCAGGCCCATACCCCCTTGCTGCAGGGCTTGGCTGCTGATACCCGAGTTGAAATCCTGGCCTAAAACGCTGCCTATCAGCGAAGAGCCCCAGAAGGCCAAAGACACCTTGCTGACCATGTCCAACGCGATGGACGTCATGACCGCAAGGACTGACATTGAGAAAAATGTGCCGATCCCATAGAACAACCACCGTTGAAACAAGGATTTTGTCTGCTCAAATAACAGACACAAAATGAACAACGGCCCAAAGCCGACAAACAATGCCATCGCAATGCGATACAGCAACATCATGGAACCGGCTACGACCGCCGGCCCGCCCGTTCCAACGCCGACCATCCACATTGCGCGGGACTTCTGCGAGTCCAACGTCGGGTCCTGTACAACGTCAAGCACGTCAATGCTAGACAGAGCTACCTGCATCCACCCCAAGCTTTCGTCGACTTGATCTTCCGGAGTCTTGTTTTCACCAGTGATCGCATACGCGATTTCTTTCTTGACATCGTCGTTGACGAACTTCTGGATAAAGGGACTCGACATGCCGATCGAAGCGGCTATCGTGACGATCAGTGCGCTTTTGCACATCGTCACAATGAAGGCAGCCATCGATTCCCGGCTACGACCCGTGATCATATTGAAGCCTTGGATCATTACCCAAATCGTCAACACGATCATCGCGACGCCTGAGACCCAGAGGGTAAACCGCCCCAGAAGATCTGCCTCAAACTCCGAAATTCTATTCGTCAGATAACTCATGATCTGACGATAGAACACGAAGTCTCCGACCGATGAAACCGCCGGATATGGACTAAATGCCTGAACACTCAGGTGATTCATCCATTGCCCAAAATTTGAAATTCCATTTGCCATTACAACACCTCAATCAACGATTCGGGCAACGACGAACATCTAACCACCGCGGTCTAGTCTTCCAGCGCTTTAGCGAGCGCGGCAGTTTTCACCACGGTCCCTACGATACTCTGCTTTCCGCGCAACATATCTTGCGTAAGCGCACGCTGGTTGTCTTCTAATGCAGCAATGTACGTGTCATAACCCTTGACTTGGTTATTTACCTGCTCAAAGGTCTTGGTCATACGGGTGTTTGTATCGTTCAACGAATACATAGATGCACCCAAATCACCAGGGTTTGTGCTGAAATTTCGCAACGACATCAATTTATTCAAGCTTTGATCCATCGTCGGCATGGTTTCAGCTAGAAATCCAACAACGTAGTTGTAACGCTGATTCTTCATATACTGAATTGCCACGCAAAGCTGCTTTTGCTGCTCACGTGGATTAGTGTTCGCAAACCCGGTCGAGCTACTGAGCATGCTTGTGATGGACGACATACTAAAGCTGATGCCGCTACCGCAACGCTCAAATCCAAAGTTAGGCGCTACAGGCTCAAGTTTGACCCCAGTCGGCAGACCAAATGTGTTGATCATGGACTGTAACTGCACCAAGTTTTTCTGAAGAAGCTCGAACTGCGCAGTATATTGGCTATATTCAACGCCCCACTGCTTTACAGTGGCAAGCATATTCTTTATAGATTCTCCAATTGCAGCCACGTCAATAACCGGAACGCCAGTAGCTCCAGCATTAAGCGGCACCAATGTCAAGCCGAGACTGGCATATAGAGACATTGCCAAGATCCGGGCTTTTAGTTTTGGAAATCCAACCTTCAACTGACGACTCATGGAATTTCTCCTATCATTCATGGTTGCAACAGCAGTGACGACAGCAAAGTTCAAAATCAGTTGCCAACTAGGCAACAACCTTTCCTTTACCAGAACCCTTTCTATTCCGATAAAACGCAGGAAGCCATTCTTCCGGCGGCACATCATTTGCGGAAACGTGCAAACGTGCAGCTGCATCGTTGACTACCGAGTGCATGATTTCGATGTTATCTGTTGACGCCGAAATTACCGCCAATGCGTCGTCCATCCCCCGCAGATTGAGCTGACAGACGCTGGACGCATGTCCTTGTTTGACCAAGAAGCAACGTGAACGCTCGTCCAGCCCGATCACAACCTGATACTCCGCCTCGCTTAGCTTAAGACCATTGATGTAATCATCGCGGTCCGCATTTGGATTAGGCAGGAGGATCAACGTCGCAGTTTGCTCGATCAATGCAGCCGAAATATCGCTTTTTAGCGCATCTTCCGGACTTTGCGTGGCGAAGATGCCCAAGCCGTTTTGCTTTCGAATGGTCTTCTGTTTGTTTTTTGCGAATTCTTTCAATCCGCCACCACCATCAAGGATCTTCCAGAACTCATCCATCACATAGATCAATGGCCGACCATCGATCAACGTCTCCAGCTTATGGAGCAGATAATTGATAACCGGAACACGAACCTCAGGATTATCGATAACGTCGGTATAATCGAAACCGATAATATTGGCACGCGACAAATCGATCGTATCGACGGGATTGTCGAATACCCATCCCAGAGAATTACCCGAGGTCCAGCGACGCATGCGTGCAAATAAACCATCATCGCCCATGTTAGGCAAACTTTTTTGGAAATTTGTCATGCTGCGTAGGTGCATGGGCGTATCAAGCATGTTTTCAACGGCTCGAAAGATATCCTCTTCTTCACGAGCGCTGTATTCGCGCTTGCCAGCCAGCACCTTGATCAAGTCAGCGAGAAACTGCACATTGCTTTCGTTTCTTTCACACTGAAAAGGATTGAAACCTGTTGGCATGCCGTTATCGAGTGCAAGATAATTTCCACCACACGCGCGCACAAAGATTTCAGCACCACGGTCTTTGTCAAAGAAAAAAATGGTCGGCGATGGTTCATACTTTTGAACCTGACTCAGCAGAAAGTTGATGAGTGCAGTCTTGCCGGTACCAGACTTACCAATCACCATCGTGTTCGCAATTGCCTTCTCGCCCAGCGAATTCTCGCTCGGGTGAGTTGCGTGAAAATTGAAAAAGTAAGGCTGACCGTTTGTGGTTTGGAGCGTGGTAACACAATCGCCCCAGGGGTTATTGTTTCGTTTACCAGTCGCAAAGTTATGAAGAGGCGAAAGCCCAAGAAAGTTTAACGAGCTGACATTGGCAATACGCGTGCGATATCGCCAGTTACCTGGAAGCTGTGAATAGAATGATGATGCGACAGCAAGATCTTCTTTGGCGGAAACAAACCCTCCATTCGAAAGCTCTGCGCGCGTAGCAGCGATGTTTTGCGTTAAAGTCTCTTGACTATCAGCATAAACCGCCATTGTGAAATGATATTCTCCAAGCACAAAGTTACCGGATGCGATTTGATCCATCGCCATGTCCAGCTCTATGATCTGGCTGACTGCCTTGTCCCCGGATGAAATCATCATTCCTTTCGTGCGATCTAGTACACGCAAAGCATCCTGACGTCCGATCGGGCTAAAAGAGTGCGTAATCACATACTCAAAGTCCAGATACTTCAAACCATTCAAAATCCCCGGGTATGTACCCTCAGCATATTCCTTGACGTTCAGCAGAGCCCCGAAATGATTCGCTCCATTTGGAGTATTAATTACGTAGTCGCCGCTTTTAGCCGAGAACATGTGCCGGCTGACCGGCAAATATTCGTTCACCGGAGCAGTAAGAACCGGAACTGGCTCATCAATCCTATTGATGAGATAAGCAAAAAATTCGAGAGTTTCGGAAAAAACGACGCCGTTCTTTGCTTCATAGATACCGAGTCGATAAGGTGCATAGTCACGAATGACGGCTTCGACGTTGCCTGCTAGCTCCATCAACTTTGCAACTGCCTGCTCTTGGGCAGCTTGCAACCGCTTGATGTCGGTCGTTTTCTCTGCAAACCTTTTGCCGCTGACCATGGGGCGATACAACATTGTCAAATACAGCTCATTTTGCATAAGCCGCTGTGAAGACAACATTTCGAAATATTTTTCGGATAGTTTCTGATTGAACAGATTGCTGTAGCTGCCTTTTTGAGTCAGCTTTCGTCTACGGCGGACGTCATGCACCCAAAAAGCTACATTTACAAAGTCGGGAGCACGAAGGGTTTGTAACAACCTGTTAAATGTATTATGCCGATGTTCAAGCTCCCATTCGTCACGACCGACGAACGGCAGACCTTCCAAGTGCCAGGTAAGCAAGTAGTCGCCACCAGTTGTCTTGACCACATTGGTCGAGACATGGGACGAAAAAGGAATGAATTCGCTTATGGAAGTATCCGGGTTAAACATCAGCTTGATCTAGCCCCTGTGGCTAATACTGTGAACGCAGGGAAGTCGGCGTCTGACGACGCCGACTTCCACTCCATCAGAAGCCCAACAATTTCACGGTGGTGGGTTCTTCCGATAACTATTGGGTGTAAAAACCCACTTCCCTGAATTTGAACGAACGTTCCTGACTTTAAGCTTGAACTGCCAACGCAAACCTAACAAGCGGAAAATCATTTCATCACGACGCGCCATCTGACGCATTATGAAAATAATGACAGGAATGAGGAAAAGATATAGCAAATTCGTATACATAGAGAATACTAACGTCCCGCCCGCACCGATGAAGAACGGAACATATGGCACGCCCAAGAACATGGCAGGCCTCGTGCAACCGCGGAAGACGACGTTCTTCTTCATATTAAACGGTCAGGAACGGCACACTGTGAGTAATAAACGCGTTTACAGCTCCGCAGGAGCCGCCCGCGCCGGTGCCCAGTAGCATACGGGCAATCTGACCTGCCGCTCCGATCAAAACGCCGCCGATCAGAATTGGGGCCACGTCGCCAATCCGCTTGTGCGCGAACGCGATTTGGTAGCCGGCGAAGATAACTGCGATTGTTACCACCGCAATAGAAGCGATGTTAAGCAATCCAGTGATGCTTGTGAAAAACTCACATGTCTTGGTGTCAGTACCACCGAAATTTTGCGCGAAAGCTGAAGACGCGGAGAGGGCTGCAACAAATATTGCAGACTTCACAACAGTCTTCGCAGTGCGCTCAGTTTCCAGTGACATAAATTTACCATGCTTCATTGTGACTCTCCTTGTTAAGGCCCAACATGACGATGCACCTACCGGATTGGCCAAACCGGAGGCTAGAAAACAAATGCAGCGTCTCCTGCCTGCACAAGTGGCTGTTGCAGAGAGGGACTTGCCGCAACGTGTGAGGTGGCTGCTTGCGTGGGAGGGGCACCTAGTATCACCGGTGTCCGTGAACTCATCAAGACAGCGACCTCCCCATCGCCCGAAAGGCCCGGAGAGGCTCGGGATTCAGCTGACGATCTCGAAGGGGTAGCAGCCCTGCCACCAGACAACTGCGCGGAAACTTCCGGTCTGCGCATCCCAGAACTGGCTGAACCAGTTGGGTTCTCTTTGTTTGACCGAGAAGTTCCGACCTCTGAGGTAACACTTGTCTGAGGAAACACCTGCGCGGGATCCTGCTGCGACGCTGAGTTAACACTTTGAGTTCGTTCTTCCAATACACGCGACAACACTCGATCAGGCAAGGACTGTGTGAATTCCTTCGTTGACCTGGCCGTCTGCCTGATATGCATCGGACTTTGGCCCACTAAAGGAATAGCGGTAGCTCCCGCCTGTGCCGTGGTTCGTGCCATGGAATCAA
The DNA here is from genome assembly GCF_002939785.1 of Xanthomonas codiaei. Taxonomy (GTDB): domain Bacteria; phylum Pseudomonadota; class Gammaproteobacteria; order Xanthomonadales; family Xanthomonadaceae; genus Xanthomonas; species Xanthomonas codiaei. Next base: position 6,906 of record NZ_MDEC01000025.1, read on the forward strand.
ACACCTTTTGCACATATCCGTGCCGAAAGCCAGTCACGAAGTTCCCTGAGTAGTAGCAACTCAGTGCTTTGCCCCAATCCCTTCCAGAGCGCTGATAGCATTCTGAGAGAATGGCTGATCCAGCTTTCAGGTTCGGACACTGCTGGAACGCCTGCTCATAAGACAGCAAGCCATATTTTGAAAGGTTGTAACGATTCACTTGTGCAAGCCCAAGAGAAAAGTTGTAGCCTTTTTCCTGAAGCATCTGAACCGTGGATAGAGCTTCGCCCAAGTTTTTCGGCTGTCGCACCAGTCGCCCGCCCACGACGCCGATGGCGTAAGGATTATAAGAAGACTCTACTTGGACAACATGCTGCATCACAGAAAGCGGCGCTGACATTTCTCCGCAGGCCATCATTTCAATTCCGGGCAGCATGAGACTCCCCCCTGGCGCTTCATTTTGGAAGCCAGCTACCGACGCGCACGTGGCAAGACTTGGAGCAAACCAACCCAGAGATAAAAAAATCGCTGCGCCTTTTTTTATCATGATTGAAATTTCCTCTCAGGATTAAAGTCAATACCCGTGATATATCGACGGCCTTCGTGGGCTTTAATGTGCACAACCACATCGATTGTCATCATCAACAACCGTTTTATCACGTTGAATTCCAGTCCAGAGCCCTCCACGGAAGCCTTTACCATCAAGGCCAGTTGGTCCCAAGTCTGCTCTGGGCTACCGGCATGACAGCTGGTAATCGACCCGGGATGACCGGAGGCGCAGTTTCTTATAAAATAAAACGCTTCATCGCCGCGCAATTCTGCCAAAATTATTCTATCCGGCTTCATACGCAAGCAAGCTTCCATACAACTTTTGGCTGTCACGTTGCTTGCGCTCTGCCCGCCTTTCGAATACAAAAGATGCACCACATTGGGCTGCGAAATGAAGAGCTCACGTGCATCCTCAATCGTGACCAAACGCTCGCTTCCGGGAATGTGGTTGACAAGCGATTTCATGAAGGTCGTCTTACCGCTACCGGTCGCACCAGAAACGACAATATTCTTCTTATAAAGCACTGCCTGCTTGAAGAATTCGGCATATTGTCGGCATTGACGGAGCATTAAGAGCTCTTTATCGTGCTCACTTACTTCACCGCTATGCTCCAAGATTTGATCAAAGAACCCATCTTCCTGGTATTGGGACAGGGTCTTTGTGTGCTTGGAAGGCAAACGAATAGTGATGGATACCTTTCCGGCATCACAGGCAGGAGGGATCACAAACTGAGCACGTTGACCGGTTGGGAAGGTTAGTGAAACAACTGGATCAGCATCAGTAATCCGCTGACCAGTATTACTTTCATTAACCACTGCTGTACAAAACTGACGGGCGCGCTCAAATGTCAGACCGGGCACTTCTACACGCTCCCATCCCCCGCGCGTCTCTAGGTAAACCTCTCCAGGACGATTTATGCAAATTTCTGTCACTTCGGACGACAGCATGTAATCCTGAATACCAAGTACGCTGTACTGGTATTCAAGAAACTCGCTAGATGCCTTTGAGACGGGCGAAACTTCTGCGTCCACGTGCGCTCTCGTTACCTTCTTGGCAGTACATTCGTAAAATCAACATCTTTCGCAACATACACATTAACCAATGATCCCTGATTAATGGTGACAGTTGCTGGCCGTCTCATACTTTCCGTAGCGGCGTCATTAGCAATACGCTCCATCGTTCTCGCTGTAGCACTTTCATAAGGCGACTGAACTTCTACGCCTGTTTGCGAAACCGTCGTCTGCTCAGGACCGTACTCGGCAGCTGCGTACTTGAAAGCGTCTGCCAACAGACTAATCATCAATGCCGACGACAGACGCTGCCCCCAATGCGCGTCGTACTGCCCAGGGTGTCCAGCTCCGCCCAATCCATCGGTGCCAGGACTTGACATAGTCACGTCTATGCCGTTCGGGGTGGTAATACGATCCCAAATAACAGACACGCGTCGCCCTGTCGGACCGCCGCTGTAGCTTCCGTAAACTTTTGATCCCTTAGGCAGCAGTAGAGTACGACCATTTATCGAATAAACCGGCTCTGTAATGAGACAAGACGTAAAGCCTGGGATATCGGTAATCACCCGAGTCTCCAAAATGCAGCGCAGATACGTTCCCCGTACAAGCAGTGCGTCTGGGTGTCGAATGAATTGCGCATTCGTCACTTTCTGCCTGTCTGCGTCAGCACTGCCTTCCGAATTTGCAGATCCTGCTTCACCTGCGGGATTAAGTCCGGCAAGGATAGAGTTGGAGTACTCCTCGGCACTCATTGGTGCACCGCTAGCAGATTCCGGGGCACCTCCAGCTGACGCCATACGTCGCTCAGCTAAAGTGGGACCGGCAGGCCTGCTGCTTGGTGAATAAACCGGCTGCGGGTAATCGGGGGCTTGCGCCGGAGGCAACGGCGGTGCAGCAAGTGAAATCGGCGGTACATCTTGCTGAACATCGGTCGACGGAGGCGTAGTTGCCATTTTTGGCAGGCTTGGCGCAGTTACGGCGGCTGTAGGCTCTTTTTTCGCTTCTGCGGAGTTACGATTGGTCGCGCTTTTGTAAAGGAAAAAAGCGAGCACGAGCAGAACCAAGACAATTGCCCCGAGAAAAAACAACGCTTTCCTGTTAAGGCGCTGATCTTCCACTGAACGAAGCTCAGGGGCTGAGGCATCCAAATTTGGAAGTGGTTGCGCTTGAGTACGCGCATAGTAGGGGTTATTTGGATCCTGGCCGCTGCCCTGAGCCTGCTCGCGATCCAGATCGCCGCTATCCAAGCGGCCCTCATTGTTCCCAGGAGGATTATTTTGGCTCATTTTCTCACATTCCTCCGCAGACCAACGACATTACTTCCATGTCTGATGACTAGATAGGGATATGTACCGTGCACGACGAGCACATTTCCCTCGACTGTTGTATTGACTACAAAATCTTCGCCATGCTCTTTTTCGCGACCGAACACCGCCGGGAAATTTCCGGTTTGGAATTTATTTGAATCTGTAAGCTTCAGGTATGTAAAACGACCATCATCATATGCGCTTACAGGCACAAGCCAGCCCAACTTGCTCCTAGTGGCGTAAGAATAGTCAAAGTAATATTGCCTATCTTTGGACAACTCGGTACTCAGAAGCGGCTTCGCTTCTTCCTCAGTCGTTTCCTTCGCGACTGAGAATTGGGAGTCACTCGGGTAATTAAAGACAACTTTGTACTGGACTCCTGCGCGACGCGCTTGTTCAAGTTCGCGCCAATCAGTTGCAACCACTTTTAGCTCGAAGATATATGAGTGCGTTTCAGTTCTCACCATCATGTTAGTATCAACATCGATGTTTTTTGGCTTTAAGTAAAACACATTGTCTCGACGGGTCAGTTCCCACCCGCTACTGAAACCTGTGCTGTAGTCCAAAATTTTCTCGTTGGGATTTAGCTCGATTTGAGTTGTAATTCCCAAGCCAGCCCGGATCGGGTAGATTTGATCAGCTTTGTAGTCGTAGTAATCTACAGCTTGAGCGCCAACGCTTCCTGCCGATCCAACTCCTGTGACTACAGCAAGGAGCCACATTATTAATTTCTGTCTATACTTCATTGACCTCTTGCTCCGTCAGTTCCAATCGAAATCCCTTCGGCCGACCCTGCTACATCTGGCTTGGTCGCTGCTGGCACTGCAACGCCAATCGCCGGGGCGGCTAGGTCTGAATTCGGAATCGCAACAACCTGAGGCTGTGCTACACCGGCAGCTACACTGGCACCAGCAGCGGGCGCGCCCACGTCTGGCGGAGCCTTATCGTAATCATTATCGACGCGGTACTCAGTCACTTGGAATCCCAAGGGATTTTGCAACCGGTCTTGCTCATCCAACTTAAGGTTGTCGTTGTAGTCAAACGCCAAGGTAACCAGCTTGTTGTCAATGAAAGTCGAGATACCAGTGGTTTTTTCGTACAGATTGCGCTGTATTCTGACAGCAGCCCCTCTGAATCCGCCTCCAGCTCGCTGACCCAATGGGGTTATACTCAAAATTTTAACCCGAATCGACTTCCCCTTACCGTACTTCAGGAAGGGATTATCAGGGTTATTTTCCATATAGAGCTGTTTGTGTCCAGCACCCACTTGCGGCGTGGACATAATGAAGACGAGATTCCAATCCCGCAGTGTCATTATCTCTGAGTCATAAGACTCACGCGCCGTCACGTACTGAGCAACATTACTTCGATTTATTGCTTCGCTAGAGGTAATTTGCTGGTTGTAAAAATCCTCCTGCAACCGAGCGACGGTCGCAGTTCCCGTCGAGGCATCCGCCATCACCAGATAAGGCACCTTTTCCTTAAGCGGCAGCATGTAGTAGTAACCGCCTGCTAGCATCACGGAAACTGCCAACGAGACGGTAGCAACCATCCAAGCACGCTTCTGGCTACGCTGCGCGAGATCTGCAATTGTCAGCTCATAGTTAACCGCTTTGGCGACTACTTGATCGACCTGGCGACTTGGTTCTTTCTTACGGAACATAAGTAATCCGCTTCCACCTAATTTACAGAAAAACTGCCTGATTGGTTAGCACCGCGGCAACGACAGTAGTTAACCAGCCGCCTTGGAAACAGGCTGAACTACAATCTGATTTCCAACAACCGAAACGAGCACACCCTGAGTCGCATAAACCGCGCTAAGCTCTTCTACAGCCTGCTTGATACTCGTCGTATCAACTTTTGCAACGGCAGAATAAAGGGTGTAGTCAGATGTTATGTTGTAAGCGAGGGTCATATTGGAGTCTTTAGCCCACCGCTCCAGCATTGTCTTCAGTGTCCCGTCCATGGGAGTTGCCTGATAGACGTAAGAAGAATGCAGCGGGAGTTCCATCGGAGTTTCCGCGAAACGATTTACTGGCTTCCATCGCCCGCCAAAGTCCGCGGCAGGTTTCGTCGCGCAGGACGACAGCGCTGCCGTAGTCACCAGAAGTACTGAAACCTTCAAAAGATGGACCTGTCTCACGCCCTAATCTCCATAACAAACAAGTTATTCTGATTCCACGCCGGCGAAAACGCGCATGCAATCCATCGTAAGCCAATTCTTAAAACCTGCTCGCGTCGAGATATTTCAGAAACGGAAAATCGTTCGCATTTGAAGCGAACGTGGCGGAAAGTTTCTGAATTCGTTTTGTCAAGCATAAAGCCCCTACACTCCATGTACCCCGAGTCCATAAGAGCAGCCATACTTAGGTATCGCCAGACTGCCAGCTCAAGTGATCAATTTGCCTAGCACCCGACAAGGTGTCAAGTCTGAAGTGATAAAAGTCACTAATTTATGAAAAATTATCATAAAATTGTGATAAAATTCACAATTTCACACGAAGCGTGGGCACGTCAGCTTTTGTCATTAGACGAGACGTAAAGTGCTTGTCTTCGTAGTACTTGATTTTTTCGCATTTGACAGGGTGAGGAATGCCTTCGTAGAGGAAGACCTCAGCGTCGCTTCCCATTGCCTTCAGCTCCTGGGGCAACATCAGCGCCCGACGCTCCTCTGAGACGCTGTGCGTTATCTCACGCCCTCTAGTGACATTCTTCTTCTTGATGGTGGTGTAGCCCAGCATCTCCGAATAGTCGTTAGCGTCTTGCTGCTCGCGTGGCGCGTACAGAATCTGCAGGGCATGGTTGGTAATGATGGTGCGCGACAAGTCTTTGCCATAAGTGGCGTCCAGCTGCGCCATGCTTTGGATGATGGGCAGAAGACGGATGTTGTAGCCAGCCATGTAGGCTACCGCAGTCGCGATGATGTCCACCTTGCCAATCGAGGTGAACTCGTCCATCAGCAATAGGCACTGGTACTTTAGCTCAGGGTTGGACTTCGGCAACTCACGGGTATTGAGGTTGATGATCTGACTGAAAAGCAGATTGATGATCAGACGGCTTTCGGCCAGCTTGTTTGGCTGGATGCCGATATAAATGGTCATCTTTTTTTTGCGAAGATCGGTCAGCAGGAAATCGTCAGCACTGGTTGCCGCATCCAGGACAGGATTGATCCATGCATTGAGCGGCTCTTTCAGCGTTCCCATGATGGAGGCGAAGGTCTCATCCGCCTGTGACAGCATGTTGGCAAAGGCCGACTTGGCATTGCTGCTGAGGAAGCGCCGCTCCGATAGGGATTTCAGGTATTTCTTGAGATCGGTGCCGTCACCTGACGACAGGCGATAGATGCCGCCAAGCGTCGGGGCCCCTGCCCCGCCAGGGAAACCAAGCGTCAGCTCTTCATCCCAGTTCTCGAACAGATAGAGGGAAAAGGCCATGAACGCATTACGCGCCTGGCTGACCCAGAATTTCTGATCGTCCGAGCCATCCGGATAGAGCATCGCCGCGATGCTCATAAGATCCGAGACCCGAAATGCCGGATCGCTTGACACGTAAGTCAGCGGGTTCCAGCGATGCGTCCGCCGATCTTCGGCGAACGGATTGAACAGGAAAACCTCATGCCCCTGGCTAGCGCGCCACCCGCTGGTCAGGTCGAAGTTCTCCTGCTTGATATCGAGCACGACAACCGATTCCTGATATTCGAGCAGGTTCGGAATGACCACTCCAACGCCTTTGCCGGACCGCGTTGGCGCAGCGAGAATCACAAACTGCTGACCACTCAGCCGCACCAGCTTGCCATTGAATTTGCCGACGACAATGCCATTAGGGCTCGCCTTGAACAGACCATGCTTGGAAAGATCAGCCGCTCCTGCAAAACGCGCATCGCCATGCAGAGCCTTCTGCTTGGGTTTGACCAGGATCACCATGCCGATGGCCCAAATGATCCCGGGCAGGCCGAATCCGAACATACCAGCCAGCTTGATCTTGGTGACATAAGGCGCCACCTGCGGCAGGCCTAGCGCGCTGACGTAACGATAATACGTATCCCACGCATACAGCTTGGCATCTAGCCGTAGCAGCAGAAGCGTGAGATAGCCCGACAGGCAATATCCAACGATCAACGTTGCCACTGTGGCGATCGCAGCGATCTTGAGCTTGGAGGACACGCGCCCTACTCCTTGGCTAATCTTCTATCGACGTCTAGCGACGCAGGGTTGGCTGGTGGTCGAGGGGGCCAAGCTTACGCCCTCCGCTCTCGCTTTCGACCAGTGAGTCGATCCACATCTTCGCTTGGTCGAGGGACAAATCCGGAGTCAACCGTGCACCCGCATCCGTCACGACGGCATACGCCACAACGTTGTCGGCGGAATACACCTCTTCGCGAGTAATGGCCACCACGCGATACTTCCCCCTGCTCAGCACGGTGTGCTGGAACTCGTCCATCGCCAGTCTTCCTTTCCGTCAGCGCGGTAGGCGATGCTAAAGCAAGACGCCTGTCGGAGAAAGCGATTTCAGCATGACCCACAAGTGTCTTGCTCAACTGAGGGGGTGCGGGCCGGGCCGCTGCGTCCGTGGACATGACGGAGCCGCCTCGTTCGTCGTCGAACCGCAGAGGGGAACATCCGCATTGGCATTCGTAGATTCGAGGCCGACGCCGCGTGGAGACTAGGCGTCACGCTCCTTGCAAGGAGCAGCTCATGGTCAACCCTGCCTAGCCGGAAGCCAACGACACACGACGCCTGGATTGCCCACCGGCAAGGAGACGACAGGCTTTTACCAGCTTCCACGCTTGCTGCCTGCACTAAATCCACCCAAGTCGTCATACCATCTGGACTTGGAGTGGTGGGCGGTACAGGGTTCGAACCTGTGACCCCTACCATGTCAAGGTAGTGCTCTACCGCTGAGCTAACCGCCCGAATCCTGCGTCAGCATTGCGCTGTGCAGGGCGCGCATTCTAGCGCAGGGTTTTACCGACCACAAGCCCCACTGCACCTGCAGGGCGAGCGACCCGCCCTATCCCAGGCTGGCGGCCTTCAACTTCTGGATCTGGTCGCGGATCTGCGCTGCGGCCTCGAATTCCAGGTCCTTGGCGTGCTGGTACATTTTTTGTTCCAGGCTCTTGAGCTTGCCGGCGATCTCCGCGGGCTTCATTGCGCGATAGTCGGGAGTCTCTTCTGCAATCTGGCGCGACTTCGAACGGCCCTTGCCCGCCTTCTTCTCGGCCGCATCCTCGCGCGCGCCTTCCATGATGTCTTCGATCGGGCGCGCCACGGATTTGGGTGTGATGCCGTGCTCGAGGTTGTACTCGACCTGCTTCTCGCGACGGCGGTCGGTCTCGTCGATCGCGGCCTGCATCGAGCGCGTGATCTTGTCGGCATACAGGATCGCCTTGCCGCGCAGATTGCGTGCGGCGCGACCGATGGTCTGGATCAACGAGCCGGTCGAGCGCAGGAAGCCCTCCTTGTCCGCATCCAGGATCGCCACCAGCGACACCTCCGGCATGTCCAGGCCTTCGCGCAACAGGTTGATGCCGACCAGCACGTCGAACTTGCCCAGGCGCAGGTCGCGGATGATCTCCACGCGCTCCACGGTGTCGATGTCCGAGTGCAGGTAGCGTACGCGGATGCCGTGCTCGCCCAGGTATTCGGTGAGATTTTCGGCCATGCGCTTGGTCAGCGTGGTGACCAGCACCCGGTCGCCGAGCTTGATGCGCTCGTGCACCTCGGACATCAGGTCGTCGACCTGAGTGCCGACCGGCCTGATCTCGACCACAGGATCGATCAGGCCAGTCGGGCGCACCACCAGTTCGGTCACCTCGCCCGCCGACTCGCGCATCTCGTAAGGGCCCGGCGTGGCCGACACGTAGACACTGCGCGGCGAACGCGCTTCCCATTCCTCGAAGCGCAGCGGCCGATTGTCCAGCGCCGACGGCAGCCGGAAGCCGAATTCCACCAGCGTCTCCTTGCGCGAGCGGTCGCCCTTGTACATCGCGCCGATCTGCGGAATGGTCACGTGGGATTCGTCGATGACCAGCAATGCGTCCGGCGGCAGGTAGTCGAACAGGGTCGGCGGCGGCTCGCCTGGCGCCTTGCCGGTGAGATGTCGCGAGTAGTTCTCGATGCCGTTGCAGAAGCCCACCTCGGCCATCATCTCCAGATCGAACTGGGTGCGCTGTGCCAGGCGCTGCGCTTCCACCAGCTTGTTCTGCGAATACAACTGCTCCAGCCGCTCCTTCAGCTCTTCCTTGATGGTATCGACGGCACTGAGCGTGCGCTCGCGCGTAGTGGCGTAGTGCGTCTTCGGATACACGGTGTAGCGCTGCAGCTTGCGCAGGGTTTCGCCTGTCAGCGGATCGAACAAGGTCAGTTGCTCGACATCCCCATCGAACAACTCGATCCGCAAGGCCTCGGTATCGGACTCGGCCGGAAACACGTCCACCACCTCCCCGCGCACGCGAAACGCACCGCGGGTGAGCTCGAATTCGTTGCGCGTGTACTGCAGGTCGGTGAGATGCCGGATCAACTGGCGCTGATCGATATGCTCGCCGATCGACAGGATCAGACGCAGCGACAGGTAATCTTCCGGCGCGCCCAGGCCATAGATCGCCGACACCGTTGCAACCACCAGCGAGTCGCGCCGCGACAGCAAGGTCTTCGTCGCCGACAGCCGCATCTGCTCGATATGCTCGTTGATCGAACTGTCCTTCTCGATGAAGGTGTCCGACGACGGCACGTAAGCCTCGGGCTGGTAGTAGTCATAGTAGCTGACGAAGTACTCGACCGCATTGTTCGGAAAAAACGACTTGAATTCGCCGTACAACTGCGCCGCCAGCGTCTTGTTGGGCGCCATCACCAAAGTGGGTTTTTGCACCTGCTGCACGACATTGGCGATGGTGTAGGTCTTGCCCGAGCCGGTCACCCCCAACAGGGTCTGCTTGGCCAGGCCAGCCTCGAAGTTGGCCACCAGCTTCTCGATGGCAGCGGGCTGGTCGCCGGCTGGAGAGTACGGGGAGACGAGTTCAAAGCGGTCGGTCATGGAGCGGATCTCGGGGGGAGGACGGTACGAAATCTCGTAGGTAGATGCCGGTAAAAGTCTGACGTTCACTTGAGTGAAGTAAGCGTTTCCTGGCATGCGGCCAACACGAAGACTGCTCGCTCGACCTCAAGGAGAAGCGTGATGGGAGCAGTGTCTCGTTCGAGCGCGAAAGGGTACACCGCAGTGCAGTTGTTGGTCGTGATGGCAGTCATCGCCATCACCTCAGCCATCGGCTTACCGAGCTTCCAGGGCGTTCTGGGGTGGCATCGGGCGACAACGCGCGTGCATCTGTTGACGACCTGTCTGGCGATGGCACGAAGTATGGCCGTCGCGCAGCGCATGCCCGTGAGCGTGTGCCCATCGGCCGATGGCGCGAGTTGCCGAACGGATGGCGACTGGAGCCACGGCTGGATCGTGTTCAAGGACCCGGACCGCAACGCGCAGCCAGTGGATGCGTCCTCGGTCCTCAGGGTCGAACACTACCCGCTGACCAATGATATCGAAGCCACGGCTACGCTTGGCAGACCTGTCGTGCGGTTCCTGCCCAGCGGCCTAAACAGTGGTACCAACATCACCATCAGCCTCTGCAGCAACGCCCGGCGCTTGGCCGACGTCATCGTGAACAACACGGGACGCACGCGGACAGTCCGCTACACCACGCCCTCCAGCTGCCGACCACGCTGACGCACAAAACGAAAAAGCCGCGACACGTCGCGGCTTTTTCAACATCTTGGCGCCCGAAGTTGGACTCGAACCAACGACCCCCTGATTAACAGTCAAGTGCTCTAACCGGCTGAGCTATTCGGGCGGGGAGGCGTATTCTAGACGCAGGATTGCGATAGTGCAACCCCAAAATTCGACTACCAGCACCCCGGACTGGTCGACGCACTCGGCGTCTTCACCCCGGCCTGGTTCAACGAGATCGTGCCGCACGTATCTTTGGTTTGGTTGCCCTGCGGCACTGCGGTGATCGTGAAGGTGGACTGATTACCGACGAACGTTATGGTGTATTGCGCAGTACCACCCTCACGCGGCGACTGGATAGTTGTTGAACCGTTCCCAAAACGAAAACTTGCATAAGTATTGTTCGTCGTGTGGGAGCGCTCGGCCATCTGAGCATACTCGACTAGATCTGCCTTCACCTGTGCTCGCCGCGACTTGCGAACATGCTCAGCATAGGACGGATAAGCAACTGCAGCCAGAATTCCCACGATAGCGACGACCACCATCAACTCGATCAGGGTGAAGCCATTGACTCCGGCTCGCCGTGGTAGCCGACGAGAAAGCGCGCGAGACAAGCGTAGCGACATTGACGACCTCCGTCACTGAATCTGGCGCCAGGATTGGCGGCCGCAAGGATAAGGAACATACATGGGCGTGGCGCCTGCCACGTTGACGACCATCCAGCAACCTGAACCAGCCGGAACAGCTGGGGCAGCTGAGCCATCCTTTGGATTGACCTTGGGTTCAAGCCTGGGCACGACCGATACCCCCACATCCTTGACCGGTGCATTTCCGCCCGTGTTAAGTGAGATACCGGCAGAACCGCTGGCAAGCGTGGAACCACTGACCCCGCCCATTCGAACACCAGACAATGCACCTATGCCCGTGCGCGGATTCAGCCCGAACAGCCAATTCACGCCATCGGGGACGCAGCCGCTACTCGCAGCGAGCGGCGCATATGTAGGCATGAAGAGAATTCCCGAGACAAGCTCCGGATAACCCACGAATCGCTCGCCGGCGGGCAAATCCACATACCACCCAAGCGCCGTTGTCGGAGCAGTACCTGCTTGCAAGCTGCGCGTCGCGCCGCCCGTAGCAGTCGTGACCGAATAGGGGGTCAGATTCGCCCTGCTTAGGGTAGTGGCGATCACGCCATCCACCTGATCCGTAAAGCCGTACAGGCTTTGTATGTGTTGCGCGGAACTTGGCAGGCTGTCGTCGTTGAACGAAAAGCTACCAGTACCAAACAACACGAGGACCCCGCCATTTTCGCCAGAAGCGGCCTGTAGTCCACCTGTAATAGGCTGCCGATAGGTCCGCCCACCTTCGGTGTACGTCCCCGTAGTGAAAGCCGGAACGGTCACCAAAGCTGCCGTCGACGTGAGATCGAACTTCCAGATCGCACCACGAAGATCGGCGGCATAAACCGTGTCTGCATAGCCATCCCGCGTACGAGCCGGCACACCGGACGGGTCGACTGTTAAATTGTCCACGCGATCCAGGACAATGATATTGCCCAGCCCGTTCCGGCCACTGATCGCGTTCCCCGGCTCCGTCGCCTCGATCATACGGACGACCGGAGTCGAAGACGTTCCGATATCCACTACGAACAAGACAGCTTTGCCGCTGGCGCTGTCATAGCCGTTACCGAAGATCGCTTTCCAGCTCACCGAGCCATTTGCAGCACGTACCGGGACAATGACCGGCTTGCCGAGCACATGCCCGATATTGGAACGCACCGCGGCATCACCGCTGAGATCATTGATTTCCCAAAGTCGACTCCCGCTACCGAACGCACCCGGATTAGTGACATCCAGCGCGAACGCACCGCGACCACCGGCTCCTGTCGTGCCAACCAGTGTCGTTTTCCAACTGTTGCTGTAGTAGGCATCTCCCACCGCCAACGGACCATCGACGAAATAACGATGATCGAACGAGGGGATAGTTCCCTTGACTGCCTGGTACGGCAGCAATAAATTGCCCATATGCCCATAGGATGTTGCGGGAATATAAGCAAAGCGTTCGCGGCCGCCAGTACCTGTCACCGTGCCACCGCTATTAATCCCCCCATCGAAAGCATGTAACATTCCGTCATTTGCACCGGCATATACCATGTATCCCCGGTTGGCACGTTTGCTTTCCAAGTAAGCGGTGTAGGTCGTACCCAACGTTCCACTTAGAGCTCTGTATCCATAATCATCGGTAGGAGCACTGATCAACGGCGCAGAGTTGATGATATCACCGAGCACGGTGCTGCGATCACGAAACCTGCCTTTCTGCTGAACTTCCCCAGTCCGATCACCTAATAGATAACTAGCCGCCGTCGCAGCGGTCGCCCCGAGATCGGTCAGGTTCTGTGCTGAACAGAGCGTTTGGCCGCGATAAAGCGTCTGAGAGAGACCGCAGAGACCGTCGAGACTGATAGCCGTTCCTTCGAACTTTCGTACATTACTGCCATCGTTGAAAAAAACATTGCGGGCATTCGGCGCAGGAATCTGCCCGGAAGCCTCCCACAGCTGAGTGAAGCGAGCTTCCCGTGTAGCGGGATCGACCGAGGCCTGGCTTGCTTTAAGTTTACTTGACCAATCGGTTCCATTGTTCCTTATCTGATACTCAGGCGCGACCGACAAGGAACCCGTGCCGATTCGTGCCCCCGTCAGCGCCAATGTTCCGGAAGGCGAGCTGGGCGAACTAGCCGCGGACAGAACACGCTGCATTGCGGCCGTTACTTCTGCCGGACTTTTTGCATTGATGAATTGACCTCGACCATTTACGGTGGCATGCCAAAGCTCATCAATTACCCTACCGTCGTCACCATCGTTTGGATCACCATTTGCATTCCAGTCAGGCGCGTTCGTATAAGGGTCGGCGGTAGCGGACTGATTGACTTCATAAATATTCCCTTGTGCGCCAAGCGTGATTGCATAAAAATTCATATGCAAATCTTTCTGGCAGTCCAGCCGCTTCCAGTCTGGCGATTCTTTTGAGAGTGTTGCGCACTTGTCATCCACTGGCACCAAACCCGCTTGAAACCCCTGCCCGGATACCAACGGCGTCGACGCTCCCGAATAATATGACGCCGCAATGTCGGCTATAGTGTTTGAGTAATCATCGGCAAAAGGCACGGCAGGAAAATCTATGGTACCCACCGAATCCGCATTATCATACCCCGCAACCGCATCTGTACTATTCGTATAACCGTCGGTAAACAACATGCCGCCGTTTTTTTGACATGCACGCAATACCGGAGCACCATCCCCGACGCGTAAAAACTGCCTACCCAAGTAATCCACAGCCGTACGATTCGGCGTTCCTCCAGAGGGTTTCAGCTTATATACGCTATCATACAGCGAGGCCATTTCGGAATCGACACCCACGTCATACATCGTGACATTGGTGCGATTATTAATAGTAAAATATCCCACGCGCATTTTTTCGACTGTCGATAGAGCACGCGTCTCCGATCCAATGACAGCAAGAATACGATTACGATGATATTGGAACCAGTTTGCAAAGTTCGTACTTGCTGCGTTATAAGCATTTACATTGTTGTCATAATTACGCAAAGTAATTTGATAACGCCTCATATTGCAACCGGGACCGCAGGCGTTTTGAATTACAGGCCGATTAGTATCATTGGCAAGATAATTCGCGGGAGCTGGAGCAGCTTCGGGCAAGTAGAAGGTAGCAGGCACATAGCCGATTTGCACTTGACAGTTCGCTGCAACAGTGACGGTCGAAGCCAATGTAGCCCAATTGCCGTTACTACTTGGCAACCCATTATTATTCGGAAACCCTTGATTATTGAATGTATTGCACGATCGAGCAGAGGATCGGTAACGGGTGCCTGCCGGTATCCTCATCCCAGTAAGGAACTGAAAGAATTCGTCATTAGCCTCACGATATGCAAGGTCGTATTTAGTGTTGTAACCAGTGAAAAAGTCGCTGCCGTAAATAGAGGAATCACGGGGATCGACCCGGGCCTCATTAAAATTGGCATTTGCCCAAAGAGTTGGGCCGCCCCCTGATTTAGGGGGAAGTGCCCAAGGACTGTAGACAACATCTGGATTATAATAGCTCGCATTGTAGGTTGGCGATCGCGCAAACCCGAAGATGTCAAGCGGAGGAATCGCATCTCCCGGAGTATAAGCAGCGTTGTAGCCACTGTGCGGATACAAGTAGAGATAGCAATCCGCCGAGTTATTTGCGCACCCCTGACTGGCATCAAAAAAAGTTCCTGCCGCACTGAAGAAACTGGTGCCATTCCAACGTAAACGACCGTCCCCCCCTTTAAAGATTCGCTCAAACGTCATCGAATTCGAGTCATCCACAGCCATAATAAAAGCGGGAGGAATCGAGTTCACATTATTGAGCGGGGCCTGCGCCAGGGTACCTTGACCTTGCGCAGCAATCAGGCTGTAGACGAAGTAGCCGCCAGCTGCGGCAAGCACGATCGCGGAAACGACAGCGGTTCGGAAAATGCGACGGGACATGCCGGCAGCCTCAGAGCTTGAAGATGGTGTCGATCGATGCCGATGACGAGGCATCCGTCGCGGCATCGTTGGAGAATGCGGTGATTTGGTACACCGGCGTCACGGGGTCAAGTGGGTCACCCATCGCAAGCGATCCTCCGCCGATGATGCACGAGTCGATGCGACGTACATTGACTGCCTCATTCACAGTCGTTGCCTTGCTGCGTCCCCATGCAACTGGGTCAAATGCAGCGTCACAGTTCTGCTGGATATCGGTATCGACCAAAGGGGCGCCTGTTGGCGCACTCGTACGATTGGCAATGGCCTCAATGGCACGCTCGCTCCGACGTGTCACTCCCTCGGCATTCTGGAAGGCGATGTTGGTCGCAAGGTAATTGGATGCCATCTTTTCCTGCATCCCTGCCACTTGCATCCCGGCAATGCCAATCAAGGCCAGCAGGATCAGCATGATCAGGGCAACGTAGAGCACCGCGCCACGAGGGCGAGCGGACAGAGGTCGCATGCGGGCGTATGCATTCATGAGTCAGTTTCCGAACAGTCGATTGCGCAAGGCGATCGTGGACTCGTACGTCATTCTGTACCGCCCGTCTGTTTGAGCAGGTGACGCAAAAGACACTCCTAAGGCGCTTGGATAGCGCACCGCAGTCGTTGGCTTCTCAGCGGTGGAAGGTAAAGGACTACGGGCGAGAATGCCGACCTGGACCTGCCCCACGCGTCTCCATTGCCCAGCCGCAGCAACATTTGCGCCGGTGGAGACATCGCTTGCGATGGCTTGGGTGTTGATGTTGCCCAATGGTGGAGAGGTTGTGGACATATTGGCGGTCTGATCGAGACCAAACAACAACTGCATATTTTCGATACCTTCAACCAGCTCCTCTGGTGTTCCGTAATCGTCAAGACCGTTCGAGCGCGCACGCATAAGCGCCGGCTCGCCCGTTGTTGCCGAGGTCCCCACGTAGTACACGAGTGATTCGGCTCGGTAAATCAAGGCCTGGCCAGTTGGCCTTGCGGAGTAGTTCGACAAATTGGTTCCGTTGGCAGTGACTTTGCCACTGGCGTAGACACCCTTGAACACCGTTGCATGTGCGCAATCAGCGATTCCAAATACAGTGGGAGCGGCCTGGCCGCCCTCGGTCAAGCGTAGGCCACTAGTAGCATTGAAGTTGACCACGCTGTTACTACCCGACGTCAGCCCAGTGATCGGCACGCTCTCTGGCGCCAAGTAGCGCAACACCAGGATGTCGCTACCTCCGCGCGGGTTGAGCTTGGAAATCGATGCTGGCAGATTCGTTGGTACCGCCCAGTTGGCTCCGATCGTCAGGACACCGGTCGGTTTGGTATTGGGCGCTTCGTAGCCCTGCACGCTAACACTGAAATCCAGCGGATGGCCTGAGCCACTAGCGGCCCCAGTGGTTACCACCGGATCCCCCTCACCACGTACGAAGTGCGCCTGGTCATTGACGCAGCCGAAGTGCCCTGCCATGCGGATGTCGCGCTGCAGGAACTCCAATGCAAACCGCCCGTTCTCCTGCGCACGCGCACTTCCTTCTGCAAGCATCGATGCGGTACGGGATGCCGAGAAGACCTGAATCACTCCCAGCATCAACACCAGGCCGATCACCATGGCGATCATCATTTCGATCAAGCTGATACCGGCAATTGCAGGCTTGGACGGGGAGCGAGGGGTCATAGCTGAGACACCAAGGTGAAGGTTGTGAGCGCATTCGGGTTGCTTGCATCCCAGCGCTGATCCCCCCAGCTGATGCCCACGGTGACTTGGCCGTTGGTATTCAGCACTGTCGCACTGGCGCCCTCTCCCAACGCCTGTACCACCTGACACTTCCAGCGTGCGATGTTGGTTGCGATCGTGAGATCAGTTCCAAGCGGTCGGCTGCAACTGGCAACGGTGACCGTGTTCGCGGCAAAGGTAGCGTCGGTATACCAGGCCGATTGGAAGCGATTGCTGCGCATCTGGTCTATTAAGTCATAAGCCAGATTGGTAGCCTGAGTACGATAGTTGGCGCTCTGCACGAACCGCACATTAGCGGTCTGCAATAGCGCAAACCCAAGCAGACCAAACGCGAGAACGACGATGGCGATTAGCACTTCAAGCAAGCTGAAGCCAGCGGACCGGGAGCGCGATACGAAGGATCGGGGAAGCCTCATTGGCAGGCGCCTTTCTGGGAGGTGATCTGACCGGCGCCGTTGACGACCAGCGTGCGGCGCAATGCCTGCCCATCACACGCGGTTGGCTGCAGCGTGATCTGCTGGTTGGTGGAAGCAAGCCTACGCCCCCTCCCATCGAACGCAATCGCAGTGCCGGACGGGCCGGAATTGCTCAGCGACCGGTCTATCGAAACGAAACGCAAGACGGTGTCGCCACTCTTGAAAGCGCCATCTCCATCGGTATCCGCCCAAGCCAGCATCCCGCTCGCCCAGTTATTGTCGCAGGCCGTTCCCGACGCGCTGCCGCAAACCCCCCCACCTCGGCGATTGCGTATCGCCTCGCTGCGGGCAAGAGACAGTAGCCCGATGGTCTCATTGGCACTGCTCGCGACGCGATTGGAGCGAATCACTCCACGAAAGCTTGGAAACGCGATGGTAAGCAAAATCGCCAATACGGCGATCGCAATCATCAATTCGACAAGTGTGAAGCCGGTAGATCGGCGATAAGACATTGGACGCTCCCCAGCGTGACCTGCTTAACATGCATTGACCGACATCCCGGAAACAAGTGTCAAGGGGATGAACGGTCGTTCTGAGGGCGCCGACGTACCAACTAGGCGGTGCAACGTCCGCGCCCCGCACCCAGCGCAAGAGTTTGCGCCCGCCTTGCAGAGAGGGGTCGCGGTACCGGCCAGCCTTCAGGTCACAACCCGATAACAAGGCCGGTAATCGCCCGAGATCTTCATCCGGCGTTGTTCGACGAAGCCGCGTAGCAGCTCGTCCAGGGCCTGCATGATGTCCGGGTCGCCGTGGATCTCGAACGGGCCGAACTCCTCGATGCGGCGCATGCCGTCTTCCTTCACGTTGCCGGCGACGATGCCGGAGAAGGCGCGGCGCAGGTCGGCCGCCAGGGCGGGCGCGGGGCGGCCGTGGTGCAGGTCCAGCGCGGCCATGGCTTCGTGGCTGGGCACGAACGGCTGCTGGTACTCCAATGGGATGTGCACCGACCAGTTGAAGTAATAGGAGTCCTTCTGGTCCTTGCGGTGCGCGCGCACCTCGTGGATGCCTTCGGCCATGCGGCGTGCCACGGCGACCGGGTCGCCGACGATGATCTCGTAACGGGAGGCGGCCGCATCGCCCAGGGTCAGGCGGATGAAGCGATCGATCTGCTCGAAGTACGGCGCGGCGATGGTCGGGCCGGTCAGGATCAGCGGGAACGGCAGGCTCGCGTTCTCCTCGCGCAGCAGGATGCCGAGCAGGTACAGGATCTCTTCGGCCGTACCGACGCCGCCCGGGAACACCAGGATGCCGTGACCGATGCGGACGAATGCCTCCAGGCGCTTTTCGATGTCCGGCATGATCACCAGATGATTGACGATCGGGTTCGGTGACTCGGCTGCGATGATGCCGGGCTCGGTCACGCCGATGTAGCGCGTGTGGTGCTTGCGCTGCTTGGCGTGCGCAATGGTGGCGCCCTTCATCGGGCCCTTCATCGCGCCCGGGCCGCAGCCGGTGCAGATGTCCAGGCCACGCAGGCCGAGCTCGTAGCCCACCTGCTTGGTGTAGAGATATTCATCGCGCGAGATCGAGTGCCCGCCCCAGCACACGACCAGGTTCGGGTCTGACGGCTGCAGGATGCGTGCATTGCGCAGTTGGCCGAAGACGGCGTTGGTGATGCCTTCGCTGGTATCCAGGTCGCCGCGCTGGGCTTCGAGTTCGATGGCCATGTAGGCCAGGTCTCGTACCACGGCGAACAACAGCTCGGCCACGCCGCGAATGATCTCGCCATCGACGAATGCCATCGCCGGGGCGTTGATCAGATCGATGCGGATGCCGCGGTCCTGCTGGTTCACCTGGATGTCGAAATCCGGGTACAGATCGCGTGCGGCACGCGGGTCGTCCGAAGCGCTGCCGCTGGTGAGCACGGCCAGCGCGCAACGGCGCAGCAACTCGTGCATGCCGCCACTGGAGGCATCGCGCAGCCGGGCCACTTCCGCCTTGGACAGCACGTCCAGGCCACCACGCGGATAGATCCGCGCATCCACTACCGGCAGCGCCCGTGCCGCCGTACTGCTGAGTTCCATAGCTTGCTCCTGTCGTCTGCGCAGGACTTTAGCGCACTCACGCGCCCAAAAGAAAACGGCCGGGTTGCCCCGGCCGTTTCCGCAACACATGCCACGCTAACCGCGATCAGAACTGGTAGCGGAAACCCAGCTGCAGCGCCCAGCGGGAGATGCCGCGATCGTCGTAGATCGTGGACTGGTCCGGTGTATTGAAGCGGTACACGTACTTGCCGCTGGCCGCGTCGACACCGCCGTACTCAACGATGCCGCGCATGCCTGGGAAGCCATATTCGTCGACACGGCCCCACTTCTTGTTGAGCAGGTTGCCGACGTTCATGACGTCCAGCCAGATGGAGGCCTTGTTGTCCTTGAAGAAGCCAGGAATTTCCTGCTCGATATGCAGATCGAACTGGTTGATCCAGGAGTTGCGTGCGCCATTACGCTCGGCAACCTGACCACGACGGGCGGCCAGATACTCGTTGCCTTCGATGTAGTTCCAGAACGCCTGTTCTTCTGCCGCGGTACCGAACAGCACATCGCCGCGACCGGCCGGGATGTACAGCAGGTCGTTCAAGCGACCATCGCCATTGGCGTCGTTGTCGAACGCATAGCTGTACGGGCGACCGTTACGACCCTGGTAGATCAGGCCGACCTTGGTCTCGTAATCGCCGAAAAACGCATGCTTCCAGTTCAAGGTACCGAGGATGCTGTTCTTGACTTCGTACGCGGCGGTCGAGGCGACATTCTCGTTAGCCTGGAACACCGCATTGTTGCCCAGCTGCGACCCGGAGGTCGAACTGGTCAGACCACTGACTTCATCGGCGTCGGTGTAGGTGTAGTACAGGCCCCACGACCAGTCACCACCATTGAAGGGCTTGTTCAGGCCGATGGTGAAGCTCTCGCTACCGCCCTTGTCGGTCGGACGCGCGATGATCGCATCGTTGAAGCGCGGATCGCGCGAGCCGCGCGCATCGACCACCGAAGCGGTGCCACGCACACATGCCGCCGGAGCGCCTGCACCGGTCGGGTTGCGACCATCGACCAGCCAGCAGGCCGGATTCAGGCCAGGAGTATTCCAGTACAGATTACGACCATCCTGACCCACGCGGCTGGTATTGCCCAGATTGAGCTGCTGGTAGTAGATCGCCTCGTTGACCTTGGTCACCACCGCCTCGGCAGATGCCACGATGCCGTACCAGGGCAGCTCGGTATCGAATGCCAGGTTGGCCTTCCATACAGACGGCTGACCCAGCTTGCTGTCGACGAAATCGACGGACTGCGTAGCGCCATTCAACGAACCATTACCGATCGGCTGATTGTTGATGTCAGGCGTGAAGCGAATGCCGTTGGTGTTTACCAGCGTCTGACTGGAGAAGTTGTAATCGGTATACGCCAGACCGGTGTTGGAGTACGGGTTGGACAACCACACGGTTGCCGCGGCGCCCTGGAACAGGCCCACGCCGCCACGCAGCTGGGTGGGGCGATCGCTGTTGAAGGTGTAGTTGAAGCCGAAGCGCGGCTCGAACAGGCCATTGCCGTCGATGGTCTGGTCGTTACGGAAGCCGAACAGCGTCGATGCAGTGGCGTTGTAGGCAGGGCTGTTCTTGACCATCGGCTCGTCGTAACGCACGCCGAACGTCAACGTCAGGTTGTTGTTGACCGCCCAGGTATCCTGCAAGAACACGCCGACATTGCGCATGCCCCAATCCGCGGCGATATCGTCGATGTTGCCGCTATTGGAACGCGAGTAGCGGTAGTTCAGCGGGCGATTGGCCGCATAGTCGGCGATCGAGTTAAACGTGTAAGAACCGAAGACACGCTGACCGAACAGGTTGAACAGGTCGTTGTCTTCGTAATCGAAGCCGAACTTGACGGTATGGTCGTTCAAGAACAGCGTGCCTGCGAAGAACGCATTCCAGGTCTCGGTGCGCAGCTCGTTGGCCTGGGTGCTCTGCTCGGTGCCCAGATTGACGGTGTTGTTGCCAATACGCACGGCCACCGCAGGCAGCTGAGACGCGGCAGTGCGCACTGCCGAATAATCGCGATACGACACCTTGGCTTCAGTCGAGAAGGTATCGGTCCAGTCGCTGAACAGCTGCGCCGTATAGGTCTTGAGGCTGAAGTCACGCACGTAATGGAAGGAGTTAAGCGACAGCGCCTGATTGCCGAAGCCGTTGAGGTTGGCGGTGCTCTGCTCGCTCTCGCCGTAGCGCAGCGAGGCGCGGTGCTTGTCGGAGATATTCCAGTCGAGCTTGAAGCCCTTTTCTTCGGAGTCCGAATCCAGTGCCGGCAGCGCCAGGGTTCCCGGATCGAACCCATAGATGTTGCGCGAGATGTCGATGATCCGATCGACGTCCGCCTGCTGGATCTGCACGATGTTGCTTGCGCCCGACCCGATCGGGCCGTAGCCGGAGGCGCCGGTGAACACGCCCTTGCCCTTGTACTTCTCGTAGTTGGCGAAGAAGAACAGCTTGTCCTTGATGACCGGGCCGCCCAGGGTCAGACCGTAGGTGGTTTCGTTATCGAACAGCTGCGGACGGATATCGTTCTGATTCTTGCCCGACCAGTCGTTCTCACGGTAGGTGCCGTAGACCGAACCGTGGAATTCATTGGTACCGGACTTGGTGACCGCGTTGATCACGCCGCCGGTCGCGCCGGTGATGGTGACGTCGTAATTGGCGACGTCGACGGAGATTTCGTCGATGACGTCCATCGAGAACGGCTGACGCGGGGTCGGCAAGCCGTTAGATTCCAGGCCGAAGGCGTCGTTGGTGCTGATGCCGTCCACGCGGATCAGGTTGAAGCGCGGATTCTGGCCGCCCACCGAGATCTCGTTACGTGCTTTGTCGGTCTGCGCCACGCGCGGATCCAGGCGCACATAGTCCTGCAGGTTGCGGTTGATCGAGGGCAGCGATTCGATCTGCTCGCGGGTCACGTTGGTACCGGTGCCCATCTTGTTGGCGCTGAACAGCGCCGAGCCGTAATCGCCACCGATCGCCTGCACCGCACCCAGCGTGGTCACATCACCGCCCAGCGAAGCATCGACGCTGTTGACCTGATTGAGGTTCAGGTACACGCCCTCTTCGGTCTTGGTGCCTTCGCCCGACTTGGTGATGGTGATGGTGTACGGGCCACCCACACGCAGGCCGCGCGCGTTATAGCGTCCGCTGGCATCGGTGGTGGCGCGGCTGACCGTCCCGGACTCCACGTGCGTGATGGTGACTTCGGCGTTCGGGACGGGCTGGCCGCCACTGCCGGTCACCAGGCCGGCAACGCCAGCCGAGGTGCTTTGCGCAAACACAGGAGCGGCGGCGAGCGCGGCGACAAGGCCAAGCGTGAGCTTGGACATGCGGAGACAACGTGGGTGGGTCATTTCGGTGGCCTCGATACAGGTTGGGCAGTGACAAAAAGCGCAGTCAGCCCAACCGTTCCCGGGGTTGGGCTGCCGATGATCTGGGGTCCCTCGCCGCGCGGCTGGTTGCCGCCGCAACGGTTAACAACAGATTAACACGCTAAAGCCTGATTGTGACGGCGGCGTGACAAAGTTCGCACAGTGCAACATGAACTGCACATGCGGCTCCGTAGACGCCAGATTGCGCAAGGTCGCACCGAGAGCGCGATGCAGGTCTCGACTTCCGGCCGTTCTGCCGGGTGGACGCGGGAAAGGGTCTCTCCAGTGTTTCGGTGCGCTGATCTGGCGACCAGGAAGCTGTCCCGATTGTGACAAGCCGCCTGGACCTGGCTTGGCAACCTTCCGCATGCGTGGAGCTCGCACTGCTCGACAAGAGTCCGGGGGACGCATTGTCGATGCGTGCGCCCTTTATCGCCCCGCCACCGCCGGTTGGGCCAGACAGCGCACTATTGCTCTCTCCGGACAGACTCGCCATCAAGGCGCTCGCGGCGCACAAGGCATGGCAATCGAATGCGTCCGAGCAGCGCCATGCCTTCCCCAGCGCATCTACATCCCCAGAGCGCCCGCATCCAGATGTGCGACGCCCCTACTCCATCAGCGCCTTAAATCGACACCGGTAACTTGAAATACGTCCCCAGGCCATCCAGGAACATCTGCACCGAGATCGCCACCAGCAACATGCCCATCAGGCGTTCGACCGCGGTGAGTGCGCGGTGACCCAGCAGCTTGTACAGCAGCGGTGCGGAAGCCAGGATCGAGGAGGCGCCGATCCAGGCGATCATCAGCGCCAGGCTCCAGTCCCACAGCCGGGTGGGCTCGTTGCTGCCCATCAGCATCACCGCCGCCATGCCCGAGGGACCGGCCACCAGCGGGATGGCCAGCGGCACGATGAAGGGCTCTCCATCGGGAATCTCGCCCATCAGGCCTTCCGGCCGCGGAAAGATCATGCGGATACCGATCAGGAACAGCACGATGCCGCCGGCGATCGCCACCGACTCCTGGCGCAGGTGCATCAGCTCCAGCGCGT
This sequence comes from Xanthomonas codiaei, assembly GCF_002939785.1. Taxonomy (GTDB): domain Bacteria; phylum Pseudomonadota; class Gammaproteobacteria; order Xanthomonadales; family Xanthomonadaceae; genus Xanthomonas; species Xanthomonas codiaei. The sequence continues at coordinate 30,668 of NZ_MDEC01000025.1, forward strand.
ACTTGCCACCCCATAGGAAGGCCATCAGCACGCACAGGGCGATCAGCAGTTCGCGCGCCAGCACGAAGCGTTGTCGCTTGGGCGGCAGCGGTTTGAGCACGCTGAGAAACACCGGGATGTTGCCCAACGGGTCGAGGATCAGGAACAGCAGCAGGGCTGCCGACAGAATGGTCATACCGAAGGGCTCCAGATCGCACCGCGGTGCGGAGCACCTGCCATGGACAACAAGGTGACGCAGGCAGCGGCATAGCGCGCGGGGTCGGCTGCGTCGGCGTCTTCCTGATGGGTGAAGGCACGCGCGCGCAGGGCGGTGCGCATGGGGCCCGGCTGCAGGCCATGGAGACGCACCGGGCCAGCGGCGGTTTCGTGATGCAGGCTGGCGAGCAGACCACGCTGCGCATGCTGGGCGGCGCCATAGGCGCCCCAATAGGCCTGGCCGACACGCGCCGGGTCGTCCACGACCAAGACCACCGCCGCGTCGTGCTGCTGACGCAGCAGCGGCAGGCAGGCCTGGGTGAGCCAGGCGCGCGCGGTGAGGTTGACATGGATGCTGCGGGCGAAGGCATCGGGCGCCGCCAGCTCGGCCGGCGTCAGCCCGGCGAAGTCGGCTGCACAATGCAGCACGCCGGACACCCCTCCCAGCTCGGCGTGCAGGCGCTGCGCGAGCGCGGCATAGTCGTCCGGCGTGGCGCCGGCCAGGTCCAGCGGATACAGCAAGGGCTCGACGCCCAGCGCGGCGACCGTGTCGTAGACGCGTTCGAGCGGGCGCACCTTGCGCCCCAGCAGCACCACCGTGGCACCGGCCTGTGCGCACGCCCGCGCCGCGGCGCTGCCCAGCCCGCCGGCCGCGCCGGTGATCAGCACCACGCGCCCGGTCAGGCCGGCCGAAGCGGCGGACTGCGCTGCACTCACGGCTGGTAGGCCTCGCTGACGATGCGCTTGAGTTCGCCGGCTTCGAACAGTTCCAGCGTGATGTCGCAGCCTCCGATCAACTCGCCGTGGATGAACAACTGCGGGAAGGTGGGCCAGTTGGAATAGCGCGGCAGGTTGGCGCGTATTTCTGGCTCTTCCAGTACGTTGACCGTGCGCAGCTGGTCGGCGCCGGCGGCCACCAGGGCCTGCACCGCGCGACTGGAAAAACCGCACATCGGGTATTGCGGGGTGCCCTTCATGAACAGCACGATCGGGTGCTGCTCGACTTCGGCCTGGATCCGTTCCATCACCGGCATTGAACTCTCCTGACTGGGAGCGGCAGGCCCGACCGCCGGGTCGGATAGACTTCCGCAAAGGCGCGCATTGTAAGCCTTCACGCGACCTGCCGCCGGACTCCCTTCGCTGCCCTGCACACCATGCCGATCGAACACCTTGCCCTGCCCTACTCCCGCGCGGCCCTGGAGCCGCATCTATCGGCCGCGACGCTGCAAGCCCACCATGATGTGTGCCACCGCAGCGAGGTCGAGCAACTCAACGCCCGTATCGAAGGCAGCGAGTTCGCCGAGCTGACCCTGGACGAGATCATCGGGCAGGCGCAGGGCAGCCTGTTCCATCTTGCAGCACAGGTGTGGAACCACAATTTCTATTGGCAGTGCCTGCGCCCGCGCGGCGGTGGCGAACCGCTGGGCAGGCTGGCCGAGCGCATCGGCAAATCGTTCGGCGATTTCGCGCATTTCAAGCAGGAATTCAACCGCGTGGCGCTAGGCACCTTCGGCTCGGGCTGGGTCTGGCTGGTGCAACGCCCGGACGGCACCCTGGCCATCGTCGCCACGCCCAATGCGTCCACTCCATTGACCGGACCGGACACGCCGCTGCTCGCCTGCGACATCTGGGAACACGCGTATTACCTGGATTACCAGCAGGACCGCGCGCAGTACCTGGACGCGTTCTGGAAGCTGATCAACTGGGATTTCGTGGCCAGCCGATTGGGTTGAGCTGAGCTGACCATCGAAGCGGCAACCGAACCGGTTCCCGCGTGCGGCGCAGCCCATGCGCGTCAGCAGCGCACACCCTCGCCTGCGAGCCATCCCCCACACCGCTTGGCTGGTGCGCCGCGGCGCAGGCGGCAGCGCGATCACTCAACCTTCCTGCAGACGCCCGACAACCGGCGCGACCTGCGCAGTGCGCCGCAATGCCTTGCCCGCCTGCGCCAATGCAGCCGCCAGCGCCTGCGGCGTATCCGCACGCACGGTGGCATGCCCCACCTTGCGGCCTTCGCGCGCCTGCTTGCCGTAGTCGTGCCAGTGGGCACCCGGCACGGCCAGGAACGCGCCCGCCTCGGGCATGCTGCCCAGCCAGTTCAGCATGCAGGCATGCCCTCGCATCGCCGTGCTGCCCAATGGCAGGCCAAGCACCGCACGCAGATGATTTTCGAACTGCGAAGTCTCGGCGCCTTCGATGGTCCAGTGGCCGGAGTTGTGCACGCGCGGGGCGATCTCGTTGGCAAGCAGTTCGCCATCGCGCACGAACAGCTCCAGCGCGAACACGCCCACGTAGTCCAGCGCCTGGGCGATTGCGCGCGCATGCGTTTCGGCCAGCGCCTGCATGGCGGCATCCACCCTGGCCGGTGCCAGGCTCGCCGACAGCACGCCATCCACATGCCAGTTCTCGGTCAGCGGCCAGGCGCGGAATTCGCCGTCGCGACCACGCACCGCCACCACGCTGACTTCGCGCTGGAACGGCACGAAGGCTTCGAGAATCAGCCCAACCTTCTGCGCCTGCGCGCCGAGCGCGTCCCAGGCGGCATCGGCATCGGCAAGCGTCCTGATGCGGTACTGGCCCTTGCCGTCGTAGCCGAAGCGGCGGGTCTTGAGCACGCAGGGCGCACCAATATGCGCCAGCGCGGCATCCAGGCCGGCACGATCGTCGATTGCAGCGAACTCTGGCACCGGGATGCTGAGCTCGCGAAACAGGGTCTTTTCGCTGAGCCGGTCCTGCGCGACCGCCAACGCCTGCGGTCGCGGAAACACCGGCAGCTGCGCGGCCAGATGCTGCGCGCTGGCCGCCGGTACGTTCTCGAAATCGAAGGTGATCACCTCCGCCTGCGCGGCGAAGGCCGCAAGCGCTGCGGTATCGTCGAACCCACCAACCTGCAGGGGCGCCAACTGTCCTGCGCAGGCATCGGCGGCCGGGTCGAACACCGCAACGCGCAGGCCCAGCGGCGCACCGGCCAGCACCAGCATGCGCGCCAGCTGGCCGCCGCCCAGAATGCCGACCATGGTCATTGGCGCGGGTCGTCGCTGGCCATGACATCGTCGGTCTGCCTGGCGCGGAACTGCGCCAGCGCGTCGCCGATCTGTACTTGCTCGGGCGCCAGCATGGCCGCCGCGAACAAGGCCGCGTTTGCGGCGCCGGCGTTGCCGATCGCAAACGTCGCCACCGGGATGCCGGCCGGCATCTGCACGATCGACAGCAGCGAATCCATGCCGTTGAGCGCCTTGGACTGCACCGGCACGCCCAGTACGGGCACTGCGGTCTTGGCCGCTAGCATGCCCGGCAGGTGCGCCGCGCCGCCGGCGCCGGCAATGATCGCGCGCAGGCCGCGCGCACCAGCCTGCTCGGCGTAGGTGAACAGCACATCCGGCGTGCGGTGCGCCGAGACCACCTTGACTTCGTAGGGCACGCCCAGCGCATCGAGCTTCTGAGCCGCGTGTTGCATGGTCTCCCAGTCCGAACGGGAGCCCATCACGATGCCGACCAGCGGCGCGGAGTGGTTGGAGGTCATGGCCCTGCCCTGCGGTAAAGACGTATTCTAGCCAATCTCCACGCAAGACAAGACTTCGATGGATCGCAAACTGCTCGACCTGCTGTGCTCGCCCGACACCCGCCAGCCGCTTTCGCTGCTGGATGGCAAGGGGCTGGACGCACTCAACACCGCCATCGCAGGCGGAACCCTGCAGCGCGCCGATGGCAGCGCGCAGTCGCAGCCGCTGCGCGAGGCGTTGATCACCCGCGACCGCAAGCAGATCTTCCGCGTCGACGACGGCATCCCGGTATTGCTGGCCGAAGAGGCCATCGCCACCGCGCAGATCGCCGACTTCCCCGAAAAGTGAGTTCGCCCGTGCGTACCAGCGCGCCAGAGGCGCCCCCGGCGGCCGTGATCGACGCCGATGTGGCGCGCGCGCTGGCCGAGGATATCGGCAGCGGCGACGTCACCGCCGCATTATTGCCCGACCAGGCCGACAGCGCCTATCTGCTGTGCAAGCAGGAGGCGGTGATCGCCGGTCGCCCCTGGTTCGATGCCACCCACCGCGCGCTCGATCCGCACGTGCGCATCGACTGGCACGTCCACGAAGGCCAGCGCGTGAGCGCCGGCACCGTGCTGGCCATCCTGCAGGGCCGCAGCCGCAGCCTGGTCAGCGCCGAGCGCACCTCGCTGAATTTCCTGCAGACGCTTTCGGCCACCGCCACCACGACCGCAGCCTATGTTGCCGCAGTGGCCGGCACCGGCACGCGCATCCTGGATACGCGCAAGACCCTGCCGGGCCTGCGCGCGGCGCAGAAGTACGCGGTGCGTTGCGGCGGCGGCGACAATCACCGCATCGGCCTGTTCGACACGGTGATGCTGAAGGAAAACCACATCCGCGCCGCCGGCTCGCTGAGCGCGGCGGTGCACGCGGCACGTGCGCAACAGCCGCAGTTGCCGCTGGTGGTGGAAGTGGAAACGCTGGAGCAGCTGCGCGAAGCCTTGCAGGTGGGCTGCACGCGCATCCTCATCGATGATTTCGATCCGGCCATGCGGCGCGCTGCCGTGCAGCTGGTGGCTGCGCTACCGCACCAACAGCGCATCCCGCTGGAAGTCTCCGGCAGCGTGGATCTGGCAGGCATCCGCGCCATCGCGCAAGACGGTGTGGACTGCATTTCCATCGGCGGGTTGACCAAGCACGTGCAGGCGGTGGACCTGTCGCTCAAGCTCGGGCCGCCGCCGTACTGATTTCACGCCTGCACGCCGGCCGCTCTGGCAGCCTGCCACGATTGATTGCGTGCGGGATGTTCGATGACTGCAAGACCTTGGCCGTGGATCTGTCTGTTGCTTGCCGGATGGGGCAGCGCCGCTACCGCTGCCGAAGTGTGCGATGTGCCACCACGCTTCGGCACCAGCCCGGCAGCCATCGCCATCGTGCGCAGCGCCTGCAACGAACATCGTTTGTGGCAGCGTCCGTTTATCGATGCCAAGGGCCGGCTGGCCAGCCTGGGCGTGACCGAAGCCGAATCCGGTTATCTGGCCGACCACGGGGTGGTGGCCTGGCAGCGTGTTGCAGGCTACTGGCGCGATAGCGGCACGCTCGATTCGATGGGCGGGCGCCCTGGCGCATCCAGCTGCGCCGCACTGGACGGCACGCGCTACACCGCCAGCGATTGCCGTGCGTTCCTGATCGACAACCCATGGTCGGCCGCCTTCATCTCTTGGGTGATGACGCAGGCCGGGCTGAGCGGTTTCCATCGTTCGGCGCGTCATCTGGACTACATCCGCAGCGCCTACAACGACGGCGCCACCGGCCCCTATCGGTTCACCGACCCGGCCGTGGAAAAACCTGCGCCCGGCGACATGCTGTGCCTGCTGCGCGGGCGCAGCGTGGCGCTCGGCCACGCAGGCCTGAAAGCCGCGCTGGGCGGCAGCGCACCGATGCCTTGGCAATCGCATTGCGATGTGGTGATCGCCGCAAACGTGGGCGGCGATCGCACCCTGTATCTGATCGGCGGCAACGTGTTCAACACGGTGATGATGCGCAAGATGCCGCTGGACCGCGCCGGCCGCATCGTCCTGCCGACGCCGCAGTCGGACAGCAACCAGGATCAGAACGAGGACAGCCTGGGCATTGCCAGCGAATGCACGCCGGCCAAGGAAGAATTGTGCGATTTCAACCGACGCGATTGGGCGGCCTTGCTGAAGCTCAGGCCGGATGCGCCCATGATGGCGCCCACGCCAATCGAGGCAGTGCCCGCACCGCCTGCATCGCCGAGGAACAGGCAATGCCGCCAGGTTTTCCGCGTGTCGTGCCAGCACGCCCGGAGGCACAGCCGGCACCGACGCCACCGTCTGAATGACAGGCGGAAGCCACGTCCTGGGTGAGGGCGTGGCATGGCTGGGGCGGCGGCGAATCCGCCGTTGACTCGTCAGACCTTGCAGGACGCATGGTGGGTATTGAGGACGCTCGATGCCGATGCGCCCTCATCCGGCGCTGCGCGCCACCTTCTCCCATGCATGGGAGAAGGGACAAGCTCCCGGTTGCGGCGATGACCGGTGGCCGGCGCGCCCGTTGCGCCGCCCGATCGCACGCGCCTTTCTTGCCTGCATCCGGTTCGCTGTTTGCTGTTTGCTGTTTGCTGTTGCAAAAATCATCGGCAAAAAAAAAGCGGGCCGAAGCCCGCTTTATCAGTGAACTGCAGTGGCGATTACTCGGCCGAAGCCTGCACGCCCTCGCCTTCTTCCACTGCCTTGATCGACAGACGGATGCGGCCCTGCTTGTCCACTTCCAGCACCTTTACGCGGACCACGTCGCCTTCCTTCAGCTTGTCGCCGACCTTCTCCACGCGCTCGCTGGAGATCTGCGAGACGTGCACCAGGCCGTCCTTGCCCGGCAGGATGGTGACGAAGGCGCCGAAGTCCATGATCTTGGCGACCTTGCCTTCGTAGATGCGGCCCGGCTCCACGTCCGAGGTGATCTGCTCGATGCGCGACTTCGCCGCCTGCGCAGCGATCGCATTGACCGAGGCGATGATGATGGTGCCATCGTCCTGGATATCGATCTGGGTGCCGGTTTCCTTGGTGATCGCCTGGATGGTCGAGCCGCCCTTGCCAATCACTTCGCGGATCTTGTCCGGGTGGATCTTGATGGTCAGCAGACGCGGCGCGTAGTCGCTCAGCTCCTGACGCGGCGTGGTCAGTGCCTTGGACATCTCGCCCAGGATGTGCAGACGGCCGGCCTTGGCCTGCTGCAACGCCTGCTTCATGATCTCTTCGGTGATGCCTTCGATCTTGATGTCCATCTGCAGCGCGGACACGCCTTCGGCAGTACCAGCCACCTTGAAGTCCATGTCGCCCAGGTGATCTTCGTCACCCAGGATGTCCGACAGCACCACAAAGCGGTCGTCTTCCTTCACCAGGCCCATGGCGATACCCGCCACCGGCGCCTTGACCGGCACGCCGGCGTCCATCAGTGCCAGCGAGGAGCCGCACACCGAAGCCATCGACGAAGAACCGTTGGATTCGGTGATTTCCGAGACCACGCGAATGGTGTACGGGAATTCTTCCAGGCTCGGCATCACCGCGAGTACGCCGCGCTTGGCCAGACGGCCGTGGCCGATCTCGCGACGCTTCGGCGCACCGAAACGGCCACACTCGCCCACCGAGTACGGAGGGAAGTTGTAGTGGAACAGGAAGTTTTCCTTGTACTCGCCGCTGACCGCATCGATCACCTGGCCGTCGCGGGCGGTGCCCAGCGTGGTGACCACGATCGCCTGCGTCTCGCCGCGGGTGAACAGCGCCGAGCCATGAGTCCGCGGCAGCACGCCGGCCTGCACCGAGATCGGGCGCACGGTGTCCAGTGCACGGCCGTCGATACGCACCTTGGTGTCCAGCACCGAGTCGCGCATGGTGCGGTATTCCAGCTCGCCGAATTCCTTCGACAGCTCGGCGGTGTTCCAGCCTTCGGAAGCGACGCGGCCGGCCAGCGACTCCAGCACGTCCTTCTTGATGGCCGAGATGGCGTCGCGACGCTGCAGCTTGTCGCGCACCTGGAAGGCGCCAGCCAGCTGGGTGCCGACCGCTTCCTTCAGCGCGTTGATCAGCGCGGTGTTCTTGGCCGGGGCCACCCAGGTGCTGGGCTTGGTGCCGGCTTCGACGGTCAGCTCGTTGATCGCATTGATGACCTTCTGCATCTCGCGATGACCGAAGGTGACCGCGCCCAGCATCACTTCTTCCGACAGCAGCGCCGCTTCGGATTCCACCATCAGCACCGCATTGGCGGTACCGGCGACCACCAGCTCCAGCTGCGAATCCTTCAGGTCGGTGACGGTGGGGTTGAGAATGTATTCGCCGTTCTTGTAGCCCACCTTGGCGGCGCCGATCGGGCCGTTGAAGGGGGTACCGGCCAGCGACAACGCCGCCGATGCGCCGATCAGCGCGGCGATATCGCCGTCGATGTCCGGGTTCATCGACATCACGGTCGCGATGATCTGTACTTCGTTCTTGTAGTCCTCCGGGAACAGCGGACGGATCGGACGGTCGATCAGGCGCGAGATCAACGTCTCCTTCTCGGTCGCACGTCCTTCGCGCTTGAAGAAGCCGCCCGGGATGCGGCCGCCGGCATAGAACTTCTCCTGATAATCGACCGTCAGGGGAAAGAAGTCCTGCCCTTCGCGCGCGGTCTTTGCGGCGACGGCGGTGACCAGCAGTACGGTGTCGTCCATCTTGACGATGACGGCACCGCTCGCCTGGCGAGCGACTTCGCCCGTCTCCAGGGTGACGGTGTGCTTGCCGTACTGGAAGGTTTTGGTGATTTTTGCCACGGAGGTTTTTTCCTTAGGTGTAACTGTCTGCGTTGGACCGTCGTCGACCCATGCCGAGAACGGGCGGCCGGGAGGCTCCGGCCCTTGAAACTAACGGTGCAATGACATCTTGCGAAAGGCCAAAACAAAACCGCGGCGCATCGCTGCGCCGCGGCGGTAGGACTCGATCAGCGGCGCAGGCCGAGCTTCTCGATCAACGACTTGTAACGCTCGTTGTCCTTCTTCTTCAGGTAGTCGAGCAGGCTGCGGCGACGATTGACCATCTGCAGCAGACCACGACGGCTGTGGTGATCCTTCTTGTGGGTCTTGAAGTGACCGGTCAGCAGCTCGATGCGCGCGGTCAGCAGCGCGACCTGCACTTCCGGCGAACCGGTGTCCTGGGCGCTGCGCTTGTTGTCTTCAATAACTTTCTGGGTGTCGACGGACATGATGTGTTCTCGATAGATGCGTGGTCGACAGGAACGTGCATGACGCACCGTCGGACTCGCCGTTTGCTAGGAATGTGCGCGCTTGGCGCTGAGGTGCCCCGATCGGGGCCGCGAAATTGTACCGTTGCACAGCGCGGGGAACAAGTTGACTAAACCTTAACAACCCGGATCCCGGTTCAGTCCGTTGAACAAGCGCTGCGGCGACAGCCGCCCCTGCTCGTCCACCAGGCCTAGCCCCGAGGGCGTTCCGTCCGGGCCGAACACGGCGACCTGGCCGACCGGAAAGGCCTCGTCTCGCAGGCGCTGGCCCATCCGGAACCGGGTGGCGTGGACGTGGTCCAGGGTGATCTGCGCAAAATCAGCCAGCCCGGCCTCGATCGGGAGCAGCAACCGTTCTGCCGGCGTACCGGCCTCCAGCGCAGCGGCCAGGGACTCCAGCGTCATCATCTGCGGTGTGCGGAAGGGCTCCACCCACAACCGTCGCAACGAGGCGATATGGGCGCCGCAGCCCAGCGCCTCGCCCAGATCGCGGGCAAGGCTGCGGATGTAGGTGCCCGAGCCACAGGTCACCCGCAACTGCAGGCGCGGCGCCTGGTAGCCGATCAACTCGATGGCATGCACATCGACCTCGCGCACCGGCGCCTCGATCGCTTCACCGCGGCGCGCCTTGGCATACAACGGCTCGCCGCCCTGCTTGAGTGCCGAGTAGATCGGCGCCTGCTGCCGGATGCGGCCAGTCAATGGCAGCAGGGCAGCACGCAGCTGCGCCTGACTCAATTCCGGCACTACGCGTTCGCGCAACGGTTGACCGTCGGCATCGTCGGTGTCGGTGGTCACGCCCAGCACCACCTCGGCGTCGTAGGCCTTGGCTGCGCCCAGCAATAGTCCGGCGATCTTGGTGGCTTCGCCGAAGCACAGCGGCAGCAAACCGGTGGCCAGCGGATCCAGGCTGCCGGTGTGGCCACCCTTCTCTGCCCGCAATAGCCGGCGCGCGGCCTGCAAGGCGTTGTTGGAGCTGAGCCCGGCCGGCTTGTCCAGCAACAGGATGCCGTGCAACGGGCGATAGACGGTGCGGGGTTTCAAAGGATCGGTGCTCGAATCAGCGCATGACGCGCCTGCGAAAAATCAGGACCGCCGCGTGGGCGGCCCGTGCGACGCCGCGCTCAGCGCTGTTCGGCGTCGTCGTCGCTGGACGCGGCGTCGGGGCCGACATCGTCCAGGTCACGCAACAGGTTGTCGATGCGTTCCCCACGGTCGACCGAGTCGTCGTAGTGGAAATGCAGCTCGGGCACGTGACGCAGCTTCATCGCGCGCGCCAGTTGCGTGCGCAGCTGCCCGGCGATTTCCTTCAGCCCCTTGACCGCTTCGGCCGAGCGTTCCTGCTGCAGCGCGGTGACGAACACCTTGGCGTGCGCCAGGTCGCGGCTGATTTCGACATCGGACACGCTGACCGACGGCAGGCCGTGGTCGCGTACTGCCGCATGCACGATCGTGCCGAGGTCGCGACGCACCTGCGCGGAGACGCGGTCAGTGCGATGGAATGATTTGGTTGGCATGGCCTGGAACCTTTTGGTTCGGGACCGGGGACCGGAGATCGGGGACCCGGAAGAGCAAGAGCCTTCGCTTTCGCTTCTCCCGGGTCCCCGGTCCCGGGTCCCCGGTCCCGTCTTCGTTACAGCGTGCGCGCCACTTCGATACGCTCGAAGCACTCGATCTGGTCGCCGGCCTTGACGTCGTTGTAGGCCTTCACGCCGATACCGCACTCGGTACCGTTGCGCACTTCCTCGACGTTTTCCTTGAAGCGACGCAGCGATTCCAGCTCGCCCTCGAACACCACGACGCTGTCGCGGAGCACGCGGATCGGCTTGCTGCGCTTGACCACGCCTTCGACCACCATGCAGCCTGCGACCGCGCCGAACTTCGAGCTGCGGAACACATCGCGCACCTGCGCGATACCGATGATCTCTTCGCGGATCTCCACGCCGAGCAAGCCGGACGCCACCTGCTTCACCTGATCGATCACGTCATAGATGATCGAGAAGTAGCGCAGATCGATGCCGTTGGATTCGACGATCTTGCGTGCCGACGCATCGGCGCGCACGTTGAAGCCGATCACCGTGGCCTTGGAGGCCGCAGCCGAGTTGGCGTCCGATTCGGTGATGCCGCCCACGCCGGAGTGGATCACGTTGATGCGGATGTCGTCGTTGGACAAGGCGACCAGCGACTGCTTCAACGCCTCCACCGAGCCCTGCACGTCGGCCTTGATCACCAGGTTCAACACCTGCTGACCTTCGCCCTTGCCCATCTGGGCCAGGATGTCTTCCATACGGTTGGTGGCCGAGGCGACCAGACGCGATTCTCGGCGCTTGGTTTCGCGCTGCTGCGCCACGTCCTTGGCCAGACGCTCGTCGTCCACCACCACGAAGTCGTCGCCGGCTTCCGGCACCCCGGACAGGCCGAGCACCTGCACCGGAATCGACGGACCGGCCGATGCCGGCTGGTGGCCGGTTTCGTCGAACAGCGCACGCACGCGGCCATACTGGATGCCGCACACCAGGTAATCGCCACGCTTCAGCGCGCCCTGCTGCACCAGCACCGTGGCAACCGGGCCGCGGCCCTTGTCCAGCGAGGATTCGATGACGGTACCGCTGGCGCGGCCTTCGGCCACCGCCTTGAGTTCCAGCACTTCGGCCTGCAACGAGATCGCGTCCAGCAGCGTATCCACGCCGGTACCGAGCTTGGCCGACACTTCGATGAACTGGGTGTCGCCGCCGAATTCTTCGGCCACCACGTTTTCGGCCAGCAATTCGTTCTTGACCCGCAGCGGATCGGCGCCGGTCTTGTCGATCTTGTTCACCGCCACGATCAACGGAACACCCGCCGCCCTGGCGTGCGCCACCGCTTCCTTGGTCTGCGGCATGACGCCGTCATCGGCGGCAACCACCAGCACCACGATGTCGGTGATCTTGGCACCACGGGCACGCATCGAGGTAAACGCAGCATGGCCGGGCGTATCCAGGAAGCTGATGACGCCACGGCCGGTTTCGACGTGGTAGGCACCGATGTGCTGGGTGATGCCGCCGGCTTCGCCGGAGGCGATCTTGGTGCGACGGATGTAATCCAGCAGCGAGGTCTTGCCGTGATCGACGTGACCCATGATGGTCACCACCGGCGGACGCGGCGTGGCATCGCCCTGCGCGTCCTCGGCGTGCGCCAGCAGCGCATCCTCGAAGTCGGCATTGTCGGCGCGCACGGCCTTGTGGCCGAGTTCTTCGGTCACCAATGCAGCAGTATCGTGATCGATGGTCTGGGTGATGGTCGCCATGACGCCCATCTTGAACAGCGCCTTGACCACGTCGCCGCCCTTGAGCGCGAGCTTCTGCGCCAGGTCGGCCACGGTGATGGTCTCGCCGATCGCCACTTCACGTACCACCGGCGCGGTGGGGCGCTCGAACCCGTGCGGACCGCTGTTGGCCTGGTTGCCACCACGACCACCGTCGTTGCCACGACGCGACGACGACGAACCCGGGCGACCGGTCGGCTTGCCGCGCACGTTGGAACGGCGCGCACGGTCGGCCGCCGACAGATGCAGCTGACCAGCGAAACGCTTGGTCGCATCGTCGTCTTCGACGCCGGCCACCATGACGTGCGAACCGCGCGTCTTGTGCTTGGCCGCGTTGTTGCGATCGTCCGGACGTGCCGGCGTGGCCGGACGCGAAGCCGGCGACGCACCTGTAGGGCGAGCCGGACGCGGAGCGGAAGACGGCGACGACGGCGCACGTGCGGCGGGCGCCGCAGACGGCGTCGGCGCGGCAGCCACCGGGGCCGGCGCGCTGGCAGCCGCAGCGGCTTCCTCGGCAGCCTTGCGCTCGGCTTCTGCGCGGTCCTTTGCGGCCTGCTCCTCGTCGCGCTTGCGCTGGATCGCTTCATCGCGCACACGGTCGCTTTCGGCCAGGCGCTGCTGCTCGTCGAGGTTGCGCTTACGCGATTCCTCGAGCTTGCGCAGAATGTCGGCGCGCTCTTCGTCCGGCGTCATCGGCGCTGCGCGGCCGCTGCCTTCGTTCTCGGATTTCACGTAGGTGCGCTTCTGCCGCACTTCCACGTTGACCGTGGTCTTGGTGCGGCCGGCGTTGACCGTGACTTCCTGCAGCTTGCGCCGGTTGAGCGTGATCTTCTTGGCTGCTTCGCTCGCCGCTTCGGCCGGCGTGTCGGCCTTGCCATGCGTGCGGCGCAGGAAGCCAAGCAGTTTCATCTTCTCGGTGCTGGTCACGACCTGGTCGGGACCGCTGAACTTCATTCCGGCCTCGGCCAGTTGAACCAGCAGTTTATCGACCGGCGTATTGACCAGTTCGGCAAGCTTGCGGATGGTGGTTTGCTGCGACATTCGGATCCTATGATCTGGTTGGCGCCCCCTCGCCCAGAGCAAGGGATACGCTGATTCTAAGCCCTGATGGGGTCAGGGCGCGGTTCATTGCCGGCTCATTCGCCGCGCTCCAAACGGGCGATCTCCTCGGCGCGGGCCGCCAGGATCAGCGCCGCGGCGCGCTCCTGGGTCATGCCCTCGATGCCGAAGTCGACGATCTCGTCCGCGGCCAGGTCGGACAGGTCCTCGCTGGTACGCACGCCGTGCTCGGCCAGAGCAAAGGCCGTCTCCTCGTCCATCCCCTCCAGCGCCAGCAGGTCCTCGGTGGGCTGAGTTCCTTCCAGGCCTTCTTCCTCGGCCAGCGCGGCGTTGAGCAACGCATCGCGGGCACGGGCACGCAGCTCCTCGACGATGTCCTCGTCGAAGCCTTCCACCGCCAGCAACTCGCCGACCGGCACGTAGGCGATTTCTTCGACCGTGTTGAAGCCTTCGGACACCAGGATGGCCGAGATTTCCTCGTCCACTTCCAGGCGGTCCATGAACAGCTGGCGCGCCGATGCCTGTTCAGCCTCGGACTTGGCGGCCACCTGGTCGGCGGTCATCACGTTGAGCTGCCAGCCGGTCAGGCGGCTGGCCAGGCGTACGTTCTGGCCCCCCTTGCCGATCGCCTGGGCCAGGCGATCCTCGGCCACGGCCAGATCCATCGAATGCTTTTCTTCGTCGACGATGATCGACTGCACTTCGGCAGGCGCCATCGCATTGATCACGAAGTTGGCCGGGTTCTCGTTCCACAATACGATGTCCACGCGCTCGCCGTTGAGCTCGTTGGACACCGCCTGCACGCGCGAACCGCGCATGCCGATGCAGGCGCCGATGGGATCGGTGCGGGTGTCGTGCGCAATCACCGCGATCTTGGCGCGATCGCCCGGATCGCGTGCGCAGGCCTTGATCTCGACCAGGCCCTGCCCCACTTCCGGCACTTCCAGCTTGAACAGCTCGATCATGAATTCGGGTGCGGCGCGGCTGATGAACAGCTGCGGTCCACGCGGCTCGGAGCGCACTTCGGCCAGGTAGCCGCGCACGCGGTCGCCGGGGCGCAGCACGTCGCGCGGAATGCCCTTGTCCTTCGGGATAAAGGCTTCGGCATTACCGCCGAGATCGACAAAGATGTTGCCGCGCTCGGCGCGCTTGACCACACCGGTGATCAGCTCACCGACACGATCTTTCCACGCATCGACCACCTGCTGGCGCTCGGCCTCGCGCACGCGCTGCACGATCACCTGCTTGGCGGCCTGGGCGGCGATACGGCCGAAATCGGGGTTTTCGATCTGCTCTTCGATGTAGTCGCCCACTTCCACGCCGTCGGCTTCGTCGACGGCATCCATCAGGCGCACCTGGCGGTCAGGCGACTCCATCACGACATCGTCGGCTACCACTTCCCAACGGCGGAAGGTCTCGTAGTTACCGTCCTTGTGATCGATGGTCACGCGCGTCAGCACGTCCTGGTCGGGATAGCGCTTCTTCGCTGCGGACGCCAGTGCGGCCTCGATCGCATCGAAGATCACCTCGCGCGGCACGCCCTTCTCGTTGGCCACCGCATCCACTACCAGCAAAAGTTCCTTGCTCATTTCGTCACTCCGCGCGCGGCTTGCCGGCCGCCGACTCGTTGGATGGTTTCTTCTTGTCGTGCCCGGGTTTTTTCGGGCCGGGCTTATTCGGTTTTTGCGGTGCCAGACCCAGCGCGACCCAATCCGGCACGATGCGCGCCTTGTCGATGTTGTCGAAGCCGATCTTCACGTCCTTGCCGTCGATGGCGAACACCACCGCATCGGCGGCGGGCTCGATCCGCACGATCTGGCCCTGGAAGCGGCGCCGACCATCCTGCGCCAGCTTCAACACGATCTTGGCCGACTCGCCTGCATGGCGGCCGAACTGCTCGAGGGTGAACAAGGGACGATCGACACCCGGCGAGGACACTTCCAGGGTGTAGTTGCCGCTGATAGGGTCTTCGACATCGAGCTGGGCAGACACTTCCCGGCTCACGCGCTCGCAGTCGTCGACGTTGATCACGCGCTCGGGCTGTTCGGCCAGCGGCACATCGATGTACAGACGCAATGTCGCGCCACCCGGAGCGGGAAGATATTCCACGCCCAGCAGCTCCAAGCCCAGGGACTCAACCGTTGGACTCAGCAGATTGGCGATTTCGGTCGCTTTTTCGCTCACAGACTGCCCTGATCAGATGATTGCCAGTAATACCCCGGCAACCGGCAGCAAACTTTCCGGTTCCGGAAAAAACAAGGGGCCCGATGGGCCCCTTGCGTGAAAAAAGCCCGACCTCTCAGGGTCGGCGCAAGGACGGGAACATGCGTCCTTACGATCCAAGACATTGAATCACTGCGGTAAAGCAACAATTCGAAACTTGGTAGCGGGGGCAGGATTTGAACCTGCGACCTTCGGGTTATGAGCCCGACGAGCTGCCAGACTGCTCCACCCCGCAGCAGAAGCGGAATTATGAAGAACTTGAGCGGCAATTGCAAGCCCTAGTTTTTCATCTGTTGGACACCGTGGCGGCTGTTCAACGTCGCGGCACATGATAACCGCAATGCAACAAAAACGAAACACTCATCACGACATCGATTCATTGCGCCATACATCGGCCGAGCACGACGCGCATGGCCGGATGCGCACGCAAGACGCTATGCGAGGCCTGCGAATGCGCGCTGGCACCACACCATGATCGGGTTCCATGCCACGCCCAGCGCAAGCAAGGCCAGCGCATTGACGCCCAGCACGGTGCCCAGCACGCGGTCGTTGTTGGCCGGCAGCGGCTCGCCGACCGGCTCATCGAAGTACATGACCTTGATGACGCGCAGATAGTAGTAGGCGCCGATCACTGCACAGATCACACCGACCAGGGCCAGCCACAACATGTCGCCCCGCACCGCGGCGCCGAGCACGGCCAGCTTGGTCCAGAAGCCGAGGAACGGCGGGATGCCTGCCAGCGACGCCATGATGCACAGCACCAGGCCGGCCATCCACGGGTTACGCGCGTTGAGGCCTTTGAAGTCGTCGATGTTCTCGGCTTCGAAGCCATTGCGCGACAGCGCAATGATGGCCCCGAACGAGGCGGTCGACATGATGGTGTAGCTCACCGCATAGAACATCGCGGCCGAATAGCCCTCTTCTCCGCCACCGGCCACACCCATCAGCAGGAAGCCGATGTGGGAAACGGTGGAATAAGCCAGCATGCGCTTGAGGTTGCTCTGCGCAATGGCCATCAGGTTGCCGATCACCAGCGACACCGCCGACAGACCGCCGATCAACAGGTGCCATTGCGGCGACAACGGGCCCATGCCTACTTCCAGAAGGCGATACGCCATCCCGAACGCGGCCAGCTTGGGTGCCGAGCTGATGAACAGCGCAATCGGCGCAGGTGCGCCCTGGTAGACGTCGGGCAGCCACATATGGAACGGCGCGGCGCCCAGCTTGAAGGCCACGCCGGCAATCATGAAGATGGTGCCGGTCAGCAACAGGGTACGCTCGCCCGAGCCTTCGATGGCGTCGTGGATGCCGGCCAGGCTCAAGGTGCCGGTGGCACCGTAGACCAGCGACATACCGTACAGCAGCAGGCCCGAGGCCAGCGAACCGAGCACGAAATACTTCATCGCCGCTTCGGTGGCCAGCCCGTTGTCGCGGTTGGACGCGACCAGCGCATACGAACACAGCGCCAGCAACTCCAGACCCAGATACACCATGAGCAGGCTGCCGGCCGAGGCCAGCAGCATCATGCCGGCAGTGGCGAACAGCACCAGCACCGGGATTTCGCCCTGATAGAGATTGCGTTCACGCAGGTAGCTCCAGCCGTACACCAGGCTCAGGCCACTGACGAGCACGATCACGGTCTTCATCACGTCGGCGGCGGTATCGCGCACGAACATGCCACTGAAGATCTCGCCCTGCCCGCCCGTACCGGTCGCCAGCAGTACGAGCACCACGGCCAGGACGGCAACGGAGAACAGGTGGGTCCAGACCTTGTTCCGCTGGCTCACGAACAGGTCGAGCATCAGCAGGGCGAAGGCGCCGCCGATCAACACCAGCTCCGGTACGAGCGGAGCCAGGTCAGCGGTGGTCAACGGCGCGAGCGTTGGCGTGGTCATCATCAAATCCTGGAAATCAAAACGGACGGCAAGCCGTTAGAGCTTGGTCGCAGCAATCTGGGTCGCCAGCTTGGCGATCGATGGTTCCATCAGATCGGTCAGCGGCTTCGGATACACGCCCAGGGCCAGCACGCCAGCGGCGAACACCCCAAGCACGAAGACCTCGCGACCGTTGATGTCCTTCAACTCGGCCACGTGCGCATTGGCCACTTCACCGAAGAACACGCGCTTGTACAGCCACAGCGTATAGGCGGCGGTGATCACCAGCGTGGTGGCGGCGGCAAGGGCCACCAGCGGGTGTTTCTGGAAGCTGGCCAGGATCACCATGAACTCGCCGACGAAACCGCTGGTACCCGGCA
The DNA here is from genome assembly GCF_002939785.1 of Xanthomonas codiaei. GTDB lineage: Bacteria > Pseudomonadota > Gammaproteobacteria > Xanthomonadales > Xanthomonadaceae > Xanthomonas > Xanthomonas codiaei. The sequence continues at coordinate 48,480 of NZ_MDEC01000025.1, forward strand.
GGCCGGCATTGGCCATGAAGAACAGCATGGCGAAGGTGGCGAACCACGGCATCACGTTGACCACGCCGCCGTAATCGGCGATGCGCCGGGTATGCATGCGGTCGTACAGCACACCAATGCAGGAGAACATCGCGCCGGAGACGAAGCCGTGCGAGATCATCTGCACCATCGCACCCTGCAGGCCCAGGCGGGCAGCGTCTGTGCTGCCGTACTCGCGCACCAGGGTAAACGCGATGAAGGTGCCGAGGGTGACGAAACCCATGTGCGCGATAGACGAATAGGCCACCAGCTTCTTCATGTCGTCCTGGACCAGTGCAACCAGGCCGACGTAGATCACCGCGATCAGCGAGAGCGTAATGACCAGCCAGGCAAACTCATGACTGGCATCCGGCACGATCGGCAGATTGAAGCGCAGGAAGCCGTAGCCGCCGATCTTCAGCGCGATCGCCGCCAGGATCACCGAGCCGGCGGTCGGCGCTTCCACGTGCGCATCCGGCAGCCAGGTGTGCACCGGGAACATCGGCACCTTGACTGCGAAGGCGATCAGGAAGGCGAAGAAGATCCAGGTCTGTTCCTTGGCGGTCAGCTGCAGTGCGTACAGGTCGGCCAGCTGGAAGCTGCCACCCTTCAGGTACAGGTAGACCAGGCCGACCAACATCAGCACCGAGCCGAGGAAGGTGTACAGGAAGAACTTCATCGCCGCGTAGATACGCCGCGGGCCGCCCCAGACGCCGATGATCAGGAACATCGGGATCAGCATGGCTTCGAAGAAGACGTAGAACAGCATCGCATCGGTGGCAGCGAAGATACCGACGGTGACGCCCTCCAGGATCAGGAACGCAGCCACGTACTGGTTGACGCGCTTGTCGATCGAGCGCCAGGCACCGATCAATGCCAGTACCGTCACCAGCGTGGTCAGCACGATCAACGCAACCGCAATGCCGTCCACGCCCAGGTTGTAGCCGATGTTGTAGGCCGGGATCCAGGCATGCAGCTCGACGAACTGCAGGGCGTCGTTGGCCGTGTCGTAGCCCAGCAGCGGCAGGCTGAGCACGAAGGTCGCCACCGCCACCGCCAGCGCCGCCCAGCGGGCAGTCTCGGCGTTGCGCAACGCAAGGATCAGGGCGCCACCGATAATCGGCAGCCAGATCAAGATAGACAGTAAAGGCCAGTTCGACACGTTTTCTTATTCCGTACAGGTCAACGCCAGAAATGCATCAGTACCGCCAACAAGGCGATCAAACCGATGATCATTGCGAAGGCGTAGTGATAGAGGAAACCGGATTGCGTGCGACGCAGCACATTTGCAGCCAGGTCGATCAGTCGGGCAGAACCATTGACGACCGCACCGTCGACCACATGGGTATCGACCGCACGTGACGCCTTGCCAAGGACAACGCCGCCACCGGCGAAGCCATTGATCCAGAGCTTGTCGAAGCCGTACTTGTTCTCCAGCAGCCACACGAGCGGTGCGAACGCCTTGCGCGACCTGGTGGCCAGTTCCGGCTTCCACAGGTAGAACAGCGCCGCCAGCAACAGCCCGGCAACGGTCAGGAAGAACGGCGCCGCCGTCATGCCGTGCAGTGCGAAGGCCACCGGGCCGTGGAATTCCTCGGCCAGGGCGCCAACGGTATCGCGCGCCGGGTCGTAGAAATCGACGATGCCGGTGAAGAACGAGACTGCCTGGCCCTGGATCGCATGCGCCGCGTGATGCCCCTGCCAATCGGTGCCGAACAACATCGGGCCGATGGTAAAGAAGCCGATCGCGATCGACGGGATCGCCAGCAGGATCAACGGCAGCGTGACCACCCACTTGGACTCGTGCGGCTCGTGCGCACCGTGGTGGCCATGGCCATGGCCGTGGTCGTCGTGGCTATGCGTCACGTGGGCATGCGCGTCATGTGCATGACTGTCGTGCGCGTGTACCTGAGCCTCGGCATCCGCATGCGCGCTGTCGTGGTGGGCATGGGCGTCGTGCGCATGCGCATCACGGAAACGTTCCTTGCCATGGAAGGTCAGGAACAGCAGGCGGAAGCTGTAGAAGCTGGTCACCAGCACGCCGCCGAGCACCGCCCAGTAGCCATAGGTCGCGACCCAGCTATGCGACTCATGCGCGTGGTGCGCGGCTGCCTCGATGATGGTGTCCTTGGAGTAGAAGCCGGAGAAGAACGGCGTACCGACCAGGGCCAGGGTACCGATCACGCTGGTCCAGTAGGTCACCTTCATGTACTTGCGCAGGCCACCCATCTTGCGCATGTCCTGCTCGTGGTGCATGCCGATGATGACCGAGCCGGCCGCCAGGAACAGCAGCGCCTTGAAGAACGCGTGGGTCATTAGGTGGAACACGGCCGCCGAATAGGCCGACACACCCAGCGCCACAGTCATGTACCCGAGCTGCGACAGCGTGGAATACGCGACCACGCGCTTGATGTCGTTCTGCACGATGCCGATCAGACCGGTGAAGAAGGCCGTGGTCGCACCGATGAACAGGATGAAGTTCAGCGCGGTCTCCGACAGCTCGAACAGCGGCGACATGCGCGCCACCATGAAGATGCCGGCGGTGACCATGGTTGCGGCGTGGATCAGTGCCGAGATCGGGGTCGGGCCTTCCATCGAGTCGGGCAGCCACACGTGCAACGGCACCTGCGCCGACTTGCCCATCGCACCGATGAACAGGCAGATGCAGATCAGCGTCATCACGCTCCATTCGTGGCCGGCGAACAGCTGCACCTTGGCACCGGCCATGGTGGTGGCGTTGGCGAACACGGTGGAGTAATCCAGCGAGCCAAACCACAGCAGCACACCAGCGATACCCAGGATGAAGCCGAAGTCGCCGACGCGGTTGACCAGGAACGCCTTCATGTTGGCGAACACCGCGGTCGGACGCTTGAACCAGAAACCGATCAACAGGTAGGACACCAGACCCACCGCTTCCCAGCCGAAGAACAGCTGCAGGAAGTTATTGCTCATCACCAGCGTGAGCATGGAGAAGGTGAATAACGAGATATAGCTGAAGAAGCGTTGGTAGCCCGGGTCTTCTTCCATGTAGCCGATCGTGTAGATGTGCACCAGCAGCGACACGAAGGTCACCACCACCATCATCATCGCAGTCAGGCGATCGACCATGAAACCGACGTGTGCGGAATAGTTGCCGACGTCGAAGAAGGTGTACAGGTTCTGGTTGAAGGGGCTGGCGCCCTGCTCCACCAGTTGGTACAGCGTCAGGCACGACAGTACGCAGCTGACCGCCACACCGAGGATGGTGACGTACTGTGCGCCCTTGCGCCCCACCTGACGACCGAACAGGCCGGCGATGATGCTACCGACCAGCGGTGCGAGCACCACTGCGATCAGCAGACTCTTGGAGAGAGTGATTTCCATCTACGGGTCAGCCCTTCAACGTGTCGACTTCGGCCACATTGATCGTGCGGCGCGTACGGAACAGAGTCACCAGGATCGCAAGGCCGATGGCGGCCTCCGCGGCGGCAACGGTCAGGATGAAGAACACGAACAGCTGACCGGCGGTGTCGCCGAGCTCGCGCGAGAACGCGATGAAATTGACGTTGACCGACAGCAGCATCAACTCGATCGACATCAGCAACACGATGACGTTCTTGCGGTTGAGGAAGATGCCGGCCAGGGAGATGCAAAACAGCACCGCACCCAGTCCAAGCAGGTGGCCCAAGGTAATCAAGACTTCGCCTCCTGTCCGTCGATCGCATCCGGCTGCGGAGCGACCGGTACCGGCTTTTCAACCGCCATTTTGACCATGCGCAGGCGATCGCCAGCCTTGACCCGCGACTGCTCGGACGCATTCTGCATCTTGACGCCGGTGCGCTTACGCAGGGTCAGCATCACTGCCGCCACCACCGCCACGGTGAGGATGACCGCAGCGAATTCGAACGGCAGCAGGAACTCGGTGTACAGGCTCTTGGCCAGCCAGGTCAGGTTGGAACTGTCGGCGGCCTGCGCCGCAGCGTTGTCGGCCGGGAACGGCGCTGCGCTGCGCGCCTTGACGCCGATCAGGGTGACCATCTGCGCCAGCATCGCCACGGCCACGATGACACCGACCGGCATGTACTTGACCCAGCCCTCGCGCAGGCGGCTGGTGTCGATGTCGAGCATCATCACCACGAACAGGAACAGCACCATCACCGCGCCGACGTAGACCAGCACCAGGGTGACGCCGAGGAACTCGGCCCCGACCAGCAGCCAGATGCAGGCCATCGAGAAGAAGGTGAGGATCAGGCACAACACCGCGTATACCGGGTTGCGCACGCTGATCACCGCGCCGGCGGAAACGACCGCGATGGCGGAGAAGGCGTAGAAAGCAATAGAGACCCAGTCCATCATGACCTCAACGGAAGGCGGCATCGGCAGCGCGACGCTCGGCGATCTCGGCTTCAAGCCGGTCTCCGATCGCCAGCAGCTGCGGCTTGTTGACAATGTTCTCGCCACGCTTCTCGAAGTGATATTCGAGGATGTGCGTCTCGACGATCGAGTCCACCGGGCAGCTTTCTTCGCAGAAGCCGCAGAAGATGCACTTGAACAGGTCGATGTCGTAGCGCGTGGTGCGACGGGTGCCGTCCTCGCGCTTGGCCGAGTCGATGGTGATCGCCAGCGCCGGGCAGACCGCTTCGCACAGCTTGCAGGCGATGCAGCGCTCCTCGCCGTTGGGGTAGCGACGCAGCGCGTGCAAGCCACGGAACCGCGGCGACTGTGGGAACTTCTCCATAGGGTACAGCACGGTGTACTTGGGCTTGAACGTGTATTTCAACGTCAGCCACAAACCGCCGAGCAGTTCGAGCAGCAGCAGGCTCTTGAAGTAGTGGGTGATCTTGTTCATCGGTTACACGCCCTTCTGGATCACGCCGTAAAACACCATCAATGCCGTCACTGCGATCCACACGATCGTGAGCGGAATGAAGACCTTCCAGCCCAGCCGCATGATCTGGTCGTAGCGGTAGCGCGGGAAGCTGGCGCGGAACCAGATGTAGGCGCTGGCGAAGAAGAACACCTTCATCAGCAGCCAGGGCCAACCGCCCTTCCAGACCCAGTCGATCCATGGCGAGACTTCCGCAGTGACCCAGCCCTGGATCGGGCTCAGCCAGCCACCGAGGAAGAAGATCGAGATCAGGAAGCTGACCAGGATCATGTTGGCGTACTCGGCCAGGAAGAACAGCGCGAACGCGCCGCCCGAGTATTCCACCATGTGGCCGGCCACGATTTCCGATTCGCCTTCCACCACGTCGAACGGCGCGCGATTGGTTTCGGCAACGCCGGAGACCCAGTACACGATGAACAACGGGAACAGCGGCAGCAGGAACCAATCGAGGAAGCCGGAATTGCCCGCCTGTGCGAACACGATCTGGCTCAGGTTGACGCTGCCGGAGGCGATCATCACGCCGACCAGGGCAAAGCCCATCGCGATTTCGTAGCTGACCACCTGTGCGGCCGAGCGCATCGCACCCAGGAACGCGTACTTGGAGTTGGAGGCCCAGCCCGCCAAGATGATGCCGTACACGCCCAGCGAGGTCATCGCCAGCAGGTACAGCAGGCCCACGTTGGCATTGGACAACACCAGCTGCGCATCGAAGGGCACCACCGACCATGCGGCGAAGGCCGGCGCCAGCGTCAGCAGCGGTGCGATGACGAACATCGCCTTGTGCGAGCTGGCCGGTTGCAGGATTTCCTTGAACAGCAGTTTGAAGACGTCGGCGAAGGCCTGGAAGATGCCCATGCCCACGTACATGGGCCCGTGGCGCACGTGCATCCAGCCGATCAGCTTGCGCTCCCACACCACATAGAAGGCCACTGCCACGATCACCGGCACGGCGATCAGCAGGATCTTCAGCACGGTCCAGAGCACCACGCCGCCATCGCCCAGCCCGACGAACCACTGGTGGAGGGGATCGACCACGTTCAACAGCAATTCGTTCATGCAGCCACCACCGTTACGCGACCGGCACCGAGCGGCGCGGTTGCGCCATGGCCGGATTCGATCCACACCGTGCCCGGTGCGACGCGCTTGTCCAGCACCACCGGCAACGTCGCCTTACCGGCGTCGGTACCGACCTTGACCATCTGCCCTTCGCCGACCTGCAACTGCGCGGCCTGCTCCGGATGCATCGCCACGCAGGGGGCGATGTTGAGCGGATGCGACTGCAGCGCGGCGGCGCGGCGCACGACCGCATCGGTGCGATAGATCGCCGCGGTTGCCGCTACTTCCAGACCCGTGTCGGAGACAACCGGCTGGGCCGAAGCGACCGGGCTCACCGAGCGGTTCTGCATGCCGGCACGCAGGCCGACCAGATCGATGAACTCGAAACCGGCCAGGCCCAACTCGCCGCCGAGCGCACGCAGCACTCGCCAACCTTCGCGCGCCTCGACCGGCAGGCGGCCTGCAGCACGTGCGGTCTGTACGCGACCGTCGAGATTGGTCAGCGACGCATCGATTTCCGGCAATGCACCGATCGGCAGGATCACATCGGCCACCTCGCGCGTGGAGGCGCAGGCGAACTGGCTGAAGGCCACGACCTTGGCACCGGCCAGCGCGCTACGCGCAGCCGCGGCATCGGCAAAATCCAGGCCCGGCTCGATGCCGTACAGCACATACGCCTGGCGCGGCTGCGCCAGCATGCCGGCCACATCGCGCGCGGTCGGCAGCACGCCTTGCGACACCAGGCCCACGGCGTTGGCACCCTGCGGGATGCGGCACAGCGAGGCGCCGGTTGCAGTAGCGAAGTCACGTGCAGCTGCACGCAGCGCCGCCGCCTGCGGATGATTCTCGGCCAGTGCGCCGACCACGATCACCGCGCGGGTCGCACCCTTGACGGCATCACGCAGGGTGGCATCGTCGAGTGCAGCCGCCAGCTGGGAGGGCGCGACTACGGTGCGGCTTGCCTGGGTGAAGGCGAAATCGAAGTCGACCGGATTGACCGAATGGATCTGCGTGCGGTTCTGGATATGCGCCTTGCGCAAGCGCGCATGCAGCAGCGGCAATTCATGACGCACGTTGCTGCCGAACAGCACCACCACATCGGCCTGTTCGATCTCGGCCAGCGGCGTGGCAAACGGTTCGGCCACTGCCGCGTCGGAGAAATCGCGGTTCAGCAGGCGATGATCCAGATTGCCGCTACCCAGCCCTTCGGCCAGGCGTGCCAGCAGCGCGCCTTCCTCGTTCGAGGTGGACGGATGCACCAGCACGCCAAGCTGATCGCCAGCGTTGTCGCGCAGGATCTGCGTCGCGGCAGCCAGGCCTTCGGCCCAGCTCACCTCGGCCCACTGCCCGTTGATCTTCTTCAGCGGCTTGACCGCGCGGTCTTCCGAATACAACCCCTGATGCGAGTAACGGTCGCGATCGGACAGCCAGCATTCGTTGACCGCCTCGTTCTCGCGCGGCACGGTGCGCAGCACTTCGCCGCGACGCACGTGCAGGAACAGGTTCGAGCCCATCGCGTCGTGATAGCCGAGCGATTCGCGTGCGGTCAGCTCCCACGGACGGGCGCGGAACTGGAACACCTTGTTGGTCAGCGCGCCCACCGGGCAGACGTCGATGACGTTGCCGGAAATCTCGGTGGTCAGCGGCTTGCCGTCGTAGGTGCCGATCTGCAGGTTTTCGCCGCGATACATGCCACCGAGTTCGTAGGTGCCGGCGATGTCCGCGGTGAAGCGCACGCAGCGCGTGCACTGGATGCAGCGGGTCATCTCGGTGGCGACCAGCGGACCGATGTCCTCGTCGGGCACCACGCGCTTGCGCTCGTTGAAGCGGCTCACCGAGCGGCCGTAACCGAGCGAGACGTCCTGCAGTTCGCACTCGCCGCCCTGATCGCAGATCGGGCAATCCAGCGGGTGATTGATCAGCAGGAATTCCATCACGCTGCGCTGGTACTTCAGCGCCTTTTCGCTACGCGTGGTGACCTTCATGCCATCCATCACCGGCGTGGCGCAGGCCGGCGACGGCTTGGGCGATTTTTCGACATCCACCAGGCACATGCGGCAGTTGGCGGCGATCGGCAGCTTCTCGTGGTAGCAGAAGCGCGGGATGGGAATGCCGGCCTTGTCGGCGGCCTGGATGATCATCGAACCCTTCGGCACGACCAGGCTCTGGCCGTCGATCTCGACGGTCACATGATCCGGCGGCACGTTCGGGTTCACTGGTTGGGCGCTCATGCGGCCACTCCGACTTGCGTGTCGACGATCGAACGACCGTTGACGATGTAGTACTCGAACTCGTCCCAGAACTGGCGCAGGAAGCCCTGGATCGGCCATGCCGCCGCTTCACCGAACGCACAGATGGTGTGGCCTTCGATCTGGCCGGCGACGGTGCGCAGCTGGTGCAGGTCTTCCATCGTGGCCTTGCCGGCGACGATGCGCTCCAGCACGCGATGCATCCAGCCGGTGCCTTCGCGGCACGGGGTGCACTGGCCGCAGGATTCCTTGTGGAAGAACTGCGAGATACGGCAGGCGAAACGCACGCAGCACACGCTGTCATCCAGAACCACGATGGCACCCGAACCCAGGCCGGTGCCCAGCGCACGCAGGGTGTCGTAGTCCATCTGCAGGCCGGCCAGTTGCTCGGCCTTGAGCACCGGCATCGACACGCCGCCGGGAACCGCCGCCTTCAGCTTGCGACCCGGACGCAGACCGCCGGCCATCTCCAGCAGTTCGTCGAAGGTGGTGCCGAGCGGCACTTCGAAGTTGCCGCCCTTCTGCACGCAACCGGACACCGAGAAGATCTTCGGGCCGCCGTTCTTGGTCTTGCTCAGGCCGAGGAACCACTCCGGGCCGTTGCGAATGATCGCCGGCACCGACGCATAGGTCTCGGTATTGTTGATCGTGGTCGGCTTGCCGTACAGGCCGAAGTTCGCCGGGAACGGCGGCTTGTAGCGCGGCTGGCCCTTCTTGCCTTCCAGCGATTCCATCAACGCGGTTTCTTCGCCGCAGATGTAGGCACCGGCACCCAGCGCACCGTAGATATCGATATCCACGCCGCTGCCGAGAATGTTCTTGCCCAGCCAGCCGTTCGCATAGGCGTCAGCCAGCGCCAGCTCGAAGTTCTCGAACGGCTCGTGGTGGAATTCGCCACGCAGGTAGTTGTAGCCCACGGTCGAGCCGGTGGCGTAGCAGGCGATCGCCATGCCCTCCACTACCGAATGCGGGTTGTAACGCAGGATGTCGCGGTCCTTGCAGGTGCCAGGCTCGGATTCGTCCGAGTTGCACAGGATGTACTTCTGCATCGTGCCCTTGGGCATGAACGACCACTTCAAACCGGTCGGGAAGCCCGCGCCGCCACGGCCGCGCAGGTTCGACGCCTTGACCATCTCGATGACGTCGGCCGGCGGGATCTTCTCTTCCAGGATCTTGCGCAGCGCCGCGTAGCCACCGGTCTTGAGGTAGCTCTCGTACGACCACGGGGTGTCGTAGTGCAGGGTCGTGTAGACGACCTGATGCGGCAACGGCGCCGGACCGACCGGACCTGTAGGTGCGTGATGATGTGCCATGTCTTATTCCAGCCCGTCCAGCAGCGCGTCGACCTTCTCTTTCGTCAGGTGCTCGTGGTAATGGCCGTTGATGACCATCATCGGCGCTGCGGAGCAGGCCGCCAGGCACTCTTCTTCGCGCTTGAGGTAGACGCGGCCATCGGCCGTCGACTGACCCAGCTTGCAACCCAGCTTCTTTTCCGCGTGCGCCAGCAGATCTTCGGCGCCGTTGAGCCAGCAGCTGATGTTGGTGCAGAACGCCACGTTGTGGCGGCCGACCTTCTCGGTCTCGAACATCGAATAGAAGCTGGCGACCTCGTAGGCCCACACCGGCGGCAGCTCCAGGTACTTGGCCACACCCACGATCAACTCATCGGTCAGCCAGCCCTGGTTCTGCTCCTGCGCGGCGTGCAGGCCCTGCAGCACCGCCGACCGCTTGCGGTCGGGCGGGAACTTGGTCAGCCAGTGATCGATGTGCGCGCGCGTCTTGTCGCTCAGCACCACCTGCGGATCGACGTCGCGCGCCGCTTCGAAATTACCCGTCGCCTTCATCGGTCAACCTCACCGAAAACCAAATCGTAAGTACCGATCATCGCCACGACGTCGGCCAGCAGATAGCCACGCACCACCGCGTCCATCGACGACAGGTGCGCAAAGCCAGGCGCGCGCAGGTGCACGCGGAACGGCTTGTTGGCGCCGTCGGACATCAGGTAGCAGCCGAACTCGCCCTTGGGCGCCTCGACCGCGCTATAGGTCTCGCCGGCCGGCACGCAGTAGCCTTCACTGAACAGCTTGAAGTGATGGATCAGCGCTTCCATGTCGTCCTTCATGCCTTCGCGACTGGGCGGAGCGACCTTGAAATTGGGCACCATGACCGGGCCTGGGTTGGCCTTGAGCCACTTCACACACTGCTTGATGATGCGGTTGGACTCGCGCATCTCGGCCACGCGCACCAGGTAGCGGTCGTAGCAGTCGCCGTTGGTGCCGACCGGGATGTCGAACTCCACCGCGTCGTACTTGGCGTACGGCTGCTTCTTGCGCAGATCCCACTCGATGCCCGAGCCTCGCAGCATCGGACCGGTCATGCCCCAGGCACGCGCCAGGTCCGGGCTGATGATGCCCACGTCCACGGTGCGCTGCTTCCAGATGCGGTTGTCGGTCAGCAGGGTTTCGTACTCGTCCACCCGCGCCGGGAAGGTGTTGGTGAACTCCTCCAGGAAGTCCAGCATGCTGCCTTCACGACCGGCGTTGCGCTTCTTCAGCGCCCCGCCCTTGTGCCAGCACGATTCCTTGTACTGCGGCATGCGATCGGGCAGATCGCGGTAGACGCCGCCCGGACGGTAGTAGGCCGCGTGCATGCGCGCGCCACTGACCGCCTCGTAGACGTCCATCAGTTCTTCGCGCTCGCGGAACGCGTACAGCATCACCGCCATCGCGCCCAGATCGAGGGCATTGGAACCCACCCACATCAGGTGGTTCTTGATGCGGGTGATCTCGTCGAACATGGTGCGGATGTACTGCGCACGCTCCGGCGCCTCGATGCCCATCAGCGACTCGATGGCGCGCACGTAGGCGTGCTCGTTGCACATCATCGACACGTAGTCCAGCCGGTCCATGTACGGGACCGACTGGTTGAACGGCTTGGACTCGGCCAGCTTCTCGGTGCCACGGTGCAGCAGGCCGATATGCGGATCGGCACGCACCACGGTCTCGCCGTCCATCTCCAGGATCAGGCGCAACACGCCGTGCGCCGCAGGATGCTGCGGGCCGAAGTTCATCGTGTAATTGCGGATTTCCTGCTTGCTTTCGGCAGGATTGCTCGCGAAGGCATCGGTTGCCTGGCGGAACTCACTCACTTGGCAGTCTCCGACTTGCCCACTTCACCGGCGGCAGTCTCATAACGGGCGTCGTCGCGGATCACGCGCGGCACACCGACGCGCGGCTCGACCGATGTCACCGGCTCGTACACCACACGCTTGCGCTCTTCGTCGTAGCGCACTTCGACGTTGCCGATCAGCGGGAAATCCTTGCGGAACGGATGGCCGACGAATCCATAGTCGGTCAGGATGCGGCGCAGGTCCGGGTGACCATCGAAGACGATGCCGAACAGGTCGAAGGCTTCGCGCTCGAACCAGTTCACGCCCGGCCAGATATCGGTCACCGACTTCACCACCGGCACCTGTTCGTCGGGTGCGAAGCACCGAACGCGCAGACGCTGGTTGTGCTGGTAGGAGATCAGTTGGGCGACCACCGCAAAGCGCTGCTTGGGCAGCTGCTGCGGCTGGGCGCCATTGGAACTTTCCTGGCTGGGGAATTCGCCCCAGGCGAAACGGCCGACGGCCTTGCCTTCGACGCCACGGCTGAAGCCCTGCGAGGACACATCGGCGGTGTCCCATTCGTCGCTGCCATAACCCAGGTAGTCGACGCCGCACAGGTCGCTGAGCTGTTCGAAACCGAGCTCATCGCGCAGGGCCAGGCAGGTCGCGTGCCAATCGGCGGCAGCGACTTCCAGCGTCACCTCGCCGCGTGGCAGGGCCACGGCGATCTGCGCACCGGCGAAACGTGCCGCAAGTCGGTCAGTGAAGGAGGATGCTTGCTCTGCCATGGGGGCTTGGCTGCTCACGATAGGAGAAGACGGGTGTCAGCGTGCGATCGTCTGGGTTCGCCAGATCTTCTTCTGCAGCTGCAGGATGCCGTAGACCAGCGCCTCGGCGGTCGGCGGGCAGCCCGGGACATAGATGTCCACCGGCACGATGCGATCGCAACCGCGCACCACCGAATACGAATAGTGATAGTAGCCGCCGCCGTTGGCGCAGCTGCCCATCGAGATGACCCACTTCGGGTCCGGCATCTGGTCGTAGACCTTGCGCAGCGCCGGAGCCATCTTGTTGACCAGCGTACCGGCCACGATCATCACGTCGGACTGGCGCGGCGACGGACGGAACACCACCCCGTAGCGGTCTAGGTCCAGGCGCGCGGCGCCGGCATGCATCATCTCGACCGCGCAGCACGCCAGGCCGAAGGTCATCGGCCACATCGAGCCGGTGCGTGCCCAGTTCAGCAGCGCATCGACGCTGGTGGTCACATAGCCCTTTTCCAGCAGCGGGTTTTCGCCTTCCGGGCGCAGGATGTCTTCCACCCGGCCTTCCGGCATCGGGTTGGTCATCAGACGATCCAGGGTCTGAATCACTCCCATTCCAGCGCTCCCTTCTTCCACACGTAGATAAAGCCGAGGAACAACATGCCGACGAACAGACCCATGGTGACCAGCGAGCGTGCGCCGATCTCCATGAACACCTGCGTCCACGGCACGATGAAGATGATTTCCAGGTCGAACACGATGAACTGGATCGCGATGAGGTAGTAGCGCACATCGAACTTCATGCGCGCGTCTTCGAATGCCTCGAAGCCACACTCGTACGGCGAGAGCTTGCGCGCGTCCGGGCTGCGCGGAGCGAGGAACCGGCCAATCAGCATCAACACGATGCCGATGCCAGTGGCGACAACCAGAAACAGCAGACTCGGCAAATATTCGGCCAGCACAGCGATTCTCTCTTGCCTCTGCCCGCACGCGCCGCGTGCCGGCATGGGGTATAGGCAGGCCCCGCGCGCGACATGCCGCGATGCGCGGGAACTGCAGCCAAACAATGGTGCCCAAGAGGGGACTCGAACCCCTACGACCTAAGTCGCTACCACCTCAAGGTAGTGCGTCTACCAATTCCGCCACCTGGGCATACGTTGCGCCGCTGGGCATCCCAGTGCGCAGCGTATTGTAACCGGCTTCAGCGTTTTTGTGCTGGTTCTGAAGCGTTTTCTTCGCCTGCCGCAGGCGTCGGCTGCGTGGCCGCGGGCGGTGCAGGCGTTGCGGCCGGTGCCGCGACGGGCGCCGGCTGCGACGGAGCGGTCGGCACCGCACCGCTGGCGGGCGCCTGCGGCAGCGGCTGGGCCAGCTCACCGGCGGCGGCCGGTGCCGGGCTTGCCGCCTGCGACATCACGCCCAGGTTCTGGTCGGTGGGACGGGCGCCATGGGTGGCGTACCAGGCCATGAACAGGCTGATGCTGAAGAACACCACGGCCAGCCACTTGGTCGACTTGGACAGGAAGTTCGACGCACCCTGCGACCCGAACACCGTGCCCGATGCACCCGCGCCGAAGCCGGACCCGGCCGCAGCACCGGCGCCGCGCTGCATCAGGATCAGCGCGATCATCGCCAGCGCGACCAGTACGTAGACCACATTGAGGATCAACATCAGCATTTCGAAATCCGTCCCCGGACAAAACTTAATGGGTTAACGAGCGGCCGCCGCACGCGCGATGGCCAGGAAGTCTTCGGCAACCAAGGATGCGCCACCGACCAGCCCGCCGTCGACGTCGGGCTGCGCGAACAGCTCGGCCGCATTGTCGGGCTTGACACTACCCCCGTACAGGATGGGCAGGGAATCGGCGATTCTAGCATCCGCTTTCGCGACTTCGCCACGCAGGAAGGCGTGCACGGCCTGGGCCTGGGCGGGACTTGCGGTGCGCCCGGTGCCGATCGCCCAGATCGGCTCGTACGCGAGCACGGCCCGTTCGAAGCCCTGGCTACCGACCAGGGCAATCACCGGCTCGAGCTGGGCACGTAGGATTGCCTCGGTCTGACCGGCTTCACGCTGTTCCAGCGATTCGCCCACGCACAGCACCGGGATCAACCCGGCATGGATGGCGGCGGCGAACTTGCGCGCCACCAGCTCGCTGCTCTCCTGATGGTACTGGCGGCGCTCGGAATGGCCGACCAGGCCGTACTCGGCGCCGACATCCACCAGCATCGTGGCCGAGACCTCGCCGGTGTAGGCGCCCTTCTCGTTACTGCTGACGTCCTGGGCTCCGAAGGACAGGTGGTTGGCCTCGAAATCCTCGATCAGGTCGCCGAGGTAAGGCAGTGGCGGCAGGATGACGACATCGACACCCTCCAGGGGCATGTGCGCGGCCACCTTGGCCACCAGGTCGGTGGCGAAGGTGCGGCTGCCATGCAGCTTCCAGTTTCCAGCAACGAGTTTGCGACGCATCAGGCGCAGGTTCCTGAGTTGAAGACGGGCGACAGAATAGCCCATGGCCTGTCGGCAACCGGCACACTTGTGTCCAACAACTGTCCTATGCCTCCCTCAGCAGGAATCCACCATGTCCGATTCGCCTGTCTTCGCCCTGATCACCGGCGCCTCCAGCGGCATCGGCCGCGAGATCGCACGGGCGTACGCCAGGCGGGGCGTGCCGTTGATCCTGACCGCGCGACGGGTGGATCGGCTGCAGGCGCTGGCCGCCGAACTGGGTACGCGGGTGCGCGTGGAAATCCTGCCCGCCGACCTGGCCGACCCGGACGCTGCGCAGACGCTGGTGGCGCAGATCCAGCGCGAGGGCTGGACCGTGGGCACCCTGGTCAACAATGCCGGCTACGGCGTGCCGGGCCGCTATCTGCACAACGACTGGGCCACGCATGCGCGCTTCCTGCAGGTGATGATTGGTGCGGTATGCGAACTCACCTGGCGGTTGCTGCCGATGATTCGCGCCAGCGGCCAGGGGCGCATTCTCAACGTGGCCTCGTTCGCTGCGCTCACGCCCAGTGCCGACGGGCAGACCCTGTATGCGGCCAGCAAGAGCTTCCTGCTGCGCTTCAGCGAATCGCTGGCACTGGAAAACGCCGACTGCGCGGTGAAGGTCTGCGCGCTGTGCCCGGGCTTTGCATGGTCGGAATTCCACGACGTCACCGGCACCCGTGCAGCGATGTCCACCCTGCCCCGCTGGGCCTGGCTGCAGGCCGATGCGGTGGCCGAGTACGGCATTGCCGCGCTGGAGCGCGGGCAGGTGCTGGCGGTGCCGGGCTGGCGCTATCGCCTGGTCAATGCCGCCCTGCGTGTGTTGCCGCATGCGCTGGCCTTGCGCCTGATGGCGCGCGGCTCGCATCGGGTACGTCCGCTGGAGTGAGCCGGCGATGGCCGGTGGTTCATCGTGCTGCAGCGCAGGCGCGGGAACCGTGCAATGCATCCGGCGGTAGCGCAAGGCGCAGCTCAGTGATTGACGATCTCCCCGTGCATGGCGGCCAGCCGTGCCAGCAGGCGGTTCTGGGTGCGACGGGGGATCTTGCGTTGATCCATCGCCCAATTGAGGTCTTCCACCAGGGCATTGAAGTCGCCCTCGCGGATGGCCAGATGCTGGTGCGCCTGCTGCATCGACTTGGCGGTGTCCGGGCACGGGCCATCGGCAACGTGGCAGAACTTCTGCACCAGGCGGGCGTTGAGCATGACGATGTTGACGCGCGCGAACTTGTCGACGATGCGCTCATCGTCGGCGACACGCGACAACATGGTCTCCACCAGGGCCTCGATACCGGCCTGCCCGCCGAGCTCGTCGTACAAGGTCGGTCGTGTGCGCGTGGTGGCGCAGGCACCGAGCAGGCACAGCATGCAGATCAGCCAACCCCGCAGCCATCGATTCATCAGAACGCCACCTGCAGTGAGAGATACGGGCCGCGCTGATCGGTCAACGTGGCGATGTCGCCCAGATCGGCCCAGGCGGCGGTGAGCGAGACATGCTTGTTGGGAAACCAGGCCACGAACCCGTCCATCCAGGCCTGCTCGCGCGCAAAGCCCAGGTTGTCCGGCTTGTCGCGATATTCCACCCCCACCGCCCACGACGGCGAGAGCACGATGGCCGCGCTGGCTTCGGCCACCAGCCGATAGCTGTCGCGGCGATCGCCGCCGAAGCCGAGCAGACCGGCCTGGTTGGCGCGCGTCGCACGCAGCGTGCCATTGAGCAGCAACTGGTAGCCGCCGGCACCTTGCAGCAGCAAGCGGCTGGCACTGACGTAGACGTCGGTACCGTGATCGTCGCGGGCACCGATCGCCAGTGGCAGCGTGCCATCGCGCAGGCGCTTGTACTGCACGCCCACGCTGACCTGCGGGCCACGGCCGTAGACCAGATCGCCGTGCACGCGCAGCTTGGCGCCGAACACATCCTGGCCCAGCGCATTCCACGGCAACGCCAGGCGGTCCTGCAAGGTGCCCAGATCCAGGCGCTGACGCGCGAGCGACAGCTCCAGCCGGTTGCCGACGGTCAGCGCGGCGCCCTGCACATCGAGCCGGTAGTCGCCGCTGTCGACATGGGTGGCGAACAGCACGCCGCCGAGCTCATCGCGGGTGCCGTAGCCGGACAAGGTCGCCCACGGCACGATGCCGCCACCGCTGCTGCCTTCGATCATCGACACGCCGCCGGTGGCCAGCAGGCGGCCGTCTCCGGCCATGGCCGGTACCGGGATCAGCGCGATACCGACCGCCGCAACGATGACCGAGCCACGGATGCTGAATTTCATCGATGCGCTCCCGATTGCGCTGGCGAAGACGTGCCGAGCTGACGCATGCACCAGGCCACCAGCGGCGCCTGCTCCAGCGGCGGCGCGTACAGATAGCCCTGCACCATGTCGCAGCCATAGCCGCGCAGTAGTTCCAGTGCCACGACGTTCTCGACGCCTTCGGCGATCACGCTCAGGCCGAGGTTGTGCCCAAGATCGATGGTGCTGCGCACGATGAAGGCGTCGTCGGTGCCTTCGGCCAGTTGCATGACGAAGCTCTTGTCGATCTTCAACTCGTCGACCGGCATGCGCTTGAGTTGCGCCAGCGAGGAATAGCCGGTGCCGAAGTCGTCGATGGACAGGCGTACGCCGACGCTGCGCAACTGATGCAGCATGTGCAGCGCAGATTCGACATCGCGCATCAAGGCGCTTTCGGTCAGTTCCAGGGTCACCGTCTGCGCCGGCACGGCATGCTGCTCCAGCCGCGCGCGCACGTAGTCGGGCAAGCCGGGATCGGAGAGATCCAGCGCGGACAGGTTGATCGCCATGCCCAGTTGCAGGCCTTGCGTACGCCACTGCGCCTGGCAGCGCAGCGCCTCGTCCAGCACGAAGCGGGTCAGCGGATGGATCACGCCGGAATGCTCGGCCAGCGGGATGAATTCATCCGGACCGATCGGGCCCAGCGTGGGGTGATGCCAGCGCACCAGCACCTCGACCTGCTCCACCTGATCGCTGCGCAGGCAGATCTTGGGCTGGAAGCGCAAGGTCAACTCATTGCCGCCGATGGCCTGGCGCAGATCGCCGGTGAGTCGCAGCCGCCGCAGATGCTGTTCGTCCTGCCCCATGCGGTAGACGCTGGCGCCGACGGTGGTGGCATCGCCCAGCTGACGCCGCGCGATGTCGGCGCGGCGCAACAAGGTGTCCGGGTCGGCGCCATGTTCGGGAATCAAGGCGATGCCGATGCTGGCTTCGAGCTGGATGCGCGCCTGCGGCAATACCAGCGGACGACGCAGCTGCAGCAGCAGACGCTGTGCATCCTGCTGCACGGTCGAGGCGTCGGCCTGCGCCACCACCACCATGAATTCGTCGCTGCCCAGCCGCCCCACCAGATTGGGCGCCTGCACCACATCGGCCAGGCGCTGCCCGACTTCGACCAGCACCTGGTCGGCGAAATCGTGGCCGAGGCTGTCGTTGAGTTCCTTGAACCGCTCCAGATCCAGGATCAGCACCGCCGCCGTACCGCCCGATGCCACCGTTTGTTCCACCACGTCCTCGAGACACTCCAGCAGCCAGAGGCGGTTGGGCAGACCGGTCAATGCGTCGTGCCGGGCCTGATGCAGGATGTGCTGCTCGCGGCTGGCGATCTGCTGCTGCATGCGCGCGAAGCTGTCGGCCAGTTCGGCCAGCTCACGGCCCGGCGGGACCTCGACCGCGGTCTGGTAATCGCCCTGCTGGATGCGCCGCGCTGCCTGCACCAGGTGCGCCACCGGCTTGCTGACGCTGCGCGCGAGAAAAAGCGCCACCCCCAGCGCTGCGGCCGTCGCCAGGCCGGCGAGCAACAGGATGCGCAGCTTGAGAATGCGGTAAGGCGCCACGGCGCGGTCCAGCGACGCCTGCAAGGCCACCCGCACGTCACTATCGCCCTGGATCGATTGCAGCTTGACCAGGTAGCGCGACTGGCCCAGCGTCAGCGGAATCGCCGCCCCCGGCGTGCGCTCGGCCGCCGGCAGCTGCTGCGCGAACGCGCTGCGCGCAGCCGGCTCCAGGGTGGATGCGAGCACGCGGATGGGCGACCCACCGGTAAAGAAGGTGGCATCCAATCCGGTCGTGCTGCGGAAATCCTGCGCCAGTCCTTCGCCGGACTCGTTGCCGATCGCGATCCAGCCCACGCGGCTTGGTGCGAGCACCTGCACCACCGCCAGCCGCACGATGTGCTGATCCAGCGCGACCACGCCGACCGCGCGCCCGTCGCGCTGCGCTTGCTGCAACAGCGCCTGCACGGCACGCAGTTGTTCGGCCTGCGGCAGGTCGGCCAGCCCGGTCAGGAATTGCCCGTCCGGCGAGAGCAGCAAGGCGGTCTGCGCGGACATGCGCGCGGCATGATTGCGCAGCGCCGATTGCATGGTCGGGACATCGCCGCTGGCCACCGCGGCGCGAAATCCGAAGTCGTCGGCCAGCACCGATGCCGACTGCAGCAGCTGTTCGTCGCGGCGCAGGTTGATGCGCTGCCAGACGCGCTCGCCGATCTGCAGTTCTTCGCCCAGTTGCGCCTTGACGCTGCGTTCGGTGGCCAATTGCACCGCAATGAAGGTCAGCGCCTGCGTGGCCAGCACCAC
Organism: Xanthomonas codiaei; assembly: GCF_002939785.1. Lineage (GTDB taxonomy): Bacteria > Pseudomonadota > Gammaproteobacteria > Xanthomonadales > Xanthomonadaceae > Xanthomonas > Xanthomonas codiaei. The sequence continues at coordinate 67,619 of NZ_MDEC01000025.1, forward strand.
CAGCACCAGCAAGGCCGCAATGCGCGTATGCAGCCGCATCGCTTTCATGGGTGCGGCTTCTTGGGCTCGGCGGCGCGGCGGAACTTGTCCTGCAGCGCGCGCACCCGATCGTCCGCGGGCGCCACCGCCGGGGCAGCGCCCGTGGTCTGCAAGGTGACGCGGCGCTGCACCGCGTCGCGGGCAATCTGCAGCGGCTCGACAGCCGCCGCCCCCTTGATGCGCGGATGCCAGACGCGCAGCGTGTACGCACCTGCCGGCGCATCGAGCTGCACGCGGCCATCGCTGCCGGTCTTGCCGAAGTACGGGGTATCCAGCACCACGATGTAGCCCAGCATCCAGTCGTGGATGTTGCAGCCCACCGTCACCAGACCCGCCTGGTCGAAGCGTACCGGCGCCGCGGTGGTGCCCTGGAACAGCGGCAATTCGAACCGCTTGACGGGAGAGAACGAATACACCTGATGGCGGATCTGGTCGTTGTTCGGAAATCGCACCGAGGTCCCGGTGCGCACCGCCAGCACTGCAGGTACGAACTGCGAATTGACCTGATCCATTTCGACGGTCTTGCCGACAGCGGCGGCAGCGGGCCGCGGCGATTCCAGGCTGACTACCGCATCGACCAGTACACCGCTGGCATCGGTGACGGTCACGCTGACCGGCGTTGCCGCAACAGGCGCCATCGCGCCACCGAGTGCGAGCACCGAAACCGCACCCGCTTGTTTGATCCACCGCATCCGCATGCGCCCCCCACCTCGTGCAATCGGCAGCGGGCGCCAGGCGAGTCCGACGTCGCGCTAGCGATCAGACTGATTTATCGGCGCAGGTGAACGCAAGCTTTAACCAGACACGAGCGGAATTTTATGAATAGAAGTGTGGCATGTGTCATGGCTATGTTGCGGGCGCGGCAATGCGTGCAGCGCCCTCTACCGCTTCTGCAATGGCACTGCAACACGCCACAGCGCCACTGCCGGGGCGATTACTTCAGCTTGATCTCGCGCAGGCGCTCTTCCAGGAATCCATGCGCGGTGATCGGCTCGGGATAGCGGCTGGGATTGTCGGCGCTGATGCACGAGGGCAGCACGTCGATCAGGAAGTCAGGATTGGGATGCAGGAAGAACGGCACCGAGTAGCGCGGCTTGCGCGCGGCTTCGCCCGGGGGGTTGACCACGCGGTGGATGGTGGACGGATACACATGGTTGGTGAGCCGCTGCAGCATATCGCCGATATTGACCACGATGGTGTCGGCGTCGGCGGTGAACGGCACCCACTCGCCATCGTTGGAGCGCACTTCCAGCCCGGCGGCACTGGCACCGACCAGCAGGGTGATGAAGTTGATGTCGCCGTGCGCACCGGCACGCACGTTGGGGATATCGTCGCTGGTGATCGGCGGGTAGTGGATCGGGCGCAGGATCGAATTGCCGTTGTTGGTCTTGTCGACGAAATAGTCCTGCGGCAGACCGATATGCAGCGCCAGCGCCGAGAGCACGCGCGAACCGAGTTGATCCAGCTGCTGATACAGCTGGTAGCCACGCTCGCGGAAGCCGGGCACTTCGTCCGGCCACAGGTTCGGCGGCATCACCTCGCGGTACGGCGAATCGTCGGGAATCTCGCGGCCGATATGCCAGAACTCCTTGAGATCGAAATGCTTGGAGTCCTTGGCGGTTTCCACGCCGAAGGCGGTATAGCCACGCGCGCCGCCGCTACCGGGCAGGTGATAGCGGCGCTTCACCTCTTCGGGCAAGGCAAAGAACGCCTTGAACACCTCGTAGGCGGCATCGATGTCGGCCTGGGCGATGCCGTGATTGCGGATGCCGGCAAAGCCCCACTGCCGATAGGCCGCACCGAGCTCGGCGACGAAGGCGTCGCGGTCGCTGTCGAAACGGGTGATGTCCAGGGTCGGGATGCGGGCGCTCATACGGGTATCTGCGGTCGAAGTCGGGAAAGGAGATGCCTGCCGCTCACGACAGCAGGCGATACAACAGGTAGAACGTCGCGGCCTTGGCGAACACCACGCACACGCCAATGATCAGCGACTCACGCCGCGTCACGCACGGCTCCGGAGAGACGGTCGAGCGTGTCCTGCATCAGGCCGGCATCGTCGGCTTCCACGGTCACGCGCACCACCGGCTCGGTGCCGGAGGGCCGCAGGAAGGCGCGTCCACGCCCCTGCACTGCCGCCTGCGCCTGCTGCAACGCCTGCTGCACACCGGGCGCCTCCACGATCGCCTTGGCGGCGCCGCCGTCCAGACGCACGTTCACGGTCTTCTGCGGCACCTTGGTCAGGCCACTCAGCGCTTCGCGCAGGCTGTGCCCGTCGCGGCCCAGCGCTTCGAGCACCTGCAGCGCGCTGACGATGCCATCGCCGGTACTGGCGCGGTCCAGGCACAGCAGGTGGCCGGAGGTTTCTCCGCCCAGCGTGCCGCCGCCTTCGACCAGGGCCTGGTGCACGTAACGGTCGCCGACCTTGGCGCGCTGGAACGGAATCTGCAGCGCGGCCAGCGCCGGTTCCAGCCCGTAGTTGGTCATCAAGGTGCCGACCACCGTGCCGGTCAGCCGGCCGCTGGCCTGCCACGAACGGGCCAGCACGTACAGCAGGTCGTCGCCATCGACCGGGTTGCCCTGGTCGTCGGCCATCAGCACACGGTCGCCGTCGCCGTCGAAGGCGATACCCAGATGCGCCCCGCTCTCGCGCACCTTGGCGGCGAGATTGTCGATATGCGTGGAGCCGACGCCGTCGTTGATGTTGAGCCCATCCGGTGCGGCGCCGATCACCACCACCTCGGCGCCCAGCTCGCGAAACAGCATCGGCGCAATGTGATAGGTGGCGCCATGCGCACAGTCCAGCACCATCTTCAGCCCGTGCAGGGTGAAGCCGCGCGCCACGCTGGCCTTGCAGAACTCGATGTAGCGGCCGATCGCGTCGCGGGTGCGGATCGCCTTGCCCAGGCGCTCGGAGTCCACGGTCTGGAACGGCTCGTCCAGGGCCGCCTCGATCGCCGCTTCGGTGGCGTCGTCGAGTTTCTCGCCTTCGGCGGAAAAGAACTTGATGCCGTTGTCGTAGTGCGGGTTATGCGAGGCACTGATCACCACCCCGGCATCGGCGCGCAGGGTGCTGGTCAAAAACGCGATGGCCGGTGTCGGCATCGGCCCGATCATCTGCACGTCGGCACCGGCGGCGACCAGGCCGGCCTCCAGCGCCGCTTCGAACATGTAGCCGGAAATGCGCGTGTCCTTGCCGATCAATATCAACGGACGCTTGCTGCGGCCCTGGGTGAGCACGCGGCCCAGCGCATTTCCCAGGCGCAGCACGAAATCGGCCGAGATCACGCCCTGCCCGACCCGACCGCGGATGCCGTCGGTACCGAAATACTTGCGGGCGCTCATGGAGCCGGGACCGGAGAAGCCGGGAACCGGGAACCGGGACCGGGAACCGGGGAAAAGCGCTGCCTGGTGCCTGTGGACGTCCGAAGGTTGTTGCTCCCGGGTCCCGCCAGCATCGTCACCAGCCTCATGCTGCAGCCTCCTGCGGGCGCGCCTGGCGCATCATCATCGCGCTCAGCTCGGCGATGCGGTCGCGCATCTGGCGACGGTCGCAGATCTGGTCGATGGCGCCGTGGTCGAGCAGGAACTCCGAGCGCTGGAAGCCTTCCGGCAGGGTCTCGCGCACGGTCTGCTCGATCACGCGCGGGCCGGCGAAGCCGATCAACGCATGCGGCTCGGCGATATTGATATCGCCCAGCATCGCGAACGATGCCGACACGCCACCGGTGGTGGGATGGGTCAGCACCGAGATGTACGGCAGGCCGGCTTCGCGCAGGCGCCCAAGCGCCGCCGAGGTCTTGGCCATCTGCATCAGCGAGAACAGGCCTTCCTGCATGCGCGCACCGCCGCTGGCGGAAAAGCACACGAACGGGCAGCCCACTTCCAGCGCCACTTCGGCCGCGCGCGCGAAGCGCTCGCCGACCACTGAACCCATCGAGCCACCCATGAAGGCGAAGTCGAAGGCAGCGGCGACCAGCGGATTGCCCTTGAGCGTGCCGCGCATGGCGATCAGCGCGTCGTACTCGCCACTGGCCTTCTGGCTGGCCTTGATGCGCTCGCCGTAACGCTTCTGGTCCTTGAACTTGAGCACGTCGACCGGGCCCAGTTGGGCGGCGATTTCGGTGGTGGCCGTTTCCGGATCGAACAGCGAGTTCAGGCGCGCGCGGGCGCGAATGGCCATGTGGTGGTCACACTTCGGACACACCTCCAGGTTCTCCTCAAGCTCCGGGCCGTACAGCGCGCTGCCGCAGTTGCTGCACTTTTCCCACAGACCCTCGGGAACGCTGCGCTTCTTGGCCGGGGTGTTCTCGGTGCGGATGCCGGAGGGCATCAATTTGCTGAGCCAGCTCATGCGTGTATGACAATCCATGCAGGGCGGCCTTGCGGGCCGCAGAGGGGCGACAGTCTAACGCAGCGCCCCGGGCTGGTGCAGCGCGCGCAGGGCTGGCGGGCCAGGCCGGCTGTGGCGGGGCGTCGTAGTACAGGCTGTTGCGCGTCGCGCAGCAGGTTCGCCTGCTGCTGGGCCGTGCCTGCTCAAGGTCCGTCGACAGCCTCGCCCAGCACGGCGCTGCTTCGCCCGTACCCTTCCCTCTTTCGCAGGAGAGGGGCCTTGATCCCCGAGGGGTGTGGCCAGGATCAGCTAGCTGTGATCTCTCAGTAGGTTGTTCATCCGGGGCCGATCTGGAAGATGGGGGTTACCACACCAACCCAGCCCCCAGGAGCCCC